>NZ_FNDD01000011.1 GCF_900100015.1 Vibrio xiamenensis | reverse complement strand
GTGATCTGGCTGAATATTTAATTCCAAGACTTCACAATCTTTTATATTGCACAAAATGTAGATCGAGCGGTAAAGCTCCTTACCTACATTACCTTTCAAGATCTTAAATCTATACTTCGGCGTCCATACTATGTGGTATTTACAACGCCAATATACATGTGATGAACTTCTGTAGTCGCCCATGTTTTTAGTTTCCTCTTACTTGTGGTGAATAAGAGACTTACTTCTAACATGGGCATTCCTTCGGGCAATAGCCCCAAGGGACAATCACCACCGCCCTAGGCGGTGGTTTAGAGCTGACAAACAAAAAAAGAGCCCAAGGGCTCTTTTTAATCGCTTAAGTACGAATATTCAACTCAGCTATTCATCAAGTACTTATCACTCAATACTTACTCTCCAAGTAAAGGGAGCTTTTCAAGCATATGTTTGAGGTTAAGTGAATCCCAAGGAAGATGCTCAGCGACCCCAATACCCACCACTTTTGTATGTTCACTCGCTATGCCAATCACTTTAACGACGTCATCCATAGTGATTTGACCTTGGGCGATGCCTTCATAAGCATTTGCAGGAACATGGGGATTGTTAAATAGTAATGAGCCAAAACTCGTCGCGCTAATTACATCAAGGTCCAAGTGGATCGCGAGCACCTTAATTTGCTCTTCTTCAATCCATTTTTGAATCGAGGTAATTTGCGATTTGATCTCATCGGGTCTGCACACACGCATCTGTTTTTCGGCCAAGAAATTGGCTTCAAACTCACTCTCGTTATTGACGCCAGCGTACATCACTTTATTGGCCTTAATCGGAGTGGTGACAAATTGGGTTAAATCACTGTCCCCTTCTCCCATCAGTGCACGCAACACAGATGCATGAGAATGCTCAAACTCGTTGGAAGTCATAATGTCAGGGTGAGCGTCAACCCATAAAATACCCAAGTCATCTTGATATTTTTGCTGCAGATAAGCAAATGGCGCCAAATCGACTAAGCAGTCACCGCCAAGTACCACCAAACTCTCTGGCTGGTGTTTATTAATCAGAGCGCGCGCCTGCTCCAACTGAGGAATAATCTGCGAGCGCCCAACGATGCCATTCTCATTCTCAAGGTTGCCATTTTGATCAAAAGCGACCTCGACCTCTTCTACCGGACCTTTAGCTTTCGGCGCCAGCCAAGCGAGAAGTTGCGCGCCAAAATGATAGGCAGGATGATTGCCCCCTTGCCACTGCGGAATATGTAAACGCAAGGTTTTACTTTGTTCAGACATAAATCTATTCCTTAATACTGAATGCTGGCGAAGCGCAAACTTCGCCATGTTTGATACTTTCTCGGCTGCTAAGAAGGTTTAAATGCCTTTACAGTCACTGAGATTGTTTTGAGTAATAATTGGGTTTGGCAAATAGCTGTATTTAGGCTGCTTTTCACCATTAAGCAGTTTGACCGCGGCATTGACAGCGTATTTTGCATCGCTGTAGGCATCTGATAGCACCGTCGCATACTGAATGCCCTGTTTGATATTTTGATAGCCTTGCACTTCACAGCCAACCCCAATTAACGCCAATTTCTGCGCATCAATGCCGGCGCGTTTTGCTGCCACAATCACACCAGCCATCATTAAATCTTCAACGGCGTAAACGCCAGACACTTGATCACCAAAGCGGGTAAACATCGAAGAAGCCGCATTCATTGCTACATTTTGATCCCAGTTTCCTGGCTGCTCGCCAACGATTTCGATGTTCGGCGCGATTTTGGCTAAGGTTTCTTTAAAACCTTTAGTCCGTCCAATACTGGTTGGCGTACCCGGTGTACCACTGATCACAAAGATTTTACCGCTATCGCCATAACCTTTGGCTTTAAATGCCGCCACCATGGCTTTTGCCGACTCTTGACCGATTTCTTCGCTATTACCACCGGTATATACATCCCAAAAACGTTCCGACTGTTTCGCCGGCATAGCATCACTGATAATCAGTGGAATACCTGCCTTTTGTACTTTGCGCATCGAAGGAATAAGCGCATTCGCATCTACCGGCCATAAGATAATCGCATCGGGATGTTTGGCAATCGCTTGTTCGACCTGGTTGGCTTGGTTTGCTGGATCAAAAGGGCTGGTGACCGTTTGGTACTTGAGCCCAGCGCTATCCGCCTCTTGCTTAAAAAAGCGCAAGTAATCAGAGCAATAGGTACACTCTTCGGTCGGTTGTAATAGAATTACTGATTTGCCCTCAGCGGCATAAGCACTAGAGAGTGGTGCTACGCTGCTCGCCAAGCAAGCTGCTGCGGTTAATGCCGCTAATTGATGTTTATAAGTCATAACCTTACTTCCTTGTTTGTTGTTATCCATGAGAGCGCGTCAGTGCGCGTAAACCTAGGCGGCTTAAGTCGCCATTAGCTAAAACTACAAAACCTAATACACAGCCATTAACTAGCAAAGTCGTGGCCGAACTCACGCCAAGTAAGCTCAAGCCGTTGCTCAGCGCTGCGAGAATAAATACCCCAAGCGCCACGTGCTGCACTTTGCCAATCCCACCGCCAAGTGAAACACCACCTAAGATGGCTGCAGATGCGGCTTGAATGAGTAGCGTATCACCCAGCGTTGGTGAACCCGTTGCGAGACTGATAGATATCAACGCCCCCGCAAGCGCCGCCATAGCGCCGCTGCAACCAAACGCGAAATACAAAGCGGCTTGAGTGTTTGCTCCGCTCATAATTGCCGATTGACGATGACTGCCAGTGGCATACACATCGCGGCCAAGGCGGGTAAAGTTGAGAATCACCAGCAGCACCGCCATAGCAACGAGGGTGATGACAATACGTGGTGAGAACAAAACCCAGAACTGTGCATCTAATACATCGGAGGCATCGAAGTTGTAATAAGGTACGACGTTGCCATCAGCAATCCAGTAGGCAAATCCAGACAGCAAAATCATCGCGCCTAGGGTACTCACCAGTGACGATACTTTGAGTTTTATAATGAATGCTGCGTTAATCAGCCCAACCATAAGGCCAAACGCCAGAGCCCACAGTACGCCCACCAGCGCCGAACTGTCCCCCATCTTGGCGAGAATCAAACCGCCGACCGCGACCATTGGCGCTACCGAAAGATCAAATTCGCCCACAATCATGGTTAGTGATAACCCCAGAGCAACCAAACCAACCAATGCAAAGCTTTGCATCAGAGCAAACAAATTGCCGCTGGTGAAAAAGAAACTGTTGGCGCAAGCAAAAAACAGCGGAATCGCAATACATAATCCGATTCGTAAACGACTTGCCATATTGAAAGTAGATGTCATCATCGTTCTCCTTAACGCTTACGTGACAGCAGGGCACCCAGCACCACAGAAATGATCACCACTGCGCCTTTGACCATCAATTGAATATCCAGAGAAAAGCCTTTTAGCAACAGCACATTACTGACCACCGCCAAAAACAGTGCGCCGATCACCGCATCCAAAATACGTCCATGCCCGCCATTGATGGCGATACCGCCAACCAGCACAGCAGCGATAGCACTGAAATCAAGCCCAGAACCAAGCGACAAATTACCTTGGGAGGTTTGCGAAGCGATCAAAATACCCGCGCTCGTTGCGGCCACTGAGGCGATAATAAAAGCGCAACAAACCGCAAGCCCAACACGCAAACCAGACAAACGCGCCGTTTCGCTATTCACACCGGTGAGTAAGGTTTCTCGGCCAAGACGCATACGCGATAAAAACAGCTCACAACCAACCAGTGCTAGCACCAAAACCACCACTTGGTTAGGCACACCGCTTATCAAATGGTCAACCCCTAACCAGTTGACAGAAACATCGCTGGTCACCGTTCGACCACCACACACCCACGAACCAATACCAGTAATCACCGACGCCGCCGCGATGCTGGTGATAATGGGATTGGTTTTAAGCAGCCCCACCGCCATGCCCTGAATCGCGCCAAATACCAAGCCGCACAGTAAAGTGATCACCGCTGCCGCAACAAAACCGTACTGCAAACAACTGGCGAAAATGATGGTTGAGATAGAGGCGGTGGCACTTAGCGATAACATAAACAAGTTTCCGCTGATGGTGACCAGCGCTAACCCGCACGCTGTTACCCCAACCGATACCGTCATAAACAAGATGGCACTGAGATTCTGCGTACTCGCAAAACCATCCACAAATACGCTCGCGAGTAGGGCAACAATCACCGTCGCCACTTTCACCGAGGTAGATTGAATCCGAGCTGGGCTTAGTGCCGTGCGCCCGATTGACAATGGTGAAGGGCTTGCCTTAGCCGAAATAGCAGGGTTCATGCT
Source organism: Vibrio xiamenensis (assembly GCF_900100015.1). Classification (GTDB taxonomy): domain Bacteria; phylum Pseudomonadota; class Gammaproteobacteria; order Enterobacterales; family Vibrionaceae; genus Vibrio; species Vibrio xiamenensis. The sequence goes on along the minus strand of NZ_FNDD01000011.1, from coordinate 141,395 downwards.
GCCACCTCCTTGTGACTTTCCAGCGCATTACCGTGAAGAATGTCCTGTAAAATACTTTGTTGACTGGCATTTTCGCGTAATACGTTATTGACCACCTGCCCTTTAAATACCGTCACTATGCGATCGGCAAAGTCGAGAATCTCTTCCAGATCGGTGGAGAAAAACACGATTGACAGCCCCGAATCGGCGCGCGTTCGAAGCACTTGGTATATGTCAGCGCGAGCGCCAATATCAACGCCGCGAGTCGGCTCATTGAGTAACAGTAATTTCGGATTGGTGGCTACGGCTTTACCAAGCACGACTTTTTGCTGATTACCACCACTGAGCGACGAAACGGGTTCGTGATTACGTTCAGGATTTAACGTAAATGAACGAGCAAGATCGACGCCCATCGCGCGCTCGTCAGATTTGGAGATCACGCCCATATTGGCAAGGCTCCCAAGTGCTCGAGAGCTTAAATTCATGCCAATTGGCGCATCTAGAAATGCCCCTTTGGCGGCGCGTTCTTCCGGCACATAAGCGATGCCAAGTTGGTCGGCGTGTTGCACGCCCTTGATCGAGACTTGCTTTTGATTAACAACAATCTTGCCCTTGGCATTAGGTTCAAGCCCTGCCAAGGTTTTCAGCAGCGCATCCGCGCCAGAACCAAGCTGGCCGACAATCGCAACAATTTCTCCGCGATGACAGTTAAAGTTAAGTGGTCCGAATTGCCCTTCTAAGCTAAGGTTTTCACATGCTAGGCACACATCCTGACTTTGCGGACGAACTGTATGCATTGCTTTGCGCTCGACCTCGTGACCAAGCATGGCACTAACCAGTTGTTCACTTGGCACTTGGGCGGTATCACGAGTAAAAATGTGCTCGCCGCCACGAAACACGGTGACACGGTCGGTAATGGTGTACACCTCATCTAAGCGGTGACTGATGATCACTAAAGTGGTCCCCGCCGCTTTCAAACCACGCATGATGGTAAACACTTTGTCGATTTCAGCGTCAGATAACGTTGCGGTAGGTTCATCAAGCAGTAGCACTTTTGCGCCGCTCGCCAAGCCGCGTGCAATTTCAACCAACTGCCTTTCTGCCAGTGATAGTGTTTGGGCCAGTTGATAAGGGGAAACATGAGCCAATCCAACACTGTCTAAATGCTGTTTGACACTCTCTACATGTTGGCGGCGCAGATACCAAAAGCCACTTTTTTTCATTCCTAACATGATGTTATCGAGCACGCTAAGATGCGGCACAATCGATAATTCTTGATGCACAATGGTGATAAGCGCCGGGTCGACGCGTTTACCCAATTCAATCTCATGACCGTCGATGGTCAATCGCCCGGAATCCGGTTTGACATAACCACCAAGAATTTTTACCAGTGTGCTCTTCCCTGCACCGTTCTCACCGCAAAGCCCGAGTATTTCACCTTTGTTCAGTGAAAAACTCACGTCATTAAGTGCAAAAACACCGCCATAACGCTTTGAAATATGACTCGCTGTCAATATCGTTTCTTCACTCATTGGTTATCCTTTGCCAACTAGTCAAAACTTAAAATCAGCTGTCATCTTAGCCTTGCCAAATCGCCAAAACTCGACTATTTCAGCCAAGGTTTAGGGTGATTAGGACAAAGCGTTATTGCGTGGCGGTCACACAGAAATACAAGACAAAAAAAGCGGCCGAAGCCGCTTAACAAAGATTAGAAATATCTCTGGTTATTCATACACGGTGGCAAACACACGAGCAGGGAAGCTTGCGAGTGGGACTCGCGGCGGTACCGCGGTGAGAAAAGCTGGCTTGCCGTCAACCTCCGCAATATTGGTCATGTCTTCGCAGATAACCACACCGCTTGAGAGTAAAATATTATGCACTGGAATCGACTGTGCAGAGGTCTCTATATTATCCACCAGCGGCGAATCAATGCCGACCAGTGCCACGCCCTGCTCTACTAAATAAAGCGCGGCTGGCTCGGACAGGTAGGGCGTATTTTCGCCATAGGCAGGCTGACCAAAAAAGCGATCGTGCTTGCTATTGAGCAACACCGCTTTGCCGCGGACTTCAATGCCAGCAAAATCTTCAAGTTCAAAAGCAACACGGCTCTCTGGTTTATTGACCACCACAATCGGTAAGTTAACAAGCTTTTCCAGCGGATAGTCGCAAATTTTGGCGCCGTTTGGGTCTTCATGAAATGGAGCGTCAATATAAGTACCTGAAATACCGAGCAAACTAATACCATCAACCAAAGCGTTATTTTCAAAACGCGGAAAATGCTCATAGACATCAACATGGCTAAGCCCTGGGTATGTCTCCATGCCATGTTCCAATTTATGGTTCAGTTCAATGTACTCTTTGACCGAAAACGGCGCTGCTTGTCTGTCTTCCATGACGATTCCTTGTCGCTAATCGAATGATTTTGTTGTTTATTCACTTAGCCTAGCTGATTAGAAAAGCTCTGACTTGGCTGTGGCAGACAAAGACTGGACTCAATAGGACAGCAACGGTTGTTCGCGCCCTATCAAGTCAGCGTTGGGCTATTCGTCATCGTCCTCATCGTATTCGCAATACTCCGGATTATACGTGACCGCGTAACCTGAGAGTAACGCCGCCACTTTCGTACCCTCAGCAGAAAGACTATTGACTACCCAAACATGATCTTGAGTGCTCCATGAACCATCACTGACGCCAAGGTGCAGTTCAACAAAAGGGGCAGCGTCGCGTGATACTCTGATGACTTGTGGCCAATTCGATTCACCATAGCGCATTTGATAATGGTGACCACCAAAGGTGAAGTTGTAGGGGTCGGTAAAGGAGGCTTGCTTACCTTGATAACTGACTCGCGCCGTAAATTTATTGGGTTCAATAATGGTTAACGAACCGCGGTGACCATCGCACTTCTGTTCGTAGCGAAGCTTCGCTTTCACGCCGCTGCTGTCTTTTAAGTTAAGAGTGACACTTTGATGTCTGGCGTTAAATAATACGTCGTCGACAAAGCGCAACTCACTGCTCTTGTCGACGTCAATTTGGTTGTCGCCAAACGCCAATTGCTGACCTGGCATCCAGCCTTGCCGACCCGAAAGCAGATAATGATCGCTATTATTTTGCCACTTTGGCGGTGTATCGGTCGGCAGAGTCGCACAACCAACCAAACCAAGCAGGCTCAGTGTTGCTATTGCTTTTATCATTGACTTTACTCGCTGTTTTTACGCCCAATTACAGTCTCAACCCAAGTGCGATCTCACCCCAAGTGCGATCTCACCCCAAGTACAATCCTCTGCTCAAGTACAATCTCTACCGAAATACACACTCGCTCGCTTACACAAAAAGTTCAGCAAAGAGATCACTCACGGTGATGCAATCGGGCATTTTATAAATAAACCAAGTTATTAATCTATCGGCGCGTTGGCGTCAATATTGAGCGCGGTAAATCTGTGCAAATGTGGCAACGTATAGATTTTCTGTGCAAAAAAAAATGCGCAATCAAGATTGCGCATTACAAGTTAAATACTGCCGATTACAGAAAATCAAGCGAGCGACGTTGACCGCCTGGCTTTTTATTTTGCTTCTCTGCGGCAGGTTTTTCCTTAGGAGATTCGGGTTGTGACGACGGTTGTTGTGAATGCACTTGCGGCTTAGCCGGCGCTGCACTCTCAAGCTCAGTGATAGCGTCTAACTCAGCGCCAGCAACATGATCATTGTCAGGCTCTTGTTGCAAAAGTTCGCTTTGCGGCTCAAAAACCACCACGTAATATTCTTGGTTAAACTCGAAAAAGTCACCATCGTACATTTTACGGCGCTTGCGAGTTTCAAGCTCACCATTGACCGCCACATAGCCTTCACTGATGGCGTGTTTTGCTTCCCCGCCGCCTGAGACTAGATTGGCCAATTTCATCACCTTATAAAGCTCAATAGGCTGAGTATTCACCTCAATGCCAATCGCTTCAATTTCGATTTCCTCGCCGTAGTCTTCAGCGTCGTGGTCGTATTCGTTGTTCATAATCACCTCAAAACGGGTTAATGGGCGCAGTGTAATGGTAATTCACGGTTTGGAAAACCTTTTCACTGACTTTTCGCTCGCTTCACCAAGCCCTACAGCCAAAGTGAGCCTTTCTGACAGCGCGCTGACGTCCATTCCGTAATGGAAAGTACGGTATTCCACCAATTCCGTCAGTTATCCCTTACATTAGCGCCATTGGGAACGTTAGGACATTGATGTCACTCATTCACACACCGAGGCACTATATATGTCAGCAATGAATATTTTGATCATTGATACCCAGCCGCTAATGCGCACTGCAATTGAAAACTTGGTTTATGAGTGCATGCCCAACGCTCAAGCCTACCAAGCCAACAATGCGACGTTTGGTATTCAACTTCTACGAAACCACGACATCGATTATGTGATTTTGGATGTCGATTTGGAAAATTCGGACGGTTTTGAATTTATTCGCCGAGCGCGCGCTCATGGTTATGCGGGTAAAGTACTGTTTATCTCAAGCAGCAAACACCCTATGTACTCTATGACCGCTTATAAACTCGGCGCTAATGGCTACATTTCCAAAGTGGAATCATCAGTGGTGATCAAAGAAGCGATTTTGAGTGTGGCCCGCGGCTACTCTGTGTTTAAGCATAAAGCCAATACTTTCCGCAAGAATGTTGCGCTGTCAAACCGTGAGACCGTGGTGTTTAACTACCTCATTAAAGGCTACACCAATAAACGTATTTCAGAGCTGCTATCACTGAGCTCAAAAACCATCAGTACTTATAAATCACGCATTTTGGATAAGTACAACGTCAACTCGATCGTCGAACTGATGCAAATGCGTGAACATTTAGGTGACGAACAAGCGCCGATCAGCGCGGCAAGTTAATCGCCACCCCTACTTTGAAACGGGCACTTGGTTAAACAGTGCCCGTTTTAGTACTTGGTACAAAATGGAATGCAGCGGACTACCGATGTTCAGCGCCTTGTAATTGGCGACCACTGGCGGCAATCCTCGCTCAAACACCTCGTCCGGAATCGGGTTATAACGTAGTCCTTCACATTCGATATTTAAATTCGGCAGAAATGCACCGTAGTCGTGACGTTTAATGATCTCAAACAGCGCTTGAACACTATCTACTGTGCCTCGACAATCAATCTCGTAGCCGCTTTCTTCCAAACTTGTTTTGATAACCGCTTGGCTTTGATGCCAACCTTTCATCTCCATCAGCACGAATGGCTTTTTGATCAGCTCTTCAAAGCGCACCTGCTCGCAATCACTGGACGTCACCACTGCGCCACTAACATTACCCATTCGATGTTGGTAAATGGTTTTGGTCTGTGCCGGATTAAAATAATGCACACCAATATCGATGCGGTTGTCCAGAATCTGCTCGGTGGTCAAATCATTCCAAGCCGTAATGTGAACCCTAGCGTTAGGTAAAATCGACCATAAATCGCTCATGACTCGAACACCCACCAAGTGTTCCAAAAATCCGGGCAACGCAATTCGAATATCTTTGTTATAAAGCTCGGGAACAAACTCTTGGCGGGCAATGGCATTGTCAAGAAGGTCCAGACCTGCGGAGATCTGTGGCAATAATTTTAGAGTAAATTCGGTGGGTTCAAGATGATGCGCGCCGCGAACAAATAGCTGATCATCAAGTTGCAAACGTAATTTGGATAAATACTTGCTCACCGCACTTTCGGTTTTACCAAGAGCTTTAGCCACTGGTCTTAACTGGCGGTGTTTGTTAATCAAAACCAATACTTTTAATAAGTTAAGATCTAACGCTTGATTCATAACAGCTTCAATATTGTGGTGGACTGGCTGGATCCTAGTCGCCAAAGCGTTAACCGTATAGTAATTCTAATTAAACCTCTGAATGAAATGCGCCGCTGTCTCATAATCAATCCCGGTTAAAATTACCAAGGCGTAACACTAGACACAAAAAAAGAGCTCCGCAGAGCTCTTTTTAATCCGTCATCAAATGGAATCAGGCTTTATTAATATTGTCGCCGACTTTCATCAGTTCCAGTACTGATTTAACTTGGTACTTCTCTAAAATACGGGTTTTGTAAGTGCTGATGGTTTTGGCACTCAGCGACAAGATTTCAGCAATTTCTTTGTTGGCCTTGCCTTCCATCAAGTAAGTCAGCACCACCGCTTCACGTTGAGAAAGCTTCACTTCGGTATTGCGATCCGGCGTATCACCAGTGAATTTAAAGAAGGTGTATCCGTTTAAAATGCTTTCGATGGCGTGAACAATCAGGTTCATGTTCTCAGATTTGGTGATGTAACCATCGGCGCCAAGACGAAAAGCCGTTTCTGAATAGATCTGCGACTCATTGGCCGAGATAAACAGCATTTTTCCTTGATAACCGTGTGCGGTAATTCGGCGCGCAAATTCAAAACCATCGGCTTTGGATAAATTGACATCCAAAACCAACATATCAATATCGTTTTCTTTCAAAAACGCCTGCGCCTTTTGCGGATCCGTCATCGAATAAACGGCATCAATTCGATGGTGGTCACGCAGTAGCCCTTCGATGGCTGCGCAAACCAACGGGTGATCATCCAAAATAAGACAGCTAACTTTATTTATAGGCATAAATTTTTCTCTAAGCGTTGTATTTGAGCAAACGGCATCGGTCGTCCAGTTAAAAACCCTTGGCAAACATCAACGCCTAATTTCTCCAGATAAGCCCAAGTTTCTTTATTTTCGACCCCTTCCGCGACCACGCGTAAACCAAGATTGCGCGCCAATTGATGGGTCAGTTTGACAATCGATTGAGTACGAATGTCATAGGTACACGACGCGACAAATTCGCGATCGATTTTTAATTCCGTCACTGGCAATTGCGCCAATTTCAACAAGGTTGAATAACCTGTGCCAAAATCATCGATGGATAACCCCACGCGATGAATACGCAGTCGTGCGATGTTTTCCAGCATCACCGCAGACAACAAGGTCACTTCATTTTCGGTCAATTCAACAATGATTCGCCCATGCTCGATTTGGTACTGATGCGCCAACGCAAGCAAACGCTCGACAAAGTTTGGCGTTTCCAAGTTGGTTTGTGTGGCGTTCAGCGCAATACTGTAATGCCCGTCACTTTGGGCAAAATGGGCAAACGCCTGCTCTGCCGAAAGGAAAAACAGATCGTTTTGCAAATTGCTTTTGTCGATAAGCGGCAAAAACACATCCGGGCCAATGATTCCAAGCGTTGGATGGATCCAGCGCATCAGCACTTCAACGCCCACCACTTGCTCGGTTTTAAAATCGTATTTCGGCTGATAGTAGTTTTGGAATTCACCATTAATAAACGCACTCGCCATCGCGCTATCGTCAAACTGCAAATGCGGTTTCACTTCCCCTTCGAGCTCTTGCGCATCGATGTGCTCTTTTATCACACCGGCCAGTGTCTCTTGTGGAACGGGTTTAGGCAGCGCGACCACTTTTTTAAACCCAAGTTGAGTACACATGATGCACGCGATTTTCAGCACCGTGGCGTCAATGCCACTTTGAATGCCAATAGTGCCGTCAAAGCCTGAGCGACTGAGCCGTTTAAGAAAGTGGATACCGTCCATTTCGGGCATATCCAAATCACAAAACAGGATGTCGTAATGCTGCTCTTGGCATTTATCTAAAGCTTGATAGCCGTCATGCGCTTCATCGACATCGGACACACCGATGCGCTCGAGCTGCATGCGAGTAGTGACGCGCTGCAAAGCGCTGTCATCAAGAATCAATACACGTATCTGTCTGTTCATGGACGTTTAACCAATCTCTTGTTTGTTCTATCGTTTGTGTCACTTGAGCAATCAAAGTGTTAATACTTCCATGAATGTCTGGGTTCCCCTCTGCGGCGCTATGTTCCACCACCTGAGCAAGTTCCATTAATTCTTTGACTCCTACGGTCCCTGCACCGCCTTTAATACGATGCGCGACTTGCCTAACTTGCTCGAGGTCATCTCTGACACTTTCAAGCTTGTCACAATCTTCCTGCATGGTAGTGACGTACACTTTGCCAAGCATTAATGCTTCATCAATGCTGTAATTATCGAGCCAAGATGGGTCAACCACTTTTGGCTCTGGGCTTAGCAACTCAGCAACTGGCGCATTTTTATACGGCAGGAATTTTCTGAGTAATTGGTTTAGCGGGTGGATGCCATAAGGTTTATAAAGAATATGGTCAAATCCACTCATCTCACCGCGTTGCAACGCAACACGACTATCTTCCGCTGTACACCCAATGATCGGCTTATCGGCAAATTCCGGTAATGTGTCCCTAACCCGTCTTGCTAGCTGATAACCGTCCATATTGGGCATATGCCCATCAGTTATCAAGAGATCATAAGACGTAAAATTGCGACGCAGGCTATTCAGTGCTTGAAGACCGTCAGAAACGACTTCAACCGTGACGCCCATCTCTTCCAACTGTTTGACGATCAGCATCTGGTTAATCGGGTTATCTTCCGCCACCAGCACATGCCCACTAAGCATGACGATTTCATCCGACTCAGGTTTATTTTCACCTTCATTAACGCGGCGCAGCACTTCAAAAACCACATCAGGAAACAGCGGTGAGGTCGATAAGCGGACGGTATTGTTATCGACATGTGCCATCTGGTCAAATTCAGGATCCAAGATGATAGTGAACTCTTCCTGGTGCAGCGACTTGTCGTCTGGAGTGGTCACCGCCACGGTATGCTTTTCTCCAGATAACACCGCATGTTCAAACCAAGGTTCCAGCCACTCATTGACATATTTGGGAATTTTTCCACAGTGCAATTCGATATGCGGGAACGGGTTTTGATAATACTCTTCCACTTCAAGTGGCAGTGAGAAGGTAATCTTGGTGCCAAGCCCTGCGACACTTTCGAGCTCAAATTCGCCGCCCATCAGTTGAATCAAGTCACGAACAATGGTCAAACCGAGGCCAGTGCCACCATAACGGCGCGCAATGGAGTTATCTGCTTGAACAAATGGTTGGAACACCACTTTTTGCTGCTGCTCGGTCATGCCCACGCCAGAGTCCATTACCGAGAAATGCAATTGACTCTTGGTAACCGACATTTCGACGCGAATTTTGCCACTGTCGGTAAATTTAATCGCATTAGAAAGCAGGTTATTGACGATTTGGCTATAACGCAGCGCGTCAATTTTGATGGTTCGAATTGGCGTTGGCGTCCAATCAAATTCAAATTCCAGCTCTTTTTCTTTCGCGGCTGCGCTGTGAATACGCAGTAATTCACACGTGCCTTTCATCACGTTAAATTCCACCGACTCGATGTTGAGTTGGTTGGCCTCAAGCTTTGAGAAGTCCAAAATATCGTTCACCAACATTTTGAGGTTCTGAGTCGAGGTAATCACGTTTTTAAGCAGCATGCGGTCTTCAGCGTGAGTCAGGCGCATATTGAGCATTTCTAGCAAACCGCTCATGCCGGCGATTGGCGTGCGCAGTTCATGACTCATACTTGCCAAGAAACGTTCACGGGCAACCACCGCTTGCTCAGCGGCTTTGTTGGCTTCAATCAATTCACGCTGTTGCTGATAACGCGCGCTGACATCGTGAATCACAGTCAGCACGAACGCTTTTTGCGTTGTCGAGTTGATTACGCGCTTATGGTAGAACTCAACGGTTTTGATATTGAGCTGGCAATCGGTAATGTCCACAGTACGGTTGATTGAGAAGCCGTCTGTCAACACCTGTTCAATCAGTTCTTGGTTCTCAACGATCGGACTTTTGGCAACGTTGTTTTCCGCCATGGTACAACCGCCACACTCGCCGGCCATATGCTTAGAACAGTTACTAAGCACCAAGTCATGGTTAAAGTCATGAATAAAGACTTTAACGGGCAAGGCGGTGATGATCTGCTGCATAAACTCAAATTCGCCTTGAGAATTTTTGGCTTCGTTTTCGCGCAGCACCACTTGCAGTTTCAAGTTCTTCGACAATAAATAGCTAATGAAAATGATGATAAGCGCAATCAGGATTAAGCCGCCAATCAACAACATGACGTTAAATTTGTCGTAGCCATACACAACGTTAAAACGCGAGTAGCCATCGCGAATTTTACGCAGTTCATTGCCATCAATGGTCGTCAGTACACTATTAAGCGCATTCAGCAGCAGAGGATCGGTCTTGGACACCCCAATGGAAGCGCGCACCGAGCGATAATCTTTGCGGTTGATACGGTATTTGCTGTCGTAGCCGTTGGCGAGCAACATTTCGAGCAGATCTTCGCGAATGTAGGCACGGCCAATTTCACCAGCACTCAACGCCTTGAGCATTTTGTGCAGATCGTTAAACGACACCGCATGAGTATCAAATACTGACTCTTTAAAACTCAGCTCTGAACGCTGCATGGTGGTCAGCAATACGCCATCAGCGCTACTTTTAGACAAGCGTGGTGTCATCAGCTCAACGCTGACATACTTTAAGTTGAAATAAGGATCGGTAAGCGCCAACGATTCACCATCTGCACTGCTTTGCATTGTGAGTGGCAAAATATCGACTTCACCGTCGGCCATCATCTGATCGGCGGTTTTGCCCTCTTCCATTGGCACATATTGAAATTTTAATCCTGAACGCGCTTGAATCAATTTCAGTACATCATTTAACACACCAGTCAACTTGCCATCTTTATCGCGGAAAAACATCGGATAAGAATCGGTATCAAACGTAAAACGCACCGCCTTGTCTTGATGATGCTGGTTACGGTAAGCGATGTTGGCTTGGTCAATCTTGTGGTAGGCGTTAAACGACTGCGACGAGTACGCTTGCAGTGTTTCACCTTCGGATTCCAAGACTTTGTTGATCTTGTCAACTAGTGCGCGCTTCTTTGGCGAAGCCATTACCGATACTTGCTCAGGTTCTAGCCAGTCAGGCACCCAAACTTGACCATCAACCACATCGTTTTCATTAAGATATTGCAACAGCGAAACGTAGTTGACGATAAAGGCGTCAGCATCGCCGCGATTGACCATCTCAAATGAATCGTTGAAATCTTCAACTACAGTTGCGTTATCAACGCCAAGCTCGCTTAGACGGGAACAATAGCTGGAGGTGCGCAAACACACCCACTTTAGGCTTTTGGGTGCTAAATAAGCCGCGCGGCTGTTACGAAACCAAACCGCCAAACTGGTGCTGTAAAAAGGGTCAGAAAAGACAAAACGTTTTTCACGGTCTTTGGTTCTGCTAAAGCCGACCGCCAAGTCCGCATCGCCGCTTTCTAGCGCTTGATAGACATGGTCAATACTGTCGTAGCCTTTGATTTTGAGAGAGGCATTCATATCTTGAGCAATTGACTGCAAGTAATTGATATTAATACCTTGAAACTGTTCGCTAACGGTTTTATCCATCGTTGGGTTCAATGAGGAAAATACCGCGACATGAATGACATTAGCCAATGCTGAATGCTCTTGGTGATCGGGCACAGTCTCAGCACTGAAAGATGGTGCCGATAAAAATGTAGTGACTGCGACAAATGCAGACAGAAGTGATTTTAAACGCACTATGGTTCTAACTCGCTTTTTAGGGGAAGCGGCAGATTAGAGCAGTGGGTTAATAAGTCAACAAACCGAACACCATAAACTAAAGTTAAATCGTTGTTTTTAAATAATTTAATTTACTACTGTAGGGCACCCCTTACAGACAAATAGCACCATTCCTACGACGCCATCTGGTCAAATCGAGAGCCAGCTCTCAAACTCGAGCGATCATGGAAATTTATGCAACTATTGTCTTAAAAAATAAGCACCCTGACCAACCAAAGTGCTCATTTTCAGTCATAGGTAGGTAATTATGCTTGGAATGCAGGGCGCGCCGCTACGCTATTAAACCAGGTGGCTATGGCTGGATATTGAGCAAGCACGTCCAACTCCAACGCCTTAGTGCAAAAACCGACAAAGATAAACGCGGTAATATCGACGATGGTAAAACGCGAACTTGCCACAAACGCCGACTCACTTAAACGTTGATTCAATATCGGCAAAAATTCTTCGACACGTTTTTTTGATTCCTCGCCCCACTCTTTGACGCAGCGTTCGCGGTCGCTATACACGCCCGTCAGATTGCGAAACGCTTGAAAGCCGGCGTAAAGCCCTTGCAGTTCAACCACGCGATGCCACATTTCCACTTGCGCTTTTTCAAGAGGGTCTTGGCCAAACAGTGCTAAGGAGTTTGGAAACTGTTCATCGACATAACGACAAATCGCGACGCTTTCACATAGCGTTTCACCGCTATCAAGCTCTAACATTGGCACTTTGCCATTTACCGCTTTGGCAGCGTAATCGGCACTCAGATTGTCACCTTCACGAACATTCAGCGCCACACGCTCAATATCAATACCCAATTCATTTAAAAACAGACTTACTCGGCGGCAGCTTGGCGTCATCGCCGTTTCATAAAGCTTCATTGCGGTTCCTTTTTCCTTTTTCAGAACGATCGTTTAGTTTAGAATCTAAAGAATTTCTAACCGAACAGTCAAGAATAATTTGGCGCAAACGCAGAAGCTATCACATGGCAAGAAAATCAAAATTTGATAAAGATGAGAAATTGCTCGACGCGATGACCTTGTTTTGGCAAAAAGGCTACGCCAATACCGCCATCTCAGAGCTTATCGACAAGCTGAAAATTAATCGTTTTAGCTTGTATAACAGCTATGGAGACAAGCAAAACCTCTATTACATGGCCCTCGACGCTTATTTAGAGCGTATCTCTTTTCCGAGCATAGAAATATTGGCGGCAGCCGATGCAGGATGGCCCGAGCTAAAGCAGTTTCTATTTGAATTTGCCAAACGCCAACGCCATTCGAGTTGTGGTTGCTTTATGCAAAATGCCCTTATCGAACACGCCGGTGAGGACGACACTGTGCTCGAACGAGGTCACCGTTTGTTTGACTTGCTACTGGCGCGCTTTACCGATTGCTTGCAGTATGCCAAAGACCATAAACAGATACCCGCCAAACTGCCCGCACACGAACTTGCGACGTTAGTGCTGTGCCAAATGCAAGGTATTCGCGTACTAGGCAAAGCCAAACGCCTTGATGATATCGATACTGCGCTACCCACCTTGTTGCAATTAATTGAAGGAACTCGCCATGAACCACATTGAGCCCATCGCGGTAAGGTTGACGCGCGGCAGTGATTTAAAGCAAGCCATTCAACACTTAGTTACCACCCATCACATTGAAGCCGGCGCCGTGGTGTCATGCGTTGGCAGCTTAAGCGTACTCAATATGCGCCTTGCCGGCGCGCAGCACAGCCAAATTTGGCATCAAGCGTTTGAAATTGTCTCTTTGATTGGCACGCTAACGCCTGATCATCAACATCTGCACATCGCAGTAGCCAAACAAAATGGTGACGTCATTGGGGGACATTTACTGGAGGGAAGTATTATCGACACCACCGCAGAACTCATCATAAATAGCTATAAAAATCTCAACTTTTCTAGAGAATTCGATACACAAACCGGATACACTGAACTCCGTATTTCGAATCAATAAACGTCATAAACTGTTCAATATGTGACCATGTCACCATTGAAACTAAACTTTAGTTGAATAATGCGATAATTCGACTGGTCGTTGGGCGATAATTCATGTAAAACACATAAATCAGGTTAATGCTTTTATAAAATAGAACCCTAAAAGGAACGACATACCTTCGAAGGAATGAGGCATGTCACTATCGAATGAATGATAAATCCCACAGGCAATTGGCTAATACAGAGTATGATTCACAAGGTGAATTCACGGTGAAGGGCGTATCTCAACTGGAAGGCTTTCCGCTTTCTGGCGCCGAACTCGATCTGTTTATGGATAACCATTTCAAACACCTTTTTGACGTGTTTAGTGATGGTATTTTCTATATGGCCGATAGCAGTCAAATGTTCTATTACAACCCAAGCTTTTACGCTCAGTTTGGTATTCAACCTGGCCACACTTCCTTTAGTGCTTGGCTCGACTTAGTTCACCCAGAAGACCGGCTATTACTGCAACGGCGCGTAGCTCTGCATGCCAATATGGAAGGTAAGCGTTTAAGTACCGAATATCGAGTACGGCGCACCGACGGACAATATATTTGGGTACAAGGCACCGCGATTACTAAGACCATAGACGGTGAAGTGTTTTTGGTCGGCTGTCATCGAGACATTTCCGATAAAAAAACCATGGAAAGCTATATTCACCGCGCCGCCTTTATCGACACAGAATCTGGACTCTCCAATACCAATAAGCTTCACATCGACATAGACGATATTACTGCAACTCAATCGGGCGATTATTCACTGCTCTATGTGCAAATTGACGATGTGAAATCTTATTTGAATATTTACGGCCAACAAATTCTACAAAACCTGCTCAACCACCTAATAACAACCTTAAACCAATTTCCCGACCATTTCGTCGATGTCTACCGTGTCCATTCGGACGATTTCGCTATATTGGTCAAAGGTTATTATGATCCCCAAGATATTCAAAAACTGGGTGAGCGGATTTTGCAAAGTTATCGTAAAGCCATCGACTTAGACGGACATTTGTATGGCAAAGATATGAACATTGGTATTTACCCCAATTTCGATAAGTCGTTGTCAGCAACTGAACTGGTGAAAATCGCTGCGCGGACCTGCAAATTTGCCGGAGAAAATAACTTCACCAATATCGGCATTTATATCGATTCCACCAAAAACAAGGTTGATCGCCACTTCTACATCGAGCAACAGCTGAAAAAAGCCATTAACGAGCAACAGTTAACAGTTAAGTTTCAACCTATTGTCAGCGCGTCAACCAATCAGATCGCTAGTTTTGAAGCCTTAGTGCGCTGGCGCAGCAAAGAGTGGGGAGAGATTTATCCTGATGAATTTATCGCTGTCGCTGAAAAGAAAGGCTTCATTGTCGATTTAGGTTATTTGGTGTTTGAAAAAGCCTGCCATTTCATTAAAGAGTATCAAAAACTGCATCAGCGTTTGGTACGGGTAAACATTAACGTTTCGGTTTTGCAGATCCTTAATAACCACTTTCCCGAGCAAGTACGCATGCTTGCCGAACGTGAAGGCGTCGATACCGATAACATCGTTTTGGAATTGACCGAAACCATCATTATCGATGGCAACAAAAAAGCCATTCGCCAACTGATAAAACTGAATGAATATGGATTTCGCTTATCGCTCGACGATTTTGGTTCTGGCTATAGCTCACTGCACAGCTTTTTCGATTTACCACTTAGCCAAATTAAAGTGGATAAAAACCTCGCTTGGAAAAGCTTAACTAACCCAGCGACCTACGAGTACTTACGTTTTATCACCGATTTGTGTCGTAGCTATAACGTCGACATTGTGATTGAAGGCATCGAAAACGCCGACATGCACCACAAGTTCTCACAAATGGGCGTCGCCTTTTTACAAGGCTATTGGTATTCAAAACCTCTGTCACTGGCCAGCGCCAGTCACTACACGGAGATTTAATATGCCCTGCTCTACATCACTGAATAACGCCCAATAAAAAACCGCAATCGCTCAAACGCTTTGCGGTTTTTTTTTTCGCCAAGTTGCAATCAGTGGACGCTGGACAGTTCAACTAATTGGCGGGTGTAATCTTGCTTAGGCGTAGCAAATAGTGTCTCTGTTTCACCGTGCTCAACCACTTGGCCATTTTTCATCACTATGGTGTAGTGACACAGTGATTTCACCACATTCAAATCGTGACTGATAAACAAATACGTAAGGCCATGCTTGGCCTGCAAATCTTTAAGTAATTGCAACACCTGCGCTTGCACCGTTCTATCCAATGAAGAGGTCGGTTCATCCAACAAGAGAAACTCTGGCTTTAAAATCAGCGCGCGCGCAATGGCGATGCGTTGACGCTGACCACCTGAAAACTCATTGGGATAACGGTGACGTGATTGTGGATCGAGTTCAACCTCGCGCATCACCGCACAAATGCGCGCATCAATTTCAGCCTCATCCAGTTTAGCCTGCCCCTCGACCTTAACGCGCAACCCTTCACCTATCACTTGTGCAACCGACATTCTTGGATTGAGCGCCGAAAACGGGTCTTGAAACACCACTTGCATCTTGCGTCGAAATGGCAACATCGCCTTGCGATCCAGCCCTTGCAACTCTTGGTTTTGATAACAAATCGAACCTTGCGACGCCACCAATTTTAAAATCGCCATGCCAGTGGTGGATTTCCCAGAACCACTTTCACCAACCAGGCCCATAGATTGACCACGTTTGAGTTCAAAGCCCATATCCGTCACCGCTTTGACATGCGATACCACGCGCTTAAACACGCCGCCAGTAATGGGAAACCACACTTTCAGATTATCAACACTCAGCAGCGTTGGCACATCGCTTGGCATCGATACCGGCGTGCCTTTAGGGTCAGAATCAATCAGCTTTTGGGTATAGGGGTGGGATGGCGATTCGAACAGCGTTTGACACGGCGCGCTTTCAATCAAACGGCCATTTTGCATCACACACACGTTGTCGGCGATGCGGCGTACGATACTCAAATCGTGGGTAATAAACAGCATCGCCATACCAAGTTCTTGCTGCAACTGTACAAGTAGATCAAGAATTTGCGCCTGCACCGATACATCCAGTGCGGTGGTCGGCTCATCAGCAATTAAGATCTCTGGCTCATTAATCAGCGCCATCGCTATCATCACTCGCTGGCGCTCACCACCAGAAAGCTCATGCGGGTATGCGTTTAGTTTTTGTTTGGCGTGACGAATACCCACTTTCTCCAACCACTGCAGTGCCAGTTGTTGGGCTTGGCTGGTACGTAAGCCACGGTGAATCCCGACGACTTCCACCAACTGTTTACCAATTTTATGCAAAGGGTTGAGTGAAACCATCGGCTCTTGGAAAATCATACCAATGCGCCCGCCGCGAATTCCGCGTAGCTCTCGCTCAGAGCAGCGCAGCGTATTGGTATCGCCAAAACAAATCTCGCCATTGAGGTAATGGGCCGACCCTTTCGGCAATAATTTTAATATTGCATTCGCGGTGACCGATTTTCCTGAGCCACTTTCGCCGACTAAAGCCAGTGTCTCTCCGCGTTTAAGCGAGAAGCTGACGTCATGGGTCACTGGGTCAATACTGCCTGCGCGGCCAAAGCCAACCGACAAATTACGAATGTCTAAAACCGTCGTTGCCATGATTATCGTCCTTGCTGATGAGGGTCAAAAGCATCACGCACCGCTTCGCCAATAAACACCAGCAAAGTGAGCATAATAGAAAGCACCGCAAACGCGGAAATGCCAAGCCATGGCGCTTGTAAATTGGCTTTACCCTGCGCTAATAACTCGCCCAGCGAAGGCGAACCGACAGGCAAACCAAAGCCAAGGAAATCGAGTGACGTTAAGGTCGTCACCGAGCCCGACAGGATAAAGGGCATCATAGTCAATGATGCAACCATAGCGTTTGGCAGCATGTGTCTGAGCATAATGCGCTTATCATCAACGCCCATCGCCTGCGCCGCGCGCACATAATCAAAGTTGCGACAACGCAAGAATTCAGCGCGCACCACACCAACCAAGCTCATCCAACTAAACAGCACCATAATGCCAAGTAACCACCAAAAGTTCGGTTCGATAAAACTCGATAAAATGATCAATAAAAACAGCGTTGGCATACCCGACCAGACTTCGATAAAACGCTGGCCAAGCAAATCTATCCAACCGCCGTAATAGCCTTGCGTCGCACCAACAAACACCCCTATCAGTGTCGAGACCGCGGTCAATACAAAGCCAAACAGCACCGAGATACGAAAGCCATAGATGATTCGTGCCAGCACATCACGGCCTTTGTCATCGGTGCCAAGCCAGTTGACGCTATCTGGCTCTGAGGGCAATACACCAGCGATATCGTAATTGATGGTATCGTAGTGAAAGCGAATCGGCGGCCAAACAACAAAGCCGTTCTGGTCGATTTTGTCTTGAATATACGGGTCGGTGTAATCCGCTTCGATATCAAACTCACCGCCAAAAGTCAGCTCGCTATAGCTCTTCGTCACCGGGAAATACCAACCTTGTCCGTAGTGCACCACTAACGGTTTGTCGTTGGCGATAAGCTCGGCAAATAAACTGATGATAAACAACAGCGCAAAGATCCACAGCGACCAATATCCGCGGCGGTTAGCACGAAAACGCAACCAGCGTGCTTGATTAAGTGGATTGGGCGTTTTGTTTGATTTCAACAACATTAGCGCGCCTCAAAATCGATGCGAGGATCGACCCAAGTGTAAGTTAAATCAGAGATAATACTCAGCAGTAATCCCAATAACGTCATGATATATAAAGAGCTAAATACCACTGGGTAGTCGCGTTGAATGGTCGACTCAAATCCCAGTAGGCCGATACCTTCGAGCGAAAACATCACTTCAATCAGCATTGAACCGGTAAAAAACATCGCAATAAACGCACTTGGAAAACCGGCGATGATGATCAACATGGCATTCCGAAACACGTGTTTGTATAAAATACTGCCCTCATCAAGCCCTTTGGCCCGCGCGGTCACCACATATTGCTTGTTAATTTCATCGAGAAACGAGTTTTTAGTCAGCATACTTAACGCAGCAAATCCGCCGATAACCATAGCGGTGATCGGCAGGGCCAAATGCCAAAAGTAATCGCCGATTTGCTGATACCAAGTCATTTGGTCGAAATCGGAAGAGACTAACCCGCGCAGCGGAAACCAATCGAAATAGTTGCCACTGGCAAACACGATAATCAGCAAAATCGCAAACAAAAAGCCAGGTACCGCATAGCCAATGATCACTAAAGCGCTCGACCACACATCAAAGCGCGAACCATGATGAATCGCTTTGTAAATCCCAAGCGGAATCGACACCAGATAAATGATCAGCGTGCTCCAAACACCGAGGGAAATCGAGACAGGTAAACGCTCTTTGATTAAGTCGATAACATTACCGCCTTTAAACAAACTATCGCCAAAATTAAATGTGGCGTAATTTTTCAGCATCTCGACGTAACGTTCTAGAATCGGTTTATCAAAACCAAATTGCTGTTTGATCGCTTCAACCACTTCAGGGTCAAGTCCGCGCGAACCTTTATAGCCGCTGTGCCCTTCCCCTGAGTCTACTTTTACTTCCGAACCGCCACCAGAAAGGCGCTCCATAATGCCAGAACCCATCCCCTGTGCTTGCGCGATGGCCTGTTCCACTGGGCCGCCCGGCGCAATTTGAATAATGAAAAAATTGATGGTGATGATCGCCCATAAAGTTGGGATCACCAGCAGCAAACGACGAAAAATATAAGCAGCCATATTGTCCTCTTAACGACGTTTTTCTGGCAATTTCGCGGCTTTTTGCTGCGAAACCCACCAAGTGTCAACACCCAAATCATAGGTTGGCATTACCTCAGGACGCTCAAACTTATCCCAAGTCGCCACGCGATATTTGCTTAAATACCATTGGGGAATAATGTAAAAATTCCACTGCAACACGCGATCAAGCGCGCGCCCTAAATACAATAGCTTTTGCGGATGCTGCTGGTTTTTGGCAATGTCATCGGTAAGCGCATCGACCACAGGATCAAGTACACCTGCGGTGTTATAAGTCGAATCAATGAACTTTGAGTTCCATGAAAACAGTAAATTAGAGCTTGGATATGCGTTAGCAGCAAAACCTGATGACACCATGTCAAAGTCACGATCGCGCAAGCGCTTGAGATATTGGGTCGTATCTATAGTGCGGATACGCATTTTGATGCCCATGCGTTTGAGATTCTTTTGCAGTGGAATCGCTACTCGCTCGGCGGTAGGGCTGTAGATCATCAGCTCAAATTCAAACGGTTTACCGGTTTTGACGTTTCTCAGTACTCCGCTTTTAAGCTCCCAACCTGCTTGTTTAAATAGTGCAAACGCTTGACGCATTTGAGGGCGAATATGCCCGGAGCCATCGGTCACTGGTGGTTGATACTCTTGGCTAAACACTCGAGCTGGAACTTGCTGTTTAAACGGTTCAAGCACTGCTAGTTCTTGCTCGCTCGGCAAACCTTTGGCTTCATAGTCGGTGTTTTGAAAATAACTTCTCACGCGCTGATATTGGTTGTAGAACATATTCTTGTTCATCCACTCAAAATCCAGTGCATAATTCAGCGCTTCGCGTACTTTAGGGTCGTGAAAAATTGGTCGCTGAATATTAAATACAAACCCTTGTGCAGGCTGAGGTTTATGGTGAGTGATCTCTTCCTTTTTGATATAGCCTTTATCAAAGTTAGCGCCGGTGTAGGAGCTTGCCCAGAACTTGGCCGAGTTCTCCATTTGTAAATCAAACTCCCCGGCTTTGAAGGCTTCGAGCATCACGGTGCTGTCACGATAGTAATCGTATTCCACTTCGGCAAAGTTGTTGCGGCCGACGTTAACCGGTAGATCCGCAGCCCAATAATTATCGACTAAACCATAAGTCACACTTTGCCCCGGTTTATAAGCAATCACTTTATAGGCGCTGCTACCGACAGGTGGGGTGCTGAGCGGCTGAGAAAAGTCTTTGTCTTGCCAAAAGTGCTTAGGCAAGACCGCAGTATTTTGCGCAAAGCTGAACAGTTTCTCGCGATTAGGTGTGTTCATTTCGATGCGCACCGTCAGATCATCCAGCGCCGTCACCGACTTGATGTCTTTGTAATATACGCGGTACTGCGGCACTCCTTGGGCCATAAACTTATCAAAGGTGAATGCCACGTCGTGGGCGGTAATGGGCACACCATCTTGAAAACGCGCTTTCGGATTGATACTAATTTCCATCCAAGAGTAATCATCGGAGTAGCGAATGTTTTGTGCAATCAGTGGGTAGTAGCTGTCGATTTCGTCTTTCGGCGAATACATCAACGAATCATAGAGCTCTTCGGTTCCCTGCGCCGCCGCGCCGCGAGAAGCGTAGCGGTTAAAATTATCGTACGTCCCCACCACGCCAAACGTCACTTTGCCATATTTTGGCGCCTGTGGATTGACGTAGTCAAAATGCGTAAAACCCGCTGGATATTTTGCTTCTCCAAACCCGACTAACGTGGTGGTTTCAATCACTTTGGCGTAGCTTGTTGCCGAAACAAGCGCCAATGACGCGCTGAGAATCAACCGTGGTAAATGCCCCATGAATCTCTCCTTGTATGACGTGACCACGTTCATACCTTGAATACGAATGAGAAGTTTTATAAATCAATCATTGATATAAGTATAGGGGAAATAACGAATTAGTTAAGTTTTAGCGGTATTTTGCGGAGTATTTGTCCATTTTAAATGCTATTCCCTATTTTTATTATCTTTGCCGATCCTAAGAAAACTGGCAATGTGATGGCGCAACATCAAAGTTAAAGATAGGAAAAATATGACCTTAACCCAGTAATCGGCGATAAAAAACGCCGCGAAAGCGACGTTTTTTTAATCTAGAGCAACTCTTTGGCTGCGAGTTGCAGCAAATGGGTTTCGCGTTCGATACTTAACCCTTTTTTATCGCTTTTAGCCATCGTCTGCTCGTTATGGGCAATAGCATCAAAAATGTTCATCCATACTGGCTTCATGCCGTTACTCTTTTCGTACTCTTCATAGCGAGTTTGCCCCAGATCTCGGTCCACTTGGCAAGTATAACAATGAGAAATAATGTGCAGCACATCGGCATCATCTTTATGCCAAGGACGAAACTCTTCAAATAAACCAAACGGTTTAATATTGCGAATATTCTGAGCACCGGTCTCTTCTTCAAGCTCGCGTACCAACCCTGCGATAATATCTTCTCCATCATCGACACCACCACCGGGGATGGTGTAATCGTGATAACGCTCGGTATACAGCAGCAAAATATTTTCGCCATCGAGCACAATAGCGCGCGCAGCAAGGCGCTTTCGCACAGTTTTGTCATCTAAGTGGGTGACGAGAGGATGAATGGTGGTTTTAATATGTCGCATCGAAATAGCCAACGGATTCAATTTGAGGCGGATTTTAGCACATTGCTTGAATGCTGTTTGCCTCACATCAGCGCTAAACGCAAAATATGCTGAGGTCCGGCAGCGCCGCCATGGTATAGCTCGCTTGTATCCTCAAAACCCGCCGCAACGTAACAAGCGTAAGCACTCGGATTTTTGCAATTGACGGTGAGATAAATTTGTCTTGCATTCAAATAGTGCTGGTTAAGAAAAGGTTTGAGCGCTGCCGTGGCCGCTTTGCCAAACCCTTTGCCTTGATGAGCTTGACCGATAAAAAACGCTCGTAAGCCCAGCGCAGCACCTTGGCAAAAGTTGTAATCATCGCTGTAGTGGGTATCGATAAGAAAAAAGCCCACCACTTCGCCCTCAAACGTCACCACATTTGGGTGAACGGAGGAAGATACATTGCACAAGATCTCTTGCAAAGTACCGACAAATTTAAGCTGCTCGGGGTGAACAGTGAGCAATTCAAGCGTGGAATAGTGCTGCTGTTGAAGCGGCGATAACTCTACGTTTGGCATCAATTTCCCTGACATAATTTCCCTTATATTTTTTCGCTAACATGGATAAGCCAGCACATAATTCATTCATCATTTGGCTCACTTTATCGCTGCCAATGTAACACCATAAAGCATGACAACACACCAAGAATCCCAACCTTAAGTAGCAACTTGCAAATTGAGTGTGTTAGACACATAAATTTTAGGGTTTATTTTCTTATCCATTCGTTATATCAATGTGTTAATTAATCGTTACTCGCCTTTTCTGATCATACTAGGAGTTTGTCATGATCAATGTCGCCGTATTCAGTTCCAAATCTTATGACGAAATTTCGCTTAAACGCGCCAATACCGATAAAGGTATTACGTTGCATTTTCACGATTTTCAGCTCACCCACAAAACCGCCAAAATGGCCCACGGCTGCCAAGTGGTGTGCGCGTTCGTCAATGATGATCTCTCCGCACCAGTTCTCGAGGCGCTCAAAGAATTTGGCGTCAAGCTGGTTGCAATGCGCTGCGCCGGCTTTGACCGAGTTGATTTAGCTGCGGCAAAGAGCCTAGGAATTCAAGTGGTGCGCGTGCCAGCATATTCGCCAGAAGCGGTTGCCGAACATGCCGTTGGCCTGATGATGTGCCTAAACCGCCGCTATCACAAAGCCTATCAGCGCACCCGTGATGCCAACTTCACGCTTGACGGTTTGGTTGGCTTTAACTTCTTTGGTAAAACCGCCGGGGTGATCGGCACTGGTAAAATCGGTATTGCAACCATGCGGATTTTAAAAGGCCTTGGTATGGACGTTCTTTGCTACGATCCTTATGAGAACCCGCTGGCGATCGAACTTGGCGCAACCTATTGCAGTAAAGAGGAACTGTTTGAAAAAAGTGACATCATCACGTTGCACTGTCCGATGACCGAAGAAAATTACCATCTTCTTGATGAACATGCGTTTGCCAAAATGAAAGACGGCGTGATGATCATTAACACCAGTCGCGGTGGATTACTTGATTCAGTGGCGGCGATTGAAGCGCTCAAACAAGGCCGAATTGGCGCGCTGGGTTTGGATGTTTATGACAACGAAAAAGAGCTGTTTTTCCAAGACAAATCCAACGATGTGATTGTTGATGACGTGTTTCGCCGTTTATCGGCTTGCCACAATGTGCTGTTCACCGGTCACCAAGCATTTTTAACCAAAGAAGCGCTGCACAATATCGCCGATACCACGCTGACCAATATTCGTCAGGTCATGGCTGGTGAGCCATGCGCCAATCAATTGGTCGAGTTTTAAAACGCGAGCCGCAAATAAACAAACAGCAGGCGAAGCCTGCTGTTTTTATTTCGATCATCCAAACAGTAACCCGTTCTTGTGTGGCACTTACTCAAAGTTTTCTTCGATGCGACGAATCAATTTAGCTGGGCTGCCACCAAAGAGTGAATCGCACGGCACATCGCGAGTGACCACCGAGTTAGCGGCTATCACCGACCGCGCGCCAATGGTGACACCTTGTGAAATCACCACGTTACCGCCGATCCACACATCGTTTTCAACCACAATAGGCAGGCAGCGCGTCTCCCAACTGCGGCGCCGGCGGTAATCGAGTGGATGCCCTGCGGTGTAAAAATGAGCGTTAGGGCCTATCAGTACATTACTGCCAATCGAGATCGGCGCGCCATCCAGCATCAGGGCGTTCATATTGATAAAGGTGTTATCACCAATCGACACCGTTTCACCAAACTCACAGGAAAATGGCGGACGTACCACGCTGCCTTCACCAAAATGGCGAAACAAACGCTGCAACAAAACCTCGCGTTTATCATCTTCTAACGCATAGTTTAACTCGCCCATCAGCGCCGTGGCACGGTCACGAATCACGCTGATTTCATGAGCGCCACCATCAAAACTTTGCCCGGAAATCATTTTGTCGAATTCTGTCATGGTCAGCCTACTTCTCTACCTAACGTTACTTATTGCCCCTAAAGCATTGGCAACCGCAGTCAGAAAATCACCATTCATTCACGACTCTGCTATTTGCCGTTAAGGGCTTGAAGCGACCAAGAATACAGGCTAATCACCGTAACTAATTCTATCCAGTTCACATCTTTTATGAAGACAGCCGTCAGCATTCGATGACATTAACGGCCAATCCGCCGCGCGAGGTTTCTTTGTACTTGTCCTGCATATCCATTCCGGTATCACGCATGGTCTTAATCACTTTATCCAGCGACACAAAATGCTCACCGTCACCGCGCAGCGCCATTTGCGCCGCATTGATGGCTTTCATCGCCGCAATGGCATTGCGTTCAATACAAGGAACTTGCACTAAGCCACCAACCGGATCGCACGTCAAACCTAGGTTGTGCTCAAGGCCAATTTCAGCGGCATTTTCCACCTGTCTCGGCGTTCCGCCCAATATCTGGCACAGCCCAGCGGCTGCCATTGCGCACGCAGAGCCGACTTCACCTTGGCATCCCACTTCCGCGCCCGATATCGAAGCGTTCTTTTTGCACAGTGCGCCAATCGCTGCCGCCGCAAGCAGAAAGTCCACCACATGATCTGGGTTAGGATTTGGCGTGAATTCCATGTAATACATCAACACCGCAGGAATGATTCCGGCAGCGCCATTGGTTGGCGCGGTGACCATGCGACCACCGGCAGCGTTTTCTTCGTTAACGGCCAAGGCGTAGAGATTGATCCAATCCATGCCGTTAAGCGTTGAGCTGATAACATTGCTTGCCGAGCATTGCTTAAGCGCCAGGTGAAAACTTTTGGCTCTTCGTCTCACAGCGAGCCCGCCAGGTAAAATCCCCTCTTGGCTAAGGCCACGTTCAATGCAAGCGCGCATCACCTGCCAAATCGTATGTAGCTGCTCACGCACCGTGACTTCATCACGCCAAGTAAGCTCGTTAAGCATCATCAACTGACTGACCGAAAGCTTATGTTTTTCACATAACTCGAGCAGCTCTTTGGCGCTATTAAAGTCATAGGGCACGGCTTGCGTCGAGGAAACTAGCGCAGCGCTTTGGCTTTGCTGCTCATCAATCACAAATCCGCCACCAATCGAGTAATAGGTGTTGCGATGCAGCGTATGTTCATCATGGCCGATGGCTAAAAGCTCGAGTGCATTAGGATGAAACGGCAAACTGTCGTGCAGCAGATGCATGTCGCGCGGCCAATCAAATTCAACACTCTGACGCCCGCCAAGCTGCAGTTGGCGCGCGGTTTTAATCGCTGCAATTGCAGGGGCGATAATACTTGGGTCGATACTGTCTGGGCGCTCGCCCATCAGCCCCATCAACACCGCATGATCGGTACCGTGACCCACGCCGGTTGCGCTTAAAGAGCCGTATAGCTTTACCACGATGCGCGAAACGCTATCTAGCGGCATGCGCGCGGCAATCTCTTCGACAAAAGTGGCGCCAGCTAACATAGGGCCAACCGTGTGCGAACTTGATGGCCCGACACCGATTTTAAATAGATCAAACACGCTAATAGACATTTACCCTGTCCTCTTCAAGCCACTGCGATTTCAGCAGCCGCTTCAAGTTATTTAACGATGGCACCATTCCGTGATGGAATTTGGTCATAATATGGCTGCGTTTTAGTGACTCAACACTATGGTGCGATTGCCCGAGAGAAATACGCGTTTTTCGATGTGATGCTTAACCGCATTAAACAGCGTAATGCGCTCAATATCTTGGCCTTTAGCAATCAACTCCTCTGGGTATTGCGCATGGCCCACTTCCTGAATGCCTTGGGCGATGATCGGCCCTTCATCAAGATCGTTGTTGATGTAGTGCGCCGTGGCACCAACCATTTTCACCCCTTTTTCCCATGCTTGATGATAGGGACGCGCGCCCTTAAAACCGGGCAACAAGGAGTGATGAATATTGATCGCCTTGCCTTCGAGTTTTTCACACAGCCAAGGCGACAATACTTGCATATAGCGCGCGAGCACCACCAGTTCGACATCATGGGCATCAAGGAGCTCAACCATTTGCTGCTCCTGCTGCGCTTTGGTTTCACGGCTGATCGGCAAATGGTAATACGGAATTTGATGCCACGCGGCAAGCTCTTCCAAATCAGGGTGATTGGAGATAATCAGCGGCACTTCAATATTAAGTTGCCCAGTACGATAGCGATACAGCAAATCGTTGAGGCAATGATCGTACTTGGAGACCAAAATCGCGACTCGCGTGCGATGCTCTGGCTCGGTTAACTGCCACTGCATAGCGAAGGTTTCAGCGCGCGGCGCGAACGCGAGATTGAATTCCTCGACGCTAAAACCGTCTGGATTTGGGCGAAATTCGATGCGAATGAAAAAGCGCTGCGAAGCTTTATCGTCAAACGAAAGAATCTCTTCAACATAGTGCCCCATCTGCGCCATATAGCGCGTTACAACATCAACCGTACCTATGGTACTTGGGCAATTGGCGGTAAAAATCCAAGGTTTGAGGTTTTCACTCATCGGGTTACTCCAGGTCTTTCCATTTACCAGTAAGCCATTTACCAGCAAGACGTTTTTAAAAACTCGCGTGTAAAAATAAACGCTTTGCGATTATCCATATCGAATTAAGCCGCTTAACATTAAACGGCTTAATTCTGTTCACGTGGTGAGCGAACCGCCTTTTACAGCTCGATATTCAGGCCGTATTCAAGGCTGGCATCTTGCAGCCACAACCAGATGTAGTCAGCAAAGCTGCGCCTCACCACCAGTTCAAAGCGATCGGCGTCAACGCGGCGAATGGTCGCATTGCTCTTTGCAAACACGCTCGACACCACTTTCCCCACCGCAAATTCCTTGGGATGAAAATCGATTGGCGTCGATTTTTTAAGCACATCGATGGCATTAGGCCCAGACAGTTCGATGATGGTGTTACCGCCGCTACTGTTGACCAGAGAGTAATGCCCAGGCATCACCTCGCGCAGCTTACTCTCGACATCAAAAGCAGCCAGCCCAGGTGTGGTAATCAGCCACTCATCCGGCGTTAACCAACGAATCGCGAATTCGCCATGCTCAGCACTACTAAGCGGATCGGTCGGCAATTCTAAGCCCAGCGCCCGTTTAACCGCTTGGCACTGCTTTTTATCACTGCCATTGCAGCGCAGCACCAAATGACCCAGCAGCTTATTTTCTTTAAGCACTACGCCCGCACTGGCCTGATTGGCTTTTGCAAGCCCGACCAAATCGGCGTGATGCAAAGGAGATTGCGCCTGAATTTCACCGTTGGGAACTTGATTCATCAAGTCGACTAACTGAGTTTTTTGCTCGTCAAGCATTTGGGTATCAGACATTTTGACGCTCTCCTTGTGGATCAAAAAATACCGGACTACAAATTTCTGCTTCAATCACAGTGCCATCCACTTGCGGATAGAAGATTTTCTCGCCCATTCGCTCATGACCGCCTTTAATAAAGCCCATCGCGATGCTGCGACCTAGGTTGGCGCTCCAATAGCTTGAAGTGACATGTCCAACCATAGGCACCGGAATTGGCGCATTAGGGTCCATCACCCCTTGCGAACCCTCTGGTAGCACCACACTTGGGTCGACGGTTTTGAGACCGACCAGTTGCTTGCGCCCTTCACGAGCACAATCTTCCAGCGCCATTCCGCGTTTGCCGATAAAGCTAAACGGTTTGTTGTTACCCACGCACCAAGACATACCCAAATCGTAAGGGTGAACGGAACCATCGGTATCTTGGCCGGTGATAATAAAGCCTTTCTCAGCGCGCAAAATGTGCATGGTTTCGGTGCCGTATGGCGTGATGTCATATTTGGCGCCATGTTCGATAAGTTTTTCCCAAACATGCATGCCGTAGTTGGCTTGCACGTTGATTTCAAACGATAACTCACCGGTAAATGAGATCCGGAAAATACGCGCAGGCACTCCTGCAACGGTGGCTTGTTTCCAGTCCATAAAGCGGAAATTTTCTTTACTCAAATCGCAATCCGTCAGCTCAGCAAGCAATTTACGACTGTTCGGTCCTGAGATGGTTGCCGTCGCCCAGTGATCGGTGACGGTATTAAAGTAAACTTCAAGTTCTGGCCATTCGGTTTGATGGTAAAGCTCAAGCCACTCTAGAACATGGGCTGCGCCGCCTGTGGTGGTGGTCATCAGAAAATGGTTCTCACCCAAACAAGAAGTGACACCATCGTCAAACACCATACCGCCTTCGCCGCACATTAAACCGTAGCGACATTTACCCACGCCGAGTTTTGCCCACGCATTGGTGTAAATTCGGCCAATAAATTCGCGCGCGTCTTTGCCTTGAATGTCGATTTTACCAAGGGTTGAGGCATCTAAAATCCCAACCGATTGACGCACAGCCTGACACTCACGGTTTAAGCTTTGCTGCATCGATTCGCCCGCTTTCGGGTAATACCAAGGGCGTTTCCACTGGCCGACATCTTCAAATTTGGCGCCGTTTTTCAAATGCCATTCGTGCATCGCGGTATAACGAATCGGGTCAAACAGTTCATTACAGTTACGTCCGACAATCGCGCCAAACGTGACCGGTGTATAGTTGGGGCGAAAAATCGTCGTGCCAGTTTCGGGAATGGTTTGCCCTAGCGCTGCGGCAGTAATCGCCATCCCGTTGATGTTGCCAAGCTTACCTTGGTCAGTACCAAAACCCATCGCGGTATAACGCTTAACATGTTCAATGGATTCAAACCCTTCGCGGCATGCCAGTTCAATCCCAGCAGCGGTGACATCGTTTTGAAAATCAACAAATTGTTTGGGCGCTTTTGAGGTTGAAAGCGGATGAGGAATGTGGAACAGCGCCATCGGTTTAGCCTGATCAAAATCGGCAAGCTTAGGCAACACCACTTCAACTTTGCTAAGACCGAGCGATTCAATTGCGCTTAGCCCCGCAGCGACGCCTTGCGATAGCGCATCCAACGTGGTGTATTTACCAGTGATCGCCCCTGCAATCAGCTGGTTTTGACGTGAAGCGCCTGGGACAAAACCAATCGCCTCGTCATCCCAAACTGGGCGAGAGCCAGTGTGGCAAGAGAGGTGCACTGTTGGGCTCCAACCACCAGACGTTGCGACGGTATCGGCGTCAAGTTCATAAGGCTTGCCGATCGCGCGGCTGCCCAGCGCATCGATTTTCGCCACTTTCACCGCTTTAACGCGTTTGCTGCCTTTGACTTCAATGATCGCCGAGCCAGTGATGACGTTAATCCCTTCGGCTTTGGCTTGCTCAATCACTAAGCTGCTTGGCGCGTTGCGCGTATCAATCACCGCCGCAACAGGTTTGCCGCTGCGATGCCAATCTAGCGCGGTTTGGTAACCGCCATCGTTGGTGGTCATTACCACCAATTTCTTGCCTGGAACCACAGCATAACGGTTAATGTAAGTGGAAACGGCGCTGCACAGCATATTGCCTGGTACATCGTTGTTGCCGTACACCAATGGGCGTTCAATCGCACCAGTTGCCAGTACCACCCATTTAGCGCGCACGCGGTGCAAACGCTGGCGAGCAACGTTTTTTGGCGCACGATCGCTCAAGTGATCGCTGCAGCGCTGATGAATGGTTAAAAAGTTATGATCGTGATAACCATTGACGGTTGAGCGTGGCAGTAGCATCACATCATCATATTGGGACAATTCAGCCACTACTTCAGCGACCCACTCGGTCGCCGGTTTGCCATCAAAACATTCACGGCTTGAGAGTAAGCTGCCGCCAAATTCGTTTTGTTCATCGGCTATCATCACTCGAGCGCCTGCGCGCGCCGCCACCAAGGCAGCTGTCAGGCCAGCAGGGCCTGCACCAACAATCAGCACATCACAATGTTGATTGACGGTTTCGTAGCGGTCCGGGTCAAATTCCAGAGGTGAACGACCAAGGCCTGCGGCTTTACGAATGTAGGTTTCATAAGTTTCCCACATCGATTTTGGGTACATAAACGTTTTGTAGTAAAAACCCGGAGGCATCATTGAGCCGCCGACTTTGCCGAGCAGCCCCATCAAATCTTTGTCGACATTTGGCCAACCATTGGTCGACTCACACACTAAACCGTTATACAGCTCTTGCTGAGTGGCACGTACATTGGGGATTTGTGTCGCCTCGGTCGCGCCAAGCTGCATGATCGCATTCGGCTCTTCGGCCCCTGCGCCAATGATGCCGCGCGGACGGCTATATTTGAAACTGCGGCCAATCACATCAACGCCGTTAGCGAGCAGCGCGGACGCCAATGTGTCGCCTTGGTAGCCTTGATATTGCTGACCGTTGTAATGAAAACTGACTGGCTGAGAGCGATCAATACGACCTTCTTTAGATAGCCGATTTAACTGTGCCATCGTGCACTCCTTGCGTTATTCTGCCACTTCTATTCGGCAACCACAGAAGGTTGCTCGCCAATTTTGTAAACTTCTTTAATTTCGTAGGTTTGCGTATCGCGAGTCATATTGAAAAATTTGCGACAGCCCGCCGAATGCACCCACATTTCATGATGTAAGCCGCGCGGATTAGAGCGAAAATACATGTATTTACCCCACTCCTCATCGCTGCACCCATCTGGGTCGGCTGGCCTTGCGATGTGCGCTTGGCCTTTAGGACTAAACTCTTCTTCTTCGCGGAATTCGCCGCAGTGCGGACAGTAAATTAACAGCATCCCAAACCTTCCTTAGTGTGCAACCGCCGAAGCGCCGTGTTCATCAATCAAAGCGCCATTGTTAAATCGATACATGGAAAATGGTTTCGCCAACTCATGCATTTCTCCCGCCGCCAAACTGGCCGCAAACACGTTGCCAGACCCCGGCGTGGCTTTAAAACCGCCCGTACCCCAACCGCAGTTGAAGAACAGGTTCTTAACTGGCGTGGTGGTCATGATTGGACACGCATCTTCAGTGGTATCAACGATGCCACCCCACTGGCGATTCATGCGTACTCGGCTGAAAATTGGGAACATTTCTAGAATCGCTTGCATGGTGTGTTCGATGGTGGAATACGAACCGCGCTGGCCGTAACCGTTGTAACCATCAATACCGGCGCCGATCACCAAGTCGCCCTTATCCGACTGACTGACGTAACCGTGAACGTGGTTTGACATCACCACAGTATCGATGATGGGTTTAATCGGCTCTGATACCAACGCTTGTAACGGGTGCGATTCGAGCGGCATTTCAAAACCGGCCATTTTCGCTACCACGCCAGAGTTACCCGCCACCACACAGCCGACACGCTCAGCCAAAATGTTGCCGTAACGGTTGGTTTTTACCCCTTTAATTACGCCACCCTCAATGATGAGATCGGTCACTTCGGTTTGTTGAATCAAATCCACACCTAAGCTATCGGCGCCGCGGGCAAAGCCCCACGCCACGGCATCGTGACGTGCCGTCCCTGCATTTGGCTGCCAAGAGGCACCCAATATCGGGTAGCGGCGATTTGGTGAACAGTCCAAATGCGGCACCAACTCTTGAACTTGTTTGGTATCGAGAACTTCACCTTGAATGCCGTTTAATCGGTTAGCTGCAACACGGCGCTCGATATCACGCATGTCTTGCAGGGTATGACCGACATTCAAACAGCCGCGACGCGAAAACATCACGTTGTAGTTAAGTTCCTGAGACAAGGTGTCCCAAAGCTTGAGCGAATGTTCAAACAGGTGCGCCGCTTCATCCCACAGATAATTTGAGCGCACAATGGTGGTGTTACGCGCAGTGTTACCGCCGCCTAGATAGCCTTTTTCGATCACCGCGACATTTTTGATGCCGTGCTCTTTAGCCAGATAGTACGCGGTCGACAAACCGTGGCCACCGCCACCGATGATGATCACATCGTACTGTTTTTTCGGGGTGGGATTGCGCCACACGCTTTGCCAGTTTTCGTGGTGAGTTAACGAGTGCTTGAATAAGCCAAAACCTGAGTAATGCTGCATAGTCCTATTCCTTGGGGTCACATCAAAACGCCGCTCGCGTTTGATAACATATCTTTATTGGCGTCCATGGCTGCCAGCCTTCTGATTTACTGACGCTCAGTGTGCTGGCTTAGCTGTGGGTTGATTTAACAATTCGCGAATCTCAATTAGCGATAGGCTGGAAAATCGCGGCACAGTTCAGCCACTTTTTCCCCCACCTGCTCAATCATGTTGTCTAACGCGCTTGAATCACTTAAAACGTCGAGAATATCGGCAATCCAGCCCGCTAAACTCTGACACTCTTCAACGCCAAAGCCGCGCGTGGTGACCACTGGCGAGCCAATACGCAACCCAGAGGTGACAAACGGTGATTGAGGGTCGCCCGGTACGGCATTTTTGTTGACGGTAATATGCGCGCGGCCAAGGGCAGCGTCGGCATCTTTACCGGTCAAGCCTTGCTTAATTAAGCTGAGTAAAAACAAATGGTTATCTGTACCACCCGACACGACATCATAGCCGCGCTGAATAAACACTTGCGCCATCGCTTGGGCGTTTTTCACCACTTGTTGTTGGTATTGAGTAAATTCTGGCTCTGCCGCTTCTTTAAACGCGACCGCTTTCGCCGCAATCACGTGCATCAAAGGGCCACCTTGGCCTGCTGGGAACACCGCTGAGTTAAGCTTTTTCTCAAGCTCATTGGTCAGCGATAAAATCAAGCCACCACGAGGACCGCGCAGCGTTTTGTGCGTTGTGGTGGTCACCACGTCAGCGTAAGGCACAGGGTTTGGATAGACACCCGCGGCAACCAGGCCCGCAACGTGCGCCATATCGACAAACAGATACGCATCGACCTTGTCAGCAATTTCACGAAATTTCGCCCAATCGACCACGCGTGAGTACGCAGAAAAACCGGCAACAATCATTTTAGGTTTGTGCTCAAGCGCTAACGCTTCAACCTGTGCATAATCGATTTCGCCTGTCGCTTCGTCTAAGCCATATTGCACCGCATTGTATAGCTTGCCAGAAAAGCTGACGTGAGCGCCGTGGGTCAAGTGTCCGCCGTGCGCAAGGCTCATGCCTAAAATAGTATCGCCCGGTTCACACAGCGCCATATATACCGCGGCGTTAGCTTGCGAGCCCGAATGAGGCTGCACGTTGGCGTATTCCGCGCAAAACAGTTTTTTGGCGCGTTCAATGGCCAGCGTTTCGACTTCGTCAACGTATTCACAGCCGCCGTAATAGCGCTTGCCCGGATAACCTTCAGCGTATTTATTGGTCAGCATGGTGCCTTGCGCTTGCATCACACGTGGGCTGGTGTAGTTTTCTGACGCGATAAGTTCAATATGCGACTCTTGGCGCTGCTCTTCTTGGGCGATCGCCGCCCAAAGAACATCGTCATAGTCTGCGATGCGCTGGTCCTTGCTAAACATCTTCTCTCCTTGCTATCACCTTATAAGTGGTGACTGGTCTCTTGACTGGCTGATCATTCGCGCATGGGCTTGAATTTCCCATTACGAACGCGTGATACCTTTTCGGTCTCAGCCGTGATCGCTGAGTCGATCACAACATGGAGCCATGGTAATCAGTTCACCAAATGGCCCCTTGCCTGAAAATGCCTTTGACATGTCCGATAACGACACTCTGAAATGACGTAATCGGATAAGTTTGATTGAGGAGATAAAACGTCGCACTGGTTAGCAGTGACATAAAATCACGACGTGAAAAAGCCGATGGCAAAACCATCGGCTTAGAGGTTAAAACTTGCGAGCTTGCTTCCAGAAAAACTACTGCTGAGCGAGGATGTCTTTGGCCTCTTTTTCTTTGAGCTTTTTCCCCATTGCGGTGATAAACACTTTAAACATCAAGCCACTAAAATAGCTGCTCAAGGTAATGGCAAAAAATGCAGAGACAACCCAATCCACCACAGGATAAGCACTCACGATCACGCGCGGCTGATACAGCGCGACTCCGAGGATCACCACCCAATGACTTAAGCAGTAGAAACAACGAAACAGATAACCAATCATGTGGCCGCACTTATCAGCGAGAGTTCGCAGCGGCACAAATAGCTCAGTTTGAGTGATGGTAATTGAGATACTCGACGCTGCGATAGCAAGCACTAGACACACCCAAAAACCTTGAATGCCAGTCGAGACTAAAATTTCATACATTTGGTGTTTACCCATTAAGTAACTTTTGAAGTTACAATAATGGATACACAAACAGAGATCAATCTTTGGTTTAAAAATGATGGATATCAGTGATAAAAACTAACCTGAGCCACCAAATTTAATAAGCAGCGTAACGCTCGATAAAATCTTCGCTCAGCTCAGATAGTGTGATTTCAGAAAAGCGTTTTAGCAGTAAGGCTTCAGAGGCTTGCAGCGCTTCTCGAATCGCCGCATTCACCGCCTTTTCAACCACACAGTCAGGATTGTTGTTATCAAAACCAATACAAAATACCGTTGGCTTTCCGACGGCTTGGTAGATGTCGAGTAGCGTGACTGTGTTAAGGTCGCAAGCGATTTGCCACCCACCTTTTTGACCACGCACCGACGCCAAATATCCTGCCTCACGAAGCCCTGCCATGGTTCGCCGTATTACCGCCGAGTTGGTACCGAGCATTTTGGCAAAATGCTCCGAATTCATCGGTTTATCTTCGCGCGCCATATGCAAAATAATGTGTAATACGCGTGATAATCGGCTATCTATTCTCATGTCAAACTCTACATCTGTGGTTTTAGTGCGTCGATACTACTCAAAGCGAACGCGACAGCAAACCGGTATTAGCAAAAACGCTTTTCGCGCTGTACAAAATTTGGCGAATTTGTCTAGGGGTTGTCTGTCAGCTTGAGAAATACATTCAGCAACATTATACCGCTGACAGATCACTAACAATACGTTAACACCCACAAAAATGCGCTTCTTATAGTTCCCACACCACCGAAATTCCGTGGCGAATCATAAAGGAAACACAATGAAAAGAAGACCATTAACATTAAAAGCGATCGGATTGCTTACCTGTCTGAGCTTCACATTTGTCGCAAAGGCCGAAACCACACAAATTTCCGCCAAACGCGGGCTTGGCTATTCACTCACACAAACCGACGATGTGAGTTTAATGAAAAATCACATTGCCTGGTGGTACAACTGGACAGAAACACCTAACACCAATGTGGCTTACTCAACCGAACAAAATGCGGTGGAATATGTGCCGATGGCTTGGGGAAGCGATTTTGACCAATCCGCAATGCGCAGTTATCTCGCCGCTCATAATGAGATCAAATACATTCTGGCGTTTAATGAGCCCAATTTTGCCGACCAAGCCAACTTAACACCACAAGAAGCGGCGGATAATTGGTATAAAATTGAAGCCATCGCCGATGAGTTCAATTTAAAAATTGTCGCGCCAGCAATGAACTACAGCCCAGGAGATGTAGATATTCCCGATACCGATAATGACGGCAGCCCTTTTGAATATTTAGACGCCTTTTTTGCTGCTTGTACTGATTGTCGAGTCGATTATCTCGCTGTACACGCCTATATGGGGAATGTCTCCAGTGTCGAATCTTATTTAAATCAGTTTTATGAGCGTTACCAATTACCTGTTTGGCTCACCGAGTTTAATTTGTCGACTGGCAACAGTGATGAAACGCTTGAAGATCAAATGGACTTTCTCGCCGAGTTGACCCGCTGGTTCGAAGCACAAGATTATATCTACCGCTACGCCTGGTTTATTGGCCGCACCGATGATGGCGCAGACAGTTACCCTTATGTCGATATTCTTGATGACGTTGGGCAGTGGTCGAAACTCGGCGCCTTGTACTCAGGCATTCCAAGCCAAGATTATTATCAGCCTATCCCTGCTCGCATCGAAGCAGAACATGCATTGGCCATAACAGGCTTTCATCACCGCGCAACGAGCGCCAACGAAGAACCAGTGGTACAACTGTTTTCCAATCAAGATGATGAACAAAATGGCACGATGACCTTTCAGCTCTATTCAAGCAGCGACACGACTTATAACTGGACACTCAATTACGCCAGCGCCTCCGATTCGACTATCTCACTGCAAATAGACGATAACAGTGCCCAAACCATCACTCTTCCTAGTACTTACAATATTTATGTATGGAGCCAAATCGACAGCGCATTAAGCATTCCATCGGGTAATCATACCCTGACGATTAGCGTCCTCAGCGGCAAACCGGGCTTTGATTGGATGCAGTTTAGTCAATAATTCATAATCCAATTCAAGCCATGCACCACTTGAATTTAGCCCCTTTTCAACCGCTGTGAATGCAGCTAAACAGCAGTGTCCGCCAGCGTGAAAAGGGGTTGATTGCACAACTCATCATCAAAACGGAAACAACGGCGCGCTTTAGGTCAATAGTTTCTTGGCGTTGCATTTACCAATGTTATGTTTTGTGAATTTTAGGTCTTTCCTTACGGAATCAAGCTCAAAAACTGGCAATTTCCCATTAATCCTAATGGCTAAATCTTTTACAATTTGGCGGATTGTTTATGCTTAACGCAGAGAGTTAGGTGGCTCCACCTTATGAGGAAGTTTTGATGGTTATGATTCGATTGTTTTTGTTGGTTGCGATACTTACTTCGCCCTTGAGTCATGCCACATTGCTGACTGAATCGAGTGCTCACCACCGAGTGGTTGATTTAGTCAAAGTCGACAAGTCCAAGCGCCGCATGTATCTGCTGGAAAACAATCACATCATAAAGTCCTATCGTATCGCCCTTGGCAAATATCCAAAGGGCCATAAACAGCGTGAAGGCGATCAACGAACGCCTGAAGGTCGCTACTATTTAGGTACGGTTTCAAACGACTCAGCATTCTATCGCTCGATGCATGTCTCGTATCCTAATCAGCGTGATATTGCAGCGGCCCATCAACTCAATGTTGACCCAGGCGGTAACATTAAAATTCATGGTTTAAAAAACGACGAAACCCTCTCCGCGAGCTATATCCAAAGTTTTGACTGGACGAACGGCTGCATCGCCCTGACCAATACCGAAATGGATGAGTTTCTGACTCTGGTAAAGCCGGGCACGCCGATTGATATTGAGTGGTAATTGGCGCTAATACATGCGCTAAACCTGATGTTCAGCCATTGCCGCCAAAGTTTGTTGGTTAGGTTTGACGTCTCGCGTTACCCACCAACACAGTAGCGAGCCGACCGTCACCATCACCACGCCCTGCCAGAAACTAACACTTAAACTGATTCCGAGCAGAAATGCAGAAAACAGCGCCGAAAGGATTGGCGTAAAATACGACAGCGTCGCAAGAAGCAGCATATTTCCCCCCATCAAGGCTTTATTCCACAGCGCATATCCGCCAGCCATCGCGCCACCAGCGAGTATCAGCCACATCACACTGCCTGGATTAAGATTGATCGTTGGTTGCTCGGTCAACGCAAACTGCAGCCATAAACCACACGAAGTTAAAGCAAAGAAGTAGCTAACGGCATTGTTACCATCGGCGAATCGCTTGGTCACGTTGCAATACAGAGCCCATAACAGCGCACCAAACAGCGCCAAACTGTAGCTCAGTGGATTGGTTTGAACATGCTCGATAAGCGCGGGCAAGGTGAGCTGAGTGTCCCCAGTAATAGACCAAGCCACACCGGTGAAAGTCAGCAGTACACACAGATAAAGCCAAGCGCTGGGCTTTTGGGCACTACCCAGCACCGCGATAAGGATAGTTAGCGCCGGCCAAAGATAATTGATCACCATCATTTCAACCGCTTGATGGCGAGAATTTGCCCAGCCCAATGCCAGAGACAAGCAAATTTCGTAGCTGGCAAACAGCAACCCGCCCACCAGTAGATAAGGTTTAGACAAACTAGAAAATGCAGGGGTTTTACCCGTGAATAGCAGCATGATAGTCGCGACGGTATAAATCGATGCGGCGCCGCCGACTGGGCCAAAATGTTCCGCAACCACACGCACCAACGCGACGACCGTACTCCAAAGCGCGATCGCGCCCACCCCATACCAAGTATATTGATGACGTTTCAATACAACACCGTCTTATTATTGATTTGAATAGCCCACAACATGCGCTTGTGATGACGGAGAGTCAAGCCTGTACTAGCATTTTTCTCTAGCTGAAGAACACAAACACTAAAACCATGCTGATATCTCAGCAATTAGCCCATTAAGATCGCGAAGCCCGCGTTCGCTCACTGTCCAGATTAACGCGGCGAAATGAACACCAATAATCAGCGCCACCAACAGGCGATAGAAAAAGCTGCGACTTGGCAAAGAAAATAGCGCCGTGCACACACTTAAACCAATCCATCCACCAAATAGACTAATAAATATCAACGCTGGGTCACTGGTGAGCGGTTGCTGCTTTGCGTATGCGCGGCGATCTAAGGTAGCGACTACAACACTTGCAAGGTTGATGACACCCAGTCCCCACCCTATTACTCGCGGATACTGATACTGGTAGAGCGCAAAGCCAAGCGCGGTGACAAAAACCAACGCGGCAAACAGTGACAGCGGCGTAGACTGTAAACGCTCAATCTGAGTCGCATGATGATTGCCGTGACGGTCTTGGCTAAGCGTAAAGCGTACCACCGCATCCTTACTCGGTTGTGAAGTGATATTTTTAAGCGCATCGAACTCGAATTTAATCCGCTGAGTGCTATTTTCGAGCGTGATATAGCCATAACCTTGGCTTTGATACCACTGCGTAATTTTGCCTTTGTATGCCATGTTTGACTTTTCATGCCATAAAGTGGCAGCGAACAAATGAATCGCGTCTTCGCCGCCACCATTACCTACTACAAGCATAGAAAGGATTACCAAAATAGAAAAAGCCGAGCAATTCGCTCGGCTTTTTGCACTCAAATGGCAAGCATAGAACTAAACCACTGACCAACTGTGCGTCATGGTGACGCCTTTACCCAGCATTAAACACACTGAGCAGTATTTCTCAAGCGAGTTGGCCGTTACTTCAGCGATCACTCTTTCGTCTAAATCGCTGCCGCTGATTTCAAAATGGATATTGATGGCGGTAAAGAGTCGCGGCGCCGTCTCGCGGCGTTCAGTCGTCAGTTTCGCCACACAACCGGTGACATTTTGCTGAGCGGATTTCAACCCATCAACCACATCCACCGAGCTGCAACCGCCTGCGGCCATCAACACCATTTCCATTGGGCTAGGCGCGCTGGCGCCGCCACTGCCATCCATTACAATCGAGTGACCCGATTGGGATTGGCCAAGGAATTTAAAATCTTCGACCCATTTCACTTCTGCTTTCATCGATGTCTCTCTTGGTTATTTTGCTATTGCTTAACTGTTGCTATCGGTTGGGAATTTTACCCCAGTCTGGCGACGAATTTCTGCTAATAATTTGGCAACCAACATTGAGCGCTGTTTGCATGCTTCATCAAGAGTATTAGCTGTGATTTGATCGGCAAACACATTCGCTTCATCAAACATAGGGTTGTCGTGCTGCGCAACACTTAAATCCTGCGCTTGCCCACCGCGAGGAATTTTGACCACTTTGCTTGCCACAGAAATCATCTCAACTTGCAGAGCACCCTCTTCGCCCTGAATTTCGCTGGCTAAATAAGAATCGCTGATTTTCGAGTGAGTAAGTACCACATCAAAACCGTGATAGCGCATTAACACGCTGCCATTACCATCCACGCCGGAATCCAACAAATGCGCTGTCGCTTGCAGTGATTGTGGCTCGCCAAATAGCTCCACCGCAGATGCCAAACAGTAATAACCGATGTCCATGATTGACCCATTGCTAAACGCAGGATTGAACGTATTGGGGTTTTCGCCGTTTAAATACTTTTGATAGCGCGACGAATATTGGCAATAGCTGATGAACGCTTTACGAATCTCGCCAATCGAGCCGAGCTGCGATTTCAACACTTTAAAGTTTGGCCGATGCGGCGACATAAACGCTTCGAACAGCACTTTTTGGTTATCTTGTGCGGCTTGATACATTTGCTGAGCTAACTCTAAGCTCGACGTGAGTGGCTTTTCACACGCAACATGTTTACCCGCGTTTAACAATGCAATGGTCTGCGGCGCATGCAATACGTTGGGGCTGGCAACGTACACGGCATCAAAAACATCACTGTTGGCAAACTGGTCAAAATCATCAAATAACGCGATATTCGGTGAATATTGGCGGGCAAATTCGCCAGCACGTTTGAGCTCTCGCGAGTAAACCGCACTCAATTCAAAGCGCTCTGTCGCCAGTGCCGCACCGATAAATTGGTCGGTAATCCAGTTGGTGCCGATGACGGCCAATCTAATTACTGTCATGAGTTATACCGTTAACATCACCCGCAGAGCGAGAAGAATAAGAACCAAACCGGACATTCGGTCAATCACCACTGCGCGGCGACGGATTCTTTCCAACACTCGTGGGCTTGAAAGAAACAAAGTGATCAAAGTGTACCATAAGCCATCAACGATAAACGGCGTCAGTACGATAACCGATTTACTCTCCCAGCTGTGTCCTACCGCAACAAATTGGCTAAATAACGCGATAAAGAACAGCGCAATCTTGGGGCTGAGCAAAGAGATCATAAAGCCTTCTTTCGCCGACTGCGCGACGCTTACCGATTGTCCTGATTCAAGCTTTGCTGCCACACCACCTTTGGAGCGCAGCGCATTGTAACCAAGGTAAAAGAGATAGGCGGCACCCGCTAAACTGATGGTTTTGAATAGCATCGGCGATTGCTTAAGAACCACCGCCAAGCCGATAATGGTAATAAAGGCATAGATGCCAATACCAAATGCATGTGCCCAAGCGGTAGCAAGACCGTTAGAGCGCCCACCAGCTAGACTGTGCTTGGCCACCATTGCCAAACTAGGCCCTGGCGACATTGCGCCAAGTAAGCACACCATAAATAAAGATAACCAAATGCTAACCGTCATATTTTTCTCCTTAACAACGCGGTCAATGTAGCGCACTCAAGTTATGATTCAAAATCAAAATGCATCGCTAACATCCTGATATATCGAAAAACTCGGTGAGTATGGTATGAGTGGTGAGGTGTTTCAGTTCGGGAATACTGTACAGCGCTTCATGAAGTTCGCTCATTTTCGCCATACTCGGTACTTCAACATACA
Organism: Vibrio xiamenensis; assembly: GCF_900100015.1. Lineage (GTDB taxonomy): Bacteria > Pseudomonadota > Gammaproteobacteria > Enterobacterales > Vibrionaceae > Vibrio > Vibrio xiamenensis. The sequence goes on along the minus strand of NZ_FNDD01000011.1, from coordinate 99,997 downwards.
ACATCATATCTGTTTCACCACTGATCGCGCGGCAGCTTTTGACGCCATCAAGCTGGTAAATAAATTGCGCGTGAGATTCGCAGCGTTGTAGCGAGTTTGAGGTGTCAAACTTAAGTGCCAGATACGCGCAGATCATTTCGGGCTTTTGCTGATCTCGGGCCAAAGTGGCATGATAACCAAGAATTTGCCCATCGCTCTCTAAACGCTTGATTCTCGCCGTCACCGCAGAGCGCGACAAATTGACGTCACGCGCAATATCGCTCACCGAGCGGCGAGCGTTAAACTTCAAAATATCAAGAATCAGATTGTCGAATTTGTCCATGGCTAACTTTATGATTGCGCGCGATTTATTGATGCAGGTAATGTGACATAAAACGCCATACCTGCCTAGCACTGCGCCTTGATAAGCCGCGATTTTTGCGTTGTCAGCCCGTTTATATCAAGCAAAACGATCACTTTGCTTGAATCGGCGCTAATTACCGTCAATTTGACATGCAGCTACGTCACTTTGCACTCTGCCCAAAACCCATCATTTCCGGTAATCTTTGACCTAACAATACTTATAAAAAATTATCTATGTCTCAGCTTAAACAAGAAATCACCTTAATATCCGGAATCGGTCAGTTGTCGACCACACTGATGGGTACAGGCTTATTTATGATACCGGCCATTGCTGCGGGTATCGCCGCTCAGTTATCGCTTTGGGCGTGGCTGTTTTTATTTATTGCGATCTGTCCGATTGCGTTAACCTTTGCGCAATTAGGTAAACGCTACCCAAATGCCGGCGGCACTGCTTTTTTCGTGCGCAAAGCGTTCAACCCACGCATGGAACGTGCGGTCGCTTGGTTGTTCGTCAGCGTGATTCCAGTGGGTGTTCCTGCCGCCATCGCCCTAGCCGCCAGTTTTCTGGTACAGCTGATGCCTAGTGGCCTAGACAATCCGTTATTGTGTCAAGTCATCACCATTGCTCTGCTGATGATTGTCAATCTTGCGGGGGCCAAATCATCTGGGCGATTACAAACGCTGATTGCATTAGCCATTTTTGCTTTGATTGGTGCATTTTTATGGCAGGGTGACATTAGCGCCCGCGACCTTGCGATGCCACCGTTGAACTCAGACAGTATTTGGCCTATTGGCGCGGCGCTGGCAGTGATGTTTTGGTGCTTCGTTGGCATTGAAGCATTCGCGCATATGGGGGAAGAGTTCAAAAATCCGCGCCGTGATTTTCCAATCGCGATAGTGGTGGGCTGCTTTGTTGCCGGTTTAACTTATTGGTTTTGCTCAGCGGTGATTTTGAAGTTTGGCGCTTATGGCAACGCAACCTTTGATAGCGGCGCCATACCTTGGCTGAGCGAGAAACTGTTTGGTAGCCGCGCATCACTGGTGATAAGCCTACTCGGATTCTCTGCCTGTTTTGCCAGCGTGAACTTATATACTCAGAGCTTGGCACGGATGATCTGGTCACAAGCACGTGAATATAGGCCAAGCGGCGCGATGGCAAAATTATCTCAGCGTGGGGTTCCCGCGAATGCAACCTATGTGATTGGCGCCACTTTGCTGATTTCCTGCGCGGTGGCTCAATTAAGCAGCCTCGACCTAGAATTCTTTTTAAAATTGGCCAACAGCATTTTCGTATTGGTTTACTTGCTTGCCATGCTGGCGGCGACCAAATTGCTGCGTGGTATTCAGCGCTTTTTGGCGCTCATAGCGCTCGCTCTCTGCGTGGGTGTGTTTGTGTGTCTTGGTTGGTCAATGCTCTACGCACTAACCATCTTTATCGTTCTATTAGTGCCTTGGCAAACGTTATTTACTAAGCGCGGCAAGCACTCGAATTCGCAACAGCCACAGCCGTCATCGAACTTTGAAAACCGTTCGACAAGCTAAACACATTAAGTTCGGTGCTGATAAAAAATCTTTGCCAATTGAGCCATCAACGGCTCAATTTGGCTTAGTGCAGCATTACCAAATCCTAATACCACGCCGTGCCAATCTCTCGCTGGGGCTAAGCTCGATTCATAATAGCTCAAAGGCCTTAACACAATATTTTGCTTGGCTGCCAACTCAACCCAAGTGCGCTCATCTATGCCCTGCTGCCACTTTAAGGTGATGTGCAGCCCTGCCGCTTGGCTAATCACATCGATATCATCACCAAATTCATGCTTAATCGCGGCTAACATGGCTTGATGTTTGTGTTTATAAAGACGGCGCATTTTACGCACATGACGCAAGAACTCACCTTCAACAATAAAGTCACTGAGCGCGGCCTGAGTATGAGTGGGAGAATCGCCGCTTAGAATATTTTTAAGTGCCAAGCAGGGCTCGATAAGCGACTCTGGTACCACCATGTAACCAAGGCGTAAACCATTAAACAGTGTTTTACTAAACGAACCGACATAAATCACACGCTCATCCAGTCCGATATTGGCCGCCAGACCTTGCAAACTGGTATAGGGCCGATGAGCGAACTGAAACTCACTGTCATAATCGTCTTCGATGATCCAACTGCCTCGCTGCTTTGCCCATTCGATTAACTCAAGGCGCTGCTCTGTATTGAGGGTGGTGCCCATCGGATATTGATTGCTCGGCGTAATATACAGCGCTTTAGCATCACTATTGAAAACGCGCTGAATATCAAACCCTTGCCCTGCGATAACCTCTACAGGTTCAAGCTGATAGCCTAAAATCTCTATGACTTTGGTCATCTGCGCATAACCGGGCTGCTCCATCAACACTTTATCTTGGCGCTCAAGGGTTGCCAGCAGCGCGATGCTCAAAGCTTGCTGAGCGCCGGATGTGATCACTATTCGCCGCGGGTCACAGCGAACCGAACGACTGCTCGACAGGTAGTCACTCAGTGTTTCTCGCAGCGGCAAATAGCCTTGCCGAGATTGATTACCCAACAATGAACTGCGTGATGAATGAAGGGTAATAAAACGCTGCCACTTAGCATTAGGAAATTGCTCTAAATCTGGAACGCCAGGTGAAAATGCGCCGTTTAGTGGCGCTGTTTTTACCGCTCTATTTAACAATTTGGGCGCCACTTTCGCGTCAATAAACCGCTCAGGTAAGGTAACCGCCACATAATAGCCCGCACCTCGCCTGCTTTCGACATACCCTTCAGCCACCAATTGCTCGTAAGCGCTGATAACCGTATTGCGACTAAGATCCATCTCTTCTGCCAGTGCACGAGTTGAGGGTAACTGCGCTCTATTTCGCCACATTCCAGACACTATCTTGGTACGTATCGCCTCAAACAACTGGGCGTGTTTAGGGCTTTTATCACCACACAACACCAGATCGCCAACATCCACCGAAGCCAAATTGGATCCTTTAATTATTCATAATTGGTACTCAATAACGTACCAGTTAACACTTAAATTGCAATCATCATCGGCAAATAAGGACATAAAATGCTGTCACAAACACCACGCACCGTCATAAACAAAGGCGCACACAAAGCGGTATTAGAAACACAAGCGCTATATCAAATTATCGATGAAAGTTTGATTGGCCACATCGCGATAGACGATCAAAGCACACCACTTGTCATCCCCATGTTGGTATGGCGCGTCGACGATATGATTTACATTCATGGCGCCCACAATAGCCGCTTGTTACGCCGACTAAAACATGGCGCACAAACCTGTGTGACCTTTACTCTTTTTGATGGTTGGGTTCTGGCCCGCTCAGCGTTTCACCACAGTGCGCACTATCGCTCAGCCGTTGTGTTGGGGCAATTTAGCCAAATTGAGCAGGCAAGCGAGAAAGATCGTTTACTCAATCACTTTATTGAACAAATTGCCCCGGGGCGTACCGAGCAAGTTCGATTAAGCAGCGACAAAGAACTCGCTGCGACCATGTTACTTGCCATGCCGCTTACCGAAGCCTCAGTTAAGATTGGCAAATTCGGCGTCAACGACGACAAACAAGACATGGATAGGCAAGTATGGGCAGGGATACTTCCCTATCGCACCGTAGTTGGTCCATTGCAAGCGGACCCAAACCTCAATCCTGAGCTTGAATCGCCGGACTACTCGGCCGCTTATGGTCATCGCTGGCATGACAATATCGAATAAACTACGCAATAAATTGCACTATGCAACGCTTAATTTGCAAATTGCAAAGATAAAACCGCATTTTTCACCCATTTATGATGAAAACACACGCAATTAGGTACTCTGAAAGTTGGCACATATCATGCTTTAGTTATTGTGACCCTTATTAAGCCGAGGGTCACCTAGCCAACTGACGTTGTTAGTGAACCGAATTTTGTTCACAAATGTATACGCCAATCGCCTTATTTCGCGGTTGGCTTTTTTTTGCTCAAAAATCTTTCAATGTTTTAACCATCTCTCCAAACGACCTGTATCAATTGCATAAAACAGCTACATTTTAAAGAGATAGTGCTTTTTCTTTGCTAAAGGTACTTATAAACTACGCCATTAGGTCGCATTCTCAATAACACCAAGTGACCACACGACTTGGCACCACTGTTCAATTTTCGTTTCGAGGATTTCGCATGAATTCAAAATGGGCGCAACGCTTTTACCAAATGGCAGAACTTGTTGGCTCTTGGAGTAAAGACCCGTCGACTCAGGTCGGGGCGGTTATTACCAAACAAAATCGCATCGTTTCTGTTGGTTTTAATGGCTATCCGCACGGCATATCTGACAGTGCCAGCAGCGATGATCGAGAAATGAAATACTTGAAAACGCTTCATGCAGAAGAAAACGCAATTTTGTTTGCCAAGCGAGACCTAGATGGTTGTGATATCTGGGTCACCCATTTTCCATGCCCTAATTGCGCCGCAAAAATCATCCAAACAGGGATTTCTGCCGTTCACTGTCCAGAACAAACGCCAGATTTTCTTTCTCGCTGGGGAGACAAAATCAAAGTCAGCCAAGATATGTTTTTGCAAGCCGGCGTTAAGGTCAATTGGCTGCCGTTAAGTGAACTACACCCCGACGCGTAAACGTTCTAAGGTGTCAAAAAGCTGCTGAGATTTATACGGTTTGGTAAGATAAGCATCCATACCTGATGCAAAGCAGCTTTCTATTTCTTCTTCGAGTACACTGGCGGTCAGCGCAATAATTGGTGTCCGTTCTAACCCCTGCTCTTTCTCCCATTGGCGAATATTCTTGGTCGCGGTTAAGCCATCCATTACCGGCATCATGCAATCCATCAAAATCGCACTAAATCGATCACCATCGCGAACGAAATTCAAGGCTTCTTGACCATTACTCGCGATGCGATATTCCATCCCGACTTTGCTTAAAAAGAAGCTGGCAATTTTCTGATTCATCAAATTGTCTTCAACAATCAGTACGCGTTGATGCACGTTGTTCGCTTGCGGCTCTTCATAAATTGCATCGCTGATTGGCGACTTGATACTGGAATGCTGTAACGTTTTGAGCACACTTTCAAAGCGCTGCCCTAAGATGGGTAATGTTATCGATGCTGTGACCCAGTTCTCGAGATCTTGGGCGATAAAAAGATGATGTTGCAGCAAAACCAATTGTGCGAGAGGAAACTGGGCGTGCAAGGTCTCTAAATCTTTGCGTGAGCCTTTCTCTTTGGCTTTAAAATACAAAATGACATCCACATCGGCTCTTGAATCGGACATGCGTTCAACATCACTCACAACCGATATTTGTAGGCCCAGTCTCAAGCATTCCTGCTTGACTAAATGCTGATGTTTTGAACCATTCACTACTAATAATGCATGTAAGGAACAACCTGGAAGCGGTGACGACAGCGGCTTACTCACTTCAACAGGGATAGTAAATTCAAAACAGCTCCCCAGACTGCGCGTCGATTCAACTGCTATTTTCCCCCCCATCAGGTCGATGATCTGTTTACAAATAGTCAGTCCAAGCCCGGTGCCGCCAAAACGGCGAGTAATGCTGCCATCTTCTTGAGTAAAGGGTTCAAAAATGGTCTGCTGTTTCTCTTTGTCTATGCCAACTCCTGAATCGATCACCGCACAATTTAAATAATGAGTATGCCCATCGAAGACATAACCAAGCTCGACCGAAACAAAACCTTCATGGGTAAACTTCACCGCATTACTGAGTAAATTAAGCAGTACTTGTTTAAAACGAAACTCGTCAATTTTAATCACCCCTGGCAGCGCCGTATCGAGCTGAATAAACAACTCATTTTGCTGTTTAAGTGCTTTAGTACATACCATATTGACGGTTTCAAAAACCAAGTTATGAACGCCCACCTCATGGGGAGTCAACACCAAATTACCCGACTCGATTTTTGATAAATCCAAAATATCGTTAATCAGCACCAGTAAGGACTGCGACGAGGTATCAATGTCCGCCAGAATATCCTTCTGACTATGAGTGAGGCGACTGTCGTAAAGTATCTCCGTCATACCAATGATGCCGTTAAGCGGCGTACGGATTTCGTGAGACATATTGGCCAAAAACATACTTTTGGTGCGGTTGGCGGCTTCGGCTTGCTCCTTGGCACTTAACAACTGTTCTTCATAACGAATTTGTTCTTGAATAACGTGATTTAAGTTGGCGGCAAATGCGGTAAATTCATCATTGCCATCGACCTGAATGAACGGCGTTTCGTTACCTTCATTGCGACGTAACGCATTCATCGACTGTAAAATACGCCCAAGTTTAGAATTAATCCGATAAAAGGTACTTGCGCCCCAAAAAAACATCATCAGCAATAAAAGTAATGTCGCAGTGGTGACCGCAATCAAACGCTGCCTTTCGGTACTAATGAGTTCGGCCAGTTGCTGCTGAAATTGACGTGAAAATACGCTGAGCTGCTGTTTCACCAAGGCATTACGTTGCTCGATAGCAAATGCCGCCGCGTCGATATCATTACTCGTTGCTTGGGGTGACATAAGCCGTTCTCGTACTTGCATCGCTTTGCGAAATGAAGCGCTAGCAAATAAGTTGAGTAGCTGTTCAACTTGCTGCTGGTCAGCACCCACATTGATGAATTGGTCAAGATAATATTGCTGCCTTTCGCTAATGTGGTAATACTCGCTTGAATAGCGGTCATAACGCCAAGATTGGGCGCGCGCTTGCTCGACATACCATGCTTCTTTTTCCATCCAAAGGTGCAGCCAATAGAGTTGTGTCAACACGCTGTCGAGTTTGTTGACCTCAGCGCTGCTAGCAAAACCAGACAGATTTTGGATTTCAATATAGCTATCACCGAGCAATTCAAAAATAAGCTGGCCCGATTCAATGCTTTCCTCAACACCTACGTAGTGAAGGTCTCTAACCAAGGTCGATAAATCCTTGGCATAACTAACAATTTTCTGATGCTGTTCAGCATGAATACTAAAGTCATTATCTTGGCTTAGCATTTCTTGAATAGCGTTAAGCGGCAAAACAGTTTGTTCGAGTTTGTCTTGTACTGGCTCGCCTATAATGGCGTTCTTTAAAATTTGATGAGTCGAATTAGAAAATTGTGACAAATTCTCCAGAATAGTGGCTCGCTCTCCGACTAAAGCCATTTGTTGCAAACGTTGCTCCACATCAGCAGCAAAATGAGTAGTAAAAGCAATAATGACAGACGCTGGGATAAGGCTTAAAACGAGCAGTCGAATTTTGATCGACAACGTTCTCAGGGTTATCCAAGAGGTGAATCGCATACAATCAATCCCTTGATTAAAGTATTAGCAAGCTGAATTTTAATAGTAGACAATATTCATCTATATTCTTATTAATTAAGCTGAATTCTTTAAATTACTTTTATCGTAGGATCTCTTTTGCACTCTCGTTGGTTAGCACTAACAATTTTGTTCATCTGGCCGATTTGCTACGCCGAAGATTTTGCCGTTATTACGTTTAATAACGAGCTTCAACCGCTGCGTGCAAACCAAGTCAAAATGCTCTATCGAGGCAGACTCAATCACCTCGAGGGTATCGCAATTAAACTCGCCGACTTACCGGACAATTCCCCGATCCGCCAACAATTTTATCAAGCGCTACTGAATAAAACGCCGAGTCAAATGAACATGATTTGGGCTCGACAAAGCTTTTCAGGCCAAAGTTCCGCACCCTATGAATTGGAAAACGACAGCGTCTCGGATGTCATGGACTGGTTAATAAACAACCCAAACGGCGTGGCTTATTTACCCGCTTCGCTGTTGCCTGCTGATGTTAACGTCTTATATACATTAAATAATTGAGGAAAAGTGATGAGTCGATGGTTTATTTTGTTATTGTTCCTCTCAGCTAAGGCCGCAGCCCAATTCACCCTAAGCGACGATCTTCGCGTCAGTGGGTTTGGAACCTTTACCGCCGCAAAAAGTGACAGCATCACACCTGTCATCGATCAACGCGATCTCACCAACCAATGGTGCTATGACTGTGACAGCATACTGGGCGTGCAATTTGACTGGCATATCTCTGACCATCTGCGTTCAGCGCTGCAAATACTAAAACGCCCACAAGACCATTATTCATCACCTCAACTCGAACGCGCGTTTATCGAATACTTTAATCACGGCATTACACTTAAAGCGGGTCGACTTCGAACGCCAATTTTTATTATTTCTGAATATTATTATGTCAGCAGCGCCTATCCTTGGTTACGTTTACCCAATGAGGTTTATAACAGCTTTCGCGGGTTAACTCATTACGATGGTGTTGTTCTTGATTGGTCGTATGAAAGCCGCTCTTGGGGGCAATGGATTGTTTCACCCTTTTATTCCATCGAAAGAGAAGAAAAAATTGAACAGTACGGCCAAACATTTGATATTTCGATAAAAGATTCTCTTGGTTTTTCGACCAACTGGTTCTACGAAGACCATCAATTACATCTGGCTTACATCCATAATGATGCCACTCAGAAGCTAAATAATCTGTTTATCAAAGAGTTAAAATTAGATATGGTTTCGCTTGGTTTCAGCAGTACCTTTGCCCAATGGCACTTTCAATCGGAACTTTTATTGGCAACCCATCTTTACGCAAACTGGTATGCCAGCATCGACTACACTTGGCGAAAATTCACACCTTATATCACTTACGGACAAAGCCGGCGCCGTATCGATTCACACAGTTATTTATTAGGCACTACATACGCACTAACGTCAGACATCAACTTATATGCAGAATGGCAACGTATCTATGGCCAAAATGAGATGATGAGTGGGCAATTTACCCGCTTGCAAGATCCAAGCGAACCATTTGATACTCAAGTGAACCTCGTGTCGTTTGGAATCTCCTTTACTTTCTAAGCTCTAAGCATGTTATTCGTTCAATTCATTTTATGTTCATATCTCCTCTGTTACTTTACTTAAAAAGGAGAAAGCGATGAAACGATTACTGATTACGATACTGACATTAACCATCGCCACAATGACGTTTTTCATTGGGCTGATATTTATTTTGCCGCTGAGTCTTATTGCTATTTTGAGCGGACGTGCGGCCTTCTCGAGTGCAATTCGATCGCGACCAAGAGCACGTGACCGTGTCATTGAAGGCGAATACTGCGATGTTACTGAAAACAAAAATGTGCCCCAGGCCCACACTCAGAAGCGGACATAAGACTCTTTTCACATAGGAATTGAAGCATAAGTATCGCGACGACAGCAAAACTGCCTGCACCTTTCACTATTTTTTCCTCAAATAATAAGCACCTATACACATAAGAAGAACTGATGAACCAATCAATAAAATTGGAATCCAGATCGCATACCCTAACAATTTCCTGACATTAGTACTAATACTCCAATTAACTCAAATTAAAAATTTTATAACTAGTTCAATAAAACTCATTTATTAATGCCTTGGTTTCATGTAAATAATTAAAATTTAAATCAAAAAAACCAATTAGATTTATCAAACCATTAAAATAATGAAAAGCATTGGATAAAAATGTAATTTATTTCATTTTTGATTTTACAAACAATTGATAAATAAACTAATAGCTAAAACACAAACCCCATCTTCCATTCTTCTTTTGTCAAGAAAACAAATTAAATACAAACCTTTAGTAGTAGATTTCTTGTCAGTACCAAAAAATAACCAATTCATTTATTCACCTAGGATATATATTTCAGCTTTGTATAAGATTAACTCGCGTTTATCGAAGGGCGAGATCGAGAATGTATTGTCGCCATATTGATTAAACACACTAGCTCGATATTTTTCGGGTTGGTCTTATAGGTTAAAAAGTTTATTGAAAACTTAACCGAGTTAAAATCAAAAAGGAATTCACTATGAGTGTCATTATTGGTACGTCCAACCTTGATAGTACAGGGTCATCTGCTGGTTTAACTGAAGAGAATGGTACCCTTGTTTCTGACTATTATGATGAAAACGGTGTGTTAGTGTACACATTCGACTCTTCATCCAGCGTTGCGTTTAACAGCGTTCAAATTCAATCCGATACTTGGGATAACGAAAATTACAAAGAAACAAAAGTAGACGGTAATTATGAAGTCATCACTGTCGATAACTTTGTCGACGTTGATATTACCAACGCGTCCGACCTAGGTTACTCTCATATTGACGTGCTTAACGCTAAACGTGGCACCATCGACACGTCTGGCGCAGACTCCGACGACTCGATCTATATCGCGGTGAGTAGTAACAGCTACACTTGGAGTAATCTGTTCACAATTACGACGGGTGAAGGTGATGATGATGTCACTTTAGCCAATGTCACGGGCTCACAATACACCAGTTTCGATATTAGCCTTGGTGACGGTAATGATGTACTCGATATTTCCGATCTACTTGATGCTAAATACGACAAAATCGAACGTACTGTCGATGGTGGTGATGGTTTCGATGTACTTATCACTAATGGGGACGACAACGTTGAGTTTTCTGGCTTTGAAGTCGTTGAGGGTACAGGCTTTGATGACACATTAGAACTGGACTCTGAAACCCTCGCGGCCAATGATGACGGTGAACTCGGTTTAGTTATCGCCAATATTAGCATCAGCTACTCTGATGATCTGACCTATACAACAAGTGACCTTGACCAAGAACAAACCGATTATCTCGATAACTTAGGGTATGACGCAGACAGTTTTGAAGTTGTGACTGTAACCAGCAGTGATGGCGAATACACTTTGTTGGTCGAAAGCGACTCTTATGCATAACAACCGAAATATCACTGAGATGTAATCACACTCTACTGATTTATTTCCGACTCTGTAACAACAGGGAGCGCCGCTTCCTGTTGTTTTTTTGGAACAATTTACAAAATCCTGCCCCTTGTTGTGTTGAGCAAAAGCATCAAAGCACGCTACTCTAATGCGCTAATTTCATGCTTATAACGGCAATATCATGACACGCTATTTGTTCTTTACTCTGCTTAGCAGCATCATCGCATTTCCGTCTTTATCGGCAACATCACTTAGCTCTGAGCAATGTTTAGCGATGAAGAAAGCCAACGTGATATCAGAACAGGCGCCACTTCCTTGCTCGCGACTTAAACAGGTCGATGTCACTTTCAGAGATTTTTCAGGCAAAACCCAAACTGGCGCTATTATTGTCATGGATGCCGTTGCTCATCGTGTTGAAATGATATTTTCAGCGCTTTATCAACATCAGATCCCTATCCAATCTATCACACCGATACGCGAATTTTTCGGCGATGACGAGGCGTCGATGCGAGCTAACAATACTAGCGCGTTTAACGCTAGACCGATAACTGGCGGCAGCTCTTGGTCAAAACATGCTTATGGTCTCGCCATCGATATCAACCCACTGCAAAACCCGTTTGTCGAATTTCAAGCCAGCCAAATCGTGGTTAAGCCCCCTCAAGCCGCCAAACATTATCTCAACCGTTATTCTTATCGATTAGGCAAACCATTTCGAACTGGAATGGCCGAAGAAATGGTCGACATCTTTGCCAATAATGGCTTTCTGATTTGGGGTGGATACTGGAACGACCCGATTGACTATCAACATTTCGAAATTGGGCCGCGAGCTTTGGTCAATCGACTCACCGCTGAACCAAGTAAGGCACGCGGTGTGTTTGAGAAATACATCGCCGATTATCTATCTTGCATGCAGCTATCGGAACGAACACCTCGAGAAAATGCCCGTGCCTATTGCTCAGCCAGTGTGGTTGAAAAATACAGCCACTGGCCAACACAATGATGCGTTGAACATCAGCCAAAAATTCAGTCGTAAAAAAGGGAGCCTGTTGGGCTCCCTTGGTATTGAATCGGTTCGACTAGTTAGTCGTCGTGCAGCTCTTCTTCGTCTGCGGGTTCGCGGTTGAAAGCCCATGCATACATAAGCTCAAGAGCAATCGTCGCACCAGCCAGAGCGGTCACTTCACTTTGGTCATATGGAGGAGAGACCTCCACCACATCCATACCGACAATATCCATTCCCGCCATTGCTCGAATGATTTTCAGCACTTTGTCCGAGCTTAAACCGCCGCATACTGGCGTACCTGTCCCCGGCGCAAAACACGGGTCAAGGCAGTCGATATCAAAGGTCACATACACGGGTTTATCCGCAACGATATCGCGAATTTGAGCGACGATCTCTTCGGCTGACATATCGTTGGCTTGCATCGCATTAATGACATTAAAGCCGTGGCGCTGCTTCGCATATTCGGTGCGAATCCCAATTTGCACCGAGTGTTTCGCTGAAATCAGCCCTTCTTTTGGCGCATGATAAAACATGGTGCCGTGATCATAGGCACTGCCATTAGCATAGGTGTCGGTATGAGCGTCAAAATGGATTAGCGCCATTTCACCATGATGTTTGGCATAAGCACGTAAAATTGGCAGCGTAATAAAGTGGTCGCCGCCGAGTGCCAACATGGTTTTGCCCGTTTTCAGAATTTCACTGGTTGCCGCTTCAAGACGGTAAGTGAAATCTTCAGCATCGCCGCAATCAAAGACCAAATCACCCGCATCAATCACATTCACGCGTGAAAACAGGTTAAATTCCCACGGAAATTTTTTGCTCTCCCAAGCGAGGTTAACCGAGGCGCGGCGAATCGCGTCCGGTCCCATACGCGCACCAGGGCGACCCGATGTCGCCATATCAAGTGGCACACCGAGCACCACAAGATCGGCATCACTATCACGCGGATCGCGTAAATAAGGACGACGCAAAAACGTCATCGCATTTGAATACAGTGAATAATCAGTTTTAGTAAACAAATCATTCATTTAGAAATCCTCTAAATAGGTATAACCACTTAGACCTTGCTCAAGCTCGGCTAAGATATTTTGTTGCTCGCTTTCATCCACCCGTTGGCTGACAAGCTCACGATAATGCTCACGAATACTATCAACATCGATATGCACGTAACGCATCATGTCTTCAACAGTATCGCCTTCGTTGACCAGCGCTAATTCCGATTCGCCATCATCGTTGATATTGACCACCACACTGTGAGTATCCCCAAACAGGTTGTGCATATCACCGAGAATTTCTTGGTATGCGCCGACTAAGAAAAAGCCCATCATGTACTGCTCATCTTTGGTCCAAGCCGGGACTGGCAAGGTTTTCTCGATGCCTTGACCTTCCACGTATTGCTCAACCACACCATCAGAGTCGCAAGTGATGTCCAACATCACCGCGCGGCGATCTTCCAAACGCTCCAAGCCCGATAACGGCAGTACTGGAAACACCTGGTCGATACCCCAAGCATCCGGTAGCGATTGAAACAGCGAAAAATTAATAAAGAACTTATCCGCTAAACGCTCGCTCAGTTCATCAAGGATCGGACGATGAAAACGGTTTTTCGCATTCATCTGCCGCGATAGCTCATGATAAATACGCAGTGACAATTGCTCGGCCCACGCTCGCTGCTCCAGGTTCATCATTCCGGTCGCAAAATGTGAGTGAACTTCGGCTAAGTCGCTTTGTGTATCGTTATAAATTTCAATCAGCGCACGCGCATCACTACCATCTTGTAGGCTCTCCCAACTGCTCCACATATTTTGCAGCAAAAAGCTCTCTTGCCACTCAGTGGGTTCCACCACAGGCTCTGGATGATACGCTTCCGTGCCAATCACGTTGGTAATCAAAACCGCGTGATGAGCGGTCAATGAGCGACCTGATTCAGAAATAATGGTTGGCATCAATTGACCGTATTGCTGACATACGTCACCCACAGTCGTCACGATGTTACGTGCATACTCATTAAGGCCGTAGTTCATCGAGTTCGGCGACTGGCTGCGCGTGCCATCGTAATCCACCGCCAAGCCACCACCGATATCAAAATACTCAATGTGCGCACCCATATCGCGAAGTTCACAATAGAAACGCGCTGACTCATTGACTCCATTACGCACATCGCGAATATTCGCCATTTGCGAGCCAAGGTGGAAATGCACCAACTGCAATGAGTCCAGCATCTCTTCCTGTTTAAGGCGCTGCATAACCGTTAGCACTTGCGACGCTGACAAACCAAATTTGGACTTTTCGCCCCCGCTCGATTGCCACTTACCCGCGCCTTGTGACGCCAAACGAATACGAATACCCAAGCGCGGTTTCACGCCAAGGCTTTTCGCCTCTTTAAGCACAATGTCGAGTTCCGACATTTTCTCCAGCACCACGAACACGCGGTGGCCAAGCTTTTCACCAATCAAAGCAAGACGCATGTATTCGCGGTCTTTGTAGCCGTTGCAAACAATCACAGAGCTGGCTTTTTGCGCCATCGCTAATACCGCAAGAAGCTCAGGTTTACTGCCCGCTTCAAGACCGAGTTGTTTGGTTTCTAGCTGCGCTTGGCTAGCGAGAATTTCATCCACAACTTCACGCTGTTGGTTAACTTTAATCGGGTAAACCAACAGGTAGTTGTTCGGGTATTGATACTCTTCAATCGCCTGATTGAACGCGTCGCAAATATTGTGAACTCGCTGATGCAAAATCTGAGGGAAACGCACCAATACCGGTAGATTTAAGCCGCGATTTTCAATTTGGCCAACAATATGGCTCAGCGAAGTTGGGAACTTATTGTCACTTCTTGGCGACACATACACTTCACCATCATCGTTAATACCGTAAAAGCCTTGGCTCCAGTAATGAACGTTGTAATCAGCGCGAACACTGTCTAATTTGGATTCGTTTTCCACATTGGTTTCCAGTTGATTGTCTTTCTTTGGGTATAGCAAAAGACTAAGCATAATTCTGTCAATCTTTCACTAATGATTGACAGCCGGTACGTGTAGAGAGGCGAAATATCTGATATTGAAACTGGCTGATAAGCCTTGCTCTGCCTGCGATAGACAGCGTTCACCCCTCAGTAATAACACGCGCATTAACAGGCAAAATCGCCTTTCAGTCTAATGAATAAATTTTGTCGTCTCGACCAAAATTACTATTCAAATTCACCGCTATTTTAGAAGCTAAAACACCGATAGCTTGGCGCTCAATATCTGTTAGTTTGAGGTTAATCTGGGCATAAATAGATTGAGGAGCAAAACCAGATCCGGAGCTTTAATTCATCCAATCAACACGGTGATAAAAACGCAGTTCTATTAAAGCGTCAGCCACAATAGTCATTTTGTGAGCCAGCAGACAAAGCCCAATACCGAGATGGGACGATGGAGATACAAAAAAGGCGCCTAAAAAGCGCCTTGTGGTCAATCAATGCGATCATTACCGTTTTAGTTCGGCGATCGATTCAATGCTGAGTGCGTCATGGCGCCAATATTCGATACCACAATCGATCAACTCGCCGTCTTGATTATAATTGCTGCGCTCAATCACCATTGCCGGAGCGCCTTGGGTGGCGCGCAGCGCTTGTGCCATATCTCCCAGTAACGTGCTGCTGGAAATGCTGTAGCCAATTTTTTGATAAACCACGCCGTAATGCTCTCGATAAATATCGGTCAGTGAATTGGCCAAATCAAACTGCAACAAGTTGGGAAACAGTTCCGGGCGAATATAGTTGGTGACGTAAACTACTGGGCGATCTTCCAAATAACGCACACGGTCAACGCGATACACATCTGAAAAGGGCTGCAGTTTCAGTAGCCGCGTGGCTTGGCGATTCACCAAAGTGCCTTTTGCCGACAGCAGCTCGGTTTTTGGCACGCGATTCTGCGCTTGGGCCATTTCAGGAAAGTTTAAAGTTTGGGTAGGATCGTAGCGCAGTGGCAAAGGCGAAATAAACCAGCCGCGGCGGTCTTCTCGATAAATGCGCCCTTCTGCTTCGAGCAATGACAAAGCTTCACGTAAAGTGACTCGTGTTGTATCAAAGGATTCGGCCAATTTACGCTCTGCAGGCAGTTTTTGACGCGGTGAAAGCATGCCAGATTCAATTTGTTCAACGATGGAATCTTTAATTTTTACGTACTGCACGAAGTGTCCTTATCTTTGGCGCTCTGCTTTGCGACTCTTAAGCCTTATAGTGGCAAGATACTACCCCAATTTTTGAGGTCAATGGATTAAACAAAAAAGCGCCGCAAAATATTCTGCAGCGCTCGATAAGATGGAATCGATATTCGAATCTAATGCGGTTATTTTTGCTCGTACTTGATGTGCAAGTCGCGTTGCGGGAATGGAATACTCAAGCCCGCTTCTTCGATCTTCGGTTTCACCATTTTTTGCATAGCCCAGTAAGTTTCCCAATATTTATCGGTTGGGCTCCAAGCACGTAGCTGTAAATTCACTGAACTGTCGGCCAACATCTGCACCATCACTTGTGGCTCAGGGTCGCGCAAAATATGTTCTTGAGACATGGCGATCTCTTTGAGCACGTTCATGCCCACGTCGATGGAATCCTCATAAGAAATTCCCACGATGATGTCCATGCGGCGACGGTCATTACGGCTAAAGTTTTTGATCGTCGAATTCCAGACCGTGCTGTTCGGACTGGAAATAAAAATGCCATCACCGGTTTTAAAGACAGAGGTAAATAGTCCAATGTCAATCACTGTGCCCGAGATGCTGCCAAATTCAATAAACTCACCTTTTCTGATTGGTTTTAAAAACAGCAACATGATACCCGCGGCAATGTTACTTAAGGTGTCTTTCAGAGCTAAGCCAATCGCTAAGCCTGCCGCACCCACTAGCGCAACCAAGCTTGAAGTATTCACGCCAAACAAATCAAGAACGATGACCAGCGCGACCAAATATACGCAGTAAGACGCCACTTTAGACAGCAAGCGCGAAACAATTTCATCACCACCGCTGATTTTTGACGATGCTTTAAACACGCCCCGTTTGACCAACTTGGCAATGATCGAAGCCACAATCACGATCAGTATCGTCAACAAAGTATTTTGCATAATCTGAATCAGGAGATCCTGATGCGTTTGATATAAGGCGATAAGCCGTTCCATATATGACTCCTTTCGTCATCCTAGGTGTTGAGAAATCCATGCTAAAGGCTGACAACAAATAGCTTGGCGATGAATCACGACCATCAAAGCAATAAGCGCTCCCCCGTGAATCATAAAAACAGCCACCGCGAACGGTGGCTGGTATAGACATAGTATATGCTTGAATCGCCAAGTTAAACTTTAAAACGACATTTCATCCAACCCTTTCACCCAAATATGCAGTTAACATTCATCCCAAAGCGTAATTTTGATGCGATACCGTACTTAAAAAAGTGTCCATTTCGCATTTTTCGCCACCATAAAAAAGCGCCTAAACCTAAGTTCAAGCGCTGTCCATTTTCCCAGTGATCAATTATGGCTGCGATAAGTATTGCTGATCGGTGACTTTTTCTTTCCAAACCACATTTGGACCTTGCTTTGCCGCGGTGACCACAAGATGCGTCATTGGTGCCTCTGGTGTTGCGCCATGCCAATGGTCAATGCCTGGCGGACACCATACACTGTCGCCTTTCGCAAAACGTATCACTTTACCATCACGTGTGCCTGTTAGTGCCACCCCTGATGTCACGATCATATGCTGCCCTGCTGGGTGCTGATGCCAAGCGGTGCGAGCACCCGCTGCAAAAGTGACATACGCCGCGCTGTAATGGGCGACATCATTTTCCGGGAATAACATTTCGACATTGACCTCTCCTGTAAAAAGATCGGAGGGTCCTTGAAAGTGCTTCTGGTCTGCACCGCGATACACCTGCTGCGCTGGTTCCTCACTCGCCTGAGCGTAGAAGCCAAGGCTACATGTGATACACAAACCCAGTGCCGATAATCCTCTTTTCATTTTCAATCTCCTCATTTTTGTGCCAATACGGCGGTCAAAACCTGCTCGGCATTCTGCGCGACTGCGGCGCCACAAGCGCGTTGTAAAATCGCGATAAACTGCTGCAGTTCTTGGCGAGAAACATCATTATTCATACTGATGTTATAGTGAGCGGCCAATTGGCTATTGACGCCGCTCATGTTGGCAAGCGCCGCTATGGTCGCGATTTCACGCAGTTTCCAGCTCAGTAGATCGCGCTGAAAAATGTCACCAAACAGATGGGATTTTAGGTAGGTGTCGATTTGCGATGAAAAATCAAACAGTGCGCCTTTGACTTCGCGGCCGATAAGTCGAGTTTGGTTGTCACTACCAAACTCTAGGCTGGTTTTGTCACTGGGTAACGGTTTCGACTCTGGGCCAAACTGGTCAACAATACCACTCGCTTTACGTGTCTCTAGTACCTGCATGAACGCCGCTAAGCCATTCAAACTGCGAGGAAAACCGGCGTAGGCATAAAGCTGAGCGATGACTTCTTTGATTTCGTTAATCGTCAACCCTTGATCTAAGCCTTGCGCAAGGCTGATTTTCAGTTTGTCGATATCACCGCTGGCGGTAAACGCAGCAATCGGGATAACTGCCTGCTGTTTAGCGTTTAATGCAGGTTGTGCATAACTCCATGGCGAAATGAGCAGCGCAAACGTCGCGACCACAGCTAACCACATAGGCTTAAATACGGATATGAATTTGGACAAAGTACCCTCCTGAACATTGTTGGAATCCATCGAATCTCATAACTAATCTACCTCGAACTGAGCGTAAATCTTTGCCTATAAACCCGTATTCATTGCCTGATTATCCACGATTTTAAAAATTAAAATAAACAATATAATCAAAAGCTTAGTTACATTTTGAAATGATTTTTTGCTTGATCTCGAACGCCGTCATTGCGGTTAGTAAGAGCCGTTGTCCAGACCAGAATGAAAACAATCAGTCGATAAGCACAGTGCGACACCCAGTGAATTGGGCATTTAAGGCAAGCATTCGAGACAATTAGGCAAACGGAAAAAGCCAACGCGCTTTTAGACTTATCGACTCTTGAGCGTTCTTAGCGATTGCGAAGGTTTGGCTGCGCAATTCTAAGCTCGTTTTAATCATCTCGAGGGCCAATTCTTTGTTAACCGAATCTAACCGATTTTCTTTTTTTAGCGCGGCATTATCGCTGATATCTACCTATGTCGTATCCTCTATCGCCATTCCGCTGTACGGCCTTTATCACACTGAAAATCAGGTCAGTTATTTACAACTTTCACTGAGCTCCGTGGTGTATTTTATCGGTGCCGTCTCGGCTCTATTGCTGTTTGGTCGAGTCTCCAATTTCATTGGCCGCAAAACCAGTTCACTGCTGGCTTTGTTGATCGCTGCGTTATCTATCGTGTTTTTTCTCCACCTCGACAGCGCACTACCGTTAATTATCGGTCGTTTACTGCAAGGCACCGCTTGCGGCCTTGCGTCTACGGCGCTGACATCTTGGCTGGTTGACCACGCCAAAGCCGTACCAAACTGGGTGCCTTCTGCGGTGATAAGTTGCGGTCCGATGACCGGTTTAACCATCGGCGGCATTGGTTCTGGATTACTGGTCGAGTACGCGCCAATGCCGCGCCAGTTCGGTTTTTATCTTGCGTTAGGATTGGTGATTTTGTGCAGCGGATTACTGTTTAGAAGCCAAGAAACCATGGTGAAAAAATCAGGAGTACTTCGCTGTCTAAAACCCAACTTCACACTACCTCCAAGCGCGCGCCGCGCATTTCCGGTGGCGGCATGTACCTTTGTCGCAACTTGGGCATTAGGCGGCTTTTTTCAGGCTTTTGGACCTGCGATGGCACACGAACAGCTGCATTCAGACAGCGCCGTTGCTGCCGCTTTAGTTTTTGCTTCAATCATGGCCCCGAGTTCACTGGGGGCCTGGCGGGCGGGCAAAATGAGCGGTGAAAAAGCGCAATGGCTTGGCATGATAAGCTTCACCCTAGCGGTTGGCGGCGTGTTGGTGGCGTTGTCCGTCAGCATGTTGAGCGCTTTTATGATCACCAGTGTTTTAGCTGGGATTGCTCAGGGAATGGTGCTGACAGGCAGCATTTCAACCATGGTGACTGGCTTAGAAGCAGAGCAGCGCCCAAGCGTATTCTCGGTGATTTATGCCGTGTCTTATGTCGGCGCGGCGCTGCCAACACTGATTGCCGGACGTCTTTCCGAGCAGCTGAGTTTACTGCATATTGCCGCTGGCTATGGCGTGTTGGCATTCATCGCAACGTTGGTCGTGCTGCTGAGCAAAATACGGGCGACTTCGTTACAGTCGTCAAAGTAACAGACAAAAAAATAACAGCCGATCTGGCTGTTATTTTTTATCTCTTTCACTCGCATACTCAATCGACTAATTCTATCGTCACCGTCATTGAGCCATGGGTAAAACGGCTCAGCTGGGAATCAAGTTGCCCCAGTGGAATCAAGCCTGATGCGTAACCGAAATCTTTATAAAAAATCACGAGGTTACCCCATGGGGCGTAATAGGCGATATCACCTGCTTGTGCACTGCTGCCCGCTGGCGCACTTTCGGTATCAAGTTTACGCGGCAAGTAAGCAATTTTCTCGGTGCGGGCATAGTCTTCAAGCTTAAACGTTAACGGTAGTTGGCGAATAAAATCGCGGGCGCTGTCACTATCATTTAAGGTCGCGTTGACTGTGGTATCGTCAAAAACAAAGCGTATTTTCATTCCTGTCACTTCTGTTGTGTTGCTTTTCAAAACATGAACATTGCTTGTTATAGAGTAAGCGGGACACGCTGCATTCGCAGATTCCAAACCCGCATCGTTTGCGTTTGGCAATGCAAAACAAGGGGTTGCGACTAGCAAGCTAAACAAACCGCTGCGCTGCATGTGTCGAGCTTGGCTACGCCAATAACGTACTGAAAAGCTAAACGTTCGCATCTAGTCAGCTCAATACCCTTTTCAATCGCTCAAGCCCATCGTGGAGTACACTGCGCGGACACGCCATATTGAGCCGAATATAGCCTTCACCAAACTCACCATACAACGTACCTTCGCAAATATGTAAATGCGCTTGCTGTTTGAGTTGCTCGCTGATTTGATGCGACGTCGTTTTAAGAGCGCGGCAATCAATCCAAGCAAGGTAAGTAGCTTGTTGTTGAGTGAGTTTTAGCTCCGGAAGATACTGACTTAAAAACTGTTCAACGTAGAGATAGTTGGCGTGTAGATACTCACGCAATGCATCGAGCCAAGGCGCACCTTGCGTGTAAGCTGCAATTAATGCGGTAACGCCAAATGGATTTACGTCGCACACTTCGTGTACATTGATCGCGCGATCGACACGCTGGCGAATACTCGAGTTAGCCGCAATAATATTGGCAATTTGCAGCCCAGCAATGTTGAACGACTTGCTTGGTGAATGACAAGTAACCGAGTTTTGTAGAAATTCCTCACCAAGCGCCGCAAAT
Source organism: Vibrio xiamenensis (assembly GCF_900100015.1). GTDB lineage: Bacteria > Pseudomonadota > Gammaproteobacteria > Enterobacterales > Vibrionaceae > Vibrio > Vibrio xiamenensis. Next base: position 78,415 of record NZ_FNDD01000011.1, on the reverse strand, counting down.
ACTTGATGATGTTGGCCAGGAAACACTAAGTCACAATGAATTTCATCGCTAATAACGGTGACTTGGTGTCTAAAGCAGATCTCCCCGACTTTACGCAGTTCATCTTCACGCCATGCTCGGCCAACCGGGTTATGCGGGTTGCATAGAATCATAGCAGTCACATCCTCGCGACTGGCTTGCTGCTCCAACAGCTCAAAATTCATTTCATAATAACCATTGGTATTGCGCAGCGGACTCTCGATAAGCCGGCACCCTGTATTACGAATCGAGCTAAAAAAGCAGTTGTAGGCAGGCGTTTGCACAATCACACCGTCACCGGGCTTGGTCAAAGCCTTTAAAATCGCTGAAAGCGCCGGCACCACACCAGAGGTATAAATCACCCACTCGCGCGCAATGGCAAACCCGTGGCGCTGCTCAAACCAATCACTCAACGCGGCGTAGTACTCATCGGCGACATGGGTGTAGCCAAACACACCGTGCTCAACACGGCGGGCTAAAGCCTCAACAATGACTGGGGCGGTTTTAAAATCCATGTCTGCGACCCACATAGGTAACATGTTTGAATCGCTGTTAATATCCCATTTCACGCTACCGGAGCCACGCCTTTCCACCACTTGGTCAAAGTCAAAATCGGCCATGTTTATTCCTCTTCCTTGGTTTGAATAATACAAGCATTTGGGTCGCGACTGTGTTTATCAATGATGATTTCGCCAATGGAATGGGCTTTGATCTCACCTGCCAGCGGATTCTTAACGCTGATAATATCCGACACGATGTCGGCATTGAGGCTCGAATATTCGAAACACAAATCGGTTTGCTCCATCACACAGTTTTCCATCACCAAGTTTTCGGCATAGCACAGCGGCTGCTCCCCGCGAATGGTGCAATTTACCAAGCGCAAATTTTTCGAGTGCCAACCTAAGTATTCACCGTCTAAAATACTGTCGTAAACCGTGACATTTTCCGTGCCCCAAAATGCATCTTTGGAATCAAGATAAGCGTTTCGAATCGTGACATTTTTGGCATCTTGAAATGAGTAATTACCTTGCAGCTTTAAACCATCTATATCGATGTTTTCACCGTTCATAAATACGTAGTCGGCGCTGCGCATTTCCACATTTCGGATGCGAATATAGTCACACATCCAGAGCGTTTCGCCAGCGTTTGGAAAGCGCGAATCTTCAATGGTCAAATTCGACACCCGACGAAACATTTTTGGCGCTTCAACCACGCAGTTTTTCATGGTGACGTCTTGGCTATACCAAATTGCCGCGCGCGCGTAGACAGTAAATAGGCACTGCTCAATCGTCACCTGTTCGCTGTGCCAAAATGGGTACTTGCCCATAAATTCACACTGTTTAGCGACAATACTCTGGCTGTGTTTTAACGGCGACTCTCCCGGGTAAAAGCGCACTTTCTTCAGCATGACATTGTCTGCTGCATACAAAGAGCGCTCCCCTTCATAGAAACGATCGCTAATGACGGTCTGAGTGCGGTGAGTCTGAGTGTTTGACGAGACAGCACGGCCAGCGACCAAAGAAAGATGATCCATGGGATACCTCGATGAATTGATTTGACCGCACGCCAAGCAGTGTGGCGCTTAGCCAGGAGAAAAAACCATCCTTGGAAATAAGTTTGACGCTGCCGCTCTGGCATTTGAGCTCAGCACGCGATGGCGATAAACCGGGTTTTAACATGCATATCCCTATGCAAAGACAGCGATAAAAATGGGAATATTCAAAGGCAGTGGAAAAGTGAATATTCCCGCAAAGTTATTTGAGCAGCGCGTACTCTTCGTCACTGACAGGTTCACACCACTCGTTGCTTGAACCTTCGGCTGGAATTTCAATAGCTACGTGGGCAAACCAACTGTCTTTGGCTGCACCATGCCAATGCTTAGTTCCTGGCGCGATGTGGACCACATCGCCCGGATTTAACTCTTGGGCAGGTTTACCCGCTTCTTGGTACCAGCCTCGCCCGCCTGTCACCAAAAGGATTTGGCCGCCTTTATGGTGAATGTGCCAAAAGTTTCGACAGCCCGGTTCAAAGGTGACGTTAGCCACAATGATGCCTGGAAGATTCAGCAGCGCTAAATAGCTAGTGCCAGTAAAGTAATCGGCATAAGCGTCGTTGCGCTCACCAAATTCAAAAATCCCTTTACCTTCAAAATTGCCCGCTTTTAATTCAGCGGGAATCAAAGTGTTTAATTGTTGGCTCATCATAAACTCCAATATCAAATAATTCGTTGGTTCTGTGGCAATAAAAGCTGAATGGAATGTCGCTGTATTTTGTCGCTCAATCACTCACCCAAAACGCCGCTCAGTACCGTTTGAGCGTTATCCGCGATATCGTCGCCACAATGCTGACGAATAAGATCGGTAAACTGGTGAAGTTGCTCTACCGTGATGCCGTTATTAAGGCTGATTCCATAATGAGCCTGGAGTTGGCTATTCACACCTTGCATATTGGCTAGTGCGGCAATCGTGGCGAGTTCACGCTGCTTCCAACTCAGAATATCGCGCGCAAAAATATCACCAAACAGATGGGCTTTTAGGTAATGGTCAATCGCCGGAGCGAAATCAAATAGAGCGCCAGTAACTGGTTGGCCGACCAGCTGAGTTTGATTCTCAGTGCCGATGTCGAGGCTGGATTGTGGCTCGCACAGCGAATCGGCGCTGATACCTTCAACGTCAACCAATCCCTGTTGCTTACGTTCATTAACCACCGCCATCAAGGCCCCAAGCGCATTAAGGCTGCGAGGAAACCCTGTGTAGGCATACATCTGAACCAGCACTTCTCGCACTTCACTTATCGTCAAACCCGCATCCAAACCGATATGGAGGCTTGAACTTAGGCTGGTGAGATTACCGCTGGCGGTAAAGGCGGCGATTGGGATTAAGGCTTGCTCTTGTTGAGTTAACATCGGCTCATGGGTTTGCGTTTGCATCGCGACCTCCAAAGTAAAAAACACAGAAAAATGGATGACTTGATGGCAAAAAGCCAAAAAGTGTTAAAAGGGCTCTGCGCTCATTTCCTTGAGCCTGAGACGATATCGCTGGTCATTAATCCAACATGGAATGACGCAAGGTTTATCACCAAAGCAGAGCTCTAATTTACTCCGGTATGCGATTTTTCCGATAGCCTATTCATTTCGAATTCTTGCCTGATTATCCAAATTAACTTCCAAAATCGTCTGTTAAGGCGGTTTCCTTCGTCAAAGTCCATCTGTAATAAAATGAAAATAAATAATTGTTTTAATTAAACTTAACAAGCAAGATCGGGCTAAGGATAGACACCTAAAACCGCGTAAAATCCAGTTAACTTCACACCATTTCTGATTGCCTAATTGTCTTTACTTGAGGAAATTTGCTGTTATAACTTAAAGCATCACTTCTGCTCATCAGCGGATTTATTTGTGGAGTGTTTATGAATTCTTTGTCTCATATCGTCGATTATCAGCACCAGTTAGCTCGCCAAATCTCGCATTGGACTGGTGATCAAAATCAATTCGACACCCCGATTCCAGGCGTTAGGCTCAGCCGCTGGACAGAGCCGACACCACCAGCAAGTTACACCCATAACCCAAGCATTTGCCTGATTGCCCAAGGTCGCAAACGTGTTTTACTCGGTGAAGATGCTTATGTGTATGATGCCAATCACTTTTTGATTTCGTCGGTCGGCCTGCCGATCACCGCCAATATCATGGAAGCGAGCCCCGAAATGCCCTATTTGGGCATCATTATGGAGTTAGATTTACAGGACATTTCGCAGTTGATTGTCGACAGTGAAATGGCGTTTAAGCAGCCCAAACACGCGCAAAAAGGCATAGCTGTGGGCGAACTGTCGATGCCTCTGATTGACGCATTTGTACGTTTGATGGCGCTACTTGATGAGCCAGATAACATTAAAGTGTTGGCGCCAGTGATTAAGCGGGAGATTTTTTATCGTCTGCTGACCACAGAACAAGGGCTGCGCCTAAATCAAGCGGTCACTGCTGGCAGTCACAGCCACCAGATTTCTAAGGCCATTGATTGGTTGAAAAATAACTTCGTCAAACCACTGAGCGTGGGTGAATTAGCCTCATACAGCGGGATGAGCAAATCGGCGTTTTATACCCATTTTCGCTCCATGACATCGATGACGCCGCTGCAATTTCAGAAAAAACTGCGCTTGAGTGAGGCTCGCCGCCTGATGCTGACGGAGAATCTCGACGCCATGGCAACCACCTTTAAAGTCGGTTACGAAAGCCCTTCGCAATTTAGCCGCGAATACAGCCGTATGTTTGGCGCGCCGCCATCCAAAGACATCAAATCGTTACGTGAAGCCAGTTAACCACGTATAAAGTAGAAAGCCCCTGCCAGCTGGCAAGGGCTTTTTATTATTTTAAAGTGAATATAACACTCGAAATTAAGCCTGAGTCGAGGCTAACTCATCAAGCCACTGCTGCCATTGATTAGGTTTTCGATAAAAGCGGCTATGGGGAATGCGCACCATTTGCTGATCGATTTGTGCCAACAGCGTTGGGTATCCCTGCACTTGATATTGCGCCATTAACTGATGGGTATCTTCAACCCATTCGTTCGCCGCTTGAGCTTGCGAGTTCATCAGTTCAACCCACTTGGTTTCGTCGGCGCCAAGCGCTAACGCTAACTGTTTAAGAGTCTCCAGTTTTTCAACTTCGAGCCCCTGCTGATAATGGCCGCGCTGAATGGCTTTAAGCATCGCCATCGGGTTCATGGCTAATTGACTCGCAACGTACAAAGCACGGATCGGCATAAACGAGTCCAATATCAGCGGCGCATCGCTGGTCACGCGCGCCAGATAACCATCACCAAATAAGCTGCCCGTTTCGGTTTGAATCCGCTTATCTGCTTGGACAATGTGCTGACGAAAACCGCTATCGATAGCTTGATGTGCAATCATCCCGCCGGGATGATACTCGAGCTCAAAACCGCGGTGCTGCTCAACAATCTCCATCAGTTGTCCGGCGCCATAACACCAGCCGCACATTGGGTCAAAAAAGTAGTGTATTTTAATCATGGTGTATTTCTTCCTGTGCACCGCTTGCGGCTTCGCTCTCTACTAAATACTACTATAAAGAATAAAACCTTGAATGTTAGAGACTTTTATCGACAGCTAACTGTGATTTTCGTAATTGAATATTGTTGATGATCGTCACCAATACAAAGCTCAGCATCACCAATAAATACCAAGAGCTCAACTTGGTTAATGACACCATTTGCCAGTGGCTGCTTTGATTTGGATAAATCCACACATTAGCAAATGTGGCGATATTTTCAGCAAACCAAATAAATAACGCCACCAAAAACCAACCCAATAACAATGGCATATGACGATGGGTCTTGACCACTCTAAAATAGAGGCGAGTTTTGTAAAACAAAACTATCGCACAGGCGAACAGCAGCCATCGAATATCCCAAATATAATGGTGACTGAAAAAATTAATATAAATCAACGCCACTAAACCTGCCGTTAATCCTTTGGCAGGGTAAAACGAGTATTCGAACTCAAAAATCCGCCAGATACGTGTGATATAGCTCCCCACCGCACTGTACATAAAACCGGTGAATAAAGGCACATTACCGATGCCAAATAGATAGGCTTCCGGATAAGTCCACGAGCCAATCGCATCCGAAGTTTTAAATAACTCCATCACAGTCGCCAACACATGGAACACAACGATGACCAGCGATTCGCGAAAGTTTTCTAACTTAGTCACTATCAGGAAAATTTGAAAAGCGATCGCCGCGAGAAAAATAAAATCGTAGCGATGAATCGATTCAAGTGGGTACCAATAACTGGTCGCTACCATAATCACTAACAAGAAACCGCCAAATAGACTGGCATACGCTTGCTTTAAACCAAAAATCCAAAATTCATGTACTGCTTGTTTAAATTCATATTTTGCGCATGTTAAGTGGTTTTAAAAACTTGCCAATAAAGCGGAGGTTAACCTTGCATCCGAGCTATCCGCAAAGCGGTGACTTGGAAAAGCAATCGCTTAGGCAAGCAACTGACTAACCCATAATCAGCTCGAAAAAGGGCTCACACCTTCCACTCGAGCGCCGCACCAATAACACATCATGTTTCTACGGCCAATCTTTTTGCCACACTGCGTACACTCAGTAACGGCTTGTCTTATCGGCGTCATTCGACCATCCAATTTGCCATCACGCAGGTCGATTTCATTCATTTTTTTGACCAAATCGCTTTCGCTCACGCCAAGTTGTGCAGACAGCAGTTCCCACATGGCTTGATTAGCCAGCACTAAGGTGTCCATTTTGCGCTGCAGATCCTTAACCGAAACGGAAGTGGAGCGTGCCACACTCGCAACGTTTTTAGTATTGGTTTCATTATCGGCAATTTGAAAGCCTTGAATCAGATTCCAGATGGTATCAAGCACAGTGTTTTTCCTTTCTCGCGCGGCAAAGCGTACTCAGTGTCTTTCTCACTACGGTCACGATAAAACTGGCGAATACGCCAACGACCGCTCCGATCATCAAATAAGGGAGAGCAAGGTCGTTGTGCATAATGTCGAGATAGTCTTGCGTGGTGGGTTCTAAAGGAAACCTTGTGTCGCCAGTTTGCAAAAACAAACGAAACAAAAAGCCGCACAATGCAAACCATACCACCAGAAAAACATTCCATTTCACAAACGCTTGCCCCACAAGGGTTGTTTACCAAGGTAAACAATCCAAATCGTTCTGTATCATTGCGTCAGGGCTCAGAGTTTTACTAAGTTTTTCTGATGGTTATTGATATTGATGTCGAAATTTTCGGCTTCGCGCAGCGGCGTTAAGCTTGCACGCGACCTTGCTCAAGGATGCCCATCACCGCCACAGAGCGCTGCAAGTATTGGTAGCACTTGGTGAGATCGTTGTGCGCGTACATCTCCATAAAATGGCGGAATTCATACACCATATGATTATCAACATCGTGCTGGTTAAACACCTGACGGTGCCCATCGACATGCAGTTCTACCGAGGCGGCAATATTCGGCGTTCCTTGAATGACCAAGTAACCCTTTTCACCTTGAATCGTAAAATGGCCTGGGCTTTGTGAATCTTTCGCGCCGCTGCACACCGAAATAAACTCTGGGTATGTCATCACCATGACGCCCGAGGTATCGATGCCGTTATAGCCATGATTGGCGGTATAGGTCACTTGCTGTGGTACACCGAGGAGATAGCAACACAGGTGCAAATTGTAGACGTTGATGTCATACAGCGCGCCACCAGCAAACTGCGGATCAAATGCAGGATGAACATCCCCTTGCAGATATTTGGCATAGCGGCTGGAGAGCTGAGAATAGTTACCTTGCACCAATTTGACTGCGCCAATTTGAGGCAGTAAACGTTGAGCGATTTGAACGTTAGGCGCATGAATATTGGTCACCGCTTCAAACAAAAACAATCCTTGCTGCTGCGCCAAATCTCTTAGTTGGCATAACTCGTCGACGTCCTTAGTAAACGGTTTTTCACAAATCACATGTTTAGCGGCTTTCAAAGCCAACCACGAATAGTGAAAATGCATGTTATTTGGAATACCCACGTAAATAAAATCAATACTTGGGTCTTCAAGCATCAAATCGTAGTCGGTATAGATCTTCTCAATAGCATATTGCTCACACAGCTGCTGTGCTCGCACATAACTGGTTTGGCGCACAAAAATGGCTTCGCAGCGTACCCCTTCAATCTGCTGCAACGCATCTAAGCACGATTCAACAATATTTCCCGCACCGATAATGCCAATATTCATCTTTACCTCACTTAACATCACTTACAAAAGCGTAAATCAACTTAAATAGATCGATAAAGTCGCATAAACACTGATTAGTAGTCAATAATCTTAATTAAAAATAAGCAACCATAATTCTTTGTATTAAATTCACCCAACATCACTTACAATCACTTAAAAATTGCAATATTGAATAGGCAAAGCGGCAACATGACACAAGAAGAGCGTCTGATTGAACTGGAGTCTTTGGTGCGTAGCCAAGGTAAAGTGACGATTGAAACCATTTGCGAGCGGTACAATATTTCTTATGACTCCGCTCGTCGTGATCTAGTAAAACTGACCGAACTGCCGGGGATTTTGCGTATTCGCGGCGGCGCCATCGTCAATGAAGCCACGCGACATCTCTCCTTTGCCCAGCGCAACAAACCGGACCCGGTGAAGCAACAACTCGCCCAAATGGGCACAGCTCTGGTTGAAAGTGGTGACACCCTATTTCTTGATGCGGGCACCACACTTGAACTGCTCGCCACAGGCTTGAGCGTTGAAGCGAAAGTGATCACCAACTCGCTGGAAAACCTTAATGCTTTACGAGATAAAAGCCACATCAGCAAATGTGTACTAGGCGGCATGTTTGACGATCACTCTCACGCCGTGCTCGGCAACATTACGATTGAGCAAATCAAACATTATCGCGCCAATCGCGCCTTTATTGGTGTGAGTGCACTATCGGAAGATGGCATTACTACAGACAGTGAAATGGATGCGGCGCTGAAAAAGGCCATGGCCGAGCAATCACAGCAAGTGATATGCATAGCAACCGCAAATAAATTCAATACCCAGTTGATGCACCAATCTTGCACTTGGCGAGACATCGACTGCCTTATCACCGACAGCATGCCACCGCAGAATATTCTTAAGCGGCTAGAAGACCATGACGTGAATTTGCTGCTGATTGAAAACTCATCGGCCAATTAAAGCGCTGCTGACAAAAGCTTGCCTAACTGGTTACACCTCAATAGCAAAAGACGAGAAGGTCGCCCTGCTCGTCTTTTTATTCAACAACCTAACCTTTAGGTGTTCACCCTATTAAGCCAAGTGTTGTTTAAAGAACGCTTCCAGTTTATCAAACGGAATTACGTCCATTTGATCGTACAAATCCGTGTGGGTTGCACCTGGAATGATCATCAGCTCTTTAGGTTCAGCTGCCGCTGCGTAAGCCGTTTCACTGAAATAACGTGAATGGGCTTTCTCACCATGCACAAACAGCACCGGACGCGGTGAAATTTCAGCAATGTAAGTCAAAATCGGCATGTTCATAAACGACAGTGGCGTAGTCAGAGTCCACGAAGCATTAGAGTTCACAGCACGCGGATGGAAACCGCGCTGCGGTGATTTGTAATACGCGGCATATTCAACCACAAATTGAGGCTCACCACCTTGCAGCTCAAGCGAGACCGGGCCATAAGCCGTTTGCCCATTTTCAGCATCTTGCCAACGTTGCTGTGCCAATTGTTCAAGGCTTTGTGTGCGCTGCTCAAGTGTCACGCTGTCGTTATAGCCTTTGGAATATAAACGTGTCATGTCGTACATGGTGCTTGCCGCCACCGCTTTGATGCGTTTATCAATCGCCGTCGCATTCAGCACCATACCGCCCCAGCCACAAATACCAATGGCGCCGATACGCTCGCGATCGACATTGGCTTGCAGGCCAAGAAAATCCACCGCGGCGCTGAAATCTTCGGTATTAATGTCTGGAGAAGCGACGTTACGTGGCTCGCCGCCGCTTTCCCCGGTGTAAGAAGGATCAAATGCCAGAGTGACAAATCCACGTTCAGCCATGGTTTGTGCATACAGACCCGATGATTGCTCTTTCACCGCACCAAATGGGCCGCTAAGTACCAAACCCGATAATTTGCCGTTGGCGTTTTTCGGTTGGTATAAATCGGCCGCTAAGGTGATGCCATAACGGTTAGTGAAGGTTACTTTTTGGTGGTCAACTTTGTCACTTTTTGCAAATGTTTTGTCCCACTCGCTGCCAAGTTCAAGCTGAGTGTTCGCTGCTGCGGTTTCAGTACTCAATGCCCCTACTCCTATTGCGACCAGACCTGCGCTGGTCATTTTCATCATGGTTCGGCGCCCAGTATCAACGAACTCCTGAGCGGTGTTTAGTTCTGCTGTTTCACTTTGATTTTTCATGATAATTACTCCGAATCAGCCTGAAGCGCGAGGGCGACATATCAGGCGTTAAAGTTGGCTATCACTTAAAGGCGAAAGACTCACAAGCCGAAGTAAGCAACAGCAATTTCGAGGAGCTTATTGTGGCGTAACGACGTGGTTTTTAGTTAGCCAGATGATGTGGGTTTATTGCCTATTCGTCCAAAAATCTATCGAATGGCAATCGTAGAGATGATGAGTATTTAGCGCTGCAAGTGGATTGCGGATATCAAAAAGCCCCCTCATCCATCGTGATGAATGAGGGGGCTTTGGGCATTAACTTGCCTTGCTTCTTAGCCGATATCGACTGGGATGGCTAACATTTACGGCTCGATAAAGTACATATCTTTGGCGTAAATATTGCCTTTAGGATTATTGGTTGGGAATCCTTTGAGCGTCTTTTGCACCAAGCGAGTTTGCTTATAGTAATACAGTGGGATAACCGGCGCGGCGTCGGCTAAACGCGTTTCTGCCTGATGAAACAGCGCATAACGTTCCGCTTTATCGCTGGTTACGCTTGCTTGTTGCAGCAAGTCGTCAAACTTTTGGTCGCAAAAACCCGTTTCATTTTCAACATTGTTACAAGTGTAGGACGCCAGCACCGAAGATGGCTCTGCGTAATCGCCAAATGACCAAGAGCGCGCCACTTGGTAGTCACCCAAGGATTTAGCAGACACATACGCTTTCCACTCCATATTTTGCAAATGCACTTGAACGCCGAGCGGTTTCCACATCGCAGCCAACGCGATTGCGATGGTTTTGTGGTTCTCACTGGTGTTGTATGTGATGGTGAACTCAAGTGGATGCTCACTGTCATAACCAGCCTCTTCAAGCAGCTGCTTGGCTTGTTTTAGCCGAATCGACATATCTTGATCGCTATATTCCATATGCGCGGCTGAATAATCAGCAATGATTGACGGCACCAGTGTATAGGCTGCTTGCTCTCCTTGACCGGTAATTTTGTCAACCAGAATATTGCGATCAATTGCCATATTCAGCGCTTGTCTGACTTTGACATTATCGAAAGGTGCTTTGCGAGTATTAAACGAATAGAGATACGTGCCAAGCAGCGGCAAGCCTTGGATTTGCGACGGATCTTCTTTCATCAAACGCTGATACTGCTCAAGCTGAATGCGGTTGGTCATATCAATTTCACCAGACTGATAACGCACCAACTCAGCATTTTGCGACGCCAGACCCAGGTAGGTAACGCCCTCAATGACGGTGTTGGCGTTATCCCAATACTCAGCGTTACGTTTAACCTCCACATATTCATTCGGTACCCATTTCACCAGAGTGTAGGCACCGTTGGTTGCAATGTGCTCTGGTCTGGTCCACTGCTCGCCATATTGGCTCACTACCGCTTGAGGAATTGGAAAGAAGGTTTTAACGCTCATCAGGCTAAGAAAATAAGGCGTTGGCTTGCTCAATTGCACCTCAAGTTGAGTATCACTGAGCGCTTTTACCCCAAGCTGATCAGGCGCTTTATCCCCGGCAATAATGGCATCGGCGTTAACAATATTCGCGGTAGTGAAATAATGGCCGGTAGTATTACCAGTATTCGGATTTACCGCTCGCTGCCAAGCATAAACGAAATCACTGGCCGTTAATGGCGAGCCATTTGACCATTTAAGGCCATCTTTAAGCACAAAGGTAATGGTCTTGCCATCAGGCGAAACCGACCACGACTTTGCCTGGCCGGGAACCATTTTCCCGTCAAGGTCCTCAATGATAAGCCCTTCAAACATATCATTGACGATAACATCACCTGGCATACCCGAATTCACTAATGTCGGATCGAGAGTGCTTGGTTCAGCGCCATTGCCGCGCACTAAATGTTGCTGCTGAGCAAGCTGAGTACCTTGTGGAACATGAGCGGCCCAAACGGCGCTCGAGGAGAGAGAGGCCAGCGAGGCGATGACAAGTGATAGAGCGTTTAACTTCATTGGAGCATCCTTTACATGCATGACGTTAGCGATCATTTCAACCCAATAAATCGCCAATGTCACACCTAGAGACATGTGTAAAATCGCAGGATAAACCAATGTTCATATAATTAATATTGATAAGAATAAGAAATTGAATAACAAAGTGTTCTATCAAATAACTAGAAAAAACAATTAATAAAAAAACGAAATATAAACACAAACCTCATTCCTGTGGATTATATTTTCATTTTAAAAACCTGACCTGGCGCCCCTATACGCCCTACAATTTGAACCAACTTTAATTCGTCTTATAAGATCGAAATTTAAATTTGTGAAAGAAAGACTAATAAACTTTAAAAAATAGCCTAAAAATAAATTCGATGGATTTTTTTTAAAGTTAATAAACCATATAAAGTGGTTAAATAGCCATAACTTAGCAAGAAATATGATTGTGACATCGCGAATTACAATTGCTAAGCCAATGACACCCCCAATAGAAGCACAAACATAACAAACTGAAATTAAAGGATATAATTTATAAAAACGTTTAAGTATCCAAATCCTCAACCGCCAATCAAATAGTCACTTTAATGATATCCATTGTATCTAAACACATTAGACAATGATTAAACAAACACGTCCCGCCTATTGTAAATATAAAATCACCATCACTACATTTACCACCTACTTTTTTCAACAAAACTTAAAATATATTTAACTAGATTTAAATTCGAGACAAACTTTAAATTACATCCATTATTATTAATTATATTAATAATTAGATACATTTTTACTTATTCACTTCAAAGAATAATAGAATTTTAAGCAGATAATACCTCACCACAAGATCATTAATTAAGCAACATCAATGTTTTTGTGCAACGCAAAATATGGGTAAGCCGTCCAAAGATTGGCAAATGGCGTCAAGTTCATACCTTCCAGACGCCGTGACTTTTGGAGATTGGACTCTTGCAGGAAAAGTCGAAGACATCAATGCAATCAGCTGGGGCGATGAGTTAGTGCCAAAACTGATTGCGAGAAAGAGCATGCCACCTTATAGCCAACATATCGTCTACGACAAAAACCTTATCCAAACGCTCAAATCCTAATTGACACCAAGCGATTTTTTGTACAAGTTGAACGCTATGTTATCAGTTTGTGACCACACAGTTTAGCATTCACCGATAAGAAGGAATGGCCGATGAATCCGGGTCAACGCAGCTTAACCTTGCGCTTTTTAGCAGAACCTACCGATGTCAACTTCGGCGGCAAAGTCCACGGCGGCGCCGTAATGAAGTGGATAGACTTAGCGGCTTACGCCTGCTCGGCCTCTTGGAGTGGCAAGTATTGCATCACCGCCTACGCTGGGGGAATTCGCTTTGTCTCACCAATTTTGGTGGGCAATCTCGTTGAAGTGAATGCCAAAGTGGTTTACACCGGAAAGACCTCGATGCACATCGCCATCGATGTTCAAGCCAGTGACCCCAAAGAGATGAAAAACCACCTCACCACGCACTGTATCGTGATTATGGTCGCGGTCGATGAGAATGGTAAACCCACTCCGGTGCCCGAGTGGGTACCTGAAACCGAGGAAGACATTGAGCTGCGTAAATCAGCGATTCGTTTGATGGAGATGCGCCAAGAGATCGGCGAAGAGATGGAAGCGCACGTCAAGTATTTAAAAACCGACGCTTAATAGCAAAACACCCGCAAGTTGCGGGTGTTTTTTTCTGCTTAACTTGGCGTTAAACCGCAAGCTCGCGAGCCGTTTTGATGTAAATGTCGCGCAGTTTAAGCGCGAGTTCACCGGGCTTACCACTGCCGATCGGCTTGTCATCAATGGCGACAACAGGCCAAACAAAAGTGGTGGCCGAGCTGATAAACGCTTCTTTAGCTTGATACGCTTCATCAATCGTAAATAAGCGCTCTTCGATGGTCAGATTCATCTCTTTTGCCAGCGCCATTAGCGAAGCACGAGTAATCCCATGCAAAATATCGTTACTTAGCGGGCGAGTTACGAGCACATTATCGTCGGTGACGATATAAGCGTTACTTGAACCGCCTTCGGTCACAAACCCATCTTCAATCAACCACACATCTTCTGCACCTGCCGCGTGTGCGGCATGTTTTGCCATACACGCTGGCAGCAAACTGGTGGTTTTGATGTCGCGGCGACGCCAGCGAATATCATCAAACGAGATCACTTTGATACCAGTTTGAGTTTTCGGGCTCTCGATCAGGCTACGTGATTGGGTAAACAGCACTAAGGTAGGCGCAATCTCATCACTGTATGAAAAATCACGGTCACCTTCATCGCCGCGTGTCAGTTGCAGATAAATCCCGCCTTCCACTAAGCCATTTTTTTCGATCAACTGGCGCTGAATGTCCATCAACTCATCACCAGTAACCGGCATTTTAATCCCCAATTCTTTCGATGAACGCTCTAAACGCGCTAAGTGTCCTTCATGGTCAATCAGCTTGCCGTCCAAAACTGCGGTGACTTCATATACGGCGTCAGCAAAAAGAAAGCCGCGGTCAAAGACCGAAATTTTTGCCGCAGATTCTGCGAGGTACTCTCCATTGAGATAAACGATACGTTCCATTATTTTCCCCTTACCCCCACAACTGACTGTGGAAAGGCAGCATCGAATTATTTTCAAATTCAAAGCCGTGTTCAATATCTTCGCTCAAAAGCAGTGGGCCATCTAAGTCCACAACTTCGGCACCTTGCGCCACCACAAAAGCTGGCGCCATACTCAGTGATGACGACACCATACAACCGACCATGATTCTCAGCCCAGCTTGCTCAGCTTGCGCTTTGAGAGCCAACGCCTCAGTCAAACCACCTGTTTTATCGAGCTTAATGTTAATCATGTCATAGCGGCCTATCACTTTGCTGAGACTCTGGCGGTCATGGCAAGATTCGTCAGCGCAAATCGCAATCGGTCGCTCAAGCGTATCCAAAACATGATCGTTATCGGCATGAAACGGCTGCTCAATCATGGCAACGTCTAACTTCAAAAGCTCTGGGATCAGCTGCTGATAAATCTCTGCTGTCCACGCTTCATTGGCATCCAAAATGATGGTCGCGTTCGGCGCACCGCGGCGCACCGCTTGAACACGCTTAAGATCGTCAGGACCGCCCAGCTTGAGTTTCAAAAGCGGACGATGAGCATGTTCGATGGCGGTTTTTTCCATGTTTTCCGGCGTATCAAGCGACAAGGTATAGGCGGTGGTCAGCGGACCTGCGTCAAGATTCACCTTATCCCATACCGACTGCCCCGCTTGCTTACACTCCAAATCCCATAGTGCACAATCAAGGGCATTGCGCGCCGCGCCCGAAGGCAGCAGTGGCTGAAGTTGTTCGCGGCTAATGCCCGCTTCAACTTGCTCAATCACCGTTTTAATTTGTGCCACAACCGAATCGATCGACTCACCGTAACGGCCATAAGGAACGCATTCTCCGCGCCCTTTAATACCTTGGTGTTCAATTTCAACAATGATGGTTTCGGCATGGGTTTTACTGCCACGCGAAATGGTAAAACTGCCGCGAATTGGCCAACTTTGGGTATAAAGATCAACCTTCATTACAGCTCCAGCAATTTATCGACAATGCGTGATACGCCTTGGCGGAATGGGTCAACCACAGGAAGGCCAACCTCCGATTCGACTTTGTCCATGTACTCAAGCGCTTCGCTTTCTGCAAGGCCTGAAGTGTTGATTGAAACGCCAACAAATTGCACGTTCGGGTTCGTCAGTTTCGCGGTAGCGATGTTCGCTGCCATACACTCTTTCAGCTCAGGCAATTTGTAATCCGGTAAGCCGCGCATGTGCGTACGTGTTGGTTCGTGGCACAGCACCAAAGCATCGGCTTGAGAGCCATGAATCAACCCTGTGGTGACGCCCGCAAACGACGCGTGGAACAGTGAACCTTGACCTTCAATCACATCCCAGTGCTGCGGATCGTTTTCAGGTGTGATGGTTTCAATTGCACCAGACACAAAATCAGATACCACGCAATCTGCGCTCACGCCGGCACCGGTAATCAGAATGCCGGTCTGGCCTGTTGCGCGAAAATCGGCGTCAACACCGCGCTCTTTCATCTCTTTTTCAATCGCCAAAGAGGTGTACATCTTGCCCACAGAGCAGTCTGTACCAACGGTAAGAACGCGTTTACCTGCACGTTTTTTACCATTCGCTACCGGGTAAGTTTGGGTTGGATAACGGACATCAAACAACTGACAACCATTTTTGCTCGCACATTCCACTAACTCTGGAATATCAACCAGTTTGTTGTGCAGACCGGCAGCGATATCCATCCCAGCATCTAGTGCTTGCACCAATACTGATACCCACTCTTTAGAGATCACGCCGCCGCGGTTAGCAACGCCTATCACCAAGGTTTTTGCGCCCGCCTCTGCAGCTTGATCAATGGTCATGTCTTCAAGACCGACATCCGCATTACAGCCTTCTAGACGCAGCTGACCAACGCAATAGTCTGGGCGCCATGTTTTGATCCCTTGCGCGACTTTGGCAGCCAGTGCATCTGCCGCATCGCCCAAGAATAATAGGTAAGGTTGTTTAAGTTCCATTTTGCTGTACTCCATATTGAGGCGATATCGCGCCAGACATAAATATCAATCGACAATACAATCTACAGAGCAAAATTCGTGACAACAATACATTCAACAGCAAAATATCATTCAAAAAATAGTCAATACACCGCAAATAATTGAATAACAAGTCATAACATTAAATAAAAATGAATAAAAATTCACAAAGTTTAATTTTGCGCAAAAATCTGATCAACACAAATAATTTAGAATAAACAACACGTTTACATATTCATATTTGGAAGATTGTATTATCGGCAAATTGATTGGGCATAAGATCTAAAATTTAGCGCAACCCCTAATTCAGAGATTTATGCCATAAAAATAACACTTAATAGATATTCGTTATTTGTGATCTGTGTCGTTATATTCAATAAATATTCACAATGAATGACTTAAAATTAATGCACCCCCAGCCTTTATTGCACTAAATTAATGCTAAATATTCCCAAAATGGTGCATATTGAGTTATTTTCAACCAATCATTGCAGCATCGATTCGAAGAAAAACGTCATGTTTAACAATCAATAGAAAAATTTCCTACAGAATTTAAATCTGGAAAATAAAACTTTTAAAAAATAAATTTCCAAACAAGATGAAAACTAAAACATTCAACAGGCAATCTGTTTAAGCAGCATAGAACTCGGCATATGAACCTCAGGTGAGAGATTGATCCGGCAAATGTCATAACAGCCAAATGGTCTGCATATTGCTTAATCTGCTACAAGAACAACTCGCTAACATCACGAGAGTTAGCGAGCCACACCATTTACAGACACCCAAAGCGCTTTGGCTTTAAGCGCAACAAATCAAAGATTTAACGCCAAGTCGATGCCTATCGAACGGCCATGGAAGAACATTTGTATTAAGGAAGATTCAATGATCACTGCCGAAGCGGTTATTAACCTCAAGTCTCTTAGCGATAACTACGACAGACTCAAACAACAATGCGCAAACCGCTCGGTTATCGCGGTGATCAAAGGCGATGCTTATGGACACAATGCGATTAAAACCGCGCAAACTTTGGCGCAGGCCGATATGTTTGCCGTTTCACGCATTGAAGAAGCATTGGAACTGAGAGCGGCAGGCATTCACCAACCAGTGCTACTGCTGGAAGGGGTATTTTGCCAACGCGATCTTGAAATCGCAGCCAGTGAAGGATTTCACACTGCGATTCATTGCCAAGAGCAACTTGAGGATCTCAGACAAGCCAATATCAATACCCCCATTTCAGTGTGGCTAAAGCTCGATACGGGCATGCACCGCTTGGGCGTTCAACCCTATGAGCTGAGTGATTATGTCGGGCAAATCCACGCCACCAATAAACTGGCGGGACCAGTTGGGTTTATGAGCCATTTTAGCTGCGCCGACGATTTCGAGTCCCTCACAACCAAGCGGCAAATTGAGTTGTTCTTGTCCCAAACTGCGCCCTTCCCCGGTCCAAAAACACTGGCGAACTCGGCGGGTATTCTGTATTGGCCAAACTCACACTTGGACTACCAACGCGCCGGGATTGCGCTGTATGGCATTAGCCCAAATGAAGAGCAAGTTGGTAAGCAACACGGTTTAAAACCTGCGATGACGTTGAAATCGAAGTTGATTGCGGTGCGCTCACATCATGCCAACCAACCCGTCGGTTATGGTGAGACATGGTCGTCACAACAAGACACCTCTATTGGCGTGGTCGCTATGGGCTATGGCGATGGTTACCCGCGCAGCATTCCCGAAAGAACACCTGTGTACATCAATGGCAGAGAGGCGCCGATTGTTGGACGCGTCTCGATGGACATGATCACCGTCGATTTAGGCCCACACGCCCGCGATAACGTTGGGGACGACGTGGAATTTTGGGGCGACAACTTAGCGATTGAAAAAGTGGCCAAGCATATTGGGACAATTCCTTACGAACTGACCATCAAGCTGACCCAGCGCGTGCACCGACGTTATATCAGCCAGTAAACAACCTGCATGGCAGACGCAGCGCGCCTACCCCTTAGGCAAGATGTGATAATAATGGCGAACTTAAGCTAAGGGTTTGAAGTGGCGAATATTTTGCAATATACACCGCGCTTGTTCGCGTTTACTGCTCGCGAAAGATATTTATTGATTAGCCAGAGAATTGGAATGTTTTTATAGATAACTTTCACTTCGCCACAAATTTGTCATCTTTTGTTCATCTGCCTTTGGTTAAATCTTCACGTTAAACAACCACATAAGGATTTGAACTTGGCGCTTGTAGCAACCACTCTCAGTGAATCAACGCTGGCTGATTCTAAAGCGGTCGAATATCAATGGGTAAGAACCATGTATGTGGAAGGATACAGTGAGCAAGACATCAATCACTATATTCAAACCTGCTTTGGCGGTGATGAGACCTTCGCCAATCTGTTTCGCAAGGTGGCGTTAAAGCAAGAGAGCTTATACGTTCTACTGCAATATTTGGGCTGCGCCCCATCCAACAAAGAGCTGAGCTAAAGGCTGAGCTTTATGAGCACAGCGCTCAGTTTTGCTGGTTTATTACCTCGCCATTCATAGCATTCTTCGCATTCACTCGTATCGACCCAATCTGTTTCTTTACCGCCCTAGCAGGCGGTTTATTATTGCTGGCAAACAGACATAAAAAAACCCGAGTAAAACTCGGGTCATGGTTACAAAAACTGTTAGTGAACTATCTAGTAAGGAATAAAACTAACAGCCAGCTATGCGTAACGCCAGTCTGTTCTTCCACTTAGCTTGTCGGCGGCCAAACCAAAGGTGCTAAGCGAAGAGACAAAATGGGCGACCTTACGGTCGCCCTTATCGTTGTTATTAACCTTTCACCCCACCGGCGGTGAGTCCACCAACCAGCCAGCGTTGTGCAAGTAAGAACACGACAGTTATTGGTAATGCAGAAAGCACTGCTGCTGCTGCGAAATCACCCCATAGATAGTTTTGAGGGTAGAGATATTGCTGCATACCAACCGCTAAGGTGTAAGAGTTTACATCAGAAAGCAGCAGTGATGCCACCGGAACTTCGCCAACCACCGCAATAAACGACAGAATAAATACCACCGCTAAAATCGGCACAGACAGAGGTAACAGTACCAGTCTGAACGCTTGCCATGGCGTTGCACCATCCAGCGCTGCCGCCTCTTCAAGCGAGTTATCGATGGTTTCAAAGTAGCCTTTGATGGTCCATACGTGCAGCGCGATACCGCCTAAGTATGAGAAGATCAAACCGCCATGGGTGTTCAAACCAAGGAATGGAATGTACTGACCCAATTTATCAAATAGTGCGTACAGCGCAACCAACGCCAATACTGCCGGGAACATTTGGAAAATCATCATCGCTTTAAGGATGGTGTTTTTGCCTTTAAAGCGCATACGCGCAAATGCGTAAGCAGAGGTTGTTGACAGCGCCACAATCAAAATGGATGAAATGCCCGCCACTTTGACTGAGTTCCATAACCAAGTCAGAACTGGGAATGGCGGCGGCGTTACAGTGCCGTCAGCATTGGTCACAGAGAAGCCCAGTGCCAGTTTCCAGTGCTCAAGCGATGGGTTATCAGGAATCAAGCTACCGGTTGCGAAGTTACCTTCACGAAACGAGATAGCGATGACCATCAACAGCGGGAATATAATCAATGCAAGGAATGCCCATAGCGCGGCATGCGTTGCCCAAACTCGGTATTTCAGCGATTTACCTTGAACCATTGCCATTGTCGGCCTCCTTAATCTTGCGAAACTTTAGTAAAGCGTAAGTTGAACAGTGCTAGCGCGCCCACCAATAGGAAGATAAGCGTTGCAATGGCACTTGCCAGACCAAAGTCTTGACCACCTGAGCCTTCAAAGGCGATACGGTAGGTGTAGCTCACCAACAAGTCGGTGTAACCGGCTGGCTCTGACGTACCAATCATGTTCGGGCCACCAGAGGTCAACAATTGAATCAAAACGAAGTTGTTAAAGTTAAACGCAAAGCTTGCAATCATCAGCGGCGTCAGCGGCTTGATCATCAGTGGCAATGTAATACGCTTAAAGTTTTGGAAGAAGTTCGCCCCATCGATGGCCGACGCTTCATATAAGTCATCCGGAATCGCTTTAAGCAGACCCATACATAGAATCATCATGTAAGGGAAACCAAGCCAAGTGTTCACCACCAGCACCATGGTTTTGGCTAACAACGGGTCAGAGAACCATGATGGACTGATGCCGAAAATCGACTCAAGCACCATGTTAATTTCACCAAAACTTTGGTTAAACAAACCTTTAAAAATCAGAATCGAGATAAAGGCTGGCACCGCATAAGGCAGAATTAACAGCACGCGATAGATAGCGCGTCCACGCAGCGCTTCCCACTGCACTACGCTTGCCAGCACCATACCGATAACGGCGGTAAAAATAACCGTGCCTGCCGAGAAAATGATCGTCCAAATAAAGATGCTGATAAACGGCTCTTTGATGCCCTCATCTTTCCAAACGCGTTCAAAGTTGTGAGTGCCAATTGTGACCACAAAACCTGGCGAAACGGTTGAACCGACGAACGCTCCATTTTCATCAACCGGTTGGTAATAACCGACATCCATATTCGGGCGCAGTGTTTCACCGCTTTCGTTATTAATCAGCGTTTCGCCATCGTCTTGTAACGCGTACAGCGGTTTCACCGCAGCGAATTTACGCAGGCCGCTCATGCGGATTTCACCGCCGCTTGGCAACTGCAGATCGAGCGTGTTGAGTTTGCTGCGATTGGAGATGATCGCTTTGATCGGTGCTTTGTCGCCCTGCGGTACGTCACCTGCGCTTAGCGCCAATTCTGTTTCGCTCAGCTTGGTTAAATCAAACGGCTTGGTCAGCAAAGTCTTGCCATCTTTAGTGATGGTGATCACCTGACCTTGCGGCGTATCGATTAAATTAAACGGGTAACTTTCCCCGCTTTGGAAAGTTCGATCGAGCAACACATTCTGAGCTCGATCAAACGAAAGTTGGTTTTTCGCGCTGTAGTTGGTAAAGGCCAGTCCAATCGTGTACGCGAGCGGAAAGAGAATGAACAAAATCATCCCGGCAATGCCAGGGTAAATATAGCGATGCGCGTAAGTTTTCTTACTACCAAAAATGTACAGGGCTAAGGCGGTTAAAATGAGGGTAAGCAATGCGAAGGCCAGTTCGCCTCTTGAATACATGAGAATGGTGGCGTAACCATTGATGATACCGACCGTGCCGAGCAGTGCCCATTTGACAAACACTTTTTGGCTGGCGGGTAAGCCTTTGTTAGAAGATGTCATAACATCGATACCTTGGACTGACTGCATATTACAACCTGCTAGCGATAAAAGAGGAAAATAAGGAGGAGTTGCCCCCTCCTTCAAAAAGGTAGAACAATATTATTTCGTGGTTTGCTTCTCAGCGTCAGCAAGTGCTGCATCGACGGTTTGACGACCATCAACGATGTTGATGATAGCGTTTTTCGCCGCGCCCCAGAATGCGTTCATCTGTGGAATGTTTGGCATGATTTCGCCATTCATCGCGTTGTCCATTGTCGCAGCGATGCGAGTGTCAGAGTCAAGCTCACGTTGGAATGAGTTTAGAGCAACCGCGCCAAGTGGTTTATCGTTGTTCACCATACGTAGACCATCGTTGGTCAATAGGTAGTTTTCGATAAATTCAACCGCAAGGTCTTTGTTTGGTGATGCGGTGCTGATACCTGCAGTCAAAACACCCACGAAAGGTTTTGAAGATTGACCGTTGAACTTAGGTAGCGTCGTCACACCGTAGTTAATGCCAGATTTTTCAACGTTACCCCAAGACCAAGGACCGTTAATGGTCATCGCTGTTTTGCCTTGGTTAAATGCAGATTCTGATACTGAGTAATCCATGTCCGCAGAGATAACGCCTTTATCAACCAAACCTTTAACAAAGTTCATCGCATCTTTTACGCCAGCTTTATCAAGACCCGCGTCTTTTACGTCATAACCATCTGCACCAAACTTGAACGCGTAACCACCATCAGCCGCCATTAGAGGCCAAGTGAAGTACGGTTCTTTTAGGTTCCACATGATGGCAGATTTGCCTTCTTTTTTAAGCTTGGCATCTAAAGCAGCCACGTCTTCCCAGTTTTTTGGTGGGTTTGGCACTAGGTCTTTGTTGTAGATAAGCGACAATGATTCAACCGCAATTGGGTAACCGATGTATTTGCCATCGTACTTCACTGCATCCCATGCAAAATCAACGATGCCGTCTTTGATGGCTTTTGAAGGTTTGATTTCAGCTAATAGACCTGACTGAGCGTAGCCACCGAAGCGGTCGTGAGCCCAAAACACAATGTCAGGACCATCACCGGTTGCGGCGGTTTGCGGGAATTTGTCTTGCAGCGCGTCTGGGTGCGCCACAGTCACTTTAATACCCGTATCTTCTTCGAACTTTTTACCCACTTCTGCAAGGCCGTTGTAGCCTTTATCACCGTTGATCCAGATAGTCAGTTGACCTTCTTCGATGGCAGCGTTTGCACCAAACGAACCAAGAGCAACCAGAGTACTGAGCGCGACTGTGCTTAGGGCGTTTTTCATGTTCATATCCTTTTTTTTATATTTGTGTTGTAGGGCTCACCAGAGGTTTCGCCGTATTTCGCCATATATAATCAGAAAAAATCCGCCTCGTCTCATCCTCCTAACCCCTACGCCCTCTGCAGTATGGCTTATTTTCGTGATCGCCATCGATACTGAATGACGACCGGAATCACAAAACTGCGGCTGTTTGTGATCATTCTCATAATTGACTAATGCAATAATTTGAACTCGATCTTACTGTGCGTTCTCCTCCCTCTGTGCCCTCATCCCCTTCTACTACCCCTACAAAAAATCTCACCAGGAGGATGTATACCCTAGGCGAAATAGGGACACTACAGCTATCCAATGTGGATGGTAAGAAACCTTTACTAGTGATTAGCCTTGTTGCGGCAAACTAGTTTGCAATATCACGCAGGTTGGCTGTGAAAATGAGTGTTCGGGGTAGTGAATTTCTGTTTCGGGGGAGACACTCTATTCTTCGCGGGGGAAGCGGACCGAGCTTTGATATTGAAGGGTGATGTGTCTTAGTAGTCGTCCATCACCCTTATTTTTTCTTACCATAGAGACATCACACCATATCCTACTGTTATCGCTCACGACATAACTCATATAATGTTGAGCGGTAAAAAATAAAAATTCGATCGAGGACAAGCTAGATGGCGAGTGTCACGTTAAAAAATGTATGTAAAGCTTATGGCGACGTATTGATCTCGAAAAACGTCGATTTAGAGATTAAAGAAGGCGAGTTTGTCGTTTTCGTTGGTCCATCAGGCTGCGGTAAATCAACGTTATTACGCTGCATCGCCGGTTTGGAAGACATCACTTCGGGTGATTTGTATATCGGCGAAGAGCGCATGAACGACATCGAACCGTCAAAACGCGGTGTCGGCATGGTATTCCAATCCTACGCACTCTACCCACACCTAAATCTGTACGACAATATGTCTTTCGGCCTTAAATTGGCAAAAGCCAGTAAGAATGAGATCGATAAGCGCGTTGAACACGCCGCTGACATTTTGCAGCTTAGCCACTTGCTGGACCGTCAACCAAAAGCCCTTTCTGGTGGTCAACGTCAGCGGGTTGCGATTGGCCGTACTTTGGTTTCTCAACCCAACGTATTTTTGCTCGATGAGCCATTATCAAACCTTGATGCAGCGCTGCGCGTGCAGATGCGTTCAGAAATCACCAAACTGCAACGCAAGCTTGGCTGTACCATGATTTACGTGACCCACGACCAAGTCGAAGCGATGACCATGGCCGATAAAATCGTGGTGCTTGATGCCGGTTTTGTATCGCAAGTGGGTAAACCCCTTGAGCTTTACCACTACCCAGAAAACCGTTTTGTCGCGGGCTTTATCGGCTCACCTAAGATGAACTTCATGAGCGTATTTATCGAAGAAGTGGAAGCAGAGCGCGTGAAAGTGCAGATTTCGAACGGCACATCTTTCTGGATTCCAGTTTCTGGCGAAACTGTTGAGCGCGGTCAACGTATGTCGCTTGGCGTACGCCCTGAGCACTTATTGCGCCCTGAAGACGCCGATGCCACCATCGAAGGCGACGTGATGATCGTAGAAAAACTGGGTAACGAGACTCAAGTTTACATGAACCTTGAAGCCGCAGATGCCGACGTTATTTACCGTCAGCCGGATACACTGGATGTCGAAGTTGGCGATAAACTCGAAATTGGTATTCCTGCCCACCGCTGTCATCTGTTCCACAGTGATGGCCGAGCTTGTCAGCGCCTGTTCCGTGAAAAAGGCGTTGAGTTTTTAGACGACTAGTCTGTTATTCCATCTCTCTATTATGTCCATTGGCCACATTATGTGGCCTTTTTTATGGCCTTTTACCCACATTTCACCCCTTAAGCACTTTGGTAGTGTCGAGACCATATCTGTTATCTACAAAAAAGCTACGAAAAAGCCATCACGTCAAACGCGATGGCTGATACTTGGTAGATTAATTTGCGGTATCGAGATTACTGAGCCGTTACCGTAATCGCTTTGGAGCTACTGTTAAACGTGATGCTGTAAGTGGCATTGTCTCCGACCTCATAATCTTCATCAGGATAAGACTCCGTCCACGAACCATCGTCGATTTTAAAGCGCGCTGGCGACTCTTCACCGGCAAAAGTTTGCACCGTGGTATAAAGCCCGCTGCTGGTATCATACTCAAGCTGAGTCAGCCCCCAAGAGTTTGATGTGCCGCGAAAATACCACACTTCATCCCCAGCTGAGGTGGTCGCTGCGCAATCGGCAATATCCACCCAACTTCCCGCTTGATAACAAAGATTCGGGCTGCTGGCGCTCAAGTTGTCGGTTTGATTGCTGCCTTGGTCACTAAAAATCACGTTCAGTGAGGTTAAATCCGTGCCAAAGTCATAGCAATAAACGCCATTGTCTTCACTCATGCTCACGCCAGGCCAAGTTGCATCCGCAACGTCACTGGCGGCTTCGACGCTCCAGTAATACAGCGTTGGTGAACTAAAACCTGCGGCGTTGTCGTAGCACACCTGTGTGTAGGTATCACTATCACCACCGCCAGTGTCACCGGAATCAATAGTAAAGCCGCAATCTTCTAAGCTTTGCCATGCACCATTTAGGTAGCAACTGCCCGATGTGGTGACCAAATCGTCGCTTTGTGAATCGCCGTTATCCGAGAAAATTACATTGACGCTGGTTAATTCAACACCGAGATCGTGACAGTAAAAATCACCATTAGCCGTCATGGCGACGCCCGGCCACGTCGCATCGGCAACACTGCCATCAGGCAGCGCACTCCAATAATACATGGTTGGTGTGCTGAAATTGGCGCTGTTGTCATAACAAATAGCGGTGCTCGCCACTGGGTTCTCTGGTTCAGGGTCGGTTGAACAGTCGCTGCATACCTCACCCACTTTGGCACCGACATGAATGGCAGCGGCATCTTGAATGGCGATGTTAAACGTCGCGTAACCACTGCTGTCGACGGTGATAGTCGCACCGTCACATTCGCCAGTTTGCTCGTCAAAATTAGCGGCGATCACATCGCAATACACGCCGGCAGACATGCCCGTTTGCAAGGTTTGCGAGAGCGTGCTGTTGTCGTCACGGTTGATGGCAACAAAGCCCAATCCACCACGCCCAAAGGCGATTTGGTTATAACCGTTATCCCACCAGTCGGTCACTTGCCACTGTGAAGCGGTGTAGTTACGAAACGCCACCATGTTGGCAACGCCACGCCACTCATGCTCACATACCCAATCGCCCCCATCAAAGCCGCAGCTGTTACCACTATGTACACCCGTTGACGGTGGACCTGCGTCGTTGTCATCAAAGTAGTAGCTCGACATGATTTTTGGATAGCCATAAGGGTATGCCAGGGTAAAAACGTTGCCTAGAAAGTATAAATTGCTGGCATCTTTGTAGGTCAAGGTAGTTCCGGCATTGGTTCGCTGCTCATCATGGTTGGTGACAAACGTGACAGCATCACTGCTGGCGAGCCAACCGTCGGAGTTTTCAATGCCATTTAAACTGTTAATACCACCGTTTTTAAATTTCGGCCCAATGGTACGTGCGTAATTAAATTCGGTTACATTACCAATATAGGTATATTCACTGGTTAAAATAGGTTCCCCAGATGCGCCAATGACCTCTTGAAATATATATGGAGATCCATCGAGTTTACTTTTTATTGCTGCAATATCTTCAGCTGGAATATGTTTCGCGGCATCGATACGAAAACCAGCCACTCCCATACTAATTGCATCATTCATATAATCTGCAATTTTTTGCCGTACATATTCAGATTCGGTTTTAAGATCGTTCAAACCCACCAGATCGCAGTTTTGTACTTGCCAGCGGTTGGTATAATCGATGTCACTGGTGCAAGTATGAAAATCATCACTATCGTAAGGGACATCAGGAAAATATCGGTCGGCAGCTGCCATATGGTTAATCACCGCATCAACATAAATATCCACCCCGACCGCATTACAACGTGAGACCATATCTTGGAATTCAGCGCGAGTACCACTACGCCCTTCAAACGCATAACTCATTGGTTGATAACGTGACCACCACGCATCGTTATCTATGCTGGTTTGCGGCGGTGAGACTTGAACTGCAGCAAACCCTTTCGGACCGAGAAAGGTTTCACATTCAGAAGCCACATCCGACCAGCTCCATTCAAACAGATGAACGAACGCGGTTCTTGGCACCTCATCGGCATAACTTGGCAACGCGCAAAACATTGAACCTAGCAGCGCACCAACGGCAGTATAATTTTTCAGTTTCATATTCATTCCTTTAACTATGAACTAGTTAAAATGTTATTTTTTATCCGGTATGACAATAAAACCAAGTTCTGAAACTTGATCAGATTAATAATTAGTCAAATATCGTCGATAAAAAAATCATGAATATACTGTGATGTGAAGGCCATCATTATCGGGGCAAAAATATTATTTCTGGCTAATATATCAGTCACATTTGGGGGGGAACTAATAGCATTTCGTATGGTTTATCAGTGTTCGATTAGTTATTTAAAAAATTTTATAGAATTAAAAATCACTTATATTATTGAGTTACTCATTTACTTTTAAAATAGCCCTACAATGCGAGATTTCTATCACAAGTGAACCTATCGACTTTTTTATTTTAGATTACAACCATTGCAGATTAAGATTGAAGGCCACAAAAAAGGGCCACATGCCCCTTTTGGTTTTTTGCTATTAGCATCATCATGTCGTTTCAATTTTCTGATGCCCCTGCTCTAGATGAACAAAATCCACCAAATCATCACCGGAAACTTGGTACGCTTGTCCAAAGCCTTTAACAAATAGGCCTTGTTCGGGTTTGAAGTTGAATAACACAAAGTCTTGTAGCTGGCTAAGCCCATCAATGATCTCACCAAAACGTTGTTTCAGCTGAGCAATTACCGCTTGCCATTGCTCACTATTGCGCTCGACCACTTCAGCCGTCGCATCAAAAGTTAAACGTTTACGTGCAAACAACTGCTTGGCGCTTTGTTCGTCCTCAATCATCATGATCGACACATTAGGATTGACTTGCAGATTGCGAGCGTGGCGCGCAATTTCTGAAATCAGTACAAAATAGCCATGCTGATTCTGTACAAACGGCGCGTAGCTGACATTTGGCTTGCCTTGCTCATCAATGGTCGCGAGCTGTAAGGTTTGACGTGATTGGCGAAACTCTTGAATCTCCGGCTCAAGTCTTCCTTGCAGGCTCTCTTGTTTAACTTGTTGATCCATCAGACTGACTCCTACTTAATCCTGGGTTGTTTCAATTTCGCTTGCATTTGCTTAAAGCGGTGCACTTGATCTGGCAACAGTTGACGCTTGTCATCACGTCCTAAATAGACCTTAAAGATGTTTTCACCCTGCTGACTAAAAAAACCAAAGTAGTGGCTCTCTTTACCCATAAACGGCTTACTGACCAAAGCGACATGAGCGATATTATCGAGCTTTAAATGCCCATGCAGTTCACCGGTTTGGCCAAACAAATTGTAATAACCGCGGGCCATACTGCCCCTTGGAAACACCGCTTTAACTTCAAAGATTGAACCACCCGCATGCATAATGGTGGTCAGTTGGCCAAACTCAGGCAAGGTTTCTAAAATCGCTTGTGCATGTTCACCAACTGCCACCGCCACCATATCGCTTGGCAGCGCAGCAACGACCTCAAACTCACTGACGGCCAAACGTTCAGCCATATCAACCGGTAAAAGCTTGGGCTCTTGCGCTATTAACTCACTCACTTTGGTCTTCAAATTCTCCATAACCTTCCTATTGAATCGCGGGGTTGATTAATTATGCGCCAGTTCCATGCCATCTTAGAATAAAAGCGGCCCTAAATTCTATACCGCAGTAACCGTGTGACAATGTTGCCTTTTGTTTCACCGGTTTTCGTTTTCGCCCAGTTGTTTAATATCTCCGTTACTAACCAAGCAATAGTAACCTCGGCTGCTACTCTTGGCTTTCCGATGAAGCTCTGTCGCTCATCAAGGAAACGAAGATCCAAATACACACGACGAATCTTGCCAAGTGAATGTAATTTAGACAATAAATGGGCGTTTCAATACGGCTAATCTACACTTAACTAAAGCATGGTAACTAGTGAGGATTTACGGTAATGAAGCGCACTCTCTCAGTGTTGGTTTTTTCGATTTCGACTGCTTTTTATGCCTCAGCACAGACGATAACCTTTGGTATCGTGCCACAACAATCGGCGGTCACGCTGGCCAAAAATTGGGGGCCAATTCTTCAATACCTTTCTCAACAAGTCGGACACGATGTAGTATTTCGCACCGCGAAAGACATTCCAGAATTTGAAAAACGTGTGCTCGCCGGTGAATATGACATTGCCTACATGAATCCCTATCACTACACCGTATTTCACCAAAAGCCCGGTTATACCGCCTTCGCCAAACAAAAAAATAAGCAAATTCGCGGCATTTTAGTCATCAATAAAAACGCCCCCATCACGGCTATCGAGCAGCTTAATGGCAAAAGCCTTGCCTTTCCTTCACCTGTGGCGTTTGCGGCAACGGTTGTGCCAATGTCGGCACTGGCGCAGAAAGGTATTCACGTTGAACCTAAATATGTCTCATCACATGAATCGGTTTATCTCAATGTCGCACAAGGCTTTTTTCCGGCAGGTGGCGGCATAGAGCGCACCTTTAACAACAGCGCACCGGAAATTCGCGATCAATTACGAATCCTGTGGCGAACACCAGGCTATACCCCGCATGCTTTTGCATTTCATCCCGGCTTCAACCCCGAATTAGCCGAGCAAATACAATCAGCACTGCTGGCCATGAACGACAGTAAAGAGGGCTTAGAACTGCTGAAAAACATCAGTTTCAATGGCATAAGTCCAGCCCAAGACTCGGATTGGGATGATGTGAGAGCACTGCACATCACCTTGCTTGAGCACATGGTTGAAGAATAATTATGTCTTTTCGGCTTAAAACCATTCTCGGTATCGCCAGTATTGAAGCCATCTTACTGGCAATATTGCTGTCGCTAACTCTTAATTATTTGGAGACCACCAACTACAAAGGGCTTGAGCAACGCGCCAGTTCAACAGCTGCGCTGTTTGCAACATCGGTTAAAAATGCCGTTCTTTCGTATGATTTAGCCACCATTCATGCGTTTACCAGCGAACTAAAGTCCAACCCAGACATCGTTTATGTCGCGGTAGTTGGCGAAAACAACCAGCCGTTATCCATTCAAGGTCAGGCTCCAGCACAATTAAACGCCGCACTATTTCAGCTAGATAATCATCAAACAAATGAGAAAATCTATCATATTAAACAGGATATTAAGGCATCCGATATTGTGTTTGGCTCGGTTTGGATTGGCTTTGATTTAAGCCAGCTGCATCAACAAATCGCCGATGCGCAGCACTGGAGTACTTTAATCGTGATTGGTGAAATGTCTCTGGTTGCCCTGTTCTCTTACGTGCTTGGCGCGTATCTGACCAGACGTTTATCTGAGCTAAAAAACGCCGCCGATCAAATTGCATCCGGTCACCGGGATATTGACTTATCAACTAAAGGTGAAGATGAACTTGCCAGTGTCTCCAAAGCGTTTCAAAACATGGTTGAAAACCTTAAGCTGTCTGAAAGCCAGATGCATATTTACCAGCAACAATTACTTTCAGCGAATGAGTCACTCGAGTACAAAGTGTCTGCACGTACCGAAGATCTGCTGCGTTCAAACAGAGAACTAAGAGACACCAATGCCACGCTTAAATCGACTCAAGCAAAACTGATAGAAACGGAAAAGATGGCGTCAATCGGCACCATGGCAGCAGGTGTCGCCCATGAAATCAATAACCCGATCGCGGCAGTAAAAAGCAATCTACAAAGCTGTTTTGAATACTTAGAAACCTACCATAAATGGATTGAACAAGCCGAACAGATCATAGAACAAAAAGGCGCTGCCCCTGCTGAATTGCAACAGTGGAAACAAGCTCAGTTCGTCGATTACCTGCATGATGATTTCAACGACAGCCTCAAAGACGCCGAAACCTGCGTCAATCGGGTAGCAAAAATCGTCAGCGCGCTGCAACACTACTCCCAACATAACGAAGACAGTCCGCAACATTTTACAGCGGTCGACCTCTTTATCGCTTTGGATAAAGCGCTCAATCAAATCTCATTGCCTATTAATGTTCAAGTCACTATCAACCCTAGTATCGCCAAGCAGCCTGCGATTTGGGGCTTAGCCGATGAACTCAAAACCCTGTTTGAACAGGTGATCAAAAATGCCGTGCAAGCCTGCTCGCGAGTTCAATCCTCAACGCAAAACCACAGCAACGTTACTATTTATGCGCAAACCGATGACAATCGAGTTCACGTAATGATTCAAGATACCGGTCCGGGGATTCCAGAAAATGAAAGTAATCGTGTGTACGACCCTTTCTATACTACGTTACCGGTTGGTGAAGGTATGGGGCTTGGACTGACTTATGCTTACGATATTGTGCGCCTACACCAAGGCGATATCGATATTCAATCGACCGCTCAAGGCACTTGTGTCACCGTCAGTTTACCGATCGCTAAGGCGCATCTTGATGTAGCAAATATTGATTGATCTTCTCAACATTGCTGGCCAGATAGGCTTTGAAGTTATCTAAATCTTGCTCCCATTCTGCGCGCTCAACAGAGCCAACCTGCGAATCTTGCAAACAATATGCGTTTTTTTCTAAACTCGCCGCCCATTTTCCAGCTTTGCTCGCTCCCACCATCAAACTGGCGGACTTGATGGTATGCAGACAAAGAATCAGCTCAGATTCATGCTCTTGTGGTGTAGGCTGAGGAAAATTCAATAACACATTCACTGTGTTCAAGTATTCACGCATGATCTCAACCACATAGTCCTCTCCCACTGTGCTTGCAAGCACATTGGGAGAAAAGCCGTAAATCGCCTCGTTGGTTGGCAAGATGCCCCCTAATTAAATAAATATCGCTATGGGAAGTTTAGTCTCTTTCTCAATTTCTTTAAGTTTCGAGATAGTTTGATAGGTGAGCGTTTGCCCCGCCGTCAACATAAGTTTGCCATTAGGCAAGTAGAGGTCTTGCTTTAACACCATGCCCGATTTGACATCATCAAGGCTGACACACGCATCAATGTCGAGATTATCCAACCCGGATTCAACGACTTTGGTAAACACCTTTACAATATCTGGGTCGTATAAAGTCCCGCTTTGCTGTTTGATATACAAAAGCGCACTTGCAGGTTTCATTCGAGTGGGATTATTGGTGCAGGTAACAAAGAAGTCGTAATTTTTCACAATGCGCAAAATGCGTGCGCCGATTGGGATGTCCTGCTGCTGAAGATGGTTAGGACTTCCAGTGCCATCAAAGTTTTCATCTTGATGAAGAATGATCTCAACAAGCGGTTCAAAGCGCTTAATCCCCGCAATAATTTCGGCGCCGAGTTGCGGATTGGCGGATGGCGCAACGGGAATCGCGGCTTCATCTTGGTCAACGACCGGCGCTTCCACAGCAGGCGCAGAACCAATTAAGCCAATTTCATGCATTAAGCCCGCTAGGTAAATCTGCTTGATGTCACTGTCTCCGAGCTTCATCTTACGCGCCACTTCACGTGATATTTCAGCGATACGCTCTGCATGATCGGCTTTAAGCCCGGTTCGATGCTCAATGATCGCCATTAATGTGTGCAGAATGTCATTAAAAATTGCGCTGCGATTTTTGAGCAGTATCTGTAAATGGCGGTTGGCTTTTACCAGTTCGGCGGTGCGCTCCTCCACCTGAACTTCCAGCTCTTCGTTCATGGTTTCAAGCAGCTGGTTTTTTGAGGCCAATTCACCCAATAACCGCCGCTTTTCTCTTTTGAGTTCAAACACTTCAGAAGCTTGCTTGAGAGTTTCTTTAATCGCATCGTTATCCCAAGGTTTGGCCAAATAGGTATGAATCCCGCCTTCATTGACGGCTTTCACCGTCGACGCCATATCGCTATACCCTGTCAGCAAAAAACGCAGCGAATCCGGGCGCATTTCACGGGCTTTTGCCAAAAACTCAGCGCCATCCATCGTTGGCATACGCATGTCGGAAATAATTATCGATGCATCGTGCTCCTGCAGGTGTGCTAAGGCATCTTGGCCATTATCAAAACTGACCACATCGTAGTCATAACGTAGTACTCGAGTAAGGGACTTGAGAATATCTTGCTCATCATCGAGTAGCAGTAACGAAAGCTTTTCTTTTTCGGGCTTAGTGGCCTGGGTTTCATTCGTATGCTGAGCGTCTTCTGGTTGTTGGCTATCTTGGTGTATTTCAGGGCTATTCATCGGTGTCCCCTTAAGCTTGGTAGTCGTGTAAATAATTGAGGAAATCGAGCCGACATAGCGGTGGGCTAATCAGATAACCTTGTGCATGTGTGCAGCCTTGGTTTTTGAGGTACTCGATTTGATTTGGCTCTTCGACCCATTCGGCAACAATATCGATATTGAAAGTTTTAGCGCTTTGAGTGATGGAGTGCAGAATCACACGGCTATTATCGTTTGTCCCTATCGAGCGAACATAGCGACCGTCAATTTTGACCGCATCAAACGGTAAGTCGCACAGCGAATCAAAACCCGAAAAACCGGTGCCAAAGTCATCGAGCGCTGCGGTAACGCCTAGGCTTTTCAGGCGTTCCAACTCATAGCGAACCGCGTCGAAATCTTCAATCTTATCCGTTTCAACCATCTCGATGCCCACTTGAGCGATGCAGGCTTTATAGTCGTCTAAATACCCCAGCAGTAAGTTATAAATAAAGCCTTTCTCCAACTGTTTCGGGGTAACGTTAAAACTGACTTTCAGCTTAATATTTTGCTCACGTAAGCTTTTTACTAACGATAATACTTGCTCAAACACAGTGACAGTCACGACATCGACCAGATGGTGCTGAGTCAGCAGCGGCATAAATAGATTCGGACTTTGAAAACCGCCATCAGATAACCGGCGGCGAACCAAAGCTTCACAACCATCGATCTGCTGGGTAACCAAATTCATCTGCGGCTGGAAAAACGCTTCGAAACGAGCGGTTTCAATATCAGAAATGACATCTTTCAGTTCGATGACATCACGCTGCTCCTGACTATCCTCCAACCAATACATTCTATCGGTAATTTCACGCCTCTTTTGTTTACGCGCGGCGATGTTATATTGATTGATGGACTTATTTCTCCAAGAACTGACCTCGCTCAGTAGTAATTTAACTTTAAAGTTTAATTCGGTTTCGCGAGCCAGATTATCAACCCAAACTTGAATATTTTTTAGCAAGTAGTGACCATCTGAGGAGTACTCAAGCAAAGAGATAAATTTATCGGCGGCTCGATACCATTTAATCGATTGAAAGGCGTTCAGCTGCGCGGCGCAATCACTGAGAATTTGGTTACCAACCACAACAGAAAGCTGGTCGTTGATTTTCGACATATCTTCGATGTCGAGCATCACCAGCAACCAAGGCCTTTGGGGGTGCTCATCCAGTTGTTCAAAACGCCGAGTTAACTCACTCGCCGACCAACAACCGGTGAGCTTATCACGTTGAGAGCGCGCTTTATGTTGTTCTAAAGTGCTGCATATGGTCGAGAATAAGGCATCTTTATCCCAAGGCTTATTGACGTATTTATTCAGCGCCCCAGCATTGAGCGCCGCTGACACTCCGACAATATCGGCTTGCCCGGAAAGCATAATGGTCGGTATTTCAGGATAACTAGCATTCACTGCCAACAAAAAATCTGCGCCATTCATTACCGGCATACGATAATCGGTGATCACTAAATCAATATGGGTTCTGTCCAATAAATCCAACCCTGCTTTGGCAGAAGTTGCGGTATGAATTCGCGCAACCTTGGTGCGTAGCTCGCGCTCTATTGCTCGTAAAATATGCGGTTCATCATCTACCACCAGAATTTCTGCGTACGCCACCATGTATTCACCTATCTTTTTTAATGCGAGCTACTCAGTCTCTTTGGTGTGTTCGGCTTGACTTGCACCAGCAACCGGTAGAGTTATGGTAAAAGTCGTTCCTACATTGAGTTCACTTTCCACTTCAATGCTGCCGTTATGGGCATGGACAATGCCATAAGATACCGATAACCCAAGCCCCGTCCCCGACCCCACTGGTTTGGTTGTGAAAAACGGTTCAAATATCGATGCCAAGTGTTTTTTATCGATGCCAGAGCCCGTATCCGAGATTTTGATTTCAACTTTGTCGTCATTCAGTGGCGCCACATCGACGCGAATGACGCCTTGCTCTTTAATTGCCTGACTGGCATTGACCAAAATGTTCAAAAATACCTGGTTAAGCTGCATTGGCTGACAATAAATATTCGGTGTGTTGGCGGCGTAATGGCGCTCGACCTCTATGTGATACTTGATTTCGTTGTTAATGATGCGAAGCGTTGAGTCAATGCCTTCGGTAATATCGACACAGGCCCAATCGGCGCTGTCGACATGGGAAAATTCTTTGAGGTTTTTTACAATTGCCATCACACGAGAAGATCCTTCGAGCGATTCACTGATAAGATCGGCGATATCCTCAATGATGAAATCCAGTTGCGCGTTGGCGTAAAGTTCGGCGATGTTACTTCGCACCGCGGATGCCTCCTCCTCTGCCATCAGAGCATTCACGCTCTCGATAAAACCGGTCATTTTTTTGAAATAGTCATCAAGGGTTTGCATATTTGACGTAATAAAACCAATCGGGTTATTGATTTCATGGGCGATCCCTGCTGAAAGTTGGCCAATCGAGGCCATCTTCTCTGATTGTAAAAGCTGCGTTTGCGCTTGCTTTAATGCTTGATGCTCTTGGCGCAGCCGATTGGTCACATCAGTCAATTCCTTTTGCTGACTGGCGGTGATTGTTGAGTCGTACACGCACAAACACAAATGTTCTAAAACCCCGTTTTCACTGTGAATAGGAATCAACTCTAAATCTTGGTACATGCGCTCTTCTCGACCCGATACTGGCCTTGAAGTTTTAAACGGCAGCACATGGGGCGATTGTTCCCAAGAAGAGAAACTCGGCGACTCAATCATGAAAGCGGTATCCACTTTTCGCTTTAAAAACTTGGCGGAATCGGGGAATAACTTGAGTAAATTTTCACCGACAATATTGTTACTTATGCCTTTTACTCGCGACAAAAAATATTGGTTGGCCATCACAATGCTGTAGTCGCGCTTAACAATACATAACGCAAAAGACATTTGATTGAGCAAATCAGACAGCAGCAACTTGGATTTCATTGTCGCTCCCTATTCTTGTAGATAATCGTCTAAACGACTCAGCAACTGAACCAAGCCGTTATCGGCGAAGCAGATGATGGTCTCCGATTCAAATTTGACCGCTTCGATTAAAAACGAAACTTGCAGCATCAGTGATTGATCCCATTTATCCATCGGTAACGGCGTTCGCGACGGAATCAAAATCACCGGAGGTTGAATCCTGGTATTCATTTCCACTTGCTGACATAGACCTCGCAAGCTTGCCCCAGAGAGAATATTGGAAACATCCAACATGCAATCAATCAAATCACTGTCTTGGAGTTGCGTCTCATCTTCAAGGGAGCACATTTCGCGCGCCAGCAAGGTTCCACCTTCTTTTCCCAGCAAGGTGATCACTTCACCGCTGAGCTCACCAAAAAACGACTGCTGGGTGTAATGGAATGTCTCTTCATAGCTCAGTTGACGATTAAGGTGCTCTGGCGACGCCAACATGATTTGCGGTACCGACAAAGTCACATGCAAACCAATCAATTCCGCCAACTTATTTGCCGCTTTACCCATCGAAATATTGAGTGACTCTTTAAGAAAGTCTTCATGATCTTCGGTTAGTTGAATGCTCATAGTAGCCCTACCTCTTTCAGCACAACTTTCAATTGCTCTGGCTCAAGAGGCTTGTGCAAAAAACGTACAGCGCCGAGTTCCATGACTTTTTGTTGCGATTGAGGTTGAATATCAGCACTGATGACAAATACAAAGTTTCGCGCTTGACTCTCTTTGAGTTTTGCGAGTACTTCAAAGCCGTCCATTTCGGGCATGGTTAAATCTAAAAACATCACATCGGCTTTGCCATCCTCAAACAGTGCGATCGCCTCCATACCATTTTGAGCCTCATGCAAATCGAGCTTAAACTCGTCCGGTAAAGCCCGAATAACAGCGCGGCGCGACATTTTTGAATCATCAACAACGGTGACAGACATTCCCATACGTGACTCCTCATTGATTTTATTATTCTGGCCAATCTTGAAAAAAGTGGCCGATTTGGGGTGCCAATTGCTGGCAAAATTGATTTCGACTTGTTTGACTATCTTGTTTCATCCACTGACGGCACAGCCATATCATTTGTCCCTCGCTTTGCGGCAATGTTGTGAGTTCAATTTCCTCCTCACTTTCGAGTACAATCTGAGCAATCTCTAGGCTGTAGCCCCATAAAATTAAGATGTAACTGGTAATCACTAACGCATCACTGCGGCCGGGTTCTATAGTCGAGAGACTTTCGATATCCTGCTGATGAGTGCCCATTTCACGGATCACCAGCTCGCCCAATGCGCTCATTAACGCGGCCAAATAAATACTTTCTTGATGCGCTTTGGCAACGCCAAGCTGTTCACTTAAATTGCGGCTTAGCCCAGCCAATTTAAGATGTTGGTCAACAATACTTTGATGCTCCTGCGCCGACACTTGGCTAAACACTTTTTGCGCCAGCATGCAGGTTGCAAGTGCACTGGTCACTGTGGTACCTAAACGATTTAACGCAACTTCCACCGACATCGTCTGCTTACCAAAGCCCAAATACGCCGAATTTGCTAGCTGCAGTAAGCGCGCAACCAACGCTGGCTCTTCACTCACCATCAGTGCTATGTGTCCCACATCAGCATCCGGGTCGCGCAACGCTTGGTTAATTTTGCGAATTCGCGATGGCAGTACCGGCAAGGCTTCAAGCCCAGCTAGCTGATTTCGCGCTTTATCACTGAGCGGCAAATCGTACAGGCGCTCAACACTGTCTAACACGTAAGAAAAATCACTCTCGGTAAACGGTTTAGGCAAAATAAAGTGCACATTGGCGCCGGCAAGTTCGGGAATATCTCGCGATGAATCGCCGGTTATCAACGCACGCACTGTGCTTGGATAGCGCGTTGCCACTTGCTTGAGTAACTCGTCGCCTTGTAACTTGGGCATCAACAAATCGCTGAGTATCAGTTCGGGAGGAGCGCTTGGGTCAACACTCTGCTGCCAGCAGGTTGGGTCTGAAATGAAGTCCATTTTCCACTCGGGCTTTAACCGTCTCAACAAGCGATGAGTCGCTTTAAGCATAAACTCATCGTCATCAATACAAAGTATGTGAAAATGTGACTGTTTCATTGGGCTTCTTCGCTCGCCTCACTGCTGTTGGTTGGCATCCAAATCGCCTCGCCCCTTTAGTTCTTCTAATTAATATAGACGAAAATTGTGACATTCATTTACCCATATAGTATTAGATTCTATATCGCTAACACTTCTGTGCTTTGAGCAAAATTTGTTGTTTTTTCCACCAAGTACGCACGGACCTACCTCATCAACCTAAGTCCAATTTACCTGGCTTTACGAATCCTTTGCGTCGCTTTACCAAGCGCGGGATAGCCTTATATCAGGAACTCAAAGGTGGAATACCAAGGAGGAAAAGATGCGTAAACAATGGTTCGCCATCGGGGTATTTTTGGCTGCTATCTCCCTGATATGGTGGCAAGCAGCAGGTGATTTTGTTGTCAGTAATAGCGAGGACTTTTTCCGCGTTCGCGCTTCACTGATTCAACTGACGGGTCTATTGGCCCTCTCTATGATGAGCATTGCAATGCTGTTGGTGATGCGCTTTGCTTGGGTGGAACGAATGACCAATGGCCTGGATAAATCGTATCATTTACACAAATGGCTTGGGATAAGCGCCGTGGTGACAGCAACACTTCATTGGTTGCTGGTAAAAAGCCCGCGTTATTTGATTGATTGGGGCGTTATTGCCGCGCCTAATCATGGTCATAGTGGCTGGAATGTGCCTGGTGAACCACTGCAAGCTTGGGTCGCCGCGCTGCGCCCTGAAGCATTGTTAGCCGGAGAATGGAGTTTCTATGCCCTGATAGTGCTGAGTGTCATCGCACTGGTTTCCGCTATTGGCTACAAACCGTTCAAGATTACCCACAAATTAATGGCGCTGTGCTTTATCGCCGTTGCCTTTCATTCAATATTGCTGATTAAACGCACTTATTGGTCACAACCGATTACCTATGTCGTGATTGCGCTGGCAATAATAGGCACACTCGCCGCGCTGTATAGCCTATTTGGACGCATCGGCCAACGCCATACCTATTTGGCCAACGTGGTCGATGTTGATTATCACAGCATCAATAAAACCACCCGCTTAACCGTCAAAGTAACTGACTGGCCAGGGCATCGAAGCGGTCAATACGCTTACCTTAAATGTGCCCATGAGCAACCACACCCGTTCACCATCACCAGTTATGATGAACACAATCAGCAACTCGAGTTTCTGATCAAAGAACTTGGCGACTTTACTTGCGAGCTGAAAACTCGCGTTCAGTGTGGCGACACACTGCAAGTAGAAGGCCCTTATGGCCGCTTTGAGTTTGACGATGAAAAACCAAGTGTTTGGATCGCGGGTGGCGTGGGGATTGCCGCATTTAAGGCGATACTAGCCGAACGTGCAAAAAAACCATGCGAGCAAAATGTTCGCCTTTATTACTGCACGCTGAGCCCAGATCCTGAGCTTATTGACGAGCTAAATACACTAGCAAATCGAGCCAATATTATCCTGCATGTGATTGATAATCGAAGCGAACCAAAACTCAATATCGAACGATTAACTCAAGAAGTACCGGATTTGCTCCAGCGCTCGATTTGGTTTTGTGGCCCAAGTGGGTTTGCTAACGCATTAAAAACTTGG
The DNA here is from genome assembly GCF_900100015.1 of Vibrio xiamenensis. Lineage (GTDB taxonomy): Bacteria > Pseudomonadota > Gammaproteobacteria > Enterobacterales > Vibrionaceae > Vibrio > Vibrio xiamenensis. The sequence goes on along the minus strand of NZ_FNDD01000011.1, from coordinate 38,412 downwards.
CTGACAAAACGCGGCTTTCCAAGCCAACGTTTTCACTGTGAATACTTTGAAATGCGTTAAGCCTGATACCACCAGTCAAGCGCCCGATTTAATTACGTCATAAAGTGATTATTCAAAACCGCCTCGCAATTCTTATCCACTGGCGGTTTTGTTATCAGTACGCGCTCATATACAGATGGCAACATCAATGCACCAAAATGCGTATCTCGAGCACTTTTGGACGCGACATTCTCGCTAACGAACAATGGCATCGGTCAATTTTTCTTTGTAATTCATAGTGCTACATCGGTCTGACCAAAGTGATCTCCTCCCCATTTTGAAACCCCAAAACTAAGCATTTTGCTTCTTCTTGGTTCAAAACACCAAATGACATAAGTCATTGATGTTAAATAAATTTTTACATTTATAAATTTATTTAATCAGGATAATCAGTGAGTTATTAACATCGCATGTTGAAATCGATTACAAATGCAACAACTACGCAGCGTGTTGGTACACTGCTTGCTCATTAAGTAACTGCTTAAACACTCTTTCTTGTATCTGAAAAGGAATATTCTATGAGAAAAACTTTAGTGTGCCTGCTGGTGTGTAGCGCATTCTCCCAAGCCCCCGTCGCGCTGGCTGAGACTCAGTTCGTTCCAGACCATGTCTCGGTGGAAAAAGAGATAAAACCCGGCCCAAATGTGTTCGTCATGGACCAAAGTTGGAGCGGTACCAGCATGGTCACGGTATTTGGTTCCAATGATCTTAAAGCCAAAGGCAATATCTCAACTGGGCTGATTTCGCAATTCGGGCTGTCTAAAGATAAATCCAAACTCTATACCGCTTCGGTTTACCCAAAACGCATTGTTTGGGGGGATATCGATGCGGTTGTGCAAAAGTTTGACGTTAAAGGGCTTAAGCTGGATAAAGAGATCGAAACCTCGCCCAAAATGGCGCAAGTGTCTGCCACCGTAAACACATTTAGTCTCTCTTCTGGCGATAAATACGCGTTCGTACAAAATGCCACGCCAGCGGCGTCAGTGTCCGTGGTCGACCTTGCGACCAATAAAGCGGTCTTGGAAGTCCCAACGCCAGGCTGCTGGGGCATTTACCCATCTCAAGATGCAACCAAGTTCAGCTCGCTATGCGGTGATGGTACGGTGACGAGCTATCAACTTAGTAGTGATGCGAGCAGCTACGAAGCATCAAAAAGCGACAAAATTTTTGATACTGACAGCGACGCGCTTTTCATCACCTCACAACGTGATGGCAACAAGCTAATGTTCACCTCGTTCAACGGCAATATGTACGTGCTAGACGATTCAGGCAAAACCGCCAAACTGGATGAAAAATTTAGCTATACCAAAGGCATCGACGGTGGTTGGGTACCCGGCGGCTACGAAGTGATCGCCTACAACAAACCCAATGACATCATGTTTGTCACCATGCACCCCGACGGTCACGAAGGCAGCCATAAAGATGGCGCGACTGAAATTTGGGGCGTCAACATGAAGACGCACAAAGTCGTGACACGCATGAAAGCCGAAGAACCCATTTCACTGGCGGTTTCGCAAACCAAAAGCCCAGACCTATTTGCTTTAACCGACTGGGGCATTGTGACCAAATACTCCTTTAGCGGCTCGCCTCTGGCAGGTAAAGAAGTCAATAAAATCGAAGACGCTGGCGGCTTTACCCAAATGCTGATGGTGGATTATTAATATGATGAGCTCATGGATTGCGTGCTTACACTTAACGCTACTCACCTTCATGGTGTTGGTATTTACGCAAGCCGCGCTGCATAAAGCCTCTGATTTACGTCGTTTTTCCGGCTATATCGCCAACTATTCGCCCAAACTCGATAAAGCCAGTATGGCGATTGCAACCGCGCTTCTCGGTGCGGAAATCGCGGCGGTACTGATGAGTATCAGCGCCCAATATACCGATTTAGGTGCGGGGCTGATGCTGATCCTGCTGGCATGTTATACCAGCGCGATGTGGCAAAGCTTGAAGAATAATCATCGTGAAATTGATTGCGGCTGCGGCGGCACCCCTGTGGTGGTATCGCGAAAAACCATCGTTCGCAATAGCGTATTGGCCGCGTTGACTGGCTTAATTTTAGTCACGCATTACCAAGCACTCAACCTTGCCGAATTACTGGTGGCACTGATGAGCGGCTGTGTACTTTGGCTTGGTTATTTTCTGGTCGAGCAACTGCTGCACAATCAAGATTCGCTGTTAAAGCTCCATCAAGCTTCTCAAGAAAAGGAGTTCTAAATGAACACTGTAATACTCTTCGCCCTGACGATTCTGTCTATCTTAGTGGTGTGCCTGATCGTGGCGTTTTTGGCCCTATCACGCCAAGTAGGTGTTCTGTTTGAACGCATTACACCGGTTGGCGCGATGATCAACAATAACGGACCAGAACTTGGCGAGACCCCGGCACCAATGACTCTGCCGAGTTTAAATTTAGGCATGGTCACCCTAGGCGGCCAGCAGCCAAAAAGTACATTGGTGCTGTTTGTTTCACCGAGCTGTCCAATTTGTAAAGTGCTGCTGCCGCTAATGAGTGGTCTGCAAAAACAAGAGCAGTCTTGGTTGAACGTGGTGCTTGCCAGTGATGGTGATGAACCAGCGCAGCGCGAACTCATCGCCAAACATAAACTCGACACCATTCCTTATGTGTTGTCACAGCAACTTGGGCTGAATTATCGCGTTGCTAAGCTGCCCTTTTCGGTGTTGATGGATGAAAACGGCGCCATTGTCTCAAAAGGCCTAATCAACAGCCGCGAACAGCTTGAAAGCCTCTTTAATGCCAAGGAATCTGGCTATCAATCACTGCAAGATTTCTCTGAAAAACAAACCGTATCAGTTAGTCACTAAGAGTTGTGGAGAACCTTCTATGAAAAAACTCAGCGAAATAATTTTTAATGCCATGGATAGGCTGTCAGAGAAGAGCGTTCGCCACTCTGCCCGTCATATTGGCCGTCGTAACTTTTTGTCGAAAGCGGGCAAAGTCTTTGTCGGCGCAAGCGTATTACCCCTGCTGCCTTTTGATCGCAGCTCGGGCAAAGTTTACGCCGCCGAAGGTCCAACCGATGACGACACCAGCTGTGAATATTGGCGTTACTGTGCCCTAGACGGCAACTTGTGCGCCAACTCAGGCGGCAGTATTTCTACTTGCCCTCCTGGCTCTGAAGCATCGAAAGTGGCTTGGATCGGCACCTGTCTCAATCCAAACGACAACAAGAGCTACTTAGTGTCGTATAACGACTGCTGTGGTAAAGCTATTGTGAACACCTCAACGTCTTGCCTCAATAGTGAACGAGAACGCCCAGGATACCGTATGGGCCTTCATAACGATATCAACTGGTGTATGGCGAATACCAATAAAGGTTATCACTGTACCGTTGCTGCATTAGTGGGGCTTGCCAATGAATAAACGCGTGTCATTAGCACTGATTGTAGGTTGCATGTTGTCTGGCGCAGCGGCGGCGCAAACAGGTCAAGAACTGTTTACCGCCAACTGCTCTGGTTGTCATGGTGCTGATGCGCACGGTATCGAGGGGCTTGCCCCCTCGTTACACAACCCCGATTTATGGACCAAGCTTGGCGCCCATCGTGATAACTATATCGCGGGTGTGGTAACAGGCGGAATGAGCGGAAAAATTGAGTCGTTAGGTAAAACCTATCAAGGGTTTGCCATGCCACCACAAAGCTTCTTGTCGTCAGCCGATTTAGTGCAAATCACTCACTATATTATCGATGACGTCAACCAGTTAAAAGGCGGTCCAAGTGAAGCACTTATCGACCAATATAAGCAAAAACCACTGACTCACGGTGAATTGCATAAGCTCCGTAGCGGAGGTTAATACCATGAAAGTGCATAAATGGAGTGCACGCTTGGCACTTTTGAGTGCGTGCATTTTGCCACTTGCAGCCCAGGCGCTGGGTAACACACCAGAGCAGAACTACATTCTGAAATGCGCTGGCTGTCATACCCTGCAAGGTGGTGGTTCGGTACCCGGCGGCGTGCCACCATTGCCCGGCTATTTAGGAACTTTTATGGCCGATAAGCAAGGTCGAGTGTATTTGATGAATGTCCCTGGCGTGGCATCATCTGGGCTGTCTCATCAAGAGTTAGCGACCCTGATGAACTACCTCAATGATAAATGGGGCGAGCCAAGCAAAACCAAGCCATACACGACAGCGGAAGTGGATAATATTCTCAAAAAACCGCTCGCCGATGTGGTCAAATACCGCCGAGCAATTGTTGCACGCTTTGATAAACAAGGCATCGCAACCGGCAATTATCCTTGGCCTTAATCGCTTAGTCATGGCCAGCTCACCTAAAACAACGAGGCTCTTTTTGAGCCTCTTTTCATTCATTTTCAATCGATGCTGAGAATTGGGCGAAATCTTTACGCCTTGCCTTGAATGTTATTAATGAAGGCGTAAGCTAATCGAAAGCTCACTCAAACCTAAATTTAACCACAGACCAATGAGTATATTGTTTGACCAACTGGCAGAGCGGCGTATTCAACAGGCAATAAATGAAGGACAGATGGACGATCTGCCCGGTAAAGGCGAGCCACTGAATATCGATGATGACAGCATGGTGCCCGAGCATTTACGCATGGGGTATCGAATATTAAAAAACGCCGGTTTTATTCCCCCAGAGCTTGAACAACGTAATCAAGCTTTAGAGCTTTGCGATCTGGTGGCGCAATGTGAGCCCGATTCGAAGGAACAAAGAGTGGCACTAGGAAAAATTCATCAACTAGAGCTTAAGATGCGCATCAAAGGCATCGATACCCGTTTTCTTCATCAATACCTACGAAAAATGCACTCATCTTAATTACCCTCTTTGACCGCGAGTTTTTCATCCAAAAACCTGATTTAGCATTGACTAAATTGATCCTTCTCAAAGCGCTTTAATCACTGGCGAAACCATTCTTATTTCCCCCTTAAACCAAATACCTACTCACGCTAAAGGAGGATAAAAGTACCAATCATACGCAGATTGACCTAAGCCAAGTTCGCGCTACCTATACTGCCAATAGTTCCTCCTATAAAAATCCAATATCCCTGCAAATATAAGGAGTAATGAATATGACTGTTTATGTTGGCACCACCAATACCGATGGCACAGGGTCAGCCAGAGACCTCAGTTCAGCTAATAGCTTTCTGATTCCCTTTGACTCCATTTCCGGACCAGACGATGACGAACTGGCATTAGAAGGTGTGTGGGTGAATGGCTACATCGATGAAAATCTAAGCATCACTGAAACCATAGAAAAATTTGGCGTGGCTAACTTTGAATACAGCTTTGCAGCGAGCAACCTTTCGAATTGGAACTCAGCAAATTTAAAAGAAATTGCCCTATATAACCTCGATGACAGCTACATAGAAATTAATAATTTTGTCGATGTTACGTTTATATCCGACTACTACGGAATCTGGGGAACCGGGCATGATGGGTATCAAAAGCTTGTCATCAACGATGCTAAACGAGGCTACATCGATACCAGAAACTCGGAAGGTAATCCTCGTGTCTTCAGTGAAGATAGCCCGGACTACGGCTACACATTTGACGGTTATAATGAAATGGACACCACCACCTGTTGGTCGAATATTACTATTCGGCCGCACAGTAATGGCGCTTCTTGGAGTAACCTATTTGAAATCTACACAGGTTACGCGGAAGACACCGTCTATTTTACGTCACAACAAGATGGCGAGACGGATACCTCGACCAAATGGACCGAATTTAAAGTTGACCTTGGCGAAGACAACGACATTTTTATCTACGAGTTAACTCATAGCGTGAATGACGACCAACAGCGTTTTGTCGATGGTGGTGACGGAAATGACGCACTTTTCCTACGCGTTGACACCGACGACTTAGAATTTGTCAATTTTGAACTTATCAGTTCAAACAACAACAGTATTTACCTAGACCAATCACTGCTTGCCAATAATCAAACCGAGCTTGGACTGATCATTAACAATACCTCTGTTAAATTTTCGCAAGACATCACCAGCGTTGAAATTTATGAATTGAGTGAGGAGCAACTCGAGTATTTAGACTCAACCACAGACTGGCAGCAATACAGTTATAACGGGGGTTCTAATTCATGGATCAGCAGCGATGAATTCTACTCAGTCAGCGTAACGACCGAGGAAGGCACCTACATTCTGCTGATGAATAGCGTAGACGACCTGACGCTTGGTTAACCTTGCTATCTGAAATGAGGAGAACTTTATGACTATCTATATCGGCACCACCAACACCGACGGCAGCGGCTCGGCGCAAAATCTCAACGCCGATAACAGTTTTTCACCCACTTTCGAGTACATTTCTGGCCCACTAGAGTCGCAGCCTGAAGGGACTTGGGTGTACGGCTATGTTGATGATGTTCTAAGCGTGACAAAAACCGAAGAGCGTTACTGCGTATACTGCTTTGAGTACAGTATTGAAGCTACCAATTTAAGTACGTGGAATGCAGAAGGCTTAAAAGAGATCGCCATGTATGACGTTGAAGAAGGCTATGTGGAGATCAATAACTTTGTCGATGTTTACTTTATTAACGACTATTACGGCACCGCTGAACCATATGGCTACGATGGAGATCAAACATTAGTTATCAACGATGCTAAGCGTGGCTATATCGATACTCGCAATACTCGCGGTGATCCTGCTGATGAAGGTATAACCTATCAGATGGTTAGTAGTACCGATATCATTATTGCTCCGCATAGTAATGGTGATTCGTGGAGTAACCTGTTTGAAGTCTATACCGGCCTTGGTAGTGATAAAGTGACATTTACCGCCAGCCAAGACGACGGCAGCCGTGACACCTCAACGCAGTGGACGGAGTTTTACGTCGATTTAGGTGAATATCGCGATACCTTCACCTACGATTTAACTCATAGCGTCAGCAGCGACCAACTGCGCTACGTCGATGGGGGTGACGATACCGACACTTTGACCTTGTTGGTTGATACCGATGACCTCGATTTTGAAAACTTTGAAATCATCACCTCTGATGGCGTGACGCTTAGCCTCACTGCAAATTCACTCGAACAAAATAGCACAAGCGAAATAGGACTGATTATTGAAGATACCTACGTCGAATTCGGCGCGGATATCCTTGACGCCAGCGTTTCATCGCTGAGCGACGCGCAACAAGATTACTTAGAAGAGCTTAACTTCGACAGCGATGAATATTCAACCATAACTGTAACCACCGACGATGGCGCGACTTACACTCTGCTGATGAACGAAGTTGATGATCTTGTTGCCGCTTAACGTTTAGCCAACACTCAATGAATGCCAGATGACAAAAGGGAAGCTGACACTTCCCTTTTGGCTTATTCGATTGATTGCTAGACCTGATCGCCGCTCAATTACGGCGACGCTTGGCGCAGTGCAACTCGCGGCTCGCGCTTTTTATCCAGCGCGCTATTAGCATGGTTGCCGTCATCACCAACACACTGGCGGTAAGCGAGCCAAAGCCAAATTCGCTGACTGCGCCAATCGCTTCCGCGCCTTGAACCAGTCCATGACAGGCGCTAAATGCCGCGATGGCGAGCATCGCAACCCAGCGCATCGCACCGCCTTTACGCAGCGCGTAAACCGCAATTGGCAGAATGACAAGTGACACGGTCACCAAACCTTCCACCTGATGAGCACTCGACCACTCAACGCCAACAAAAAATCCGCCTATCAACGCGAGGGCAAAGCAGCCGATAATCTGCGCTGCTTTACGGCTTGAATAGCTGGCGGCAAAAATGCCAATCAGTATCAGCGCCGTTAAGTGGTCAAGCCCAGTTAACGGGTGCAAAAAGCCAGTTGTAAAACTCGCCTGCATACCATGTTCACCAAGATGGCCTACATGGGCAAAACATGGCGCGCTGAGCAAAGTCACGGCGCCAGCGAGCACCCATTGACGTGTACCAATAACCATAAAATACTCCCTATTTTTTGATATCCAGTTGTTAAAATACCGAGCTGATTTGCCGGCTATACTGCAGTTTCGGGCGCGGTCCCAGGCTCAGTCACCCGCACATTGACATCTCGCTTGGCGAGCATGCCTTGCTCCACAATAAAATTGATGATGGTTTGCAAGCCGTCACCGCGAATCAAGTTAGTAAACACAAACGGCTTATCGCCGCGCATTTTGCGCGCGTCGCGCTCCATTACTTCAAGCGAGGCGTTGACCATAGGCGCAAGGTCGGTTTTGTTGATGATCAGAAGATCTGACTTAGTGATCCCAGGCCCACCTTTGCGCGGAATTTTGTCGCCTGCGCACACATCAATCACATACAGGGTTAAATCCGATAGTTCAGGGCTAAAAGTGGCGCTTAAGTTATCGCCGCCGCTCTCCACCAGCACAAACTCAAGATTGGGGTGGCGCTGGAGCAACTCATCAATCGCTGCAAGATTCATCGACGCATCTTCGCGAATCGCGGTGTGCGGACAGCCGCCCGTTTCCACCCCCATAATGCGGTCCGACTCAAGCGCCTCATGGCGCATTAAAAATTCGGCATCTTCTTTGGTGTAAATATCATTGGTCACCACCGCCAAATCGTAGTGCTCGCGCATCGCGCTGCACAGTTGGCGCAGCAGCGCGGTTTTGCCAGAGCCGACTGGGCCGCCGACGCCAACACGTAAACATTCTGAGCTCATCCTTAACTCCTAAACAGTCGTGAATATTGGGTTTCATGCCAGGCGCTGACCATGGCAAAGTTGGGTAGTGTCAAACCGATCTCGTCATCGTCCACCTCCAGCCCGTGGGCGATGGCGTCTTCAATAGCGGGCATTAACGCCAGCAGCACGGTTTGCGCCGAGGTTTGACCCAGCGGCACCGTTTTACATGCGGCCATCACCTGATTTTCCAGCCAGCTCCACAGCCAACCGGTCATCGCCGCCTCAAGCGGCACGCGAAAATGCACGCAAGCCTTGGCATACAAAGGCAAGTAGCTTAAGCCTTGGGTTTGCTCGCTAAGCTCAACATCTAGACTTTTCAGCAAGCGGCGAAGTGTCAAACCGAGTTTTTGCTCCTCCATCACCAGCTCTGCGGTTTCGCGATTGGCGAGCAAAATCGCCTGCCAATGAGCAATTTCGGTAGTTTCGGTGTCGTTTCGCTGCCACGCTCGGTAGCAGCGCGCCAGCACAGGCAAATCAAGGTTGGCTTGCGCGCGGGTCAAAATCGGCTCAAGCCATTTGATTAAACTGGCCTCGTTGTTGACTAACCCAAGCTCCACCGCGCCTTCCAGCCCTTGGCTGTAGGCGAACGCGCCAATCGGTAAGCTTGGGCTGCTTAAATGCAGCACCGAAAGCAACGCATGGATCTCCATCAGTGATGGTGCCCCGAATGGGAATGGCCGTGATCATCGTGCTCATGATGATGGCTGTGACCACCAGCTCCGCCGTGAGAGCTGTGGTAAGCGCCATTTTCGGGGGTGAACTCGGCTTGATGGGCGCGGCAGGTTAAGCCAAGCACCTCAACCATATTTTGCAGTACATGGTCGGGCTGAAAACGCAGCCAGCGTTCACCAATGGCCATCGGGACATGGCGATTGCCCATGTGATAACACGCTTTTGCAAAAGTCTGCCAATCGCTGCAGCTTGCAGTCACCACCGCCTCTTTCTCAGCGACCACTTGCAGCACTTGCCCACATTCAGTATGGAGAAAGTCACCGTCATGGAGCACGTCGCCCCGAGTGAGAAAAAAGCCGACATCCAAGTTCGATTGGCTGAGAGCACGAAAGCGTCCTTTCTGGCGCAGCGCATAGGGCAAAACCACATTATCCAATACCGCGCCATGGTAGTGCTCGGAACGTCCAACCACTTTTAACATACTGGTTCTCCTTAACAATTTAGCCAGCCATCTTTGTTGTAAACCATACTGGGTTATAAACAGTGCTAGGTTGTAAACAATGCTGGCGATAAGATGGATATTCTTCAGGCAACGCATTTAAAACAGTGCGTAGCGCTGGGCGAGTGGCAGCTCGCTCGCCGGATCGCAAGTCAATAGCACCCCATCGGCCATCACCTCATAGGTTTGCGGATCAACACGGATGACTGGCATATAGCTGTTGTGCACCATGTCATTTTTGGTCACATCACGACAGTGAATACACGCCTCAATGCGGCGCTGCAGACTGAGCGTTTGCCGCAGACCATTGTTGACCGCAGCTTGGCTGGTGAAGGTCACCGACGTCGCCGCGCCTGCACTGCCAAAGCCGCCAAACATCAAGCGATAATGCACTGGCTGCGGGGTTGGAATCGAAGCGTTAGCATCGCCCATCGGCGCCGCGGCGATAAACCCACCTTTGATGATCAGCGCCGGCTTGACACCAAAAAACGCCGGCTTCCACAGCACAATATCGGCCAGTTTACCCGCCTCCAGCGACCCCACCCGATGGCTGATGCCATGGGCAATCGCCGGATTGATCGTGTATTTGGCGATAAAACGCTTGGCGCGAAAGTTATCCGCTTGGCGCGCTTCATCTTCGGGTAAAAAACCGCGCTGGATCTTCATTTTGTGCGCGGTCTGCCAAGTGCGGCAAATCACCTCACCGACGCGGCCCATGGCTTGGGAGTCGGATGCGATCATCGAAAACGCGCCAAGGTCGTGCAAAATATCTTCCGCGGCGATGGTCTCTTTACGAATTCGTGAGTCGGCAAACGCCACATCTTCGGGAATATTCGGGTCCAAGTGGTGACAGACCATCAACATATCGAGATGCTCATCAACGGTATTGACCGTGTACGGGCGCGTCGGGTTGGTCGAAGACGGCAACACGTTAGGCTGGCCGCACGCGACAATAATGTCCGGAGCATGACCACCACCTGCCCCTTCGGTGTGATAGGTATGAATAGTGCGATCTTTAAACGCGGCTAAGGTGTCTTCAACAAAGCCGGATTCATTAAGTGTATCGGTGTGAATGGCCACCTGAACGTCATATTTTTCCGCCACCGCTAAGCAGTTATCAATCGAGGCTGGGGTGGTGCCCCAATCTTCATGCAGCTTTAAACCGCACGCGCCCGCTTCGAGCTGCTCGGCAAGGGCTTCGGGCAAACTGGCGTTGCCTTTGCCCAAAAAACCAAAATTCATCGGCAGCAAATCGGTGCTGCGCAGCATCTGCGACAAATTCCACGCACCCGGCGTACACGTCGTGGCGTTAGTACCGGTGGCAGGCCCTGTGCCGCCGCCAATCATAGTGGTGGTACCCGACATCAGCGCCTCTTCGATTTGCTGCGGGCAGATAAAATGGATGTGAGCATCGATGGCACCTGCGGTCACGATATGACCTTCACCGGCAATGACTTCGGTGCTGGCACCGATATGAATCGTCACATCAGGTTGAATATCGCTGTTACCGGCTTTGCCAATCGCGGCGATGTTGCCATCTTTAATGCCGATATCGGCTTTGACGATTCCCCAGTGATCAAGAATCAAGGCGTTGGTTATTACGCAATCCACCACCTCGCTGCGGCATTTCTGCCCTTGCCCCATACCATCGCGAATCACTTTGCCGCCGCCAAATTTGACTTCATCGCCGTAGGTGGTGAAATCCTCCTCGACTTCAATCCAAAGCTCGGTATCCGCCAGTCGCACTTTGTCACCGACGGTTGGACCGTACATATCGGCGTAAGCTTGGCGAGTTATTTGTGCCATTGCGCTCTCCTTAGCGTTTACAATTTGCCCATGATTTGACCGCGAAAGCCGTACACTTCGCGCTCGCCCGCCATTGCCACCAACTCAACGCTGCGACTTTGCCCTGGCTCAAAACGCACTGCCGTGCCCGCGGCGATATTAAGGCGCATACCCTTGGTTTGTTCGCGGTCAAAATCCAGCGCCGGGTTGGTTTCATAAAAATGGTAATGGCTGCCAACCTGAATGGGCCGATCGCCATGATTCACCACCGAAATGGTCACCACCACACGCCCTGCATTGAGCGTGATGGGCGAAGATTTAAGTTGGTATTCTCCCGGTTTCATCGTGCCTCCTATTGAATCGGCTGATGTACAGTCACAAGCTTGGTGCCATCAGGAAACGTCGCTTCGACTTGCACCTCTTCAAGCAGCTCAGCAATGCCGTCCATCACTTGTTGTTTGCTCAGCAGGCTGCGGCCTTCGCTCATCAACTGCGCCACGGTTTTGCCCTCGCGCGCCCCTTCCATGATTGCCGCCGAAATGTAAGCGCTCGCCTCGGGATAATTGAGCTTGATGCCGCGCGCTAAGCGCCGCTCAGCAACCAGCGCCGCGGTAAACAGCAATAATTTGTCTTTGTCTCTTGGGGATAATTCCATAGCCAATCCTTTATCCGTTCTTTATCAATCCGTTACGAAATCCGTTATTCAGCGCGTCGAGAAGTGTTAGGTATTCCAGATGCGCGGCGCGCACGGCGCAATACCAAACAGCAGCGGGCGCAGCCGTTGCCAACATTGGCGCAGCTGAATTTGCGCCTGCTCGCTACAGTCACCCAAATAACGCACCACAATCACGCCAAGGCGTTCGGTGACCGCGAGCGTCTTAGCGCAAGATTCCAACTCGCAGCGTAAAAGCTCAACCGCCTGCGTAGGCTTATCAATCCCCACCGCCACCAATACGCCAGATACCAGCTTGTTATCAAAGCCGCTCAGTGCATCAATTAATGGGTCGTCGGCGGCCAATATCTGGCGCTCTAGCAGCAGCGGCATATCGTTGTGATACAGCGCCAAACGCTGCTCGATACGGCCACTTTTAAACGGCAGCGCGCTTTTTGGCCTGCCTAAGCAAAACACATCACTGCCGATAAATTTCGCATCGCCATGCAAGTTGATGCGCGTCGAAAGCTTGCCGTGGGCGCCGTCAAACACAATGGTTTCCATCGGTAGCCATTCACAAGCAGCATCACGAACCGTTACATTTACCTGCTGGCGCTGCACGCCGCCGCTTGAGTCGGCGCGATAAATTTTGCCTGCCGATGGCGTGGTAAGCAGCGCGTGACTGCCCGGCTCGCACGTCACTTCAATATTAAGATCGTCCCCAGACACCAAGCCTCCCGGCGGATGCAACAAGTAAACATGACACACCCTACCCTCGGGATAAAATGCCCGTTGCACGCGAAGCGGACCTTGAAAGCGCATCTGAGTCAGTGCGGTTTTGCCTTCACTGGGCGCAAAACCTAGCGCCAAAAACGCTGGCCAGTGACGCTCGCGTTGGGTACACGTTTGAGAACTCGTATTAAGTTTTGCTGTGCAATTCATGGATAAGGAGCTCATCGCCGTTACACCGTTAAGTATTTTTTGACCAACGCATCATCAAGGCTTGGCATCTCACCACTCGCCACTTGGCGGCCACGATCGAGAATGCAAAATCGGTCAGCCACTTTGCGTGCAAACGGCAGCTTTTGCTCAACCAGCAATACGGTTAAGCCAATCTCTTGATTGAGGCGGCGAATGATGTCGCCAATTTCTGCCACCACGTTAGGCTGAATGCCTTCGGTCGGCTCATCTAAAATCAATAACTTAGGGTTAATGACCAGTGCGCGGCCAATCGCTAATTGCTGCTGCTGACCACCAGAGAGATCGCCGCCGCGCCGCGCCAGCATCTGCTTGAGCACCGGAAACAGCTCAAAGATAAAATCAGGAACTTGTTTGGCTTTGTCACCGCGCATCGGCAACCCAATGCGCAAATTCTCCTCCACCGTCAGCAGCGGAAATATCTGCCGACCTTGCGGCACATAGCCAATTCCAAGCGGCGCGCGTTTTTCCGCCGCCATGCTGGCAATATTGTGGCCCTGATACTCGATTTGCCCGCTTTGGGTGTGTAACAGCCCCATCACGCATTGCAATAAGGTGGTTTTGCCAACCCCGTTGCGGCCCATTAGGCAAGTGCACTGCCCCTTTGGCACTTGCATATCCAAATCCCACAAGGTGTGGCTCTGGCCGTAAAACTGGTTCAATCCTTTGATGGTTAACATGCTTCTTCTCCCAAATAGACTTCAACCACTTTGCGATTACTCTGCACCTCGGCCATGGTGCCTTCAGCCAGCACGCTGCCTTGGTGCAGTACGGTGACGTCTTTGGCAATTGAGCGCACGAAATCCATATCGTGCTCGACCAAGATGATGGTGCGCTCTCCCGCCAGTGAAGTGAGTAGCTCGGCGGTGCGATCCATCTCTTGGTGAGTCATGCCCGCGACGGGTTCGTCGACCAACAACAGTTTGGGGTTTTGCATCAACAGCATGCCGATTTCGAGCCACTGTTTTTGACCGTGCGACAATGCGCCAGCGGGCAAAAAGCGCTGCGCCTCTAAGCCAATTTGTTTGAGTACATAGTCGATATAATCGATGTCTGACGCGCTGAGTTTGGCCATCAGCGTCGAGAACACGGTTTTAGCGCCCGCCATGGCAAGCTCTAAGTTGTGAAACACGCTTTGGCTTTCAAATACGGTCGGCTTTTGGAATTTGCGCCCAATCCCGGCCTGAGCAATTTGCGGTTCATCGAGTTGGAGTAAATCGATATTTTGCCCAAACCACGCGCTGCCGCTGTCGGGGCGCGTCTTACCCGTAATGATGTCCATCATGGTGGTTTTACCCGCGCCATTGGGGCCGATAATGCAGCGCAGCTCGCCCTCTTTGATATACAAATTCAAATCGTTAATGGCTTTAAAGCCGTCAAAACTGACCGTCAAGCCTTCTAGATACAGCAAGTAGCCATGGCCGACCGTCAGCAGTGGATTGACTTTCGGGGTCATAAAATCATAAACGTGCTCGCGGTCAGTCAGTGCGCGCGCCATGGTTAAAATGCTCATGCTTGCGCCTCCTGAGCGGTATGTTTGGTTTTGCCATTAGCGCGACGCAGCCCGACCACACCTTTAGGTAAAAACAGCGTTACCAACACAAACATCGCGCCAAGGCTAAACAGCCACACATCCGGCAAGGCCGCGGTGAGATAGGTTTTGGCGTAGTTGACGGCAATCGCGCCCACCACTGCGCCATATAAGGTTGCGCGTCCGCCAAGCGCCACCCACACCACCAGTTCAATTGAGTTAAGCGGCGAGAATTCTGACGGGTTGATGATGCCCACTTGTGGCACATACAAAGCGCCTGCAATGCCAGCCAGTACCGCAGAGAAACAGAAAATCGCCAGCTTGATGTATTCCACTTTATAGCCGGTAAAACGGGTGCGCGATTCGGCGTCGCGCACCGCCATCGCCACTCGGCCAAGACGACTGACCACCACAAAACGGCAGGCTAAATAGCCCAAGCCAAGCGCCACGCCCGATAAGACAAACAACCACACTCGCGTGGCGTGCGCTTGCAGATCGAAGCCGAGAATATCTTTGAAGTCGGTTAGACCATTATTGCCGCCAAAGCCCATTTCGTTACGAAAGAACGCCAGCATCAAAGCATAAGTCAGCGCTTGGGTGATGATTGACAAATACACGCCGGTCACGCGTGAGCGAAACGCCAGCCAACCAAACACAAAAGCAAGAATGCCGGGGGCAAGCACGATCATCAGCGCCGCAAACCAGAAATGTTCAAACCCGTGCCAAAACCATGGCAGTTCTTTCCAGTTCAAAAACACCATAAAATCGGGCAACTCGGGGTTACCATAGATGCCACGGTCGCCAATTTGACGCATCAAATACATGCCCATTGCATAGCCGCCAAGGGCGAAAAATGCCGCATGCCCGAGGCTTAAAATGCCGAGATAACCCCACACTAAGTCCACCGCGACCGCCAGCAATGCGTAAGTTAAATACTTACCCATTAAGGTCACGGTATAGGTTGAAACATGCAGCGCACTGCCGGTTTGCACCCATAAATTGAGCGCTGGGACCAGACAAACCACCGCCACCAACACCAGTAGAAACAGCGCGGTTGAACGGTCAAATATCCTTGGTTGAAATTCCATATCTTAACCCTCAGCCGAGCGCCCTTTTTGAGGAAACAGTCCTCGAGGCTTTTTCTGAATAAAGAGAATGATGAACACCAGTACCAAAATTTTTGCCAGCACTGCGCCGGCCCAAGGCTCTAACACCTTATTGGCCACGCCCAGTGACATACCCGCCACCAAGGTGCCCCACAAATTGCCCACGCCGCCAAACACCACCACCATAAACGAGTCGATGATGTACGACTGACCAAGGTTTGGCCCGACGTTGGTGAGTTGGCTGAGCGCAACACCGGCAATGCCCGCAATGCCAGAACCCAGACCAAAGGTCATCGCATCAACCCACTCAGAGCGCACCCCCATCGCCCGCGCCATACTGCGGTTTTGCGATACGGCGCGCACCTCAATACCCAGGCGGGTAAAGCGTAAAATAAGGTACAAAGCCACAAATACAATCAAGCAAAACGCGATGATATACAGTCGATTTAACGTCAAGCTAAGCAGCGGGTTAATCTCAATGACTCCTTGCATCCAATCGGGCGTAGAAACTGAACGATTAAGTGGTGAAAACACACTGCGCACCGCTTGCTGAAGCACCAAACTGATGCCAAACGTCGCCAGTAACGTCTCAAGCGGCCTGCCGTACAAAAAGCGAATCACGCAGCGCTCGATCACCACGCCTGCTAGCGCGGAAACCAAAAACGCCAATGGAATCGAGACAAACAGTGACAAACCGATGTGGTTCGGCATTAGCGTTTGCACCACATAAGTGGTGTAAGCGCCGAGCATAATCAGTTCGCCATGGGCCATATTAATCACCCCCATCACGCCGAAAGTGATCGCCAGACCAATCGCGGCAAGCACCAATACCGAGCCAAGACTTAAGCCAAAAAACAGCGTCTGCGCCATATCGGCGACTTTCTCACGCTGCTCAATACTTGCCAGCGCTTTACGCACATCCGAATTGAGCGCGCTATCTGGGTGCTGATTCAGATATTGATTGAGCGCGTTACGCGCACTGGGTTGATAGCTCGATTGCAACACATCAAGCGCCGCTTTAAGCACCGCGTTATCGGTTGAGTTCGAGAGATCGAAAATCGCCAGCGCCATGCTGCCAAGCTCAAGCACGTCGCTATCCGTTTCTGACTCTAGATGACTTTTCAGCAGTTGATAGCTGGCTTGGTCCATATCGCCCATCAACTGGTTAATCGCATCCAAACGGCGATTGGCATCAGGGTTGGAAATATTCAGCGCCGCGATCATCGATTTAAGCTCGCCGCGCACTTTGTTATTAATACCAATCTTTTTTATTGCGCGAGATTTGACGCTTTGCGTCTGATCTTCTGCGCTGGCAAACAGTGGCGCAATCACATAATCGCGGCCTTGTTTGCTTTGTATGGTCACCAATGACGAGTCTTGTTTAAGTCGATACAAATCGCCATGCAGTAGCAGCGTTAATACCGCCGCCGCACGTTCATCACCACTTTGGGCAATCGCGCTCACGCCTTGGGATATTTGGCTGAAGCTGCCGGTTTTTAGCGCTTCTAGCCCTTGCTCAAATTTGGCGTTCTCAGCACTCAAACTTGGCTGAATATGGATTATCAGTAGCGCAACGCTCATCAGTAAAGCGCGCAGCCAAGTTGGAGATAGAATGAAAAACAATCGTTTGACGCCCATGGTAAAAACCTTTTGCTCAAAGCCGATGGATTCACAAACAGCGTGGAACTCACGCTGCCTGTGAAGTCATAAATTACAGGTTCAAACTCAGTAGTTTTGACCTGAACATTTGCCGGTTTTGACGTTGTAGTTACCGCAGCTTAGCGGCGCGCGCCAATCGGAAATCAGATCTTTTGAGCCGGGCAGATAATCTGACCATGCATCGCCTGCAACCAATCCGCTGGTTTTCCACACGGTTTGGAATTGTCCGTCATCTTGAATTTCACCGATCAACACAGGTTTGGTGATGTGATGGTTCGGCATCATGGTTGAATAACCGCCCGTTAGGTTAGGTACAGAAGTACCAATCAGCGCTTGTTGCACGGCATCTGGGTCGGTAGTACCTGCGGTTTGCACAGCTTTCACCCACATGTTAAAGCCGATATAGGTCGCTTCCATTGGGTCATTGGTGACGCGATTGTCGTCTTTAGTGAACTTATGCCACTGCTCGATGAACTCATCGTTTTGCTCAGAATCTTCGCTTTCAAAGTAGTTCCAAGCCGCCAAGTGTCCCACCAGCGGTGAGGTATCCATACCCGACAGTTCTTCTTCACCGACCGAGAACGCCACCACCGGAATGTCATCTGCGGTCACGCCTTGGTTAGCCAGCTCTTTGTAAAACGGTACGTTGGCATCGCCATTGACGGTTGAAACCACTGCGGTTTTCTTACCAGCCGAGCCAAATTTCTTAATGTCGGAGACGATGGATTGCCAGTCAGAGTGACCAAACGGGGTGTAATTGATCATGATGTCACTGTCGGCCACACCTTTGGCTTTCAAGTACGCTTCGAGAATCTTATTGGTGGTACGCGGATAGACATAATCGGTACCGGCCAATACCCAACGTTTCACGCCTTGGTCCATCAAATAGTCGACCGCTGGAATCGCTTGTTGGTTTGGCGCAGCGCCAGTGTAGAACACGTTTTTCGACGACTCTTCCCCTTCGTATTGCACCGGATAGAACAAAATGCTGTCGAGTTCTTCAAACACTGGCAATACCGATTTACGCGATACAGATGTCCAACAGCCAAATACTGCAGCAACTTTGTCTTTGGCGATGAGTTCACGGGCTTTTTCTGCAAACAGTGGCCAGTTAGAAGCCGGGTCAACCACCACAGGTTCAAGCTTTTTACCCAGCAAGCCGCCTTTTTTGTTTTGCTCGTCGATGAGCATCAACATGGTGTCTTTAAGCGTGGTTTCACTGATTGCCATGGTGCCTGACAGTGAGTGCAGCACGCCGACTTTAATGGTATCAGCCGCCATAGCATGAGCACTGAGCATCGCCGCAGCCAGCATCGCGGTGGAGAGGAATTTCCTTTTCATTGTTGTCCTTCCTTTGGTTAGTAATGAGTAGACAGTCAATTGCAAACTGTCACTCAGTATCAACGCGAATTATGGCGATGGATATGCGCAGTTTGCGCACTTTGACTACGTCAAACTACGCATATTCCAAGCCTTTGGCTTGCGGTATAATCGCGCGATAAATCTCAAACAAAAGACAGCCTTAGCGGCTCTTTTTTGCGACGATGCTGTTTGTCTTAGATGGATTGGCTGAGACGGATTGGCAAGGAGTGCCAATTAACGCTTGAAGGATTAAGAGAGAGGCATGCAAAAAGTTCCGGTAACGCGAAGGCGTTACAACAAGTTGGTCGCCAACGAACTGCTCGAAGATTTCGCGCTGCGCTTTACGGCTAAACGCGCGCGCAAATGGTCCGCAGGTTGGATCGCTAACACCGCCCTTGGCATCGTGTCGTTTTTGGTGTTGGAAGCACTTGGCGGCACCATCACACTCAACTATGGTGTGGTCAATTCGCTGTGGGCAATTGGCGGGGTGTCGCTGGTGGTAATGCTAAGCGGTATTCCGATTTGCTATTACGCCGCCAGATATGGCGTCGATGCCGATTTGCTCAGTCGCGGCGCCGGATTTGGTTATATCGGCTCAACCATCGCCTCGCTCATCTACGCCTCGTTCACCTTTATCTTTTTTGCCTTAGAGGCGGCGATTATGTCGATGGCGCTGCAGCTGCTGTTTGGCATCGAACTGTTTTGGGGTTATATCTTAAGCGCGGTGATTGTTATTCCACTGGTCACCCTTGGCATCTCCAATATCGGGCGCTTTCAGATGTGGTCACAGCCCTTGTGGCTACTGATGCAAATCATTCCACTGTTTTATGTGTTTAGTCATCCTGATAGTCAACTTGAACAATGGCTCGATTATGGCGGCGTATCCGGACATGCGCCGCAATTTGATTGGCTACTGTTTGGCGCCGCCTCAGCGGTGCTGCTGTCAGTGGTGGCGCAAATTGGCGAGCAGGTCGATTTTCTGCGCTTTTTGCCCGCACAAACACCATCGAGCAAATGGCGTTGGTGGGCGGCAATGCTGATTGGCGGCCCGGGTTGGATGCTGTTTGGCGCACTTAAAATTGCCTTGGGCAGTTTTCTTGCTTGGCTTGCCATCACCCGCGGCATTGCGCCGCAATTTGCCAGCGATCCTGCGCACATGTACGTTAACGTGTTTCAATACACCACAGACAATACCAAGCTGGCACTGCTGTGCGCCGGCTGCTTTGTGATCATTTCTCAGCTCAAAATTAACGTGGCTAACGCCTATGCCGGCTCGCTGGCATGGTCGAATTTTTTCTCGCGTTTAACCCATCATCATCCCGGACGTGTGGTGTGGATGGTATTTAATGTCTTGATTGCGCTACTTTTAATGGAGCTTGGCGTCTATCAACTGATTGAACAGACGCTGCAAGTCTATTCCGTGCTGGTGCTGGCGTGGATTGGCAGTATTGTTGCCGACCTAGTGATTAATAAGCCGCTCGGCCTTAGCCCCAAACACATTGAGTTTAAGCGTTCCAAACTTTACGACATTAACCCGGTTGGTCTTGGGTCAATGATCATCGCCTCCAGTTTTGGTCTCGCCGCTCATCTCGGCGCGTTCAACGATATTGTCAAAGCCTTTGCTTCCTATCTCTCTTTTGCCCTGCCATTTTTGACCGCGCCGCTGATTGCACTCGCCACCCGCAGCCGGTTTTATCTGGTGCCGAAAAATGTCATCTACCGCCAAGGAGAGCAAGAGCATACTTGTGTGGTGTGCGAACATCGCTTTGAAGAGGAAGATATGGCACTTTGCCCAGCTTATAAAGGCCATATTTGCTCATTGTGTTGCTCGCTCGATGTGCGCTGCCATGACAAATGTCGCCCAGAGGCCACCTTTCACGCCCAATTAAAGCGCTTCCTTAGCCCCTATTTACCCGGCCATTGGATTGGCAATCTGTCTTCTTCCGTGAGCCAGTTTGTGATGGTGATGGTATTGATGAGCCTTGCCATTGGCGCCATCTTGGCGCTCGCCTACAGCCAAGTGCCAAGTTTGGATAGCCTGAAAATGAGCGCGTTATCGCTCAGCCTATTCAAAGCCTTTACACTGCTTTTGATCCCAATTGGCGTGATCAGTTGGCTGTTTGTGCTGGCTCGGCGTAGTAGCCGTTTGGCCATGAACGAACTGCAAGCCCACACCAATCTGTTATCAAAAGAAATCACTGCCCACCAACGCACCTCCGAAGAACTGGAGCGCGCCAAACGCCAAGCGGAAACCGCCAACAACGCCAAAAGCCGTTATCTAGCCGGGCTTAGCCATGAGCTGCGTACCCCACTCAATGTATTGCTCGGCTACGCCCAGCTGCTGAGTAACGACCAAGAACTCAGCGCGCAAAAGCGCCAATATGCAGAGACTTTGCAGCGAAATGGTAAGCATCTCGGTGATTTATTGGAAAGCTTACTGGAAATTTCCAAAATCGAAGCTGGTCGAATGGAGCTGCATCGTGACCAATTCAATCTTCATTCGCTGCTTGAGCAGTTGGTCGAAGTATTTGAATTGCAAGCCGAGCGTAAAGGACTTGATTTTGAGCATCACTTTGCCAGCCAACTGCCTAAATTTGTTAGTGCCGACAAACAAAGATTGCGGCAAATTCTAATTAACTTACTCAATAACGCGGTGAAATATACCGAAAAAGGCATGATCGTGTTTTCGGTCAGTTATCGAAACCAAGTGGCGCGTTTTCAAGTTAGCGACACCGGCATTGGGATTTCCAGCGATGAACAAGCCCTGATATTTCGCCCGTTTGAACGTATTCAATCGGCGCAAACCGAGCACATTAACGGCACCGGCCTTGGCTTAACCATTTCCAATGCACTGGCCGAACTGATGGGCGGCGAGATAACATGTGTCAGTGAAAAAGATTGCGGTAGTACCTTTACACTCAACATGATGTTACCGCCGATTCGCGATTATCAAAGCGAGCCAGAGCTGTCTAACACCGCCGTGACGGGCTACCTTGGCGCGGTGAAAACCATTTTGGTGGTCGATGACATTCACGATCAGCGCGAGCTCATTAGCAATATTCTTAGCCCGCTCGGATTTAAAGTACTTAAGGCCAGTAACGCAGATACGGCACTCACCCTTGCTAAAAACCATCACATCGACTTGTTTATGCTCGATATTTTTATGCCGCAGGTGAATGGCTGGCAGTTGGCTATCAAACTGCGCCAGCAGCATTATCAGCAACCGATTGTGATGCTATCGGCCAATATTCAAGAGCTGGAAATTGGTAATCAAGAGAACGTGAGCCAACTGCAGCGCTATCACAATGGCTACCTGACTAAGCCAGTAGTGATATCGCAACTACTGGGCAAACTGAGCCAATTATTGAGCATTGAATGGACTTACGTGGCGAAGGGCTCATCTTTAGCCGCTGCGTCGAGTTATCCTAGCAACGCTGAACTCGCGCAGCTGAAAAGTTACGCCGAAATTGGCTATTTAAGCGCCTTTAATTCGCTGCTGGATAAATTGGAAGCCCAAGGACACCAAGGCAGCGCCTTTATTCACGCTATGCGCGAGGACGCGCAGCAATGTCGCTTTGCCGATATCGTCACAAAGATTAATGGACTGACTCATGAATGACCTCGCTGCAAACACACTGATTGTATTAGTTGTCGACGATTCTCCCGAATCGCTCGGCATGTTAAACGCCACCTTAAACCAAGCAGGATTGACGGTATTAGTGGCGCTCAATGGCTTGCAGGCGCTTGCCATCGTTGAAAAAATTCAGCCCGATGTGGTGCTGCTTGATGCGGTAATGCCCGAACTTGACGGCTTTGATACCTGCCTTCGGCTCAAAGAGCGCCTGCCCGCTGTGCCGATCATTTTTATGACCGGACTCAACGACTCGAAACACGTTATTAAGGGCTTTGAAGCGGGCGGCGTGGATTACATCACCAAACCGGTGGTGCCCGATGAAGTGCTGGCAAGAATTCGCGTGCATAGCCATAACGCGCAGATGGCAAAATCGGCGCAAGCCGCGCTTGATTACGCCGGACAGTTTATTTTTTGCGTATCGAAACTTGGCGATCTCGAATGGGCCACACCGCACGCACTAGAGCTCTTGAGCAAGCTTTGCGTGCCAACAACTTTACATGGAAGTGACGCAACATCCTCCCATTTTGGGCATGATATCAATCAGATATGGGCCAAACTGCAACCGGATATCGCCGCTTGGCTCGCTGGCGGCAACAGCGACAAGCCTCTGCGCCTTACTCAACTTAACGAACCGCTTGAAGCTTGTGTGGCAGGCAGTGATGAACATTTTCATGTGCTGCTACGCATCAATGTGCCAAAGCAGGCCGGCAGTGAAGACGATTTGCGCAGCGTATTTAATATCACCAAGCGTGAGTCGCAAGTGCTGTATTGGTTGTCATTTGGCAAAACCAACTGGGAAATTGCGCAAATTCTGCAAATGAGCCCACGTACCGTCAACAAGCACCTTGAGCAGATCTACAAAAAACTTGAAGTGGATAACCGCACCTCAGCCGTGAGTTTATCGATTCGAGTCCTGGAGAAAAACTGACTCTTAAGGATGATAATAGGGCCAATTGGAATAAATGTGTCATACAAGCTGGTTAGGATGTGTGCATTCACTATTAATAGGAAAAATATCATGCAATTCAAAACGCTAGTTTCAAGCGTCTCAACACTGTTGATTAGCTCAAGCCTGATTTTGGCATCCAACCTGGCGTTGACACTCAATCTCGCCAACGCAGAATCACTGCACGCGGGCAGCGTCACTGAGGTTGAGCTTAAACAGCTTCACCCAACCCAAACAAGTGTTGGCTTTGACCAAATCTACTACAAGCTTGGCCGTTATCGACAAGATCCTGAAAAACAGTTCGATGAAATCTGCGAGGCGAACGGTCAAAAAGGCATTAAACACTTCGAGCCAGCTAGTTCTAAGCCAAACGATGCAAGCAGTTATGAATGTAAAGAGCCGGTTGGCAGTCGCACTGAAGATATGAAAACCATCGTCATTGCACCGAATGGCGATTATTACCTCACCGATGGGCACCACACCTTTAACACCTTCTGGCAGATGGCTGGCGGCGGCGAAGATTTCAAAATCCACGTTGTCGTGGCAAAAGATTATCGCGGCCTTAACTCAATGGATGCGTTTTGGGGCGCAATGCAAGTCGATGGTAATACTTGGCTTGAGAATAACAAAGGCGAAGAAATTACCGCCGATGCCCTACCCACCTCGCTGGGTTTAAGCCATTTTGAAAACGATCAATTCCGTGCACTGATGTATTTCACCCGCGATGTTGGTTGGGAAAAGCCACACTCTCCAGTACCATTTTTGGAGTTTTACTGGGCTCGAGAGCTTCGCAAACAAATTGACCTTAGCAAATACAACCTTCATGGCAAGCAAGGTTACCGCCAAGCGATCATCGATATCAGTAACGCGATTATCGACACCGACAGCGACAATATCGGCGGTTCGGGTAAATCGGCCAAGCAAATGGGCCAACTCGATGAATTTAATGAAAAGGCGTTTAAGAAGTTATTTAAAGAAGGCAAAGGTAAAGTGCTGTATATGCTCGATTTCAAGAAGGTGTTGTAACACATCTGAAAAGCATTTCAGCACTTAAATGAGCCCCAAGAAACGATGCGCCGGCTATCATTCTTCTCACAGCGAGCGCATCGGTTGTTTTTGGCTAGGCATTAAGCGTTAGGCGATTAATGTTATTCATTTGGGCCAAAGTTTTCATCGTCTGCCGAATGTTCGCCATAGTTTCTTGGTGGTGACGTAAACAACAAAATTAATGAAGAGACAAATCCCACCATACACACCCAAGTCGTCCAAGCGGGTAAAATGAATGTCACTCCACCTAGTAAAAAATAAAATGTTGGCGCACGTAAGGTAACATCAATTAGAAATGCTTTGGGATGATGTTTTATCCATTGCCAAGACGATTTGATCGGTTGACCTAAGAAGGGATAGCCAATATAGCAAAGATGGATAGCGGTTGTGAGTAGTAGGAAATTCGTCATTAAACTAATCATCATCAATTCTCTACATAAATTTGAGCAATGACTTTAACGGGCGACGTATGATCTCATTTTATTAAGCGATTAGGTGGTGTCGCATAGACTCGAAATAGCGTTAATTCATAGCAAAATAAATTGAATGCACGGATTTGTCTAATAAGTGAATAAGATGATTGATTACTTTAACCTGATCGAAACCCAATCGAGCTGGCGGCAACCCGATAAAAATGGTGCACATCGTTAAGATATGCGCCATTAAAATACATCAATATGAAATATTATTTACTTCTCATATTGAAGTTCGTTGTTTAATAACACCGGCTTGAGGGTATCGCGCCATACAATATAACCAGCACGCTGCATGTGAATCATATCTTCTTTGAACAGTTCGCGGCGCGGCTTACCATCTTCGCCAAACATTGGCGTCGCCACATCAACGTATGTCAGTAACGGATTATTTTCCGCCCTTTGCTTAAGTAGCTCATTAGTGGCTTGAATTTTTGGCCAGTGAGAACTTCTAGCAACACTGGATTTAATCGACATCACATAGATACGACAGTCGGGAAGTGAGGCATGAATTTTAGCCACGAACTTATCAAACGTATCTACAATTCGCGCAGGCCCAACTTTTTGCGCAATGTCATTATCGCCTTCATATAACACCACGGCGCGCGGCTTGTAAGCCAGCACAATGCGGTCGGCATAATGCAAAGCATCGTTCATATTACTGCCACCAAACCCGCGAGGTATCACGCTAAGCGGCGCCATATCATCACGCACAGTACCACTCCAATAGCCAATACTTGAACTGCCAATAAACACTATCGCCCCTTGCGGTGATGGATTGGCTTGTTCACGCTTTTCAAAACGTACGATCTCTTGTTCATAGCGATCGTTCGGACCATAAGCAAGCCCTTGTTCACGACTAAAATCTTGCGCCGCACTCAATCCACTTACCAATGTAAGTAGTGCAGCAAGACACATTTTTGAATGAAACATTTTCATCACAACATTCTTTTATCCATGGGGGAATCTTCATGGTAATCAACAACGAAGACCGATAAGTAAGAATCGAGTCATATCTTTGTAGCTTCACTAAACGCCGACTTATCGAATATCGAATTTACAGCATGAGAGAACAAAAAATTTGCACTGCAGTATTGCGAGATGAACTATAGTTTAGAAAGCTATTCGCATAGTTTAAACAATAACATAGAGCGAGATATTCGACATGAAACTAGGTATTTGGGGCGGGTTAGTCGGCTTAGGAGTGATGCTTTGTTCAGCGCCCGACACTCTCGCTCAAGGGTTGACGTTTGGCATCGTCGGAAAAACCAAAAACGACATTAATTTTGAAAGAGCATGGCAAGGCTGCTTACATGCAGCTGAAAAAGATGGTAATCAATGTGTCTTTATTGGCGCGCTCGGCTCTGCCAACCCTCGCTCTCAAGTCGTTGCAATCAAAGAAGCACTCGCGAGCCAACACTTTGATGCTCTTGCCATTTCGGTTACGAAATCCGATTATGTCGCGGAAGCCCTCAAAGACGTCCAAGTTCCTATCATCACTTTCGACTCCCCATTTGAAGAGCAAGACCGCGGCTTAAGCCGGGGTTATGTCGGCATCGACAATCAAGAAGTGGGCGAGCATTTGGCTGAAATTGCCAAGCAGCTTTATCCTCAAGGTGCTCACATTTGTTTAATGACGGCCGCGAACGAATCCAACCTCGACATGAGGATGATCGGTATTCGTAGTACGCTCAGCCAAGATGATAGTTTTGCCATCGACCAAAAGTTAGACGGTGAGCATGGTTGGTATGAATGTTCTCGCTCACCTTGGAACACCGCTGACAGTATTGCCAGAACCATGGATGAGTTGTCTTTTACACTTGAAGAGATCAAGCCTGATGCTCTGCTTTCTACTGGGCACTGGCCCATCGCGAATATCAGTCAGTTCTACCGTACCATTGCACCATTTCGTGACGACCTCACCTCAGGCCAAACCAAACTTTTGGTTGTGGTGGGCGAAGTGGAAGGCATTGACGAGTTACTTGAACAAAAGCTGGTCCACGGATATGTCAAAATCAATTTCGCGGATATCGGGGTACTGAGCTACAAAATTATGCTCGCTATTGCGGAAAATCGTGCCATTCCTAGCGTTTCATATATTCAGAACTTCACGACTCGTTATGTAGGACCTTGAGCTCTAATTTGTTACGAAAAGGGTAGCCAAATGACTGCCCTTTTTCCATTGAAACGGTAAATTACGCCAATTTCGGCATACCAGTAATATAGCCGACTGTCGAACCATAACGATCTTTATAGTTGGCGCGAACATAAGGGTCCAAAACATCTTTGACTTTGTCATGAAGCGGGCTTTCCCAATCGCCGGGATGCTGCGCGTTACTCATAATGTAAGTCCAGCCATTGATCTCATCGACCGCATGCAAACCGGTTGACTCAGCGCCAGCTGCGCAAGACATCACTCGCGATAGCTCTCCGCTATCAACATTGTATGCCCAAAGGAAGTTATTAACGTGATTCCCACTGTCTTCTCCAATAAATAAAGTACGCAGTTTTTCCGAGAACTTGATGTTATCAGGATTGGCGATGCGATCAGCATGCGCTGTATTACCGAGTGCATCTGGCGCTTTCAAGTCTTGGCCAACTAGATTGTACGGTGCATGCATATGCACTGACACCCATTCACTGTCAATCACATTTCCATCACTGTCTTTTTGCACGCCAGTAAGAGAGTGCTCATACACAGCGCCGGCTTTTGGCCCTTCAACGTGAATATCAGTGCTACCATCGGTCATACTTTTATAGATATACGACATGGCCGAATAGGCTTTTTTGTCGGCAACATTGACGGTAGTGCCTTCCATTTTGGTAAATCCCAGTGAGCCGCCAACCAGCGCAGCAAAACGGTGAGTCTCCAAAAATGCCGCGGCCTTTTCCATCCCAGGCTTGAGTTTCACCCAGTTATCGCTACCGCTGTAACGAATGTGACTAAAGCTGGCATCATTAGGGTTCTCTGTGCGTATATCCATGATATCGGAAGCTTTAATACCGCCATCGACCAATGCTTTGATTTCATTGCTATTGGCTTCACCAAGTTTGATCCAGCTAATGTCACCCGCGCCTGCCCCTTTTGACGAAGTCTGGCTCCACTTAGCAACGTAAAGTTTGCCCGACGAAAGATCGCGTTTGTTGTCAGCAATAAACATGAACAAGCCACCATTGGTTGCGTCATCCCCCATCAATACGGTGCGCTCATCCGGCATCACTTGAACTAATTCGTGCGAAATGCGCCCAACACAATAATGTTTTTCGATGCTTGCGGTGCCATCTTTATTGACCGTCACTTCTGGTAAATGACCGTAGTTATATGGTGTGGCATGGTTTTCATCACCAAACAAGTTTTTGCTGTACGCTTTGAACTGATCGTTCGCCAAATCCGATGCATCCGGTTCATACTCTTCGCTTGAAAGATGTGTTCCCCACGGGGAGAGACTAGCGCCGCAGGTGATCCACAAACCGCCGACACTCGAAGTATCCACATTATGGTATTTCACCAGTTTGAGCTCACCGGTTTGCGGATTTTGATCGAGCGTAAGCACCGCAATCGGCGATGGCAAACGGCCATACATATCTTCCTCGGCACCATTTCGCGTGGTGTATTCAAACTGCACCACCGCGAATACTGGGTTACCATACACACCGTCGACGTGTGCGCCATCAACCGTTAATAAGCTGCTGCCGTCTGGACAATCAGAGAAGAACTGACGATTGTTTGCGGTACTATCTAAAATCGGCTGATTGTGAATATCATAGTAACCGCCTGCGACTACAGTATTACCATTGCCATCAGGTACCTTATCCCCTGTGATGAAAAATGGTTTGTATGCGAGTGCCACTTGGCGACTCGAACCATCACTGAGTTTGAGTTCCAATGCGGAATTAATTGTGGTGGTCGACATTGCACTTGGATTATCCAAACTTGGTGCATCCATTGATACAAAGCGAATAAAGTCCAATGTGGCATTGCTAGCCGCTAGCGACTCCGAACTAAACAGTGACCCAATCACACCACCGGTTAAAGGCAGCAGTGGCGCACCCGCTAAAAATTGCAGCATTCTGCGCCGCTCATTATCTATATCTTGTGAGTATTCATTAACTTGAGAAGGTTGAGACATTGCTTTGCTCCTTGCATAACCATCGTTCATCGCACTCGTGAGAGGCTTGGTCACTGCGAAATGATTGTCTAAGCCGAGTTGCTGACGCGGTTATTCATTTGCTAGTTATGTTGATGTATTCAAATAATCTAACAACGCAATGTGAACCATATCTGACATAAATATGAACGCATTCTTTACAATGATATAAAATATGAAAATTGTATCTTATTGAATTACCAATCTTTTACAGAGAAAAGCCGCGCTGCATATCATCAGCGCCATTGTGAGACTGTGCTCAACCTTGTCGACCGCGTAACGTAGACACTTTCTTACATCGCCAACTGCTACTATGATGAAATTACTCAATAATTCACTGTGTACTGAGTGATGACATTCGCTCAGCCACAGTGAATTTTTATTGGCTTTAATTGTCGAAGTGACAGATCGTTATTTAAAAATGGGCTGGAAGCCCAACCGCGTTGCTCGCTTTGGCGCCTCAACGCAAGTATCCACTCAATGATGCGCCCGCACGTGACGCGGCGTTAGAAAACAAGGTGTTTTATAGTGTTTGATTCATTTTTTCCAAAACCTAAGCTGTTTTTCTTCAGCTTTGCTCTCTGGTCACTGCTGTGTGTGGTCGGTTGGTACACTCAAGTACACGATCTTGGCCCCAGCTTAAGCTTGGCGAGTTGGTTTGGTATTCACTATCCAGAGGCGCTGGCAGCGGATGCCAAACCTGCGGCAATGGCACAATTTCAATCGGCCCAAGAAACGGCCAGCAATGCTTGGCTCTACCAATATATGGTGGTGTGTTACCTGCTGTTTATTGGTACATGGCTTAAAATCGGCGGTCAAAAATGGGCCAAATGGTCAGTGGCAGGCTCCGCGCTAATCGTGTTTATTACTTGGTTTCAAGTCGAAGTCAGCGTCATGCTTAATGAGTGGTACGGCGATTTCTACAACCTGATTCAAAAAGCGTTGTCAGCGCCAAACAGTATTACTTTAAGCGAGTTCTATTCCGAACTTTCGACCGTCATGATCATTCTGATGGTCGCGATTACCGTGGCAGTGTGTAACTCGTTTTTCGTCAGCCACTATGTATTCCGCTGGCGCACGGCGATGACCGATTACTACACCTCCAAATGGCAGCACGTTCGTCATATTGAAGGTGCGTCACAGCGTATTCAAGAAGACACCATGCGTTTCGCATCGATCATGGAAAGCCTTGGGGTAAGTTTTCTCAACTCAGTGATGACCCTACTCGCTTTTCTACCCATTTTATGGGGTTTGTCAGAGCACGTAAAATCAATTCCGATTGTTGGAGAAGTGCCACAAGCCCTAGTGTTCGTTGCGATTTTGTGGTCAATTTTCGGCACCATGTTATTGGCCGCTGCGGGGATCAAATTGCCTGGGTTGGAATTTAAAAATCAGAAAGTCGAAGCGGCCTATCGTAAAGAGTTGGTTTATGGTGAAGACCACGAAGATCGCGCCGAACCGATCACCTTGGCGACACTATTTAATAACGTTCGCAACAACTATTTCCGCCTCTACCTGCACTACGTGTACTTCAATATTGTTCGTTATGGCTATCTGCAGTTTGGCGCTTTTGTGCCTATGATCGCGCTGGCACCATCCATCGTGGCGGGGGCATTTACTCTTGGAATGATGCAGAGAATTATGAATGCGTTTAATCAGGTCGAAAATTCATTCCAATACCTAGTCAACTCTTGGACCACGATTGTTGAACTGCTATCGATTTACAAACGTCTTAAAGGCTTTGAGCAAGCGGTCAACCAAGCAGAGTTGGAGTACTTGCAAACAGAACACCTGCAAGCCGAACAAGCCAACGAAGTAAGCTAAAGACAAATACCCGTTATAAAAACACCGAGCCTAAGCTCGGTGTTTTTTCACAAAAGATGAAAAGTTGAAGACAGATTAAAATATTAAAGCTTAAAACGTCCGACGATGCGCACCAGCTTGTCATTAACACTCGCAATGTTGTCCATATCACTCAGTGCACGTCGACCGTTAGAATCCAGTTCGCCAACAATATCGTTAAGCGCGGCCATATTACGACTGAGCTCTTGCGTAACACTGCTTTGCTCTTCTGCCGCGGTGGCGATTTGCGCGCTTAGCGTATTAATTTCTGCCACATAGGTGGTCATGGTTTCTAAACTTTCACCTACCTCACCCGAACCGTCTGCAGTTTCTTGGCAGCGCTGCTTGGTGTTTTCCATCGATTCCACCACCACTTGCGTACCTTTAAGCAGTTTCGACAGCGCGTCTTCGACCTCTTCGGTACTGGACTTGGTGCGGCTAGCAAGATTACGCACTTCGTCCGCCACCACGGCAAAACCGCGGCCTTGCTCACCCGCGCGCGCCGCTTCAATCGCCGCGTTCAATGCCAATAAGTTGGTTTGCTCGGCGATATCACCAATCACGCTGAGAACTTTGTTGATCTCTTGGGTTTCTTGACTCATTCGGTTGACGTTGTCTGCCGCCGATTCCACATCTTTAATCAATGCCGACACAGTGTTTTGCGACTGGCGCAGTGTGGTGACTGATTGGACGCTGGTGGTATCCGCTTGCTGCGTGATGCCAGCAGTATTCGCTGCATCGGTTGCCATAGAGTTGGCGGTGGCGTTCATCTCTTCAATCGCTGCAACAATCTGTTCGGTTTCTGAAACGTGACTTTGCAAGATAGCGGCATTGCTTTGCGACTGATTTTTAAGCTGCGCTACGTTGGTTTGCAGCACATTGGAGCTCTCTTGAATCTCCTTTAGCATCACTTGTAAACCAGCAATAAATTTATTCACGCCACTTGCGATGGTGCCGAGTTCATCATTAGTGGTGATAGTCAAACGCTGGGTTAAATCGCCATCACCACTGGCTAAATCTTGAATGGTGCGATTAAGTGATAAGATTGGGCGATACAAAACCTGAATCAGCAAATAGGCGACAATTACGCTAACCAGCATTGCCACCAGCGCAATAATAATCGCGGATCTCTTCTTAGTGTCTAACATCGCAAACGCGACGGAGGTATCTAAACCGATTGCAAAATACCAGTTCTTATCTGCCACCTTGATACGATGCGAAAACAAGATTTTATCTACCCCGTTAAGTTCGTAATGAACGTAGGTACTTTCATTGTTTATCGCTTGAGTGATTGCTTTATTGAACCAAGGGTAATCGACCCCCTTATCACCAACCTTGACCGCATCAGACGTAGAGGCCAAAACAGTACTATCCTGATTAACGATTAGCGCGACAGAACCAACAATATCTGTCGAGTCTTTAACCAATTTGGTTAAAAAATCCAACTTCATGTCGGCACCCATCATGCCTTGCTTGACCTTTTGCACAATGCTGATCCAGTAGATTTTCGAGTTGCTCTCATCAGGGTATGGGTCGGTCACGGAAGGGGTTACAGCGCGGCGACCATCTTGATAGTAGCTCTGCTCGCGAATATCGCCGTTAAATTTATGATTCGGCCATGCCGAGGTTTCCTGGTTCCAATACGCATCGCCACTGTCTTCAAAACCAATAAAAGAACTGCCGGTATTGAGCGCGGTAGCCAAAACTTCAGTCAGCGCAATATAGTCTTTGGCGGTACTACCTGGAAAATCTTTATCTTTATAAAAATCCCCCAGCCCTTTTACACCACTGATTTTCTCACCAAGAAAGCTTTCAACCAGCTGAGCACGGCCTTTTATGTAATCCTGCCCAGAAGTAATAATTAGATCGTTAATTGAAGATTTCGTGTTGGAATAAGAGATAAAACTCGAGACTGAAACCGAGAGGCCAACCAATAAGATGACTGAAAGTAGTAACAGTCGCTTAAACCCAAGTTGCTTCATAAATGCACCGCCTTCCATGAAAAGTTAATCAAAGTATAGTGATGATTTTTCATATCGTTATGAATGTAGAGAAGAAACTGCTCAGCTTATTTGGCGATGGGAGTAGAAAAACGTAGCGCCTTGGTGGGAAGAAGAGAAATCAGCACCGCAGTTTGTAACAACTACGGTGCTGGTAACTAATGATTAGTCACTGATTTCATTAAAGGTTGCATCTGAAGTATCATCAATATCCGATTCAGGGTCGACACGTAACTGATAATACTGATGACGAATGTAGTAACCAGGATAGTTGTACGATTCATACGAAACCGCACTAGAGTCAGATAAACCTTCTTGACGATAGAAAGTTGCATCTTCGTCGAAGTCGTCACTGCCGTTGTCGTATTCCATATACAACACAAAGCCGCGATGGCGCAGGTAATACCCAGGACGAGTAATAGACGCAAAAGAAATACCGCTGCTATCAGCAAGCCCAGATTCAATTCTAAATTGGCTGCTGTCCAGTGGCGACGGCGACGATTCCATCCACACCCCATTGGCTCGATATGATAAGTAATAACCTTCATAAGAGACAGGTTCGATTTGTGTTGCTTCCGGTCTTAAAAACCACCACTGCTGCTGATAGCCGCCATTATTTGACCACTGCCCAACATTAGCGTCTTCATCCAGCAGAGCATCCGCTGTTTCAAGCAGCAGTTGGCTGTTGTAGTTGGTCACATCGTAAATTTCATCGTCATCCGACTGACTATCCAGTTGCCAATATTGATTGTCGCCATCGTAGTTCGCCCACAAAATTGCGCGCGCACCATTGGCAACCGAACCTTGGCTGATGTCGAGCACTTTGCCACTCTCTTGATGAGTAATTTGGTAGGTATCATCAAGAGTATGTGTCAAATCCCAGTGCTGGGTATCGTCATCGTCACACGTATGTTGAACAATCTGGGTGCCGTTTGAAGTCGCGCCATCGAGTGGCTGCAAACATTTGTCGCTTAAACGGTTTTTCAGTACATACTCGCCACCAAGTCCATCAACACCGACGCCGTCGGTGGTCGGAGTGACTTGCTGAATCGTGCCGTCATCATTGTAGTAGAGCCTATCCATTGCAACGCTACGACGATACTCTCCGCCATCGGGTAAATCCGCGTTGTGGTAAACCAGATACCAGTTATCGTGGTACTCAATGATCGACTGGTGGCTGGTTGGCGAGCTGACATCATCAGCATCCAGAATCATACCTTGATAGGTAAATGGCCCCATCGGATTATCCGCGGTCGAGTAGTAAATATTTTCCGGCCACCCTGCCGCATAAGAGAGATAATAGATGCCGTTGCGTTCATGCATATAAGGCGCTTCAGTAAAACTCGGCACTTGATCGGTGTCGATGTCGGTAATATCGCCATCGGTTTCAATCATATTGTCTTTGAGTTTGACCACCTTGATGATGCCATCGTCGGTGGCGTTACCCCAATAAAGGTAAGCTTGACCGTCATCGTCGATGAACACGGTTGGGTCGATATCGAGGGTTTCATTGGGCGTCATACTGTCGGTGATAAGCGCCGAGCCAATTGCATCAACAAACGGACCGGTTGGTGAATCTGAAACAGCCACGCCAATGCCAAACCAGCCATCGGTGTCGTCATTAACGGGGACGTACCAGTAGTATTTGTCATCTCGTTTGATCACTTGACCCGCCCAAGCATCGGCCGATGCCCAGCTAAAATCTTCCAGTGACAACACTTCGCCGTGATCGGTCCAGTTAACCAAGTCTTTAGATGAGAACACGTGCCAATCGTCCATCACATAGGCAGATTCGTCGGTGCCCGCTTCATCATGACCGGTATAAATGTATACGGTATCGTCATCGACGATCGCGGCAGGATCGGCAGTATAAATGTGTTTAATAATCGGGTTACTAGCCATGGCTAGCATCGGGGTTGCCAGCAGCACACTTGCCGCCAACACACTCAATTTCGAGTGAAGTTTCATTTGTTGTTTTCCTCTCATAGATGCCTTAATCGATGGATTTCATGGGGGAATGAAATCCACCGCTCTGCTTTTCAGGCACCCTGAGGTCGGTGTCGCCCCAATAAATTTGAACGGTGAAATACCACTACGCTGAGCCTAGGTGATGGCCTATTCACTGGCCATTATCTCGTCCTTGTTTCAGTCGCCATGATTCGCACTCCTTTAAACGAGCTAACGCACATTCTGTAATAGCAATGATACGATACGAACTGACTGCTACCCTTGGTCCCACGCCTGCAAGCGTGTTCACTTTAGCGTGTCAGACGCTACGCTCAAGCCGCGACCTTGCTATTTTTGCCCGCGTCTAATAAACACAATTTCTAACATCATCAAAGACATAAAGACGTGATATGAACATAATTTCAGATCACACTTTTGTACCGCTTGTACTGAGTCTTTAGTGATTGAGTCCAAAACCATTTCGACTACTCAAATCGTTAGGCAACAGAGCGATATTTGCGCAAAAAATGTGACCAATAGCGGCGAACAAGCAAGACAAACTCAGCGCTTTTCGCTACTATTCTCGCGCCTTATTGCCAGCTCTTGGCAGTATTTGATTGGATTGCGTCGCAAAGACCTTAAGGTAACGCTGTATGTCTCATGATTCTCACCCACTGTTTTCCAAGCCACTGATTGTGTACGCCTTAGCGATTTTATGTACTCTGCTGTGGGGCAGCGCCTATCCTGCAATCAAAACGGGTTACGCACTGCTGCAGATTGAAGCCCACGATGTGGCCTCACAAATGGTGTTTGCCGGCCAGCGCTTCTTTCTCGCCGGAATATTACTGTTGCTTTTAGCGCGATTACTTGGTCGTCATCGCGGTAATTTTAGCCGACAAAAAATGCGCCAAATCGCCATACTTGGTTTAACTCAAACCAGCTTGCAGTACATTTTCTTTTATATCGGCGTGGCGTTTGCCAGTGGTGTCAAAGCATCGATCATCAACGCAACCGGCACCTTCTTTAGCGTATTGCTGGCGCATTTCATTTACCAAAATGATCGCCTGACTCAACGCAAAGCACTCGGCTGTTTGGTGGGGTTTCTTGGCGTCTTCATCGTCAATTTCAACCATTCACTGCTGGATTTTCAGTTCAGTTTAGCGGGCGAAGGCTCGGTGATGTTGGCCGCGTTCATTCTTTCGGCGGCATCCATCTATGGCAAAAAAGTCTCGCAAGGTATTGATGCGATGTTGATGACCGCTTGGCAGTTGGCGATTGGTGGCTTAGCACTATTATTGATTGGGCTTGTCGCCGGTGGGCATTCTGGGCATTTCAGCTTAGCAAGCGTCACGCTACTTATTTACTTAGCGCTGCTGTCTTCTGCGGCATTTGCGATTTGGAGTGTGCTACTCAAATACAACTCGGTCGGTACCATCACCATTTTTAACTTTTTGATTCCGGTGTTTGGCAGTTTGCTTTCTGCGATCTTTCTTGGTGAGACCATATTGGAGTGGAAAAACTTAGTCGCCTTGGTATTGGTGTGCAGCGGTATTTATCTGGTCACCCGCCAAAAACGCATGCGCTCTGCCCAAGCCGATTCTGTGCTAGCCAAGTAAACTTCCATCCTCGTAAAAAACCATGATAAAAAATCCGCGCTTATCGTAAAGCGCGGATTTTTGTTTCTGTAAGATAAGCATAACGCTCGAATTAGCGATTCAGTAGCTCAGTTTTAAGCTTAACCACCACTTTACGTACCGCACTTGGCTCGCCAATCGCCAAGTTTGGCATATGGATAGTTTGTGGCGTGAACAAGTAGAAGTGCCCTAGTTTCATTTGGTTAATTTCAAGTGGCAGCTCTTGCTCTTTAATAAAGCAGATATCACGCTCAGCATCGTATTGATATTTGCTGTCCAGATCAGCGAGCTCACTGTCGCTGACACGAACCCAGCCAAATTGCTCTTCGCCAGAAACCAACAGTTGGATGTCTGTGTATTTGCGGTGAAATTCAGGGCCAACACTGCTCTGCTTTGCGGTTTGATATTCCATCACAATGAAGAACGCGTCGTCTTCATCAATCCCTTCAAATGAGTACTTACCCAATTCAAGATTTGCAAGATTCAGCGCTTTGAGTTGCTCTAACATCGCAACCACTTTTGGCGAAAATAGTAGGCTATTTTCTGAACTATCAAACTTACTCACCAACATGGTGAACGCTCCTTATGTGTCATCAAAATGTCTGCCTTGTTGACGTGCTCGGCAGTATGCTTCGAGAATAAAATAAAAAGCCGTTTCAACTCAAGTAAAACGAGTTAGTAAAGATGAAAAGTTTGTTATCGCTGCATATCACAGTTATGCCATGCACGAGCAAGCAATCTGCGCCAGTCGCGACTAACAAAAGCTCGGTAACGAGAACCTACCGAGCAAGGGATGAATCAAACAATGGCTGGGGTTAAAAAGCGCGTATCATTTTCTCTAAACAGCCGATAAGCTGAGCGGGCTGTTCACTGTTTAACTCTTGGGTCAACTCGTTGACCAGTTCCAAATGCAACTGATTGTGTTGACGATGTAAATTGAGGCCTTGCGCTGTCAAGCCTACTACGATCGCGCGGCGATCGTTTTCAGATGGCATCCGCTCGATAAGTTCGGCGCGCACAAGTTTGTCGATTTGCACCGTCAAAGTGCCAGTGGTGATGCCGAGCTTTTCCGCCAATTCTTTCATTCGCATTGCGCCGTGGCTGCCTAGCACTTCGATGGTATGAATCTGCGCCAGCGAGTAGCCGGTCTCTTTTACCACAGACTGCTCCCACGATGACATCTTGTCGTAGAACTCCGTTAGCAAGCGGTTTAATTTTTCTAACTCTGTCATAAGCTACTGATGATTAACCTCAATGGTAAGGTGATGAATCTTATCAAATTTCGCCAACATATGTTTATAATCCTCGGCGCTTTTATTAGAACTTGATACCAAAGTGATGGCGGAGGCATAGTGATCAGCACTCACCTTCCAAATATGGAAATCCACCACTTTAGCGTGAGGATTAAGTACATCCAATACCGATTGCTTGTAACTGTTGCTAATGCTGGCATCAAGCAATACTGGGCTGGTTTGTTTTAGTAGTCCCCAAGTCCACTTACCAATCACAACGGCGCCCACCATACCCATTAAAGCATCCAACCAGTTCCAACCTAGGTACTTACCGACAATCAAGGCGACAATGGCCAACACCGAGGTCAGTGCGTCAGCCAACACGTGCATGTAAGCAGCGCGCAAATTATGGTCTTGGTGACCATGAGCGTGACCGTGGTGATGGTCGTGGTGATGGTCGTGGTGATGGTCGTGGTCTTGGTCGTGGTCGTGG
This sequence comes from Vibrio xiamenensis, assembly GCF_900100015.1. Classification (GTDB taxonomy): domain Bacteria; phylum Pseudomonadota; class Gammaproteobacteria; order Enterobacterales; family Vibrionaceae; genus Vibrio; species Vibrio xiamenensis. The sequence continues at coordinate 80 of NZ_FNDD01000011.1, read as the reverse complement.
TCGTGGTCGTGGTCGTGGTCGTGGTCGTGGTCGTGGTCGTGGTCGTGGTCGTGGTCGTGGTCGTGGTCGTGGTCGTGGTC
>NZ_FNDD01000033.1 GCF_900100015.1 Vibrio xiamenensis | reverse complement strand
GTCTATCAAGAGTTATGGGGACTATTACTTGGTTATAACTTGGTGAGAAGAGAAGCCAGTCAAGCGGCAGTAGAACATGGTCGAATGCCCAATGAAATCAGCTTTAAGTACGCTTGTCAGTTCATCGCAAGTCAGCTAAAAGTGATGAGTAAAGCGGTGTCTCCGGGTAATACACCGAAACGTCTAAAAAGTCTGCGTGGAGATTTATCAATCCTATTTATAGACAAACGCCCTAAGCCTAATCGGCCTAGGGCGGTGAAAATATCAAAGACCCGATATCCTGTTAATCGCAAGGCAGCTCCGCTTAAGTGAACTACATTGCCACTAAAGTGGGCTTTCTTGTGTGTCTAAAACACATTTTCGAGAAACGCAGAGTGTTAGTCGACCATCTGATCGATGGTAGCGAATTCGCTGAGATTGCGCGGCTGATAGTTGATCAAATAGTCGCCTTTGTTTTTCCCTTTGGCAAACGAGCTTTTATACAAAGGCGATTCGACCACTAAACGTGTCAGGCTACGTGCCTCCTCATTACTAAAGCCTTCATATTCAATACGATACAGCGCAACGTAGAGCATGGTGCGGCCAAGTCCGTGGTAGCAGTGAATCAATACAGGGTAGTTGTCCTGATTGTCCATGATGTCGAAGAATTGATTAAGATTATCTTCGTTTGGTGTTTGCCCAGAGCGAATATTGACATACTTGACCCCATCGATTTTTTCTACCGCTGCGGCAATGTCTTCGGTTGGGTAAAGGGTCACTTCATTGCGCAGATCAACAATGGTTTTGATGCCGTATTCTGACGTGTAACTTTCGATGTCTTGCGGCGCTATTACTGCTGATTTATATACTTTACCTTCAGTTACCGCGCCAAAATTATAGTTAATATGTTTGTGCCAATAGTGGTAACCGCCGCCGCTAATCAAGAGTACGGCCAGTAGTGCGAAAATCTTCTTCTTCATGGGCAAGTCAATATCCTAATCATGGTTTGTCCAGAGAGTTGAGCGAAAACTCTAACTTTCGAATGATTGGAGGTTAACTTATTGGTTGTAGTTATGGTTTTTTTCGATGAATTGCTTGGCTCGATTTAACAAAATTACAATTATTTAGCATATTCAGTCACCTATGCTGAATAAATGTGAGTGAAGAGTTCCGCGTTTTTCGAGCAGTTGAATATAAAAAAGCCCTGAAAATCAGGGCTTTATTTTGGATATGTCGTGCTTATTGAGTACAGGTGTTAATTGTAGCTACCAAAGCCACGCATTTGAATGCGACGCAAGAATTCAGTCATGATGCGGTCATAAAGCAAATCGCCTAAAAACGCATCTTCGACTTGATGATCAATGCTTGGGTTGTCATTAACTTCAATCACATACACTTGGCCATCAATTTCTTTAAGGTCGACACCGTACAATCCACCGCCAATTAAGTTGGCCGCTTTGACCGCAGCATCAATCACACTTTTTGGTGCCTGTTTAAGGTCCAGAGTTTCAAAGCCACCGGAAGAAACTCGGCCACTATTGTGGTGTTGATAAATCTGCCAGTGGCCGCGGCTCATCATGTATTTGCAAGCGAATATTGGCTGATGATTCATCACGCCAATGCGCCAGTCAAAATCCGTTGGCATAAATGCTTGAGCCAAAATCAAAGCACTTTTCTCAAACAGCCCTTTGGCTTCACGCTCAAGTTCTTCGAGGTTTTTCACCTTCACCACGCCGCGAGAAAAGGCACCGTCTGGAATCTTAAGCACCATCGGAAATTGTAAATGTTCCAGCGCATGCTCCTTCCATTCGGCATCAAAACTTTTCAAAATCACGCTTTTTGGCGCGGGCACTTTATTGCGCTCAAGCAGCGCGGTTAAAAACACCTTGTTAGTGCATTTCATGATCGACTCAGAATCGTCCATCACCACCAAGCCCATCTTTTCTGCGGTTTTGGCAAATTGATAGGTAAAGTTACTGATATTGGTAGTGGCGCGAATAAACAAGCCATCAAATTCACCCAGCCTTGATAGATCATCAGGTGAAATGGTTTCTAAGTTAACGCCCAAGCGGTTCGCCGCGCGGCGAAAACGCTTGAGTGCTGATGGGTCGGATGGAGGCATTTTTTCCTCCGGGTCGACCAGCATGGCGATGTCATAGCGGTATTTTTTCTGCTGCTTGGGTTTACGCCACACTTTGCTTGAAAACATCTCAAGTGATTCAATAAAAAAGTCTTGTTCTGGGTCGGATAAATCCTGAAACGGGTAAGGGGCAATTTTGCTGATTTGCCACTGGCCTTGAAACTTATCCATCTCCAGTTCAATCACCGGTACCATAAATTGCTCAAACAGGCGACGAGCCAACTTTTCTAAGCCTGCTTCTGGCGTGCGACCGAAATAAATTTTGGCCCGAATCGATTCGGTGTTTTTGCACAATTTGTGCAGTTTCAGCAATCCTGAGGAGAGCAAAAACGGTTGATTGATATCGTTAATCGCCATTACACGCGGAATCACACGATGCCCACGCGCTTCGGCCATTAAAGAGCAATAATAGCCGTTACTCATATAACCATAATCACGACATAAATTCACAACTTGCAGATTTTTGTTGCTGTTCTCCCAGTCAGAATCGAGGTAATTATCCACGGTAATCACCTGTTCAGAAGGGAAGTACTGACGCCAATCATTGGTTTGATCGGTAACGATTAGGATGTTTGCCATTTATTTTTATCCAGCTATAGCAATAGTTGATTTTCTATTATTAAATCTAGTCGGCAATCGCCAATTTTCTAAGGATTCGACATGGAATTTCGCTTAGCGGAGTTAGCTGATCTCAATGATCTCAATGCGCTGGAACAACAGCTATTTGATGGGGATAGAATCTCGCCTCGTCAAATGAAGCGCTTTCTTCAATCATCACATAGTTTGGTGTTCGTCGCCGCCCATGATGGTGAATTGGTCGGTTATGCATTATTGCTATTTCATCAAGGTACACAGCTTTCACGACTGTATTCGATTGCTGTTAAACCCGACTTTAGAGGGCGAAAAATCGCACAGAGTTTGATTGAACTATGTGAGCAGGCGGCTCTTGGTCAAGGTTCGACTACATTACGACTAGAAGTGCGAGAAGACAATATCTCAGCGCGAAAATTATATGAAAAATTGGGCTATCAACCGCTGAAAGTACTGATTCACTATTACGATGATTTAGCCAATGGTCTAAGAATGCAAAAGCGCTTGGTTTTAAAGGAAAATAAGCGCTTACTTCCGGTGCCTTTGTACATCCAAACCACGCCGTTTACTTGTGGCGCCGCGTGTCTGTTGATGAGCTTTTCAGCGTTGTCTCCTCGGCAAGAGTTAAGTCGCACGTTGGAGCTGCAACTTTGGCGCGAAGCAACCACCATTTACATGGCGGCTGGCCACGGCGGATGTAGCGGTCACGGGTTAGCATTAGCGGCGAAACGCCGTGGCTATCACGTCGAACTTTGGACACAGTCGCAATCGACGCCGTTTATCGACAGCGTGCGTGATGTGCGCAAGAAAGAGGTGATAAGCCTAGTGCATGAAGACTTTTGCGCCCAACTTGATGAGCAAGGCGTTAAAGTCATCGCCTCGCCACCATCTGCGGACCAACTGCAGCAGTGGATAGAGCAAGGTGCATGTGTGCTGTTATTGATTAGCACCTATCGATTTAATGGCAGTAAAGAGCCGCATTGGATATTACTTAGTGGCGTGAGCGATAAGTTCTTCTTTATTCATGATCCGTACTCGAAAAATAAAGCGGATATTGCGGCGTCGGCGTATGTGCCGGTCAGCAAAGAAAGTTTGTCGCAAATCATCGGTTTCGGAAAACAAAAGCATACCGCTTGTGTGGTGATTTCCAGCGCTCAATCCTCGCTATGAGGTAAGTTGAATATCGCAATTAAATACATTGCAGGGCGATTTTATTTTGCGCTGATTAAGAATAGTTTTATTTTATCTAATTATTTTAGATTGAAGTGTGAAAATTATTTATCATCAAAATGATAACATTTCAGGTTTGGCGGTTTTAAATAAAATTTCATTCGATATAAATAATGGCGTGGGAATATTCCGCACGCCGTTATTGTTTTAGAGTGCACTTTATAAAAAATAATGTAGTCACCGAGGCGATAGGTGTATGGCACATTAATAAATAAAGCGAGTTTTAGCGAAGTAATGAGTCATCAATTGGCAGACGAAATAGTATGAGTTTTTATTGTTATTCGGCGCCAACCATGACGTTGTTAGCTTTGATAATTGCGGTTGCAGTACCACCAACCGTTAATCCCAGTGATTCGAACGAGTCTTTGGTAATGATGGATGTAATGACGACGCCATCAGCGACCTCGATAGCGACTTCAACGTTAACGGCACCTTCTTTAATTTCAACAATTGAGCCAGTTAACTGATTCCTTGCACTGATCTTCATATCAATTCCTTCCTTGGGCGATAATAAAATAATATTTAAATTTCTTATCAATGGAAAAATAGTAAAGCAAATAAATTCCACAAACAAGATGTTAATCACTTATTTTTATTGTTGGAATAGGCTTGGTTTTTATATTAATTAATAAGTTTATTTTCGGAATGAGTAATTATTATCTTTCGAGTTAATTTTTAGGTTAAATAACATCGTTAATCCATTTTTAAACATGACATGTTTTATATTTTTGCCACTTTGGCAAGCGCGAGAAAAATCACGTGCTTGCCAAAGTGTAGGGGACTAGCGTATTTCGTTGATGTAAGAGAAATGTTCGGTACTGGCGCGATGCTCGGCCAAAATGATCGGGGTTGTGGTTTGATCAAACGAAATGTCGTTGATGACCATCACTGCATGTGGGTTTTGCACATCAAGCAGCGTTTGATCTTCTTCGGTCGCAAGTTGCGCTGTGACGGTCTCGCGCACCGCTGCAATACGAATACTGTGCTCGGTGAGCAGATATTGATAAATCAGCGCGGGAACATTTTCTTGTTCAGGGAAAAACGGCACTCGCTCTAGAGGCAAAACCATCCGTTCATGCATGGCTTTAATACCCGACACAATGCGTAGGCGGTGCAAACGAATCACATCGCGGTTGTCTTTAAGCTGCAGTTTTTCGGCTTCGTCATCGCTCGCCAAATCGTGGCGGTAATCCAAAATTTTAGTTTCTGACTGGACTAAATCACCGCTTTTATCGTGCAAACGGAAATATTGAAAAAAGTAGCGCAGATTGTGTAGCGGGCTCCAGCCAGTAACCACTGTCCCGGTTTTACGTCGGCGCATTAACACGCCTTCTGAGGTTAGCGCTGTCAGCGCTTTACGTACGGTACCTACCGATACGCGAAAGTGCGTCGCCAGTTCGTTCTCTGCTGGTAACACCGTGCCCGGCCCCCATTTACCCACCATGATCGCTTCAGAAATGTAGCGTTTTACCACCTCGTAAAGTGGCGCTGCTTCATGTGCATCAAATTGCGGAAGGTCCGCCATGACGTTTTTGGGCCTGGTTGAAACTTGAGCTGGGTCATTGTTGCTGTTCATTATCACACCCTTCTTGACATCTTGGTTTTAAGGTTATTATATATAATCTATATAGAAATAAAAAACGGATTTTTTTATGGACGTAAATGCCCGTTTAGCCCAAGCGTTACAGCACATCGACAGTGATCGTCAAGCGGTAACCGAAGATTTGCGGCACATGCTCGCACTCGATACATGCTTTCCACCTGGAAATGGTTATGGTGATTTTGCCACCTTGATGGAAAAAATTCTCACGCCGATGGGATTTTCCACCGAGCGTGTATCGGTTCCTGACACCTTATGGCAAACCAGCGATGGTCAAGTATACGGCGAACGCGTGAATCTTATTGCGACTCGCCCACAAGTCGAGCGCGAATCATGCCATCTCTATTTTCATGTAGATACCGTACCGCCAGGTGATGGCTGGACATTTGCGCCTTTACAGCTCACTGAAGCCGATGGCCGTTTTTATGGTCGCGGCGCCGCGGATATGAAAGGCACCATCGTTGCTGCGCTCGCGGCGCTGCGCGCCATTGACGCTCATAAATTACCGCTTAAGTTCTCGCCATCTTTATTGTTGTGTACCGATGAAGAAGGCGGTTTGTATCCCGGCATTCGCTATCTCGCAGAACAAGGCCATGTCGATGGTCATATCGTCAATTTTAATGGTGGCGCGCTGGCGCGGATTTGGGGCGGCTGTTTTGGTAGCGTCGATTTATCGATTCGTATTTATGGTCATTCGACGCATTCCGGCGAGCCACTTGGCGCAATTAATGCGATTGAAGAGTCGCTGCCATTGATGAATGCGCTGTATGAGCTTAAGCAAAAAGTCGAACAGCGCGTGTCAGCGATGCCTGCGCCGCCACATTTTAACGGTGAGCCGCTGCGTTCACGTTTGACCATTGCCGCCGCGCATGGGGGCAGTAAAGGGTCAACCATACCCGCAAAATATGAACTTTTAATTAACCGCCGCTACGCGCCGGAAGAGTCGTTTGATGAGGTGATGCAAGAGCTATTGGCGTGCATTGAAAGTGCCATGGCAAGCAGTAAAGCGCTCAGAGTCGAGCATGAAATCATCGGTCATTTAGCGCCGGTGAGTGACCCAACCGGGCCAAATCAGCCGCGCTGGCAAGCCGCGCAGTCACTTGGTTTTGGTTATCCGCTTGAGTCGTTCAAAGTATGGGGTTCATCGACAAGCTCGGATATGGGCTGGGTGCAGCAAGCGGGCGTAAAAGAGATGATGCTTGGCGGCCTAGCGCGACCAGATAATCACATTCACGCCGCTGACGAATACACCACTTTTGAAGACATTGCCTCGCTCGCTAAGGCAATTTTGGCCTACTTGGTTGAGGATTTTGCTCCGCCAACGGGCATTTAAACACGGTTCATTAATGTGGTGTTGATAGGTCATCACTTTAGTTATCAAAGCATCAGTTAACAAAGCATTAGAAAACAGAGCAATAGCAAACAAAGTCAAACATAAAAACGAGGCCATGTAAAAGAGCCTTAGCAGCACAACATTCTATGGAGGGATGTGGAAATGACGGATCGAAAAGGAATCAATAGACGCCAATTTTTGGGAAGTTCAGCACTGTTAGCTGGCGCAACGCTCATTCCTTGGTCAAACACGGTTTTAGCCGCAAGTAACAAGCCGAAAGGCGGTATCTTGCGCATCTGCGTTGATCAAGCGGTTAGCGTACTTAACCCACTTAAAACGCGTGTTAACCCGGAATATTTGGTCGCGGAGCTACTTTACAGCGGTTTAACTCGTTTGCGCCCAGACATGAAAGTCGAGGCGGATCTGGCCGAATCATGGACCGCGAACGACGATTTAACCGAGTGGACGTTTAAACTGCGCTCAAACCTTAAGTTTCATGACGGCTCAGCGTGCAGCGCCAAGGATGTTGCCGCCTCGCTGTTGGCGATTCTTGACCCGAATAACGCCGCCAGTGGACGTAAAAATATTGGCCCAATTCAGTCAGTCAGCGCGAAAGGCACAGACTTAGTCGTTATCACCCTGACCCAGCCTTATGCTGATCTTCCGGTTAATCTGGCTTACCCATCGGCGAAAATTGTTCCTGCCGCCATTGTTGAGCAAGGTATGGATGCACTCGCGCAAAAAGCCGTGGGTACCGGGCCGTTCAAACTGGTGTCATACGAACCAGAACGTAAAATCGTGGTAGCGCGTAACCCAGATTATTACGACCCAGCGCGTCCACACTTAAACGGTGTGGAAGTGGTGGTCTATCCAGACTCAACCGCAGCCGGTTCAGCGCTGATTTCTGGCGATATCGATTTGATGATGGCGATCTCTGCAACCGACTATCAACGCTTCCAAGGCGAAAGTCAGGTGGATGCGCTGCGTGTGCCATCGGGTCAGTTCCTTAACATCAACATGGCTTGCGACCAAAAGCCATTTGACGATCCAAAAGTTCGCGAAGCATTAGCACTGAGCATTGACCGCGATGCGATGCTGCAATTCGTCGCCGACGGTTTCGCCACTGCGGGTAACGACACGCCAATCAGCAAAGCTTACCAGTACTTTGATGCGTTGCCGCAGCGTAAAGCCGATCTTGCTAAAGCCAAAGCGCTGCTTAAAGAAGCCGGTTACAGTGACGGTTTGAATATCAAATTGGTGGCGTCAGACAAACCGGAAACTCGCGCCCAATTGGCGATTGCGGTTCGTGAAATGGCTAAACCTGCTGGCTTTAACATCGAAGTCGAAACCATGGCTCACGCCACCTATCTTGACCAAGTGTGGAAGAAAGGCAATTTCTACGTCGGATTCTACAACATGCAGCCTACGGTTGACGCGGTATTCTCGCTACTTTACACCTCAGACGCGCCATGGAACGAAACACGTTGGAACAACGACAAGTTCGATGCGGCAGTGAAAGCGGCGCAGAAAACCACCGATAATGCAGAGCGCACCAAGTTATATGCCACCGCGCAAACGCTAATGCACGATGAAATCCCATCCATCATTCCAACCTTCTTTGACATTTTGGCGGCGCAGCGCACCTATGTTGAAGGTTATCAGCTTCATCCACGTGGCGCCGTGTTCCGCCTCGATGAAGTGTGGTTCGGCCCGAAAGCGCCTAAGCGCTAGTTAACGCGCAAAATAGACTGCCACGCAGTGTGCGTGGCAGTGCTTGCGAACAGTTGGAGAAAATGGACGTATGACTCCTACGTATCTTGTTAAACGGCTGCTGCTGGTCGTTTATACCTTGCTGGTGGTTTCGATGCTGGTATTTGGCATTACCCAAATTTTGCCTGCCGATGCCGCCGTGACCATGCTTGGCCAAAACGCCACACCCGAAGCGCTGGCTGCGCTGCGTGAACAGCTTGGCCTCAACCAGTCAATTTGGAGCCAATATTGGCATTGGTTTAGCCATGTTCTTGAACTTGATTTCGGCACCTCAATGCGCACAGGTCAACCGGTTGCAGGCGCGATGTTTGATGCGCTCGGGCGTTCACTGCTGCTCGCGGTGTTGTCATTAAGCCTAATGCTGATTATCGCCATACCGCTCGGCGTTTGGGCGGCGCTAAAACGAGGCAAAGCCGCCGATTTAGTGGTGAGTTTTTTCTCTTACATTGGCGTGTCGTTTCCGGAATTTGTGACCGCCACGCTATTGATGCTGCTGTTTTCTAACTACTGGCATCTGTTACCCGCGACAGGCTATGTGCCGCTGGGTGAAGATTTTGTTGATGGCCTTTTGCATCTGATTTTACCGGCGATCACGGTATCGATGATTTTGGTTGCTCACGTGTCACGCATGGTGCGCTCGGAAATGGTTGATGTGATGAAGACCGACTACATTCGCGCCGCGACACTCAAAGGCCTATCGCGCCGCCGAGTAATTTTTCGCCATGGTTTGCGCAACGGCTTGTTACCAACCATTACCATCGTCGCCCTTGATGTCGGCTATTTGCTTGGCGGGATTGTGGTGGTGGAAGAAATCTTTGCCATTCCCGGTATTGGCCGCGCCTTGATTGTTGCGGTGACCTCACGCGATTTACCCTCAATTCAAGCGGGCGTGATGATTCTTGCTACCACGTATTGCGTGGTCAATTTCCTAGCTGATCTCGCCTATGCCTGGCTCGATCGCCGTATTCAGTTTTCATAAGGAGGCGTAATGTTAGATGTCGTTAAACGTCTGCTCAAGACGCCGCAAGGCCTGATCGGGTCTGTGATTGTACTCTTGGTCATCATTATGGTGTGCGTTGGGCCTTGGCTTGCGCCATATCAATACGATCAGCTATCGATTTTGGCGCGTTATAAAGCGCCGAGCAGCGAATATTGGCTCGGTACCGACCAGTTTGGTCGCGATTTGCTAAGCCGTATTTTGGTCGGTGCACGGCCAACGATTTTACTGTCATTGTTTGCCACTCTTATGGCGACAGTGATTGGCGCCGTGATTGGCACTGCCAGTGCTTATTTGGGGGGCAAAATCGACGAGTTCATTATGCGCACCATGGATGCGATTATGTCGATCCCAAGCCTTTTATTTGCGCTTTTGATTGTCAGCACTCTTGGCAAAAGTGGCATGAACGCGGTGCTGGCGATCACCATCGCGTTTGTGCCCGGAATGGTGCGTATTGCGCGCAGCGTGTCGCTGGCGGTGCGTCGCCAAGACTATGTCAACGCGGCGATTGCGCGTGGTGAATCGACCCGCTTTATCATTTTACGCGAGATGCTGCCTAACATTGTCGCACCCATTATCGTCGAATCCACCATTCGCGTGGCGTTCGCTATCATGCTGTTTGCGACCTTGAGCTTTCTAGGCCTTGGCACTCAGCCGCCAGAGCCGGAATGGGGATTGATGGTGTCAGAAGCGCGGCGTTATTTCTTTCAAGCGCCATGGGGCATGTTGATGCCCGGGCTGGCGATCGCGATTGTCGCGATTGGTTTTAACTTGCTGGGCGATGGCCTGCGCGATGCACTCAATCCGAGGAATCACTGATGAGCAATATTTTAGAAATCGTTGATTACAGCCTCGAATTTGAGGTACCAAACGGCACGCTGCGAGTGCTCGATTCAATCAATTTGACCGTTAAGCGCGGCGAAGTGGTGGGGCTGGTGGGGGAATCCGGCAGCGGAAAAACCACCTTAAGTTGGTCAATCATGCGCCATATGGCAGAAAATGCCCGTGAAGTGAGCGGTGAAATTCGTCTTGAAGGGGAAGATCTGACCAAAGCATCGATGCTGCGCATGGAAACCTTGCGCGGCGGCAAATTGGGAATGATTTTTCAAGACCCAAGCGCATCGCTTAACCCAACCATGACGCTTGGCGAGCAAGTGGTCGAAGTGTTAATGCGCCATCGCGGTCTAGATCAAAAAGCCGCGTGGCTTCTTGGCGTGCAGTTGCTCACCGATGTGGAGCTGAAACAGCCGGCAGAGATGATGAAACGTTATCCTCATGAAGTATCTGGCGGCGAAAAGCAGCGCGTATTAATTGCCACCGCATTTGCCTGCGAGCCCGATTGCTTGATTTTTGATGAGCCGACCACTGCGCTGGATGTAATCAGTTCCGCGCAAATTCTCGCTTTGTTCGACAAATTACGCGAGCAGACTCAAGTGGCGGCGCTATACATTAGCCATGATTTGGCGTTGGTATCGCAAGTCGCTGACCGGGTTTGCGTACTTAACAAAGGCCGCATTGTCGAACAAGCGCCAGCTCGCGATATTTTTGCCAATCCACAAGACCCGTATACACAGAAATTGGTTTCTGCGGTGCCAAACCCGAATCAGCGTCTGCTCGATGAACCCAGCAAACGCTTTAGCGATCTGCTGAGCGTTAGTGATCTCAGCGTCTATTACGGCGGACCAAGTTTTGTCGACCGTTTGTTAAGGCGTCCTAAAGCGCCGATGTGCGCGGCCAACAAGCTGAATATTCAAGTTGGAGAAGGGGAGATCGTTGGCGTGATTGGTGAATCGGGCTCAGGGAAATCCACTCTCGCCAAAGCGCTTTCTGGGCTGGTCGCTTATCAAGGCAATATCGATTATTGCGGCAGTGAAATCAAAAGCGCCGCGGATATGGACAAAGACTATCGCCGCCGAGTGCAAATCATTTTCCAGCATCCGGATGCCTCGCTCAATCCTCGGCACAAAATTCGCGACATTCTTGCTCGCCCGCTGCGACTATATAACGGCTGTCAAAAAGGGGAAACCGAAGCGCAGGCGATAGCTAGGCTATTGGTGGAAGTAGATTTGCCTGCTGAATTTGCTGACCGTTATCCCCATGAGCTGTCCGGCGGGCAAAAACAGCGTGTGGCGATCGCCAGAGCCTTTGCGGCAAAGCCGCAGTTAGTGATTTGCGATGAAATTACCGCCGCGCTTGATGTCTCTGTTCAAGCTACGGTGGTGAAGCTGCTGCTCGATCTGCGCCGTCGCCACGGCACAGCTTATCTGTTTATTACCCACGATTTGAACCTCATTCGTCAAATTGCTCACAAGCTGGTGATCATGTATCGCGGCGATCTGGTTGAGACCACCGATGTGGAAACCTTAGCCAAACAGGGTGGTCAGCACCCTTATACCCAAGCATTGATGGAGGCGATTCCAAAACCCGCCAACACGTTGCAAGGTAAAGTTATTTAAAGGAATAAAGCGTTTTTATGAATCAAAAACAGTTGTTGGAACAAATCGATCGCAAGGCGTGTATCGAATTTCTCGCTCGCATGGTGCAGCACAAAAGCTACAGCGAAACCGAGGGTGAGCGCGAGTTAGCCCGTTATATGAATGAGCAAATGCTCAACCAAGGTTTAGACAGCGAGTTGCAACCGGTCCCCGGCGAGCGGCTTAATGCCATCGGGCGTTGGGCTGGTCAAGGCGGCGGTTCGAGCTTGCTGTTTAACGGTCATTTGGATACCAATCCGGTAACCGAGGGTTGGACGGTGGATCCGTGGGCAGGCAAAGTCGATGCGCAGTTTATCTATGGCATTGGCGTTTCGAATATGAAAGCTGGCGATGCGGCGTATTTTTGCGCGGTGAAAACCTTGATGGACGCGGGAGTGAGACTCAAAGGCGATGTGATTCTGACTTATGTGGTTGGCGAACTGCAGGGCGGCATCGGCACCATCGCCGCGATTGAACAGGGCGTGCGCGCCGATTACTTTATCAATAGTGAGCCGACCGACCTTAACGCCATGACGATGCACGCGGGTTCGTTGATGTTTACTATTGAGCTCATCGGCGATACGCGCCATTTGTCTAAGCGTGAAGAGGCGGTTGACGCCCTTGCTGCGGCGTCAGAGTTAGTGCCTATCATCAACAGCATGACGTTCAGCGGCGCGAAATCAGACGAGCATTTAAAAATTAACCGTGGCCATATTGGTGTGGTTCACGCTGCGCTGGGTCGCAACCTTGAAGAGTGGCGTCCACCGCAAGTGGCTGATTTTGCCAAGCTGCGTGGCTCGGCACGTTTCGCGCCAGGACAGAACGTGGATAGCGTCGTGGCCGATATGCAGCAAAAAGTTGACGAGCTGTGTGCCCGTCACCCCGGCCTTAAAGGCAAAGTGATCAACGACAGCGCGACCATGCCGCTGATGCAGCCGTTTGAAGTCTCAGCTAGCTCCAAGATTGTGAAATCGATTAATCGCGCCTATCAAGAAGTACGCGGCTGCGATCAACCGACGGGCGCGATCACGCCGCCGGCATTTTACGGCACCGATGCGGCGCACTTTTACCAAATGCTTGGCATGGAAGGTGTGGTGTGCGGCCCAGGTGGTAAGTACAACACCATGCCCGACGAGCGCGTCGAGCTCGATGACTTTATCGATATGATTCGCATCTACATGCTAACCATCATCGATATCTGTCAGTTAGCATAAAGGCAGAAAAATGAGTGACCAACCAGATTTAGCCGCAGAATACGCGCCGCGTATCGCCAGAGTACGCGACGCTATGCAAGCGGTGAACGCCGATCTTTTGGTGGTGGATCAAGCTGAGTTGATGCAGTGGCTTGGCGGTTTTACTTCCTCAGAAACTTTATATCGAGTGCTTTTAGTCCCCGCTCAAGGTGAGCCTTGGTACGTGATTCGCGATATTGACCGCGCGCCTTGTGTCAACGCGTCGTGGGTCAGTGACATCGTCAGTTATGAGGATGAGAACAACCCTTGGCAAGTGGTGATGGACTCCATCATCGCCAAAGGGTTTGCCAATGCCCACATCGCATTTGACCATCACTCCTATGGTTGCACGGTAGAGAGTTGGTCTAAATTGTCTCACGGTTTAGGTGAGGCGCAATTCGTGGCGCTTGACACCAGTGGCGATGTGCTTCGCCAAGTGAAATTTACCAGTGAAATCGCCAACCTTAAACGCGCCGCGCGTATTGCTGACCATACCATGCAGACCATCAGTGAGCAGATCCGCCTTGGTGATAGCGCCCGCGAAGCGGCCGCGATTGCATCCGCGAGCTTTATGCGGCTAGGAGCCGATAGCGGCGATGCCGGGCCAATTGTGCGCTCAAGTGGTGACAACGAGTTTTTGCACTCGCATCAACTTGATGAACCACTGCAAACTGGCGATGTCTTGCATGTTGAATTGATTCCGAAAGTCGCTAATTACAGCGCGCGCTTAATGCGGCCGATGGTGTTTGGCGCAGCGAGTGAAGCGCTCAAGTACACCGCAAAGCAACTGATTGATATTCAAGACCAGCAGATTGCTGCGATGAAACCCGGTGTCAAAGCGTGCGATATCGACCGAATTGTTCGCGAGCAAGTGTTGGCTGCGGGGCTGAGGTCGAGTTACACCAATGTCACTGGTTATGCGCTTGGCCTGTATGCGCGCACGCCTAGATTGTCAGATTTCTCGCTCTGTTTTCATCCCAAAGCCGAATGGTTGCTGGAAGAAAACATGGTATTCCATATGTATATCTCGGCAGGGCGTTTAGGTTTTAGTGAAACGGTGCGGGTTGGTAAAGAGGGCGGCGAACGTTTAACTACAGCGCCGAGAACCTTATTGCAGTGTTAATATTTTTCTGAGTCCCTTAAATTAAATGTCTTAATCCAATGGCGCTAAAACAGCGCCATTGTTATTTGTTCAATCGTGAAGATTAGAGAAATATTATCGATATAATCACTTGTATCCTTTAATTAAAGTTGGTTTTAATTTTATTATTAATGCCGTGTATGTTTAGTCTAAAAATACGTAAGTTAAGCGTTTAAAAATTATTTTCATCGCAATGTCGAACTTAAATTTAATGAAATAAGGTCATGTATTATTGTTTTTTGTTTAGCGGTTCTTTTTATTGTATTGATATATAGGGATTTATTGTAAATATTGGGCTGGTTTTTTGACAGTGTAAGCGCTGTGTTTCTCAATCATCCTGTGTAGATTTTTTCTAAACGGTTTTTATTGATTAACTTATTGTATGTCATTCTTTATCTTCATATTGCTTTTCGATTTCAGAATCTTCATTTCATTTTAATCACTTCAACGATACCGTTTATCTAGGTTGCTATATCAAGACTTTAATTGAATTTCCTATTTCGAGATTGAAAAGTAGATGTGTCAATTTTGTCTTTTAGGGTTCGCAGCAGTTATGTATTTCGCAACTGTTTAGTTTTCAAATATTACGCTTTTAACTCGTATTGAATAACAAGCGCTGAACGGAACGAAGATTATGGAAAATATCACCCCTGTGATCATGGCAGGCGGCGTTGGCTCGCGGCTTTGGCCAATGTCACGCACGCAAAGACCCAAGCAATTTTTGAAATTGGTCAGTGATAAAAGCATGCTGCAAGAAACGGTGCTGCGTGCCGACGCGCTGGCATCTTTGCCCAATATTGTCATTTGCAATGAAGAACATCGGTTTTTAGCCGCTGAGCAGCTGCGTGAAATTGACCGGCTTGGACAGATTATTTTGGAGCCGCAAGGTCGTAATACCGCGCCGGCGATTGCCCTTGCCGCCCTTTACTTGCGGGCTCACAGCGAAGATTCGCTCATGCTGGTATTAGCCGCTGACCATGTCATCACTGAGCAAGCGGCGTTTGAGAGCAGTGTTAAACAAGCGGTGAAGGCTGCCAAACAGGGCAAGATGGTAACCTTTGGTATCGTCCCCGATCATCCGGAAACGGGTTATGGTTACATTAAGCGCGGCAAGGATTTGGGCTGCGCCTATCAGGTTGAGCAGTTTGTTGAAAAGCCCGATTTACCATTAGCTGAGCAGTATGTTGCCAGCGGCGAGTTTTACTGGAACAGCGGCATGTTTCTGTTTAAGGCATCGCGTTACTTAGATGAGCTGGCGCAATATCGACCAGACATCTTTGAAATTTGCCAGCAAGCGGTCAGCGACCCAACTAGCGATATGGATTTTGTGCGCGTGGATGAGGCGATATTTGCCACTTGTCCGAGTGATTCGATTGATTACGCGGTGATGGAGAAAACCCAAAGTGCGGTTGTGGTACCGCTTGATGCAGGTTGGCATGACATCGGTTCTTGGGATGCGCTGTGGGACATGGTGGTCAAAGATGACTCAGGCAATGTTAAACGCGGCGATGTGCTGACTCACGATTGTCTCAACAGCTATTTCAATGCAGAAGATAAAATGATCGCTGCGGTGGGGGTTGATGACATTGTGGTGGTGGAAACCAAAGATGCAGTGCTAATTGCCGATAAGCATCACGTGCAAGACATCAAGCAAATTGTCGAACAGCTGAAATCGACTGGGCGCAGCGAACACAGTGTTCATCGCGAAGTGTATCGACCTTGGGGTAAGTACGATTCTGTCGACGTTGGTGCGCGCGATCAAGTTAAACGTATCACGGTGAATCCCGGCGAAAAACTCTCACTGCAGATGCATTATCACCGCTCTGAACACTGGATCGTGGTTTCTGGTACTGCCAAAGTGACCAACGGTGAGACAACCAAATTGGTCAGTGAAGATGAGTCGATTTATATTCCGCTTGGCTCGGTTCATGCCCTTGAAAACCCAGGCAATATTCCTCTTGAAATGATCGAAGTGCAAACCGGTAGTTACCTTGGTGAAGACGATATTGTGCGTTTCGATGACCGTTATGGCCGAAAATAGTCAAAGGAGAGCTCATGGCAACTACTCAATTACTGTCGTGTTTTAAAGCCTATGATATTCGCGGCAAATTGGGCGAGGAGTTGAATGCCGATATCGCCTACCGAATTGGCCGTGCCTATGCCCAGTTCACCAAAGCCAGACGAGTCGTGGTCGGTGGTGATGCCCGTGAAACCAGCGCTGGGCTCAAACAGGCATTAGCCGATGGGTTGCTTGATGGCGGCTGCGATGTGATTGATATTGGATTAGTGGGCACCGAAGAGATCTACTTTGCAACCTGGCAGCTGAATCTCGATGGTGGAATTGTCGTGACGGCGTCACATAACCCAATTAATTACAACGGCATGAAACTGGTGCGTGAGCACTCAAAACCAATTAGTAATGATTCTGGGCTGAACGAAATAAAACGTTTAGCCGAGAAAAATGAGTTCGATGCAGCGCCAGTTCGCGGTGAATATCAAACTCGCAGCAACTTAACCGCTTATGTTGATCATCTGCTGTCGTACATCGACGCCACAAAGCTCAAACCGCTTAAGCTGGTGGTGAATGCGGGAAATGGCGTAGCAGGACATGTGATTGATGAGATTGAACGCCGCTTTGAAACGCTCGGCGCTGCTGTCGAGTTTATCAAAATGAATCATCAGCCGGATTCAAGCTTTCCTAACGGCATCCCCAATCCACTTTTGGTCGAAAATCGCGCGCAAACGGCACAGACGGTGCGCAACCATCAAGCCGATATTGGCATCGCATGGGATGGCGATTTTGACCGCTGTTTCTTTTTCGATCAGCACGGTGATTTCGTTGAAGGTTATTACATTGTCGGTCTGCTCGCCGAAGCTTTTTTGCAAAAAAATGCTCATGAAACCATCATTTACGACCCGCGCGTCTACTGGAACACCGAAGCCATTATTGCCGAGTGTGGTGGCCGAGGCGTGAAATCGAAAACGGGTCATGCTTATATTAAAGCGCGCATGCGCGACGAAGATGCCATTTATGGCGGTGAGATGAGTGCGCATCATTACTTTCGCGACTTTGCTTATTGCGATAGCGGTATGATTCCCTGGCTGCTATTGATTGAACTGCTAAGCATTAAAGATAAACCGCTCAGTGACTTGCTTGGCGATTGCAAGGCGCGTTTCCCAAGTTCAGGTGAAATCAACTTCACAGTCAATTCACCAGAGCAGATTATGAGTGGCATTGAGCATTATTCGTGGCCTCAAGCTGCGACCATTTCTTATATCGACGGCTTAGATGTCTGCTTTGACACTTGGCGGTTTAATTTACGCATGTCCAACACCGAACCTGTGCTGCGTTTAAATATCGAAACTCGCAAGGATAGCAAGTTATTATCAGACAAACTGACAATGCTCACCTCGCTCATCAAGCACTTTGATGACAAGGGTCTATCGGATGTCACTCTAAGCCAAACTTGGTCAGTGAAATAACCTCTTTTGGCGAGGTTTATTTGTCTCATCACTATCAATTTCTCTTCCACTAACACGCTACGATCAGAATATTAACCGTACGCTAATACAGCCTTGGCGTTTGTTGATTACGGTTAGTTAAGCCGCACAAAAAATGTTCGGCTTAGCCGTAAACGTCGTTCTTGATCGAACTTTTTAAGGCGTGTGAGGGAGCAAGGCTATGACTCAAAGTGACGCATTTACCACAGTGTTTGGCATCCGCTTTTTTAATACCGGTTTAAACACCATGGCGAATGACATATTAGGCGGGAAATACAATCACAAAATGATTGTGACCCCCAATGTCGACCACGTGATTCGCTATGAAAAGGATCGCCAATTTCATGATATTTACGCCAAAGCGGATGTGTATTTAAACGATTCTCGGGTTCTCAAGTTATTCTCACAAGCGATAGGCAATCCCATCAACAGTTTGGTTTCGGGCAGCGATTTAACCGCGCGGCTGTTTGAACAACTTGTGAGTCATCAATCGATATCGATCGCCATTATCGGTGCCAGCGACGAAGTGGTCGAGAAAATCGCCGCGATTTATCCCATTGCCAAGCTCACCCATCATAATCCGCCGATGGGGTTTGATAGCGATGAAGGTCAAATCGATAAATGCGTTGCGGTGTGTCAGCAAGCCGATGCCGACATTATTTTTCTGGCGGTAGGTAGCCCTAAACAAGAGATTGTGGCTGATCGGTTACGTGCCCGCGGGGTGAGTGGTTGCTATCTGTGTATCGGCGCATCGCTTTTGTTTCTGGCAGGTGAAGAGAAGCGCGCCCCGGAGTTTGTGCGCCGAGCAAATTGCGAATGGCTGTTTCGACTGGCGCAAAGTCCCAAGCGTTTGGCGAAGCGTTATCTGGTCGATGGCTGGCAGATTTTTCCTATTGTGCTCAAAGAGCGCCAAGCGTTAAAAAGGCCGCGAGCGTAGTAACGTCACGCGCAGCCAAATTAGCGGGAAACAGCAAGGTGAGTTATTGCTGGTGGAACGGCAAGTAGCTTGCAAGCTCGACCATTTTATCCTGCATATATTGCTGTTCTTGCTGCAAAAAACGCTCCACAGCAGTGCGAAACGGCGCGGTGGCAATCCAATGTACTGACCAAGTGGCAATGGGCTCAAAGCCGCGTTGGATTTTATGTTCGCCTTGAGCGCCGGGGTCAAAATGGTCCAGTGAGTGGGCGATGCAGTATTCAATACCTTGATAGTAGCAAGTCTCAAAATGCAAGCTATCAAACTCTTGTTCACAGCCCCAATAACGGCCGTATAACGTGGTGGTGTCTTTAAACGACCACGCTGCTGCCACTGGGCGCTCATCAATGTAAGCCATCACTAACACGATTTGCTCAGGCATACAGGTGATCAAACGCGAAAAAAAGTCTTTATTGAGGTGACCATAGTGGCCGTGTTTGAGGTAAGTGAGTTGGTAGAAATCAAAGAAAACATCTAGCAAATCAGGTGTGATGTCTTCACCGTGATAATAGCGTAATTGAATGTTTTGGCTTGCAATTTTAGCGCGCTCTTTGCGCACGTTTTTGCGCTTTCTGGAAGTAAAGGTTTGCAAGAAGTCATCAAAATTCTGGTAGCCGCGATTATACCAATGGAATTGACAATCTTGGCGCGTCATCAACTGTGCGCTTTGCCAAGTTGGCAGCGAGTCTGATGGGATAAACAGCCCAGACCAACTGGAAAATTTGTGCTCATCACAAAGCTCTCGCACCGTGGAAACGAACAGCGTTAGTACTTCATCAAAGGTGATTTTGTCGCGAGCGTAAATTAGCCGCGGGCCGGTTGATGGGGTAAAGGGGATCGCCGTCACCAGCTTGGGAAAATATTCATAACCGGCTTGCTGCCAAGCTTCTTGCCACGACCAATCAAACACGTACTCGCCCCAAGAATGGGTTTTAAGATACAGCGGCATGGCGGCGATAAGCTGGTCATCTTGATGCAAGCTTAAATGCAGTGGATGCCAGCCGGTGTCATCGCAGACGCAACCGCTTTCCTCAAGCGCCAGCAAAAAAGCGTGGCGCAAAAAAGGGTAGTCATTGTCGCAAAGCGCATCCCACTGGTTTGAGTCTATTTCATTGATCTGATGGTGAATGCGGAGTGTGGGCATGGCGAGTTCCTAAGCTTCCTTGCTTGAACAAGTTTCTATCCTAGCGAGCGTGGCGGGCCATTTCAATCTCGGCTTGAGCAGAAAATTGCCAGTGCCTTGATGGCCAATCTTAATCGTTAATGGCTGAGGTTGCGTTCCATCACACCAAGCCATTGCTGCAGTTGTTGTTGCTGTCCATCGCTTAGGCCTTGAGTCATTTGCTGTTTGATTTCTGCCCGTAGCTGCTTAATTTGAGCAAATAACACGATTCCCTCATCCGTTAAGCTGAGCAGTGATTGGCGCTTATCTTGCTGCGATTTTTCTCGCACCACCATCTTTAGCTCAATTAATTCGTTTACCAGGCGAGTAATTTGCGCCTTGTCCTTTTTGGTTTGCACCACCAAATCGTGAGCAGTGCAACGCTCGAATTCGCCAATATGTAGCAAGATTAAGCCTTGGAAAAAACTTAATGAAATGTGCTGTTTAGCCATTTGAGTGGTGATGGTTTCGCGCAGGCATTGAGACAGGTGCGCGATGTGACGTTCAATACTACTACTTTTCATATGGTTGATATTGTCAACTACCTAGAATATGGTTGACTATATCAACCAACTACTGCGTGCGACAAATGAATTTACGTAAAATTGCGATCACATTACCGGCACCGATATGCATCGTGGCTAGCATTACTTGTTTTATGACCTACCTCAACCACGGCATGAATCAAGAATTTTGGTTCAATTGGCTAAGTGCATTCGTGTTTTCACTGCTGGTGATTGTGCCGATTGCGGGATTGATGATCATGAAAATATCGATATGGGTGGCCAAAATGCTCCCTAATATTAACCCACTGTACCAAAAGCTGATTCAGTGTGTATTTATTGCCTTGTGCATTGAATCGATTCTGGCAGTGATTTCAGCTCTTGGTACGCAGAATGTGACAGACGTTGCGAGCTTTGTTTCAGTTTGGGCGTTTACCTTAGTTCGCGCGTTGCCACTAGGCTATGTGATTGCAATGATCATGGTATTTATCGTCAAACCCCGTATTCAACGAGCTTTAGCGCAAGCTTAAGCCGCGATTCATCCATTATTCAAAAGTTCATAACTGTTACTAGATAGCCGTCAGCCGTATTGTGTGGCGGCGGGTTGAATGGATTGAAACTCAATGCTGAGTTTAACGTAGGAATCCTCTGTTATTGCTTAGTCGATTTGATATCGAAGTTAGGATATCGGCGAGAGCGCTGAGCGGAGGGGAAAATGACGATCGATTTTGCAAATTACACTGTGTTGGTGGCTGATGACTCACGGCTGGTGTGCAGCAGTATCAGCTCCCATCTGAAAAAGAATGGTGTAGAGCATGTTGATCTTGCCTATCGAGCCTCAGAAGCGATTGGGCTTTGCAAAAGCAAACATTACGATTTGATTATCTGCGATTACAACTTTCACTCTGAGTTAAACGGTTACCAAATTCTCGATGAGTTAAAGTATTATCGCTATCTGCAAGCCGATACGGTGTTTATGTTTTTGACTGGCGAAAACGATCCGAAAATCGTGCGTTCGATTCTCGATAGTGAACCCGATGATTATCTGCTGAAACCACTGAACATGCGCTTTTTCCTTAAACGCTTGCAAGCCGCGGCCAACAAAAAAGCTGAATTGCTGCCCATCTACCAACACTTGTTTGAACAAGACTATAAACGCGCGGTAGTGGCGTGTGACGCTTTGATTGCCAAGGGCAGCAAATACATTAAGTTGATTCGCAAATACAAAGCCCAAAGTTTGATTCAGCTTAAGCAGTTCAATTTGGCTCGGTCAGAATATGAAATCCTGCTGAAAGCGGATGATTTTGACTGGATTAAAACCTCGCTTGCCAATACCTTGATTGAAACCAATCAAATGGACAAAGCGCTGGTGGTACTCGATAGCGTTGCTGATAAGCAAGCCAACCCTTATTACCATGATGAAATGTCCAATATTGCGGCGCTGGATAATCAGTTGCCGCAAGCGATTGATCATCTCAAGAAGTCGACCATGCTGCTCGATGCAGGCGCAGAGCGTGACCTAGTGATTGCTAACTTATCGCTGGCAGTTCAGTCGTACGATGATGCGCTAAGTTATATCAAGCGTTATTACGACAAAAATATTCATACCTTTCGCGGCGGTGATTACACCAAAATCAATTATTTACGCTGTTTTCTGTACAAATTTACCGATCATGGTGACAAAAAGCTGTTTGATCATTATTTAGAATGTTTAAAAACCATTCTATTTTCAGTGAGCAAGAATGAGAACTTAGGCGACCAATACCAGTTGATTTTGGCGCATATTGATATGATTAACCATGACTATCATTCGGCTATCGATAAAGTGAAACGCGCACTGCCAAATATTCAAGACTTCCACTTTTATGACTTGTTTCACCTGTGCTTCTTATTAGAACGTTTTTCGTTTTTCAATGAGGTCAAATACTTGCTTCCGCAGTGTCGCCGCGCGATTAACCGAGAGCAGCACGCGAGCATCTTTCGTAGCCAAGTCTTGATGTTAAACGCGCTTGAGCAGCATTTGCATCGCACTCTGCAGGCTATCTCCGGGTTGAAAAATAGGATAGTCAGTCGCGGCAAAGTCATCACTAAAAACGAAACGAACGCCTGCCTTGATGATTATTTGGGATTACATGATTTATCGCCGACGTCGAAGAAGTTGTGTCTCTCCATTGTGCAATTTATTGCCAAGATGTCGGCTGGGTATCAAGGCAAATACGATGTATCGAGCAAGCTTGAACAGTGTCATTTAGTGATGACGAAACTCTATAGCGTCAAAGAGTTACGCGATCTCAATTATTTGCCACTTTACCAAGCCGCGCGTGCCAAATTTCCTATCGCAGAGTTTGAGCAGGCGGTCGTGTGAAGAGCAACAAGGAATATGAATGTGCAAACAGGGCTCGCTACATGGCGAGCCCTGCGCTTTATGCCACCTCTTCATTCAGCGAAATTTAGCTAAGTTTTCGATTAATATTCATTATCTCTTGTTGCCATTGCGCTTGTAATTGCGGCTTTTGGTGCTTGGGCTTGCGCGCCAAATCATCATTCAGGCGCTGCTCAAGTTCAATTAAGCGCTCGAGTAATGCGTCTTGGTTACATTCGCCATCATCGACTTTACCCATTTCTAAAAGGGAAGGGCAAAGCGAAGTATCCATTTGGCCTTGAGACGCATCGTGATTCTCATCGAGCTGTTGATAGACCTGCGCTATGTCCAAATACTCGGATAGCGTTTGATTTTGAATCAGCCAAAAACGGTTGCAAGCGTGCTCAATGACGTTGCGGTCATGGCTAACAATCAGAGCTGCACCTTGATAATCATTGAGGGTTTCAATTAGCTGCTGCTTACCTTCAATGTCCAAATGGTTAGTGGGTTCATCCAAAAACAGCATGTGATAGCGCGCAAGGCTTAAGCCGATAAACAGCAGCCGAGCCCGTTCGCCGCCGCTTAACGCTGAAACTTTCTGGTTGTGTCTTTGATATTCAAATCCAGCGCTTATCAACGCTTGTTTACGCAAGTCATCACTGAGCGCGCAAAACGGCATAAGTGCATCGCTAAGGTTTAACTTATCGTCCACCTGCTCAAGTGATTGGTCGTAATAACCAAGTGTGCATTTGGGATGAAACGCTATTTTCCCAAATACCGTTTGGTCGAGGATTGACGAATGTTGAGCGGCTTCTTGATACGCGCTAAACAACCGCTTAAGCAGGCTCGATTTGCCTTGACCATTGGCACCAATAAGAGCGATACGATCGCCGCTTTTGATTTGCTTTAACGCCATGCTAAACAGTATTTGGTCGCTGGATGGCGGCGTGACATCAAGCTGCTCGATATCGAGTAAGCGGTTTGCCGGCAGTGACTCACCTTGCAAGCTCAAACACCAAGGCGCAGCTTGCGCCAGTTTGGTTTGTTGTTCTTCGAGGCGCTCTTTACGCGCTTGTATGGTTTTGGCTTTGCGCGCCAAATCTTCGTTGTCATACACCTTGCCCCAAGTGGCGAGACGCTTGGCGCTTGACTCGAGGCGGTCAATTTCCTTTTGCTCGGCGTAATGACGCAGTCTGTCGGCTTCATTACGTTCGCTAAGGGCGAGACGCGCTGCAGAGCAAGGCAGGTTGAAGTGGTGCAAGCGTTTATCTTGCACTATCCAACTGCTGGTGGTGACGTTATCTAACAAACGCTCATCATGTGACACCAGCACAAATGCGCCTTTCCAAGTGCGTAAATAGTGCTCAAGCCACAGCAGCGCAGGAAGATCAAGGTGGTTACTTGGCTCATCAAGCAGCAACACATCTGGGCGATGAATCACGGCGCGCGCCAGCAATAACCGCATTTGCTGACCACCGCTTAGGTGTTTAGCTTGCTGATGCCAGCTTTGCGGCGCGAAACCCAGTTCGCTAAGCAGAACGTCGACGCGCCAATGCTCTTCGGTATCAAGATGTTCGGCAAGCGCCTGATGGGTAGTGGCGTTGGCAACGCTTGGCGGCAATTGTTGCTCGACATAACCGACGACACAGTGATGAGCGATAGCGATTTGGCCGTGATAGCCGTCTAACTGCTGACTGAGGATTTTTAGCAAGGTGCTTTTGCCGCAGCCGTTATGACCAATTAGGCCAATTTTATCGTGGCGATTCAGGGTTAAGTTAACCTCTTCAAACAAAGACGTTTGAGGGGATGAAAAGCTCAAGGATTGGGTGGTTAAAAAAGTACTCATAATAAACTCAAGAATTTGGCGCGTACGCGACTGTTGTCAGTTGCTGACAATAATTCTTTGAGCTCGAGGAAAAGGAACTCGCTGATTGTGCGATTTAAATGGACGTTTCGCTCAAGCCAGAATTATCGCAGCGCGATAAAACAAACTCTTGAGCGAGCCTCAATACCAAATAAACGTGGATGAATTGAATTCCACATAAGCATAGATGACCTCCTTGTTTTTATTGGGAAAACCGCATGGTTTTCGATGAATCGATAACGCGAGTATATAAAAAATCGCCGCTGACGGTAAAGAGCAAACCAATCAAGATGACCATTTTATATAACATATAATCCGTTAATTGAGGTTTGTACTGGTTACTAAAGCGCTGTAAATTAAGGCTCTTAATCCCAATATCTGCCGTTAAATCGCAGTGACTCTCACACGGGCGAGCTTTTAAGCTTCTGCCGACTTGATTGGTGTCATGCGCTTTAGTGCGGCGAAAGCCAAGTGTAAGGATACCTATGTTAACGGCGTTTATTGCGGCCATTTTGCCAGTGATGATCATTGCTCTGCTTGGCGCGGTGCTCAGTGCCAGAACCGAATATCTTGATGATCCCAACTTACCGAAACTGATTGTTAACGTCGGCATGCCGTGTCTTTTGTTTCACTCAATGCTTGGCAGTCATATTGATTTTCTTGGTATGACCAAGCTGGTTCTCGCCAGCAGCGCGACTTTGGTTGCCATGATGGTGGTTTCTTGGTTGCTACTTAAAATCATGAAGCTGGATATTCGTTTCTATTTGCCGGTTTTGGTCAACCCAAATACGGGCAACTTAGGGATTCCGATTGCTTATGCGCTGCTTGGTGAACAAGGCCTTGCTGGCGCGGTGATCATCTCTTCGATCATCGAAATCAGTCACTTTACCCTTGGGCTTGGGTTGATGTCGGGCAGTTATTCGCCGAAAAAACTGGTCGCCAACCCGCCAGTGATCGCGTTGATTGTGAGTGGATTACTGCTTGGCTTAAATGTGCCCATTCCTGATTTCATGCTGCGGGTGTTTGATTTGCTTGGCAGTATCACGGTGCCGATTATGCTTTTGATGCTGGGTCGTTCTTTAGCGCATATGCGCGTGCATGATACCCGTTGGGGACAACTGCTGTTTTTGGCTTTCTATCGCCCAGGTATGGGGCTGTTGATGGCGTGGATGGCCGCGAGCTTGTTTGGTTTGTCGCCGCTGCATACGGCGAATTTGTTGATTGCCAGCTCGATGCCAGTGGCGGTGCTGAATTATATTTTCGCGACCCGCTACAACGGCCCAGTCAACGAGGTAGCGGGGCTGACATTTCTTACCCTGCCAACGGCGCTCATCGCGCTGGTTATTATCAAAGTGTTTGTGATTGTGTAATCAAGAAAAAAGCCGCGTGCAGATGGCCGAAAAGAGATCGGCGCGCGGCTTTTTAGTGTGAATGCGTAGCGGCGCTTAGGCGGCTCGATGCATAATTGGATATGACTGCGAAACTACAGTGAGCGCACTGCGCGTGATGCTTGATCATAAAACCCAGATAGGGTGCGCATCATGGTGGCGACTTCGCCAAGTTGATCGTTAAGATTCATCCGTTTGAGGGCATCGACCAAACATTGCTCGCGCACATCGCGGTACTGGTTACAAAACTCCGCGCCCTTATCGGTTACACCGTAAAAGGTGTCTTTGCCTTGGCGCGTTCCTTCAACCAATTCAAATTTGGCTAATTTTCGCACCGAGTACGAGACGGTGTGCAAATCGTCAATGTTGAGAGTAAAAGCCACATCGGCGATACGTTTTGGGCGATTGCGATGATAGATGTTGTGCACCACCAGAATGTCGAGTGGGCTGAGCTCTGGCATACCCGAAGTGGAACTGCACGACTGCATCCAGCGTTGGAACGCGTTGTTCATCATAGTCAGCGCATATTCAAATTCGCTCAGCGCCATCGCATCTTCGCTGGCAAGGTGGGAAGAAGACACGATCGGCATGTGTTGAGAAGGCGTTGGTTCGTCGCTCATGAGTTATCCTTGAGTCATGGTCATTGGCAGCCAAGTGACGATTTGCGGAAATACGGTAATGATCGCCACCGCGGCCATCAGCAAAAAGAAAAACGGCAACGCCGCTTTGGCCACGTAGAGGATATTTTTACCGGTTAAACTTTGAATCACAAACAAATTAAACCCAACCGGTGGGGTAATTTGTGACATCTCAACCACCAGTACGATGTAAATACCAAACCACAGTGGGTTAATGCCCGCTTGTGTCACCATCGGCAGCACCACGGAAGTGGTCAGTACCACCACCGAAATGCCATCCAAAAAGCAGCCTAAAATCACAAACAGTATGGTTAAGCACAGTAGCAGCATATAGGGCGAAAGGTTAAGCAGCGCTATTTGTTCTGCCAGCAGGCGTGGCAAGCCGATAAAGCCCATCGCCACGGTAAGAAAAGCCGCGCCAGCGAGAATAAAGATGATCATGCATGATGTCTTTACTGCGCCCATGAGGCTGTCTTTGAAGGTTTGCCAGCTTAATGTGCGACTGCTGGCGGCTAATACCAGCGAGCCTAACACGCCAAATGAAGCGGCTTCGGTTGGGGTGGTAATACCCGCATAGATCGAGCCTAAAACAAACGTCACTAAACAGGCGACGGGCACCAGCTTAATGATGCCCGCAAATTTTTGCGCGCGAGTGTAGTGAGTATCATCAATGGGCATGCGCTGATGGTTTTTCAGCGACCAAAACACCGTGTAGCCAATAAACATTAGTACCAGCATTAAGCCGGGCAATGCGCCGGCGATAAACAGGCGGCCAATCGATACTTCTGCCGACACGCCGTAAACAATTAAAATGATTGAAGGTGGGATAAGTAGCCCCAGCGTGCCTGAGCCCGCCAGTGTGCCGATTGCCATATGGTCATCGTAACCTTTGCGTTTTAGCTCCGGCAGGGTCATTTTGCCTATGGTCGCTGCGGTCGCCGCTGACGAACCAGACACAGCGGCAAAGATGCCGCAGCTTAAAATATTAACGTGAAACAGGGCGCCAGGAATGCGGCTTAGCCACGGCGTGAGGCCTTCAAATAAGTCATCGGAAAGCCGTGAGCGAAACAGAATCTCGCCCATCCATATAAACAGTGGTAGCGCGGCCAAAGACCAATCAGACACTGCACCCCAGGTGGTGGTGGCGTAAATTAGGCCAAAGGCGTCATTGCCAATCAGTAACATGCCCACCGCGGCGACCGATACCAGTGATAGTGCGACCCACGTGCCACTTGCGAGCAGCGTAAATAGCACCACTAATAAAACGCTGCCGATCCATAATTCATTCATCAGCGTCACCCAATTCAATGTGGCTCGATTCTGCCAGTTGTTCTTCTTCTGATTTGGCAATCAGAGTGCCAAATAACCAGTTACACAGCGCACTGTCGATAACCGACAGGGCAAAAATGGCAGCCCCGACTGCCATTGGCAGTTGCACTGCCCAAAGCGGCATCGGAATGTAGCCGGAAGTGACTTCTTCAAACTCCCAAGATTCCCACACCATGTTGCCAAGGTGGTAAGCAAGAAAACTGACAAACAGCGCGGCAAGGGTTAGCACCGCACGCTCTACCCACAGCAAGCTGCGTTGGGGTAGGCGTGAGGTAAACAGGCTAACGCGAATGTGCGCGCCGCTTTGAAATGCATAGGCGAGCGCTAGAAAGCTGGCCGATGCGAGTAAATAACCGGCCAGATCATCACTTGATGGGATCACCACGCCAAACCAGCGTCCGACCACTCGAGTGAGAATAACTAGGCATATCAGGACGATACAAAATCCAGATAGCACACCAGAGCCAAGATAAAGCGTATTCAATCCGCGACGCATCGCTACCCCCTAAACGCCTACTGCCTATGAAATCGAGTTAAAAAGCTTGCTATAACCCGAGTTTAAGGATGGTAAGCGTCGAGTACCGCTTTACCTTCAGCGCCGGCTTCGTCAGCCCACTCTTTGGCCATCACATCGCCGACTTTTTTTAGTGACGACATCAGCTCAGCACTTGGTTTAGCGACTGTGATGCCGTTATCTGAGAGCGCTTTGGTTTTTTCAACCGTCTCTTTTTCGGCCATTTCCCAACCGCGTTTTTCGGCTTTATCTGCCATCGCAAGTAGCTCACCTTGCACTTCTTTTGGCAGGCGTTTAAATGCGCGCTTATTGACGATAACCATGTTCTTCGGAATCCACGCCTGAACATCGGTGTAGTTAGAGAGGTAATCCCACGCTTGGCTGCTCACGCCAGTGGTTGGCGAGGTGATCATCATATCTATGATACCAGTTGAGAAAGCCTGAGGAATTTCAACGGTTTGTACTGTGGTTGGTGTGGCGCCAAGCAGTACTGACAGGCGAGACAAGGTTGGGCTGTAGGCGCGCATTTTGCCGCCTTTCAAGTCGTCGATAGTTTTGATTGGCGCCTTGCTGTAAATGCCTTGTGGTGGCCAAGGCACAGAGTAAAGCAGCATCATACCATCTTTATCGAGTTTCTTTTCCAGCGTTGATTTGGAGGCGGCGTACAGGGCTTTGGCTTGCTCAAAGTTAGTGGCAAGAAAGGGAATATTATCCAGCTTATAGATCGGATCGCTGTTACCCAAAATACCGATAAACACTTCGCCAATCGTCACTTGTTGAGTGCGGACCGCACGTGCAATTTCGGTATGTTTAATTAGTGATGCGCCAGAGTGAACGACGATTTCCAGCTCACCCTTGGTGGCTTGTTTTACGTCTTTAGCGAATTGAATCACGTTTTGGGTATGATGGGTGGCGTCGACGTAAGGGGTTGCCATGTCCCAGCGAGTGGCGGCAAAACTGGCGCTGCTGACGAGTGCGGTGAGTGTCAGCAGTGACTTAGTTAACAATGTAGAGTGTTTAAAAAAAAGGTGTGTTGCTGAGATATTTTTTGCTGAGTTAGCCGTCGCAAGTGGTTGCGCACTCACTTTAACAAGTGTTTTGAACATGGCCTTTGTCCTTATCCAGTTGGGTTCCTTGGCTCATCACGCAAAATACGTCCTATCCATTTTTGCGTACTTTGATTGGGATTTGAGTGCGATAAATATTCATTCACCGCGTCAATTTCATCCCAATTGAATGATTACAATAGCGATATACAAACAAATTGACAACAATTGAAAAGCGAATAGGATGTAATTTACATTCAATTTGTATTTGGTGGCCATTCGGTAACCAGTAAGACGTAGCAACGGCATCGAAGGGAGAATCGATAATGAAGC
Source organism: Vibrio xiamenensis (assembly GCF_900100015.1). Lineage (GTDB taxonomy): Bacteria > Pseudomonadota > Gammaproteobacteria > Enterobacterales > Vibrionaceae > Vibrio > Vibrio xiamenensis. Next base: position 34,782 of record NZ_FNDD01000033.1, on the reverse strand, counting down.
TCAATTGTGATCTTGGGGAGAGCTACGGAATTTGGCAGATTGGGCGAGATGACGCCGTCATGCCCCACATTGATATGGCCAACATTGCCTGCGGCTTTCATGCCTCTGACCCTGACGTAATGGCGAAAACCATTCAAAGCGCGCTAGAACATGATGTTCAAATCGGTGCGCATCCCGGTTATGACGACAAAAAAGGTTTTGGCCGTCGCTCAATTGCTCATCAACCGGATGAACTCAAACATCTGTTTATTTATCAAATCGGTGCGATGCGCGGCATGTGCCAGCTGTTTGGTACTGATATCAGCTATGTTAAGCCTCACGGCGCTTTGTATAACGATATGATGGCGAATCAAGCCGTATTTCAAACTTTGATTGAAGCTATGGCTAAGGCCAGAATCGGTGTGCCGCTGATGATTTTAGCGCGTAAAGATAACCAAGCGTATCAGAAAATAGCGAAGGAACATGGCGTTGAATTGTTGTTTGAAGCGTTTGCCGATCGCGCCTACAACGCCGATGGTCAATTGGTGGCGCGCACTGTCAACGGTTCGGTGTATCACGATGCGCAGCAGATCATCGCGCAAGTGACGCAGTTGGTGCAAAGCGGCACGCTGACCACTATCGATGGCGAAACCTTGGCGTTGCATGCCGATACCGTGTGTGTGCATGGCGATAACGATCAATCGGTGGCGACCATCGCCCAATTACGAAAAGCGCTGTCATGACCAAACGAGTGATTCGCTTGTCGGAAACCCACATGATGGCGTACGTCGGCGATAAGATTAACGTTGATCGCGTGTCAAACATCGCAGCGCTGTGTGAATTGCTTGGTGAGCAATTTCCGCATTTAATCGAAATCATTCCCTCGTATACCAGCGTGATGGTGGCGTTTTCGCCGCTGGAAGTCGACGGTGATGTGCTTGAGCAGCATTTACATGCGCTGCTTAGGCAGTTTGAATCGCTGCAAAGTTCGGTTGAGGCTAACTTGATTGAACTGCCTGCGTATTATGATGTATCAGTGGCACCAGATTTGAACTTCGTGGCTGAGCGCAATCAATTGTCGGTTGAGCAAGTGATCGACATTCATAGTCAAAACCACTACACCGTATGCGCAATAGGTTTTGCACCTGGATTTGCGTTTCTTGGTTCAGTGGATGCGCGCATTGCCACGCCGCGCCATTCAGAGCCCAGACTTAAGGTGGCCAAAGGCAGTGTTGGTATTGCCGACCAGCAAACGGCGGTGTATCCGGCGCAGTCGCCAGGCGGCTGGCAGATCATCGCCAATTGCCCGGTGTCTTTGTTTGACCCAGACCAGACGCCCATGACGCCATTTCAAGTTGGCGATAAAGTGCGTTTTAAGCCTATTGACCGGCAAACCTTTATCGAGCTTGGAGGTGTGTTATGAGTCGCTTAATTGTACAAAGCCCAGGCATGCTGTCCTTGATTCAAGATTTAGGCCGCAGCGGCGTCGGTCACCTTGGCTTAAGCGCGGGCGGGCCGGCAGATTTGCATGCCTTTTGCTGGGCAAATCGTTTACTTGGCAATCCAAGCGGTGCCGCGGCACTGGAAATCACCCTCGGCCAAGCGAGTTTTCGCGCTGAGCAGGAAATCGCTCTAGCACTGACTGGCGCGAATATGTCGGCAAGCATCGATGGCGAGCCGATTGAGCATTGGCGCTCGTTTGTGCTCAGACAAGGGCAAGTACTTAAGCTTGGTTTTGCGCGCCGCGGGTTTCGCGCTTATCTTGCGGTCGCAGGAGGGATTCGCGGTGCCATTGCATTTGGCAGCGTCGCAACCGTAGTACGTAACCAAATGGGCGGTTTACCACAGTCGCCGGGGCGCGCGTTAATCAAAGGTGATGTGCTTGAAAGCGCAGGGTTGCGGTTTAATTTGGCAAGCTCTCATGAGCAATGGGTGCCAAGCCGATTTATTCCCGATTATCGCGAGCACATCGACATTGGCATGTTTGAAACGTATCAGAATTCGCTGTTTAGCGATGAGCAGAAACAGCAATTTTACCAAACCGATTACACCATCAGCGATAAGCTAGACCGCATGGGGATTCGCCTGCAAGGAAACGCGATTCACCCCGCGCAAAACGGTGTCATTTCCGAAGGTATTGCGCCGGGTTCGATTCAGTTTCCGCCAAGCGGCCAGCCGATCATTTTGCTTAATGATCGTCAAACCCTAGGTGGCTATCCCAAAATTGGCTGTGTGTCGAAATTGAGTTTGATGCGCCTTGCTCAAGCTCGCCCGGGTACGACGCTAAGGTTCTATCGCGCCGACATCGCCGATGAGAGTCAAAAACTGCAACAGTTCATGCGCTTCTTTTCGTTATAACTTCTTTCGCATTTACTTGCGGCGTCGTCCTCTTACGCCGCACTTACCTCAAGTGACCAACCGCCAAGTCGAATGTGAAGGATTGGCGGTTTGTCTTCTATCTGCAGCAAATTTCATCCGTCATTCGATGACAAGAAAATCGTCATGTTCCTGAAATCGTTACATGAAAGCTTATTAGCCTCGTATTGCGCGTGGCTAGGTGTTGTCGGCGCGCGACACGAAAAACGGCTTTTATTTAACGACACAACCAGAGGAATGGTAATGAAAGGACAGATTTTTTCACGCGCTGCGCTTGCCGTAGTCATGCTAAGTGGTTCATCGCAGGTCTTAGCAGACGATTTTGCTAAGTTAGATCAAGCGTTGCCAACACAGACAGATGCTAGTTCCATCGCGCCAGTATTTGATTTTGACAGCGATAGCTGTTTGCCAAGTGCTGGGGTTAGCCGCAGCGGCGAACAAAACGGCGGCCTGAAACCGAGTGGCGGATTGACAAGCGGGTGTCGCAGTGAAAACTTTCTCGATCTCTCAAATAGTTATCATCGTTACGCGTGTATTGAAAGCGATGGTGATCAGTACTGCGGCCATTTTTATGCACTCTATTTTCTTAAGGATCAGATTTTAGATGGCATCGAAAGCGGCCATCGTCATGATTGGGAACACGTGGCGATTTGGACCAAAAATGGCACGGTTACTCACGGTAGTTACAGCGCGCATGGTGATTTGACGACTGAGGCTAAAGCGGATCTCGATAGTGAAGGGGACCACATCAAGTTTGTCTATCACAAAGATGGTTTGCTGACTCACGCGATGCGCTTTAGCAAAACCGATGAACAGGCGGAAAACCCATATGGCGAGTTTGTGACGCCAGAGATTGTCAGCTGGTACAGCATGGAAGGTGACAGCGTTAGCAACAGCGAGCTGCGCAATAAGCTCAATACTTTTGATTACGGTTCAGCCAATGTGCCAATCAAAGACAGTAATTTCCTCACCAACCTCAATGACGGTAAGCCAGATAGCTATCCGACCTTTACCAGCGACAGCGTCACCAATGCGTAATAAATACGCGAATATCAACCAGCTCATGCAATAGCAGTAAAGTGGTGATTTTGTATTTCACTCAAAATGCTGAGTTTTGGTGGTTATTCGGGCGCCGAGGTCAAATTCGGCGCTTTTTTGTATAAGGTGTTGTCGATACTTGGCTGAAAAATATCCTAAGTATCATGCCTTTAATAATAATTCCCGCTCAACATGGTGATAAAAATGAACAACACTCTAAAAACTTTGGGACTTGGCTTGGTGATATTGAGTAGCAGTTTTGCTGCTTTGGCAGAGGAGCCGACCTTGTGCCAGGCCAAAGAATATCAAATGGCGCTGCGCTATCAGCAGCAGTCCGCTGAAATCAAGGCGATTCAATTGCAAACCTATCGCTTTGCTCGCCAACGTTTGGCCGAAATTCTTCAAGCGGATCAGGGCAAAACTGACCACAAAAGACTGGCGGTGGTGATGGACTTGGATGAAACCATTCTCGATAACACACCGCTGCTGGTGCGTGATATGCAAAACTGCCAAGATTACACTACGTGGGATACTTGGGCGGATTGGGAAATTAATGGCCATCCTGAGTTGATTCCAGGTGCTAAAGGATTTATCGAATACGCCGACCAGCAGGGCGTGAGTCTTTACTATGTGTCTGACCGTTACGATGAAAACAAAGCCAGTACTATCAAGACTCTAGAAGAACTTGGCTTACCACAAGTCTCGGAAAGCACGGTTTTGCTGTATAAATTATCCAAGCAGCAACGCCGTGACAGTATTGCCAAAAATCATCGTATCATCATGTTAATGGGTGATAGCTTGCCAGATGTGTCGGCGGAATTTAAGAACAAACAAGACACTCAATATAACCGGGATTTGGTAGAAAAAAATGCCGTCCACTTTGGCCAAGATTGGATCATCTTTCCCAACGCCAGTTACGGCGCGTGGAAAAAAGCCGAGCTTAGTGCATGGCAAAGCAAATAGTCATTGTAAGAAGCTAGAAATAGCATATGTAAACGGGCCGTCGGGCTCGTTTTTTACCCAAAGTGTTCGTTTGAGTATCACTGGCTAAGGTAAAAATGTTGCGTGGATTCACGAAGCGCGGTGATGAGATTCGATGTACCTAGGTTTTCGGCGCGCACTCTGATAAAGTCGGCTTTGATCGCAGGCTAAAACCCTGCCACGGTCGAATATCATTTCACTCAAATAAGGAGAAGACCATGATTGTATTACAAATCCACCCGGCGAAAGTGAGCATGCAGGGCTAAAACCTACTTTTTCAACTCTGTTGTTCCACTTCTCGCCCGGTGCTATCTAACCGGGGAAACACATCTATCAGTTCATATCGACCACAATTTGGTGGCGTATTACTTGTTGTTTGCCCTTATTCTATCTCGCAATGCGTGTGCATTGACGAGCTGTTTATTTGTTTAGGGAACCTCAATGAGTACTTCCAAAACGTTACACCAATTAGGGTGGCAAGCTTTTTTCCAACAACAACTCAATCTTGAAGAATTTGAACAGGCGATCATCGCTCGAGTTATTGCGCATCATCGCAGTGAGTATCGAGTATTGAGCCCGCAAGGCGAATTCACCTTGCCAAGGCTGACATCAATGCCCGATTTAGTGCTTGGTGACTGGCTGCTGCTTAGCGTCGAAGGGCAGTTTCAACGCCTGCTGGAGCGCAAGTCACTGTTTGCTCGTAAAGCGGCCGGTGCCAAAGTCGAGCGGCAGCTTATTGCATCGAATGTCGATAGCGTGTTTATTGTCAGCTCGTTAAACCAAGATTTTAACCTTAGTCGTATTGAGCGCTATTTAGCGCTGGCGTATGAGGCGCAGGTCGAGCCTATCGTAGTGCTCACCAAAGCCGACTTATGCCAACACAGCGAGCAATTGGCAGAGCAAGTGCGCGTTCTCGATCCACTGTTGTGCGTTGAGGTGGTGAATGGCTTATCATCGCAATGCCAAACTCAGTTGATGCCATGGTGCGGCGCAGGTAAAACCGTCTCGATGCTCGGTTCATCCGGAGTGGGTAAATCGACGCTGGTCAACGCGCTACTTGGCGAAAATGTTCAGCTGACCTCCGGCATTCGTGAAGATGACAGCAAAGGCCGTCACACCACGACGTCACGTTCGATGCATTTTATGACCAATGGAGCGGTGCTTATCGATACTCCGGGAATGCGCGAGTTGCAACTGGCGGATTGTGAGCAAGGAGTGAAGCGCGCGTTTGCTGATATCGATGCGTTGGCGGCAGAGTGCAAATTCCAAGATTGCCGACATGGCGCTGAACCGGGTTGTGCGGTGCTCGCGGCGATAGAGAGTGGTGAGCTTGATTCGCGGCGTTTGGTCAATTACCGCAAATTACTTGCCGAGCAGGCGTATAACCAATCAAGTTTTGTTGAGCAGCGGCAAAAGGCCAAGCAGTTTGGCAAAATGGTTAAGTCGGTGAGCCGTCAAACCCGTTATATCAAAAACAGTTACGAGCGTTAGTGATAAGTAAAGGTCGAGGTTATTTTCTGCCTCACCAAATAAAAAACGAGCCAATGGGCTCGTTTTCTTATGTTTAACCGAATGTCAGGTTTAACCGAATGTTAGGGTTAGAAATCGAGGTTAACACCAACAAACACACCTTGAGCTTTGCTGTCTAGGTCGACATGGTCAAAGTCATTGAGGTCAAATTTCTGAATGCGGTAACCGCCTTGCAGTTCAATATCAAACAGACCCATACCAAATGAGTACTGCACGCCGCCTTGTAGGTCGCTGCCCGTGTCGCCGTCAAACGATGCCACCCAACCTTTTGCAAACAGGAACAGTGGTGTGGCTGGAATGCCGATTTCAGCGGCGCCGTATACGTGCGGTAGGTAACCTTCAAAATCGGTCGAGTTGACTTTAGCGTCAACTAAACGCGAGATACCCGCACCAACATCGACAGAAACTAAATCGTTATCAAGAATTTCGTAGTACAGCGTGAAATCTTGTTTGGTGTACTCAAAGTTATCGGCATCAACTGCAGATTGAGCGATTTTTACGTTTGGAACCAATGGAATAGGGTGCTCAAGAGACGCTTCGATAGTGTAAGTCATCTCATCACCGTTATCTTGCTGGTTATACTCGTAGTTTTGTTGCCAAAGGTTCATTTCGACATCGCCACCGAGAAGCATATCCGCGTGCGAAGAAAAAGCAGTTGCTGCGAGTAGCAGGCTTAGAGCAGTTTTTTTCATGGTATTTTCTTTCCAAATCATAAGCCTAACATCAGGCTGGCAAGAGTTTAATGCTTTCCAATCAGTCTTGGCTAATCATTTTTAACTAATGACTTACCCTATCATTACCATGCTTTAGTGCGAGCTTTATAATGAGTAATTGTTAATCAGGTTCAAAGATTTGTGATTTCGGGCATTGATATTTGCCTCAATAACGCATTTTTTAAGCACTTGAATTGCTTAGGTTAAAAACTCTAATCTGGCGCTTTGTACCGACCTTCATCTGCCAGCTTCGCACAATTGCCCAAACGCCGTTTCCATGCAGGTTTATAGCGTTTTTCTACATGTCTGACGGTTTTTCCTGCTCTTTATAATGGTGGCTTGTGCGCTTTGGGCTAGGGAATCGCAATGAAAAAAGCAAAATGTATCGTAAATCAACACTTTAAGTTGGCAGATATCGATGAGCGTATTTACGGCTCGTTTATCGAACACATGGGCCGAGCGGTGTACACCGGCATTTATCAACCTGAGCATCACAGTGCTGACGAGCAAGGTTTTCGCCAAGATGTACTGGAAGCGATTCAAAGTCTGAACGTGCCGATTGTGCGTTATCCGGGCGGAAATTTTGTTTCGGGCTATGACTGGCAAGACGGTATTGGACCAAAAAGCGAGCGTCCGACTCGGCTTGACTATGCGTGGCTGTCGATTGAGAACAACCAATTTGGCATCAATGAATTTGCCGACTGGGCCGCGAAAGCACATACCCAAGGTATGATTGCCGTCAATCTGGGCAGCGGAACTCCGCAACAAGCGGGGTATCTGGCGGAATATTGCAATATCGATAAAGGCACTTATTGGAGTGATAAACGCCGCGAACACGGTTATGAGCAGCCCCACAATTTCAAAGTTTGGTGTTTGGGTAATGAAATGGACGGCCCGTGGCAAACCTGCGCGCTCAGCGCTCAGGAGTACGCCAATAAAGCGCGAGAAACCGCAAAAATTCTCAAATGGGTTGATCCAAGCATTGAGCTAGTCGCGTGTGGCAGTTCATCAAAAGAGATGGCAACCTTTCCAAGCTGGGACAGAACCGTACTTGAGGCTTGTTACGAGCATGTCGACTACATTTCTCTGCACCGTTACTACGAATATGAAGGGGACAAGCTGAGTTTTCTTGCCGCGTTTCATGACCTCAACGATTTTATTCACACCATTAAAGCCACCGCCGATTACGTCAAAGCTGAAAAGCGCAGCGACAAGGTGATGATGCTCAGTTTAGATGAGTGGAATGTCTGGTACATCAAACACATGGACACCAAACGTTGGCAGTGGGCGCCCGCAATCGCCGAAGATGTCTACTCGCTGATGGACGCGTTGGTGATGGGTGGATTGCTGACCACCATAGTCAACAACGCCGACCGCGTAAAAATGGCCTGTCTTGCCCAATTGGTGAACGCACTGGCGCCGATTCACACCAGCGCCGAGGGTGGGGTGCTCAAGCACGCCACTTACTATCCTTTTATGCAAGTGAGTAATTATGGCCGCGGCAGTGTGTATAAAAACATCGTGCTGTGCGATGAGGTGCAAACCGAGAAATACGGCGCCGCGCCGCAACTGGCTACCCTAACCACCTTTGATGCTGATAGCGGTGAAATGGCGTTTTTTGTCCTCAATACCGATCTTGACCATGACGTTGAGCTTGAACTGCGGCTTGAAGAATTTGGTGCGCTGAAAATGATCGAGCGCCAAGTCCTGACCGGCGATGACCTGTTTGCGGTCAACAGCTTTGATGCGCCGAATAATGTGGTTCCGACCACACAAGAATGTATTGAACACGCTGGCTCTCAGTTCTCGATTACGTTGCCGAAAACCTCCTGGACCATGCTACGTTTTCGCGTGGTGTAAATCGTGTTTCGCGCACTTAGCTGATTCTAAGATGCGCGAAATTTTGCCAAACGTGACATCGGCAAAAGTTTCGCTAACGGGCATTTAATCGCTGTGTTTGAGTCGCCGCATTTTGGTTGAAACACGACTGCGTCTGTAACAAAGACGTATCAACGGTTAAGGGGATACCATGCGAAACCATATTTTGCGAAAAAATGTCACGCGAAAACATGTCACGCTTTTCACTCTCGTATTGCTGTCGGTTACGGGGTGCGCACGTTCAGTGTCTTGGAGTGAATTTTCTCAACATAATGATGATGCCAATTATTGTCAGTCGGCATATCAAGAAACGCAAGACGCTGAGCAATGCTCGATCGAGTACATCGCTTATCAGCATGCCAAAAGTGAATGTCAGAAAGCGGAGAATCCAGATTACTGTGTGCTGTTAGCCAGACACGGATGGGATAATTACAAAGATATCATTCTTAATGATAAACCGACTAAAGAGCATGCTGGGATTTATCCGGTATTTTGCAGCTATAAAAACGATCAGTTAACGCTGTGTTCTGATTTATAAATGGCAACTTAGCGTTCATCATCAAAAAAAGAGACTCATTGAGTCTCTTTTTTACGCTTTGGGTAAAGCTTATTCCACAATCGCGTTGGCGATATCATCAAATAAACACGGGCCGTTTGGCGTCCAACCAAGCAGTTGTTTAGTGCCCTGCCCAGATGCGTTTAGATTTTCCTGCACCAGACGACTCATTGCGCCAAAATGGTTTGATGCATCATCTGAGCTCAAGCTTTGCGTAGGTACATCCAAGCGCTTGGCAATGGCGCTGGCAATATCGCAAAAGGCGATATTTTGCTCTGCCGCCGCGATGTATTTCATGCCGCTTTGACCCTTTTCTAACGCCAGACGATACAAGCGGGCAATGTCTTGCAAGTGCGCGGCTGACCACCGGTTGTTGCCTTGTTCAACGTAGCAAGAAACGCCGCTTTGACGCGCGATATTGAATAAATAACTCACCAGTCCAAGTTTATGAGGATTATGTACCTGAGGAAGACCAACCAGCAAGGCGTTTACTCCTAACGCAGCGCAGGCCAGCGCGGCTTCGTCGGAGGCGGCTCTTGGCATTTGGTCGCTAGTGAGACGAGGGGTTTCGGGCTGGGCATTGTGCTCAGCGCCGGTCATAAATGCTCCCGAGGTAACAATCAGCGTTTTGTTGGTACCCGCAAGCGCTTGGCCAAGTTGCATGATCACCTGTTTATCATCTTGGCAGTTTTGTACAAAGGTTGAAAAATCGTGGTTAAACGCGGTGTGAATTACTGCATCGCACTGCGCAGCAGTAGCTTGTAATAATTCACTTTGATCCAAACTTGCGAGCACCGGCTTAACGCCGATTTGGCTAAGTGCATCAGCGCCCTTTTGTGAGCGAGTCAACCCTAGCACTTGGTAGCCGTGGGTAACGAACTCTTGGCAGATCGCATGGCCAATAAAGCCGCTAGCACCCGTAACAAAAACGTCAGTCATAACACTTTCCTTTATCAGAGAACCCGGCCATTGTAGGGGCGTGGTGAACGCGATAAAGTAGTGACTTTATCATGGTATAAGGACTAACAGGATAAATGAAAGCGAGTAACGAAAGCCATCTTGGTGAGTTTCTTAAAGATAAACGTCAGCGCCTTGACCCGTTGGCCTTGGGTTACTCGGCGGCGCGGCGGCGTACGCCGGGATTACGCCGCGAAGAAGTGGCCGCGCGAGCCAACATCAGCGTGACTTGGTATACCTGGCTTGAACAAGGACGTGGTGGCACACCATCAGGTGAAGTGCTGGGAAGAATTGCCAAAGCGCTGCTGCTCAGTAGCGCCGAAACCGAATACCTATTTTTAACCACCTTGGGCCGTCCGCCAGAGAGCAACTATCAACTTAAAGCGCAAATCGCACCGCGCCTGCAACAGATTCTCGATGCGCTGTCGCCGAATCCGGCATTGATCCGCAACTTAACTTGGGATGTGCTGGCTTGGAATCAAGCCGCCGCCTGCGTACTAACCGATTACGCCAAATTGCCAGTGGACGAGCGAAATATTTTAAAGTTGTTTTTTCTGCGCCATGAGGTTCGATTGCACAACCCGGATTGGCATGACACTGCGCGTTTATTGGTGAGCGCGTTTCGCTCTGATATTGCAAGGCTCGGGGAAAACCAACGCACCGCCGATTTTATTGCTGATCTCAGTGAGCAAAGCGCCGAATTTAAACAGTTTTGGCGTTCTCATGAAGTCAATGAATTCACGGCAGGGGTCAAGACACTGCATAACCCCAGCGCAGGCGAGCTTAACCTCGCCTATTCATCATTTTCTGTGTCCGGTAGTCCAGAGCTGAGCTTAGTGGTTTACACGCCCATCGCCGCGCAAGATCAACAAAAAATTGCCGACTTAGTTTCAGGCTGCCCTTGAAGAAAGCGCCTCGCTTACAGCCTAGACGCCAACTTCGTGACTATTGCATGTGCTTAAATTGCAGCGCGACGAGGCGCTGATACAGTTCGCAACTTTGCATCAGTGATGAGTGATCGCCAATATCCACTATAGCGCCATCGTCTAAGACTGCGATTTTATCGGCGTGTTGGATGGTGGATAAACGATGAGCGATGATAAGCGTAGTACGACCTTTCATTAACGCTTCTAACGCTTGTTGAACGTGGTGTTCGCTTTCACTATCAAGGGCGCTGGTGGCTTCGTCGAGCAGCAGAATTTTTGGGTCTTTAAGAATCGCGCGAGCAATCGCGATGCGCTGTTTCTGCCCGCCAGATAGCCTTACGCCGCGCTCGCCAAGAAAGCTATGGTAGCCGTCGGGAAGCTTTTCAATAAACTCATGGGCATGCGCTTTTTTCGCCGCCGCGATCACTTGCTCGTCGGTAGCAGTCGGATTGCCGTAGCGAATGTTGTGAAAGACATCGTGGCTAAATAGGGCGGGCTGCTGCGGCACCAGCGCCATCTGGCGGCGTAGGTCGCTCGGGTCTAAGTTGCGAATATCAATACCGCCATACAGCACTTGGCCCTGCTCAGTATCGTAAAAACGTTGCAGCAGTTCAAACAGTGTGGTTTTACCCGCGCCTGATGGGCCGACCAGTGCCAACACTTTGCCTTGTTCAGCAGTGAGATTGAGTTCTTTGATCGCAGGCTGGTCAGGGCGCGAGGGGTAGTTGAAACTTACCGAGTCAAAGGTGACTTCGGCAGGCATAGTTTCGGTTATTGTCATTGGCTGGCTTGGCGCTTGAATATCGCTTTCAACGTGCAGGATTTCAATCAGTCTTTCGGTGGCACCTGCCGCGCGTTGCAGCTCGCCCATCACTTCGGAAATGGTGGCGGTGGATGAAGCGACCATAATCGCGTAAAACACAAACGCCGCCAGATCGCCGGCCGACATTTGGCCTTGAATCACGTCACTGCCGCCGACCCAAAGCATGCCGGCAATGGCGCTAAACACAATCACAATCACGCCTGAGATCAGAATCGCTCGCTGCTTGACGCGCTGGCGTCCCACTTCATAGGCTTTCTCTACCTCATCGGCAAATGCGGCTTTTTCATACTGCTCAGAACTAAAGCTTTGCACCGTTTTGATCTGCTCGATTGCCTCGCCAGCATAGCTGCCAACATCAGCCATCGAATCTTGGCTTTGGCGCGATAGTGCCCGCACGCGGCGTCCGTAAATCAGAATCGGTATCAAAACCAAGGGCACCGAAATCAGCACAATCAGAGTGAGCTTAACGTTGGTGGCAAACAACATCACAATCGCGCCAACGCACATTAACGCGCTGCGCATCGCCATGGAAAATGACGAACCAATAATGCTTTGCAGCAGCGTCGTATCGGTGGTGAGGCGCGACATGATATCGCCGCTACTGTGGGTTTCAAAATAGCTTGGATGCAGGGTCACCACATGGTTAAACACCGCCAGACGAATGTCGGCGCTGACTCGTTCGCCAACACAAGAGACCAGATAGAAGCGAAAGAAGGTGCCGATAGCAATGCACAGTGTCACGCCAATAATAAACTTGATGGCGTTGCCAAGCTCATTCAACGACTGTTGAGCAAAGCCTTGGTCGATAAGCAAACGCACGCCGTAGCCCACTGATAACGTCAGGCTTGCGGTCGCCATCAGAGCAATAAGCGCGGCGATAACGCGCCATTTATAAGGGGCAATAAAGCTGCGCAATTGCAGCAGAATACTGAGGTTCTGATTGTTTTTACGGCTCATGAGTCGCTCACAAAGCTGGACTGATAATTGGCATACTAAGCCACTTTGTTGTTTGCAACCAGTGACTTTCAAGTCGTGATAAGTGATTTTGGTTGTAAAACAACCTCAAGTTTTACCCGCGCTTAGCGCGATGCATGAGTGAGTAGATATTGGACAATCGCTGTCTGTACGGGCAACAGCCAGCGCTTTTGCTCGTAGCCAGCAAAATGTGCATAAGTGCTGGGTTTAAACAGCACTTCATTGCCGATGGTGACTGGCGGTGTGGGAAGTAATTGCGGATGCCCCAGTTTTGCAAGATGAGCCATGGACATGGAGTAAGTGTTATCTGCAAAGCCTTTTGGCCACGCGTCGGTGATGACCACATCGAACTCGCCATCAAGCTCATCGATATAGTGGACGTACTGCTTCTCACAGCCAGAGTGATCAGCAGAGACAGAATGCTTATCGCTGTGTTCAGAGCTTGGACAAAAGTGAGTAATAGTGATGCCAAGAACTTGCGCCAATGAGTGCCAAGACTTAAATACGTTGGTCATAGGCCCCCACAATAAAATCCGCAGGTTATCAAGGGAACCATGTTGTCGATACAAAGAGTAGCCATCGGTTAACACTTCGCAGGGATGCGCCTCACTCGACATGGCGTTAATCACCGGTTTGCTGGTGGCATTGGCAAATTCTGTCATGCGCTGATGATTGCCATCACGAATCACATACAGCGAGTAAAAGGGGTCCAAATAACCGGCCAAGTCATCAACCGCTTCTGCGGTTTTTAGAAAATTGGGTAATTCAACATAATTCAAACCAAGCTTTTGAAACGCTTGGATAAACGTGGTGCGAGTACGAATGCCGTTGCCTTCAAACGACCAAGCCACGCTGCCTTGAAGCGGCTCGGTGACTTGGTCAGACACCTGTTGCCAAATCTCTAAGATCTGGTGTTTTTCAAGGCTATTGATATCGAGTAATTTCATTGAATCCCTATGTTATTCATAACGCTCCCTTTAAGCATTAACATAACACAGGGGGTCAATTGACACTATTCCACGTCTACAGTTCACCCATGCGAATTCTCTCAGAGCGCGCTCTTAAGTATTCAAGGGTTAACAGCAGCAGCATTGAAACCACCACCAATAGCGTCGCAACCGCCAAAATGGTTGGGCTGATTTCTTCGCGAAGACCAGAGAACATCTGCCGCGGAATGGTTCGCTGCTCTGGGCCTGCCAGAAATAGCACCACAATCACTTCGTCAAATGAGGTCACAAAAGCAAATAACGCCCCGGAGATAACTCCCGGACGAATCAGCGGCATGATGATTTTAAAGAAGGTGTAGGTGGGTTTTGCGCCCATCCCAAGTGATGCGTTAACCAAGGAGTGATCAAACCCAGCAAGCGCGGCGTTCACGGTAATAATCACAAATGGTGTGCCCAGAGCGGCGTGGGCGATAATCACGCCAAGATAACTGCCCGCAAGGTTAAATTGAGTGTAGAAAAAGAACATACCGGCGGCGGTGATGATCAAAGGGACGATCATCGGTGACAGCAGCATTGCCATAATCGCGCGCTGAAACGGCATGTCTGAATTGCTCATGCCGATGGCGGCCAACGTGCCGAGCACAGTCGCGATCACCGTCGCGCAGATGCCGATAAAGAAGCTGTTTTTAATCGCCAGTAGCCATTGGTCATCGGCAAAAATTTGCTGATACCATTTTAAGGAATAGGCATCAGGGTCAAAGGCCAGCATGCCTTTGGTAAAGGTGAAAAACGGCTCAGCGTTAAACGACAGCGGAATGATCACCAAAATTGGCAGCATCAAGAACGCCAACACTAAATAGGCCGATGCCGATAGGCTGACCGAGCCGAGTTTTTGCAGTGGTGAATAGTAGCGAGGAAATCGAAACATAGCTTAACCCAACTTAATGTTGTTGACGCCAACTAGGCGATCGTAAATCCAGTACAGTGCCACGATAAGGATCAGCAGCAAGCTACCCAGCGCCGCGGCTAACTCCCAGTTATTTGAAGACTGCATATGAAAGGCGATAATGTTACTGATCATCTGGCCGTCGGTACCGCCCACCAGCGCGGGGGTAATGTAGTAGCCAATCGAAATAATAAACACCAGCAGTGCGCCGGCGCTTAAACCGGGCAGTGTCATTGGGAAATAAATCTTAAAGAATGCGGGCATCGGTTTTGAGCCCAGTGATAACGCGGCTCTAAAGTAGCTTGGGTCAATATTTTTCATCACGCTGTAGAGTGGCAAGACCATAAACGGTAATAGAATATGGGTCATGGCAATCACGGTGGCGAACTCGGTATAGAGCATTTCCAGCGGTTTACTGATGATGCCGATGCTCTCAAGTGTGCTGTTCACCACGCCATTGGTTTGCAACAGCGCAATCCATGAGGTAGTGCGCACTAACAGTGAGGTCCAAAACGGCAGTAGCACAAATACCATCAATGTGTTGGCTTTGCGGCTACTGGTATTGGCCAAGTAGTAAGAAAGCGGGAATGCTAACAGCGCGGTCAGGAGCGTAATGGTTAACGCAATTCGCAGACTGCGCCAGTAAAGCTTGAGGTAAATTTGAGTGCTGCGCGCCTCGATATCACCTGATGGCGACAGTTTGAGATCCAGAGCGGTGAGGTAATAGCGTTCGGTCCAAACACTACCGAGCTTTTTCATCGCGATCCAAATCTTAGGGTCGTGCCATTTTTTGTGGATTGCGAGTAGCTGTTTTCCTTCGCCGTCCAGCAATTCCTGCTGATCAATGCGTTTGAGTTTTCGCGCACTGGACTTAATCAAGCTCGATGAACCGGGCACGGCGCGGTTGAGCTCTTCCGCCAGTTTGCCTGAGTTACGTTCGCTGGCAAGAGTTTGTAGCTCGGCGCTAAAGGTTGCCAGCACAGGCGCGGGCGGCAGGGTTTTGCTTGATGCGTCCCATTGCTTCATCTCGGTAAGGGTCTGCGGAATTAACTGCGACACGGTAGGATGATAGACACTGCGATACAGCATGGTCGCAATCGGAGCGAGAAATGCCAGCGTCACAAAGCACAAAAGTGGTAGGGTAAACGCCAGTAACCGAATTTTCTTACGCCTAAGCTGTTTCTGGCTATGGGCTATCTCTTCAATACTTAAATGCGCTGACATCCTGTTCTCCTAACTGATTCGAGTCACGACTATTTGAGTAGCCACTCGTTGAACTTCTCGCCCAGTGATTCGCCATAGTCGGCCCAGAATACGCTCGATGCTTTCAAGCCTTCGTCTAGGTGAGAAGAGGGCAGCATAGGGATCACGCTCTTATCAACATATTTGTATGATGAGGTACGAGTCGGACCGTAGGCGATATCCGGCATGCCAGAAAGTGGTTTGGAACCTGTGGCGTAGCGAATGAAATCTTGCGCAGTTTCTTTGTGTTTGGTGCCTTTTACTACGGCCCACACATCCAAATCGTACAAGTTGCCATCCCAAACCATTTCAAACGGTTTGCTTTCAGCTTTGATCGCGCTAAAGATACGGCCATTAGCGGCTTGCACCATTACCGCGCCGCCATCGTTAAGCAGTTGTGGCGCTTGAGACCAAGAGTCGAACCACACAATGTCATCTTTGATGGTGGCCAGTTTATCGAGGGCGCGTTGTTGACCTTCTTCGGTTTCTAGCACGTCATAGACTTCGGATTTTGGCACGCCATCGGCAATCAAAGCCCATTCCATATTCACTTGAGGACGTTTGCGCAGCGCGCGTTTGCCCGGGAACTTTTTGGTATCAAAAAGATCCTTGATGGTCATTGGCTTACCGCCTTTGATGGTGTCTTTGTTGTAGGCGTAAAGTACGGTCCAAACGATGTTACCGACGCCACACTCGTTCGCTAATGCTTCGCCAGCGAAGTCTTTGGCCGCAGGTGTACCGTCATCGCCAGCCGGTAGGGTGTCCATCGGGAAAGGTTCTAGCAAGCCTTCAGAACAGGCACGCTCAAGGTCGATCACTTCCATATCGATAACGTCCCACATTACGTTACCGCTTTCGACTTGCGCTTTCAGTTCAGCGACACCGCCAGAGTAGTTTTCAAATAGGATTTTGTTGCCGGATTCTGCCATATATGGGTCAAGCATGTACTTTTGCTGGGTTTCGCCATATGAGCCACCAAAAGAGACGGCAGTAATCTGTTCGGCTGCGACACTTGTGCTTATTGCACCTGCAAGCAGCAGGGCTATGGTTTTTTTACTGATCATACTGATTCCTTTCAAGTTGATAGTTTGGGGTATAAATCTGAGTTACGGCCTTTCCAATGCTCTCCCAGTGATGGCAGACCAAGTGAGGTTGGTCATCTCGCCCGGTTTGAAACTTGGCGCTTGTTGGTCGTTAAGTACCTTGACCATGACTTCGGTTTTATCGCCGAGTTCAAACAGGTAACGAATGAAGTCGCCGACATAAAGATGGGTAATGAATTTGGCTTTGATGCTGTTGTCGTTGTGTGAGCTTGGTGTGCCGATAAACAAGTTTTCCGGTCGCACCGTTAAAATGCACTCTTGGCCGGGTTCTAACTTACTCGGTGATATCGCCCGAACTCTCGATTCATCACCAAGGGTCAGCTCAAAGTAATCGCCGTTGAGTTCATGAACCGTGGCGGGAATGTTGTTGTTTTCGCCGATAAAGTCGGCGACAAACGCATTGGCTGGCTCTTCATAAAGAGTATCTGGGCTGGCACATTGTTGCACCACACCGTTATTAAATACCGCAATGCGATCAGACATGGTCAGCGCTTCGGTTTGGTCATGGGTGACATAGATGGCAGTAAAGCCGATTTTTTCGTGTAGGCGTTTGATTTCAAATTGCATCTGTTCGCGAAGGTTTTTATCCAACGCGCCGAGCGGCTCATCCATTAACACGATAGAAGGTTCAAAAATCAGTGAGCGAGCCAGAGCGACACGCTGTTTTTGGCCGCCAGAAAGCTGGCCTGGGTAGCGTTTGCCAAACTCTTCCAGTTCGATTAGCGCCAGTGAATCCGCCACGCGGCGTTTGACTTCATTGTCTGGCAGTTTTCTTACCGTTAGAGGGTAGGCGAGGTTTTCCGCGACCGTCATGTGGGGGAACAGTGCGTAGTGCTGGAACACCATGCCGATATTACGATCGTAAGGAGCGACATCGGTAATCGGTTTGCCATCGACCAGAATCTCGCCGCTGGTGACGTCTTCAAAACCGGCCAGCATCATTAAGCAAGTGGTTTTTCCTGAACCGGAAGGGCCGAGTAGAGTGACAAATTCGCCTTGGCGAATGTCTAAGTTAAACTCTTTGACCACTAACGTGCTTTGATCGTAGCTCTTTTTTACTTTTCTAAATTGAACGTATTTTTCGTTACCCGTGTCGCTCATCGATTCCTCACTCGCGTGTTGTCACGTCCTCTTCCATATTGAGGACCGATGTCTACGTGCAAACCCAAGTTATTGAAAATAAGCACCAAAAATAGTCAATCCGGGATTCATTCTGGTGCAAATTGGTCTGAAATAACTCTGATTTGCGCTGACCAATAGCAGTACTGCAAGACCCATACCAGATAGATAATTATCTGCTTTGCTTGAATATATTTGCGTGAAACGCTAACCAAACGCCGTCAAGTAAGTTAAATCCGCTTTCGGGTTTTGGCACGTGCAAAATGAATTGCTGCGTTTGCCCATTTCATTTAACCCACTTCACAGTTCGAGGTTTGCTGTTAACAGATATCGAGGTTTTGTAACGAAAATGTGATTTAGATCTTTGTAAGTTTATCCTTGTTACCGGTAACATTGGCTTCGAAAGTTACCGGTAACATAACAACTACAACCGGTCGTCAACCGCGCTTTGGGCGTGATTGAAATAACGGAAACAAAACAAGGATACCCCTACTATGAAAGCGATGACCAAAACTCTGCTTACTGCCTCGATTGCTGGTCTATTTTCTGTCTCTGCTTTGGCAGCGGACTTCAAACTAAAAATCCAATCATCAGACCCATCTGGCGACCTGAACTTTAAAATTCAGCAGCACTGGGCAGATCGGGTTGAAAAAATGTCCAACGGTCGCATCGATATCGACTTGCTACCTGTGGGCTCTGTGGTCAAACACACAGAGACGCTTGGCGCGATCAAAATGGGTATTTTGGACGGTCAAGTGACGGCGACGGGCTACTTTTCTGGTAAAGATCCAGCGTTTGGTTTGATCGGTAACATGGTTGGCGCTTGGTCTGACACCACGCAATTGCTGCAATACATGAACTACGGCGGCGGTAACGAGTTGATGACCGAACTTTACGCGCCTTACGGGGTGAAATTTGTTGGTGCATCGACCACTGGCGTTGAGTCTTTTGTCTCGAAAAAGCCTCTTGATGGTGTGGCGGATTTGAAAGGCCTGAAACTGCGAGCGCCAGAAGGTTTGGTGCAACAAGTGTTTGCCGCCGCGGGCGCGACACCTGTTAACTTGCCAGGTTCAGAAGTGTTTACTGGCCTGAGCAAAGGCGTCATCGATGCTGCGGATTACACGGTATTTTCTACCAACCAAAAAGCCGGTATGAACGACATCGCGCCGCACCCAGTACAGCCAGGCTTCCACTCTTTGCCGCTTATCGATATCTCTATTTCGCAAAAGAAATGGGACAAGATGCCTGAAGATCTGCAAGCCATTTTGCAAACTTCCGTTCGCGATTTCTCTTACGACATGACCACTCAACTGAAAATGGCGGACATGGCTGCGGTGAAAGAAGCCCAAGCCAATCCAAACATCACGATTCATAATTGGTCGGATGAAGAGCGTAAGAAATTCCGCGAAATCGCCAAGACGCAATGGAAAGTGTTTGCTGAGCGCTCACCAAACGCGCAGAAAGTTTACGACTCTGTCACCGCGTTTCTTGAAGCCAACGGCCTGCTTTAATCACTTGTTTTGCACTGCGTAGGAGGGCATCGCCCTCCTCATCCTGAGAGCATTTTATGACGGATAATACTCCCCACACACCGCCAGAGCCGGAAGAGCAGCCACGCAACCTGCTTGATAAAGCGGTAATAAAAATCAGTAACCTATTGAGTTGGTTCTTTATTTTTACGGTTTTGATCTCCTTTTACGAAGTGGTGATGCGCTATGTGTTTGATGCGCCGACCACTTGGGTGCATGAAACGGCATCATTCATCGGCGGGTCGCTGTTTATCGTTGGTGGTATCTATGCCTTTGCGGCCAACAAGCATGTGCGTGTGGTACTGATTTACGATGCGGTTTCCGGTCAAACTCGTAAATACCTCAATTTGGTGCACCACATTGTCGGTTTAGCGTTTGCGGGCATGTTGGCTTATGCCTCTTATTCTCTGGCCAAAGAAGCGTGGTTTACTCCTTGGGGAGAGCTGCGACTTGAAACGTCTGGTTCGGTGTTGAACGCACCGTATCCTGCGCTGTTAAAAGGCCTGATTTTTGTTGTTCTGTGTATTCTTGTTATCCAGTTTGTATTGCACTTAATCCAAGAGATTATGGGGCTAAGGAAGCATGACGATGTTTGATTTGTCTTCGATAGGCCTCGCTTGGGGCAGCGTTTTGATGCTGGTGATGATGATCGGCTTGCTGCTCACCGGTATGCAATTGGCATTCGTCACCGGTTTTGTGGCGATTTTCTTTACCCTATTTTGGTTTGGCCCGGATGCGTTGCCGCTGATTGCCAGCCGAACATACAGTTTTGCATCGGGGTATGTGTTCCTCGCGGTGCCAATGTTTGTGTTGATGGCGGCGCTTTTAGACCGTTCGGGCATTGCCAAAGATTTGTTTGATGCGATGAAGTCGGTTGGGCGAAAAGTTCGCGGCGGTGTTGCAGTACAAACCTTGATGGTGGCGATTTTGCTGGCGTCGATGTCGGGCGTGATTGGCGGTGAAACTGTCTTGCTTGGGATTTTAGCGCTGCCGCAAATGCTGCGTTTGGGCTACGACCGCAAACTGGCGATCGGCACCACTTGTGCTGGTGGCGCGCTAGGCACCATGCTGCCACCAAGTATTGTACTGATCATTTATGGCATGACTGCCAGTGTATCGATTGGCGATCTGTTTAAAGCCTCATTCTTACCGGCATTCATTTTGGCGGGCTGCTACATAGGCTACGTGTTGATTCGTTGTAAGCTCAATCCTGCGCTGGCTCCGATTCCAAGCGATAGCGATGAAGAGCTAGAAGCGCCACAGGTGAGCTATTTTAAAGCGCTGTTTTTCCCGTTGCTGTCGGTGGCTGTCGTACTTGGCAGTATCTATACCGGTGTTGCCTCGGTAACTGAAGCGTCAGCGCTTGGCGTGGTGGGTATTATGATTTCAGCGCTGATTCGCGGCGAAATGAATTTCACCATGCTTAAAGATAGTGCGATTGCCACTATGCGCACTTGCGGCATGATCATGTGGATCGGTATCGGCGCCAGTGCTCTGGTGGGCATCTATAACCTGATGGGCGGTATCGATTTTGTTGAAGAAGTGATTTTAAGCGTCAGTGGCGGTAGCGCTATCGGTACTCTGCTGATCATGATGGTGATTTTACTGGTACTTGGTATGTTCCTTGACTGGGTTGGCGTTGCACTACTCACCATGCCGATTTTTGTACCGATCATCACAGGTCTTGGCTTTGATCCGATTTGGTTTGGTGTGGTGTTCTGCCTCAACATGCAGGTCTCATTCCTGTCACCACCTTTTGGCCCAGCGGCGTTTTATCTCAAATCTGTGGCGCCGAAAGACATTAGCCTTGGGGAAATTTTTAGCTCACTGTTGCCATTTATCGGCCTGCAAATTCTAGTGCTTGCGCTGGTGATTATATTCCCTGAACTGGCGATGTGGTGGAAGTAAGCCAAGCCGATTCAAGACCTTAAATCAACAGGTCGCAAACGTATTAAGAAGTTCACAGCCTTCGTGATTGGGCGAAGGCTAAGGATGGTATTGTCCAATGAAAGCGAAAAAAATATTAGTGATGGGCGTGTCAGGTAGCGGAAAAAGCCTGATCGGCAGTGAAATTGCGAAAGCCCTAGCGCTGCCTTTCTACGACGGAGATGACTATCATCCCGAGTCTAACGTTGAAAAAATGCGCCAAGGTATTCCACTTAATGATCAAGACCGCAGCGGCTGGCTTGAAACCTTGAACCATCTATACACAGATAATGATGCCGCAGTGATCGCCTGTTCGGCGCTGAAACCGGAGTATCGCGATGTACTGCGTCGTAATAATCAGCAGTTGGTGATTATCTATTTAAAAGGCGATTTTGACACCATTTGGTCGCGTCACCAAAAGCGTGCCAATCACTATTTTAATGGTGAAGCGATGCTCAAAAGTCAGTTTGAAGCGCTGGTGGAACCGAGTGAAACCGAGGCGATACACATCGATATTGCGCCTTCATTTGAACAGGTGCTTAACCAGGCGTTAAATGCAATTGCGGAGCGTCAGGCATGAGCAAATCCGATATTGCGCTACTCGGGCTTGGAGTGATGGGCAAAAGCCTTGCCTTGAATCTGCTTGATCATGGCTTCAACGTTGCAGGCTTTGATATCAACAGCCTAAACCGCGATAACGCCGCCAAGAAAGCCAGAGAGCTAAGTCAGCAGTCGGGTAAAGGCGATTTTTATAACGCGTCAAATCTTGGCGAATTGCTGGCAAACCTTGCCACACCAAGAGTGATTGCACTGTCGGTGCCGGCAGGAAGCATCGTCGATAGCGTGATTGACCAACTCATCGCCGCAGGCCTTGAGGCGCAAGATATTGTTATCGATACCGGCAACAGCCTATGGACCGACAGCGAGCGCCGCGAGCGTAACTACCAAGGCAAGCTGCGTTTTTTCAGCACGGCGGTGTCTGGCGGTGAAGTGGGCGCGCGTTTCGGGCCTTCTTTAATGGCAAGCGGCGATCTCAGTGCTTGGCAAGTGGTTAAGCCGATGTGGCAGGCGATCGCCGCCAAAGTTGATCAACATGGTCAGCCACTAGGCCAGTTTGAAAGCGGAGAGCCATGCGCTGCGTATCTTGGCCCGGCTGGGGCAGGGCACTACGTTAAAATGGTGCACAACGGCATTGAATACGCTGACATGCAGCTTATCTGCGAAGCGTATCATGTGATGTCGCAACTGCCGCTTAGCGCGCAGCAAATCGGCGCAACGTTTGCCAAATGGAATCAAGGCGTTTTAAGCAGTTACCTGCTGGAAATCAGCGCTGAGATTTTACAAACATCCGATCCTGTCACGCACCAACCTTTCGTAGACATCGTACTGGATAAAGCCGGGCAAAAGGGTACTGGGCTGTGGACTGCGGTGAATGCGTTGCAGGTGGGCGTGCCAGCGCCAACCATCGCGCAGGCGGTCTTTGCCAGAGCGCAAAGCGGGCAAAAAGCGCTCAGGGTGAAAGCTGCTGATATGCTGTCGAAGCCTTCGCCGCTTGCGCCTAACGATTTCGATGCGCTGCTTGACGATTTGCACGATGCGCTGTTTAGCGCCAAAGTTGCGGTGTATGCACAGGGGTTCGATTTAATTAAAACCACGGCACACGCTGAGCAGTGGCCGCTCGATTTTATCGCGATCGCTAAAATTTGGCGTGCGGGCTGTATTATTCGCGCCCAAATCCTGCAAGATATTAGTCAGGCGTATCAAGACGATTCACAGCTCGAGAATTTACTGCTGGCGCCAAGTTTCAGCGCCCAAATTTCAGGCAAAGCCCCGGGCTGGCGAAGAGCGGTGGCGCACGCAGCACTAAGTGGCGTACCTATGCCTGCGATAAGTTCGGCGCTGAGTTACTACGATGGACTACGCAGCGCGGTGCTGCCCGCCAATCTGCTGCAAGC
Source organism: Vibrio xiamenensis (assembly GCF_900100015.1). GTDB lineage: Bacteria > Pseudomonadota > Gammaproteobacteria > Enterobacterales > Vibrionaceae > Vibrio > Vibrio xiamenensis. The sequence continues at coordinate 11,283 of NZ_FNDD01000033.1, read as the reverse complement.
GCAGCGCGATTATTTCGGTGCCCACAGTTATGCGCGAGTGGATGAGCCAGAACATCGCCGTTACCACTTGACTTGGAGCGCGAGCGACAAACAGCAGATCGAACTTTAAACCAAGGCGCTCATGTTGTTGAGCGCTTTTGTCTTTTTACGCCAATGAAGTTACGTCAATGAAGGTTTGCGTTACAAGACACTAAAAAATAGATCCGTAAAAATACGCGCAATAAAACTGTTGGTATTCACGTCACTCTGTGACAGATTATGTTACTGGTAACATTATTCGTAACTGATTGTTTAACTGATTTGAAACCGTCATGGCTACTAAGAAAAAACGTCCTACATTACAAGATATCGCCGATCGCGTCGGAGTGACCAAAATGACGGTAAGCCGCTGTTTACGCGATGCTAGCCAAGTCTCCGAGGCGCTAAAAGATAAGATCAACCAAGCGGTTGAAGAACTTGGTTATATTCCGAATCGCGCGCCGGATATTCTCTCTAATGCCAAATCCAACGCGATTGGCGTATTGGTGCCATCCCTGACCAACCAAGTATTTGCCGAAGTGATTCGCGGTATCGAATCGGTCACCACACCGGCTGGCTATCAAACCATGATTGCCCACTATAGTTATAGCAACGAGCTTGAAGAACAAAGTATCGCCTCGCTGCTGTCTTATAACGTCGATGCGATCATCTTGTCGGAAAATGTCCACACCGAAAAAGCGCGCAAAATGCTGCAAACGGCGGCGATTCCGGTGATTGAAATTATGGACAGCTACTCTGCGCGCATTGAGCAGGCGGTAGGGTTTGATAACACTCAAGCGTCATTCGATATGACTTGTGCGTTACTGGCCAAAAAGCGGCGCCGCATCGCCTATTTTGCGGCGCGAATGGATGGGCGTACTCGATTAAAACTTGAAGGTTATCGTCTGGCGGTTAAGCAAGCCGGATTAGAGCCAATAAGTTTGCAAACCGAAGATGCTTCGTCATTTACCTTAGGCGCCAAGCTGCTGGGTCAATTGATCGAACAATATCCCGATGCTGACGGCATCGTCTGTACCAATGATGACTTGGCGATTGGCGCGCTGTTTGAATGTCAGCGCCGCGGCATCAAAGTGCCTGAACAAATGGCGATTGCTGGTTTTCATGGTCACGATATCAGCCAAGCCATGATCCCTAAACTGGCCACGGTAATGACCCCACGTGAAGAGATCGGCCGCGTCGCGGCAAGTGAGTTAATCGAGCGACTCAAAGGCAACGAAGATTGGCAACAAGTGATTGACCTTGGTTATCGCATTGAAGTTGGTGAGAGTATTTAACGATTTTCTATATCAAGCTTGATGTTAAAGGTTTTGCCAATTTGAGCGAACATGACGCCCAAAATAATATCAGTATTCGGACGTCAAACTTTATGAGTAGCTAACTTAGCTTAACCGCCAATATCGCCTTAATTATCGCTTCTATTTGGCGTTGAATTGCTGGCGCTTTCTGGCTATCAAGTTGATATCGACCTTGTGCTAATGCTTCATTATTTAGATAGGTATCTTGCGACAATTCAAGCTGAATCGCATGAATATTGTCACCGGGATTGCCAAAGCCGCGGGTAATAAAACCGCCTTTAAAGCGGCCATTTACCACTTGAGAATACTCATCTGTGATGGTGCTGGTGACGGCATCAACCAGACCTTGCTTACACGACTCACCTTGATTGGTGCCCCAGTTAAAATCGGTCAGTTTGCCTTCAAATAGCATGGGTACGTGCGCCGCGATACTGTGGGCATCAAATAAAATGGCGTAGCCAAACGTCGATTTAAGCCGTTCAAGCTCGCTGGCGATTTGGTCATGGTAGGGGTGCCAGATTTGCTGTTTGTAACGTTCGCGATCTTGCGCACTAGGCGCTTTGCTATCAGCAAATACGGGTGTTGAATCAAACAAGATTTCAGGAAACAGACCGGTGGTTTTGGTGGTGTAAAGCGGCTTGTCATCAACAGGTCGATTAAGGTCAACCACATAGCGTGAATAATTCGCCGAAATCATGCTCGCACCGAGTTTTTCAGCGCTTTGATACAGGGTCGGAATGAACCAATCGGTATCTGGCAATGCTTGGGCGGCAGGGGTTAAACCTTGCTCGACTTCCGGGGTTAATTGGGTGCCAGAGTGAGGCATGCTGATCAATAGCGGCACACTGCCGGAGTGAAATTCAAATGGCGAGGCAATTTGGGACATAAAACGCAGCGCTCCTTGCTCGAAATTATTGCTTTGAGAATAGTGGTTTAGTTGAAACTCACGTTTGCTATGAAAATAGAGGTTCGCGAGTGATTTTTCGGTTGACCTCAGAAACTGGCAAAGGTAACAAGGATAGCCACCAGAGTGGCTATCCGAGAGCGAGGTTATTTCCCCGAGATCATTGGCAGATTAAGACCTTGCTCGATAGCGCAGTCAACGGCGATGTCGTAACCCGCATCTGCGTGGCGCATAACGCCCGTTGCTGGGTCGTTATGCAGCACGCGCGCGATGCGCTCTGCAGCTTCGTCGCTACCGTCACAAACGATGACCATACCAGAGTGTTGAGAGAAGCCCATGCCGACGCCGCCGCCATGGTGCAACGAAACCCAAGTCGCGCCCGATGCGGTATTGAGTAGCGCATTGAGCAGCGGCCAATCCGATACCGCATCTGAGCCATCTTTCATGCCTTCGGTTTCTCGGTTCGGGCTGGCAACAGAACCCGAGTCTAAGTGGTCGCGGCCAATCACGATTGGCGCAGAAAGCTCGCCGCTTCTGACCATTTCGTTAAATGCGAGGCCTAGTTTGGCGCGTTGCCCCAAACCGACCCAGCAGATACGCGCAGGCAAACCTTGGAATTGGATACGTTCACGCGCCATATCGAGCCAGTGATGTAGGTGCTCGTCATCGGCAATCAGCTGTTTGACTTTGGCATCGGTTTTGTAGATATCTTCAGGATCGCCCGACAGCGCAGCCCAGCGGAACGGACCCACGCCACGACAAAATAGCGGACGAATGTAAGCCGGTACAAAGCCTGGGAATGCAAACGCGTTTTCTACGCCTTCTTCCAGTGCCATCTGACGAATGTTGTTGCCGTAGTCAAAGGTTGGAATGCCTTTGGCGTGAAACGCTAGCATAGCTTCAACATGTTTTGCCATCGCCTGTTTCGCTGCTTTTACCACTTCTTTTGGCGATGTTTGCGCTTTATCGCGATACTCTGCCCAGCTCATACCGATAGGTAAGTAACCGTTAAGCGGGTCGTGAGCCGAGGTTTGGTCGGTGACCATATCTGGGTGAACGCCGCGGAGTACCAATTCTGGCAAAATTTCTGCCGCGTTGCCGCAAAGACCAATTGAAATCGCTTGACCAGCTTTGGTGTATTTTTCGATTCGCGCCAGTGCATCGTCTAAATCGTTGGCTTGTTCATCCAAGTAACGAGTTTTAAGACGAAAATCGATGCGGCTTTGCTGACACTCGATGTTGAGTGAACAAGCGCCGGCAAGTGTTGCTGCGAGCGGCTGCGCGCCACCCATGCCGCCAAGGCCTGCGGTTAACACCCAGCGACCTTTCAGGTTGCCACCAAAGTGCTGACGACCAGCTTCTACAAAGGTTTCATAGGTGCCCTGAACAATGCCTTGGCTACCAATGTAGATCCACGAACCTGCCGTCATCTGACCATACATGGCAAGGCCTTTGGCATCGAGCTCGTTAAAGTGTTCCCAGTTGGCCCAGTGTGGCACGAGGTTAGAGTTGGCTATCAGAACGCGCGGCGCATTGCTATGGGTTTTAAATACGCCAACGGGTTTGCCCGATTGCACCAGCAGAGTTTCGTCTTCTTCAAGATCTTTTAGGCTCGCCACGATGCGATCAAAACACTCCCAATCACGCGCGGCGCGGCCAATACCGCCGTAGACGACGAGCTCTTCTGGGTTTTCAGCAACCTCAGGGTCGAGGTTGTTCATCAGCATGCGCATTGGCGCTTCGGTAAACCAAGATTTGGTATTAAGTGTTGAGCCAGTCGGGGCTTTGACGGTGCCTGCACGGTAGCGACGGTCACTAGACTTGTGCTGAGTCATAGTCGATGATCCTTATCTGAGTAGTACATGTATATACAACCAAATGTAGCGTCGAAAAAGTAAGCTGGCAAGGGTTATTTTGCACTCAAAGTCGAACAATATTGTCTATCACACATCTTACTCATGAGACGGTTGCATAACGTTAAAATTGCTTGTATATACATTTTAGTTCAGTACAGGGTAGCACCACAGTGCATACCAGGATTAGGAAATCATAATGACAGGGAATTCACACAGTCATACTGTGTTTGCCGAGCGTGCTTGGCTCTCGTCTGGCTGGCAGCGCAATGTTTTATTAACGATTGAGCATGGCCAAATTACGGCGCTTGAAACCGACGCCACGCCTTCTTCCAGTGCGAAGCGCCTTAATGGGCCGCTGTTGCCGACCATTGCCAATGTTCATTCTCACGCGTTTCAACGGGTGATGGCTGGCATGGCGGAAGTCAGTTTGAACCCCAACGACAGCTTCTGGAGTTGGCGCGATTTGATGTACAAAATCGTTGCCAAGCTGTCACCAGAGCAAGCCCGGGTTATTGCTACCGCGTTGTATATCGACATGCTCAAGGCTGGTTACAGCCAAGTGGGCGAATTTCATTATTTGCATCATGATGTGGCGGGCAAAGCCTACGCCAGCCGCGCCGAGATGTCACAGCAGCTGATTGATGCCGCCGATGCTAGTGGGCTAGGTTTAACGCTACTACCGGTGTTGTATTCACATTCGGGTTTTGGTGGTCAAGCGCCAAACGCAGGTCAAGCACGGTTTATTCATAGCGTCGATTCTTATCTTGACCTGCAGCGCGAGTGCCAAACCCGAATCAAGGCAGCGCCACTTAATCAACTTGGTATCTGCTTTCACTCACTGCGCGCGGTGACAGAGTCACAAATGCGCACGGTATTGGACGAGTTACCAAATCGGTCACTGGTGCATATCCACATTGCCGAGCAGCAAAAAGAAGTCAATGACTGCATTGACTGGTGCGGCCAGCGTCCGGTCGAGTGGTTAGAGCGCAATATCGGTTTAGATAAGCGCTGGTGCTTAGTGCACGCTACTCACCTCAATCAAGATGAAGTGCGCGCGATTGCCAATAGCGGTGCAGTCGTTGGGTTGTGTCCAACCACCGAAGCTAATCTCGGTGACGGAATTTTTCCGGCGGTGGATTATGCCAATGTTCAAGGACGCTGGGCGATTGGCTCTGATAGTCACGTCAGTTTGTCTTTGGTTGAGGAGCTTCGCACTCTTGAATACGGGCAACGTCTTCGCGATCAGCAGCGTAACCGCCTGTATGATGCGCAGCAACATCGAATTGGCGATCATCTGTTTTCGAATGCGCTTATCGGCGGCAATCAAGCCTGCGGCGTGACGCTCGGGCTTGAAGTCGGAGCGCGCGCTGACTTTATGGTGCTTGATGAAAGTCATCCATTTATCGCCGCCAGTCAAGACAGTGACATTCTCAATCGCTGGCTGTTTGCGTGTAACGAAAATTTGATTAAAGACGTGTTTGTGGCTGGCAAGCAGGTCATCTTTGATGGTCATCATCCGCTTGAACACGAGAGTCGTCAGGCGTTAACCGAAGTGATTAAGCGAGTGATATATGATTTGTGAGCCGGTTTCTTTATACCGTTTGTTAACCCCAAGCGATTATGTGCGTATGCCATGGAAAAACGGTTTGGGTGAAACCTTAGAAATTGCGGTGAAATCGGATCACCTCGGTATTGCGTATCGCGTTAGCCAAGCTGCGGTGGTTAATGATGGTGAATTCTCCGATTTCAGCGGATTGCAGCGCACCTTAGTGTTGCTTGGTGGTAAAGGCATGAAACTGACCCACAGCACTGAGCGTGGCTATCAAGTGGTGCATGAACTGTATACACCGCTTGCGGTGGCGCGTTTTTCCGGTAGTGACAAAACCTACGCGACATTGGTTGATGGGCCGATAGCGGATCTGAACATCATGGTGCGTGAAGGGCAGGTGAGCGCAAGTGTCGAACCACTTTGTCCTGCAGCAAGTGTTAAATTGCACCAACATACTCACGCTTTGTACGCGGGATTTTTTGCCAGCAGTGATAGTGAAGTTTTGATTCAAGATGCCGATAGCAAGGGCATTCCTTTGCATGTGCAGCGAGTTCAAGTACCGAGCGGCCATACGCTGGAATTTACCGCAGCGGTTAAAGTCAGCGTCGTGACGGGGTTTGGCGTAGCGGTTGATATTCGAGGTAATAGTGAGCCAAACCATGGCCGCTATTTTAACTATTCTTACTAAGCTTTGTATCGAATAGAAAGCGTGTGGAGATGTTTTGTACTCTCATCGTGCTGGGTATATAATCCCCGCAAATATCAACGACTTTGGAAGGTTTCGTGTCTGATTCGACTGCTGCAATGCTGAATGATTTGTTGGCTGACTTGCCAAGCGAGCCATTGCCGATTTATGCCAAGGTAAAGCTTGCGATCACCACCAAAATCCAAAGTGGTGAATGGCAACAAAACCAGCGCGTACCTTCTGAGTTGGAGATGGTTAAAGCGCTGGGCGTTAGCCGTATGACGGTCAATCGCGCATTGCGAGAGCTTACCGCTGAAGGCGTACTGACGCGTCAGCAGGGCGTAGGTACCTTTGTTGCCGAGAAAAAAGCCCACTCAGCGTTGTTTGAAGTGCATAGCATCGCAGAAGAAATCACCGCACGCGGCCATGTTCATCGCGCTGAGCAACTGCAATTGGAAGCGGGACGCGCAAGCGTAGAAGAGGCGATGATGCTTGGCGTTCGCACCAATCATCCTATTTTCCGTTCCGTGATTTTACACTTTGAGAACGATTTACCCATTCAGCTTGAAGAGAGAATCGTTAACGCCGATTTGGCGCCAGACTACGATCAACAAGATTTCACCCATCGTACCGCGTATGAATATCTCACCAGCGTCGCGCCGCTCAGTGAAGGCGAGCATTTGGTTGAAGCTGTGCTGCCAACGCCATTTGAATGTCAAAAGCTCAGTGTGTCATCTTCCGAGCCGTGCTTGCAGATCAAGCGCCGAACATGGTCCGGCGAAGATATTGTTACCGCTGCGCGTCTGCTTCATCCGGGCATGCGTTTTCAGCTGTTTGGTCATTTTGGCCGGCCAAACAGCATTTAAGTGATAATCTCAGCTAATAATCGATTCATGAAAAAACGCCCAAGCAGATTGGATTGCTTGGGCGTTTTATTTTTAAATTGGTGCGGAGAAACAAAATCGCACCTTAAGACGTTGTTAGTATTTGTTTGTTTTAATTCTGTACTAAGCCGCGTTGACCTGCTTGCCCCAGACTTGGTCCGCAACGTGTTTAACCAGAGCAATTTTGTCCCATTGCTGCTGCTCTGTTAGCGCGTTGCCTTCTTCTGTCGATGCAAAGCCGCATTGAGTGCTGAGGTACAGCTGGTCTAAAGGTACGTATTGGCTCGCCTCACTGATGCGCGCAACAATCGATTCTACTGACTCCAACTCGCCTGTTTTTGACGACACTAAACCAAGCACCACTTTTTTGCCCGGCGCAAGCTCTTTAAGCGGCGTGAAGTCGCCAGCGCGGTCGGTGTCAAACTCGAGATAAAATGCAGCAAAGTTTTCTTTACCCAGTAACGCATCAGCAACTGGCTGATAACCACCGGATGCAGCCCAAGTTGAGCGATAATTACCACGGCATACATGAGTGGTGAGTACCAAATCGTCCGGAGCACCCGTCAGCGCTTGGTTGTTGACGGTTAACAGCTGCTGTTTAAGCGCAGCAATGCTACCTGCGTGATCAAAATCGTGGGCGTCTCCACAGCCGCATTGTGACTGACCAACGCTTGCCGCGGCGACTTTCGGGTCAGTTAGCATGCCCCAAGTACAATCATCTAGCTGTAAGTTACGACAACCCGCTTGATAGACTTCTTGAATAAAGATTTGGTATGCAGCGGCAATATCATCGACCAGCAAATCTGGGTTGGGGTAGATGGCGCGAGTGTTCTCAATATTACACGGACGCAGCAATTCTTTAAGAAATTGCGCCGGCGCCGGTGCGGTCAAGCGCGCGACGACATTGTCATCGGCAAGGCTTTGCAAGAATTTAAAATGCTCGATGAACGGATGGTTATGACCGGTAATCTTGCCAGTCAGTCGTACGCTTTCCGCACGCGTCTCTACTTTGGCAAATTGGTAGCCTTGTTCGATTTCGGCTTTTTCAACCCCGCCAAGACCCCACATGAAATCTAAATGCCACCAACTGCGACGAAATTCGCCATCGGTGATCACGTTGAGACCAGCCTGTTTTTGTTTTCCGACCAACTCGGTGATCGCTTGGTCTTCTATTTCGGTCAGTTGCGCTTGGGAAATGCTGCCAGCAACAAAATCACGGCGGGCTTGGTGTAAGTAATCAGGGCGTAAGTAACTGCCAACAACGTCGGCGCGAAAAGGCGGTTTTAAGTTCATGAATACAGCGCTCTCTGGCAAAGAAATAAGTCACAAAAAGAGTAGGGTAAACGTTGCGCATGACCAAGCGACACTTTCTCATGCTGATGATGAAGAAATTTCATGCTTTGGAGGCAAAAGAAATGTGAGATTTTTAGCAGTGGTAAACAGTCGCCACGATTGGTTGAATTTGATTCAGCCAATCGCGGCGTCGATATGGAATTTAGCTCGCAGGATTTCTTAATGTGGTCACTTTACCCATCAAAGATTTGAATGAGTTTGGGGGAGTGAACAGGTAAGGACGCGCCAATTTACCAAAGCTCACACAAGTTAAAGCACATAATACCACTGGCAATACCGTGATTACCACGATCTGCAGATAAGGGTTATCGGGCATATTGTGAGTTTTGGCCAGATGGTGGACATAAGCGATAAAAAATTGGTGGGTAATAAAAATTTCCAGTGAATATGCACCAATATGAGAGAACACTTTGGTGAACCATGGCATTTTCGAACCCATGACTATGGCGTAGATAAATACTAACGTCAGTGGGAACGTTAAAAGCGCAATTTGTAGGTAGCCATCCATTTCGCCAAACATGGTGTAGACGATTAGGAAAAAAGCCACCATCGAGAGTGCGATTGATGTCGCTTTACGTGTCGATTTTAGTGTTTCAATGATATTAGGAGCAAACCATGTACCGAACATAAAGAACACTAAGCCTTTATAAGCTAAGTTTTTCATTAACATCATTTGGCTATTGTCTGGATATGGGAAATATCGACAAGAAAGCATCAGTATAAAAGAACTTGCGGCGGTAATGAGGATTTGTTTCTGAACGTTAAAACGTGAAATCATTATCGCATAACCACTGAGAAGCAAAATCGCGTATAAGAACCATAAGTTGCCATACGGTGCAGTAAATACGAATATACTGCTGTCAAAAAAGGGATGAGATTTCCAAGGATACATGTGGATACCAGCCAGCTCGAAACTATATGAAATGGCTGTCCACAAAATGATGTTCCAAACGATAAACGGCACGCGTTTGGTAAACAACCATTCAAACTTATTGCGACTAACTAGGCTAAATACAATTCCTGAACAGATAAAGAAAGCGGGCATACGAGCAAGACCGATAAAAAAATCTGCGCGTTCTAGCGCATTGGCTAGAGTTCCAATTTGTTGATCTAGATAAGGGTTATACAGAGAGAGCGATAACCAACCATGATGTAGAGCGACTAATAGGACGGTAATTCCTTTAATTGCATCAACCCAGTCAAGACGAAGCTTTGTACGTTTATTCATTATTCGATTCATTTATAGCTTTGTGAGTATTCATAGCAATTACAACAAATTTCACAGGCTTAGTGTTAAAAGTGGTCCAAACCTATCTCATTAAGGTTAAAGTGAGATTTCTAATGTTAATTTTTAATTAATTCAAATGGTTATCTGGTTTTGCGTGAAGTTTGAAGCATTTTTTGCTATGTCTGTTACAAAGCTAATAATTAAATAAATATCAGTTAGTTAACCTTTTAAAACCATCAAGTGAATGGAGATTTTATCGAATATGAGAAAATTGCTAAGTATTATTTGGTCTTATTTGTGAGAGGTTCTTTTTTGCTGATACATCTTAATTCCATGCAATAGGCGGTATGCTTATTATTAACGCGGTAAACGTTAAGCACTAAATATAGAATTGAAGTCGAAAGAGTCATGAACTAATTGGGTTGCTCGGGTCATAGGTAAATAGTCTTTTCATGGCTAACCGGAAAAGAAGCGTCATGGTTTAGCGCTCGAGAAACGGTAGAGGGGCGACGCCTGCTTGCTGCGCTAAATCATGCGCAGCAAACTGAGAGTAAAAAGCGAGTTAAGGCAGGTCAAACACCAGCGCTTTAACCGGTGCTTGGCCAAGATTGCGCAGTTTGAGCGCAGTTTGCGCTTCGACTTTAGCGCCATCGCCAGGCTGCAGCGAGGTGTTGTCCACCATCAAATTACCTTCAATCTGATGAACATACACGCAGCGTTCCTCGTTAATTGGGAATTCGACTTCGCTGCCGACGGGCAGAATCAGTTGGTGCAGGCTGGCATCTTGTTTGATCATCAAGGTGCCATTTTCGCCCGTTGGGGTTGCGATAGCGGTCAGGCCGCTGTTTTGACCAAAATCTTTTTGCTGATAGTCTGGCTTTTGGCCGGTCACGTTGGGTTGAATCCAGATCTGTAAGAAATGCAGCGGCGCACTGTCTGAGTGGTTAAACTCGCTGTGATAAATGCCTGAGCCTGCCGACATCAATTGAAACTCACCGGCCGGAAGAACTTTAATATTGCCTTCGCTGTCTTTATGGGCGATTTCTCCGTCTAGCACATAGCTGATGATTTCCATGTCGCGGTGACCATGAGTATCAAAGCCAGCACTTGGGGTTACGGTATCATCGTTAATTACGCGCAGAGCCGAAAAGCCCATGTGTTTTGGATCGTAATAGTGACCAAATGAGAAGGTGTGTTTGCTGTCTAGCCAACCAAAGTTGGCGCGGCCGCGATCGTCGGCGTGTCTTACGGTGATCATAGTAACTTCCTCTTTCATTCCTGTCTCAGCGCGTGATTGCGCTGAAGTTGGCATCAGTATAGGCAGGGAGTTTGACGAAGAGAATCTGGGTGTTTTGACGAGCAAGTTCAAAAAATTCGAATGGGTTATTGTGGTGATTAACAATAATAAAAATGACGCCATGAAAGCTTAGGGAGCCATTGAGGCTCCCTGAGTCACTATGTACCTATTTACCTATTTACCTATTTACCTA
>NZ_FNDD01000076.1 GCF_900100015.1 Vibrio xiamenensis | reverse complement strand
TCAGAATGAGCTATCCGGAATCTGGGTTTTTGGTTGGTTTGATGAATGGGTTTGTATGATGCGCCATGCGTTTTCGCTTTCTTTACCCTCTGCGATAGCGCACCAGTCACTCTTTGCTGGCACAAAGAGTAACCAGAAATGCCTTTTGTGCTCTGGCGTTGTCCGGCCCGGTTTTAGGCGCGTCCTGCGCCGAAAACCTAAAAATTCATCCCTGAATTTTTACCTAATATATTGGTAATAACTTTGACTCTTTAAAACGATTTTGCCCCATTGTGTGTTTCGATGAATTTGAGATGTCATCGTTTCAATCGTTTTTGAGATACTTTTTGTTATGCGATAGCCATCGAGCAATACTCTTTCTTTCTCCTAATCACCTATTAAAACTGCAACATCAGAAAGTGCCTACAGCATATTCTCTCTAAATTTAGACGGGTGGAAATATCACCATTATTTCATACCGTATCGACTCGACTGAAGGCACAAATTATATAGCATTCCCCAATTCCCCAATTCCCCAATTTTATTGGCGATAGAAAATTACAGAGAAACTGACAATGAGTATCGAAATCACCACAACAAGTTTAATTACCGGTTCAACCAATACGGATGGTTCAGGCAGCGCTGAAAACTTAACAGTTGAGAATGGCCATGAAATCGATCTTAGCCATTACACAACGTTTGATGATCAGGGTAACTCTGAAGGTGCATGGACTATCGTTGACGGCGACACCACTGTTGCTGACCGTTTTAACCGCTATGGCGACCATGAAACTTCTATCACTAACACTGCAGATTGGAATGACGATGGTGAGAAGGAAATCTTCGTGGACACGGCAGATTATGAACATTATGTACAAAGTACTTTGAATACTAATCTTTCACTTACAATCGAAAATTATGTCGATGTGAATTTGCATACGACTTATCTCGAGAATACAGGTGAACTTCAGTTCAGGATTGAAGGCGCGAAACGTGGCACCATCGATTTATCAGATGGTCGATCCGGTGGGGTTCAACTAGATATCGTTGCTCAGAGTAACGGTCCGAGCTGGGGCAATATGTTTGAAGTCACGGGCAGTTCCGGATCCGATAGGGTTGCTATTGGTGGAAAGGAAGGTACAGAATACACTGAATTTTCGATGGACTTAGCTGCGGGGGATGATTGGTTTACTGCATCAGTTTTAAATGCTCCTGCATCTGCAAGTCAAATCCGTTTTGTTGATGGTGGTGATGGAGTTGACACTATTTCTATCCATGACACAGAGGCGGGGACACTCGCTGAGGTTGATTTTGTCAACTTTGAAATTATCAGCGCTAACGAACACGAGCTAACACTTAATGAAGATGTTCTGAGTCATAATGGGACTCAAGACGCGCCACTTATAGTTGAAAACACAACAGAGCTCAATTTTGCTGGGGATGTTGAGAGTATTACTGCCAAAGAATATGATTATGTGAATGATCATGGTGTTCATAAAGATGGATATTACGAAGTGACCGTGGATTACGATGATGCCAGCTATACCGTTATTACCGACAGTGTTGATGATTCCTGGTTAGCGTAAGCAACATCAATTAAGTAATACCCTTTTCTAGAGGCTCACAGCCGTGAGCCTCTATTTACCCCCCTACCTTTTTACCCGCTTGAGATTTCAAGACAAAACGAATCAAAGATAATTTCATGACGATTCTTAGCGCTATTTACAATACTAAAACTAATTCGTAACAACCCAATTTAGTAAGCGCTATAACTCTAAAATGTCCAAAAACGCGTTAGCGAATAGCCCTAATAAATTAGGTAAAAATTCAGGACGAATTTTTAGGTTTTCCGCGTCGGGAACGCGTAAAACCGTGCCGGACAGCACCAGAGAACAAAAGGCATTTCTGGTTA
>NZ_FNDD01000015.1 GCF_900100015.1 Vibrio xiamenensis | reverse complement strand
TGCCTGCAGACGTCACTGCACGCGTTGCAGTTGAAGCGGGTATCGCTGATTACTGGTACAAATACGTTGGCTTTGGCGGTCGCGTTGTAGGTATGACGACCTTCGGTGAGTCAGCACCAGCAGGCGAACTGTTCAAGCTATTTGGCTTTACGACTGAAAACGTTGTCAAAGTCGCAAAAGAGATTTTGTAATAAAAGTGCCGGTATAAAGCGTTTCGTATAAGTACCAATTCTTTATTTATCGGAATAAAAAGAGGGCGTTAGGCCCTCTTTTTTTATTTTTGGCCGGGAAAGTTTTTCTGCGCGGTATGTAGGAATTACACATTTGGCGTAATTTTGATTGTTTGCTAAGTGTTAACTATCTGATTTTTAATTGGTAATTAATTTGGCACGGCTTTCGCTTTAGTCATAGGGTGAAGAAACAAAAATGATGTTTGAATAACCTAAGGAGCACACATGAAGCTATCAATTAAAACCGCACTGATGACTTTACTTTTTGCCTCATTCGCTTTTGGCCTAAGTGCTTGTAACGATCAAGGTCCAGCAGAAAAAGCCGGTGAACAAGTTGACCAAACCATGTCTGACGCCAGCGATGCTGTCGATGATGCAGCGACAGATGCAGGTAACGCGATTGAAGATACCTGTGAAGACATTAAAGAAGGTGTCGACGCCAAAGATACTGACTGCTAACCCTTGGTTATCTTCGCCGCTGATTTAATGCTTTAGCGGGCTAAACAGATAAACCTAGCTAGACTTATCTTGAACTGCCCCCTGAATGGGGGCTTTTTTATGCAGATTTCATCGAACTATATCGACCCATATCGCATCGTTTATACATCGATAAACCAGATCTCGAGAGGAAGAATGAAAGTTGCTCACTACTATTTTAATGGCTGCTTACTCGCTCTGGCGCTTGCCATCATCAGTCCTTGGACCATCATCTCGCTATTGGCGTTGTGGACGGCCATTGCTCTTGGGCTAGTGGCGTTTGCTTATTACAAAAATAACGGCATGATTTTTCGCAAACGCCAAGGCGGGCGAATTCCACATTTGGTGCGGGTATTGTTCTGGCCATTTATGTTTGGGGTGCAGATTTATAACCGCATTGTGCAAGTACGATCTGGCGATCCTGTGATTCAGGAAATCGAACCGGGTTTGTATTTAGCATCGCGTCTGACGCCAATGGATGTCGATGTTCTTAATCATAATAAAATTCGCGCCATTTTTGATGCCACGGCAGAGTTTGACAGTTTTAACTTGTCGCTGCTTGGCAAGGATATCGAATATCTCAACATTCCCGTTTTAGACCACTCTTACCCCGATTTTGACAGCTTAATGCAATCTATTCGCTGGATAGACAGTCAGCGTCGCAATGGGCGTAATGTTGTGGTGCACTGTGCATTAGGGCGTGGGCGTTCGGTGTTTGTGATGGCGGCGTATTTGCTTGCTGAATCACCGCACAAAAGCTTGGATGAAGTGATGGCACAGATTCAATCGATTCGATTGCACGCAAGGCTTAATCAGCGCCAGTACCAAGCGTTGAGTGAATACGTAAAACATTCGGAATTTGGTTTTGCTAAGCCACCAGCTTGGATTATCGCCAACCCGGTTTCTGGCGGTGGAAAATGGCCAGAAAATAAAGCGCAAATTCTTGAGGCGTTAGCGCCTTATTATCGTCTTACCATCAAAGAGACCACCGAATCGGTCAGCGCCGAAAGCTTGGCAAAACAAGCCAAGAAAAAGCAGCCGAAACTGATCATCGCCGCAGGTGGTGATGGCACACTGAATGCGGTGGCCAGTCAAATTGTGGGTAGCGATATTCAAATGGGAATATTGCCGCTTGGTACGGCGAACTCGCTTGCGCATGCTTTATGGGGCGTAAAATCTAAGTTGGTGCCGATTCCACTGGCGTGCGAAGTGTTAACTCAAGGGGCAGCGGTCAAAATCGATACCGCGCAGTGCAACGAACGGTTGGCGTTGATGGTGGTGGCAGTCGGTTTTGAGCAGCAAATGATCGAGTTTGCCAATCGCGATGAAAAAAACGATCAAGGACAAGGGGCGTATTTGCGTGGTTTCTTTAATGCGGTCAGCAACAATCAGGCGCTGTCGTTAACGGTGAAATTTGATGGTGAATCCGAGCAAACTTTGCAAACTGGCAGCTTAGTGATTGCCAATGCCGCGCCATTTAGCACCCTACTGGCACAGGGCAAAGGCCAGCCTGATGCTCAAGATGGCCAGTTGGATGTCACTTGGTTACCAAGTGGTGAAAAAGTCAGTGATCAAGTTTGGTCATTAACCGAATTGCTATTCAATGGTTTAACCCAGCGCAGCATCGATGATGTCGTCGAGCATCGTCATGTCACGACGATTGAAATCCAAGGTCAGCAAGGTTTGAAATACGCGATTGATGGCGAGTTATTTGAAGATGATGGGCTGAAAATGCAGGTGAAACCTAACTCACTTTGGGTATTGGTGCCAGCAGACAGCACGCTCGCCAATACCCAATCTGAAGTGTAGTTAAAGCTTTAAGTGAAGCGTCATTACTCTTTGGCTTGGTAGCGCTCAAGTTTGTTGTACAGGGTTTTGACACTGATACCGAGATCCGAGGCGGTATCTGTTTTGTTGCCCTGATTTTCGGCCAGCGTGTTCATGATGGCCGCACGCTCAATCTCTTCTAGTGCAACACCTGCAGGGATACTCTCTTCAATACTCGAAGGGGATTGTAGCGGCGGAGTATCAAATACTAAGTGTTGCTGGTCGATTTGTTGATCAGCCAGAATATACGCTCGTTCGATGCAGTGTTTCAGCTCACGCACATTGCCAGGCCATGAATGTTCGGCAATGGCGTTTAACGCTTCGTTAGTGATCGACTTATTGAGTTTTTCTTCGGTATTGCGATGAGCGAGAAAGTGTAGCGCTAACCCCGTGACATCCTCATTGCGCTCACGCAGTGGTGGAACGTGGACCGGAAACTGTGACAGACGAAAATACAAGTCTTCGCGAAAACGCTCGTTTTCAATGGCTTTTTGCGGGTCGCGGTTGGTGGCCGCTACCACTCGAACATTAGCTTTGAGGGTTTGTTGACTGCCCACTGGGCGGTACTCTCCGGTTTCAAGCACACGCAGTAATTTTACTTGATGTTCCAGAGGCATTTCGGTGACTTCATCGAGAAATAGTGTGCCGCCCTCAGCTTGTTTAAAGACGCCAGAGTGATTTTTATGCGCACCAGTAAACGCGCCTTTCTCATGACCAAACAGTTCACTGTCTACCAGCTCTGGGCTGATGGCGCCGCAGTTAACGGCGATAAACGGTTTGTGGTTACGGTCACTGGCAAGATGCACGGTATTAGCAACTAGCTCTTTACCTGAGCCACTTTCACCAATGATAAATACGTTGGATTCGGTTTTCGCTACGCGGCGCAACGTGCGATACAACTGATGCATTTCTCGCGATGAGCCTACCAACAAGCCAAATTGATCCAAGTGACTGCTGTTGACCGCTTTACGTTTGGCACTGCTGTCATGGTGGTAACTGGCGATATCGATCAAGGTGTCGTTGACCGATTCAAAGTCGACCGGCGAGCGAAAATGAAACACGCTACCGCTTAACATCAGTTGGTCTATTTGCGGATTAGGCTGACCGTCACTAAATAAAATGACGTCGCTGTGCGTAAACGCGGAGCTGGTGGTGAGTTCGCTTAGTTGTTGCTGGCTAAGTTCGCTGGTATCGATAATTGCGGCATGCGCGGAGGATGACTCTAGCTGAGTTAACCAATGGCCGCCGACATCGGTTTGCACCACGGAAAACTCCGATAGAGCGGAGCATTGAATTAGCGAAGAGTACAACTCTGAATTAGCTAAATGGACAAACAAAATCGGTAAGCTCATTAGCTTTCCTCGGTAGTTAATGAGTGGTTAATGTACGTAAATCCTTACAAAGCAACAAGGTGGCTGCGGTATTTTTTACCAGACTTTAACTAATTCATAACCTAAAACTTGGTACGAAGATTGATAGGTGATGATTATCAATGATCAATCAACAACGGAGGAGATTGTGACTAATCAAGCCCGAAAGCTATGTATTACCTCGAGAGATGAACGTCTGGTTCGTTTGATGATTGCATGGTTGGACAAAAGCTATATGAGCGCTCGATTTTTATCACATCGTATAGAAAACAGCAGCTTGTACCGTTCATTAATGCGCTTGACCTTGCTAAAAAGTCAGGCGACGCGCGATTTGCGCCAGGCGATCGATACGCCTTATCCGCTGTTTATGAACCCGAAACCGCCACAAAATAACGAAGATATTGAACTGATGTCTGGCTTAGTCAGTAACGATAAGGAGTTAATAAATAAAGGGAAAGTATTAGTGAAGAACTTAGAGTCTGACCATCTTGCGCACAAAGTGTCGTATTGGGTGGCGGCTTTGCAGATGGAAGTGGAAGCTACCCATTTAACGGTAAAACGTCTTAAATAACAAGGTGTTATTGAAGGATTGGCGCAGGTTATTGCTGATTTACACCTTGGCCGCTATTTAAAGCAATGTGTCTGAATAAGTTACAGGTCAGTGGGCAATAATTTCATATCTCAATAGACCAGTGAAATGATGGAATTTTAAGGTTTTGATTTTATTGATTAAATATTTTGGCATGCTATTGGCAAGTTCTAAATTGCAACCCATGAATACGCATTCCTGATAAGGAGGAAACGAGATGAATAACAAGCTTTCTACGTTGACCCGAACTGTCATTTTAGCGTGTGGTGTTACAGCGTTTAGCGCCATGGCGTCGACTCAAGCTACGTCAAACGGTTGGACCGACGATGCTCACGATGCTTGGATTGATGGTAAAGCCGAAGCGACCTTATTGTTTAATGGTGATTTAAACAGTTTTGATATCAACACAGATGTCAAAGACGGCGTAGTGTATTTAACCGGTGATGTTGATTCGCAAGTGGAAAAACGTTTAGCCAGCGAGCTGGTACGTAATATCGATGGCGTCAAAGAGGTCGATAATACACTTACTGTGATGGATAAAGAACAGCAGGATTCGAGCATCAGCCAAAATGTGCTCGATGCGAAAATTGCTACGGTAGTAAAAACGTCCTTATTGCTTGATCCCGAAGTCAACGGCACCGATATCAACGTTGATGTCGACCAAGGTGTTGTGACGCTTAAAGGTGACGTCACATCCGATGAAATGCAGCAGCTGGCGGTGATGCTGGCGAAAAATACTGACGATGTGAAAAAAGTCAGCGATGAACTGGAAGTGGTAACCCAGTAAAGCGATCAGAGTGGCTGAGAAGTGACGATATTAAAGACCAGTGACGTAAAAATGGTTAAAAAATAAAAGGGGCTTATTGCCCCTTTGTTATGTTTCGCAGTTATGCCGTTTTTGATTAACAATGGATTATGGATATTGCTTTTGCCACGTGTCTGGGACGTTTTGTTCAAGCACATCAACCAGTGCCAGTAAGCGTCTTGGTGGGCGTCCAACTTGAGTGTAATAGTTAATTTCAACCGGCTCGGTTTGCCAACCTGGTAGGCAGTCGACAATGCGCCCCGGATGATGCTGTAAATAGCCATTAGCCATGCTTTTGGGCAGTAAGCCAATCCCATTGCCATTAGCGATAGAATCAACTTGTAACGCCAAATTATCGCACTGCAGCCGACTTTCAATCGGTTCGAGAAAATAGTCGCCAGCTTGATGATGATTAAGCACCAACCCTGCCTCTCGCACCGAACCAAAATCTATCCAAGGGTGCTGTTGAAGCTGCTTAGGATGGTTGATTTTTGGCTGATTAGCCAAATAGTCAGGCGCTGCGTAAGCGCTGTAATACCAATGGCCAAGCGTTTGTTTGCGCCAATCCAAGTCAGGAATTTGCCCTACCCATACAATCAGATCTGGATTGTGAATATCCGCCACATATTCGCTGCTCATACGAATGCGCACTTTAGGGTTATCGGCCAAAAACCGATTTAACGCTGTGCTTATCCAACCGCGCATCAGGGCAGGGTGACAAATAATTTGCAGCTCTCCAGAGACTTGATTATTCAGCCCTTGAATCGCGTCTTGGCTCTCATCTGCCAGCTCGAGCATCTTTTTGCTATAGCGCGCAAACACTTGCCCCGCTTTCGTGATCACTAGGCGATTACCTTGGCGAATCGTCAAGGCTTGGCCAACGTCGGCTTCGAGCTGAGCCAAACGGCGGCTAATCGTCGATTTAGGCTGATTGAGTGCCTTGGCGGCGGCGGTCAAACTTTTGTGTTCATTTAGGGCATCAAAGGCTCTTATTGAACTCAGGTCATGCATCTGCTTAATCTCTTGCGCGTGAGTTAGGTTCCATATTTGGGATGAGGCATTCCATTAATCTAACTATCAATTCAATCACGAATGTGAATAATCCTCAATATTCAAATGATAATTATTATCAAGATAGGAGTTGAAGATGTCTAGCATTAAACGCCAGGTAATGGCAGTGATGAGTGGCGTGGTTGGAGTGCTTTCAACCCAAGCGTTAGCTCAAGATAGCGCAACCGAAACAATGGTGGTCACGGCGGCTGGTTTTGAGCAAATCCAAACTAACGCTCCTGCGAGCGTTACGGTGATAACTCAAGAGGAGCTCGCCTCAAAATATTACCGTGATGTGACCGACGCGCTAACCAGCGTACCTGGCGTTGTCGTAACGGATGGCGGAGATGGCAAAGATATCAGCATTCGTGGTATGGGGTCGAAATACACTTTGATTTTGGTTGATGGCAAACGTCTGTCGTCGCGTCAGACTCGCCCCAATAGTGATGGCCCAGGAATTGAAGCGGCTTGGTTGCCTCCTCTTGAAGCCATTGAGCGCATTGAAGTGATTCGCGGCCCGATGTCGACCCTATATGGCTCGGAAGCTATGGGCGGTGTGATTAACGTAATTACCAAGAAATCGTCTCAGCACTGGAGTGGTAATGTACAACTCGGCACTGTGATGCAAGAAAATCGCGATTCGGGTGATGAGCAAAGCGTGAACTTTTTTGTCAATGGTCCGCTGACTGACGCCCTTTCTCTCCAAGTTTATGGTCAAAATACCCATCGCGACGAAGACAACATTGAGAACGGTTTTGAAGACAAAACCCTGCGTTCGATTGGTTCGAAACTGACTTACCAAATTAGCGAGCAGCAAGAGCTGGCGTTTAGCGCTGATATTACTAAGCAGCGCCGCGTTGGGACGGACGGTGTCTCAGTTGCCGAAGGCGATGGCGATAGTGATAACAGCTACGATCGCAGCTCGTTTGCGTTGAGTCACACTGGTCGTTGGGGCAGTACTGTGCGCAGTGACAGTTATCTGCAGTTTGAGCGCAGCGACAATGAATCGCGAGAAATGACGCTGGAAAATAGCACCGCTAAATCGACGTTCGTGCTGCCGTTTAAAGTACACACGCTCAGCCTTGGTTTGCAGGGAGAATATGCCAAACTCAATGATGACACGGGTAATACTGGTGGCACCATTACTGAACTGAGTAATAGCCAAGGGGCGCTATTTGTTGAAGATGAGTGGCGAGTATTTGATAGTTTTGCGCTAACAGCTGGTGGGCGCTTTGATTACAACGAAGATTACGGCTCGCATTTCAGTCCGCGTCTTTACGCAGTGTGGGATGTTACGTCAGCCTGGACGCTCAAAGGCGGCGTCTCAACCGGTTTCAAAGCGCCAGAGCTTCGCCAAGCCAGTGACGATTGGATTTCGGTTTCACGCGGCGGCAATATTCACGGTAACTCCGATCTTGATCCCGAGACCAGTGTGAGTGAAGAGTTGAACTTAATTTATAACGCGCAGTTCGGTCTTCAAGCGTCGCTTGGTCTGTTTAATAATGACTTTAAAGATAAGATCACCAGCGTTGATTGTGATTCATCC
This sequence comes from Vibrio xiamenensis, assembly GCF_900100015.1. Lineage (GTDB taxonomy): Bacteria > Pseudomonadota > Gammaproteobacteria > Enterobacterales > Vibrionaceae > Vibrio > Vibrio xiamenensis. Next base: position 120,310 of record NZ_FNDD01000015.1, on the reverse strand, counting down.
GTGTGTACTGAAGGCGATAACTCATGGGGCAGTTCACCACGAATTTATACCAACGTCGACAAAGCGGTGACGCGTGGCGTTGAAGCGTCGATTGATACGCCGATTGGCGATGATTGGCAGTGGAAGGCGAGCTACACCTACACCTATTCCAAACAGAAAACTGGCGATTACGCGGGTATGCCTTTAAACCAATTGCCAAAGCATCTGTTTTCAACCCAAGTTGATTGGCTTGCGACGGAACTACTCAATAGTTGGGCAAAAGTGACTTACCACGGCAAAGAGTCCGATCCTTCGAGTAGCCGCTCTTCAACCATCGCTCCGTCATATACGTTTGTTGATGCGGGTATTACCTATGACTTGACCGATAACACGCGTCTGAAAGCGGCGATTTATAACCTTCTGGATGAAGACGTTAACTATGACGATTATGGCTATGTGGAAGATGGCCGTCGCTACTGGTTAGGTTTAGATGTGAGCTTTTAATTGAGTTTGCATAATTGTTAATAGTCAAAGCCGGTGCGAACCGGCTTTTTTACGTTTAAGTAACAATACGTTCCATTATTCATTGATGCGTTAACCTGATGAATCGGGTACTATCTGTGCCTCGAAAGTTATGTCAGAGCGATGGAGTGATGCTAAAAGTTGCCATTAATGGATTTGGTCGGATTGGTCGCAATGTATTACGTGCGATTTACGAAAGTGGTAAAAGCCAACAGATCAAAGTGGTTGCGGTTAATGAGTTAGCGCAGCCGGATGCGATGTCACACCTGTTGCAATATGACACCAGCCATGGTCGCTTTGGTAAGCGAATTAGCAACGATCAAGAGCATCTCTACGTTCACCACGATGCGGAACAATTCGATACAATCCGCATTCTGCATTTAGCTGAAATTGAACTTTTGCCTTGGCGTGATTTGGACGTTGATATCGTACTTGACTGCACCGGTGTTTTTGGCTCGCAAGCCGATGGCCAGTTGCACATCCAAGCGGGTGCCAAGAAAGTATTGTTTTCTCATCCCGGTGCGAGTGATGTCGATAACACCATCATTTATGGTGTCAATCATGAGACTTTACAAGCAAAACATAAAGTCGTCTCTAACGGTTCGTGTACCACCAACTGTATTGTTCCGATCATCAAAGTGTTAGATGAGGCGTTTGGCATCGATTCTGGCACCATTACCACGATTCACTCATCAATGAACGATCAACAGGTGATCGACGCGTATCATTCCGACTTACGCAGAACCCGCGCCGCGAGCCAATCGATCATTCCGGTTGATACCAAACTGCACAAAGGGATAGAACGGATATTTCCGAAATTTTCCAACAAGTTTGAAGCGATTTCAGTGCGTGTCCCCACAGTAAATGTCACCGCGATGGATTTGAGTGTCACAATTAATACAAACGTGAAAGTTAATGACGTAAATCAAACCATAGTCAAGGCGTCTCAGTGTACATTACACAACATTGTTGACTATACTGAAGCACCTCTGGTTTCCATCGATTTTAACCACGATCCCCATAGTGCGATTGTTGATGGCACACAGACCCGAGTCAGTGACGGACGGCTAGTAAAAATGCTGGTCTGGTGCGATAACGAATGGGGCTTTGCGAACCGCATGTTGGATACTGCGCTCGCGATGCAGGCGTCCGATAGCCACTAGGCGCCATGGAGTAAAAATATTTATTTCTAAGCTTGAAATAAATGAAAATTGCCTCCATAACAGATGATAATTTAAAGATTCTCAGGTTCGGCAGGGGTGCCGGGCTTACTAAAAAACTTTACTTAATTTGAGAGGACAAACCATGTCTGTAATCAAGATGACTGACCTGGACCTAGCAGGTAAACGCGTATTCATTCGTGCTGACCTAAACGTGCCAGTAAAAGATGGCAAAGTGACTTCTGACGCACGTATTCTTGCGTCTCTTCCAACTATCAAGCACTGCCTAGAAGCTGGCGCTAAAGTAATGGTTACCTCTCACCTTGGTCGCCCAACTGAAGGCGAGTACGCTGATGAGTTCTCTCTACAACCTGTTGTGAACTACCTAAACGACGCACTAGATTGCGAAGTAAAACTGGCAAAAGATTACCTAGACGGCCTAGAGCTTAACGCTGGTGAATTGGTGGTTCTAGAAAACGTTCGCTTCAACAAAGGCGAAAAGAAAAACGAAGAAGAATTGTCTAAGAAATACGCGGCACTTTGTGACGTGTTCGTTATGGATGCATTTGGTACGGCTCACCGTGCTCAAGCATCTACTCACGGTGTTGGCATGCATGCGCCAATCGCTTGTGCGGGCCCTCTATTGGCGAACGAACTTGATGCACTTGGTAAAGCAATGGATAACCCAGCGCGCCCAATGGTGGCTATCGTTGGTGGTTCTAAAGTATCGACTAAACTGACGGTTCTTGAGTCACTATCTAAAATCGCTGACCAACTTGTTGTTGGTGGTGGTATCGCCAACACTTTCATTGCGGCTGCTGGCCACAATGTCGGTAAATCTCTATACGAAGCTGACCTAGTGGATACTGCTAAGAAGCTAATGGAAGAGTGTGCGATTCCAGTTGCGACTGACGTAGCTTGTGCAAAAGCATTTGACGAAAACGCAGAAGCAGAGATCAAAAACGTTGCTGACGTTCAAGACGACGACATGATTTTTGACCTTGGTCCTGATTCAACTGCAGAGCTTGCAGCAATTCTTAAAGATGCGAAAACCATCCTATGGAACGGCCCTGTTGGCGTATTTGAATTCAAGAACTTTGAAGCGGGTACTAAAGGTATCTCTGAAGCGATTGCTGCTTCTGAAGGCTTCTCTGTTGCTGGTGGTGGTGACACGCTAGCGGCTATCGACAAGTTTGGTATCAAGGCTGACGTGTCTTACATCTCAACTGGCGGCGGTGCTTTCCTTGAGTTTGTTGAAGGTAAAGTTCTTCCTGCAGTAGAAATGCTAGAAGCACGCGCTAAAGCTTAATCAATAATGAGAGCGGGAATGATTTCCCGCTTTTATGTTTGCTGCGTTCATAAGACATTTTTGCTAAAATAGCGCTAGTCGTGAGCAGCGATTTACAAGTTTTTATACTTAACAATAAGTTTTATTATTAAAACGACAGATAAATAGGACTCTATCCATGTCTAAGATCTTCGACTTCGTAAAACCAGGTGTTATCTCTGGCGATGACGTACAGAAAGTGTTTGAAGTTGCTAAAGAAAACGGCTTCGCTCTTCCTGCAGTTAACTGTATCGGTACTGACTCTGTCAACGCAGTACTTGAAGCAGCAGCGAAAGTTAAATCACCAGTTATCGTTCAGTTCTCAAACGGTGGTGCTGCTTTCTTCGCTGGTAAAGGCGTGAAACTAGAAGGCCAAGGTGCACAAATTCTTGGCGCAATTTCTGGTGCAAAACACGTACACAACGTTGCAGAAGCATACGGTGTACCTGTTATTCTTCACACTGACCACGCTGCGAAGAAACTTCTTCCATGGATCGACGGCCTACTAGACGCTGGTGAGCAACACTTCGCGCAAACTGGTAAGCCTCTGTTCTCTTCTCACATGATCGACCTTTCTGAAGAGTCTCTAGAAGAAAACATCGAAATCTCAGCAAAATACCTAGAGCGTATGGCTAAGATGGACATGACTCTTGAGATCGAACTAGGTTGTACTGGTGGTGAAGAAGACGGCGTTGATAACTCTGATATGGACGCTTCTGAGCTATACACTTCTCCAGAAGACGTTGCATACGCTTACGAAAAACTAAACGCTATTAGCCACCGTTTCACTATCGCGGCTTCGTTCGGTAACGTACATGGCGTTTACAAACCAGGTAACGTTGTTCTAACTCCAACTATCCTACGTGACTCTCAAAAATACGTATCTGAGAAATTCGGTCTTCCAGCGAACTCTCTAAACTTCGTATTCCACGGTGGTTCAGGTTCTTCTGAAGCTGAAATCCAAGAGTCTATCTCTTACGGTGTTATCAAAATGAACATCGATACTGATACTCAGTGGGCATGTTGGGATGGTATCCGTCAATACGAAGCGGAAAACCACGATTTCCTACAAGGTCAAATCGGTAACCCAACGGGTGAAGACGCACCGAACAAGAAATACTACGATCCACGTGTATGGCTACGTGCAGGTCAAGCTTCTATGGTTAAACGCCTTGAGAAAGCTTTCGCTGACCTTAACGCAGTTGACGTGCTATAAGCGATTCGTTTTTAGTATGATTAAAAAGCTCGCCATTTGGCGGGCTTTTTTTATGTTTACCGTATGAGAATTAAGAGTAAGACAAAGCGATTAAAACTGGCAAAGCTCTGGCGCTTTAACATGGCTTTGCTTACTCTCTACGTCTAACAACAGCGATAACCACGATATTTGATATTGCAATGACTTAAGCAAATATCATTCGTGGCATGCTTGGTGAAGTGCAGGTTATGATTAATAGAATCAATTAGCTAGCGCAGCGCGAAGCAGTAACGCGATAACTCAAAATTTATACATGTTCAGAGGAAACGTACTATGGCAGGTGAGAAGTTGGAAGACCCGACTCCAATTACCGAGAGTTTAGAAACGGCGACACATTGGTTAACGGATAACTCAGATCTTTTGATTCAGTATGGTATCAATATTCTTTCTGCCATCCTGATTCTTTTCGTTGGTAACATCATCACCAAGATGATTGCTAACAGCGTTGCTAAGCTTCTGAAGCGTAAGGAAATGGATAAGGCCGTTATCGGATTTATTCACGGCTTAGTACGCTATCTTCTGTTTGTTATCGTACTGATTGCAGCATTAGGCCGTATCGGCGTTCAAACTGCTTCTGTGGTTGCGGTTATCGGTGCTGCAGGTTTAGCTGTTGGCTTGGCTCTGCAAGGTTCACTTTCTAACTTCGCCGCGGGCGTTTTGATCGTGGCTTTCCGTCCATTTAAAGCTGGCGATTATGTTGAAGCGGGCGGCGTTGCTGGTTCAGTCGATTCGATTCAAATTTTCCAAACCATTTTGAAAACACCTGATAACAAAATGGTTGTGGTACCAAACTCATCGGTTATCGGTGGCCCAATTACCAACTACTCAACTCACGACACTCGTCGTATCGATTTGATCATTGGCGTTTCTTACGGCGCTGACTTGGCGAAAACCAAAGAAGTGTTGATGAAAACCATTGAGGCAGAATCGCGCCTATTAAAAGACCCAGCGCCAACGGTTGGTGTTCTAGAGCTTGGCGATTCTTCAGTGAATTTTGCGGTTCGTCCTTGGGTGAAAACCGCGGATTACTGGCCGGTATACTTTGATTTGATGCAACAAATCAAAGAGAACTTGGATGCTGCGGGTATCGAAATTCCATTCCCACAAATGGATGTGCATCTTGACCGTGTTGACGCACCTGCGCCACAAGGTGAACAAGAATAAGCACCAAAGCGCTATAAAAGAGAAAAGCGAGGAATGATTCCTCGCTTTTTTTTGCACTTAGAAAAGTGCATTCAGGGTGACGGACTGACTAAAAAGGAGTTTTATAATTGTTTGCTGAGCATAAATGCGATGGTAAACATCATTACAGCGATCAAACCATCGATGATCCTGCGCACTTTAGGCTGCGATAAAATATGGCTCATTTTCGATGCAGCATAAGAAAGGCTGTAGAACCACACAATCGATGCGAGCATAGTGCCAAGCGCAAATGCAACACGCTCTAAACCAGAAAATTGACCGCCAAGCGAACCAAGAATGACCACGGTATCGAGGTAAAGGTGTGGATTAAAGACGGTGACCCCAATCGCGCCGAGAATCACGCCTTTGCGACCTAAACTCATCGCGGTTGGCGTTTCCTCTTCGTTTGGCTGCGCAGTTTTTAGTGCGCTTTTTAGCGATAACGCACCATAGACAGTTAAAAACACCATGCCCGCAATGGTCACGCCGTAAAGCAGTGTTTGACTTTGTGAAAGCAATGCTCCACCACCAAACATACCCAAAGAAATGAATAGCATGTCTAGCAAACTGCAAGTGGTCGCGGTAGTGAAATGATGGTGACGCTTAATCCCTTGATTGAGCACGTAAGCGTTTTGTGCCCCAATTGGAATGATCATAGTTGCGCCTAGTCCAAACCCTTGCAACAGAACCCAGAAATTCATTACTTCTCCAAACGATGAATATTTCAGAGCGCGAAAGATATTATAAATTGGGATTATTAGTATAATGAATAATTCTAATTAATTATTAGTATCTCTAATGGTGATAAATGCGTGGTTTAGATTACAAAGGCATTGAAGCTTTGGATGCGGTACTTGCGGCAGGGAGTTTTGAACGAGCAGCGATGATGTTGTTTATTTCGCAATCTGCTGTGTCTCAGCGGATTAAGCAACTTGAGAAGTTCGTTGCCCAGCCAGTATTGATTCGAGAGCAGCCGCCGCGGCTGACAGAAATCGGTAAAAAGCTAATGGGCTTATATCGGCGAGTGAAGTTGATGGAGAGCGAGTTGCTTCCAGACTTAATGAATGAAGCACTCGATAAACCACTGAAGGTATCAATTGCCACCAATGCAGATAGCCTCTCCACCTGGTTGCTTCCCGCCCTAGAGCCTGTGATGAAACGTCGCCATGTTGAAGTCTCGATTCAAGTCGATGGTGAGGCGCGAACCATTGAAAAGGTCAGAAGTGGGGAAGTCTCTGGGGCGATTGGCTCCGGTGCGCATCCGGTGTCTGGTTGCCTAGCCGATTATTTGGGACGAATGGATTATGTATGTGTTGCCAGTCCAGAATTCTATCAGCGGTATTTCGCTGATGGTGTCAATCAGCACAGTTTAGTTCAGGCTCCATCCGTGTCTTATAACCAGTATGATGATTTACATCAGCAGTTTCTCAGCCAATTTTTCGGCTTATCGATTCAGGGGACCGTGCGCCATCAAGTGGCGAGCGCGGAAGCGTTTGTTAAGCTCGCGCAATCTGGTGTGGCGTACTGTTTAATTCCCAAACTCCAGATCCTTACTGAATTGGAACGAGGAGAGCTGATTAACGTCACGCCTAAATGCTATCTGTCTTGTCATATTTATTGGCATCACTGGCAGGCCGAAAGCGGTATTCTGAAAGAGATCAGTCAGGCGATTATTGATTATGCCCGAGCTGTGTTAGAGCAGGAGTAAAAGCGTTAAGCTTTTGCAAGATTGGCGCTAAAGTGATGGTTAATTCGCCATAATTGCCTAATATGGTGAGTGGAATCGTGTTTAGGTATGCAAACAAATGACAAAACTTTCGCTTATTGCAGTGTGCTCTTCATTGATGTTAGGAGTGAGTGCTCCGGCATTGGCCGTCGATTTTCCTCACTTGACCACTTCAGGCTATGGTGAAGTAGTCGCCAAGCCAGATATGGCGACGTTCTCAGTCAGTGTGGTTGAATCAACCATGACCGCAGAGCAAGCTAAATCAAAAGTTGATGATGTCGTTGGGCGTTTTTTGAATAGTTTAAAGCAAGCCGGAGTAGCCGATAGCAATATCGCCAGTTCCAATCTTTATCTGACGCCACAGTATCATTATCCAAAAGACGAGAAACCGGAATTAGTCGGTTATCGCGCTTCTCGAAATGTAGCCGTGACAGTGAAAGATATCAGCAAGCTTAACCAGTTTCTTGAAGTCGCTTTGGTTGACGGTATCAATCAAATTGACAATATTCAGCTCACTGTCAGTGATGAGGCGATTTATCAGGAGCAGGCTCGCCAAGCGGCGATTAAAGATGCGAATCAGAAAGCTCGATCCCTCGCGAAAGGGTTTAATCGCGATCTCGGTGATGTGTGGGAAATTCGTTACAACAACTCGAATACTCAACCCGTGCTACTTAAAAGCATGAAGATGGATAGTTCAAGAATGGAATCGGACAGTTACCAAGACGCATCGATTACGATTCGAGATCGAGTAGAAGTAGTTTACAAACTAGAGGATTAGTTATTTTCATAAAAGCTAACCTTAAGTTTAAAAAAATCATCATCCTTAAGTGATAAAACTTTAACCAAATTGATTAAATACTATATAATCCTCACCTTTTTATAAGTTAGGTTTTGGGTTGTGAAGTATCGTCGTACGTTGATTAAAGTGCTCATCGCGGTTGTCGTGCTGATTGTCGCTATGACAGCGCTTTATCACTACCAACGTGTACAAGAAATTTATCAGCAGAACCTTTCAGAAACGACAGCGCGCGCGCGTGAACATATTGCCTTTACTCAAAGCGAATATGAGCACTCATTTACCGCGTTTCGTAGCACCCTTGAACTTGTCGCTGGTGGCCAGGTTTTTCAACAATTTCTGCGCACTTCCAGCACGCCTGAGCAGCAGCGATTGGTGAAACATTGGCAAGTGTTACTTAAGTCGCAACCGATGTTTTTGTCCCTGTCTTTTGTGGATATTCGCGGTAACTATCCTGTGACCACGGCCGCTAACGAGAGAGCTCTCGGCGATAAACCTAAGATTTCAGCGGCGTTGATGAAAGAGAATATTCTCAAATATGCCGAAAGTATCGATGACGGTCAGATCGCGCTGTGGGATAACCGTTTTTCAATCAGTGACACGTTACAAAATCATCAAAAGCTCAAAGCCAAGCTCATTAGACCAGTGAGTGTGAATGGCCAACGCGTGGGTTATTTGGTTCTCAGCCTCAATACTGTCAAAATATCGGACCGTATAAATACCAGTTCCGATCCTTTAATTCGATCTTATGTGATTGATCCTCAGGGATATTTTGTGATAAATCGCCTGCCTGAAGCGCTATCGCATCAAGTTGACTCCTCTAATCAATTGCTCAAATTCGCCCAGTTTTTCCCTAAATCTTGGCAAAAAATGCATCAGTTTGAGGATGGGTTTGTGGTAGAAAATGGTACCTTGAACGTTTTTCAAACGATGTATTTATCCAACCAACACCGAGCATATGTTGTTATTTCATTGAGTGAATCACAACTGATGAGCTTCGCTGCCGATGAAATTTACGCGTTAAACCGAGAGACGGGGTTTGCACTGTTTATCAGTTTGTTGGTATTTGTGCCGACGATTTTCGCTCTGATGTATTATCGTCGTAACAGTATTGATAGCCACTTAGCCCGTGCGGCATTAAGTGGAATGTCGGCAGTGATGATTTTGGATCGTTACTGCAAAACGGTGTTGGTGAATCCGGAATTTTCGCGTTTAACTGGCTTATCAGGGCCGTTGGTTGAATCAAAAAATGTGCTTAAAAGTTTACTTGGCCCTAGCCATATAGGTCTGCTTAAAAGTATGTTTAGCGAAGTGAAGCAGAACCATATCTGGGAAGATGAGGTGATTCTGTATTCTGGTGAGCGAGAGATTACCACCATTATGCGAGTACAAAGCTCGTTTAATAGCAAAGGTAAGCTCAGCTATTACATCGTGTCTTTTGTTGATATCAGTGAACGTAAGATGCTTGAAGAAAAGCTGCGCATACTGAGTGAGAAAGATACTATGAGCGATCTGTGGAATCGACGTAAATTTGAGCTGGAATTGCGCCGTTGTGCGATGACATCTCAACTGCACCACAGCTCGAAACCAACATGTTTAGCGCTTATCGATATCGACCATTTTAAACGCATTAACGACGAACTTGGCCATGATGAGGGCGATCGTATCATCAGCCATATTTCTAGGGTCATGGCGTCACAAGTTCGGTACAGCGATTTTCTTGCTCGTATTGGTGGTGAAGAATTTGCGGTGATCATGCCTAACACCAGTATCTCGGATGCCAACCTTGCGCTTAATCGTCTGCGCGAGCAAGTGCAAAATGATGATTCAACACATGTGACAGTCAGTATTGGCTTTACCCAACTTACAACCGACTATACCCGTAGCTATAAATGCGCCGATATTGCCTTATATGAGTCAAAGACCATTGGACGAAATCAAGTTTCAGTGTGTTTGGATTGTGAAGAAATTGCTTAGTTGATAGCGATATAAAAATGCCGAGGCAATGCCTCGGCGTTTTTATATTATGAAAAACAAGCGATGACGGCAGGTTAAGCTGCTGCAATGCTTTTTTCAATGGCCATCATTGAGTTGGACAGATGAGTTTCCAAAACTTCAGCCGCTGCTTTGGCATCCTTAGCTAAGGCAGCTTTCATCAGTTTTTCATGCTGTTCAATATTGTAGAGGTCTTCGTTCTCTGGGTGCGATGTAATAGCGAAATAACGATAGCGTTTGATCTGATTAATCAAATCATTAAAAAAGGCCATCATGGTTTTAGAGTTGGCACCTTCCACTAAAGATTTGTGGAATTGCATATGGCGTTCTTCCCATTCCGTCCAATCGCTATCGGTCTTGGGTGTATCCAAGCGAGAGAATTTGTGGAAAGAAGTGAGTACATCAAGTTCCCAATGTTCATCACCAGATTGAATAGCTTTTTGCAAAAGAACTGAAGAAACAACACGTAAGCTATCAAAGAGATCTTTGAGTTCATCTTGGCAAACTGACGCAACCCAACTGCCTTTTTGGGGTTCGAGTTTAACGTACTTAGACCAAGAGAGTTGAACCAGTGCTTCACGAATAGGAGAAGCGCCTACGTTATATTTTTCTTTTAGTTCTGCAACAACCAATTTTTGTCCTGGGCGCAGTTGACCCGTGAGTATATCATGGCGTATAAACTTAGAAACCTTATCGGTTAAAGTTGGACTAGACACGACGGTTACCTCTGAGCATCCTTGTTACAATTTTAGTATTAGCAGTATGTTATACTGTTTCTATTGGATAATACCGTGCGCGATCAGGTCCGACAAGAGAAAGAATAAATAAAAAAGAGGGCTTTAGCCCTCTTTTTGTCATTTGTTTGATATGTGTCTTGTTTATTATAAAACGTGTACAGACGCAGTGTTAGTTGTACCCGATGCAACTAATGCACCAGAGACCATAACAACGATATCACCTTTTTTACCTAGACCAGTTTCTAATGCCATTTCTTTACCTAAGTGGTAGAAAGCATCAGTGTTCTCAATTGAGTCAACCACGATAGGTGTTACGCCTTTGCTTAGTACAAGCTGAGCTGCAGTTTTCTTGTTAGTTGTTAGAGCAAGAATGTTTGCAGTTGGGAAGTACTTACGAACAGAACGCGCTGATTTACCGCCTTCAGTTGCAACAACAATCAGTGGTGCAGCCAATTTCTCTGCTGTATCTACAGCACCTTTACATACCGCTTCAGTGATACGTAGACGTGGGCTGTCAAGACGTGAACCTAGCTCTGCTTTTACGGCAGCGTCGGTGCGAGTCGCGATTTGCGCCATGATAGTCACAGCTTCTACTGGGTATTTACCTTTCGCAGTCTCGCCAGATAGCATTACCGCATCAGTTCCGTCCATGATGGCGTTCGCAACGTCACCCGCTTCTGCACGAGTTGGACGAGGGTTTTTGATCATCGAATCTAGCATTTGAGTTGCAGTGATAACCACTTTACGTGCGCGGTTACATTTTTCGATCATCATTTTTTGCGCGAAGATAACTTCTTCTGCTGGGATTTCAACACCTAGGTCGCCACGAGCAACCATGATGCCGTCAGAAAGCTCAAGAATTTCGTCGAAGTTATCAACACCTTCTTGGTTTTCAATTTTAGAGATGATTTGGATGTTTTCGCCGCCGTTCGCTTTTAGCACTTCGCGGATTTCTTTCACGTCAGAACCTTTACGGATGAAAGAAGCAGCAACGAAATCAACACCTTGCTCACAACCAAATTTTAGGTCGCCTTTGTCTTTATCAGATAGAGCTGGAAGGTTTACAGAAACGCCAGGTAGGTTAACACCTTTGTTTTCACCTAGAGCACCGTTGTTCAGTACTTTACATTTCACTTCTGTGTCTGTTGTTGATAGCACTTCCATTTCGATCAGGCCATCGTCAACAAGAATAGTGTTACCTGCTGATAGATCTTTAGCAAAACCTGGGTAAGTCACAGCAACAGTGTCTACGTTACCAACAACGCTTGTGTCAGTAGTGAAAGTGAATTCTTGACCCGCAACAAGCTCTACATCATTACCGCCTTCAAGCTTGATAGTACGGATTTCAGGACCTTTAGTGTCTAGAAGAATAGAAAGAGGTTTACCTGTGGTTTCCATTACTTTGCGGAAGTTCGCGATACGAGTGCCGTGTTCTTCGAAATCACCGTGAGAGAAGTTCAGGCGCATTACGTTCATGCCTGCGTTCACTAGCTCAGTTAACTTCTCTACAGATTCGGTTTTAGGGCCAATCGTACAAACGATTTTGGTCTTTTTCATGGAAGATACTCTCCGGTAAATAATTATAGTTACAATTTGAAATTTGGTTCGCCTGCCTAAAGTCCGCCTTTTACGTCTTAGTTTTGACGAATCTTTGCCTATCTTTTATAGGCGGCGGTCAGACTTCAGAACTGAAAGTCTTACAAAAAGTTTAGTCATTTTATGACTAACTTGTATGGGGCTATCGGTGGTTTTTTCAGCGATATTCACCTAAATGCGACACTAGACCCCAAAAAATTTGTTCAATTCTGTAATTTTTTTTCTTTTCGCGGACGAATTCTACCACCGAATTATTTCAATATCACTGCTTTAGAATTGTCTTAGGACAAGGTTTTAACAGTAAAGATTAATTTTTTGGTTCAAAATAAATGGACATTAAAGTTTCGATTCGACTACAATAAGTTTTACTTCGAAACCTTTATTGCGATTTTAAATGTCGAAACGAAATACTCAGCTTAGACGCTTATCGATCTCTAACTTAGTTAATGAGCAGGGAGAGGTCAGTGTTGAAGAGCTTTCCCTCAAATTTGAAACCTCAGAAGTGACTATCCGTAAAGATCTTGCCTCGTTAGAAAAGAATGGCCAGTTATTGCGTCGTTATGGTGGTGCAATTGCGTTACCGAAAGAAGTCGTAAGCGATGAGTTCGATAAAAATGTTTCGATTCGTAAGATTGAGGTGGCGAAAGCCGCCGAAAAATTGATTCGAGATCACAACCGTATCGTTATTGATAGTGGCAGTACGACAGGGGCTTTGATTGAGCAGTTGAACCGCAAGCGTGGCTTAGTGGTGATGACCAACTCGCTGTCACTCGCGAATGCGATTAATGAGTTGGAAAGTGAGCCGACGTTATTGATGACAGGTGGTACTTGGGATGCGCACTCTGAATCCTTTCAAGGGCAAGTCGCTGAGTCTGTTCTGCGTTCTTACGATTTTGATCAGCTTTTTATTGGTGCCGATGGTATCGACCTTGATCGCGGTACCACCACGTTCAATGAGCTGGTTGGCTTAAGCAAAGTCATGGCAGAAGTGTCTCGCGAAGTGGTGGTGATGGTGGAATCTGAAAAGATCGGCCGCAAAATCCCTAACCTAGAATTAGCTTGGGATTCGATTGATGTATTGGTGACCGACTCAGGATTGTCTGAGCAACATTTGGCACAAATCGAGTCTCATGGCGTAAGAGTTATTCGCGCCAATTAATCATTTTTGCTCTCGCGGCTAGGCGAGAGTACCAGTCATATTTATAAAAATAGTGGAGAACAATTATGTGTGGAATCGTTGGTGCTGTTGCACAGCGTGATGTCGCAGAAATTTTGGTTGAGGGTTTACGTCGCTTAGAGTATCGCGGTTACGACTCTGCTGGTGTTGCAGTGGTCGATGCGCAATCTAATCTGACTCGTATTCGTCGTCTTGGTAAAGTTCAAGAGCTGGCGGACGCGATTGACGCTCAAGAAGTGGTCGGCGGTACTGGTATCGCTCATACGCGCTGGGCGACTCACGGTGAGCCTTCAGAAGTGAACGCGCATCCACACATCTCCGCTGATATTTCTGTGGTTCACAACGGCATCATTGAAAACCACGAAGAGCTACGTGAAGTGCTTACTGAGCGCGGCTATCAATTTGTTTCTCAAACCGACACTGAAGTCATCGCTCACTTAGTAGAATGGGAAATGCGCAGTGCAAGCTCGCTACTAGAAGCAGTGCAAAAAGCGGCCGTACAGCTTGATGGTGCCTACGGTACAGTTGTATTTGACCGCAAAGACCCAAGTCGTGTTGTGGTTGCTCGCTCGGGTAGCCCAATTGTGATTGGCCTTGGTGTTGGCGAAAACTTTTTAGCGTCAGACCAATTGGCACTGCTCAATGTGACACGTCGTTTTATCTATCTTGAAGAAGGTGACGTGGCTGAGATTACGCGTCGTGAAGTGAATATCTTTGCAGCAGATGGCCAGGCTGTCGAGCGTGAAGTGGTTGAATCAAGTGCAGAACACGATGCCGGCGATAAAGGTCAATATCGTCACTTTATGCAAAAAGAAATTTACGAGCAGCCAACAGCACTTATCAATACCATGGAAAGCCGTATTTCAGGTTCATCGGTAGTCACTGAAAGTATTGGTGTCAATGCCGCAGAAATTCTGGAAAAGGTTGAACACGTTCAGATTGTAGCTTGTGGTACTTCGTATAATGCGGGTATGACTGCGCGCTACTGGTTTGAAGCTATTGGCGGCGTAAGTTGTGACGTTGAGATTGCTTCTGAGTTCCGCTACCGCAAATTCGTCACTCGCCCAAATAGCTTGTTGATTACGTTATCTCAATCAGGTGAAACCGCCGATACCCTTGCCGCGCTGCGTTTGGCGAAAGAGAAAGGCTACATGGCAGCGATGACGATTTGTAACGTAGCAGGCTCGTCTTTGGTTCGTGAATCTGATTTTGCATTTATGACTCGCGCGGGCGTTGAAATTGGTGTGGCATCAACCAAAGCTTTCACGACTCAGTTGTGTGCCATGCTGATGCTTGTTACCGCGCTTGGTAAACAGAAAAAACTTATCGATCAAGCGAAAGAGAAAGAGATCGTTGATGCCCTTCATGCGTTACCGAAACAGATCGAATCAGCATTAAAACTGGAAAAAGAAATCGAAGCACTTGCCGAAGATTTTGCTGATAAGCACCACACGCTATTTTTGGGTCGTGGTGAGTTTTATCCAATTGCGATGGAAGCGTCACTTAAGCTTAAAGAGATCTCTTACATTCACGCAGAAGCTTACGCTGCTGGTGAATTGAAGCATGGTCCATTGGCGCTGATTGATGCGGATATGCCAGTGGTGGTGGTTGCGCCAAGCAATGACTTGCTTGAAAAGCTTAAATCGAACGTTGAAGAAGTCCGTGCTCGTGGTGGTTTGTTGTATGTCTTCGCTGATGCCGACGCAGGTTTTGAAGGCGATGAGACAATGAAAATTATCACCATGCCGCATGTTAGCGAAATTACGGCGCCTATCTATTACACCGTGCCAATGCAGCTGCTGTCTTACTACGTTGCTTTAATCAAAGGTACGGACGTTGACCAACCTCGCAACTTAGCAAAAGCGGTAACGGTTGAGTAAAACCAACCTTTAAAATCAGTAACCTAAAAAGCCCGAGTGTCCACTCGGGCTTTTTTATTGGTTCATCGAGGCTTTTTTGAATAAAGCTGCTTTTATCTCTAGAAAGAAGTAATCGATATCTTGATAACTGTAACCCATTGTTTGATTAACTTTATCTTGTTGTTTATGCCTTCAAGCGTACATGCATGGAGTGGTTAAGGTTTAGAAGCAAAAGACCGTGAAAGTAGGCTTCAGCTTTCTCCTAAAGTTCAATCGGGTGCTTGGATACCGCTATCTTAACGTTTCCCCCACCATGCTCTCCACAACGCTTTCACTTGATCAACTCTGATTGTATCCAATCGAGGTTGCTTTTATCGAATACTTACATCTACCCAGTCAATAACTCGTTAATATCAATGTACGTGACGAGTGAAACAGGTCTCCTAAAATGATACGCCACGGTTATGGTTTGTATGTTTTTGGGGGGAATCTATGTATTAATTGTTTCTTTATTTTTAATCATAATTTGTATATTAAATAAACTTTAGATTCCAAATTTATTCTCTGTTTTTCTCTTGTAGTCCTATCCTTACTTTTATTTTTTTATAATTTAAACAATATTGAAGATCTAGTATTAAGGTTAGTTTTGTTTTTTGTTTTAGCTAGTATTTTTATATTAAATTTACCTGGTTTTATAGTGTATGTTTTAGATTTGTTCGCTGTTTAAATTATTGTTTTTAAATTGTTATTTTCAGAATTATGAAAATGAAAAAATGACATTCCTCTGACCTAATATATAAACTTCCTTGTGTTATAGTCTGCGTGCTTTCTACTGATTAATTTATATCCAGAAAATAATTTTAAATTTAAATTCAAAATTTAAATGTGAGTAGCATTGTAAATAATATTTTTCAATACGAATAAGTTGCGTGTATTGGAAGGTGTTTTTTACGATTTTATTTTTAACTAATTGTAATTTAGAGATAAAAATCTTCTTTTAGGTAAGAGTTTATTAAAGGCTTATGTGATTTGCCGAAATATCAATGGGCGGTAGCGTGCCTATTTTTTTGTTTGTTATAAATAAAAAATATTTATTTCGGTAATTTATTTGTCTAACTCATTGTTACTGTAACATTAAAGTAATATTGAGAGATTCTTTTATTGTTGTTTTAGCAAATTACGGTGTATTGCTGTTTTTCTACTAAGTTTGTGACGTAAATGAAATTTAATAAGAAATTAGCACTGGTAGCATTAATTTCGGTATATATGACTGGATGTGCAGTGCCAGGTTCACATCTCGATATCTCTGACAAAAATGTAGTAAATACTGCAGAAGAGGATTCGCCTTATGTGCGCGATAGCTCGATGTCTGACAAAGTGAATGTGTTTCCATTAACAGCAAAAAATGTTTCATTTTTTGGAGGGGAGATTGCTGTCAATTCCCAGCCAAACCAAATGCTGGACACATTAATCGCCCAATATGAATATCATATCGGTATTGGTGATGTACTGGATATCACCATTTGGGATCACCCTGAATTGACTATTCCTGCAGGTTCTTACCGTAGTGCGGAAGAGTCAGGTAACTGGGTTGGTGCTGACGGTACGATTTTTTACCCTTATGTCGGAATGGTTCATGTACTGGGTAAAACTGTAAGCGAAGTACGCTATGAGATCGCCAAACGATTAAGCCGTTATATCGAAAGCCCTCAAGTTGATGTACACGTGGCGGCGTTCCGCTCGCAAAAAGCATATATCACCGGGGAAGTTAACCAACCTGGCCAGCAAGAAATTACCAATATACCAATGACGATCCTTGATGCTGTCAATAAGGCCGGTGGATTAGCTGAAGATGCAGATTGGCGCGATGTTACTTTAACTCGCAATGGTAGCATCGAACACTTATCACTATATGCGTTGATTCAAAAAGGCGACTTGACCCAAAACCGATTACTGCAACCCGGAGATATTCTGCACGTTCCACGGAATGACGGCCAAAAAATCTTCGTTATGGGCCAAGTGAATGCGCCACAGATGCTTAAGATCGATCGAGAGGGTATGACATTAACCGAAGCTCTAAGTACAGCGGGTGGTATCGATGAATTGTCTGCGGATGCAACTGGCGTGTTTGTCATTCGCTCCTCTCTCGACAAGACCGAATCTTTGGCCGATGTATATCAGCTCGATATCAGTGATGCGTCATCGTTAGCTGTAGGAACTGAGTTTCACCTCAAACCTTATGACATCATTTACGTGACGGCTGTTCCTTTATCTCGTTGGAACCGTGTGATTAACGAGTTGATGCCAATGATTGATGAAGTTCATTCGTTGACAGAGACCACGAATACAATTCGTAACTGGCCATAAACATATTTGGTTGCGGTTGTGATGCCTTGACTGAGGGAGAAATCATTCTCCCTCGAATATAGCCATCTTTACTGGCAAATTTTCTTATCCAACCCAACCAACTCTCCTATTTTCCGAAGCACTTAAGTGTATGGACTGATTTTCAGGCACATTCCAGAGAAGAACTGAATCCGATGACTTCCCAAGCTTTACCTCCATCATCCTCTGATGAATATCCAGATCAAATTATTGATTTAAATAAAATCTTTGCTCTATTTTTTGATGCTAAATGGATCATCATCGTCACAGTTGCCATTTTTGCTTTGATTGGTATCGGCTACGCCATGGTGGCAACTCCCGCATATCGAGCCAATGCACTTATCCAGATTGAAGAAAAATCTCCTGGTGGTGTGTCAAATTTGATGAGCGATCAACTGAGTGACATTTTTTCTGCAGAATCGAGTACGCCTACAGAAATCCAGATTATTAAATCGCGAATGATCTTGGGTAAGACGGCTGAGCGTTTCCATCTCGATATTCTGGTAACACCACACTATTTCCCAGTTGTGGGCAAGTTAATTAATCGTCTAAAAGGCGAGAACCATTCTATACAGGTCTCGAAATTTGATATTCCTGAAGATGCAGCTGATGGGGCGTACAAACTCGTTATCCTTGATAGTGATACTAAGCAATATCAACTTGTACAAAATGATGCGGTAATTTTACGAGGCGTAGCAGGTGAAACGCTCGAAAAAGATGGCTATCAGCTGTTGGTCGATGATTTTGAATCTAGTAACGGGTTTGAATTTTATATTCAAAAACGCAGTGATTTGGACGCGATTAAATCTTTATCTGACAACCTTACCATCAGTGAAATTGGTAAACAAACGGGTATCGTTGAGCTCGATTTAGTTGGGGGAGATCCAGAACAAATCGAACAAATGCTTGATGACATTCAGCAAAACTATTTTTTGCAAAGTACTCAGCGTAACGCTTCTGAAGCAGAAAAAAGTCTCGAATTCTTAAGAAAGCAGTTACCTAATATAAAGTCTGAGTTAGATAGAGAAGAAAACCAACTTAACGAATATCGTCAGAAAAATGAAACGATCGATCTGAGTATGGAAGCTAAGGCTAAACTCGATGCAATGGTTGCGCTTGATGCACAGTTAAATGAGCTAACTTTCAAAGAGAGTGAAATTAGCCAAAAATTCACCAAAGATCACCCTGCTTATATCGCATTAATTAAGAAACGCAATACCTTACTCGCACGAAAAAACAGCCTTAATAAAGACATTAAAAATCTGCCAAAAACACAGCGAGAGATCTTGCGCATGACGCGAGACCTAGAAGTCGATCAACAGATCTACGTGCAACTGATGAATGAGATGCAAGAGTTGAGCATTGTTAAAGCAGGAGCTGGCGGTAACGTTCGCATTCTTGATCATGCTCGATCATCAATTCATCCGATTAAGCCAAATAAACCTATGATCGTCATCATGGCTTTGATCGCTGGTGTTGCGCTTAGCGTCGGCTTTGTATTGGCGAGAGCGGGAGTTAAAGCCCTACTGTTTGGTGGTGTTGAGCAAACGTCAGAATTTCAAAGCTTGGGTCTTCCTCTCTATGCCAGGGTTCACAAATCGAGTGCCGAGATAAAGTTGAGTAAGAAGCGTCAACGTAAAAAGTCGGTCAGACAACCTTTTGAAAGCCAATTACTTGTCGGACATAGTGCAACAGATAATGCCCTTAAAGGAATAGAAGCGCTTCAATCGAATTTACGCTACGCACTGTTAGATAAACAAGCCAATAATGCTTTGATGATCACCAGTCCAACTGAGTCTGCGGGTACATCATTTATCGCAGCTAACTTCGCGGCCTTGATGGCGGAAAAAGGCGAGAAAGTATTATTAATTGATGCCGATATGCGTCAACGAAAAAGTGATAAGCCCTTTGCTTTGAATTGTGAAATAGGCCTTTCAGACTATCTGATTGACAACGTGACTTTTGAGCAAGTCGCAAAATCCACTTCAATTACAAATTTAGATGCTATCGCATCCGGTGCTATTCCACCAAATCCGGCCGAGCTACTCGCATTACCAAGTTTTAATAAGCTGCTGAGCTGGGCGGCGGAACAATACGATTTAGTCATCATCGATACTCCTGATTCTCAAACAGGACAAGAGGCGTTGGTGATTGGGCCTTTAGTTAATAGTGTGTTGTTGGTTGCTCGCTATGGCAAAACGGCAACAACAGATATTGAGTTGACTCAGCAAAAATTCACCCACGCAGGTTGTTCTATTAAGGGCGTTATATTCAATGCCGATGAGAATAAATCTTAAGCGTGTCGCTAACTATCACTTTAGTTATTCATGAACAAGATTGCTTTATCAGTAAATCCATAACTAACCCTTGGATTTACTATCCTAATTTATCGACTTCTAATTAGATTTCGAACGCTAAGAGAAAATAAATGAAAGTTGCAATTATAGACTTCAGCTTAAAAAGAAATTTGAGTGAGAAAATTAAAAACTCTTTAGATGACCTTAATGTCAATTATGACAGTTATTATATGGAATCAAGTGAAGACTTAAATAAAATTTCTTCAGGTGGTTATAGCCATGTAGTGGTAAGAGCTCCTTGTGATATCAATGAGCGTAAGCAGCTTGCTAATGAAGTCATATATTTATTGGAAAATTATACCAACATAAAAGTATTGCCTACTTTAAAAGAGTTGCTTCCTTACGAAAATAAGCGGTATTTGAGTTTGTGCTTAGAGATGAACAATATTCCTCATCCGAAAACGAATGTATTTTTTACCAAAGAATCTGCGACTAACTTTATTAAATCAGCGCAATATCCGGTGATTTACAAGTCCAATATTGGTGCTGCTTCATCGGGTGTAAGAATCATTGAAAATGAAAAAGAAGCTAATTCGGTTATTAAGAAAGCTTTTGGTCTTCATCCTTATATGGCCCGCGGTAATGCACCAACTAGAAAAAAATGTGGTATTACTCTTCCTGAAGTTGGTCGCTCTGAGAAACATTTTGTTTTATTTCAAAAGATGGTCAAGTTTAAGTGGGAATGGCGTTTAATTAAAGTGAATGATTACGTAATAGCTTACAAGAAACTCCAGGACGAAAATGGTTTTTCAAGTGGTTCTGGTAAGTTTGGTTACGGATTACCCCCAGAAGAATTGCTAAAACTTAATGAAGAGAACTCAAGAAAACTAGGGATCAATGTTGCCGCCTTTGACTATTTTGAAACAGAAGATGGCCAATTTTTGGTAAATGAAATTCAATGTTTATTTGGTGCTAAACCTGACTACAAAGATTACGATTCAAAAATGTTTGATGAAAATATGAATCCAATATATATCCAAGTGGATAATGGTAATTTTAATGTTATGCAGGGTGATATATGCAAACATGAAGTTTGGGATTTAAGAATGAAAGAGTTCTTAAACCTCTGAATTTCATAAATTGAATTTTAATTAATATTTTAGTTTTAACCATTTAGGGTTGTTTTGAAAAATCCAATTTTAAAAAATATACTAAGTGTCGGGTTGGTTGAAGGTTTATCTTTAATCATCCCTATCGCCACGATGTCTTTGTTGAGTCGTGTCATTAGTGTTACTGAGTACGGTAACTACCTGCTCTTCATATCTATTGTGGTTTTTGGACATACATTTGCAGATTTTACCTCCCAGATAAAAGGTATAAGGGAAAGTGCAAATGTAGATGATAAAGATGGATATGATAAAATATATTATCGAGTTCAGTTTAAAAGATTTATTTCTGTATCAGTATACTTTTTTATTGTTCTTGCATTTTTATTTTTTATAGGTAATAAGGAGCTTTTAAATAAATTTTCAATTTATGGTTCAATATATCTATTTGGTTATGTGCTTACATCAGCATGGTACTATCAATCAATAAATAAAATGGAAAAGCTTGTAATTAATACTTTAATTACAAAAGGCGGCGCTTTGATTGCAATATTTTTATTTGTAAAAGGCGATGATGATATAGGGGTTCTTTATATATCTACTGCCTGTACCATGCTTTTGTCAGGTTTATTGTTAAGATATAATTTAAATAATTATAATATTAAGTTTGGGTTCTTAAGATACCCTATTAACATCTTCAGAGAGATTAATTCAGATTTAAAAGTCTTTTTGGGATTGTTAATGCCTAATTTATATAACTCTATTCCAGTTATTGTATTTGGGTCTTTATATAATGATAAAAACTTTGTTTATTTTGCTTTGGCTCAAAGACTTGGGTCCATTCTTTTTACCGCCCAAAAAGTAATGCAGAAAGCACTTTACCCTATCATTGTGAAAGATAAGGATAATACAAAGTTCCTTAAGAATTTATTATTATTTAATGGTAGTTTGGCAATGATATTTATCATATCAAATTACTTGTTTGGTGGTCAGTTAATTGACGCATTTTTAAGCGAAAAGTACGCTAAAGTACACTTGTATTTCTATCTTATATTATTTGGTCTTTTGTTTAGTGGGATGAGCTCTGCTCTAACTACTGCATATCTTCTACCTAATGGTTTGGATGACATATATTCGAAAGTGTCTATTAGAGTTTCTATATTCGCATCTTTAATATCAGTTGCTCTTGGTTATCTGTACGGTGTGTTTGGAGTATTGGTTTCTATTACTATTGCACGGATATTATTGTTCTCATATTACAGCTTTCATTGCATTAAATTTAGGAGATTGAATAATGAAAAATATAGCAGTTCTAATGAGTGTATATAAGAACGACAATTATGATATGTTTAAAAAAGCTTTGAATTCCATGAGAAATCAAGTCGGCGATTTTAATATACATGTATATTTAATGCTTGATGGTCCAGTGGAAGAAGCGATTGTTGATTTTATCCATGATCTTAATGAGCCAGATAAGATATTTGTATTAAATAATGAGAAATCAAAAGGTTTGGCTTTCTCTCTAAATCGGTTAATGGAATCTGCAACAAGAAAAAAAATTACATATGATTTTTTCGCTCGAATGGACTCTGATGATATATCCCGATTGGATAGATTTAAGATACAAGTAGAAGAACTTGAACAATCTGATATCGATATTGTCGGTTCAGATATGATTGAGATTGACGAAAATGAAAATCATCTAAGTTATAAAAGAATGGCTAAAGACAATAATGAAATCATAAAAAATATTGTTTATCGCTGTCCATTGAATCATCCATCCGTCACATTTAAATCTCATGTTATCTATAATGGTTTGCGGTACAACGGAGAGCTTAAGAATACTCAAGACTACTTTATGTGGGTAGATGCATTGAAAAAAGGATATAAGTTAGGAAACGTAAATCTACCTCTCCTTTATTTTAGAGTGTCCGGTGATTTTTTATCTCGTCGCACAAGTAAAAAAGCGATGAATGATGTTAGAGCCAGACTCTATGCGTCAAAAGAACTTAATAAAAAGAAATTTAAGATTAAGGATTACTTATTTATCCTAAGTATTTTAATTGTTAGGTTTTCACCAAAATTTGTAATGAAATTTGTATATAAGATGACAAGAGAGTCAATGGCATGAGTAAATATAACGGTTTCGAAAAGAAAATTGCTCAATTTTTATCTAATAACCCTAAGATAAAGAATAATATAAAATTTTTATATCAATTGACGCTTTCATATGTTTACCGCCCAAAGTCAAAATTAAGCGTTGAATCTGGTTATGATTTGGTTTGCTTAGGTGATGACAATAAAGAGAGTTTTTATGGCTATTATGACCACTCTCCAATTAATGATTCTAATCTTGTTGCGTATTTCGAACTCAATGATAAATCTGGAAAAACTAGCAAGTTACCCAGAGATTACCGGGGTAGCGTCGCAGTAGTTGTTAAGTCGCTAGATACAAGTAAAGTGATTTACCGTGGAGAATCTCGCGCATATAACTGGCAGCAAGGGGCTAGAATTCAGTGGTTAAATGATGAATGTATCATTTTTAATGATTACGATGCAGAGAGTAATCATTATTTTTCCAAAGTTGTTAATATCCTCACTTCAGAAGAGAAAAGGTTCGAACTTCCAGTTGCTGATGCATATTCTGACGAATTCTTTATCACTCTAGATTATAAAAAATTAACAAATCTTCGACCAGATTATGGCTATTTTCACCATTATGAAGATAAGACATCAGATCAAGATACAATCATCTATTCAGTAGATATTGATACTGGTGAAAGTAAAAAAATGTTTTCTCTTTCTGATGTGGCAGATAAAGGGGTTTCTTTAGAGTTTCAAAAAATTAATCATATAATGATATCACCTAATGGTGAGAGTTTTATCTTTATGCACCGTGTTAATGAAGGTAAGCGAAGACAAGATAATCTCTATTTATTTGATATTACTACAGCCAATATGGTCAAGTTGAACACAGGTTCTATGGTTAGTCATATGTGCTGGGTTGGAAATGATAATTTATTTGGGTATTTATCTGATAAGGATAATACTCCAGGTTTTTATCATGTTGATTTAAAAAATAATATTTTAACTCCAGAAAAAGCTTTAGCCGGGTTTAGTGATGGACATCCATCATATAACGAAAAAACTAATGAGCTGGTATTTGATACATACCCCGATAAATCGCGCTTACAAACTCTATATAAATTTGACCTATCTACTAAAAAGTTAGATTCGATTGCTAAGTTTTATCATTCAATGAGCTATGTCGGTGAAAGCCGCTGTGATCTTCATCCTCGTTTTCTAAGTGATGGTTCAGTCTGTGTCGATACTGTATATACAGATAGCCGTAAACTAGTCAAGCTTGCAAGGAAATAATCATATGGCGGCCAAGCTAAATAAAGTAGCCTTTGTTATTCCTTCAATGGGGAATGGCGGAGCAGAGCGTGTATTTCGCGACGTGATCATTAACTTAGATAGTGAGTGTTTCGAAGCACACCTCATCACACTGGTTTCTGATGGGCAAAATATCGATTCGGTTAGACATTTACCAAACGTGCATATTCATAGCATCCAGGGTGGGAAAATTCTCAATCCAGTAGCGATTTTGAAAATGCTTAAGCTGCTACGCAGAGAAAAGTTCACGACCATAATCAGTACACTGATGCAACTTAATGTCATCTTGGGTCTTTGCAAAGGATTCGTATCAAGCAAATCAAAGTGGATTGCTCGCGAGGCGAATATTCCATCTATTTATATTAAGTCTAAAAACTACAACTCTTTATTTGAGCACCTGTATACCAAAGCGATGAATAATTTTGACCTGGTGATTGCGCAATCAGACGATATGTTAGAAGACATGCGTGACAGCTACGGTATTTCTACCCAGATCGTGAAGATAAACAATCCTTCACCTATAGCTGAACCAGTGGTATATCAGCGAGTTATACGTGATGAGCAATGTTTAGAACTGGTTACCGTTGGTCGATTAAGCTACCAGAAAGGCTTTGAGCGTTTAATTCGAACAATGGCACAAGTTAAGCGTAAGTTTCGCCTACGTATTTTTGGTGATGGGCCATTTAAAGCCGATCTAGAAAAGGTCATTGCCGAGTTAGGGCTTGAAGAATCGGTATTTTTAATGGGGATCGAAAGAGACCATGACAAAGTCTATAAAGATGCAGATTGCTACCTGCTCTCATCCTATTTTGAAGGCTTTCCTAACGTATTATTAGAAGCACTCAGTTACGGCTTACCTTGTATCGCTTTTGATGCTAAAGGTGGTATTAACGAAATTATTAATCAAAGCTTTATTGGTAGAGTTGTCAATAGCCAAGAAGAATATGCACAAACTGTCGAGTCGTTTGAACGAGATAACTACAGTTCAGAACAAATCCAAAGGAATGGCACCGAGCGCTTTAATCCTAAGTTGATCTATAAACAGTACGAGCAAGTGTTGATTAATTAGATGAATGTTTATTACATTGTCGCTGGGCCTTTAATCCTATTTAGTTTCTTGTCTCTTGGATTAAAACATAAGAATAATTTGGGTGTTGGTTTTTTAGTATTCCTCTCTCTGGTTATTCTCAATTATGTTCGAGGCCCAGTTGGTTCAGACTACCTTCCCTACGATGCTATTATCTCAGGTGTAGGAAGAATGGGACCAGATTCGTACGCGTACTTAGAATCAGGTTTCCGGCATGTAACGTATTTTCTTAAATGTATATTTGATGATAATGTCCATGTTTTTGGTGTATACGGGACATTTATTCTCTTGTGTATATATATTGGAATAAGCCGACTAAAAATTAATGTTGTTATTTCTTTAGTCCTTTATTTTCTGTTGTTCTATATTAACTATTTATTTAATGGGTTACGTCAAGGTATCGCTATGGGGCTATTTATTCTAGCTTTACGCGATATTCTTTATGACAATAAGAAAGGTGTTTTTTCTATTGGCTTAGCTGCTTATTCTTTCCACTTTTCTGGTATTTTTGTTATTGTTTCATACTTCTTTTCTAAGCTCGATATAAAAGTAGTTTTCTACATACTTATCGGTTCTTTGCTAATGTCTGTCGTTGGTCTGTCGAGTATTCTATTTCAGATATTTTCAGCAGCAGGCATGGTTTCAAAAGTTGAGATGTATCAGAAGTTAAGCGAACCAACCAGTTTTGTTCAATATATAATGCGGTTAATTTTATTAGCTATGGTTGTATATTGTTATCTGGAGAGTCGTTCTGTCACTATGATGGAGCCTTTGGTCAAAGTTTATTTGTTAGGAACTATTTTATTTTTCCTATTTGTTGACCAAAATGTCTTCGCAACACGTATTAATATGTTCTTTAGAGTCGCGGAAATTGCGGTGTTTTCGTCTTATGTTAGTTTAAGTAAAACGCCACCCATAAATAAAATTATTATGTTGGTAGCGGTTCTTTTTATTTATACGTCTCAATTTAATGTAATGATTAATTTAGAAGATAACTTATTTAAATTTAACCATTTATTTGGTGGAAAACTATGAATGAAAAATGTGTGATGATTTCTGGTGTTGGTTGGAATGATAATTTCCAAAGACATCAGAAATTTGCTAATTTTATCTCAGATGATTGTGATGTTATTTACCTTCAAGGTGTTGTTGCATCTGGGTTTAAATTCGATAAAATTTTTGGATATGTAAATAAAATATTAGGTACGAAGAAGAAAGAAACTAATAAGCGTATTTCTAATGAGAAAAATGCTAATGTAAAAGTTGTATCTGTATTTACTCTCCCATCCACAAATTTCATCTTTAGAAATATCAATAAGATCTTAGTAAAAAAATATGCTAAGAAGGTTGGTAAAGTAGATTACTTAATTAATTACCTTCCAATTGATACGTCGACAGAATTCGTTAAGGAACTCAAACCTAGAAAAGTTATCTACGATTGTGTAAGGAACTTTAGTGCTTGGCCACAATACCCTAACGATATAGATAAACAGGAAGATAAATTCACTAAGCTTTGTGATGAAGTTTGGGTTGACTCATTTTACTTAAAAAACAAGTTTACTAATGGATATAATATTCCAGTTAAACAAATTTTACCTACGTACGATGAACGTATTTTTCAAAAAATCCCTGTAAAGGATAAAATTGAAAATTTTGTTTATTATGGGTTGGTCAGCAATAAATTAGATATTCCGTTATTAACTAAAATAGCTAAGAAATATAATTTGTATATTGCAGGTCCAATCGAAAAGGGCTGTGAATTACCAGAAGGTGCTCATTACCTTGGTTGCTTTGAGCAAAAGGAACTTTTTGAGAAAGTTAGTGAAATTGCTGATGCCTTTATTATCCCTTATGTTGGCAAAAACATGGAAGGTGTTATTCCTGCAAAAACAACCGAGTTAATGGCCATGGGGCTTCCTGTTTATATTAGTTCTTTCTATGACTCTAGAGAGTTAAGTGATATTTTTTATGTCTATAATAGTCATGATGAAATTTTTAATTATATATATAGTTATTCACCAGAAGAGTTTAAAACTCGCTCTAATAAAGGGTTGAGTTTTTCAGAAGAAAATAAAGATACAATGTTAAAGAGTAAAGTAACTCTAAGTTAATCTTATTATAAAAAATAATTATCCCTATAAATCTGACTTAATTGATTGCAGGTTAGATTTGTCTTCATACATCTCAAAACTACCATTCCTTTTAAATTAAATAGTGAAAGGCGTGTTTTTTGGTACATACAATCAGTTGGTAAATAAAATGAAATACCTTGTTACCGGTGCCGCCGGTTTTATTGGAAGTGCAGTTGTTGATAAATTGACTGATCAGGGCTTTCAAGTCGTTGGTATCGATAATCTTAACGATTATTACGATGTTAATTTAAAGCATGCTCGTTTAGCTCGTATTGAGCATGAAAATTTTGAATTTATTGAATTAGATATTGCTGACCGTACTAAGGTCGCTGCATTGTTTGAAGTACAGCGGTTTGATCGAGTAATCCACCTCGCAGCGCAGGCTGGTGTTCGCTATTCGATTGATAACCCAATGTCTTATGCCGACAGTAACCTTGTTGGTTATATGAATATTCTAGAAGGTTGTCGACATGCGAAAATTGAACATTTGATTTACGCTTCTTCTAGTTCTGTATACGGTCTTAATGAATTAGTTCCTTTTCATACTTCTCATTCGGTTGATCATCCAGTATCTCTTTATGCTGCAACCAAAAAGTCAAATGAGTTGATTGCTCACAGCTACTCTCATCTTTATGACATTCCAACTACTGGTCTTCGATTCTTTACTGTGTATGGCCCGTGGGGACGTCCTGATATGGCACCGTTTATTTTTACGAAAAAAATTATTGAAGGACAGACCATTGATATAAATAACAACGGTGATATGTGGCGTGACTTTACTTACATCGATGACATTGTAGAAGGTATTGTTCGTGTAGCTGATGTTATTCCGACTCGCAACCCTACTTGGAAAGTCGAAACCGGGACTCCTGCATCAAGTTCTGCTCCCTACCGTGTTTATAATATCGGTAATGGTAGTGCGGTGAATTTGATGGAATTCATCGGTGCGATTGAATCTGAGCTCGATATTGAAGCAAAGAAAAATTTCCGAGAAATGCAACCAGGTGATGTTTACCGTACTTTCGCTGATACAGAAGATCTCTATGACGTTATCGGTTATCGCTCTCAAGTCAATGTTAAACAAGGCGTTGCTGAGTTTGTTAAGTGGTACCGCGAATTCTATAAAGTCTAAGTTTCTTCATTTATTTGATATATCAACGAATACACATTTATCGACTCATCTAGATTAATTATATTTTTTTAATCTTTTATAGAATGAAGTTCTGTAAGTTGGAGTTATATGGTTAATGGCATGCTTATTTAATTGTGCCATTAACCTAAATTTATATGATGGTTGATATTTTATTAGTAGATGGGACGAATTAATTGTCGTTCATGAAGTAACTTTATCTTTTTATGCTGTAACCGTATATATACGATTATGAAAAGGTGCTTTGGTGCAAGCCAAAGTTAATAAAGTTTTATGTCTGTAAAAGAAATTTTACTATTCACATTCTGTCTTTCGTTTGCCAGTTTATTTTTATTCCGTAAGCTTGCCCAACATGTTGGGTTAGTAGATAAACCAAATGAACGTAAGCAGCACTCTGGTTCAATTCCTTTAGTTGGTGGTATTTCTGTTTTTATATCAGTAATTGCAACTTTCGTGTTTTTTTATAAGTTGAATACTACTCGAGAAGCCATTTATTTTTGTGCGATTATTTTGCTTTTTATCGGTGTGTTGGATGATAGATTTGATATAAGTGTCAAATTTAGAATTCTTGTCCAGTTTGCAATTGCACTATTTATGGTGTTTGTAACTGGAAAGAAGATTCAATACTTTGGTAATTTTATGGGGGATGACGCAATTTTTATTGACCGATTCTCCAGTGTGATTGTTACGATGCTAGCGGTTACCGCTACGATCAATGCTTTTAATATGGTTGATGGTATTGATGGTTTACTCGGTGGCTTAACATGTGTGACCTGTACTGCGTTAGCTTTTGTATTTGCCGTCAATGGTGAACGTTTCTATTTCATTATGTGCGCCGTTATCGTCGCTGCTTTAGTTCCCTATATTATGCTTAACATGGGTATTCCATTTGGTAAGAAATATAAAGTTTTTATGGGCGATGCAGGGAGTATGGTGATTGGTTTCATTGTTATTTGGTTAACGATTCAAGCAACTCAATTTAGTCGTATCGATCATGATATTGAAATGCGTCCAGAAGCGGGTCTTTGGATCATGGCAGTACCAATTATGGATATGATCACCGTGATTATTCGCCGTATCAGTACTGGTCGTTCACCATTTCAAGCCGATCGTGAGCACTTACATCACATTTGTTTACGTTTAGGGTTATCGTCAAATCAGGCAATGGTGAGCATTTGCGCACTGGCTTTCATTCTAGCTGTGATCGGTATTCTTGGTGAGATTTATCGAGTTCATGAGACAAGTATGTTCTGTGGCTTTTTGGTTGTTTTTGCTGGCTATTTTGTAGCTAAAAACTATGCGATCAGGGAACTCGACCGTAAAGAGCTCAAAATAGCTTAATGTTATTCAGAAATAAGAAAGCCCGCATAAGCGGGTTTTTTTGTATCTGAAATTGAGCTACCGGAGTATTGATTGTGGTATTCACTACATCAAAACGGGCTTTCTTTGTCGAGGTGATTGCAGATCTCAACAATGGCTAATGAAAGCCCAGATTTAATAACTTGCTGCTGGCGTTGAAGCTGCAGTTGGTAAAAGCTCAGATCGATATCATCATCAGGTTCGGGAAGATCGAATTGCATCATGCCCATCTGCTGCACGAGATTGAGCTTTTGAATCGCATCGAGAATTTGTGGATCGCTAAACTGGTAGTCTTTACCATCATTGTTAAGCGTGTTTTTGAGCTTAATGAGACGCTCAATATCGTGATAAATCGCGTCCGGCAATACACCCAAACCAAATAGCAGTTTTAATCGAACAGAAAGGTTTCCCAGCGGGCCTGTATCATGTAGTAATGGCCCAACAACAGACTGAACTGCAAAGTTATCTTTACGAAAGATTCTTTGCATTAAGATGTCTATGGAGTCATTTAACACTTCAACCGCTGTGATAAAAAAGCCTCTGACGGATGGGGCATTATTGAGTTTCTCGATG
Source organism: Vibrio xiamenensis (assembly GCF_900100015.1). Lineage (GTDB taxonomy): Bacteria > Pseudomonadota > Gammaproteobacteria > Enterobacterales > Vibrionaceae > Vibrio > Vibrio xiamenensis. The sequence continues at coordinate 89,514 of NZ_FNDD01000015.1, read as the reverse complement.
ATCTCGGTTTCGTTAAATTGGTCTGCCATACATTATTATGTGGTTATACAGAGGGAGCTTAGCTCCCTCTGACAGCTTTATAACTGATTAAACAAGGCTTCGATTTTTTGTACCTCTGGGCTATTTTCATCTAACCCGCTGTAGTGAGCGAGAGTTTTCTTGAGACCTTGTTGTTGCAGCGTGTTTTGCAGCTCGACCGCTTGAGGGTCGGTTTCATTATGGTATTTGAATGCTGCTGCAATTCCCTTCAGCAACGCTGCGTTATCGGTGTTGTACTCCATTGTACCGAGTAATGGCTTTATTAATCTATCATTTGGACCCAATTTTCTGATTGGTTGTCGACCAACGCGATCTACCTCATCAACTAGGTACGGATTTGCAAAGCGGCCTAGGATTTTTTCAATGTATGCTGCGTGAGCCTCTCGGTCAAAGCCATAACGTTGAATCAATACTTCGCCACTTTCTTGCATTGCCTGCTTAACGTCTTGACGAATCTCTGGATCAGAAATCGCTTCACGTATGGTTTTATGGCCTTTTAGGCAACCTAAATAGGCGGTAATACAGTGACCAGTATTAAGAGTAAACAACTTACGTTCAACAAACGCCATCAAGTTGTCGGTTGTCTCCATTCCTTTTACTTCGGGAAGCTGACCTTTGAATTGCGTTTGATCAACGATCCATTCACTAAAGCTTTCGACCGTCACTTCAAGAGGATCATCGTTGGCTGCTTCTGCTGGAGGCACAATGCGATCCACAGCAGAATCTACAAAGCCGATCAATTGTTCCGCTTTGGCGTGTAAACTTTGATCCAAATGTTTGAATACTTCGGCTTTTAAGTGAGTGGTACCGCGGACCATGTTTTCGCAGGCGATGATATTGAGTGGCGCTTCATTGCCGCTTGCAAAGCGCTTTTCCAAACCTTTTGCGATGGTTTTAGCGATAATGTCTAAAACGTTTGGGCCAACCGCTGTGGTGACCAAATCGGTTTTAGCAATACGCTCGAGAACATCATCGCTGTTGGAATTGACGGCTGTAACATGGGTTACGGTATCGATTTGGCACTCAGTGCCGACCACTTTTACTTTGTATTCTTGCTTATGGCTGAGTTGGTCGACCAGTGGCGCATCGACGTCTGCGAAAGTGACTTCGATGTCTGCATCAGAAAGGAGTTTACCAATGAATCCACGGCCGATATTACCAGCACCAAAATGAACTGCGTTTTTCATCATACTTACCTTAAATAATATCAATACAAGATTGCCAGAAAGGGAGGCCAGCATGGGGGATGCGTGGCCTCGAATTGCTTAGGAGCAAGTTGCCGTTAAGCGGCTTGGTGACCCGAAAGAATGTTGATTACGTCTTCAACATTGGTCGTTTGGGTGAGTTTTTCGATGTTATCTGGATCATCTAAGGCGTTAGTGATGGCAGTAATGACTTGAATATGCTCGTCATTTTTCGCAGCAATACCAATGACCAACTTAGCGACGTCTTCTTTATCATCACCAAATTGTACGCCAGATGGGTACTGACAGATGACGATACCGGTTTTGATCACGCGATCTTTTGCTGCAACCGTGCCATGAGGAACGGCAATCGATTCACCAAGGTAAGTCGAGACCATTTGCTCACGTTCAAACATCGCATCCACGTATTCTGGTTCTACATAACCAAGCTCAACCAACTTGTTACCTGCGTAACGAATCGCTTGTTCTTTGTTCTCTGCTTCTAAACCTAAATGAATGTTATGGCGCTCTATTTGAAAAACCGCTGGTTGCGACTCTGCTAGGTTGTCTTCGTTGGCGGCCAACAGAGACATTTTGATGTTTTGGTCATCATTAGCTGCTTTCAAACTGCCTTGTGCATCAGCCAGTTTAGACACCAATTGGTTATACATTTCACTGTCGAGGAAGTTCGTCAGAGAAACATGGTATGCATTTGGCACGTACTTACGTGCACGCTCGGTCAAATCTTTATGAGTAATCACGATGTCCACGCCTTCTTCTAAGTTGTTGATTGCTAAGTTGGTTACATTAATATTCAAACCTGCTTGTTGAACTTTTTTACGTAACATACTTGCGCCCATTGCACTTGAGCCCATACCTGCGTCACACGCAACGATGATGCTCTGTACGTTAGCCATATCGAGCTCAGTTGAACCGTTTTGGCTTGAAGCACCTTTTGAGCTCGCTTTCATGTCTTTCATTTGCGCGGTGGCGTTTTCAAGTGCATCGGCGTCGCCGTCTTGCTCGGTATTACGCTGTGCTTTCATTAGTAGTGAAGCAACGGTAAATGAAACCAGTGCTGCAGCGCCGATAGAGCACAATACACCTGGGATAGAACTTTTCGATGCCATCAGCAGTACGGCAAAGATAGAGCCAGGTGAGGCGGGTGAAACGATACCTGCATCAAACACAGTCAGGGTGAATACGCCAGTCATACCACCTGCGATAGCAGCAAGGATCAGACGAGGATTCATCAAAATGTACGGGAAGTAAATTTCGTGAATACCACCAAAGAAATGAATGATCGATGCGCCGCCCGCAGTTTGTTTCGCGGTGCCTTTACCAAATACCATGTAAGCAAGCAGGATACCTAAGCCAGGACCTGGGTTCGCTTCGATAAGGAAGAAGATCGATTTACCCGTTTCTGCTGATTCTTGGATTCCAAGTGGAGAGAAAATACCGTGGTTGATGGCGTTGTTCAGGAATAGAATTTTCGCTGGTTCAACAAAGATCGATGTTAGCGGCAGTAGATGAGCTGAAACGAGGAAGTGCACGCCAGATGCTAACACGCTAGAAAGAATCTTAACGAAAGGACCAATAAAGTAGAACGCGAGAATCGCTAGGATCATACCAATGATGCCAGCTGAGAAGTTGTTAACCAACATCTCAAAACCGCTTTTGATTTTACCGTCGACTTTTTTATCGAACGTTTTGATAGCCCAACCACCAAGAGGGCCAGCCATCATCGCACCCATAAACATTGGAATATCGGTACCGACGATCACGCCCATAGTGGTAATGGCGCCAACTACCGCACCGCGCTCTCCGGCAACCAATTTACCGCCAGTGTAACCAATGAGCAGAGGTAGAAGGTAAGTAATCATTGGGCCAACCATGGATGCCAATGCTTCGTTCGGCAACCAACCAGTTGGAATAAATAGAGCTGTAATAAAGCCCCATGCAATAAATGCCCCTATGTTGGGCATAACCATGTTAGACAGGAATCGACCAAAATTTTGTATCTTGACCTTTGCGTCTGGTGATATCATAACAGTTCCCCGTTCGATGTTCTGATAGACATTGTTGTAGTAACGGTTTGCCAAAACCGTTTATTGTTTGCTTAGTACCCAATCAATTTACCACACAATTTCCAAATAGAGCTGAGGACGGGGTTTTCGTGATCAGCCCCATATAAAAACCATCCGGCAAGAGATTTTTATGTGATCGCCATCAATGATTGACGGTGTAAATAAATTACAAATTTATAAATTTGTATTTGTCAATAAATTTGGTAGTGATGTATGTCACTTATATTTAAATTGTTAATAAAAATATATTGAGATGTTGATCACATTTGAATGCTTAAATTTATATATGTTCGAAAATTAAGTGATCTACATCTCGATTTTTGCGGCATTTAATGGCTCCGCCAGATTTTCAACCAGCAAGATTCGGAGTTTTGAAACTTTGTGACAAAGTTTTTCGTTACTCTTTCATTCATCGCATCACTCAATTTTTGTTAAAGAATTTGAGGTAGCGAAGCAACCATATCTCGGCACCAAATATCACCAGCAAGCCTAAACAAAACCAAAGAAAGGCACTTGGATTCTCGGTTCCCGGTATGCCGCCGATATTGATGCCGAGTAAACCGGTTAAGAAACTGGTCGGCAGGAATATCGCAGCCACAACCGTAAACAGATAGCTATTTTGGTTGACCTGCTCGTCATGCAAATGGCGAATCTCATCTCGCATCAAGTCTAGTTCACCCAAGTAGAAATCGATAGTTTCGTTAATACGAGTAATGTTATTGAGCGCGTAGTGAGCATGATGTTCATGCTGCTGCATCGGCGAGGTTTCGGACTCGGAAAAGTCACGAATGGCATACAGTTGTGGACGAATAAAACGCTTGATTCTCAATAGCGCTTTTTGAGTATCGATTGCGTCATGAGTGGTGCTGTCGTTAATGTCGAACGCATTGATCGCAGCATCGATGTCTTCGAGATAGAGATCGATCTTATTGCTCAATCCATCAATGATCTGCAATAACAGTTCGGAAAGATCGTTTGGACCTTTTTGTTTTTCAAGTGCTTGGCGGATCTCCAAGATCGAACGGGACGGAATTTTACGTGTCGAGATCAAAGTGCCGTTGTAGTAAAGGATTCGAACGCTGAGCATGTTTTCAGGCGTGTCGTTACTGTTCATATTGATGCCACGTAAGATCAACATAAAGTTATCAGTATCGTATTGATGAAACGAAGGACGAGTTTCGTCGGCAAGCAGGTGCTCAACGGTACTGTCTGGAATGCCATTGTTTAATAGCCAGCTGCGAAGGTCGGGATTCATGCGTTCACAGTGGTACCAATGGTTGGGTTGTAGCTTTGAGTCATCAAGCGGTTGCTGAATCGCTGGGGAGGCATTGAAGTCCCAGTGGTCAATCATAAAGCCCATCAAAAAGTCCTTTAATCTTAAATGATTAAACGATTATGTGAGCATAAATTCGGTTTTGTCCAGAAACATAGCGTCAGGCTCAATTGGCCTGACGCTATGTGTTTTCGGTGCTTAGCCGTGAGCACACTGGTTGTTATGGTGGAGGTTGAGATATTGCTTAGCTTGTTCGTTACCCATATAGCGCCCGAGTGTTTTCGATTCTACGTCGGTAAGATCAACCAAAATTAAGCCGTCGAGCGAATGATTAAAATCGGCGTCGACATTGAAACTGACCAATTTGCCATTCAGGCCAAGGTATTGGCGTAGCAGTACGGGAACACCGCGACCTTGGTCGAGGCGACTAATCACTTTAGACAATAACTGGATATCAGCCAAAGCGGTGAGCATATTGGTGTTCCATTGGCTTTGTTTACCAAGTGGTGAAATGGGTTTGACGTGTTCTGCACGTTCGAGATCGTAATGATGCAAAGTTAACGTCTGTGCCAGCAGCTGGCGCGCGCTATCACTATAGTCGTTGCTGATGCTGACTGGGCCATAGAGATGGGTGTAGTGGGGATGTTTGTAGACGAAAGTGGCGATGCCTTTCCACAATAGCAGTAAAGCTGTCATCGATTTCTGATACTCACTGGCGATAACTGAGCGCCCTAGTTCAATCGAGTGGCCCATTTTGTCGATAAAGGCTTGGTCATAATCGAATAAAGTTCTGGAATACAAACCATCAAGTCCGCGGCGCTTTAGCAGTGTATCCACTAATCCTAAACGATAGGCGCCAACTAATTGCTGTTTGTCTTTATCCCAAATAAATAAGTGGTGGTAGTCGTCATCATACAGGTCCAAATCCAGCGCTTTCCCCGTGCCTTCGCCTACTTGGCGAAAGTTGAGCTCTCTTTGACGACCAATTTCATGCATCAGCGCGGGAATGTATTTAGCTTGAGTGCAGTAGACATCAAACTCTTGGTGCGACAGCAGATGGTGGTCGTTTGGAATATGTGCAATATCATCGCTTAGCGTCTGGGCTGGCAGACGTGGCGCGATGTCACTGGTGGCGTTATTGGAGCTACGGCTTGGTTGACTATGTTTCAGCGTATGATCAGCCTGACCGAGTAGATAGGTGTTGAGACGCAAATAGTTGACCATTTTTAGGTCGTCGAGCTTACTGATCTCTTTATATTTGATGGCATCGCCAATAAAGAGCTCAATACACTGTGCTTGTTTATTCAGCAGTTCTCGTCCGAGCATCAAAGTACGTAGCAGCGGATGAACCTTGCCCGCCAGATAAAAGCGACGTGAATTTTGGCCTTTGATAAACACTGGTACGGTCGTGGCTTGGTGTTTGTTGACTAAAGATGCGACCGAGCGGCTCCACTCTTTGTCTTCCAGCTTTTTAGTTTTGCTGTCGACCATTTTTGATACTTCACCGGCCGGAAATAGCAGTAGCAAACCTTGTTGCTTGAGGTGGCGGTTTGCTTCACGCAGTGCCAGCAAATTGGCTTGATGGGCGTTTTTGCCTTCAAACACATCAACACCAATAAACAGTTGATCTAATTCAGGAACGGTCTTGAGATATTGATTGGCGAGGATTTTTACATCACTGCGTAGCATCAGTAGCAGCTCCGCTAAGATGACCCCTTCGACACAACCGAGCGGGTGGTTGGCGACCACTATGGTTGGCCCGCTGGTGGGAACCTCAGAAAGCGTACCTTGAGTGATCTGATAATCAATCCCGAGCACTTCTAAGGTAAAACGCAAAAAGCCCCGAGTATCTATTCCCGCCGGTCGCTTAGCGTAAAACTTATCAAGCTTGTTTAACCCTGTTGCCCATTCTGCAACACCTTCACCAAGGCCAAACGGCGTTTTCCTTGGCAATCGAAACGGACTTGCAATTCCCATATGGTCTTATCTCGCTAATCAAGTTAGGGAGATGGTAGAAAAGCCATGTTTCACTCACGAGACAGTTCAGTGAGTGTTTGATGATGTTCGTATGACGATTTGATGAAGAAAGGCGAATTTTCGAGGGGCAAGTAATGGCTTGGTGTAACGCTCACAATGGCAAAATACAAAGCTTAACTCGCTCACAAAACGACAGCTTTATGCTGGGAAGTCAGCGATTTATTGCTAATGTTGCTAATGCGAAAGCACACTATTATAAAAGAATGTCAATTGTCACTTTGCTTTGTTGCTGTAGGTAACGGGAACCCATGGGTTCCCGTTATTTTTGGGCGCAATTTGCAGGCTGGCTAGGGCATCAGAACACGAATATCTTTTTCTTCCAACTCTTGTTTAACACTGAGGGGAAAGTGGCTGTCGGTGACCACAAGGTCAAATTTTTCGATATCCAGCGCATGAAAGGTGGCAATCTTGCCGTACTTTGAAGAGTCTGAGACTAGCACCACGCTTTGTGAAGCCTGAGCAATTGCGCGTTTGACGATCACTTTGGGCTCACTCGGCGTCGATAAACCGTGCAAGTTCCAAGAGGATGTCGATACAAATGCGATATCAATATTCATGGTATTGAGAAAGTCTGCCACTTTACTGCCGACACAGGATTGATTCTCGCGATCCACCCGTCCACCGGTATGGTAAACCTCACATTGGCTATGCTGCATAAAATAAGCGGCAATCACAAAATCATTAGTAATAACAGTAAGGTCGCTACGCTCGGCAAGTTGATGAGCGAGTTCCAAAGTGGTTGTTCCTGCATCAAGGTAAATCGTGGCGCTCTCGGTCACCAGCTGGCTGGCCAATACGCCAATTGCCGCCTTTTCTTGTGCCTGCTGCGCTGCTTTAGCATCGTGAGAAGGCTCCTGATGAAGCAACTGAGTTAATTGCACCCCACCAGAAACGGACAGCACTTTTCCTTGCTGTTCCAATTTAACAATGTCACGACGAATCGTCATATGCGACACATCTAAATGTTCAACCAGCTCATTAATGCTGATCACTTTCTGTGAAGAGAGCAGGGACAAAATGGTTTTCTGACGTTCTGCTGGAATCATGATTGATGGTTACTCGCTGTTTTTTCACATATTAACAGTACCGATTATGGATGTGAAGTTATGTTAATTATTGTTAATTAGGTCTCGTTTGTGATGCAAACATTACGATTCATGTCCGTTATATTGGTGATTCAAAATCAAGTACTTATCAATATCATGTGAATTATTGTGTTTATTTGTGATTTGTGTACGATTTTTAATATGTGTTTCACATATAATCACAACAAATAACATTAATTAACACTCTGCATTAAATTGACCAGCGAGAAAAAGAGTATGAATGAGCAAACAACAAAATCGGTCGCGGTAATCGGATTGGGTTCTATGGGTATGGGCGCAGCGAAGTCTTGTGTTCGTGCTGGATTAGATGTCTATGGCGTCGATTTGAATCCGACCGCACTACAAACTTTAAAAGAATTTGGCGCTAAACAAGTCGCCGAAGATGCCAATCTATTTGCCAATAAACTCGACGCTGTGTTGCTGCTGGTGATCAACGCCAAACAAGTCAAATCAGTATTATTTGATTCTGGTTTAGCTAGTAATCTTAAGCCGAAAACAGCCGTAATGGTTTCCGCTACGATCTCGGCTCAAGATGCGAAAGAGATCGAAGCCAAACTGAAAGAATTTGATTTGATCATGCTTGATGCTCCGGTTTCTGGCGGGGCGGCGAAAGCGGAAACAGGCGATATGACGGTGATGGCGTCAGGTAGCGCTCAAGCGTTTGCCAAACTGGAACCTGTACTACAAGCGACCGCTGCCAAAGTGTACAACATCGGTGAAGAGATCGGGCTTGGCGCGACAGTTAAAATCATCCACCAACTGCTAGCAGGCGTTCATATTGCTGCGGGCGCTGAAGCAATGGCTTTGGCTGCCAGAGCGAATATTCCCCTCGATACCATGTACGAAGTCGTGACCAACGCGGCGGGCAACTCATGGATGTTTGAAAACCGCATGAAGCATGTAGTGGATGGGGATTACACCCCAACCTCGATGGTCGATATCTTTGTTAAAGACCTCAACTTGGTTGCCGACACGGCTCAGGCGCTCAAATTCCCACTGCCGCTCTCTAGCGCAGCTCTCAATATGTTCACTTCCGCCAGCAATGCCGGTTTTGGCCAACAAGATGATAGCGCAGTTATCAAAATCTTCAGTGGTATCGACTTACCTGGCGTGGAGAAGTAAGCATGTTATTAGGAGTGATTGCCGACGATTTTACTGGTGCAACCGATATTGCGGGATTCTTAGTCGAAAATGGTATGCGTACCGTACAGCTCAATGGTGTGCCGTCTGCTGAGATCGACGTAGATGCCGATGCCGTCGTCATTAGCTTGAAATCTCGTTCTTGCCCAGTTGAACAAGCGGTATCCCAATCGCTAGAGGCGTTGGCATGGCTAAAAGCTCAAGGTTGTCAGCAGTTTTATTTCAAATATTGTTCGACGTTTGATAGCACAGCCAAAGGAAACATTGGCCCAGTCACGGATGCGCTGCTTGATGCGCTAGAGCAAGACTTTACGTTGGTTTGCCCAGCGCTCCCTGTCAATGGTCGCACTGTGTTCAACGGTCATTTGTTCGTGTTGGGCGAGCCACTCAATGAATCTGGTATGCGCCATCATCCGGTGACCCCAATGACAGATTCAAGCTTAATTCGTTTGATGAACGCTCAGTCACGCGGTGAGGCGGGACTGGTCAACTATCAGGTAATCGAGCAGGGCACGGCGGCAGTGGTCGAAGAATTTGCCAAATTGCGCGCACAAGGGCGTCGCTACGCTGTGGTTGATGCTTTCAATGCCAATCATTTGAGCATTTTGGGCGCGGCGAGTCAGTCGCTAACTTTGATCACTGGTGGCTCTGGTCTTGCGGCAGGGATTGCGCAGAATTGGGCAGATCATCTGGCGGATCAAAGCGCGGCAAAAACCGCCGGTTTGCCAACCAAAGCCAAAAGTGTGGTGCTATCCGGATCGTGCTCTTTGATGACCAATCAACAAGTGGCGGTGTATCGCGATCAAGCGCCGAGCTTCTTAGTCGAAGTTGAAGCGTGTTTAGAAGATCAAAGTTATGTCGATCATGTGTTTGCATGGGTGATGAACAACATTGATAGCGATTGGGCACCGATGATCTATGCCACCCAACCGGCGGAACAGCTACACAAGATCCAAGCAAAATATGGCGCTCAAGTCTCAAGTGAAGCCGTGGAAGCTTTCTTTAGCCGTCTTGCTCATCAACTGAAAGAAGCGGGTGTGAAGAACTTTATTGTCGCTGGTGGCGAAACTTCCGGCACCGTAACGCAAAGTTTGGGAGTGCAAGGTTTTCATATCGGTCCGCAAATTGCCCCGGGCGTACCTTGGGTGAAATCGGTTGATGGATCGCTGTGTTTGGCACTTAAGTCTGGCAATTTTGGTGATGAGCATTTCTTTGCAAAAGCGCAGGAGTTTTATCTATGACTGAACAGCAATTGAGAGAGCAAATGGTGACGCTCGCTCGTTCGATGTTTGAACGTGGCTACGCCACCGGCGGCGCGGGCAATTTATCCCTCAAACTGCCAAGTGGCGATGTACTTGCCACACCCACGGGGTCATCGTTTGGTCGCTTAGTCGCCGATGAGCTATCAGTGGTCGATCTTGATGGCAACTTATTGTCGGGTAAGCGCGCTTCGAAAGAGGTCGCTTTTCACCTCGAAATTTATCGTAACAACCCGAATTGCAACGCGATTGTGCATTTGCATTCGACATATCTCACTGCGCTGTCGTGCCTTGATAATCTCAACATGGACAACGCCATTCGCGCATTCACACCTTATTACGTGATGCGGATTGGTGAGCTTCCGGTGATTCCTTACCTTCGTCCGGGCGAGCCTCGCATTGCGACTGAGCTTGGCAAACGAGCGGCGGATTATCGCGCCTTCTTACTGGCTAATCATGGCCCGGTTATCACTGGCGTTGATCTTGAAGATGCTGTCGATAATGCTGAAGAGCTGGAAGAAACAGCTAAGTTGATGTTTTTATTGAAAGATCATCCGGTTCGTTACCTTACTGATGATGAGGTGAACGATCTGAAAGGGAGAGGAAAATAATGGCTAAATTTGCTGCTAACTTGACCATGTTGTTTAACGAGGTCGACTTCTTACAACGCTTTGAAAAAGCCCATCAAGCGGGATTTAAAGCGATTGAATTTCTTTTTCCTTATGACTACGAGCCACAGCAGTTAGCACAACTGCTTGAGCAATATCACTTTGAGCAAGCGTTATTTAACATGCCTCCGGGTGATTGGGGTGCCGGCGAGAAAGGTATGGCAGCCCTGCCTGGGCGAGAACAAGAATTTAAGGCCAGTGTTGATACCGCGCTGTTGTACGCCAACGCGCTAAATTGCAAAAAAGTGCATGCCATGTCTGGCATTGTCGATAAGCGCTATAGCTACCAGCAACATGTTGATACGTTTATTGCCAATATTCGCTACGCGGCAGATAAGTTTGCTCTGCACGGCATTGAGTTGGTTATCGAACCCCTCAATACCCGTGACGCACCTGGGTATTTCGTCGCTCATCAACGTGATGCGGCTGCGCTTATTGCTCAGGTTGAACGCCCGAACGTTAAGCTTCAACTGGACCTCTACCACGCCCAAATTATGGATGGAGACTTAAGCGTACTGATCAAAGATTTGGCGCCGGTTACTGGTCATATCCAAATTGCGTCAGTGCCTCACCGCAATGAACCATCAGAAGGAGAACTCAACTATCCGTACTTGTTTGATGTGCTTGATGAGTCTGGTTATAGCGGCTGGATTGGCTGTGAATACAAGCCGAAAGCAGGCACCGAACAAGGTCTAAGCTGGGTAAAACGTTACTTATAACGTCAGCTTGGTTTAGTAATAACGTCTTGGCTATTTATCGACTGCCTCGCAGCGAGGCAGTGGCTACTCATAACTACAAAATAGATAAATCCAATAGGAAGTGAAACATGGACTCTGCTCTAATCGGTATCATACTTGGCATCGTGGCCATGATGGTAATGATCATCAAAACACGTATCCCCGTCGCTCTCGCGATGGTTATTGCTAGTATCATCATGGGCTTATTCGCTGGCATGGCGCCAACCGAAGTCGTCAATGCGATCAAGGCTGGCTTTGGCGGCGTGCTTGGTGGTATCGGGCTGATTATCGCCTTTGGTGTCATCATGGGCGCATGCTTTGAACGCTCTGGCGCAGCGGTAAGAATGGCCAAGACCTTTGTGAAGCTATGCGGCAAAGGGCGCGAAGATATCGCACTTGGTTTTACTGGCGTTCTGGTCGCAATTCCAGTTTTCTGTGACTCTGCCTACATCATTTTACACTCACTCGTTCGCGCTATTTCGCGCAATACAGGTAAGTCATCAGTCGGACTGGGTGTCACGCTGGCACTTGGTTTGCTGATTACCCACGCGCTTGTGCCGCCAACACCAGGCCCGGTTGCTGTCGCGGGCATTCTGGATGTAGATCTTGGCGTCTACATGTTGTGGGGACTGATTGTATCAGTACCTATGATGTTGCTGTCGCTGTTCTACATTCGTAAAGTCGGTCAAGAATATTACCGAGTACCGAATGGTGAAAACTGGATTACCAGCCAAGCGGATTGGGCGAATCTTGAGAAAGTGCAAGAAAGCGATGACAAAGATCTACCCAGCAATTTCCTATCATTTGGCCCGATATTGATTCCTATCGTATTGATTCTGACCGCAACCTTGGTCGGTAAAGGTGATTCATTATTCCATGCCGTGGTTGCTTTGTTGGGTAACCCCGTTGTCGCTGTGGGTCTTGGCGTGTTGTTGGCACTTTACGGTTTGACTCGCAATATTGAACGCAAAGATATGATCGGCTCAATGGACGATGCGCTTTCAACCACAGGCCTGATTTTGGTTGTGACGGGCTGTGGCGGCGCGATGGGCGCAGTGTTAAAAGCGTCAGGTGCTGGCCCACAAGTGGCAGAAGCGATTGCCAGCAGTGGCATTCCACCACTGCTTGTTCCTCTTGCGATTGCTTCTATGTTGCGTTTGATTCAAGGCTCAGCCACCGCATCTATGATGGTTGCTGCAACCATGACATTGCCGCTGGTGGATACCCTAGGGCTCGACCCGGTATTCGTGGCTCTCGCATGTGCGGTAGGCCCAGTCGGCTTCTCACACTTAAACGACTCTTACTTCCATATTATCAGCCGCACTCTAGGCATTACTGAGTTGGCCGATCAATTGAAAGTGTGGACGGTGACATCAACGATTGCTTGGGCAATTGGTGCCAGTATTGTCATGCTACTTAACCTGATCTTTGGTCAAGGTGGCACGTTAATCGACCCAATCGTTCCATTTGCAGTACTAGGTTGCATCATGTTGTGGATGAGAAAAAAGCAATCAACGCCCATCTCAACCCAACGCAGTGAAGCTTAATCAGCTTTAGGTCACCTATGATCTAATTGCTTTGGGTTACCTATGATCCAAAAGGTCTGAGTGCTGCTCAGGCCTTTTTAACTTATTGAAATTAATATAATTCCATTCGTTGTCATCGCTACCCCAATAAGCCGATGCCTCATTCACTTTATTATCAAGCGAAGCTCTAGGCGCCATAGAAAACGTATTCACTTTAACCACAGCAATACAGTCGTTAATGGTTCTATATAGAGGTGTGTGCACTTAAAAGCGGTTGATGTCGTTCACTTTCATCGCCATCATGTTTGAGTCGTGCTGCGTTTCACTGAGTCGGCGGTCGATATGGCAGTCGGTGTTAGGCGCTAAGTGTTGTTCTATGCGTAAACAAAGCCATCAACAAGGGATGACAAGGAGTATTATGTCCTGCTTATTGAGTACTCGCGTTGTGAGCGGTTTATCTAAGCTGGCTGAGCAATTGGAAAAGCTGGATTGCGATGGTGAGAGTATTCGGGTCTGGGTTTTCGCCGACCACACATCACGTACTAAAGCGCAGAAGGCGCTTCGTGAACTCGGTTTTGATATCGAGATCTTAAGTGCTTACAAACCCTTGCTGCACTATTTTCTTGAATCTGTTGATTTGTCTAACCAGACATTTGAACGAGTCGAAATTTTTTATCCGCAAAATCAACATGCTGCGCCAACTCGATTTTTGTTGGAAGCCTACCCATTAGCCGCATTGATTGACAGTAAATCTGTGGTATTTACTGCCGATTCAAACCTTGAAAGCCATTATCGAATTCGCGTGTATCGAGCACAACAAGATGTACAAGAGATAGTGGTTTTAGCGCCAAATATAGTATGCCAAAGTGCGACTGGAGAGCTTGTGTTTAGGCCGACGGGCTGGATACAAGTTCTTGATAAGCAAGGTCGACTGAGTAAAGAACTGCGCTTAGAAAGCGACTTTGAGCAAGTGTTTGAGTTGTTGATGACAAGTATTCAAGCTTATGACTGGCCGAGCCATTCACCGTATTTTGAACGCTTGGTCATTGATGTCAAAGTGCCTTATCAAGACGATGCCATCGGCTATGAGCACGAGGTGGTGAGCTTAAAAGAAGCGCTGCATGAAGACCTGTATTTTTCGATACAAGAGTGGTTTAAGTATCAAGAAGGAAAAGTGCTGAGTGCTCGAGACAGTCAGCCTGGGCAAATTGTGCCTTTGATTCACGATAGCCATGATGGTCAGTATCATCTTGAGCTGCGCCTTGAACCTTATACTTTACATGAGCCTTCAACCACGAGTTTGGAATTCGCTACGTTGGCGTTGGATGATTTGGACACTATTTCGCAGCCAATTTCCATCGCGCAGTTAGAGCGCCAATTTGACGATCTACCCGGCCAGAGATTCAGTGCTGAAACTGTCACAGGATTTAGGGTGAATGCCAAATACATTCAAGGTGACGACGCTGCGGTTTATATCAGCGGCGGACAGCACGCCAATGAAACCAGTGGTGTGGTGGGAGCATTGCGCGCTGCCAAGCAACTGTTACAAAAGAGCAATGCCCATTTGGTGATTTCACCGCTTGAAAATCCTGATGGTTATTTGCTTAATCATGAGTTTATGCAGCTCAATCCGCAGCACATGAACCATGCCGCCCGTTATACCGTGTTAGGTGACGATCTCGAATATCGTCAATGTGCGCCATTTTATGAGCAAACGATTCGTCACCAAGCAACCCAGTTCTCTAAGGCGAAGCTGCACATTAATCTACACGGTTATCCGAGCCATGAATGGACGAGACCGTTATCGGGCTATGTTCCACAAGGCTTTGAAATGTGGACGATTCCCAAAGGTTTCTTTTTAATTGTTCGTTATCAAGATGATGACTTTTGGGCCGAATATGCCGAGCAGTTTATTCAACAACTGACCGCACAACTGGCGCTTAATCAGCAGATTGTTGAGTTTAATCGTCGGCAGATAGCGCTTTATCAGCAGCATGCGGGTGACACCGGGTTTCGCATTGTTAACCAGTTTCCTTGCTTTGTGTCTAAAGTGGAGGAGTGCGACATACCATTGCAATTGATTACAGAATTTCCCGATGAAACGCTATACGGAGAAGCGTTTGTATTTGCGCATGAAATTCAACAGCAAACCGTTGTCACTGCTTACCAAGTGCATCAGCGATTATGGCAGCAGTACAACTGAGCCATCATCTCTGACGACTGGGCGCTTATTGTATCGGTTTTGGCGACAATAAAAATGGGGGCTTATGCCCCCATTTTTGCTGATACTGTGGTGATCCACTTTCGTGGTTCAGTCATTAGTTAAAGCGTGGTGCCGGTTGTTGCCCTGGCTGCCCTTGTTGCCCTGGCTGCCCTTGTTGACCATGTGGTGCTGAGCCCTGTGGAGCGCCTTGAGCTGGTTGGGCGCCATGATGAACTGGACCTGGCGGATGCATTACACAAGCGGAGCATAGTAGTGCTAGTGTGCCAATAATCGCGAGTTGAACGGGTTTAAATTTACTGCGCATTGCTACTTCCTTTTAATATTGTTGTTTTGACGACATGGTTACCTTAAAACAAAAAAACAATGTTCAAAATAACAAATGCAATTCTTTACTCACTGTTGACAGAAGTTGACGCAGATCTCGTTTGAGTTGACATACACAGTATGGATAAACGTGATGAGAGCAATCCCGCTACCACAACGCAGCGGGATAACAGGGGAGGATTAAGCGGCGAGTTGGTAGTTTAAGTCGTCAACGTCCATCAGTAAGGTGTAGCTGCTATCATCGATATACACAGTAACCGCAGAGATATCATCACTATCAAAATCAGCTCTGTCGACCAACGCTTGCTGCTCTTCGGTTAACTCAGAAACGTAAATTTCGTTAATATCATCTGAAATTTCTACGCTGCCATTCACGACCAAGCCATCATCTGCCGAGGCGTTATCAGCCAGTAGTGCTTGATCCAAAACTAAGGTGCCGTTTTGATAATCCACATACTCAAAGTTGTAGAAATCAAGGTAGGTAGGATCTTCTTCAATAATTAAAGTATCGAAGTCATCACCGCCTTCGCCGCCGTCCAGTTCAAAGCTATATAGTTGGGAAATATCTTCGCCACCGTCGTCGATCTCTATTGCAAACAGGACGTTTTGCGCATCTTCGCCAAATTCATAGTTAAATGACGCCATATTCCCGCCCAATTCTTCGGTCGTGTAAGTATCGACTAGCTGATAAATTATTTTGTCGGTGGTATACGTAAAGTAATCTAAGTCAACCGTGAGGTCATAACTGTTGTCACCGATAACTAATGTGATTTCCGTCGGAGTGTAATCATCTGTGGTGTAATATGGGCCATATTCCGCGATATTTAAATGAAAATGGCTATACACCCGATATGACGTTTCTAATGTGATATAAGTGGTATCGACATTGGTGGTTAATTCCGCGTTGCCAATGATCGCGAGTTCATCAGAGTTATTGGCTAGAGTTTCTTCGTCAATAATTAAGGTTTCATTAGGGTTAATGGCAACCGTTTCAAAATTCGTGAAGGTTACCCCGTTTACATCGTCAACGAGATAAATCACATCAGTGCCATCTCCTCCGTCAACATAACGTTCAATATCACTATTGGCCGCGGAAGCGAGTTGATACACAAACCGGTCGTCATCGGAACCAAGCGTTACTGAAAATTCAAGCCATTGTGTACTTTCGTAGCTGTAAGAACTCCACAGATCAAAGTACTCAAAACCATAGTAGGCCATCCAATAAGTAATGCCGGAGCTGGTATGGGTATTAGGAAAATCAAAGCTGCTGTAGTCGATATCGGATTCTTCCATTAACAGCGTATATGTGCTGCCATCAATGGTTAAATTAACCGCGACGATATCTTCAGAATCATAGCCACTTTCGTTAACCAGCGCTTGCTGTTCGTCAGTCAGTTCGGTAATCGACATACTGTCTAAACTAATGTCATCAGCTAGGGTGACTTTTCCGTTAACGATCAAACCTGAACTAGAAGATGCATTATTTTCTAGTGTTTCTAAGTCTAAAGTGAGAGTGTCACCATCGTCGAGTTCGACGTATTCGAAATTCACGAAGTCGACATCGGCACTTGAAGACTCAGATAGAATGAGGCTATCAAAACCATCTCCGCCATCGACGTCGCGTTGTTGACTACTACTTGCTTGAGCATAGAGTGCACAGCGAAATGTATCGTTGCCATCACCAAGATCAACGTCAAATTCAGTCCATTGGGTTGACTCTGTATCACTTGTGCCGTCGAGGCTAAAGTAAACTTCATCGTCCCCAGAGCCAAGCGTAATACTGTATAAATTACTCCAATGGTCATTGTTGCTGTATGGCGACAGATAAAGATAGAGATTATCCGTTGTATCCGCTAAATCGATGGTGGCGCGTTTGGCCTGAAGAATGGAAATGTATTGGTAACTTCCTCCTTCAATGTATACGTCAACAAAATCACTAATACTGAGACCAACATAGTCGCCATCGATGACGGCGATTTCTTTAGTCTCTGTCGAATTCCAGCCAGCGAGATTTTCTATGCTGAGGTTTACGTACCCATAGACGTTGGTGTCGATATAATCTTCTTGATAGTAGCTTCCGTCACTTAATGTAATTTCATCGCCATTTGAGATAGTTAGCGATGCTGCGGAGCCATAACCTTTGCTGTTGGTATTACCTACCAATATTTGAGTCATTATGAATGTCCTCTATTCTGATGATTCCTTTGATTGTTTGGTGAATGTCTTGTTAATGTCATGGAATTGTCAGTTGAGTATATATTCAGCAAGCAGAGAAATGCTTTATCTACAAGGGTAATTGGTACTTTTATAGAACTTGGCTATTTTTCAATCAAATTGATGATATTTGTTAGTAAAATAAAGGCAGCGAGCAGAAAGGTGTGGTTAGTATCAGCGGAAAAATGGATAGAAATTACTAATTACGGTTGTTTTTAATACTTAGAATGAGTTTTGATTATCGGAAGCGAGTCGTTAATCTCCCTATCTTCAATTGGATTTTTTTTGGATTAAAATTTTATTTATTGACCTTATTTTAGTTAATAAATCTAATTGAATGGATGTTTTTAGGGCTCATGTAGAAAGTAAAAAGCCTGAAAACAAGATTGCTTTCAGGCTTCTTTAATTTGGTGGCCCCTCCCAGACTTGAACTGGGGACCAATCGATTATGAGTCGACTGCTCTAACCACTGAGCTAAGGGGCCAATGCTGAGCGAGAATTATAGGGGAAGCGGCTAAGGCTGTCTAGGGAGTATCTAGGCTAAATGCGCTTAGTTTTTATCCACTTAAACGCGATGCCAACAAAAAAGGTGAGCTTATGCTCACCTTTTCATCGTTTCGAACTATCTTATTCGTCCAAGAAGCTACGCAGTGTTTCTGAGCGGCTTGGATGACGAAGTTTACGTAGTGCCTTCGCTTCAATCTGACGGATACGTTCACGTGTTACATCGAACTGCTTACCTACCTCTTCAAGCGTGTGGTCGGTATTCATATCGATACCAAAGCGCATACGCAGTACTTTGGCTTCACGAGGCGTTAATCCTGAAAGAACATCGCGTGTTGCTGCTTTTAGACTGGTAGCTGTTGCTGAGTCCAATGGCAGTTCAAGCGTTGTATCTTCAATAAAGTCACCTAGATGCGAATCTTCGTCGTCACCGATTGGTGTCTCCATTGAGATTGGCTCTTTGGCGATTTTTAGCACTTTACGAATCTTGTCTTCTGGCATTTGCATACGCTCTGCCAACTCTTCAGGAAGTGGCTCTCGGCCCATTTCTTGAAGCATTTGACGCGAGATACGATTCAGTTTGTTGATCGTTTCGATCATGTGCACCGGAATACGAATCGTACGTGCTTGGTCAGCGATTGAACGTGTGATTGCCTGACGAATCCACCAAGTTGCGTAGGTTGAGAATTTGTAACCACGACGGTATTCAAATTTATCAACCGCTTTCATCAAACCGATGTTACCTTCTTGGATAAGATCCAAGAATTGTAAACCACGGTTGGTGTATTTCTTCGCAATAGAGATAACCAAACGTAAGTTGGCTTCAACCATCTCTTTCTTCGCACGGCGAGCTTTGGCTTCACCGATCGACATGCGACGGCTGATATCTTTAATGCTTTGAACGCACAAAGAAGTTTCGTTTTCGATAGTTTTTAGCTTTAAGATCGAACGGCGAATGTCGTCTTCATGACGTTTGATCTTGTCAGCATATGGTTTATCTGAAGCCAAAACTTCATCTAACCAAGCTTCGCTAGATTCGTTGCCTGTAAACAGAGCAATGAACGATTTCTTCGGCATTTTGCCGTATTCAACTGCTGAGCGCATAATTAAACGCTCTTGAGTACGAACACGTTCCATCGAGGTACGTAATTCTTGTACAAGGTAGTCAAACTGTTTTGGCGTCAGACGGAACTCTTTAAATACATCCAACATTAACTCGCCAGCGGCATCGGCTTTCGTGCTGCTTTCACCGTGCTCGTTGATGGCTAGCTGATAATCTTGGTATGTATTACGTAGAGAAGTGAATTTCTCTAGCGCAAGTTCTGGATCGATACCGACATCTTCGCTTTCTTCTTCGTCGCTGTCGTCTTTATCGTCGTCATCGTCGTCGTCATCACTGTCGTCATCTTCATCTGCAAGATCTGATTCAGCGAGTTCAGAACCGATGTGGGTCGCGGTCGGCGCTGCTGTTTCGTCAGCGTCAGGATCAACGAAGCCGGTAATAAGGTCGGTTAGACGTAGTTCTTCAGCTTGAACTTTATCGAATTGCTCAAGGATGTATGGAATCGTACCAGGGTAGACTGCGACAGCGTTTTGAACTTGGTTGATACCATCTTCAATACGCTTAGCGATATCAATTTCACCTTCGCGAGTCAGTAGTTCAACCGTACCCATTTCGCGCATGTACATACGGACAGGGTCAGTGGTACGGCCTATTTCACTTTCCACACTAGAAAGCGCCGCTGCTGCTGCTTCCGCCGCATCTTCATCGGTAATGGTATCGTCATCATTCAAGGCAAGGTCATCGGCATCAGGGGCAGTTTCTACCACTTTGATACCCATGTCGTTGATCATCTGAATGATGTCCTCTACCTGTTCAGAATCTACGATTTCTGCAGGTAGGTGGTCGTTTACTTCGGCGTAGGTCAGATAGCCTTGCTCTTTGCCTTTAATAACAAGGAGTTTTAGCTGTGACTGCGGATTTTGATCCATAGACGGTATCCAACTTAGTATCTGGTGAAGGAATTAGTATGCGAATTGCAAACCATACATGTTAACAAATTAATTGGTTGCTGACTATTCAATTAGGGTTACGCTTTTAAATCTAGCATCAGTGCCATTAGCTCCCTTCTTTCGTCGACTGATAAGCCGACGCTTCTCTCTTTGGCCTGCAGTTTTTCAATTTGTTTCTCTACGCACTGGGCAAGAATTTTGTCCAATGAGTCTAAAAATATATCTTCTTGGTTGTCTTCATCGAGTGGAATTTCCCACCCTGCGAGACGAGACAGAAGTGCCTCATGACTGTGATTTCGCCAATGCTCTAAAAGCATTCCGGTGTTGATATGGGGATTGCCCCTACAATAATCAAGCACATCGACTAATAAACTCAATCCGGGTACGGGCAATTCTCGCACTGAGCCGAGATCGGGTATCAGTTGAGCATAGCTTGGATTCTGGATGAGTAGGGCAATCACTTCGCGCATTGGCGTTCGTTTGATCTCTTTGTGAGGCTGCGGACGCTGACTCTGTTTTTTGTCGTCTCTGCTGATTAACTGTTGCAGTTGACGCTCATCCATTAACCCTAGGCGTTTGCCCAGCAGTTCTCTTAAGTATAGTCGCAGAGTGCCGCCTGGCACCTTTTCTATTAAAGGAACTGCAAGTGCACTGAGCTTTGCCATCCCCTCTTTAGAACTAGTATCGACATCTTGCATCAAAGAGTTAAACATAAACTCAGAGAGTGGTATGGCATTTTTTACTTGTTGCTCAAACGCTTCTTTACCTTGCTGGCGAATATAGGAGTCAGGGTCTTCGCCATCAGGCAAGAACATGAATCTCAATTGCCGACCATCGGTGAGATAAGGTAGGGCATTTTCCATTGCTCGCCATGCCGCTTCACGGCCCGCTCTATCTCCGTCATAGCAACATACGACGTTACTGGTTTGACGAAACAGGACTTGCAAATGATCGCCAGTCGTCGAAGTGCCCAAAGAGGCCACCGAGTAGTCGACGCCGTATTGAGCGAGAGCAACGACATCCATATACCCTTCGACCACCAAAATCTGTGGTGGTTCTCGATAAGCCTGAAGTACTTCGTACAGTCCATAAAGCTCTTTGCCTTTATGGAAAATCGGCGTTTCAGGCGAGTTCAGGTATTTTGGTGTTCCATCGCCAATAACGCGACCACCGAAACCGATAACTCGTCCACGGCGATCATGAATTGGGAACATAATACGGCCGCGAAAACGGTCGTATCGATTACCTTTGTCATTTTCGATGAGCATGCCGCCAGAGACCAGCATCTCTTGAACTTGGTTACTTTGACCGAAGTTCTTACGCACTAAGTCCCATTCATCGGCGACATAGCCGATGGCGAACTTTTGGACAATCTCACCAGACAAACCACGATTTTTTAGATATTCAATCGCCGGTTTGCTACTGGCTTGCTTGAGCTGCTGACGATAAAACTGAGCAATACTGCCCATTAAATCGTACAGATTGCGTTTTTGCTCGCTGTTTGCGCGTGGTGCGGAAGACGAACTGCTACTATTGCCACCTTGGCGTTGTTCTCTTGGAACTTCGAGCCCTAAAAAAGAGGCCAGTTCTTCAATCGCATCTGGGAAATCAAGACGCTCATATTCCATTAAAAAATCAATGGCATTACCGTGAACACCGCAACCAAAGCAGTGGTAAAACTGTTTCTCTTGGCTGACTGAAAATGACGGTGTCTTCTCATTATGAAACGGGCAACACGCACTGTAATTTTTGCCTTTTTTCTTAAGTTTCACGCGCGCATCAATGATGTCGACAATATCCAGCCGAGCAAGAAGGTCATCAATGAAAGTGCGGGGAATATGTCCTGCCATAAAACCTAACAAAAAAAGAAACGCCGAAGGGGAGATACAAACAAGCCGTGCGTTCCATAGGATAGCACGGCTTGTTGCAATATTTTTTGAGTAAAACCTTAAGCGAGTTTAGCGCGAACTAAACCACTAACTTTACCCATATCTGCACGCCCTTGAATTTGAGGCTTGAGCACTGCCATTACCTTACCCATGTCTTGCATGCCAGCTGCTTGTGATTCGGTAACTGCACTTTCAATCAGAGCAGCGACTTCTTCGTTAGTCAGCGGTTGAGGCATAAAGTCCTCAAGAATCGTAATTTCAGCTTGCTCAGCGTCCGCCAAGTCTTGACGACCGGCAGCTTCATATTGAGCGACAGAATCGCGACGTTGTTTAACCATTTTAGTCAACACGGCAAGAATATCGTCGTCAGACAGAGTAATCCGTTCGTCGACTTCTCGTTGCTTGATGGCTGATAAGGCTAAACGTATAGTGCCAAGGCGCGGTTTGTCCTTGGCTTTCATCGCTAATTTTTGCTCTTCTTTGAGCTGGTCAATAAGAGCCATAACTAAGTCCTCTAAAGGATTCAGTTATTAGTACAAACGAACGCGACGAGCGTTTTCGCGAGCTAGCTTCTTAGCGTGACGCTTTTGAGCTGCTGCTTTAGCACGTTTGCGAACGGTAGTTGGTTTTTCGTAGTGCTCACGACGACGCACTTCAGAAAGGATACCTGCTTTTTCGCAAGAGCGCTTGAAACGACGTAGAGCTACGTCGAACGGTTCGTTTTCACGTACTTTAACTACTGGCATATGCCTTTCACCTCAGGGGTTATTCGTTAATGCTGGTATGAAAATTCCGAATCGGTTGAAATCGGTTTATAACCAGCTAGATCAAAAATGGTGCGGAATTTTAATCCGAACCAAGCGAGTTTGTAAAGCCTTTTGTCGATTATTGTCTGTACAAAATTTGTTTGAGACAGCAATTGCAGGTAAGATTGCCGCCAATTTCCATTGAGAACAAATTTCCTCGAGATAACCATGCGCATTCTAGGTATTGAGACCTCTTGTGATGAAACTGGCATCGCAATTTATGACGATGAAAATGGCTTGCTGGCCCACAAACTTTATAGCCAAGTAAAGTTACACGCAGATTATGGTGGTGTAGTGCCGGAGCTGGCCTCTCGCGATCACGTTAAAAAGACCATTCCACTCATTAAAGCCGCAATGGCAGAAGCTAACCTTACCGAAAAAGACATCGACGGTGTTGCATACACCGCTGGCCCAGGTTTGGTTGGTGCGTTATTGGTTGGTGCAACAATTGGTCGTAGCCTCGCGTATGCTTGGGGCGTTCCGGCGGTTCCGGTTCACCATATGGAAGGGCACCTTTTAGCGCCAATGCTTGAAGATAACCCGCCGCCATTTCCGTTTGTCGCGGTATTGGTTTCAGGTGGCCACTCGATGATGGTGGAAGTGAAGGGCATTGGTGAATACAAAATCCTCGGCGAATCGATTGATGATGCTGCCGGTGAAGCATTTGATAAAACAGCCAAATTGATGGGCCTAGATTACCCGGGCGGGCCGCTGCTTGCTAAGCTGGCGGAAAAAGGAACTTCTGGGCGCTTTAAATTTCCGCGTCCGATGACGGACCGTCCCGGTCTTGATATGAGCTTTTCCGGTCTAAAAACGTTTACCGCTAATACCATTGCTGCCAATGGTGATGATGAGCAAACTCGCGCAGATATCGCTCTGGCGTTTGAAGAAGCGGTATGTGACACCTTAGTGATTAAATGTCGCCGCGCGTTAGAGCAAACGGGCATGAAGCGCATTGTAATTGCTGGTGGTGTGAGTGCAAACCGCCGTTTACGCGCCGAGCTTGCTAAATTAGCTCAAAAAGTTGGTGGTGAGGTTTACTACCCGCGCACTGAGTTTTGTACCGATAACGGCGCCATGATTGCTTACGCGGGAATGCAGCGTTTACGTAATGGTGAAGTGGCCGATTTGGCGGTGCAAGCGACACCTCGATGGCCAATCGACCAGTTGACTCCTGTTACTGATTAATGCTGATAAACAATAACTTGATGCCGATTCAAAACAGCCACATTGATGGCTGTTTTTATTTTTCAGCGCCGTTATTTCAAACGCATTAATGATATTATTTGGTTTTCAACTTTGGTTTTATAAACGCGATGAGCAATATGATAAAGACGTTTACGGTAGATGGTCAGCAGATGGCGTACCAAGATTTTGGTCAAGGCCCAGTGATTGTTTTTGGCCACAGCTATTTGTGGGATAGCCAAATGTGGCTTCCACAAGTGGAAGTTTTAAGTCGCTCATATCGCTGCATTGTTCCTGATCTTTGGGCTCATGGTTTATCCCAAGCTGCTCCTTATAATATGACGAATTTGCGTGACTATGGCGCGCACATATTGGCCCTGATGGACTATTTAGGTGTCGAAGAATTCTCGATCGTCGGCTTGTCCGTCGGCGGAATGTGGGGGGCTGAAGTGGTGTCGCTCGCTCCGCAGCGGGTTAATTCACTGGTGCTGATGGATACTTTTGTCGGCTTGGAACCTGAAATCACCAATCGCAAATATTTCGCTATGCTGGAAACCATCTCGTTATCACAAATGGTCCCAGAGGCGATCATTCAAACCGTCGCGCCGCTGTTTTTCTCTAAATCAGTCAGAGAAGAGAATCCACGTTTGATTGAGCAATTTGAACGTCGCCTTGCGGGGATTCATGGTCAAGATGCGGCAGAAATTGCGCGAGTTGGACGCATGGTCTTTGGCCGCCGAGATATGATCGATGAAATTGAGACATTTCAGCTGCCGGTGCTGATTGCGGTAGGGCAAGAAGATGTGCCTCGACCGGTGCTTGAATCGTATTTGATGAATGACTGCATTGTTGGCAGTGAATTAGTCGAAATTCCAAATGCAGGGCATATTTCAAACCTAGAGCAGCCAGAATACGTGACTGAAACGTTGAGCCGCTTCTTGGCTAAGGTTTACGCCTAGCCATCACACAGGCAGGTGCTGAGAGAGACTCAATGGGCCTGCCGTCTACATTTTTTACGACAACACCAATTCTCATCTAAACGCTGAACTAAGGCGTTTTATTCGCTGAAATCGATGATGAAGTCTTAGCTCCGACTTTAGGTTCAGTGCCACTGACCAAGCGACGAATATTCTGATGGTGTCTTAACACGATAAGGCAACATAACATGGCAACTGGCAGAGTATATTGCGGCTTGATAAGCCAAGTATAGAAAGGCGCCAATAATACCGTGACGATTGCTGCTAATGATGAGTAGCGAAATATGAGTGCGACGACCAACCAGGTGAGCATAATCAGTAAAGTCAGATCCCATCCAATTGGCGCGATAGCTCCGAGCGCTGTTGCTACTCCTTTGCCACCTTTGAAATGAAAGAACAGCGGGTACATGTGGCCTAAACACGCTGAAATGGCCACGATCCCCAGAATCAAGGGTTCGATATGTAAGAAGTAGCCGAGCCAAACAGGAATCGTGCCTTTGAGCATGTCGCACAACAATACTGCTGCGGCACTTTTTTTACCGCCGATACGCATGACATTGGTGGCACCGGGGTTATGTGAGCCAACTGAACGTGGGTCAGGCAGACGAAGTAAACGACAGATCAAAACCGCACTAGAGATTGAACCTAGCAGATACGCGCAGATAATCATTGTCAGTGCTAATAAAGTCATAACCCATCGCCGTGTGAAACAGATGCTCGATAAGCAAGTAATTGATATCATACCCGCTCGTTATACATAGTACGATGTTTTACCGCATTTAGGTATCCGACCTGTAAGGGATAAAAACGCATGGATAAAGTCTTCATTAAAGATCTTACTGTCATTACCACCATTGGTGTTTACGATTGGGAACAGCAAATAAAACAAAAGCTGGTACTTGATATTGAAATGGCCCACGACAATCGCCCAGCGGGTATTAGTGATGACGTCAAAGATGCTCTCGACTATTCACAAGTTAGCCAAGCGGTCATTGAACATATTGAAAATGGACGCTTTTTATTGGTTGAGCGAGTTGCTGAAGAAGTGGCTGATATCATCCAAAGCCGTTTTGGTGTGCCATGGGTGAAAATTAGTTTGACCAAACCGGGCGCGGTTGCACACGCCAGTGGTGTAGGAGTCATCATTGAACGAGGTCAGCAATGACCAAAGTTTATATCGGCATCGGTTCGAATGTTGAGCGTGAAAAGCATATTCAACAAGCGCTCGTGCAGCTTAAAACCTTGGATGATGACGTGAAATTGTCCAAGGTTTATGAAAGCGATGCTGTGGGTTTCAAAAGTGAGGCATTTTACAATCTTGTTGCGGAATTAAAAACCGCGTTGAATTTAAAAGAATTCTCTTTGGCTTTGAGAAAAATCGAGTTTCACTGTGGGCGTGACAGCCAGGCGAAAAAGTTTGAACCACGAACGATCGATTTGGATATCCTGCTCTTTGGTGATGTAGTTTCAGACTCTCAACCTGAGTTGCCGCGTTCCGATATCTATCGCTATCCCTTCGTAATTCAACCTCTTTATGAACTTTGTCCGGAACTAATCTTACCGAAAGATGGTCGCACTGTTCGGCAAGTTTGGCTGCAAGCTAAAGATCTCCATTTTTTGAAAGAAGTAAAACCTTGGTTTGACTTTTAACCCAACAAGAGTACCTACATGGATATAATTCAAAGTGCTATTCTCGGTCTTATCGAGGGTATAACCGAATTTTTACCGATATCGTCGACAGGGCATTTAATCGTTGCCAGTGAATGGCTAGGCCTACCACAAACTGACAGCAATAAAGCATTTGAAGTGATTATTCAGCTATCTGCAATTTTGGCTGTTTTGACTAACTACAAAGAGCGATTTCAACCTAAATACTTCTCTCTTTGGGTGAAAGTATTCATCTCTTTTTTACCAATTGCTATCGTCGGCTTTATCTTCAAAGATTTAGTGAAGTCTTTGTTTACTATTAATGTTGTGCCAATCATGTTTATCGTTGGCGGTGTGATATTTTTATGGGTGGAACATTATCTCAAAGATAAACAGCCCCATACGTTAACCTTGGACGACATCAGTTATCGTCAAGCAGGGATTATTGGTTTTGCCCAAATCTTTGCTCTGGTTCCCGGCACGAGCCGCGCAGGCTCGACTATAGTGGGCGCGTTGTTAGCGGGCGTCAGCCGCACCGCCAGTGCTGAGTATTCATTCCTATTGGCACTACCAGTGATGGTTGCCGCCAGTGGTTTAGACCTTCTTCAGCATTATCAGGATTTTGCTGGTGAGCGAGCGATGCCATTGATCGTTGGTTTCGTGGTATCTTACCTTTCTGCATGGGTAGTAATGAAAGTCTTCTTAGCTTTCTTAAATCGTTTTACTTTCAATGCGTTTGGTATCTATCGAATATTATTTGGCGCAGCTTTGCTATATTGGCTGCACGCTTAAATATGATTCTGTTTTGGCCGCCTAATTAGGCGGTCAAATTTTATTATTTCATTACAGTTTATGATTTCACAATAGAGAGCTTCCTTCGCAATGAACTACTTTGAAGCGATTATTCTTGCACTGATTCAAGGTCTTACTGAGTTTCTTCCCATTTCCAGTTCTGCACATTTGATTTTGCCTTCCGCGATATTAGGCTGGGAAGATCAGGGCCTCGCGTTTGATGTCGCCGTCCATGTCGGAACCTTATTGGCGGTAGTGATTTATTTCCGCCATGAAGTCGTAGCGTTGCTCTCGGCATTTTTCGCCTCGATTTTTAAAGCGGATCGCAGTAAGGAAGCAAAGTTAGCGTGGATGATCGTGCTTGCCACCATTCCTGCCTGTGTGTTTGGCTTGCTGATGAAAGACATCATCGAGTTGTATTTACGCAGCGCTTGGGTGATTGCTGCTACAACCATCATCTTTGGTTTGTTACTTTGGTGGGTGGATAAAAACGCGCAGCTAAACAAAGATGAGTACCAAGTGGATTGGAAGAAGTCGCTGCTTATCGGTATTGCTCAAGCGGTGGCGATGATACCCGGCACATCACGCTCCGGGGCGACCATCACGGCGGCGCTTTACCTTGGTTTTACTCGAGAAGCGGCAGCGCGGTTTTCGTTTTTAATGTCGATACCGATCATTGTCCTTGCTGGTGGTTTTCTGACCACAGAATTAATTGCCAGTGGAGAAACGGTGCATGTCGGCTTTTTGATGACCGGCATTATCACTTCGTTTGTTAGCGCATACTTATGTATTCATTTCTTCCTTAAACTGATCTCTAAAATGGGTATGACACCGTTTGTGATTTATCGCTTGCTGCTTGGTGTCGGTTTGGCGCTATTTATGCTGCAAAGTTAATCAAGCGATGTAACGAAAACTTACAAAGTCAGATCTCTATCAAGACCACATAGAGCAATGTCGCTTGAAAAGCGTCGTTGTGGTATATATGTGGTCTTTAATTTTCTCCCCACTACGACAAACACTATGCGATTATTTTCTATAGCATTGTTAGCTCTGTTTGCTGTACTGCAATACACACTTTGGTTCGGAAAAAACGGCATCAACGACTTCGAAGGCGTTGAAAGTGAAATTCAAGTTCAGCACCAAGTTAATGGTAAATTGCAAACACGAAACAGTGAGATGTTCGCTGAAATCGATGATTTACGCCAAGGCTTAGATGCGATTGAAGAGCGTGCGAGACACGAGCTTGGTATGGTTAAAGAAGGTGAGACGTTTTATCGCATCGTCGGTGAGGAGCATAAATGACCGCTGATTCGAAATTTAGTGTGGTCGCGTTAGTACCCGCCGCTGGAATTGGCAGTCGTATGCAGGCGGACATGCCAAAGCAATATCTGCAAATTGACCAAAAAACCATTTTGGAACATACGGTTCACCGCCTTCTGGAACACGCCTTAGTGGACACTGTGGTGGTGGTGGTGGCCAAAGACGACCCGTATTTTCAAGCGCTTGATCTTAACCAAGATTCGCGGGTTATCCGTGTCGATGGCGGCAAAGAGCGTGCGGATTCCGTGCTGGCTGGCCTAAAATATATTCAACAACACCAATTGGCCTCATGGGTCATGGTGCATGACGCGGCTCGCCCATGCGTTCGTCTTAGCGATATCGATAAATTGATCGATGGGGTCGTCACTCATCCTGTCGGTGGGATTCTTGCCGCGCCTGTGCGAGATACAATGAAGCGCTCTGATGAGCATTCTCATATCTCGCAAACGGTTGAACGTGAAGCACTTTGGCATGCATTAACGCCGCAATTATTTCCACTTGAGACGCTATTAGACTCTTTGAACCGAGCTTTACAACAACAGGTGGTAATAACCGACGAAGCTTCTGCATTAGAGTGGGCTGGTTATCAACCTTTGCTGGTGGCGGGTGCGGCTGACAACATCAAAATAACTCAACCGGAAGATCTCGCTTTGGCGGAGTTCTACCTTAATAAAGATAAACAAGGATAAATCATGATTCGTATTGGTCACGGCTTTGATGTGCATAAGTTCGGTGGTGAAGGCCCTGTCATTATTGGTGGTGTTGCCGTTCCTTACGAACAAGGTTTATTAGCCCATTCTGATGGCGATGTCGCGCTACATGCATTATCTGATGCATTACTTGGTGCAATTGCCGCGGGCGATATTGGGCGTCATTTTCCGGATACGGATGATAAATGGAAAGGCGCGGATAGTCGTGAGCTTCTCAAAGATGTGTATCGCCGTGTTAAAGAGCAGGGCTATATTTTAGGCAATGCGGACGTCACGATTATGGCGCAAGCACCGAAAATGGCACCACATATTGAAGCGATGTGTAGCGCTATCGCTCAGGATTTAGAAACTGAGCTTAAAAATGTCAACGTTAAAGCGACCACTACCGAGCGTTTAGGCTTCACCGGTCGTAAAGAAGGCATTGCTGCAGAAGCAGTTGTGCTACTGATTAAAGCTTAAGAATATAGAAAGAACTTTCATGACAGATATTTTAGCGCCTTTTGCATACCTTCACGGTCAACCGACAGCGACCGCTAAGCTGAAAGCAAAAGATGAGGATTTTCAAGTTTACGAGCAGCTAGGTTACGAGTTTTTCGGTTCCGGTGAGCATTTGATGCTGCGTATTCGTAAACGCGGAGAAAACACGGCATTTGTGGCGAATGAACTTGCAAAAGCGTGCGGCGTGAAATCGAAAGATGTCAGCTGGGCTGGGCTTAAAGATCGCCATGCTGTTACCGAGCAGTGGTTAAGTGTGCATTTACCAAAAGGTGACACACCTGATTTCAGCGCTTTCCTTGCTCAGTATCCTCATATTCAGATCGTTGATATTCAGCGTCATAATAAAAAACTGCGTCCTGGAGATTTGCAAGGAAACCGCTTTGTTTTGACTTTGACCGATGTATCTGATGTGGCGCAAGTGGTTGAACGATTAGAAAATATTGTTAAATTAGGTGTTCCAAACTATTTCGGCGCACAACGTTTTGGTAATCAAGGAAATAACCTTGATGAAGCAAGACGTTGGGGGCGAGACAACGTCCGCACTCGTAACCAGAATAAACGTAGCTTGTACCTTTCGACAGCGCGCTCTTGGATTTTTAACCACATTGTGTCGGCTCGAATTGAACAGCAGCTATTTAATACTGTGGTATCTGGCGATATTCTATTGAAAAACAATGATTCGATGTTAGTGAGTGCTGACAAAGTCGCTGAATACCAAGCGAGTTATCAAACTGGTGAAGTCGCTATAAGTGCTGCGATGGCCGGTGATAATGCGTTACCGACTCAAGACACAGCACTTAAATTAGAGCAGCCACATATCGATGCTGAACCTGATTTAATGGCGCTGATCCGTGGCAACCGAATGCGTCACGAGCGTCGAGATATTGCGTTAAAACCTGAGCAGCTTGAGTGGCAGGTCGATGGCAACACCATCACACTGAGTTTTTCTTTACCTTCAGGTTGTTATGCAACATCAATTACTCGAGAATTGATCAACGAAGAGATTGTTGTACGAGAATATTCATCGCTCGAGAAATAATTGGAGGAAGTGTGTTGAAAATTTTGCTCAGTAACGATGATGGTGTGCATGCGGAAGGGATTCGAATCTTAGCCCAAGCATTGAGTAAAAAAGCACAAGTGATCATTGTTGCCCCTGATCGCAATCGCTCTGGTGCTTCAAACTCTTTAACGTTAGAGCAGCCATTGCGCGTGCGAGAAATTGAGCCTCAGGTGTATTCGGTGGAAGGTACGCCAACCGATTGTGTTCACTTTGCGTTAAACGAGTTAATGAAAGATGATCTACCGGATTTAGTGCTGAGTGGCATCAATCATGGCGCCAACTTAGGTGATGATGTTTTGTACTCTGGTACCGTCGCTGCGGCGATGGAAGGGCACTTTCTCGGCGTGCAGGCGATTGCGTTCTCTTTAGTCGGTAAACAACATTTTGCGACAGCGGCACATATTGCTTGCCAGTTAGTCGAACAGCATTTAAACAAACCGATTCCAACCAACCGTTTATTGAATGTTAATGTCCCTGACGTCGCCATTAATGAATTGAAAGGTACACAAGTGACACGTCTTGGTGCGCGTCATCATGCAGAAGATATGATTAAGCAAAAAGATCCTCGTGGTCACGATATTTTTTGGCTTGGCCCTCCTGGTAAGGAGCAAGATGCCGGTGAAGGTACCGACTTTCATGCTATTGAACATGGCTTTGTATCTGTGACGCCATTGCAAGTTGATCTCACCGCTCATGAATCACTACAGGCAATGGATCGTTGGTTAAAGGATCAATAACCATGGCCAAACCACAAGCAGAACGTTTGGTTGCTTTTTTGCAGGCGAATGGTATCAGTGATCAAGCTGTGCTGGATGCGATCTATCGTGTTCCGCGTGAGCGCTTTGTTTCTCAAGCTATGCTCCATCAAGCCTACGACAACAATGCACTTCCGATTGGTCAGGGGCAGACGATTTCCCAGCCCTATATCGTGGCAAAAATGACTCAGTGTCTGGAACTTCACCGTAACAGCAAAGTCTTAGAGGTGGGCACTGGCTCCGGTTATCAAACCGCAGTCTTGGCTCAATTGGTTGAGCATGTCTATTCTATTGAACGAATTAAAGCGTTGCAGTGGGATGCCAAGCGACGTTTAAAGCAGCTTGATATTTACAATGTTTCGACCAAACACGGTGATGGTTGGAATGGATGGCCGGCAAGAGGGCCTTTTGACGCAATTATCGTCACCGCAGCACCTAAGGTTGTGCCTCAATCTTTATTGGAACAGCTTTCAGAAGGTGGGGTAATGGTTATTCCGGTTGGTGATACCGAGCAGCAGTTATTAAAAATTACTCGTAAAGGAGAAGAATTTATCTCGCAGTCTATAGAGATGGTTCGATTTGTACCATTAATCGCGGGTGATTTAGCGTAGTTAGATGAAGAAAGCTTTCAAGTCGCGAATCTTAGTTACTATTGGATTGTTAAGTGCACTAACAGGCTGCGCTATGCACTCGCCTGCGCCGGTTTCCGGCTTGAAGAAAGACTACGGTAGCGTTTCTCGTGGTAGTTACCGAGGTAGCTACTATGAAGTTCAGAAGGGCGATACGCTGTACTTTATCGCTTACGTCACAGATAAAG
This sequence comes from Vibrio xiamenensis, assembly GCF_900100015.1. Lineage (GTDB taxonomy): Bacteria > Pseudomonadota > Gammaproteobacteria > Enterobacterales > Vibrionaceae > Vibrio > Vibrio xiamenensis. The sequence goes on along the minus strand of NZ_FNDD01000015.1, from coordinate 56,723 downwards.
ATGTAAATGAATTGATTCGTTACAATCATTTACAAAAACCCTACACCATTTATCCCGGTCAAAAACTCAATTTATGGCGCCCAGTGTACAACCCTCCATCTTATGGTGGAACCGGAGCTGGCACTGAGGTCGCAGCCGTTGCAAGTACGGTAAAACCTAGTGTTCCGACGCCGAAACCTGCTCCAGTGGTTCCCCAAACCACGACGGTGGCAGCAGTCAAGAGTAATAACTCTAGTCAAGGAGTTAGCAAAAACACCCTCTCTCCGGCTCAAAAGTTGAGCAAAAAAGACGCAGAAAAGAGGGTTGAACAATCAAAATCAAAGGAGTATGTTGAATCTGCTGGTAAACAGAATGTTAATAAAAGTGTCAGCAATTCTAAACCTCAAAACGACAACATATCCAAGTGGTTATGGCCGACAAAGGGGAGAGTGATTAAGAATTTCTCTGCTGGGGATCAAGGGAATAAAGGCATTGATATCGCAGGACAGCGTGGTCAAGCCATCGTTTCTACAGCAGGAGGCACTGTCGTCTATTCGGGTAACGCACTCAGAGGTTATGGTAATTTAGTTATCGTCAAACATAACGACAATTATCTCAGTGCTTACGCGCACAACGACAAGTTGCTTGTACACGAAGGTCAGAGTGTTAAGGCAGGCCAAAAGATCGCTACAATGGGGAGTTCGGGTTCTAGTAGTGTTCGCTTGCACTTTGAAATTCGCTACCAAGGTAAGTCGGTGAATCCTAAACGCTACTTACCATAGTATTTACTTGAAAGAGTAAAATTAGCGGCATATTGAGCAGTAATGTCTTGCTATCTCGCCAGGGGGAGGCGTTATGAGTATCAGCAATACAGCAACCAAAGTCGAAGAATTTGACCAACAAGCCATTGATGCTATAGAAGCGGAAGACAACACGGAAACCATTTCTAATAGCGCACTCAAAGAAGAGTTTGATGCATCCACTAAAAGCCTCGATGCAACACAGCTTTATTTGGGCGAAATTGGCTTTTCACCTCTACTTACCGCGGAAGAAGAAGTCCTTTACGCACGTCGCGCCTTACGAGGCGACGAAGCTGCGCGCAAACGCATGATCGAAAGTAACTTACGTCTGGTTGTGAAAATCTCGCGTCGTTACAGCAATCGTGGTCTGGCACTGCTTGATTTGATTGAAGAAGGTAACCTAGGCTTGATTCGAGCGGTCGAAAAATTTGACCCTGAACGAGGATTTCGTTTCTCAACCTATGCGACTTGGTGGATTCGTCAAACCATTGAACGAGCGTTGATGAACCAAACTCGGACCATTCGCTTGCCAATCCATGTCGTTAAAGAGCTCAATATCTATTTACGCACTGCGCGTGAGTTATCGCAAAAGCTCGATCATGAACCAACCGCTGAAGAGATTGCGTTGCAACTCGACCGTCCGGTGGATGATGTGAGCAAAATGCTGCGTCTCAATGAACGAGTGAGTTCGGTGGATACACCGATTGGTGGTGGCGAAAGTGAAAAAGCATTGCTGGATATTATTCCTGATATCAACAATTGCGATCCTGAAGTCTCAACGCAAGATGACGATATTAAAGACTCACTGATTTTATGGCTCGACGAGCTCAATCCAAAACAGAAAGAAGTCCTAGCTCGACGTTTTGGTCTGCTTGGTTATGAGCCCTCTACATTGGAAGAAGTTGGACGCGAAATTAACTTAACTCGTGAGCGAGTGCGCCAAATCCAAGTAGAAGGTTTGCGCCGTTTACGTGAGATCTTGGTTAAACAAGGCTTGAATATGGAAAGCTTATTCAGCGTTGAAGAAGACTAACCATACGCTCGTTATCTGATTTAAACATGAAAAAAGCCTTGGCGGTTGCCAAGGCTTTTGTGTCTATATCGATAGCAAAGTTTATTTTTTACGTCTTGGGTAAACGCGCACTAACTTGATGCGGTTTTCTTCCAGTTCGACGATTTCCATCGGATGACTTGAAACCACTACACTCAGCTGGCTTTCGGGAATGTGTTCTAAATGTTCAAGAATCAAACCGTTTAACGTTCGTGGCCCAGAGGTTGGTAATTTCCATTTCAAGCCTTTATTGATATCTCGAATGTTGGCACTGCCTTCAATTAAGAAGCTGCCGTCACCTTGCGGCGTGATTTCTTCGGCCAAACTTGGCGCAATTGAAGTCGTAAACTCGCCGACAATTTCTTCCAAAATATCTTCTAATGTGACCAAACCGATAATGTCGCCATATTCGTCGACAACCAGGCCAATACGTTGTTTATTACGTTGGAACTTCAGTAATTGGACGTTGAGTGGCGTGCCTTCAGGAATGAAATAGACTTCATCGGCGGCGCGCAGCAATGTCTCTTTATTAAACTCATTTTTTTCCAACATCAGGCGGTAAGCTTCACGCAAACGCAGCATGCCAACCACTTCATCGACGTGATCGCGATACAGCACAATGCGTCCATGAGGTGAGTGTGTTAACTGGCGAGAAATCGACTTCCAGTCATCGTTGATGTCAATGGCACTGATTTCATTGCGTGGCACCATGATGTCATTAACCGTGACGTGCTCAAGGTCAAGAATAGACAGCAACATATCTTGGTGACGACGTGGAATAAGCCCGCCCGCTTCGTTTACGACCGTGCGCAGCTCTTCTGAACTTAAGTGATCATCACTGTTATGATCGACGCGAATACCCAGCAAACGGATAAAACCGTTGGTAATGAAATTGACGAACATCACCAGTGGTGCCATTAACTTCATCAGTATCATCAGCAGAATACTGCTGGTGAAAGAAACGCGTTCTGGGTAAAGAGCGGCGAGCGTTTTTGGTGTCACTTCTGAAAACACCAGAATAACCAGGGTTAGGGCACCTGTTGCAATCGCAACCCCCATATCGCCGTATAGGCGCATACCAATAATGGTGGCAATGGCAGAAGCGAGGATATTAACGAGGTTGTTACCAATCAGAATCAGACCGATGAGTCTGTCTGGTCGGTTCAAGAGTTTTTCCACTCGTTTCGCGCCCTTATGGCCGCTATTAGAGAGGTGCTTTAAGCGGTATCGGTTCAGTGACATCATGCCGGTTTCTGAACCTGAGAAGTACCCGGAAATAACAATAAGACACGCGAGTAGCGCAAATAAGATACCCGTTGATATGTCGTCCAAAGCTAAATAATTCCTTATCTATTTAATAAAAGAGTTTGGGCTTTAAGTGAAAAATAACCTTGTCAGGTTAATAAAACCAGTAAAAACAGCCTCAAACGTGTGGTCAATCAGATCAATGAAGGATGACTTCACGAACAAATCGGCTGCCGAAATACGCGAGAGTCAAAATCATCGCACCAACGACAGCAAACCAAGTGGCTTTGCGTCCACGCCAACCGCGTTGGTAGTGACCCCAAAGAAGTATCGAATAAACGATCCATGCGATAAATGACAAAATTCCTTTGTGCGCTTGCCCCTGAGCAAACATGTCACGTACGAACATAAAACCGGTCAGTAATGTGCCCGTTAAAAGAATATTACCAACCAGAATGATCTTGAAAAGTTGTCTTTCTACCATCATTAAAGGCGGTAGGTTTGGATTGATTGCTAACGCTTTTTTAGTTTTTAGTTTGCGATCCAGCCAGACCAACTGTAATGAGTAGAGAGCACCAATCGAAAGTGTTGAGTAGGCAAAAAGCGCTATCGAGATATGGATAAGTAATGCCGGTTCGTTCTCTAAGTGAGTAATGAAGGTGCCAGGTAACAAGGCGGCGGCTAACAAGTTCATGGCAGAAAAGCCATAAATCACAGGTAGTAAGAACCACAAGCGAGTTTTTATCATCGCAAGGCTCATGGTGAGCGAAATAATAAAGCCAACCAAAGAGGCAACGTTGAGCATACTCAGGTTTTGTCCCGAAGTAGCAAAAATGAGATCGCTAAGAAGCCAGCCGTGGAAGACCAAGGCACCAGCAGCACTGATAAAAACGGTTTTTACGCGAATACCTGTTTGTTGAACCAATCCTGGTACTATGGTCGCAATCGCCAAGACATAAAGAATGGCGGCAGCAACAGCAACTATGTTATCCATGAGTCTCTTATGTTGAAAAGCATTGGGCAGATTATACCTTGCATCATTTAGATGAGCTATGTCTATAGCGCAACTATTGTTATCGTAAGCGATCTAATTCGCATCGATCGGTGTCATGCTTTACGCGCCTAAGGTATACTCGTGATAATTTATCGCCGAAATCAAGCGAAGAGTAAAAGATGTTTGAGAATTTAACGGATCGATTATCCAAGACGCTGAAGAACATCAGCGGCAAAGGTCGTTTGACCGAAGACAATATTAAAGAGACTTTGCGTGAAGTCCGTATGGCGCTATTGGAAGCCGATGTAGCTTTGCCAGTAGTGCGCGACTTTGTGAAACGAGTGAAAGAAGGCGCGGTCGGCGTTGAGGTTTCAAAATCACTTACTCCGGGTCAAGAGTTCATCAAGATTGTTCAATCTGAACTTGAAGCCGTCATGGGTGAATCCAATGAAGCGCTAAACCTCGCGGCTCAACCGCCAGCGGTTATTTTGATGGCGGGCCTACAAGGTGCGGGTAAAACCACCAGCGTTGGTAAGTTATCTAAATTACTTAAAGAGCGTGATAAGAAGAAAGTCTTGGTGGTTTCTGCCGACGTTTATCGCCCTGCGGCGATCAAACAGCTCGAAACTCTCGCGACAGATATCGGTGTCGATTTCTTCCCGTCATCTCCCGACCAAAAGCCGATTGATATCGCGAATGGCGCTATCGATCACGCGAAGAAAAAATTCTATGACGTATTGATCGTCGATACCGCAGGTCGTCTTGCCATTGATGAAGAAATGATGGGCGAGATTCAACAGCTGCATAGTGCTATCAACCCAGTTGAAACACTATTTGTTGTTGATGCAATGACAGGTCAAGACGCGGCGAATACTGCGAAAGCGTTTGGTGATGCACTTCCTCTGACTGGTGTGATTCTAACCAAAGTTGATGGTGACGCACGTGGTGGTGCGGCGCTGTCGGTTCGTCATATTACCGGTAAGCCAATTAAATTCTTAGGTGTTGGCGAAAAAACCGATGCCCTTGAACCTTTCCACCCAGACCGTGTTGCGTCGCGTATTTTGGGAATGGGAGATGTACTTTCTCTTATCGAAGACTTGCAACGTAATGTCGATGAAGAGAAAGCACAAAAACTGGCGAAGAAGTTTAAAGAGAAAAAAGGTTTTGATCTTGAAGACTTCCGCGAACAACTTGGCCAGATGCAAAACATGGGTGGCATGATGGGCATGTTAGACAAATTGCCTGGTATGTCGCAGCTACCTGCTGGTGTCAAAGACAAAGTTGATGACAAGATGTTTAAGCAGATGGAAGCCATCATCAATTCGATGACTATGAAAGAGCGTCAACACCCAGACATCATTAAAGGCTCGCGTAAGAAACGCATTGCTGCAGGTTCTGGTGTTCAAGTGCAAGATGTGAATCGTATGCTTAAGCAATTTACCCAGATGCAGAAAATGATGAAGAAAATGCAGAAGGGCGGCATGAAAGGTATGATGCGCAACATGCAAGGTATGATGGGCGGTATGGGTGGAGGCGGCGGCTTCAATCCATTTGGTCGTTAATTTACCCCGCAAGGTTTAACCAGAGCGCAGCCGAAAATGGCTGCGCTCTTTCTATATTAAGGGGTTAGTTGCGGCGTTTCGGTTTTGTTATCTAGGTCACATTGCCGCTTTCGCCAATTGAGTGGCTAAAAAATAGCTAAACCCCTTGCAATGCGTCGGAATAAGGGTAAAATTCCGGAGCTTTATTTTGGCACGAGACCCCAAGTTATTTATTTAAGTAGCTTCTGGGGTTAATTTTATTTTTGAGAAAGCAAAGAGGACGATATGGTAACCATTCGTTTGGCACGTCACGGCGCTAAAAAGCGTCCATTCTATCAAATCGTAGTAGCGGACAGCCGCAATGCTGCAACTGGCCGTTTCATCGAAAAAGTAGGTTTCTTTAACCCTACTGCTAAAGGTCAAGAAGAAGGTCTACGTCTAGACCTAGATCGCGTTAACCACTGGGTTGGTCAAGGCGCATCTCTATCTGACCGCGTTGCTAAGCTAGTTAAAGACGCTCAAAAAGCGGCTTAATTGAGTAGCTTAAATCGATGGAAGGTAAAGAAACAATGAGCACGCAGAGCGAAAAAATTGTCGTCGGCAAATTTGGCGCGACTTATGGTATTCGCGGCTGGCTTAAAGTTTTTTCCTACACAGATAATGCTGAAAGCATTTTCGATTACAGCCCTTGGTTTGTTAACCAAAAGGGTGAGTGGGTTGAGCACAAAGTAGAAAGCTGGAAGCGCCATAACAAAGGTATGGTGGTGAAGCTGGAAGGCATGGATGTTCGTGAAGACGCGCATTTGATGACGAACTTTGAAATCGCAATTGACCCGGCGGTACTGCCTGAATTGTCAGAAGATGAATTCTACTGGCGTGAATTGTTCGGTATGCAAGTGGTGACCACAAAAGGTTATGACCTCGGCGTTGTAACTGACATGTTGGAAACTGGCTCGAACGATGTTTTGGTAGTGAAAGCCAATCTGAAAGATGCTTTCGGGCAAAAGGAACGATTAATCCCGTTTCTTGAAGAGCAGGTGATCAAACAAATTGATCGCACCGCTCAACGGATCGAAGTTGACTGGGATCCTGGATTTTAACTCCCCTGTGACGGAGTAAGAACACTATGTGGGTTGGCGTTATAAGCCTATTTCCTGAGATGTTCCGCAGCGTTACGGATTTTGGAGTAACAGGTCAAGCGGTTAAAAAAGGTCTTTTGTCAGTTGAAACATGGAATCCCCGTGATTTCACTCATGACAAACATCGCACTGTTGATGATAGACCTTACGGTGGTGGTCCCGGCATGTTAATGATGGTTCAGCCTTTGCGCGATGCCATTCAAGCAGCCAAACAAACCGCACCGGGAAAGACGAAAGTCATTTATCTCTCTCCTCAAGGTCGTAAACTCGATCAACAAGGAGTCGAAGAGCTGGCAACCAATGAGAACTTGCTTCTTATTTGTGGTCGCTATGAAGGGGTAGATGAACGCATTATTCAATCAGAAGTCGACGAAGAATGGTCGATTGGTGATTTTGTAATGACGGGTGGTGAAATTCCAGCCATGACGTTGATAGATTCAGTCTCACGGTTTATTCCTGGAGTGCTTGGAGATTTCGCGTCAGCAGAAGAAGACTCTTTTGCCAATGGCTTATTGGACTGTCCCCACTATACTCGTCCGGAGATTCTTGATGGTATTGAAGTTCCTTCAGTACTCAAGTCAGGTAATCACAAGGACATTCGTCGCTGGCGATTAAAGCAATCGCTAGGTCGTACTTGGCTAAGAAGACCAGAGCTCCTGGAAAACCTAGCTCTGACTGACGAACAGGAACTATTACTAGCCGAATTCATTAAAGAATATCGTGCTCAGTAACCTAATTTATTTAGTATCAGTTTATTCTAGGAATTTAAAAAATGAGTAACATCATCAAAGCTCTTGAGCAAGAGCAAATGAAATCAGACCTACCTAAATTTGCACCAGGTGACACTGTTGTTGTTCAAGTTAAGGTAAAAGAAGGCGACCGTGAACGTCTACAGGCGTTCGAAGGCGTAGTTATCGGTATTCGTAACCGTGGTCTACACTCTGCATTCACTGTACGTAAAATCTCTAACGGTGAAGGTGTTGAGCGTACGTTCCAAACTCACTCTCCAATGGTTGATAGCATCGAAGTTAAACGCCGTGGTGCAGTACGTCGTGCCAAGTTGTACTACCTACGTGAGCGTTCTGGTAAGTCAGCTCGTATCAAAGAGAAACTTGCTAAGAAGTAATGCTATAACCCGCATTCTCAGACGAAACGGAGCCTTATTGGCTCCGTTTTTTTTATTTCGGGATTTAAGCTGGTGGTATTTCACGCTAGCAGCGTCGTCGGTACTCATTTACGGGTGTAAACTCCGTTCCTCCTCCTTGCTATCGTAAAATACTCCGGCGCTTAAATTCACCGAAATGAACAGTGTTTGCTATGAGGTTGTGGTCTAACGGATTGTTTGAAAATAAAAAAGGCTGATGTTTGCACATCAACCTTTGATTCTTAAATTAGGAAAAGATTAGTATTGGTCTTCTGACCAACCATCGCTGTCAGACATATCTGGAGCGCCTGGTATGGATTTCTCTTCATCGGCCCATTCACCGAAATCAATCATTTGACATTTTTTGCTGCAGAATGGGCGGTGTGGGCTTTGTTCTCCCCACTCGACGTCAGCACCGCATTGTGGGCATTTGACGATTGTGATCTTTTTTTCCATCAGTAGAGCCTAGTTGTGGAATTTACGACATTTCGAACGCTATTGTTGACGCAACACGTCTCAAATGCAAATAGAGTGTTTACTGTCGTCGTGCTCGTCTAGCTGCAAACAGCCAGTTCAAAATCGATATCGTCGGAACAGGCTTGTCCGGTTTGAAAGTCGATAAATTTTATCGCGAAGCGATTTTTGTGGCCTGAAATCATTGGGTAGACACCAAAATGCAGAGGAATACTGAGGCGCAGAATATTGGCGTCTTCCGCATCACTTTGGTAGAAACCATTGGTCGCAATATGAGATTTGAACATGCCAGTTTCTCTGGCCAGCTTTAGCCACATTTCTAGTGCGTCGGCGAGCGCTTGCAGAGTTCCGACCCATTTAGCAGAATCGCGCGTTTTCACTTCGTCACTTAAATGAAGCCAATGATGCAGTGCTGGCAGGTCAAAACCGCATGCTCCGCCAGGTAAATTGAAACGTTGACGAATGGTACTCAGAAAACGGTCATCTTTCAGTGACTGGCCAAAACGTTCCGCTTGCATCAAAGCACCGTGAATGGTGTCGATATCTTGCAGCACGTGCTGCAGCATCTCTTGGTCAACGCCGTCCACATTTAGCCAGCTGCGGTAAGAGAGGCGCTGCTTTTCAATGTCTTTGGCAAGTTCGCTTTTAAGTTGGATCTGGTCGAAAATTTCTAAAAGGTCAAACAGGGAACGGAAGAACAGCAGATATTGAAGATCATCACTAAACTTAGCGGACACCTTAAGTTGACGCATTAAATATTCTACTCGTAAGTAGATTCGTGTCTTTTCGTTGAGTGGATGTTCAAAATAATGAGCTGTCATGCAATGAAGGTGCCTTTTTGTAACTTTGCTGTACTCATTTTCACAGATTTTCCCTACATAATGCTAGGTACTTTTGATGCAATTCTGTGATTTGAGGCAAAAGTTTCTGGTTTTTTGCGTCATTTTTAACCACATCGTCAGCAATAGCTAAACGCTGCTCACGATTTGCCTGCGCGGCTAGGATTGATCGAGCCTGTTGCTCCGAAACGTGATCCCTTTGCATGGTGCGCTCTAGCTGCACTTTCTCATTCACATCAATGACCAATACGCGGTCAGCCATGCTTTGCAGACCATTTTCCACCATCAAAGGAATCACCAGCAAAGCATACGCTGAATTGATGTTTTCAAGCTGCTCAAGCATACGCCGACGAATTAGCGGGTGAAGCAGTTGATTTACCCATTGCTTTTCATGCTCGTCGCTAAAAATGATTTCCCTTAGTTCACTACGATTAAGGCGACCATCAGGTAACAGAACTTTATTTCCATATCGAGACTCAAGCGCTTGTAAGCCTTCAGAGCCCGGTTCTACGACTTCTCGCGCCGCAACGTCGGCATCGACAATTTCAATGCCAAACTGATCATGAAACAGATTGGCGACGGTCGTTTTACCGCTGGCAATTCCGCCAGTTAGTCCAACAACAAAGGTCATGTTAGTACCCTAGATAGTAACGAAAATACCAAGCCATAAAAGGTTGCCCCCACATCATAATGCACCAACCCGCAATGGCTAGGTAAGGGCCAAAAGGAAACGCTTTATCGATGCCTTGCTTTTGCAGTCTAAGTTGAATGAGGCCGAAGATAAGGCCGACGACCGATGAAAGCAGCACCACAAACGGCAACGCTTGCCAACCAAGCCAAGCGCCAAGCGCTGCAAGAAGTTTGAAATCGCCAAATCCCATTCCTTCTTTTCCGGTCAGTAGCTTAAATACCCAATACACCAGCCACAAACTCAAGTAGCCACTAATAGCGCCGATGACCGAATCATAAAGTGAAATTGGGCCAAGCTCAGTCAAGGCAACCAGAATTCCTGCCCAAAGCAAAGGGAGTGTCAGTTGATCGGGCAGCAGAAGAGTCTCAAAATCAATTGCGGTTAGAGCCAGTAGCGTCAGACTAAATCCAATCAAAGTTATGGCATAGACGCCAAAGCCAAATTGCACGGCGACCGCGCAAGCAATGACTCCCGCAAGCAGTTCAATGAGCGGATAACGGGCGCTTATCGGCGCGTGACAATGGTGACATTGGCCTTTTAACATCAGCCAACTGATGATCGGAATATTATCAATCAACCGAAGTGGCGTTTGGCATTTCGGGCAGGTTGAGCGCGGTAAACTTAAGCTAAATTTACCTTGTGGAGGCTCGATATGATATTCCGGAAAACTGTCAGCGCATTCTTGGCGCCACTCGCGCTCCATGATGATGGGGAGCCGATAGATCACCACATTGAGAAAACTACCCACAATGACGCCAAACATGGCAGCCATGGTTGGAAATAACCAAGGGTAATAGTGAAAGGCTTCCATAAACGAGTCTCAAATCTAGGCTAAGCCATAAGCTTGGCACAGTTATCCTTCAAAGTGCGAGGATTTTACCCTAATACACTCATTAAATTAAAGATCGGCAGATACATAGCGATCACTAAGCCGCCAATAATGCTGCCTAATACGGTGATGATTAACGGCTCAAATAACTGGCCTAAGTTATCGGTGCGGTTTTCGACTTCGATTTCATAAATCGCAGCAATTTTATTGAGCATAGTGTCCAATTGTCCGCTCTCTTCGCCAACGGCGATCATCTGTTGCATTAATTCTGGAAACGCGCGGTATTCGCACATCGCAACTGAGATGGCACTGCCTTGAGAAGTCTGATGGTGGATTTGAGCAATGATATTTTGTAAGTGCAGATTATCCGTGGTGGCCTTCGCGTGGTTAAGGGCGCTCAGAATAGGCACTCCAGCTTGACAACTGATCGCTAGCGTACGGCTGAATTTTGCTAGTGCAGCTTTGGTGAGTAGTTCACCGACGATCGGCAGCGATAGACTGAAGCGACTTAGCATCGCACGAGCTTTAAGCGAACGTTTTAGATAAGAGCGAATTGCGACTGCGATGATGACCAGTGCCAGCATTGCCTTGATTGAGTAGCGAGACACGAAATTGGATAATTCAAGGACTTGGCGAGTAAACCAAGGTAGCGATGCACCAAAGCTTACAAACATACGTTCAAACTCGGGAATAACTAAGGTCAGCATCAAATAACACACCCCAAGTGCAATCACACTGACGACAGTTGGGTAAAGCAGCGCTTTAAACACTTTGGCTTTTAGCTGTTCGACTTTTTCGCGGTATTGAGCAATACGCGCCAGGCTTTGACCGAGTTGGCCGCTGAGTTCGCCATTGCGAATCAGTTGTAGATAGAAAAGGTCAAACAGGTCACTGGCCTTCGCTAAGGCATCAGACATGGCGCGGCCCGATTCTAATTCTCTTAGCAGAATAAAAATGATTGCTTGCAGCTCGGCTTTGGTCTGGGTGCGTCGCATCAGTTTTAGTGCTGGCACTAAGCTGATTCCGGTGGTGAGTAAAGTGGCAAGCTGTGCGGTCCATTGTGTGATGTCTTTATGCGTTGCGCGCTGGCGCGCCATTGCAATTGGTGAACATCGGCGCTCACGAACTTGGCGTAATTGAATATTACGCTCAGCGAGTTGTTGCTTAAGCTGCTGTTGACAGCAAGCGAGCATTTGCCCTGACTGTTTGCGCCCTTGTTTGGTCATGCCAAGCCAATGGTAGTGCTTCAAACGATTTTCCATCTAACCTTGCTCACTGGCTTGGTTGGGAGAAAGGGAAGTTATCATTCGCTGAGTAACACTCTTTCGAGTTCCGCATGGCTGGTGAGGCCTTGTGCCCATTTCTCAAGTCCGGCTTGATACAAACTGTGGCTGCCGTTTTGGCGCGCGATCTCCTCTAATTTCACGGCGGATTGTTGCTGGTTGATGGCGTGAGCAAGCGAATGGTCGAGTTTCATCACTTGATATATTCCGATTCGACCTGAGTAACCATGATGGCAATGGTCGCAGCCTTGAGGATTGGCATCGAACGGTGTGATGGCGTGTGAACGATCGAGCTGCTCCATCAGTTTAGCCGTCGGTACGCTGGGAACTTTGCAGTGAAGGCATAATTTACGTACCAGACGCTGAGCAATAATCAAGTTAAGCGAGGCGCTGACGTTATAGGGAGCGACACCCATTTGCATTAAGCGCGTGATACTTTGCGCGGCAGAATTGGTATGCAGGGTTGCCAGAACTAAATGGCCGGTTTGCGCCGCTTTGACTGCGATGTCGGCGGTTTCTTTATCACGAATTTCTCCAATCATCAGGACATCAGGGTCTTGACGTAAAAAAGCGCGCAAGGCGTGCGCAAAATCAAAGCCAATTTGCGGTTTGATTTCGACTTGATTGACCCCATCGAGCAGAATTTCAACCGGGTCTTCGGCGGTGGCGATATTGATGTTGTCTCGGTTGATATGGTTAAGGCCACTATAAAGCGAAACGGTTTTGCCGCTTCCCGTTGGCCCAGTAATTAAAATCAGACCTTGAGGTTGATTGAGCGCGTTGAGAAACAGTGATTGCTGATGCTTGGATAAGCCTAATTCTGGGATGGTTAATGCCGCTAAGCTTTGATCTAAAAGCCTAAGGACGATTTTCTCACCCCATACCGTTGGCAGTGTTGAGACCCGGATATCGAGGTTACTTTGCGGGGTGAACGTGAGCTGAGTGCGTCCGTCTTGCGGTAGCCTGCGTTCGGCAATATCAAGGTTGGCTAAAATCTTTACCCGCCCAGCAAGGCGCAGGCTCAGCGGCGGCGATACCTGAGTGATGGTGCTGAGCAATCCATCGATTCGAAAGCGGATACGATAGCCGTGCTGATTGGGTTCAAAATGAATGTCAGAGGCTTTTTGTGCGGCAGCTTGCTGAAGAATTTGTTCGATATATTGGCTAATTGAGTCGTCTTGAAAAGGGGCAGATTCATCATCGGGCGCTTGAGTGTTGGCGAAGCGATAACTTGTAGCGTTCTCTTGAACTTGATGACTAAACAGCGTTTGTAGCGCTGCCGCCAATTGTTGGTAATCTGCAACCACCAATTCAATATCCAATCCAGTGTGAAAGCGCAGCTCTGGCTCGAGTTCCGTATCCGTTGGGTCGGCAACCGCCACTGTGAGCTTACTATCGCACTGAATAGGCAATGCTATAAAACGTTGCCATACCGCGGTTAGATTAAATTGCTCACACACCGCTGGGTAATCAAAGTCGGTCAAATTGACATGCGGCAGTTGAAAGTAGTCGCTGAGGTATTGCGCCAATGTTTCAGATTGATGAGCCTTTATCGCTAACAGCGCGTCGATGGGGCTTAAAGGGCTAGCAATAATTTGCCCATATTGCTGCTCTGTCAGCCAATCGGTCTTGCGTAATAGGTTGGCAAGATTTGAGCTCATTACGGGCTCTCCGGGCAACTGCTTGGCACGATGTCGGCAGATTCACCACTGGCGAGTGTGGTGGAGCATTGCCAGCCACTGGTGGTGCGTGAATAAGAAATGGTGGTGTTAGTCGCAATCGCACTGCTTTGAAACGAAAACTCCAACGCGTTGGTTTTGATTTCAATGCTACCCAAAGTTGGTGTGCTGGCAGAAATGCCCAGAGCTGAAAATACTGCTGAGGATTGGCTCGCAGAAAACCCGCCATATTCCTGATAGTAGAGTTCAGCGGGAGTGAGTAGGGCTTTCATGGTGGCAAGTGCTGCGGAAAATTCAGCCTTCTTAACGTAATTTTGGTACGCAGGAAGCGCAATTGAAGAGAGTACGCCGATGATCGCAACCACGATCATCAATTCAATCAAAGTAAAGCCAAGCTGTTTAAGCTTGAGAGCAATAAGTGATGACATGTTTGGAGAGTTCGCCTGTGAATGTATTGGCGAAGCATAAGAGCCCATAAATGATTTGGCGGCGCTTGCGGCTCGAAGTGCGAGGCACTTGTTTTGGTTTACTGGGTATGTTGCGTGTCAATCACACAAATCTTTGTGCTAACACCAAGTTTTTAGTGCTTGGTGTTATTGCTTGGTATAGTTGCTTGGTATTGGCGCTTGGAAAGGGGAGCGAGGATCGAAAAACAGCAGACCTAAGCCTGCTGTTGCTATTTGATAATGGGTATTGCTAATAAGGAATTTACATGCGTTTGCTTATTTAAAGCGCATGGAAAGATCCATCGCTTTGACGTGCTTGGTCAGGGCGCCAACGGAAATGTAATCCACGCCTGTTTGTGCGTATTCGCGCAGCGTTTCCAGCGTAACATTACCGGAGTTTTCCAGCGCCGCACGTCCGGCATTGATGGTAACCGCTTCACGCATCATCTCAAGGCTGAAGTTATCGAGCATGATGATATCGGCGCCAGCTTCGATGGCTTGTTGCAGTTCGGCCAAGCTTTCGGTTTCAACTTCAACCGGTTTTCCTGGGTTTAACTGTTTGGCTGTCGCAATGGCTTGCGAAATGCCGCCACAGGCGATGATATGATTTTCTTTAATTAAGTAAGCGTCAAACACACCAATGCGGTGATTAAATCCACCGCCACATGCTACGGCGTATTTTAATGCGCTGCGCAGACCAGGAACGGTTTTGCGCGTATCCAACAGTTTACAGTCAGTGCCTTCGAGCGCTTTGGCATAAGTTGCCGTGATGGTCGCGCAGCCTGATAGCGTTTGGATGAAATTCATCGCGTTGCGCTCACCAGTAAGCAAAATACGTGCAGGACCTTTCAAATCACACAAGGTTTGATTGGGTTCCACATGGTCGCCATCTTGAACATACCATTTTATGCTGACTTCGCCGCCAAGTTGTTTAAACACTTCGTCTGCCCATGCTTGACCACAAAATACGCCGGCTTCGCGTGTGATGATAGTGGCTTCATTGACCGCATCAGCAGGAATTAAGCTGGCAGTGATATCTGCGGCTGGGTCTAAGGTGCCACCGAGATCTTCTCTTAGTGTATCGGAAACGGCGCGCGTGATTTCAAGCGGTAATTGTTGCTTGAGGTACTCAAGACGGGCTTGGCTGTTGTGGGTATCTTTCATAGCAAATGTTATCAAACCGAGTGGAACGGAGCGGGTATAATACGGCGTCTTCACTCCAAATTCAGCCATTAATCTCGCTTTTCGTTGGCGACGCGATAAAATCGCCACAGCGAGAATTTTTAAGGGGATGAAATGATAGACCAATCAGGATGGTATCAAAGGGCGAAACATGTGCCTTCGCCATTTTTTGATAAGCGTAGCGATGCCAGCGATATTTCACTGCTGGTGGTGCACAATATCAGTTTGCCGCCCGGGCAGTTTGGCGGCCCTTACATTGAGCAGTTTTTTACTGGCAAGCTCGATGCTAATGCGCACCCGTTTTTTAAAGTGATCCACAACATGGGCGTTTCGGCGCACTGCCTGATTCGTCGCGATGGTGAAGTTATTCAGTTTGTTTCGTTTCTAGATAGGGCGTGGCATGCGGGTAAATCATCGTTTGCTGGGCGAGAGAAATGTAATGATTATTCGATTGGTATTGAGCTAGAAGGCAGTGACTTTGTCGCTTATACCGAAGAGCAGTACCAAGCGTTAAGCGCATTAACTCAAACTTTGATGGCACGTTTCCCCGCAATTACCGCGCCGCGTATTACCGGGCATCAATACATCGCACCGCTGCGTAAAACCGACCCTGGTTTGGTGTTTGATTGGCGCCGCTTTCGCCAGTTGCTAAGTGAGAAATCGCAGTAACATTGCTAGGGCGCCAACAATGAGGCTGCCCTAAATGCCACATTTCGCGCGATTAAAGCGCGTCATGGTATTCAACCAGAATCTGTTCTACCCAAGCTTCAATACGCTCGTCGCTTAGCTCATATTGCGAGTCTTCATCAAGGGCGAGGCCGACAAAGTGGCTGCCGTCGTCAGTTAAGGCTTTTGAGGCTTCGAATTGGTAGCCTTGGTTTGGCCAGTACCCCAGAATTTTTGCTTGTGTCTTGACGATCTCGTCGTGAAGTAGGCCCATTGCATCCAGATACCATTCGCCATAGCCTTCTTGATCGCCGAGCCCGAACAAAGCGACGTGTTTGTCTTTTAGAGATATGCCATCGATTTGCTGCCATATCGCACTCCAGTCTTCTTGAATTTCGCCGAAATCCCAAGTTGAGATGCCTAAAATCAGAAAATCGTAGTCATTCATTAAAGAGAGTGGAGCGTCTTTGACATTGTGGACATCGACTAACTCTTCGCCGATCAATTGACGAATTTTTTCCGCTGCCATTTCTGTGTAGCAGGTGGTTGAGCCGTAAAACAAACCGATTTTCATAATTTCTTTTTCAATTCTACTGTTAACTAACAAATTCTAACCATAAACCTGCGCCTTTAACATGATAAATTTTGTAGCATTGTCCTATTCGCTCCCGTAGAGTGAAGCGTTAAGTTAGCGAAGAGGTGAGTCGTGGCAGAGCAAGGTTTGGCCGATCAAGGGCTGGTAGAACAGTTTTTAGATGCAATGTGGATGGAGCGTGGTCTGTCGGAAAACACATTAGCGTCGTATCGAAATGATTTGATCAAATTGCTGCAGTGGATGGAATCACACAACTATCGTTTGGATTTCATTAGTTTAAATGGCTTGCAGCAATATCAGACTTGGCTGGTGGATAAAGACTATAAGCAGACCTCGCGCGCACGAATGCTATCGGCGATTCGCCGTCTATTCCAGTATCTGCACCGCGAAAAAATTCGCGCCGATGATCCGAGCGCGTTGCTGGTCAGCCCGAAACTGCCCAAACGCTTACCCAAAGATTTAACCGAAGATCAAGTTGATGCGCTGCTGAGCGCGCCCGATCCCAACGATCCTTTAGAGCTGCGCGATAAAGCTATGCTTGAGCTGCTGTATGCCACTGGTCTGCGTGTCACTGAGTTGGTGAGTTTAACCATGGAAAACATCAGTTTGCGCCAAGGTGTGGTCCGAGTGACTGGTAAAGGTGGTAAAGAGCGTTTAGTGCCGATGGGCGAAGATGCGGTGGATTGGATTGAAACTTTTCTGGCTCAAGGGCGGTCTATATTGCTCGGTGAGCAGACATCCGATGTGGTGTTTCCAAGTAAGCGCGCTAAACAGATGACGCGGCAAACCTTTTGGCATCGCATTAAGCATTACGCTCTCCTTGCCGGCATCGATAGTGACAAGTTATCACCGCACGTATTGAGACATGCCTTTGCAACACACCTACTCAATTACGGTGCGGATCTCAGAGTAGTACAGATGCTGCTCGGGCATAGTGACTTATCGACCACGCAAATTTATACTCACGTAGCGACAGAAAGACTGAAACAAATTCACAATCAGCATCATCCAAGGGCTTAAAATTATTATGAAATTTTCCACTGTCATTCGCCGACTGGCTTTATTTTCTTTGCCTCTCTTTGTAGCGGCGTGTAACGCTGAAGAAACCACAGCGCCAAGCAGCAAGGCTGCCACTGCAGAGCAAAGCTTTGATAAAGCGCAGCTGACTCAGCGCTTCAGTGGTATGGGGCTGCAAATTATTGATATTACTGCAGCTGATATTCCCGGATTGTTGGAAGTCAAAACCAACGGCGGCATTCTATTTTCGTCATTAGACGGGCAATACTTTATTGCCGGTACGCTTTATCAGTTAGATGCTCAAGGCCACTACGAAGACGTATTGGCTAAACGCCAAGCGCCAATGAATGCCAAGAAACTGGCTGAACTTAGCGATCAAACTATTGAATATAAAGCCGATAAAGAAAAATACGTGGTCACTGTCTTTACTGATATTACCTGTGGTTACTGTGTGCGTTTGCACAGCCAAATGAAACAGTACAATGATTTAGGTATTACTGTGCGCTACATGGCATTTCCTCGCCAAGGCGCAACAGGACCGGTTGCGGACAACATGGCGGCAATTTGGTGTGCGGATGACAAAAAAGCGGCCTTAGATGCAGCGAAAACGAAGCGCCAAGTACCTGAGCCAAGCGCGAACATCGAACAGTGTAAGCAACTGGTTAAACACCACCATGACCTTGGCCAGCAGCTAGGCATTACGGGTACACCAGCGATTTTCTTGCCTAACGGCAAAATGATTGGCGGCTACCTGCCACCAGAGCAACTGCTCAAAGAGTTACAAAAAATTTAACAGATTGGACAGGCAGGCGATTCGCCTGCCTTATAAATTATGATTGAAATTCAACAACGCCCCGAGATAGATCTCTCTTTACTTCCTGACACCATTCCCGAGTTACTTCGCAAAATCTACATTCGTCGCGGCATTCGTGATATTGAGCAATTGAGTACGGCAGCGAAATCGTTGCAGTCCTACCAAATGCTCGATGGGATTGAGCGAGCGGTTGAGCTGCTGTACGCCGCGGTGCGAGAGAATAAACGTATCATTGTGGTCGGCGATTTTGACGCGGATGGCGCGACCAGCTCTGCTTTATCGGTATTGGCGCTACGTATGCTCGGTTGCCATAACGTCGATTATCTGGTCCCCAACCGTTTTGAAGATGGTTATGGCTTGAGTCCTGAAGTAGTCGATCAAGCGCTTGAACTGGGCGTTGAGGTGATCATGACTGTGGATAACGGCGTCTCTTCAATTGAAGGAGTGCGTTATGCCAAGCAACAGGGCATTCAAGTGGTGGTAACCGATCACCATTTACCGGGCCATGAACTGCCTAATGCCGATGCCATGGTTAATCCAAACCTTGCGACTTGCTCATTTCCGTCCAAAGCACTGGCTGGAGTCGGTGTGGCGTTTTATTTGATGATGGCGTTATGCGTACATATGCGCAAGGTGGGGTGGTTCAGCGAGCAGGGCATGGCTGAACCCAAGCTCATGGAACTCATTGATCTAGTTGCTCTTGGCACCGTCGCTGACGTAGTGCCGCTGGATGACAACAACCGTATTTTGGTTCACCAAGGCTTGCAGCGCATTCGTGCGGGTAAAGCGCGCCCAGGTATTCAGGCTTTAATCGAAGTCTCGAAGCGCGATGCTCGGCGTATGATTGCCACCGATTTTGGCTTTGCATTAGGGCCGCGGATCAACGCCGCTGGGCGTTTGGATGATATGTCATTTGGCGTCGAACTGCTAATGTCAAACAACATTCATGCTGCACGTCGCATGGCAAGTGAACTCGATGGCCTGAATCAAACCCGTAAAGAGATCGAAGCGGGAATGAAACAAGAAGCGATGGCATTTTGTGAGCGTCTGCAGTTTGGCGCTGATAGTGAACTGCCACACGGGCTGGTTCTGTTTCAACGCGACTGGCATCAGGGGGTCATCGGGATTCTTGCCTCGCGCATCAAAGAGCAATTTCACCGTCCAGTGATTGCATTTGCCGATGGTGGCGATGGCATGATTAAAGGTTCATGCCGTTCGATTCCCGGCCTACATATGCGTGATACGTTGGATAAAATCGACACTCAGAATCCGGGCTTGATCGTCAAATTTGGTGGTCATGCGATGGCGGCAGGACTCACCATTCCTGAAGCGCAATTTGAGCGTTTCGCGACGCTATTTGACCAAACGGTTAAACAAGACCTCGATGAAGCGGCTTTAAAAGGAATAGTGCTGTCTGATGGCGAGCTAACGCCTGAACAATTCTCGTTGCATACCGCGGAAATGCTGCGCGCGGCCGGGCCTTGGGGGCAAGCCTTTCCTGAACCAATTTTTGATGGTGAATTTAAAGTGTTGCATCAAAAGTTAGTCGGTGAAAAGCACCTAAAGTTGATGCTCGAACCGCTTTACAAAGGTCACCCGACCAACATAACGGTGGATGGTATTGCCTTTAATATCGACCTGCGCCGTTGGCCTGATGCATCGGTCAAAACCGTACGACTAGCCTATAAGTTAGATGTTAATGAATTCCGCGGAAACCAATCTTTACAAATAATGATTGAGCATATTGAAGCAAAGTAATGGAACAAAACAATATATAAAAAAATTAAGCCAGCAATCAGTTGCTGGCTTTTTTATTGGTTTCATTAATGTCTTTTGGCTCGGTGTAACAACATTGAGTAGTGAATCTTCACCTTTTGTTAAAACACGTCGAATATTGTGCCAGCGGGCTCTCAAAAGCGATTTTTGTTTACAATATGTAATTGGTAAGACCATTTATATTGTTGTTTTAATGCTTGATTGTTATCGGGCTGTTGAGGCTAGACTTCTTCTATGACTTAGGTCAATTTTGGGCTGGACAAAAACGTTTTAATTATGTTAATTTCTGCACCATCTTAAAATTGGTATTACCAATTGCCAGCAGAGTGACAGAATAATAATTATGGCTTATCAAAGGATTCGTCAGCCAAAACTCTCAGATGTTATCGAACAAGAGTTAGAACGGTTGATTGTGGAAGGAACACTTTCTGCGGGGCAAAAGTTGCCTCCAGAGCGTGAACTGGCTAAGCAGTTTGATGTGTCTCGTCCCTCCATTCGAGAAGCAATTCAGCGTTTAGAAGCCAAACGACTCCTGACACGTCGTCAAGGTGGTGGCACTTTCGTTAGTGACAACATTTGGACGAGCTTTTCCGATCCTTTGCTAAATTTATTGTCTAGTCATTCAGAAACGCAGCTCGATTTACTGGAAACTCGCCATGCGATGGAAGGTATCTCAGCGTATTTCGCGGCACTGCGTGGTACCTCTGAGGACTTTGCTCGAATCCAGGCCTGTCTAGAGCGAATCAGTGAGCAACAAGCAAGTAAAAATGTCGAAGCAGAATCTGCTGCGGTCATGGAATTCTTGATTGCCCTTACCGAAGCCGCTCATAACGTGGTCTTGCTCCACATCGTGCGCAGTCTTGCGCCGTTGCTAGAGCAGAACGTCTCTCAAAATTTAAAGCTATTACACCGCCGCGATGAAGTGGTGGAGAAAGTAAGTAAACACCGAGCTAACATTGTGGATGCGATTGTTTCAGGTCAGCCTGACAAGGCGCGCGAAATGTGTCATTCGCATTTAGCTTATATCGAAGAAACATTGTTGGATTTGACTCGCGAAGAGTCTCGTCGCGAACGTTCTCTTCGTCGAATTCAACAAGGCAATGACTCATAAAGAGTCATGCTCGTTTAAGTAGATCCAACCAACAGAAGGATAGATCGCCATGTCTGATATGAAGCATGACGTAGATGCACTGGAGACTCAAGACTGGTTACAAGCCCTTGAGTCAGTTGTACGTGAAGAAGGTGTAGAGCGCGCTCAGTTCTTACTAGAGCAAGTTCTAGACAAAGCACGTCTAGACGGTGTTGACATGCCAACCGGAATCACCACTAACTACATCAACACGATTCCAGCTGATCAAGAACCCGCTTACCCAGGTGATACCACTCTAGAGCGCCGTATTCGTTCCATCATTCGCTGGAACGCAATTATGATCGTTCTTCGTGCGTCTAAGAAAGATTTAGAGCTAGGCGGCCATATGGCGTCTTTCCAATCTTCAGCCGCATTCTATGAGACATGTTTTAACCACTTCTTCCGCGCACCGAACGAAAAAGACGGCGGCGACTTGGTTTACTATCAAGGTCACATCTCTCCAGGGATCTACGCTCGCGCATTCGTTGAAGGTCGTCTAACTGAAGATCAGCTAGATAACTTCCGTCAAGAAGTGGATGGCAAAGGTCTGCCTTCATACCCACACCCTAAATTGATGCCTGAATTCTGGCAATTCCCAACCGTATCTATGGGTCTGGGTCCAATCGCTTCTATCTACCAAGCTCGTTTCCTTAAATACCTAGAAGGTCGTGGTCTGAAAGATACTTCAGAGCAACGTGTATACGCTTTCCTAGGCGACGGTGAGATGGATGAGCCAGAATCACGTGGTGCGATTTCTTTCGCTGCGCGCGAGAAACTCGACAACCTATGTTTCCTAATCAACTGTAACCTGCAACGTCTAGACGGCCCTGTAATGGGTAACGGTAAGATCATTCAAGAGCTTGAAGGTCTGTTCAAAGGCGCTGGCTGGAACGTAGTTAAAGTTATTTGGGGTAACAACTGGGATTCTCTATTAGCCAAAGATACTTCTGGTAAGCTTCTTCAGCTAATGAACGAAACCATCGATGGCGACTACCAAACGTTCAAAGCTAAAGACGGTGCTTACGTACGTGAGCACTTCTTCGGTAAATACCCAGAAACAGCAGCGCTTGTTGCTGATATGACGGACGACGAAGTCTTTGCACTTAAACGTGGTGGTCACGAATCATCTAAGCTTTACGCGGCATTCAAAAACGCTCAAGACACCAAAGGCAAACCAACTGTTATCCTAGCGAAAACAGTTAAAGGTTACGGCATGGGTGAAGCGGCGGAAGGTAAGAACATCGCGCACCAAGTTAAGAAAATGGACATGACTCACGTACTACACCTACGTGACCGTCTAGGCCTACAAGACTTGATCTCTGACGAAGATGTGAAAGCTCTGCCTTACTTGAAACTTGAAGAAGGTTCAAAAGAGTTCGAATACCTACACGCTCGTCGTAAAGCACTACACGGTTACACACCGCAACGTCTGCCAAACTTCACTCAAGAGCTAGTGATTCCTCAAGTTGATGAATTCAAGCCACTACTTGAAGAGCAGAAGCGTGACATCTCAACCACAATGGCGTTTGTACGTACATTGAACGTGTTGCTAAAAGATAAGAACATCGGTCAAAACATCGTTCCTATCATTGCTGATGAAGCGCGTACTTTCGGTATGGAAGGTCTGTTCCGTCAAATCGGTATTTACAACCCGCACGGTCAGAACTACACACCTCAAGACCGCGACATCGTTTCTTACTATAAAGAAGCGACTTCAGGTCAAGTTCTACAAGAAGGTATCAACGAGCTAGGTGCTATGTCTTCATGGGTTGCTGCTGCAACTTCATACAGCACTAACAACTTGCCGATGATTCCATTCTACATCTACTACTCTATGTTTGGTTTCCAACGTGTTGGCGACATGGCATGGATGGCAGGTGACCAACAAGCTCGTGGTTTCCTACTTGGTGCAACAGCTGGCCGTACGACTCTAAACGGTGAAGGTCTACAGCACGAAGATGGTCACTCGCACATTCTAGCGAACACAGTACCTAACTGTATCTCTTACGACCCAACTTTCGCTTACGAAGTTGCAGTTATCATGCAAGACGGTATTCGTCGCATGTACGGCGATCAAGAGAACATTTACTACTACTTGACGCTAATGAACGAAAACTACCACATGCCAGCAATGCCAGAAGGCGCTGAAGAAGGTATCCGTAAAGGTATCTACAAGCTAGAAAGCTATGTTGGTGATAAAGCGAAAGTTCAGCTAATGAGCTCTGGTACTATCATGAATGAAGTACGCAAAGCTGCACAAATCCTAAGCGACGACTACGGTATCGCGTCTGACGTTTACTCTGTAACGTCATTCAACGAACTGACTCGTGACGGTCAAGCTGCTGAGCGTTACAACATGCTTCACCCTGAAGCCGAAGCGCAAGTGCCATACATCACCACCGCAATGGGTAGTGAGCCTGCAATTGCTGCAACGGACTACATGAAAAACTACGCAGAACAAGTACGTGCTTTCGTTCCTGCTGAGTCTTACAAAGTGTTGGGTACTGATGGCTTTGGCCGTTCAGACAGCCGTGACAACCTACGTCGTCACTTCGAAGTGAACGCCGGTTACGTTGTAGTTGCTGCGCTTAACGAGCTTGCTAAACGTGGCGATGTTGAGAAATCTGTTGTGGCTGAAGCCATTAAGAAATTCGACATCGACGCAGACAAAACAAACCCACTATACGCTTAATAAAGGTAGGAAAAGCAATGGCAATCGAAATTAATGTACCAGACATCGGTGCGGATGAGGTTGAAGTTACTGAGATTCTCGTAAGCGTTGGTGACAAGGTAGAAGAAGAGCAGTCACTGATCACAGTGGAAGGCGACAAAGCTTCTATGGAAGTACCAGCTTCAGCAGCGGGTATCGTGAAAGAAATCAAAGTTGCAGAAGGCGACAAGGTTTCTACTGGCTCTTTAATTATGATCTTTGAAGAAGAAGCGGGCGCGGCAGCGCCTGCTCCAGCGGCAGAAGCGGCGCCAGCGCAAGCAGCGGCTCCGGCAGCAGCTGAGCTTAAAGAAGTTCACGTTCCAGATATCGGTGGCGACGAAGTTGAAGTGACCGAAATCATGGTCGCGGTAGGCGATGCTATCGAAGAAGAGCAATCTTTGATTACTGTAGAAGGCGACAAAGCTTCTATGGAAGTTCCTGCGCCATTCGCAGGTACACTTAAAGAAATCAAAGTAGCCGCAGGCGATAAAGTATCGACTGGCTCACTTATCATGGTATTTGAAGTTGCGGGTTCAGGCGCTGTAGCAGCACCTGCACAAGCAGCGGCTCCTGCGCCAGCGCCAGCAGCGGCAGCAGACAAAGAAGTGAACGTACCAGATATCGGTGGCGACGAAGTTGAAGTCACTGAAATCATGGTTGCTGTTGGCGATACTGTGGAAGAAGAGCAATCTTTGATCACAGTTGAAGGCGACAAAGCGTCAATGGAAGTACCTGCACCATTTGCAGGTGTGGTTAAAGAAATCAAAGTAGCCGCTGGCGATAAAGTGTCTACTGGTTCTCTAATCATGGTGTTTGAAGTCGCAGGCGCAGCGCCAGCAGTGGCACCAGCTCAATCTGCAGCTCCAGCGGCGGCACCAGTAGCCAAAGCGGAAGCGCCTAAAGCGTCGGCTCCTGCAGCAGCGGGTGATTTCCAAGAAAACAACGACTATGCACACGCATCTCCAGTTGTACGTCGTCTAGCTCGTGAATTTGGTGTTAACCTTGCTAAGGTTAAAGGTACTGGTCGTAAGAGCCGTATCCTCAAAGAAGACGTGCAAAACTACGTGAAAGAAGCGCTTAAGCGTCTTGAGTCTGGTGCGGGTGCATCAGGTAAAGGCGACGGCAGTGCTCTTGGTCTGCTTCCTTGGCCGAAAGTTGATTTCAGCAAGTTTGGTGACACTGAAGTTCAACCGCTATCACGTATCAAGAAGATCTCTGGCGCGAACCTACACCGTAACTGGGTGATGATCCCTCACGTTACACAATGGGATAACGCAGACATCACTGAGCTTGAAAACTTCCGTAAAGAGCAAAATGCGATTGAAGCGAAGAAAGACTCAGGCATGAAGATCACTCCACTTGTGTTCATCATGAAAGCTGTGGCGAAAGCGCTTGAAGAATTCCCAGCGTTTAACTCTTCTCTATCTGAAGATGGCGAGAGCTTGATTCTGAAGAAATACGTAAACGTGGGCATCGCAGTGGATACACCAAACGGCCTAGTGGTTCCTGTGTTCAAAGATGTGAACAAGAAAGGTATCTACGAGCTTTCTGAAGAGCTAATGGTTGTATCGAAGAAAGCGCGTGCAGGTAAACTGACCGCTTCTGATATGCAAGGTGGCTGCTTCACTATCTCAAGCCTTGGTGGTATCGGCGGTACTGCATTTACACCAATCGTAAATGCACCTGAAGTCGGCATCCTAGGTGTGTCTAAGTCTGAAATGAAACCTGTGTGGAACGGCAAAGAGTTTGCTCCACGCCTACAACTTCCGCTATCTCTATCATACGACCACCGTGTGATCGACGGTGCAGAAGGTGCGCGTTTCATTAGCTACTTGAACGCATGTCTATCTGACATTCGTCGTCTAGTTCTGTAATAGAATAGATGACTTAGAGGCGGCAACTAAGCCGCCTCTACTAATTGAATTTGATGACAATTCGTTGAAGGCTCAGGTTTTCACAATCGAATTGTTGTCTGGCTCACAGGCTAAATGGATTTACTTTTCACACCATTAACATCTCTGTAAACTGTTGACGGTCTGAAATCTCGGTTAAAGCCCATAAATTACTTTAAACCTACAAAATCAATACCCACTCAGCCTGTTAGGGATAATGACTACAAGAGGTCAAAATGAGCAAAGAAATTAAAGCCCAAGTGGTTGTACTTGGTGCCGGTCCTGCTGGTTACTCCGCTGCATTCCGTTGTGCAGACTTAGGTCTGGACACTGTTCTTATCGAACGCTACAGCACGCTTGGCGGCGTGTGTCTAAACGTGGGTTGTATCCCATCGAAAGCTTTGCTTCACGTTGCAAAAGTAATTGAAGAAGCAAAAGCCCTTGCAGAGCACGGTATTGTCTTTGGCGAACCACAAACTGACATCGACAAAGTGCGTTTGTGGAAAGAAAAAGTGATCAACCAATTGACTGGCGGTCTTGGCGGTATGGCTAAGATGCGTAAAGTTAACGTTGTGAACGGTCTTGGTAAATTTACCGGTCCTAACAGCATCGAAGTTGAAGGTGAAGACGGTAAAACTGTTGTTAACTTTGACAACGCGATCGTTGCTGCAGGTTCTCGCCCAATCAAACTGCCATTCATTCCACATGAAGACCCACGTATTTGGGACTCAACAGATGCACTTGAACTGAAAGAAGTTCCTGGAAAACTGCTGATCATGGGCGGTGGTATCATCGGTCTAGAAATGGGTACGGTATACCACTCTCTAGGTTCGCAAATCGACGTGGTTGAAATGTTCGACCAAGTGATTCCTGCAGCCGATAAAGACATCGTTAAGGTGTACACCAAGCGCATTAAAGACAAATTCAACTTGATGCTAGAAACCAAAGTTACCGCTGTTGAAGCGAAAGAAGATGGTATCTACGTTTCAATGGAAGGCAAAAAAGCGCCAGCAGAAGCTGAGCGTTACGATGCCGTTCTTGTTGCTATCGGTCGTGTACCAAACGGTAAATTGCTTGAAGCTGAAAAAGCCGGTCTTGAAGTGGATGAGCGTGGCTTTATCAATGTTGATAAGCAAATGCGTACTAACGTACCGCACATCTTCGCTATCGGTGATATCGTTGGTCAACCAATGCTTGCTCATAAAGGCGTGCATGAAGGCCACGTAGCCGCAGAAGTGATTGCTGGTAAGAAACACTACTTCGACCCTAAAGTGATTCCGTCAATCGCGTACACTGAGCCAGAAGTGGCTTGGGTTGGTAAGACTGAAAAAGAAGCGAAAGCTGAAGGTCTTAAATACGAAGTGGCGACATTCCCATGGGCTGCGTCAGGTCGTGCAATCGCATCTGATTGTGCAGACGGTATGACTAAGCTTATCTTCGATAAAGAGACTCATCGTGTTATCGGTGGTGCGATTGTTGGTACCAACGGTGGTGAGCTTCTTGGCGAAATCGGTCTAGCGATTGAAATGGGGTGTGATGCAGAAGACATCGCATTGACGATTCACGCTCACCCAACCTTGCATGAATCTGTTGGTCTAGCTTCAGAAGTGTTTGAAGGCACGATTACCGACCTTCCAAACGCGAAAGCGAAGAAAAAATAATTCTGCCGCTTGAAATGCAAAAAACCGCTGATGAAAATCAGCGGTTTTTTATTGCTTGTTATACGACATATTTACTGTTCAGTCAGCTCGAAAGTTATGAGGCTTTCTTGTAAATAGACAGCATATCAAGGTAGTTTTCCGTCAGCTTAACAATCGCTTCTTCATTGTGTAAGCGATTAGACTGCACAAACAGTGAGTAACATAAGCCGTGGAATAGCGTTGCGAGGTCTTCAGGATCGTAGTCGCTGCATAATTCACCGCGCTCCATCGATTTTGCGAACATGTTTTGTACCAACAGTTGGTTGGTTTTGTTGGTGTTTACAAACAATGGCCACACTTCGTCACGCGTTGACGCACTCCACTCAAACCACACTTTTAACCAGTCGCAGTCGTGCACAACTAAGTTAACCATAGCGCTGGTGAGGTTGGTGATGTTGTCTTTGGCGTGAAGGTCGAGGTCGATGTTTTCGGTGAGGAAGTTTGAGAATTGGCGCACTACGTAGTTGAGTACGTCGTCAACCAGATCTTCTCGAGTAGGGAAGTAGTTAAAAACGGTCGCGACAGAGACTTGAGCGATGTCTGCAATGTCGGCGTGACCACCACGTCCGATACCGCGTTTGGCGAACACTTCAAGCGCAATTTCCATTAATTGTTGCTTACGTTTTTGCGGAGAAAGCCGTGTACGTGGCCTTTTTGCTATTGAGTCCATACGGGTTATTCCTTGCCAATTGAGTTGTCGTTGTTGGGCTTGTAGCCCTATATATTTAATTATTATTTGCTTTTCAGCTTTATGAGTGTAATGGTGCATATCATTTTGGTCAATCCTTTGGCTAAGTTTTATAATTAATTTTGTTATTTATAAAATGCATGATGGTTTATTTGGCTGACTATTTCAGCGTTCCATTTTCACTTCATTTCTATCAGTGGTAGACTTAGCGCCTTTCAAAAAGCGGCGTTGCCGTTTGGTTCTCAATACTGCCAACATCCAATCGAGATAGTTATGAAACACACAGTAGAAGTGATGATTTCTGAGCAACAAGTTCAGGAACGCATCAGCGAATTAGGTAAACAGATTTCAGCCCATTACCAAAATAGCGAAAACTTAGTCTTAGTTGGTCTGCTGCGCGGCTCTTTCGTTTTTATGGCGGATTTAGCACGAGCGATTGATGTTATCCACCAAGTCGACTTCATGACGGCTTCAAGCTACGGTAACAGCATGGAAAGCTCACGTGATGTCCGTATTTTGAAAGATCTTGATGACGACATCAAAGGCAAAGATGTGCTGTTGGTCGAAGACATTATTGATACTGGTAACACGCTTTCAAAAGTACGCGAAATTTTGTCGCTCCGTGAGCCAAACTCAATCAAGATTTGTACTTTGCTGGATAAGCCAAGCCGCCGTGAAGTCGATGTGGATGTTGAGTGGATCGGTTTTGGCATTCCCGATGAATTCGTTGTGGGTGTTGGTATCGACTACGCGCAGAAATATCGCCACCTGCCGTACATTGGTAAAGTGGTACCGCAAGAATAATTCAGATAAAAGAAAAGCCCACAGTGTGGGCTTTTCTTTTATCTATCGTGGCTGTTTGTGTGACAATCGTGGGACTCGTCACCCAGCGCAATAGCGCGCCTGATTTAACGACACAGCAGCTTTTTTTCTGGGTTTAATATCATTTGCAACGATGTTTGGTACGAGGCTTCCACGGTTTGTGGTGAATTGGAGCGAATGCCTAAATATTCCAAGCGACCATCACCAATACCGTAAACCACGCCATGAATTTCCACATCTTGGCCGCGATCCCACGCATTTTGCATAATGGTTGAATTACCTAAGTTATACACTTGCTCGGCCACGTTAAGCTCACCAAGTTTGTCGGCTTTGTCTTCTTCGGGCATTTGGTCAAGGTAGGTGCGGTGTTTGATGTACAAATCACGAATGTGCAGTAACCAGTTATTGATTAAGCCAAGTTGTGGGTTGTCAATCGCAGCACTCACACCGCCACAGCCATAGTGACCACAAACGATAATGTGCTTTATCTTAAGTACGTCAACGGCATATTGAACCACAGACAGGCAGTTTAAGTCGGTATGGATGACTTGGTTAGCAACGTTACGATGAACGAACAATTCGCCTGAATACAAACCGGTGAGACGTTCTGCCGGTACGCGGCTGTCAGAGCAACCAATCCATAAAAAGTCCGGCTTTTGACCTTCAGTCAATTTGGAAAAATATTCTGGTCGTTCGGCTTTGATCGATTCAGACCATTTTGAGTTATTTTCAAAAAGCTGTTTAATTTCCGGCATGTCAACGTTTTCCCTAAAATCTTAGCTTCAATATACACAATTCTTTTGGGCCTAACCTCATCTAATTAGTAACAAAATCACTGTTCAGATGTGTTCTCGCTTCCGAAATCGAAAACATCGTCAATAATGCGATGTTTTAGGTTGTTGAGGTCAATACGGTAAATGGTTTTTATTTACAGTATAGATGTAAGTAATTGTGTGTTTTCTACCAATAAATATTAGCTTAAGGGTTGAAAAATAGTCACTTCATCGGCATTTGTAGAGGGTCTCTAGCAAAAGAAGATGCTTTCGCATGTATGCATTAGAAATAGAACAGCTTCGAAAAACCTATGCAGGTGGTTTTGAGGCATTGAAAGGCATTAGCCTCACTGTCGAGCAGGGCGATTTTTATGCACTGCTTGGGCCAAATGGGGCGGGTAAATCGACCTCAATCGGAATTATCTCTTCTCTGGTCAATAAAACCTCAGGCAAAGTCAAAGTGTTCGGTTATGACATTGATACCGACCTTGAGCGCGCCAAGCAAAACCTCGGCTTAGTGCCGCAAGAATTTAACTTTAACCAGTTTGAAACTGTAGAGCAGATTGTTATGCAGCAGGCAGGTTATTATGGTGTGACACGCGCAGTGGCAAAGCAGCGCGCCGAAAAATACCTCACCAAACTCGATTTGTGGGATAAACGCGCCGAGCGTGCTCGTAACCTTTCTGGCGGGATGAAGCGCCGTTTAATGATTGCTCGCGCCTTAATGCATGAGCCGCAACTGTTGATCCTCGATGAGCCAACTGCTGGCGTAGATATCGAACTGCGTCGCTCGATGTGGGAATTTCTTAAAGAGATCAACCGTGACCAAGGCATCACCATCATTTTGACTACTCACTATCTTGAAGAAGCGGAAATGCTGTGTCGCCACATCGGTATTATCAACCGTGGTGAGTTGATCGAAAACACGACGATGAAAGCCCTACTTGGCAAATTAAGCGTCGAGACCTTCATCTTAGATTTGGGCGACTCGATTGACGAGGTTCCAGTGCTAGAAAATGTCAATTCCCAGCACTTAGTCGATGGTTCTTTAGAGATCGAACTGAATAAGACTCAAGGTTTGAACTCGGTGTTTTCCCAGCTCACTGAGCTTGGTATTACCGTGACCTCAATGCGTAATAAAGCCAACCGACTTGAAGAGCTGTTTGTCAGTATCGTTCGCCAGCAGCAAGAGCAAGGAGCCCATTAGTATGTATCAGTTGTATTGGACGGCATTTCGCAGTTTGCTGGGCAAAGAGATTAACCGCTTTATGCGTATTTGGGTGCAAACCCTAGTGCCGCCGGCGATTACCATGACACTGTATTTCATCATTTTTGGTAATTTGATTGGCTCGCGTATCGGTGAAATGAACGGCTTTAGCTATATGGAATACATAGTGCCGGGCCTGATTATGATGTCGGTGATCACCAACTCCTATTCCAACGTCGCATCGTCATTTTTTAGTGCCAAGATGCAAAAAAATATCGAAGAGTTGCTGGTGGCGCCAGTGCCAAACTACGTGATTATCGCCGGTTATGTGATGGGTGGTGTGACGCGCGGCTTGTTGGTCGGCGCATTGGTGACCTTTGTGTCACTGTTCTTTGTCGACTTAAATGTCGAACATTGGGGCGTGATTATCGCAACGGTATTTCTAACCTCTGTGGTGTTTGCACTTGGCGGTTTGATTAACGCTGTGTTTGCAAAAACGTTTGATGATATTTCAATTGTACCGACATTTGTATTAACGCCACTGACTTATCTTGGTGGGGTGTTCTACTCGATAAGCTTATTGCCGGAGTTTTGGCAAGGGGTATCCAAAATCAACCCGATCGTCTACATGGTCAACGCGTTCCGTTACGGTTTCCTCGGGGTATCGGATGTCGGGATTGTTACTTCGTTCAGCGTGCTGGCGGTGTTTGTCGTGCTGTTGTACGCCGCTGCCCATTATTTGGTAACGCGCGGTATTGGTCTTCGCAGTTAAAGTTTATTTCTAGTCAAATCAATAAAAAAGGTCGACATGATGTCGACCTTTTTTATTGATTTGCGAAAGTTTATCGCGGGCAACTTAAAGCATCGGGATGCATTATTCCGCGTTTGCTTCGCTGCTGTCTGATTCTTTACTTTCGGTATTAAGATCCACCACCTGATTATCAATCAAGCGAACTTGACCTAAATGCGCAGACATTAAAATGACCGCTTGCACGCTTTCTGGCGTCACTGTTGATAGCGTTCTGGCATCACGAATAAAGATTTCATCTGGATGTAAACCGGCAGCGCGCAGCTGATCGTTGGCATCTTCGATGATCGATGCGTAATCGCTGCGTCCGCCGCGAATCGCGCTGCTGATCCAACGCATGGTGCGAGCCAGCACTGGCGCGCGTTGGCGCTGATCTAACGTCAGGCGAGTATTACGAGAACTCATCGCCAAGCCATCCATTTCACGCACCGTAGGCACACCAATAATGATGATGTTCATCGCCATGTCTGAGACCATTTTGCGAATCACTGCAAGTTGCTGAAAATCTTTCTCGCCAAAGCAAGCGATGTCGGGCTGCACCATGTTAAACAACTTGGTCACGACCGTCGCAACGCCACGAAAATGACCAGGACGTGACGCGCCTTCGAGCATGGTGGAAAGCCCAGGAACATCAACAAAGGTGTGTTTATCCAAACCTTCTGGATACATGATTTCTGGCGTTGGCGTGAACACCAGATCCACAGATTCTTGGTTGAGTTTGCTTAAATCGTCTTCAAGAGTTCGTGGATAGCTGTTGAGGTCGTCCGCGCGGTCAAATTGCATCGGATTGACGAAAATGCTCGCGACGACGACATCAGCGACTTCGCGCGCCTTTCTAACGAGTGTCATGTGGCCTTCATGCAGGTTACCCATCGTTGGGACAAAGGCGATCGTTCGACCTTCACGCTTATACAGCTTGATCTGTTCTTTTAACGTGGTGATGTCAGCGACAGTTTGCATGAGTCAGTCCTCTAGGCAATCGTATGTTCAGAATCTGGAAACGCACCGGATTGTACGTCTTGAATATATTTAGCCACAGCTTCACGCATACTTCCCGTCTCTTCGAGGAAGTTTTTCGAGAATTTCGGCATATAATTGGCTGAAATACCGAACATATCGTGCATAACCAGAATTTGACCATCGGTTACATTACCGGCACCGATACCAATCACGGGAACTTCTAGCACTTCGGTAATTCGTGCTGCAAGTTCAGCAGGCACGCATTCCAGCAAAATGATTTGCGCGCCAGCTTCTTGTAAAGCCAATGCATCTTTAACCATGCGGTCGGCTTTTTCGCTGTCGCGGCCCTGTACTTTATAACCACCAAAAATGTTGACAGATTGTGGGGTCAAACCTAAGTGTGCACATACAGGTACCGCACGTTCGGTGAGCATTTTAACGCTCTCAACCAGCCATTCGCCGCCTTCGATTTTGACCATGTTTGCGCCCGCTTGCATGATTTTTGCGGCGTTCTCACACGCTTGCTGTGGGGTTGCAAAGCTCATAAATGGCATATCTGCCATCAGTAAGCTGTTCGGGCTACCAGCGCGAACACAGCGAGTGTGGTAGGCGATGTCATCGACAGTAACAGGCAGTGTGTCGTTGTGACCTTGCAAAACCATACCGAGTGAGTCGCCAACAAGCAGCACAGGCATCTCTTGGCTTTCAAACAGTTGGGCAAAGCTGGCATCGTAAGCGGTGGCCGAAGCAAATTTACGACCTTCCTGCTTCCACTTCATCAGGTCATTAATGGTGATTTTTTTCATGTTCTTGTCCTTAGCAGGGGTTGGCTAAAATGGCCAAATGCTGAGTCCGTTTCTAGCTACTGAGTTCAGTAGAGTCGGGAGCTCAGTCCCATCAGGGAAAGTTAAATTCGGTGCGATTTCAGCTAGCGGGTACAGCACAAATTCGCGCTGTTTCATGCCGTAGTGAGGCACGACAAGTCGCTCGGAATCGATCACCTGATCGCCATAAAGTAAGATATCTAGGTCTAGGGTTCTTGGTCCCCAACGCTCTTCTTTACGTACGCGCCCTTGTTCTAGCTCAATTGCTTGAGTGCAATCAAGCAAAGCCAGTGGCGTTAAGTTTGTGGTTATTTCTACGACTGCGTTGATGTAGTCGGGTTGATCTTGTGGCCCCATTGGCGTGCTGCTATATAGCGATGAGGCTTGAACAAACTGGCTATTGGGCAGCGTTTTTAATGCTTCAATTGCCAGTTTCGCCTGACTGACTGGGTCAGCCAGGTTACTGCCCACTGCAATGTATGCCGTGATCATGATGCGCTATTCGCCTTTTTCTTAGTATTCCGACGGCGACGAGGCTTAGGTTTTGGGTTAGCTCCATCGATGTCGGCAACCATGGCTTGACGCATATTGCGGCCCGCATTTTGAAAGGTTTCCCACCATTTCGCAAGCTGCTTTGTCTCTTCACCTTCGATTTCGCCGCGCATTTCGAGGAAATCAAAGCCGGCGCGGAACTTATTCAGCTCCATCAAACGGAAGGCTCTCTTACCGTTGCGACGTGGTAGACGCAGCTGCAATTGCCAGATTTCACGAATGGTCGCGGTATGACGACGTGGAATGGCAATGGTTTTGACTTGTTCGTCGATGATCAAGTTACCGGCTTCCATTACTGCATCGTAATAAGCGAAATTACGTGTTGCCATCAACTCATCGGCTTTCGCCAGCATTGGGTACCACAGCATTGCTGCAAACATAAATGCTGGATTAATGCGTTTACCTTCTTCAATGCGTTGATCGGTGGCATCAAGAACTAGGTCAAGCATCTGCTCGGTTTTCGATGAGTAATCTGCAGTGAAAAACTCAGAGATGGTCGGGAACAGGGGTTGGAATAACTGATATTCACGCATTAGGTGATAGGTTTCCAGCCCAAGCCCGGTCTGTAGCATTTTCAGCGACTCTTCGTAAAGGCGCGCTGACGGAATGTCTTTAAGCAAGTGAGCGAGGTGTTCAATCGGATCGGCGGTTTCTTCTTCGATATCGAAATCCAATTTTACCGCAAAGCGAATCGCACGCAGCATGCGCACTGGGTCTTCGCGATAGCGCGTTTCTGGATCGCCAATCAAGCGAATCAGCTTGTCTTCAAGATCTTCAACGCCGCCAGCATAATCGTGAATCGCATAGTTAGCGATGTTGTAGTACATGGCATTGATGGTGAAATCGCGACGCTCGGCGTCTTCATCAATACTGCCATAGACGTTATCACGCAGTAACATGCCTTCTTTCGATTGCTGGGCAATATGCTGAGTATTTTCTTGATGGTGACCACGGAAGGTCGCCACCTCAATAATGTCGCGACCAAACATAATGTGGGCGAGACGGAATCGACGGCCAATCAAACGACAGTTTCTAAACAGTTTTTTGATCTGTTCTGGCGTAGCGTTGGTGGCAATGTCAAAATCTTTGGGCGTGTGTCCTAAAAGTAAATCGCGCACACCACCCCCAACTAAAAATGCGTCAAACCCTGCGCTATTTAGGCGGTATAGGACTTTCAGCGCATTATCACTGATCTGCTTGCGGGAGATGTTGTGCTCTTCTCGAGTTATGAGATTCAAAGCGAGTTCTGGAAAATGCGTTGCCTCGCTAGGTTTTATATCGTTCTTATTCATGTGCTTTTGGCAATAATCACTAAAGCCAACCTTGCTTGGGTTATCCACTTAGGCCCGGTTAGGGATGAAATTTGCGGCTAATGATAGCTTAGCGCGACTCATTTGAGAATCTCGGTGTGATCTCAAGCGTGTCGGGGAGCTGACAAATCTGCCAGTTTTCGATGCCCCATTGGAGGATTTCACCGAGTGTAGCTTGTAATACTTGTTTAGGAATATCAAAGCCTAAAAAGTTCATTGCTGCAATCAGCGCCGGTCTTGGATTGCTATCATCAATCGCAGTGGCGTGGTTTTGCTTAGACAATTTTTGGCCATGTTCATCCAGTGCTAACGGTAGATGCAGATAACTAACGCATGGCTGATTGAGCAGTTTATAGAGGCTTATCTGGCGTCCTGTTGGCTCAATCAAATCTGCACCGCGTACCACTTCGGTTACGCCTTGGGCAATGTCATCTAATACTACCGCCAAGTTGTAGGCGAACAAGCCATCGCGACGTTTAATAATGAAATCTTCATCCGCCAGCGGGTTGGGAATGGCGATAACACCGTGGCGCTGGTCATCAAATTGATACACTGGATGGTGCATTTTGAGCCGAATGGCGCAGCCGTGCGAGTCCTGAATCTTAAGCTCGCGGCACGTGCCACTATAAAAGCCGCCAGTTTGTTTGATCTGCTTGCGTGTGCATCGGCAGTAGTAGGCATCGCCCTGTGAAAGCCAAGCATTAATTTGTTGTTGATAAAGAGAATGACGCTGACTTTGATAGACGATCTCGCCGTCCCACTCCAGTTGGTAGGCTTCAAGAGTGCGCAAAATCGCACTTGCGGCGCCCGGCATCTCACGTGGTGGATCTAGATCTTCGATTCTTACTAGCCACTGGCCGTGTTGAGAGCGCGCTTGAAAGTAACTTCCTAGCGCAGCGACAAGTGAACCGAAATGCAAAGGACCAGAGGGTGAGGGGGCAAAACGTCCGATGTATGTCATGAGTGTGCTCGCAAAGATTACGCTGTTGCTGTCACAGTAAATCGTTGAATTTTAGTTTGAGCGTATCAAACTAAAAGCGGTTCAAACTAAAAAGGGAGCGCAAGCTCCCTTTTAAATACTCAATGCAAGTGATTAGCCTTGCATTTGCTTTTCTTTGATTTCAGCAAGCGTTTTACAGTCGATACATAGATCAGCTGTTGGACGCGCTTCTAGGCGACGAACACCGATTTCAACGCCACAAGACTCACAGAAACCGAAATCATCGTCTTCGATTTTGGTCAGAGTCTTTTCGATCTTTTTGATCAAACGACGTTCACGGTCACGGTTACGTAGCTCTAAGCTGAACTCTTCTTCTTGAGATGCACGGTCAACCGGATCTGGGAAGTTTGCCGCTTCGTCTTGCATGTGGTGCACAGTACGGTTGACTTCTTCTCTTAGCTGGTTGCGCCAAGCTTCTAAAATCTTTCTAAAGTGAGCCAGTTGCTCAGGTGACATGTACTCTTCACCTGCTTTTTCCTGGTATGGCTCAACACCAGCAATGGCTAGGATGCCTAGCGCTTTCTTCTTTGATTCTGGCATGCAGCATCTCCTACTAACACCTAGTCAACTGCTCGAGCAGTTAATTTGAGGCGGGTATCTATAGCAAAAAGAATAGGGGGTGGCAAACACTGATTAGTAAAGTTATTGTCAATGTGAAGGCAACATCAATTTTTTGTCAGTTACACAATTCAATTGCTTCACACAGTGTCATACCCGTTTCAGTCACAACTGCTTTGTAGCAAAGCACCTCGACTCCCTGTCCTTGCGCTTGTTTCAATAATTTTGAATAGTTCGCGTCTATATGGTGTGCTGGAGAGACTTTTTCAATACCTGAGTGTAAAACAACAAACAAAAGTACCGATCTGCTTCCATTTCCCACCATTTCCATCAGTTCTCTTAAATGCTTTTGTCCTCTCGTGGTGACCGCATCGGGAAAGTAACCTTGTCCGGGTTGTGTATCATCCAACAAGGTGACACTTTTCACCTCTATATAGCAGCTAGGCTGAGTACTTGATTTGAGCAATATATCAATACGGCTATTTTCATTACCATACTTTACTTCGGTTTGAAGTTCATCATAGCCTTGCAACTCTTTGATTGCACCTGATTCGATCGCTTCTACCGCCAGCGGATTGGCACGCGCAGTGTTAATGCAAATGGTGTGCCCTTTTGTGGTCTCGACCAGTTCCCAGCTATTAGGGTATTTGCGCTTCGGATTATCGGAAGTTGAGTACCAGATTCGATCGCCAGGCGTCGCGCAGCCAGTCATCGCGCCAGTGTTAGCACAATGAATGGTACGCTGTGAGCCGTCTGGTAAAGTGATGTCGGCAAGAAAGCGTTTGTAGCGTTTGATTAAAGTCGCGGGCTTGAGAGCGGGTTCAAAGTGCATTTTTCTACTGTTTTTATGTACAATGTCTAGCGTCATTACACCACAAGGTTTCTGTATTGTCACAACTGCCGATTGAAACAGTGATGCCGCAATTGTTAGCTGCGGTGTCCGATAACCAACAAATTATTCTCAAAGCTGCACCAGGTGCGGGCAAATCTACCTGTTTTCCATTGCGTTTACTGCAAGCCAATTTGCTCGATGGCAAAATCATTGTACTGGAGCCGCGTCGGCTGGCCGCGCGCAATATTGCCGACTATTTGGCCAAGCAATTGGGAGAGCCGGTCGGCAAAACGGTCGGTTTTCGCGTTCGCGGCGAAACCAAAACCAGCCGTGACACTCGGTTAGAAATCGTCACTGAAGGCGTACTAACTCGCATGATTCAAAGCGACCCAGAGCTTAGCGGCGTTGCGATGGTGATGTTTGATGAATACCACGAGCGCAGCTTAAACGCGGATACCGGGTTGGCGCTGTGTTTGGAAATTCAACAGGCGCTGCGTGAGGATCTTAAGCTGGTGGTGATGTCGGCAACATTAGATCAGCACGCGCTGGCGCAAATGTTGCCCAGCGCCGCGTATATCGAGTCCGATGGTCGAGCATTTGCGGTTGAAGTTCGCTATCAGCCTTTGGCTGCCAATGATTCATTCACTGCAGTGATGGCGAGTAAAATCACCGCACTGCTTGGCAGCGAATCCGGTTCAATTTTGGCATTTTTGCCAGGCGTTGCCGCGATCAAAAATCTTGAACAGCGCCTGCAAGATCTCGCCAATGATGTTGATATCTGTCCGTTGTATGGTCAGTTAAGCCCAGCGATGCAGCAGCAGGCAATTGCTCCTGCCGCTGGTGGTCGGCGCAAAGTGGTGTTGGCAACCAACATTGCCGAA
Organism: Vibrio xiamenensis; assembly: GCF_900100015.1. Lineage (GTDB taxonomy): Bacteria > Pseudomonadota > Gammaproteobacteria > Enterobacterales > Vibrionaceae > Vibrio > Vibrio xiamenensis. Next base: position 17,893 of record NZ_FNDD01000015.1, on the reverse strand, counting down.
ACCTCGCTCACCATTGAAGGCATTCGTATTGTGGTTGATAGCGGTTTAGAACGTCAGGCTTGGTTTGATTTACGTAGCGGCATTAGCCGACTTGAGCAGACACGTATTGCGCAATCTTCGGCTGAGCAACGCGCTGGTCGCGCTGGACGTATTGAGCCGGGAATTTGCGTGCGCCTGTACAGCGAAGCTCAGCTTAAGCAGCAAGCTCAGGTTCCGGTGGCGGAAATATTACGCAGTGATTTATCGTCTTTGGCGATGGAATTGGCGCAATGGGGCACTTCGCAAGTCAGCGATTTGTGTTGGCTGGATGTGCCACCTGCGGCGGCGATGGCCCAATCACGCGATCTGCTCCAAACGCTGGGCTTGATGGATGAGAACTTAATGCTGACGCCCGCTGGCCAGCAAGTGCAAGCCTTAGGAGTGGACCCGCGCATCGGTGCAATGCTGTGTTTTGCCAAACAAGATGTCAAGCTGACTCAAACTGCGGCACTATTGGCGGCGCTCTTGGAAGACCCCGAAAAGCAGCAAATTGACGTATTGCAAAGCCTACATCGTTTTGAACAAGGTCGACATCAAGCGCAAAAACGCGTTGCCCAGCGCTATAAACAGTTGGCTCAGCAGATGGGATGCCCGATTACCAACCATGTAAGTGACATTAGTAGTCAAAGTGCTGCCTTGCTGCTGTGCGCGGCTTTTCCTGATCGGATTGCTCAGCGCCGCAGTCATTCCTCAAGTACTTATCGGCTGGCCAATGGTCACGGCGCTATGTTGGATGAGCATGAGCCACTCGCCAATGAAGCGTATTTAATTGTGGTGGATTTGATGCGTAGTACCAATAGCCGTGAAGCCAGTCGAATTCTCATGGCTGCGGCGCTGGATATCAAGGCGCTCGAGTCGCAAATGCCTGCGCTATTTCGCCGCGTCGATTGGGTTGACTGGGACGATATGCGAGGCCGTTTAGTGGCTGAGCAGCGCAAGCAACTGGGTCAATTAGTCATCGAACGTCAAGCGCTTGCCTCCCCGCCACGCGAAAAAATGACGCAAGCTTTACTTAGTTATGTTCGCCGAAATGGTCTGGAAGTATTACATTGGACACCCCAAGCAGCAGGATTGCTTGAACGCGCACGTTGCGGCGCGATGTGGATGGCCGATGAAGCTTGGCCACCACTGACAAACGAGGCATTACTTGAGAAATTAGACGATTGGTTAGAACCGTATTTAATCGGTGTTCATTCGGTAAAATTGCTCAACAAAGTCGACGTCTATCAAGCCTTAATGGCTTATTTAGGTTGGCCTCTGAATCAATCAATCGATCAGTGGTTGCCTACGCATTACGTATTACCAACAGGGACCAGCAAAGCGATTCGCTATCAACAGGGAAAAAATCCGGTACTTTCTGTTCGCATGCAAGAAGTGTTTGGCGAACAAACCTCACCGACTGTCGCCAATGGCAAAATTAACGTGGTGATGGAACTGCTTTCTCCGGCGCAGCGTCCGCTTCAAGTGACCCAAGATTTAGCCGCCTTTTGGCAGGGGGCATATAAAGAGGTCCAGAAAGAGATGAAAGGGCGCTATCCCAAACATGTATGGCCTGATGATCCTGCAACCCATGTTGCAACAACTAAAACCAAACGACAGCTAAATTCATGACCGATAATAAAACGCCTAAAAAGCCGAGCACGAAGCGCCGCCCGACGGCAAAAAACAACGCATCTGCTAAAAAAAGCAGCGCTAACTCAAGCGGCCCACGCCGAAGTTGGTTAAAAGTGCTGTGGAGTATTGGCTGGAAAGTCGCGCTGGTGATGATCGCGATTCTCATTTTTGTAGGCATCTACTTAGACAGCATTGTGAAACAGCGCTTTGAAGGCCATCTGTTTGACTTACCAACGGTAGTTTACGCACGTATTCTCAATTTGGCGCCGGGCGATGACATCTCGCTTAAAGAAGTGCGCAATGAACTGGATGTGCTCAATTACCGTAAAGTTGCGCAGCCACATTATCCCGGCGAGTATTCTTCTTCGTCGACCAAAATAGAGATGATTCGTCGTCCGTTTGAATTTTCTGATGGTCCGGAGCCGGATCGTCACGTGATGTTGTATTTCAACGACTCGGGCTTGCAGCGCATTCAATCGCTTGAGCAAAGTGGCGACCTTGGTTACTTGCGCATTGAGCCGAAAATGCTCGGCATGCTGGAAAAAAATCAAGATGAACAGCGTTTGTTCCTGCGCCGCGATCAGTTTCCTGAAGTGATGGTGGATGCGCTGCTGGCAACGGAAGATCGCAATTTCTACCGCCATGATGGGATTTCGCTGGTGGCGATTGCGCGCGCATTTGTTGCCAATATTAAGGCTGGTCGCACGGTACAAGGTGGCAGTACCTTGACTCAGCAGTTGGCGAAAAACATCTTTTTATCCAGTGATCGCACCATCTGGCGTAAATTACGCGAAGCGTATATGGCGCTGATCATTGATTATCGGTACAGCAAAGATCGCATTCTCGAAGGCTATTTGAACGAAGTGTACCTTGGTCAAAGCCGTGGTGAAGCCATCCACGGTTTTGGTCTGGCATCGCGTTTATACTTTGGACAACCGATTGAAGAGCTGCGCATTGATCAATTAGCGCTGTTGGTGGGTATGGTCAAAGGCCCGTCTTACTATAATCCGGTGCGCTATCCTGAGCGCGCCAAAGAGCGTCGCGATTTAGTTCTTAAATTAATGATGCAGCAGGATATTTTAACGCCTGCTCAATACGAAGCGGCGGCCAGTCGCCCGCTGGATATTCAAGACAATCCACGCATTGCCAGCCGCCAGCCCGCTTATTTCGAGCAGCTGAAAGCGGAACTGAGTGAGAAAGTCGGCGATGCGTTCCAGTCAGAAGTTGGCCTGCGCGTATTTACGTCATTGGATCCGGTGTCGCAAAACGAACTCGAGCAGGCGATTGCACGCAAGATCCCTGATCTGGCTAAAGTCGCAGGTGACGATCTGGAAGCGGCGGCTATTGCGGTAGATCGTAACAGCGGTGAAATTCGTGCAATGGTCGGTGGTAAACGAGCTGGCTACGATGGCTTTAACCGCGCATTGAATGCCAGCCGCCAGATTGGTTCACTCGCCAAACCTGCTGTGTATTTAACTGCGCTGGAGCAGCCGGATAAATATAATTTGGCGACCACCTTACACGATAAGCCATTGACGCTAAAAGATAACAACGGCAATTTGTGGACGCCGCGCAACTATGACCGTGAATACCGTGGCGATGTGCCACTGTATTTAGGATTAGCTAAGTCGCTTAACGTGCCGACGGTGGCGCTGGGCATGCAACTGGGTATTCCCAATGTGGTGAACACGTTTACCAAACTTGGCGTTGATGAGCAGGAGATTCGTCCGGTACCTTCGATGTTCTTGGGCTCGTTTACCCTAACGCCAATTCAGGTCGCTCAAATGTATCAAACCCTGACTAATTCAGGTAAGAAAGCTCGTTTATCAGCGTTGCGCTCTGTGATCGATCTAGACGGAAAAGTACTGTTTGAATCGATTCCAAAAGTGAACCAAGCGGTCGATCAACAAGCGGCGTGGTTAACCACTTATGCGATGAAACGTGGCGTATTGGAAGGCACTGGCCGTTATTTGCAAAACCAGTTCAGCTGGGCGGCTCTGGCAGGGAAAACCGGTACCAGTAATGATACTCGTGATAGCTGGTTTGTCGGTGTCGACGGTCGTGAAGTGACCACGATTTGGGTTGGTCGCGATGATAACAAACCGACGCATTTAACTGGTTCATCGGGCGCGCTGAGAATCTACGCCGAATACTTAGGTCAACGTGTGCCACAAAAATTGGTATTGCCTTGGCCAAAAGGTATTACTACGCTAGGTTTTGCGAGCAATGGCCAAGGTGGATTAGAGCTGGATTGTAATGATCGCCAAAAACTGCCAGTCTGGGACCGTGATGGCGAGTTGAAAAAACAGTGCGAAGATCAACCCGCTCAATGGATTAAGCGCCTATTTACTTGGTGATCTGCTATTTAATTGGTGAGCTGTTATTTACTCGGTAATCGCTACCAAGTGTTGTGACTTATACTCATGTGGTCACGACGATTAGGTTATTTTCACTAAGCCATGTGGTGCACTATAGCGCTCATGGCTTAGTTGCTATTGAAAGCAAACATAATAAGGATACTACTCCAAGGTGCGATACGGTTTTATTTTGTCGTTATTGGCGTTAAGCACATCTTTGCACGCCGAATCATTGCCTACTGTTCCTGAACATCAGCCCAAAGTCGCCGTGGTATTGGCTGGCGGCGGCGCGAAAGGCGCTGCCCATATCGGTGTACTTAAAGCATTGGAAGATTTGCACATTCCAGTCGATTTCGTTACCGGAACCAGTATGGGAGCGTTCTTTGGCGGATTGTATGCCACCGGTATGAGCGCGGATGAAATCGAAGCTTTTATCTATTCCATCGATTGGAATAGTGGCTATCGTGACCGAGTCAGTCGCAGTGATAGGCGCATTCGCGACAAAGAGTATGAAGACAGATATCAGCTCACCACTGACATTGGTGTGCGTTGGGGTGAGGTTCGCGCTTATCGCGGCCTGGTGCAAGGTCAGGGGATGTTAAAGATCTTGCGCGAAACCTCGGGAAACCTGCCGAGTTTTAACTCGTTTGATGATCTTGCTATTCCCTATCGCTCGGTGGCGACCGATATCGTCAAGCTAGAACCTGTGGTGCTCGACAAAGGAAACCTTATCGATGCGATGATGGCGAGTATGTCGGTGCCAGGCGCTTTGCCGCCATACCACCTTAATGGGCGCTTATTGGTTGATGGCGGCGTGATTAACAATATGCCGGTCGACATTGCGCGTAAAATGGGCGCCGACGTGGTAATCGCTGTTGATATCAGTACCGATTACAAAACCGAAGACGATTTTAAAACCCTGTTTACCGTTGGTGAGCAGTTGTCGAATTATCTGGTGCGTCGCAGCACCAAAGAGCAAGCTGATACTCTGACCGATAGCGATTATCTGATTCGCCCTGAAGTCGGCGATATGGAAACCACCGAATTCCAGAAAATGCCCGAAGCGTATGTGAAAGGCTACGGCGCGGTCATGGCGATGAAAAAGCAGTTGGCCAAGTTAGCGCTGTCGCAAGCGGATTATCAGCGTTATGTGGATCATAAAGAGGAAGTGCGCAAGTCTTTGCACTATGGATCGCAGACCAAAGTCGACAAAGTAGTGATCAACAATAAAACTCACTACAGCGATCGTATTTTGCAGAACAAACTCAACCTTGAAGCTGGCAAGACTTATGATTCCGAAGATCTCGAGCAGCGAGTGCAAGATCTCTACGCACTGGATCGTTTTGAGTTGATTAACTATCGCTACCAAGATATCGATGGTGAAGATACCTTGATCGTCGATGTGAACGAAAAATCTTGGGGGCCAAACTACCTCAATTTTCGTTTCTTCCTTGAAGATGACTTTGATACCGAAAGCCAATATTCATTGGGCATGACACTCAACTTCACGGACTTAAATCAGCATGGCGCCGAATTGCGTACCAACCTTGAAATGGGGACTGATAAGCTGCTTGAAGCGCAGCTGTATTCGCCATTTTTCTCGCATGAAGAGGCGTTTACCACCTTTGGTGTCTCATATTCAGACGAGCAGCGTAGTGCGCCAGTTGATGGCTATGGTGATACCAATTTGCACGCCATTGATAACTTTTTACCGGTCAATTACAAGCGCTGGAGAGCCGAAATCGCGATGGGCTATCAGCCATCATTGTGGCGAGAACTTAAGATTGGTGCGCGTTATACCAACGGAATTGGTAATTTCTCAACTTTGCCAGCTTATGGTGAGATAAACTTTCATAGCATTGGCGCGTTTATTAACTATCGAATTGATTCGCTAGATAATTACAGTTTGCCAACTCACGGTGCATATTTGAACCTCGAGTACGTGGCCTCGCACGATAAGATTAACGACGAGCAACTGCAGTTGGATATCGTGTCGGGCTCTGATACTTCGCATGAGTTTCAGGCCAAATTTATCGGCGCGGTTACCAGTGAGCGGCATACTCTGATGGCGAATACCGATATCGAACTGGTGAGCAATAAAAACCAAACGGTACCGATTGATCCTAAAGAAATTGGTGGTTTTTTAAATTTATCCGGTGTGCCGCGTAATAGCTTGGTTGGTCAAAACAAAGCCTTTACCAGTTTGGTGTATCGTTATCGCTGGTTTGATAATGATTTTGGCTTGTTTACATCGCCGTTTTATCTCGGCGCGTCGTTGGAGTATGGTGGTGTATGGTCTGATCAAGACTTGCATCTCGATGAGTTGCCTTTGTATGTCGCAGGCTCGGTTTTTACCGGCATTGATTCGCCACTTGGGCCGATTATGCTCAGTTATGGTCATACCGAGCAGGGATATAATTCTGTGTACTTGATCTTAGGTACTACCTTTAAATAGTGCACTGGTTCAAGACATAGGATAAAACAGTCATATTCATCAATTTTTGTCCCAAGTTGCTATGTTGGTCAAAATGATGAGATTTTAATTTTTAGTTAAATTTGCTATTCTCCGTTCCACAGTTTGGCCTCTCTGGCGCTGTTTCTCAGTCAAAAATGAGTGATAAAAAGGCGAAAGGGAGCCAAGTTTCCAAGGATGTTCACTCCTCATTTTTAAAAAAATACAGGAGGAACCGCAATGAGAGGAAAAAGTCGTGCTTGAAGCCTACCGTAAACACGTCGCAGAGCGTGCTGCCGAAGGAGTCGTCCCTAAACCACTAGATGCAGAACAAACTGCTGGTCTGGTTGAACTTCTGAAAAATCCCCCTCAAGGTGAAGAAGAATTTATTCTTGACCTACTGGAAAACCGAATCCCACCTGGTGTTGATGAAGCCGCTTACGTAAAAGCTGGTTTTTTAACTGCAGTGGCGAAAGGTGAAGTCGAATCTCCTCTAGTCAGTCGCGAAAAAGCTGCCCAACTGCTTGGTACCATGCAGGGCGGTTACAATATTGAACCTCTAGTTTCTTTGCTTGAAGACGAGCAACTTGCCCCTATCGCAGTGAAAGCGCTGTCTCATACACTATTGATGTTTGATGCTTTCTACGACGTTGAAGAAAAAGCCAAAAATGGCAATGAATATGCTAAAACCATTCTCCAATCTTGGGCAGATGCCGAATGGTTCCTGAAAAAGCCAAAACTGGATGACAAAGTCACTCTGACGGTGTTTAAAGTTACTGGTGAAACCAACACCGATGATCTCTCCCCAGCACCTGATGCATGGTCTCGCCCTGATATTCCAGTGCATGCGTTAGCCATGCTCAAAAACGAGCGTGAAGGCATTGAGCCGGATCAGCCAGGAACCATTGGTCCAATCAAACAAATTGAAGCGCTAAAAGAGAAAGGCCACCAATTGGTTTACGTTGGTGACGTTGTTGGTACCGGTTCATCACGTAAATCGGCAACCAACTCAGTGCTTTGGTTTATGGGCGATGACATTCCATTCGTGCCAAACAAACGCGCTGGTGGTTTTGTCCTTGGCGGCAAAATAGCGCCAATTTTCTACAACACCATGGAAGATGCGGGCGCTTTGCCAATCGAACTTGATGTTTCGAAAATGAACATGGGTGATGTGATTGATGTCTACCCATACCAAGGCAAAGTCTGCGTTCACGGCACCGATGAAGTGTTGGCAGAATTCAAACTGAAAACCGATGTTCTGCTTGATGAAGTGCGTGCCGGTGGCCGTATTCCTCTTATCATCGGTCGTGGTCTGACTGACAAAGCGCGCGAAGCGTTAGGTCTTGCGCCAAGCGATGTGTTCTCTAAACCGGTTCCTGTTGCTGATTCTGGTAAAGGCTTTACCCTGGCTCAGAAAATGGTCGGTAAAGCGTGTGGTGTAGAAGGTATTCGCCCAGGCACTTACTGTGAACCGAAAATGACTACCGTTGGTTCGCAAGATACCACTGGCCCTATGACTCGTGATGAGCTTAAAGATTTAGCGTGTCTTGGCTTCTCGGCCGATCTCGTGATGCAGTCGTTTTGTCATACCTCGGCGTATCCAAAACCAGTTGACGTCAACACTCACCACACTCTGCCTGATTTCATCATGAACCGCGGCGGCGTATCACTGCGCCCAGGTGACGGTATCATTCACTCGTGGCTAAACCGCATGTTGCTACCTGATACTGTCGGTACTGGTGGTGACTCGCATACTCGTTTCCCTCTGGGTATTTCCTTCCCGGCAGGTTCTGGTTTGGTGGCGTTTGCTGCTGCAACCGGTGTGATGCCACTTGATATGCCTGAATCTGTGTTGGTTCGTTTTAAAGGTAAGATGAAACCGGGTATCACGCTACGTGATTTGGTACACGCGATCCCTTACTACGGCATTAAGCAAGGTCTGTTAACGGTTGAGAAAGCCGGTAAGATCAACGAATTCTCTGGTCGCGTACTAGAAATCGAAGGTCTTGAGCACTTAACTGTTGAGCAAGCGTTTGAGCTTTCTGATGCATCGGCTGAGCGCTCTGCTGCTGGCTGTACCGTGAAACTGTCGAAAGAGTCGATTTCTGAATACCTAAACTCTAACATCACCATGCTTAAGTGGATGATCTCTGAAGGTTATGGCGATCGCCGTACCATCGAGCGCCGCGTGACAGCAATGGAAGAGTGGCTGGCGAATCCAGAATTGATGTCAGCAGACAAAGACGCGGAATACGCGCACGTTATCGAAATTGATTTGGCGGAAATTGATGAGCCAATTCTTTGTGCGCCAAACGATCCAGATGACGCTCGTTTGTTGTCGGATGTTCAAGGTACTGCGATTGATGAAGTGTTCATCGGTTCATGTATGACCAACATCGGCCACTTCCGCGCTGCCGGTAAGTTGCTTGATAAGTACAATGGTCAGCTTGAAACTCGTCTTTGGGTGGCTCCGCCAACTAAGATGGATAAAGACCAGCTGATTGAAGAAGGCTACTACGGCATCTTTGGTCGTGCAGGGGTACGTATTGAAACACCAGGATGTTCACTGTGTATGGGTAACCAAGCACGTGTGGCTGAGAAGTCGACGGTCATGTCTACTTCAACGCGTAACTTCCCGAACCGTTTAGGTAATGGTGCGAACGTATTCTTGGCCTCAGCAGAGCTTTCTGCGGTGGGTGCGATTCTTGGTCGTATTCCGACTAAAGAAGAGTACTTGCAATACGCAGAGCAAATTGATGCAACGGCTGCAGATACTTACCGTTACTTGAACTTCCACTTGATGGGTAATTACGTTGAGAAAGCGCAACAGGTGATTTTCCAAGAGCCTGCGTAATACGCAATCGCTTAACGCGTAATAAAAGAAAAGCCGCTCGGTACTGCTGAGCGGCTTTTTTCGTTGTGGAGATTTAAATTTTTTAAGCGTGAATTTGATATAACGCTGCGACGTTGCGTGCAGTGAGCTCGATATTCACCGCCGCTTCTTTGAGCGCAGTTTCTAAGCTCACCGAGCTGTTGACCACAGCAAACACTGCGTCAATACCGTGCTCGTGGACGACGCCACAATCGTTGGTCAGGCAGCCAGAAATACCAATCACAGGTAGTGCATGGTTTTTAGCTTTGCGCGCCACGCCAATCGGGGTTTTACCGTGAATGGTTTGGCTATCGATTCGCCCTTCGCCAGTGATCACTAAATCCGCGTCGGCGATAACATCATCAAAGCTGACCGCATCCATCACAATTTCAATTCCAGGGCGCAACTTGGCACCAAGGAGTGCGACAAACGCTGCGCCAATACCGCCAGCTGCACCAGCGCCCGGCAGATGCTCAACTTGTTGGTCTAAGTCTGATGTCAGCACTTTGGCAAAGTGCGCCAAGTTGGCGTCCAATTGCTTAACCATCTCAGGTGTTGCGCCTTTTTGCGGGCCGAACACGTGTGATGCGCCTTTAGGGCCGCACAACGGGTTGTCGACGTCACAGGCGATTTCTAAACTCACATCAGCAAGGCGAGGATCTAAACCAGAGACATCAATGTGGGCCAATTTGCTAAGCTCACCGCCGCCAGCACCGAGTTGCTCGCCGTTTTCATCAAGCATTTTGATGCCCAAAGCTTGCGCCATGCCAAGGCCAGCATCATTGGTGGCGCTGCCGCCAATTCCCATGATGATGTGCTTAACGCCGCGATCGAGAACGGCTTTGATCAATTCACCAGTGCCAAAGCTGCTGGTGATAAGCGGGTTTCTTTGCTCACTTGGCACCAAGTGCAAACCTGATGCCGCCGCCATTTCGATTACCGCGGTTTCGCCATCGCCAAGCAAACCGAAGAAGCCATCAACTTGGTTACCCAGTGGGGCCGTGACTGGCACTGCAATGATAGAGCCGGAAGTGGCATCGACCAAAGATTGCACCGTACCTTCTCCACCATCAGCCATTGGCAGTTTGATGTATTGTGCGTTAGGCAGCACTTGGCGAAAGCCTTTCTCTATCGCCTGGGCAACTTCCATCGCTGTAAGACTCTCTTTAAACGAGTCTGGCGCAATGACAATTTTCATAATTTGTTTCTCCTAAAGTCCCGCTAGACGAAAAAGCCGAATACGCCGAATATCATTACGGATACGAAAGCAATCATCAAACCAACCGCGGATTCGTACGGGATCAATTTAAGACGTTCACGAATGTCCATGTGTACCGCACCGCCAGTGGCGTGGAAGAAACTCCCGTGTGGCATATGGTCAAGAACGGTCGCGCCTGAGTGAATCATTGCCGCGCCAGCAAGGGCTGGAACGCCAAGTTCAAGAATGGTGTGGCTAAATACGTTTGAGGCGACCGCAGTACCTGCAGTGGTCGACGCTGTTGCCAAAGACATCATTGCACCAGAAATTGGCGCGAGAAGATAGGAAGGCAAGCCAGAAGCGGTAAGCACATCAATTAATCCACCTTTCAGACCTGAGTGAGCGATGATGCCCGCTAAGGTACCTGTGCCTAAAAGCATCACAGCAACAGGCGCCATGCGGCTTAAACCGGAAACTGCAAAGTGGTTGGTGTCACGAAAACGTCCCATCACTAAGGCACCGACGAGGCCACCTAGTGGCAGGGCAATTAGCGGGTCAACATTGAAGTTGGCAATCGGACGCAGGGCAAGTAAGGCAATCGCAATCAAAGGCGCCACAATGGCAGCACCAAAACCGGGCAACTGGCTGTGATCAACCGAAACCACTTCGTGCTCAGCGACTTTAGAACCACGGTTCACCAGTTTTTTGGCAATAAAATACGCAAATACTAGCCCGCACAAGCCTGGAATAATGCCGGCTGCCATTACTGAGGTTAGGGGAACATGGAAGGCGTCTGCTGCGGCAATCGCATTTGGGTTTGGTGACATGACGTTACCCGCTTTACCACCACCGATCATCGCCAGCAAAATCGCCATTTTTGATAGGTCTGCGCGGCGCGCAATCGCAAGGGCAATTGGCGATACGGTGATCACGGCAACGTCTACAAACACGCCGACCGCAGTTAGAATCATTGTCGCTAAAGCCAGCGCTAACAAAGCGCGGGTTTCGCCCACCTTTTTAACAATGGTTTCAGCAATCGAGGTCGCTGCACCAGATTCAATCAATACGCCTGCGAGCACGCCTGCAGCCAAGATACGCAGTACAGCAGTGACAATACCTTGCGCGCCGCCAATCATTAATCCGACGGTTTCAGTGAGTGAGACACCGCCAATGACACCGCCAACCAGAGCACCGAGAATCATGCCATATGCTGGTGGGACTTTTTTCAAAATCAGTACGATAGCTACGACTAATGCCGCTAATGCACCTAATGTAGAGACTTCAACCATGTTCCAATTCCATAATATTAGTGGGTGTTTTTATGCACTGGTTACTATATGGAAAGTGCATGATTGCATCTTTGTTATATTGAACAAAAAAATACCACCGCAAAGCTGAGTTTATTGTGCAGTTGAACAACACTTGGCATTTGGTTAGTAGAAATTACTGGCTAAATATAACAAGGTTTTTTCATCTAACTTATTGAAACTTAGAGAGGTTATGGTTTCTATTTGTTCAAGACGGTAGCGCAGGGTATTACGGTGAATATGCAGCAACGCACTAGTTTGATGCAAGTCGCAATTTTGTGAAAAATATACGCATAAGGTTTTTAGCAGCACGCCTTTTTTGTCGTGTTGGTGCAGTTTTTCCATCGGCTTACGCAGCAGATCCGATTGCCATGAATGGTAACGAATACCACTTAATAGCACCGGTAACTTGTAGTCTTGATAGAAGAACATACTGCCGGAGTGATTGACGGTATGTTTGAGAGTTAATTTAGCGGTTTCAAAGGATTGCGATAACCCGGATAGTGAAGGGAAATACTCCCCAAGAGCAATTTTTATCGAAAATTGCGGCTCTTGCTTGACCCGTTTTAGCAGTTGCTGAGTGCGCTTTGCTTCGCTCTGCCACGACCAGCCTTGAGCCGTCAACGTGATCGGTTTTAATACCACCACTTCATTGGCGGACACCGACAAAATACCCACTAAGTTGTCTCTTTCGGGGTATTCAAGCAAATGTACAGTGCGTTGCAGGTGCTCCAAGGTCACCACATGCCCCTTTTTGGGGAAAACCTTAACCACGGCCGCGATACGGGGCTGGCTAAGGTCGAGATTGAGGCGCTGAGCAATCGAATTTAGCTGGTCTTCGTTGAGCGACGATCCTTTGATCAACTGAAGTAGTAGTTCTTCTCTATGGCGCTTATTCCACTGAATCTTGGACATCATATCGGCTTGTTCGACGATAAGCTCTGCGGTCATTTTGACCAGCTCACCATAATAACGCACTTCATTGGGTTCGCCAGAAATACCAACCACACCAATGGGTTGGTTCTGATAATGAATCGGTAAGTTGATGCCAGGTTTGACGCCTTTGAGATTCTCTGCGGTGGCGATATCAATGTCCACAACACGGTTATCATTGAGCGCCAGAATCGCGCCTTCGTGCTGCTGGTACAAGCGGTTGGGATCGCCCGAACCGATGATCCTGCCTTTCTCATCCATCACATTTATGGAGTAGTGGATAATTTTCATTGCGCGCTCGACGATCTGTCTGGCGATCACTTCGTTTAACTGCATGATTTGTGTGTGGAGTGTGCGGGCCGAATCAAGGATAATAACAGGGATAAATAATCACGCTATAGCGATCAGTCAATTGGAATCACCATGGACTATGAATTTAAGAAGAACACCTTAGACGGTAGTTATTATTGTGCTTTTTCGATGGGGCACGAAGTTCTCGGCAGATGGCTGCAAGAAGAGATCAATAAAGATCGCGTTAAGCTCAATGAGGTTTTTGATTTAATTGAAAAAGCCAAGCGTGCGCCAGGGCAATCTTTTTGCTTAATTGGAACCGAGATCAGCCTATTTATTTTGCATGATGAAGTCGAAATCAAGCAAAACGCCATGGATGGGAATGATGATGAACTTATTGATGAGGATTTTTCTATCTATGAGAGCGAAAGCATTAGTTTGTGTGGATTGCATGATTTTGAATTGATGCTGAATGAGTGGCACCGTTTCGTATTCGGTTAATTATCGGTGCACTGAATTGGTGAGTAGTAAAATATACGCATTATTTTAGGGAAAGGCTTGCACAATATTTGTGCAAGCCTTTTTGCTATTTGACGTGATATTTATTTATTTTCATATTTATCAATGAGTTAAAAAGTTGGCACAACACTTGTTTTGTTTATTTACCTGAAAAGGATGACTGCTTCAGAGAGGATGCAATGAAACTCATTAACGCCATAATCAAACCGTTTAAATTGGACGATGTTCGCGAAGCACTAGCTGATGTGGGCATCGAAGGTATGACTGTATCAGAAGTGAAAGGCTTCGGACGTCAAAAGGGCCACACCGAGCTTTATCGTGGTGCAGAGTACCAGGTGGATTTTCTACCAAAAGTTAAGTTAGAGATCGCGACTCAAGCTGAGAATGTAGACCGAGTTATTGAAGCCATTACTAAAGCCGCGCACACCGGCAAAATCGGTGATGGTAAAATCTTCGTTTACGATCTGAGCCATGCGGTTCGTATCCGTACTGGTGAAATGGATACAGAAGCGCTGTAAAAGAATAATAAGGATTGGAGTAATACTATGGAAATCGCAACAACAGTAACGGAGTTACGTTACGCACTTGACACCTTCTACTTCCTCATTTCCGGTGCGTTGGTTATGTGGATGGCGGCAGGTTTTGCCATGCTTGAAGCGGGCCTTGTCCGTTCAAAGAACACCACTGAAATTCTAACCAAGAACTTCGTTCTTTATGCAATCGCTTGTACTATGTACTTGGTTGTGGGCTACCACATCATGTACGTAGATAACGCAGAAGGTGGCTGGCTTCCTTCATTTGGTGCACTAATCGGCACTCAAAGTGAAGGCGCAGATCACTCTCTAGAATCTGACTTCTTCTTCCAAGTAGTGTTCGTTGCAACGGCAATGTCTGTTGTTTCTGGTGCAGTTGCTGAGCGTATGAAACTGTGGGCATTCCTAGTTTTCTCTGTGGTACTGACTGGTTTTATCTACCCAATGGAAGGTTACTGGACTTGGGGCGGCGGTTTCCTATCTGCAGCTGGTTTCAGCGACTTCGCAGGTTCTGGTATCGTACACATGGCGGGTGCAGCAGCAGCACTAGCTGGCGTGCTTCTACTTGGTGCACGTAAAGGCAAATACGGTAAGAACGGTGAGATTTTCCCAATCCCAGGTTCAAACATGCCTCTAGCAACCCTTGGTACCTTCATCCTATGGTTCGGTTGGTTTGGTTTCAACGGCGGTTCTCAATTGATGGTTTCTGACTTCGAGAACGCAACGGCAGTAGGTCAAATCTTCCTAAACACTAACGCAGCAGCAGCAGCAGGTTCTATCGCAGCACTTCTCGTGTGTAAAACCACTTGGGGTAAAGCAGACCTAACTATGATCCTTAACGGTGCGTTGGCAGGTCTTGTTGCTATCACAGCAGATCCTCTATCACCAAGCCCACTATACTCTGTTGCTATCGGCGCAGTAGCGGGTGCGATTGTAGTATTTGCAATCATCGGTCTTGATAAACTTAAAATCGACGATCCAGTGGGCGCAATCTCAGTTCACGGTGTATGTGGTTTCTTCGGCCTAATGGTTGTGCCACTAAGCAACGGCGATGCATCTTTCGGTTCTCAGCTTCTAGGTGCTGTAGTTATCTTCGCCTGGGTATTCATTGCAAGCCTGATCGTTTGGGGCATTCTGAAAGCAACTATGGGTATCCGCGTCTCTGAAGATGAAGAGATGGAAGGTATGGATATGCATGACTGTGGTGTTGGTGCTTACCCAGAGTTCGTTACTGTTAAATAATCGTTGATTTACAAAACGAAACGAAAAACCTGCCCTCGTGGCAGGTTTTTTTTTGTTAGCAGATTGTTTCGTCTTGCTGGGCTATTATAATCTTGTTGCTGATAATGATTATTAATTGTAAAGGACTGATTGATGAACAAGCTTTTTCCACTTTCTGCACTGGCCTGTAGCTTATTTAGCGCGTCAAGTTTTGCCGCACAAGAAGTGAATGTCTACTCTTACCGCCAACCATTTTTGGTCGAGCCGATGCTGGATGAATTCAGTCGTGAAACCGGTATTCGCGTCAACGTCAAATTCGCTAAAACCGGTATCGCGGAAAAGCTAGTTCAAGAGGGGGAATACAGTCCCGCTGATGTACTGTTGACCGTCGACATTGCTCGTCTTTCCGAACTGACCGATAAAGGCGTGGTACAGCCAGTAAATAGCGATATTTTAGAAGCCAATATTCCAAGCCAGTATCAAGATACCGATAACGAATGGTTTGGTCTTACTACGCGTACCCGCTCTGTCTACTCCTCTAAAGAACGCGTTGGTAAACTTGGTCAAGACTTCGACTATCTTGATTTAGCCAAGCCTGGATTCAAAGGTAAAATCTGTACGCGCAGCGGCAAGCATCCTTATAATATTTCGCTGATTTCTGCGATGATTGCGCATCATGGTGAAGCGGCAACCAAGCAGTGGCTTGAAGGCGTTAAAGCCAATCTGGCACGTAAACCTCAAGGTAACGATCGCGGCCAAGTAAAGGCGATCAAAGAAGGTTTGTGTGATGTGTCACTGGGCAACAGCTACTACTTAGGCAAGATGATGACGGATAAAGATCAGCAAGCGTGGGCTGAATCGGTTTACATCAATTTCCCGAATCAAAACAGCACCGGAACTCACGTTAACATTTCCGGCATGGCGATGGCCAAATATGCGCCAAATCGCGAAAATGCTTTGAAATTAATGGAATTTTTATCCAGCGATAAAGCACAGAGTATGTATGCAGAAATCAACTTTGAGTACCCGGTTAAGCAAGGCGTGAAGCGTTCAGAATTGGTTGCGTCTTGGGGCGACTTTAAAGCGGATACTCTATCACTGGATGAAATCGCAGCTCACCATGAAACTGCGATTAAACTTCTTGATGAAGTTCAATTTGATCTGTAATTGTTAAGCGCTTAAAACTCTTGCGCGGCAAACCAAGACACGCGAAGCCCAGTAAGTTAACTTACTGGGCTTATGCTTTGTAAATTAGGACATCATGAAAGATAACAACTTTATTTGGCAAACTGGCAGTGGAGTGCTTGCCGTACTGTTGGTATTGCCGATTGTGGCCATTTTTTACACCGCAGTGGGCGAAACAGATGAACTGTTTGCGCATCTTATGTCGACAGTGATGCCCACCTACACCTTTAATACCATTGCACTCACTGGCGGTGTCATGCTGCTGACCTTAGTGTTTGGTATTCCCAGCGCATGGTTAATGGCGATGTGCCGTTTGCCGGGCGAGCGCATTCTGCAATGGGCGTTAGTTCTGCCGTTAGCAATGCCTGGTTATATCGTCGGCTATATCTTTACCGATTGGTTTGATTTTGCTGGGCCGATTCAAGTTTGGCTGCGCGATGTCACCGGTTGGCAGGCCAAACAGTATTGGTTTCCTGACATTCGCACTCTGACTGGCGCGGCAATCGTTCTAGCGCTGGTGCTTTACCCTTATGTTTACTTACTGTGCCGCGCCGCTTTCATGGAGCAAAATGTGTCGCTGCTGCAATCCGCGCGCCTATTAAAATGCACCCCTTGGCAAAGTTTTCGCCGTGTCTCGTTGCCCTTAGTTCGTCCGGCGATCGCCGTCAGCTTATCGCTGGTGGCGATGGAAACCATCGGAGATTTTGGCACCGTGAGTTATTTCGCGGTGAATACGCTCACCACTGCGGTTTACGATACGTGGCTTGGCTATTCAAGCCTTACCGCGGCGGCGAAGATTTCAGCCATTATGTTGGTGTTTATCTTGTTGCTACTCAGCGCTGAGCGTTATAGCCGCCGCAAGCAAAAGCTGTTTCAAAACCAATTTACCAGCCGCGAGGATTTTCGTTATCTACTCAAAGGTTGGCAAAAAGTCGCGGCGCTGATTTGGTGTTGGGGGCTGGTGGCGGTTGCATTTTTATTGCCTGTTGGGCAATTGCTTATCTACGCGATCAATTATTTTGCCACAAGCTGGACGGCAGAGTTTCGCGAGTTCGCACTCAATAGCTTATATGTGTCTTTATCGGCGGCGCTGGTGAGTGTGGTGGTGGCGCTGGTGGTGAATTTTTGTCAGCGCGTGCAACCCAATAAATTGAGCTTAGGCAATATGCGTTTGGCGTCGATGGGCTATGCCGTGCCCGGCACTGTGTTAGCGATTGGTATTATGGTGCCTGTGCTCGCGCTGGATCATACCATCAATGACATCGCCAAATGGCTGGAATGGCAAAGGCCGGGGCTGATTTTTTCTGGCACTATGATGGCGCTGATTTTTGCTATGGTGGTGCGTTTCTCGGCGGTTGCGATTGGCAGTGTG
>NZ_FNDD01000022.1 GCF_900100015.1 Vibrio xiamenensis | reverse complement strand
TTTTGTTATAGAACTTAGAACGAGTTGTCATTCAAAAAATTCGAACAATCAAAACGGTCTCAAAATAGACCATTTTCTAAACAGAAGATCATCGAGGAAAAACATGCGTGGTCACAAGTGGTCACAATGGTGACCACTTGTGACTAGATAGATATGAGTCATCAAGCGTTGAGTGAATAATGGCGAATAACTATTTTTATGAAAAGATGTAAAAGCGAACTGACATTCTGGTGAGTTGGACACAAAAAAGCCCGCTATAAAGCGGGCTCTTTTGTTTAATTTGGTGGGTCCGGGCGAACTCGAATCGCCGACCCCTACCATGTCAAGGTAGTACTCTAACCAACTGAGCTACGGACCCAAATTTTGTGTTCAACTGAATAATCATTCAAGCAAGAATGGTGCGTCCGAGTGAACTCGAATCACCGACCCCCACCATGTCAAGGTGGTGCTCTAACCAACTGAGCTACGGACGCATTGTCTTGGAACGACGAGGATATTACCCAGTGTTGTTTTTAGGTGCAAGAGGAAATTTTGCTTTTTCGTACCGTTTGATGCACTTATCACCTGTTTGATTATTTTTTGCTCCCAACTTCCTCAATATTGCTTTATTCTCTGCGTAGATGAAATACGGTATGAACGCCACCTTTACCATCTACCATTTGGTATTTTTGGAAGCAAAGTCCGTGACATTGGGCATGTTTACAACAACACGTCGTACCAAAAAGCGATATTCGTTCAAATTATGATTGATCGCTAGCACTAAAGTATTAATATGAATTCCAATATTCACTATCTAGCATATTAATCAACATCGAAAGGATTCGATTAACATGGATATAGACTTGTTTAATCCTTCTAAACAGATCAGGACTCTGATTTTGTTTAGACTCAGCGTATTATTGGCGCTGGTTTCGTTGTTGCTCGCCTTATTCAGTTTCAGTTACGGCAATTATTTCTCCGCCAGTGTGGATCTGCTGTTTTGTTTATTCTCACTTTGGGTTTACGCCAGAATAAAACACTCTCGCTACAGTTTTGTGATGGCGAATTTATATACCCATGCGATCATTACGCTGGTCATAGTCGGAACCCTGACTACCCCACTCTCAGACGGTTTGTTTGTCTGGTCGTGCCTATTTCCGGTGATGTTTTACTTAGTGCTCGGAAAGACGTTTGGCTTCGTTTCAACAGCAATGGCGCTGGTAGTCGAGAGTATTACCATCGTATACAAGCTCAACCACTCAGAAGTATTTGAAGAAACGCTTTTCCTGATTAATTTATATCTGTGCTTCTTTTGTATTTGGGCGACAGTACATATTTTGGAAGTTAAAAGACATAATTCAGAAAATTCATTGGGTGAATTAGCGGCGCGAGATGCACTAACGGGCGTTTATAATCGTCATGCACTGATCCACAATTTTCAAACCTTTCGCCAGCAACAAAACCAACAACCCTTGGCATTATTGATTTTAGATATCGACTTTTTTAAATCGGTTAATGACCGTTTTGGTCATCCTATTGGCGATAAAGTCTTAGTGCAAACCGCAAGCCTTATCGATGGGCTCTCAGGCGATAACATGGTGTATCGAATTGGCGGAGAAGAGTTTTGTGTGGCTTTGACCAACACGGGCATGGCAAAAGCCAAACAAAAAGCCGAGCATCTGCGCTCGGCTATTGAAGCTTATGAATTTAATGATAAAAACTTGCCGATCAAGCTCACGGCGAGTATCGGCGTATATCAATGTGATCGACTGATTTCCTTAGAAGACGTATTAAAAAGAGCAGATAAGGAACTGTATCGCGCCAAACAAAACGGTCGTAACCAGGTGATGATTTCCGGCTTTGAAGAATCGCCAAGTATCGTCAGTTACAGCTAATGGGTAGCGTTATGGCCCATCAATAACCCTTTGTCATTTATAACTCGTCATCTTCTTCAAAGACAACATTGTAGTTTTCTGTATAGGTGCAGTGCGGCTGACGGCTGCAGGTAAAGAATTTTCGCCCTTTGAACTCGCCTTGTGCAGCAACTTTAATTACCATTGGGCTTCCGCAGCGCTTACAAAACCGCACTTCTTTTTCTGGTTCGATCAATTCTATATGAGTCGCTAACAAGCGGCGCAACCGGCCCACTTGATAGCTGTGTTTTATATGGCAACCAATCAGCGGCAAATTCGCGGTTTTACATACATGAATGATCAGCTTTTGACGCTCTATTTTACCTTTATCTAGCTCTTTACCGTTATCAAGTTCAATCACGACTCGCGGTTCAAAGGTTCGAGGGTCGCAAATCACATAATCAAAATAGCTGCGCGCAATACGGTTATTGGCAATGAACCACTGCTTTTTATTGCCTGACTTCGGGCCTATAACTTGGCTCATCGCAACTTTAGGCATCACCACGCCATTGTTCGCTACCGCCGCAACCAATGCGTTGTAAAACACGCTCTCGTTGTTGTTTAACAGACTGCCTTTGAGCTTATATTGGCTCTCTTTGAGTGGGACCTGTTTTGCCGCTCGTTTTTGAACTAAAAAAAAGAATGCCACTAACACGACAACGATGATAAAAACGCTTTCCATGAACCCAACCGATAATGATAAAAATACAAAAAACTGGTAACGCTTTAATTATTATTCGATTTCAGCTCAGTTGAGCAAGAAACTTTTCCTATTTCGAACTCAAAATGCCAGCAAAAGCGCACTCTGTGCCCTATGGTGAGATACTAGGCTACAAAAAACAAACCCGAGCCAAAGCTCGGGTTCACATTACATAATTTGTCGGTTAGCTACCGAACACGTATTTGTCCATCATGGCGACCATCTTGCCAATTTCGGGTTTGGTAATCGTGTCATTGGCACCTAGTGCAAGTGCTTTAACGCGGTTATCGTCACTCATGAGCGATGAAAACATCACAATAGGTGTTGAGTGGTATGCTGCACTGTCGCGAAGGCGTTTCACTAAATGCATTCCGTCCATACGTGGCATTTCAACGTCCGTCACTACAGCGTTAATCAGTTCATCTACGCTCATATTTTCGTTTTTAGCCACACCGGCCACTTCCATCAGTTTGTCATGAGCTTCACCGCCGTCTTTACACGCGATGATGTTATAACCTGCAGAGCTAAGCGTGTCTTGAATGAGGCTACGGATAAATGCTGAATCATCTACCACCATGATGGTTTTAGAATTGCGTTTTGAGACCATTTTTTGGTTAAGATCGACGCTTTTATCCACTTTGACATCGTACTTTTCCATACTCAGTTCTGGGTTGATGTCGGCGATGATCTTTTCAAAGTCCAAAATCATGATCAGGTTGCCATCTTTACGTACCACAGCAACCACACAATCTTGTTCGCCCGCTTCGAGAAATTGGCTTGGCGATTCTACATCATTCCAAGAAATACGATGGATGCGGCTAATGCTGTCGATTAAAAAGCCATTCGTCATACGGTTGAAATCGGTCACGATAACAAATTTCTTTTGGATATCATTGCGAGTCGGTACACCCAGCCAGCCTGCTAAGTCGACTAACGGTGTTAACACGTCGCGCGATGAAAATACACCGATCATATGAGGTTGGGCGTTCGGATAGTCGGTCGTTTCAGGCACTTGAATCACTTCGCGCACTTTCGCAACGTTAATACCGTAATAGCAGGTTTTGGTACTCCCATTAGGCAATTGTTTTTCTAGGTGGAACTCGATGATCTCAAGTTCGTTGGTGCCACTTTCGGTCAGGATAGTACTACTTGAAACACTCATAATTGGTTCTTACTCATCACTGGTATTCTAAACAAGGTAAATCGAACGGCTTCCAGCGTTCAATTCTGCGCTGGAGGACGACTGCATCTTTGTATTTATACTACTGATAAACTTTATATTTATAAATGCTTATGTGAATGTATCGTAGATTGCGAGATAAACGCCAGACAATTTTATCATTGTGCTAGCTGAGCCAAACTATTGAAACAACAACAGCTAAACTCTAGAACTAATTTTTAATATCGTCCAGAAATGGACCGCTATCCCATTCCCTAACCGTTAAACCGTTGCCATCCCTGTAACGACTGTCACTTGAGTGCAAAAATCGCTCAAAATAGTTGAATATTTTATGTGCCTATCTGAGTTGCGGATTATACTTATTTCTTAGATGGATTTTTAACCTGTGCCCAGTGTGAGTCGTTGCAGGTTAAACGTAGTTTTCCTTAGCACGGAAAAGACAGCAAGGAGCAAGAGGTGAATATGGAACGTGACGTCTTTGGCATCTGTTTATCAACATCAATGTTATCTCGTAATTTATCCAGCACGTTTACTCATGTGCGAGCTTATGAAGCGGGTGATGATGTGGAAGTGAAAGTGAAGCACACTTTTCCTCAGTTATCTGGCGAGCAAGTTTTAGAGAGCATGTCTCAACGTGACGATTTGATCTGGCGCGCCGAGTTTTGCTGCCGCTTCGATAAATAGCACCAATCGCTATAGCTAACAGCTAAGCACCCCGTTAAACCTAACACTTTTAAATTTAACCATACTTCATGCCAAAACTGTGTGGTTGAGTATTTGCTCACCACCGACCTCACCAAACTCTCACTATTCATACAGAGCGCCATACTCAAAAATTGGACGTTTACCGGATGCCAATTTTGCTAACAATACTCTGACAGTTGCATAGCGAATGAATCCTATTTTATCGCCACGAGCTTTAAAGGCTCTTGCAATAAATAAGGATTAATAAAATGAAAAAAACTACGTTAGCGCTAGGCCTAGTAATGGCTTCTGTTTCTGCATTCTCTCAAGCAGCGGTATTGCTAGACAAAGGCACACAAGAAATGTCTCTTCAAGGTAACCTAAACCTTGATTACTCTGATGATTACCAACTAATCCTAGATTCTTCTTACGGTTACTTCATCATGGATAACTGGGAAGTGGGTGGTACTCTAGGCATGAACATGTCTGAGCACAACAAACGCTTCGATCTAGGTGCATTCACTGAGTATAACTTCACTAACTCTACTGATTTCGTACCTTACGTTGGCGCTGCAGCTCAATTTGCTAACCTTGACTACAAAGATGGCAACGGCGATGCAGATTGGGGCGACGGTACTAATAACGCTCTTAACTTCAAAATGGCTTTGGGTCTGAAATACTTCGTAAACCCAAGTGTTGCTCTAAGTGCTGAAGTTAACTACAACATCGCAACTGACGACATCAACGTAACTAAAGACGGTCTTGAAGACAGCTTCACTAACATCGTATTCGGTACTCGCTTCTACTTCTAAGCGCAGAGCAATTAGCACATTTGCTAATACGATGAATAGACAAAAGGATGCCAATTGGCATCCTTTTTTATGATCAGTAAAAAGCGAATTGTACGAAACAAGCTAGTACGAAAAGCACATTCGCTCAGTGCTTAACTATCAACACCCTGCTGGGTTTTACGCAAGTTCGTCAAAAACTTGATCCAGTTTTCAGACTCTTCAGAGTGTTTAATATTGTGCGCCTGTTTGGCTTCAACCAGCGCTTTATCAAGATTATCGAGTTTGTAATGCGCTCTTGCCTTCGCCAATAATACTTGCCGCTGTTTATCGGCATCTTTGACTTGCTCTAACGCCGCAATCGCACTTTGATACTGCCCTTGCTGCAATAATAACTCGGCTAAGTTCCACTGATATTTGCTGTCGTGTTTCGCTGCAAGTTGCCAAGATTCAATCGCACTATCCCACTCTTTGGCTTGCTGCCAATACACAGCTTGTTGAGTGATAAGCTTAATATCACTATTCGCATCGGGCAGTTCGCCAAGCACCATGGCGGCACGCTCAGGAATTCCGCGCTGTGCATACAACTGCGCCAGCAAGCGCAAATCAGAATCTTTCAATGGAAATTTTTTTAGCTTAGCTAACGCGAGCGTATCTAAAGCTTTACCATACTGTTTGGTTTGTAATTGCAGACCAACAAGCTGACGCCACCAAGAGAACTTATCCGGCTCTAAGCTAATTAGCGCTTCTAGAGTCGGAATCGCCGCTTTCCAGCGCTCAAGCGCCATTTCTGCGCCCAACTTAAGCGATAAGGTCGGTACTTTATTGATCGGCTGATACTTTTGGTATTGCGTCAGCGTGCTCAATACTTCCGGCCACTGCTCTAGCTGATAATGAGCCTGGGCAAGTCGCATCCAGACTTCGTCAACCTTTTTGCCCTGCGGCACGTTTTTGGTCAGTTGACGATAATGAGGAATCGCTTGTTGATACTCTTGATGAGTCATCAATAGATCGGCCAACATACGTTCAGTCGCCCAGCCAGCTTCATCTTCAAGCTGATGGCTATTCACCGCTTGGCTTAAATGGCTGATCGCTTGTTTGGCGTTGCCCGCTTGCCAATAGAACACGCCAAGCATGCGCTCAACATAAGCGGTATCGTATTCACGTGACGACTCGATTGAATCCAACACTTGAATTGCTGGCTGAAATTGTTCTTTTAGCGCTAACTCATTGGCTTTTTGCACGCGAATTGCCGTGTACTGGCTAAGCTGCGGCGCAGCAAACGATGCCATCGAAAGCGTTAGCAAAGGAACTGAGTAAAAAATTCGTCTGATCATTTTGCTAATTTAAACTCCACTTTTACTGTCTGGCCTGGCTGTTCAACAGCTTTGCCATCAATAATCTGCGGTTGATACTTCCATTTACCCAACGCTCGAACCGCTTCCCTGTCAAAGATACGTTTTGGCTCTGAATCAACTACCTCGATATCGGTTGGACGACCAGTTTTATCTATGGTGAAACGTAGCGAGACAAAACCTTCAATACGGCGCTTTTGCGCCCGAGCTGGGTACACAGGTTCCACTCGCGTAATGGGCATCGCCTGTTGGTTTACACCAAAATCCCCAAACGTCGGTGCGTCGATCGCCAAACCATGAATGCTGGTATCCAGGCCAAGCGCGGGCAGCGATTCAATACTGTTCATTGGCGAAACTTCAGCACTACTCACATCGCTTACTGGGCTCTGCTTTGGCGCCTCAGGCATTTTCGGTTTGTCTGGCACGCTACGGTGGCGGCGCTGAACGTCTTGTTCGTGTTCCACCATCACCATGTTGAAACTCAGTGCTGGTTTAGACGCCGGCGGCTTGCGATTGCCGTTGTCCACCATCCAAGCCATAAACGAAAACACCGCAAACGCCATAACAACCGCGACTGGCGCGGCAAGCATCAGACGTTTCACTATTTATTCTCCGCAGCCAAGGCGATGTTCTTCACACCAGCGCCTTTGGCGGCATCCATCACTTTGACCACAGTACCGTTATAAGCATGTTCATCGGCTTGGATAACCAATGAGGCATCCGGCTTATCCAAAATTAAATGCTCTAAGGTCGCCTGTACACGCTCAGCATCGACCATACGTTTATCGATGTAGATATCGTTCGCGGATGTAATCGCGACAAAAATACCGGCATCCTTTTGACTAACAGCGTGCGAGGCTTGAGGACGATTCACCTCAACTCCGGACTCACGCACAAATGAGCTGGTTACAATAAAGAAGATCAACATAATGAAGACGATATCTAGCATCGAGGTTAAATCGATCTGCGCTTCTTCTGTTTTTGAATGACGTCTACCGAGTCTCACTTCTGACTCCTCAAAGATTTTTCTAATTTCAACTCTCGAAGCTGACAAGCTTTGACTAAACGCGCATGGACGAACATGCCTGCCAGCGCTGCCACCATGCCAGCCATGGTTGGTAAAGTGGCAAGAGAAATACCTGCGGCCATTAATTTCGGGTTACTGCTGCCTTGGTTGGCCATCACATCAAACACTGAAATCATGCCAGTCACGGTGCCTAGCAAACCTAGCATTGGGCAAATAGACACCAACACTTTGATGAGATTGAGGTTTTGCATCAATTCGCTTTGCGCTTGTCCAAGCCAGCCTTCACGAATCGAACGGGCATACCAAGAATGCTGTTCACTGCGCTTTTGCCACTCGGAGATCCACACTGAACGCTGCTTTGGAAAGGAAAACAGCAAATACAGCGCTCGTTCCACAATCAAAAGCCAATACAGCGCAACGACTGCGGCAAGCCACCAAAGCACCTGACCGCCCTGCTCCATAAACTGTTGCAGCGAGACTGCCCAGTCAGTATGCGCAAGCGCATTTGGTAGCCATGCGAAAAGGTTAACGCTACTCATTAGGCTGCGTTCCCAACCGGCGCACTATGATTGACGGTTTGATCTTTCTCGGCCTGCGCCGCGACCAAACCGATGCCTTGTTTCTCTAAAATATTGCGAATGTGTTCGGCTTGTGAGCTCAAGAAATTGTGAGCCAACAGAAGTGGCATCGCCGCAACCAAACCAAGAACCGTGGTCACCAGCGCCATCGAAATACCGCCTGCCATAACTTTTGGATCGCCGTTACCAAACTGAGTGATAACTTGGAACGTATCAATCATCCCGGTGACAGTACCCAAAAGGCCGAGCATAGGCGCAAGCGCCGCAAGTAGCTTAAGCATTGATAAGCCTTTTTCTAGGCTTGATTGCTCATCAACCACCGCTTCGAGTAAACGCAGTTCAAGGGATTCAACGCTGCGGTTTTGTTCTTTGCTGTACACACCGAGCACACGGCCAAGCGGGTTATTGCCGGGATTTTGCGGATTTTTCAGCTGAGCGCGAATTTTTTGTCGCGCAAGCGCTAGGCTAGTACCGCGAACCAGCGCGATAACAATACCGATCACCAACAAACCAAGAATGATCTTACCGACCACGCCGCCAGCTTGCAGGCGCTCCATCGTTGTTGGCTCTAAAGCAAGTTGGTCAATCATCACGCCTCGCGATGGGTCGACCACCATATTGACGATGCCGCCTTGGTTAAGCGCTGAGAGGCTTGATAACGTTGGGCCATTTTCAGGCTGCTTCGCAAAGCCTTGCGCTTCGTTTTTATCGCCTTTCCAATCGACATAACCTTGGTCGGTCACTAAGCCAAATGCGCCAATACGCTCGGCTTTGACTTGCTCAGTTTTGCCTTGGCCATCCACAAATTTAATTTGGGTGCTCGCTGCTTCGCCGCTGGCTTTGATTTGCTCTTCAAATGCCTGCCACAAACCTTTTAGCTGTTTGATCGAAGGCAACGATTTTGCCGCCACGATATCGTCAACTACAGATGCAAACTGATTGCGATCGGTTTTTGTTACCGATTGATGAATTTCACTTTGTAGCTCTTTGGCGTTTTGGCGCACAACGCCAAACACTTCTCCTAGACTGCCACTTTCTAAACGCAGCTGCTCTTCAAGGCGCGCTAATTTGTCTTCATTTTGGCTAAATGTCTGCGTCAAGCTGTCGGTTTGCTTTTGCAGCGCATCGCGCTCGGCAACCAACTTCGCTTTCATTGCGCTGAGTTCTTTCTCAGTCATTTTGAAGCCCGCTTCACGCTGGCTGTTGTGTTGCAGTTGCTGTTTCTGATCGGCTTTTGCCGCACTGGTTAACGTGTCAGCGGCATGAAGATTTAGTGACATTGTCACTGAAAGCAGTGCAATAGAGAGAGTATGCAATTTCATCTTAGTTCTCCTCTCCTTGCGCTAAAGAGACAGGCAGGGTTAATAAACTTGGCGCCGCTTGTTGCATCGCCACGCTAAACGCTTTATTCAACTGTGGCTGCATCGATGCATCGACGCTTTGCCATGTTTGTGCTTGCTGGTTCCACGTCCAGTATTCGCTTTGGTCAAAATTGCGGGCAATCAGAGAGATGCGGCCTAGGTGGAGAATATCGGCTTGACGGTTTTGACCATCGATGGTGATGTCGCCTTGGTAAGCCTCAAGTTTAGTGCCGTAATCCATTTCGATTTGGTAGGCTTCCAAAATACGGCGATATTTCTCTGCATCACTGACATCGGCGCGGGTCATCAGTGCATCGAGTTTCTCGATACGTGCTTGACGCTGAGCCAATTTGATCGGCTTATCGTCTGCCACGACTTTTTTCAGACCATCAAGCATGGCGTACATCAACGGTACAATGCCTTGACGCGTATCTTTAATTTCATCAATTTGCACCGCAAGACTATCGGCTTCGCCTTGTTGGTTTTCAACCAAGGCCGCTAAGTGGTCGCGGTACACTTTCATATTTTTGACTTCTTCTTGAAGTCGCTCGATATCGCCACGCAGCTCAAGTGTGTTCACAGCGCTTTTATCGATGGCTTTTTGGCTCGCCGCAGATGCAGAGTTAGTCTGGCTTTGCACCGCTTGTGCATTGCTCAGCGAATTCGCTGCGTAAGAAGATGAATAACAAGCCGCTAATATCAGGGCTAAGCTGGGTTTCATTAAGTTCATATCAGTGATCGATTACTATTGAAGAAGTCATACGGCAAAGTTGATAAGAAATCTCATTATCAATTCGAGCCCATACTAACGATTTTTGACGTTAATTCCAATGATGAAAAACAAATAACAACACTCCTAGTAAGTGTTTGATGAGATTTTTATCAATGAATCATTGCGATAGCCGCTTTTTGTTGTCTTCATGGCGCGGGCAATTACCACAAAGGCCACGTCCGTGGCACTTGTAAACCAGACAGCAACTTTTTCGTATTTGGATGATTTCGCTCGATATCGGTGCATGGAAAAGTGTATTGGCGAGAGATAGCGGTAACTGACAAGCTTCAAGCCACCACTGGCAATGAGCGCGAAGTGACGCTTCATCCAACTCTCCAGATTGATGAGCATTAAGCAAACAGCTCATCACCACATCGCCAAGTAAATGGTCTGCAAAACCTGGGCGAATGCGGGTCCAAGTCGCCATTTGCTCTCGATAATCATCAAGCAAAGCGCGCAACTCTCGCCCAGCACACTCAATCAAGGCTTTAACGCCACCTTGGGTGACAGTGTGACGCTGAAATTGATAGCCGGAGATAAAGTTGTCGCTGACGTACTGCACCATACTTGCCAGCGGTGGTACCGATTTGAGTTGATAAACCGAGATAAATGCCAAATACACAGGCTGCCAGCACAGCAATGACCAAGTGCGAGTCAGCCAATAGGCATTGCCCGCTTCTGGGTGATCTTGTTCAAGTTGGGAGAACAACGCTTCGATCACCGCTTGATTATCTTGCTGAGGAATGACCGCATTCAACGCCACTTCACCTTGGTAGCCACGCAGGTAAGGCGTTAATTGTGACGACTTGGAATGAAGCTGAGAGAAAAACGACGATGCAACCATAGACTAACGAACGTAACTGACGAAACGTACCTAACGAAAAAGTGTACTAAGGCATCAAGAATATCGTCAGCGGCGGATGAATGCAATTGGTTATCATTAACTAAAAATAATTAATCTCATTATCACAACAGTTTAATCGCGCTGAAACCACCCCAAGCGATGATGAAGCAGAGTGACACTGCCGACCACGATCAAAGCCGGACTTTTTGCCTGCTGCGCCAATGCCGATAGCTGATTCAGTGTGCCACTTAGCACTCGCTGTTCACGGCGAGTGCCATTTTCGATAACGGCAACCGGCGTGTTGTCATCCAGCCCTTGCTTTAGCAGCTGTTGCTCAATGTGTTCTGACTGCTTGAGGCCCATGTAAAACACCAAAGTATGGTTTTGATGAGCAAGCGATGACCAATCGATCTCTTGGCCATTTTGCTGAACATGCCCGGTGATAAACTGCACCGTTTGCGCGTGATCGCGATGAGTTAGCGGAATGCCTGCATACGCCGTTGCGCCAGCCGCCGCCGTTATTCCAGGCACCACTTCGTAAGCGATATTTTGCTGTGCCAGCGCTTCAAGCTCTTCTCCGCCGCGGCCAAACATAAACGGGTCACCGCCTTTGAGCCTGACCACACGCTTACCTAGGCGAGCTTTTTCCACCAGCAATTGATTGATTTGATCTTGGGGGACACAGTGATAATCGAGCTTTTTGCCGACATAAATCATCTCTGCTTGATCGCTCGCAAGCGCCAGTATTTCCGGTGAAACTAGACGGTCGTACACCACCACTTGCGCCTGCTGGATGACTCGCTGACCTTTGACCGTCAGCAGGTCCGGATCACCCGGGCCTGCGCCGACTAAAGAGACAAAGCCTGAATGCGATGAAGAAGGAGAAGTCATAACTTACCTATCCGTATGAATTTTAATATAAAAAGTTGCCCTGCTAACACCTTGAACTTAGACCTTGAACCTAAGCCTTGGACTTAATCCTTGAATTTAGCGTCAAATCAAGACCACTTTTTATACTTAAACTCGCTGTGATGTTGAAAGATGGCCACGGCAAAAAGTCGAATCTACGCCGTGGCCTTTTAGTAGTTAACCGCATTTAGTGGTTAACCGTTTTTAATTATTAGCCTTTTTTAAATAATTAACGCGGGCTCACAACAGATTGAGGGTCGTCACTTTCTGCGCTATCAAGGCTCGGCGCGGTTTTCGCGTGAGTCAGATACAGTGGGATTGCAGTAAACAGCAGCCCGCCGACAATGTTGCCCAAAATGGTTGGGATCAGGTTGAAGTTAAGCCATGTCGCAATACCGAAGTCTGCGCCAAGCATCATACCCAGTGGGAATAAGAACATGTTGACCACCGCGTGCTCAAACACCAAGGCGAAAAAGATAAAAATCGGTAGCCACATGGCGGCGATTTTGCCTGCCACACTTCGGGCAGTCATATTGCCAATCACGCCCAAGCACACCATCAAGTTACACAAAATGCCGCGCACAAAGCAGGTGATCCAACCATCGGCGCCTAAGTTTTCAAAACCCACGGTGCGAGCAGTCGACACTTTAATAAAGGTTTGTCCTACCGCATTAGGTTCTACGCTGAAATTCATGGTCAGTGATAGCGCGATAAACCCAGCCACAATCAAAGAGCCAATCAGATTACCAAGGCCAACCAAGCCCCAACAGCGCAGAACGCGCCCGAGGCTCGCTCCTTGGCGACGGTCTAATAGCGCCAGTGGCGCAAGACCAAACACACCGGTCACTAGGTCATAGCCCATCAAACTTAAAATACAAAATCCGACTGGAAACACCAGTGCCCCAACCAGTCCAATACCAGTTTGAGTGATGGCGGTGATGGCCACCACGACCGCCAATGACAAAATGATCCCCGCCATTGCGCCGCGCAAAATCAAATCCCGTGTAGCGGTTTTGATTTTCGCTTCGCCAACGTCAATCATAGTTTGAACAAATTCAGCTGGTTTTAATGCCGACATAATCGTGTCCTATTCAAAAGTTAAAATTAAAAGTGAAAGATTAAATAGGCAAAGCCACTTAGCAGAAACCTTGGCTATTTAATCAAAAGGCCCTCCTTCGCAAAGCAGGGCCTGATGTTTAAACCGCGATATTAACCACGCCTTCGACAACGCGCGCTGGGTATGCTTTAACGCTAAAGCGCTCATCTTCCATGCAAAGACCTGAGCTCAAATTAAAGCGCTGCTTTTTCAGTGGGCTGGCTACCCAAAGCTCACCGTTATGCTCACAAATTAAGCCGCGCGACAGCACATTGGCTTTGGCAAACGGATCCATATTGTCGATGGCGAAAACTTCGGCTTCGCCGGTTGGACGAAACACCGCGACTTGACGGTCGTTGACCAAGGCGCAAACGCCAGTACCTGCCGTGATGTCATCAATGCTGCATACCGACGTAAACGTTAGATTTGAACTCATGTCTATTTCTCCAATTCGACGTGCAAAATGTCGCCTTTCGCTGCGGGGTGTTTCTCTGCATAACTGGCCGGACGATGCTGGTCGCGCGCCGGGACAAACACCAGGTTCTCATCGCGTTCATTCGAGTTAATAAAGTGCGCAAAGCGTTTGAGCTGCTCTGGCGCATCGAGAGTGGTTTGCCATTCACAATGATAAGCACTGACCAAACGCTCAACATCCGCTTCAAGCTGGGCATTGATGCCGAGTTTGTCATCGATGATCACCTCACGCAGATACTCAATCCCGCCTTCTAAGTTTTCAAACCACACTGAGGTGCGCTGCAGCGGCGCCGCGGTGCGAATGTAGAACATCATGAAACGGTCGATGTATTTCAGTAGCGTTTGTTTATCAACATCGCTTGCCAGAAGATCGGCGTGGCGAGGCTTCATACCACCATTGCCGCACACATACATGTTCCAACCGGCGTCGGTAGCGATAATGCCTAAGTCTTTACCCTGCGCTTCGGCGCACTCACGAGTACAACCAGAAACGCCAAACTTCATTTTGTGCGGAGTACGAATACCCTTGTATCGATTTTCGATTTCAACCCCAAGGCCAACCGAATCTTGCACGCCGTAACGACACCAAGTTGAACCGACACAGGTCTTCGCCATACGCAGCGCTTTGGCGTAGGCCTGACCCGTTTCAAATCCTGCGTCGATAAGCTTGCGCCAAATCTCAGGTAAATCGTCTTTTTGCGCGCCAAATAGACCAATCCGCTGGGCGCCGGTCACTTTGGTATACAGCTGGTATTCGGCGGCCACATTGGCGAGCACCGCCAAGGCTTGCGGCGTGACTTCGCCCCCGGCCATACGCGGAATAACCGAGTAAGTACCGTCTTTTTGTAGATTGCCAAGGAAGTTGTCATTGGTGTCGTGCAATTTAACCAGTGGCGAAGTAAGAATGTGTTCGCCCCAGCACGACGCCAAAATCGAACCGACAGCTGGTTTACACACTTCACAGCCATAACCGTGACCGTGTTTCTCAAGCAGTTGATCAAAGGTTTTTATCCCTTCGATACGAATCAGGTGGAACAGCTCCTGACGCGAATAAGCGAAGTGTTCACAGATATCGTTTTTTACTTCGATACCCGATTTAGCAAGCTCCGCATTCAGCACCGATGTCACCAGCGGCACGCAGCCGCCACAACCGGTGCCAGCGCCAGTTGCCGCTTTGACATCGGCCAGTGTGTGATGACCCTTTGCGACCGCATTGGCGATTTTGCCTTTGGTCACGTCAAAACAAGAACAGATCACAGCGCTATCTGGCAATGAATCAGGGCCCAGTGCCGGTTTTTCTGCGCCCGCGTGGGCCGGTAAAATCAGCGTGTCCGGATGTTTTGGCAGCTCAATTTGGTTCAGCGCCAGTTGCAGTAAATCGCCATAATCAGAAGTATCCCCCACTAACACAGCGCCAAGTAAGGTTTTGTTATCCGGTGATACAATCAGGCGCTTATACACCTCTTGCTCTTCGTTTTGATACACATAGCTTTTGCATCCTGGCGTTCTGCCGTTGGCATCGCCAATCGAGCCCACTTTGACGCCGAGCAATTTCAGCTTGGCACTCATGTCTGCGCCTTCAAAACGGCTGTCATTGCCAACAATGTGGTCAACCGCAACGGTCGCCATTTTATAACCCGGTGCGACTAGGCCGTAGAATTTCTCATTCCACGACGCACACTCGCCGATGGCGTAGATATCGCTATCAGAGGTTTGGCAAACATCGTTGATGGCGACTCCGCCACGCGGCGCAATGTCCAATCCCATTTGGCGAGCGAGCTTATCTTGTGGGCGGATGCCGGCAGAAAAAACAATCAGATCGGTCTGCAGTTCGCTGCCATCAGCAAAGTGCATGGTGTTACGCGCTTGATCGCCTTGCGGCGCAATTTCTTGGGTATTCTTGCTGGTGTGAACCTCAACGCCCATGCGCTCGATTTTATTGCGCAGCTGCAGGCCGCCTTGCAGATCCAACTGTTCTGCCATCAAAACCGGAGCAAATTCGACCACATGAGTTTTTAGCCCTAGCGCTTTCAGTGCGCCAGCCGCTTCAAGGCCCAGTAAGCCGCCGCCGATGACTACGCCAGTGGTGCTGTTTTTCGCACACGCTTCAATGGCTTTAAGATCGTCGATGGTGCGATAAACAAAGCAGTCTTTGCTTTCATTGCCTTTGATTGGCGGCACAAACGGATACGCGCCGGTGGCAAGAATCAATTTGTCGTAGCGAAGTTCGCGGCCCGAGCTCGAATAAACGGTTTTGCTATTGCGGTCAACATTGATGGCTTTTTCGCCAATCAAAACTTGAATGCCGTATTTGGCGAAAAAGCCCTCTTTGACTAACGACAGTTCATCGGCGGTGTGATGAGAAAAATACGAAGAGAGATGAACGCGGTCGTAAGCGACACGGGGTTCGGCGCAAAAGACGGTGATATCAAAATCAGCAGAGTTTGCTTTATCAACCAAATCTTCTAAAAAGCGGTGGCCAACCATTCCGTTACCAATGACCACAAGTTTCAACTTGCTCATAACAGTTCCTATGGATTATTTCACTAAGCGAATTTTTAAACGCCTAATCAAAACACAGGATGATATAAATCAAATGCGAGGATAAACTACCCTAAAGGGGTAGGCAGCAGCAGACTTTTCACTGCCACATTCACGCCGATGAGAAATCAAACTCAACCTTTTGCGCTTTTATGTCGTATAAAAGAAAATCGTTTAAAATCAAAAAGCCGACTACTTTTATTGATTCAGTAACCTCGGCTCTTCACCTGCAAATAAGGATACACATTCATGGCTTGGATTAAGCACACTTTAGCGCTGTTGGTAACAGGTTTTGCTGTTTTGGGTTGTACTGGTCTACCCGACAACATTGCGCCTGTCGACAATTTTAAGGTCACCCCATACATGGGAAAATGGTATGAAATCGCACGCCTTGACCACCCGTTTGAACGCGGACTTTCAAATATTTCTGCCACCTATACGTTGCAAGACGATGGTAACGTTGAAGTGCTTAATCAAGGTTGGGATGAAGAAGATGGCGAGTGGCAGCAAGCGCTCGGCAAAGCCAAATTTGCGGGCAGCAGTGATAAAGGCCATTTGAAGGTATCGTTCTTTGGTCCGTTTTATAGCAGCTACGTCGTGTACTATTTGGAACCCGACTATTCGGTGGCGTTGGTCAGCGGTTATAACCATGATTACATGTGGATTTTGTCGCGCACTCCCACTCTAAGCCAAACCCAGCTCGATAAGTATGTTGCGATTGCGAAAAAAGCGGGATTTGATACCGATGCGTTGATTTACCCACAGCAGCAAACCCGCAAACAACCTTAATAGCGAGTGGCGAACAAGCATAAAAAAACGGTGAATACTCACCGTTTTTTTGTTTAAGCTTTGATTACCACTGGTAGTTGACGGTGGCTGATACGCTGCGCGATTCACCGTAGTAGCAGATGCCGTAGTCACAGCTTGCCACGTACTCTTCATCGGCTAAGTTATTGACGTTAAATTGCAAATCCCACTGTGAGCTAATGCGATATTTCGCCATCGCATCCCAAACAACCACATCAGGAACCACATCGCCGGTTGAGGCATCAATACTCTCGCCAACATAGCGTAAGCCACTGGCAAGTACCACATCACCCAATCCTTGCGGCGCAAAATCGTAACTTGCCCATAACGAGGCTAAGTGGCGCGGTGCAAGCGATGCGCGCTTATCATTTTCACGCACATCCGAATAGGTGTAGTTCGCGGCAAGTGACAGTGCGTCGGTCACTTGTGATTGCGCCTCGATTTCAACCCCAGTACTGGTCTTTTCACCGGTCTGGCTGGTGGCCAGCGCGCCATCCACCATCGCTGAAGCGGTGGCATTTTCTTGGGTAATATCGAACCACGCGAGGTTAATGTAACCGTCCATCCAATCTGGCGTGTATTTCACCCCCAGTTCAATTTGGTTACTCTCTACCGGTTTGTAGAGTTTATCGGTCACCCAGTCAATACTGCTGATAACGTAAAAAGATTCAGAGTAGCTGGCGTATGGATTGAAACCGCTGTCGCTGAGATACATCAACCCTGTGTTGAGCGACAGTTGAGTATCTTTGACTTGATCAGACACGTCAGCGCGGTTTTCGACATCGACCCAATCAACACGCGCACCAACATTGGCTATCCAGCGCTGCTGCCAAATTGAGCTCATCTGCGCGTAAGCACCAAGCTGCTGCTTAGTAATTTTGTTATCGACCATATTGGCGCTGATGTCCGCTGGCGATGTGTAAGCGCCAGTGTGCGCCGGATTTAGGGTATTAATGGTACCAATCCAACTGCCGGTGCCATTGCCCATCCAGTCGTTGACGTGATACTGCGCATCCATACCCACAAGGAGGGTATTTTCAAAATCGCCTTGGAACCACTCGGCAACGCCATTGGTATCCAACGTAAAGCTTTTCGCATCGCCATCATTGACCAAAGTGTATTGCGATAATGAATACGGGTCACTGTCTAGCCATGAATCGGGATACGCGGAAGAGCTGCGTAAATACAACTTGCTATAGGCGTAATTAAAGTTTTGGTTCAGCGTCCAAGTGTCATTCACTTCATGTTTGAGAATATAACCAAGCGACACTTGAGTTTTATTGAATTGGTCGTGATTTGGCTCACCGTAGTTGGTCGATGGCGAAATGTACTCCCCGTTTGGCAACGCTTTTAACGTACCTTCAAGTGGAAAAAAGCCATTTTGTGGTACGCCGTCATCTTTTAAGTACGACGCCAATAGCGTCAATGTCGTCGCGTCATCAACGTCTATACTGTAGCTAGGCGCTAAGTACACCCGCTGTGAATCGGTGCCGTCTAATTCACCATTTTTTTGATCCACTTTTGCTACTAAACGATAACGCTGCGAGCCATCTTCATTGGCCCAATCCGAAATGTCGATGCCAAAATTGACATAATCTTTATTGCCGACAGAAAACGTCATGCTCTTTTGCGGCGCGTCGGTTGGCTTTTTCTGAACGAGGTTGACGACGCCACCTGGATACGCTTCGCCGTAAAGCACCGAGTTGGGCCCTTTGACCAGTTCGATACTTTCTAGGCCATAGGTTTCTGCCGTCCAGCCCCAGAACCCTTCTTTATACAAGCGGTTACCATCAAGATAAGTACTAGGCTCAAAGCCACGTACCAGCAACCAGTCTGTGTCGTTGTCAGCGCCGTAAGGCGAAACCACACTTGGCGTATAACGAAACGCCTCATCGACTTTTTGAATATCGCGCGCTTCAAGCTCGCTACGGTCGACAATGGTCACGGTCTTTTCAGTTTCTTGGTTCGGCGAGGCGACTTTTAGCGCCTGCGCAGTGACCGTAATGGTCTCAACCTCAGGAATAATGTCTTGGCTGTCGTTTGCGGCGCTAGAGAAAGGCAACAAAATGAAAGGCGCAGCAATAAAACCGACACAGCGGCGAATCGATATAGTGATAAGATTGGCTTTAATAGAATGCATTACATCGGCTCCTACTAATAAGTTTGAGAATCATTCTGATTCCACATATCATGAGCCGCGCATTCTATACTGTGTCGCAATCTAATTGGTACGATATCTTGTAAATGAATTAGGTTATTTCAAAATTACTTGTTTTAGGTCAATTTATACATGTTTCAATGGTTCGAAAGTCTTACAAAACCTTTCCCTCAAGAAGAACCGCAAAAGCCACCAAAGAATTTGCTGGGATTTTGCCGCCATTACACCCGTGGTTATGAGATCCCACTTGTCCTGATGTCGATTCTCAGTGCTGTGGTGGCGATCGCCGAAGTGACGTTACTTCGCTACATGGGCCAACTGGTCGATATTCTCGGCAGCCAAGAGCGAGCGACGTTCTGGGATACCCAAAGCGACACACTTTGGTCGATGGGCATTCTAGTGGTGGTGATTATGCCGATTTTGGCGTTTACCCACTCAATGATCATGCACCAAACCTTGCTCGGTAACTATCCGATGTCAATTCGCTGGCTGGTGCACCGTTACCTACTAAAGCAAAGTGTGGGCTTCTTCCAACGCGATTTTGCTGGCCGCGTTGCCACCAAAGTAATGCAAAGCGCATTGGCGATTCGCGAAACCGTGATGAAATTGGTCGATGTGATGGTCTACATCAGCGTCTATTTTACTTCCATGGTGTGGATGATGGGCGAATCCGATGTGATTTTGATGCTACCGATTTTAGCCTGGCTTTTGGTCTACATTGGAATTCAGTTTTATTACATTCCGCGCATGAAAGCGATTGCCACCGACCAGGCCGATGCCCGTTCACAAATGACCGGACGAATTGTGGATAGTTACACCAACATCACCACCGTCAAACTGTTTTCTCACTCCGAACGCGAAATGAAATATGCCGAAAGCAGCATGAAGGGCTTTTTACAGACCGTGTATCGCCAAATGCGCATGGCAACCTGCTTGCTATTCAGCGTCGATATACTTAACTACTTGTTGCTGTTTTCGATTGCCGCGCTATCCATCATGCTATGGCTCGACGCATCCGTAACCGTCGGTGTTATCGCGGTGGCGATCAGTATCGCGCTGCGTATTCAAGGCATGTCGAAGTGGATCATGTGGGAGCTTAGCAGCCTATTTGAAAACATCGGTACCGTCGTTGATGGCATGAACACCATTTCAACCGAGGTAGAAATTAAAGATGCACCGAACGCCCCGCAGCTTAACGTGCGCCAAGGTGAAATCGAGTTCGACGATGTCACCTTCAACTACAGCGAAGAAGTTAATGTGTTTAACCGCTTAAACCTGACACTCAAACCGGGCGAGAAAGTCGGTATTGTTGGCCGTTCGGGTGCGGGTAAATCTAGCCTGGTGAACTTGCTGCTGCGCTTTTATGATATTCAGTCAGGCGAAATTCGCATTGATGGACAGAATATTGCCGGTGTCACTCAAGAATCGCTGCGTCATCAAATCGGTATGATCACCCAAGACACCTCGCTGCTGCACCGCTCGATTCGCGACAACATTTTGTATGGCGCGCCAGAGGCAAGTGAAGAAGCGCTGATTGAAGCCGCCAAACAAGCGCATGCCCATGAGTTCATCACCACATTGCGTGATGAGCAAGGCCGTGCGGGTTACGATGTGGAAGTGGGCGAACGCGGCGTTAAGCTCTCGGGTGGCCAACGCCAACGTATCGCCATTGCCCGTGTGCTATTAAAAAATGCGCCAATCTTGATTATGGACGAAGCCACGTCAGCGCTCGATTCCGAAGTGGAAGTCGCCATCCAAGATAACCTAGATGCGTTAATGGAAGGCAAAACGGTCATCGCCATTGCACACCGTTTATCGACGATTGCCGCCATGGACCGCTTGATCGTGATGGAAAACGGCCAGATTATCGAGCAAGGATCTCATCAAGAGTTACTCAAACAAAAAGGCATTTACGCTCAGCTTTGGACGCACCAAACTGGCGGATTTATTGGCGACGAGTAAGCGTCGTTAACTTTCAACACATCACTTAAGCGGCGGATTAAAACCCGCCGTTTTTTTCTATTTGATTCGATATTTATGCACATTTACCTTATTTCATGCGATTTAATTGACTAAATAGCCATCACTTCGACCAGTTCAAAAATGTGATCGATTACCAAATAATAGTAAAACATCGTTTTACTAACATGATCACCAATCCTAAATTGCCACCACAATCACGACATTTCATACGCTGTTCTTATAATTTCCCTAGTGAACATAATGACATTCACACGGACGACAATAACAATGAAAAAGAACGCGATTACCCTACTGGCGGTAGCATGTTGTACATGCTTTACGCCACTCGCTCTTGCTGCTGCCGATGGCCCGGAATATCAAACTCAAGCGTTTGATTCTGCGGACCGTACTTTCCCTCTTTTTTATCAACAGCTTAAAGATAAAATGCCGTTTACCATGAGCTGGAATGATAAAATCAGAAATCCACAAAAGTGGCGCAAACAAGGCATCGCTAAAGCGCGAGAAGTGATTTTCCCCTACGCCGACAACACGCCATTCAATCCATTGGTAATAGACGAAATTGACCGCGGTGATTACATCGCGCAAAAAATTGTCTTTAATATCAGCGCCGAATCTCGAGTGCTGGCACTTAAATTGGTGCCTAAAGGTGACGGTCCTTTCCCTGCCGCGCTATTTCTCCACGACCACGGCAGTAAATTTGATATCGGCAAAGAGAAATTTGTCGAAACCTGGGATGACGATGACCGAGTCGCTTCCTCCCAAGCATGGGCAGACAAGTACTTCTCTGGCCGCTACCCAGGCGATGAGTTAGCCAAACGTGGTTATGTGGTGCTGTCCATTGATGCACTCGGCTGGGGCGACCGCTCGGTTGAAGACTTTGCCACAGATTCCCAACAAGCGTTGGCGTCCAACCTATTTAACTTAGGCTCGTCTTTTGCTGGCATTATCGCGCTGGAAGATGCGCGCGCGGCGAAATTTCTTGCCCATCAACCTAAAGTCGACCGCTCTCGCGTCGCTGCGGTTGGGTTCTCAATGGGCGCGTTCCGCGCATGGCAGGTGACCGCGCTATCTGATGACATCACCGCCGGTGTGGCAGATTGCTGGATGGGCACCATGAAAGGCCTGATGGTACCGGGCAACAACCAACTTAAAGGTCAGTCGGCATTTAGCATGTTGCACCCTGGCATTTCAAAATACCTCGACTACCCCGATATTGCGGCGTTAAGTGCGCCAAAACCGCTGCTGGTGTTTGCCGGCGGCCAAGATTCGCTATTCCCGCTGGATTCTGTCGAGGAAGCGTTTGACAAGATGCATTCGGTTTGGAACGCCAACCGAGCGGCAGACAAACTCACCACCAAAGTATGGCCAGACAAGAGCCATACCTTTACTGAAGACATGCAAGAGGAGGCATTCGATTGGCTAGACAGTCAATTTAAACAGTAATTGCCGCTGTGTTGGGTAGCATTTTGCTGCCCAACCGTTTGTATCAGCGACCACTAAGACATCAACACCAATTAGCGACATCCATAAAACCGATAATAATTAGCCAGTTAATGGCAACAGCAGTGCAGTGACTCTTTTGCACTTAACGTCTCGGCATGATCCGTACACTAAGGATCCATAACCAAAATTCGGAAACTCGATTTTGGAAACTTGGATTGGAAAACCAGACACGCTTAAACACCGATGAGGCACGAATGAAACTTTCTAAACAACTTGCGAGTTTGATTGCGGTCATGGCGATTGCACTATTACTCACTGGAACTTTGGCACTTAAGCTGCTCAACGATGAAATGATCGATGGGCGTAAACACGAACTGCAAACCGTTCTTAAACTCACCCTAAATCAAGTGAATCATTGGGTGGATATGGAGCAATCCGGTAAAATTTCGCGTGAACAAGCAGAGCAACACGTGGTGGAAATTTTATCTGGAATTCGCTCAGGCACCTCCTATATTTGGGCCAATGACAACAATGGCATCGCTCGCGTTCACGTACGCGATAGTGTCATTGGTCAATATCAAAAATCTTATCCTAAAGCGATGGCACAACTGGTTGGCAAAGACCTAGACTTTACGGTTTCTAATAATACCAAGCCCGGCACCAACGAGATGGTGGTTAAAATCAATGGTATGGCCAAAATTCCCAAATGGGACTGGGTTATGGGCATTGGCGCCTACATGGATGACATCAACAGCGCGTACTGGAAAGTGGTGATGTCATTTTTGGCGCTGTCGGTGATTGTACTCGCCGTGATCATCGCAATTGCCATTTACATCGCGCGCAATATTCTAAGTAAAATCGGCGGTGAACCGGGCTACGCCATGATGATTACGCAGCATATTGCCAAAGGCAATCTGGATGAGAAAATCGAAGGCAAGTTCAGCGAGAACA
This sequence comes from Vibrio xiamenensis, assembly GCF_900100015.1. Taxonomy (GTDB): domain Bacteria; phylum Pseudomonadota; class Gammaproteobacteria; order Enterobacterales; family Vibrionaceae; genus Vibrio; species Vibrio xiamenensis. Next base: position 73,570 of record NZ_FNDD01000022.1, on the reverse strand, counting down.
GTTTGCTCGGCTCAATTTCCAAAATGCAGAACTCTTTGCGCGACGCGGTGCAAAGTATCCACTCAGGCTCGCAACACTTAACCCGCTCAACAGCAGAGCTTAAGCAGCAAATGGATAATATTTCTCGCGCCTCAAAAGCTTCCTCAGATGCCTCCCATTCAACCGCGGCATCGATTCAAGAACTGTCATCGTGTATCGAAGAAATCTCGCGTCACGCGGCGCAAACGGAAGAAAACTCCGCGCGTTCAAATACCATGTGCACACAGGGCGAAGCGCTGGTGTTGGAATCGTCGCAACACATTCAATCGATTTCGAAGCAACTCGAAGACTCCATTGGTAATATTGACAAGCTGCAAGAGCGTTCGTCGCAAATTGGTGAAGTGGTTAATGTTATCAATGACATCGCTGAGCAAACGAACTTGCTCGCGCTCAACGCCGCCATCGAAGCGGCGCGTGCTGGTGAGCAAGGTCGCGGTTTTGCGGTGGTTGCCGATGAAGTTCGCACCCTCGCCTCACGCACTGCCAAAGCAACCTCTGAAATCACTGACACCATTGGTGTGGTGCAATCGGAAACCGACCAGGTTGCCAACTTAGTCAAATCAATTTTGCCAACGGTCGAAAACAGTGTGGCGAAATCCGCTGAAGTAGCCACTATGCTTGAAGAGATCAAAAACGGCGCTTCAGATACACTCAGCATGGTCAAAGATGTGTCTCATGCAACGTCAGAACAGACCATTGTCGCGGATGAACTGGCCAAACATTTTGAGCAGATTTCCCACATGATCAATGAGTCAAGTAACGCTGTTGTCGCCTGTAATGGCAACGTCGAAGACTTAGATGTTCTGGCTCGCGATTTGGACGAAGCGGTAAGAATTTTCAAAGTGTAAACGTCTATCAAACCAAAAAGGTCAGCATACATGCTGGCCTTTTTATTGGTTATAAAACCCGTTTTAACCACTATCTAACACTCAAAGATGTATTTGTGGATAAAAAAACGAAAACCCGTTTTATAAATTACAGCAATTCAAACAAGATTAATTGGCCACGATTGATATTTTAATCACTACAAGAAAATAAATCTCAGCCTGAACTGAGAAAAAGATTCGATTGAAATTAAACGTAACAAATTTAAGCTTGAAGTTTTGCTTAAATAAACTATGGTTTAATTTCTTCTATCTGTTAAAACCAAATAGCTTAATTTAAGCGCCACCTTCTCGGTGGTTTTTTTGTATCTATAAAACTCCAAATCTAAATAAGAAACAATCGCAATAAAATAGAGTGTATATTCTAGAAGTGAATATTATGCTCAACATCGCGCAGCGCATCCACCACCGCATTATATTGACTATCAAAACGCGCATTGAGGGTTTGCAAAGACAAACTTTCATCAACACCATCGAGGTGTAACTTAATATCAAACCAAGTTTCTTTTAAATTGAGAACCAATTTAGTCCATGAGAAACGGTGATTCCTTAACAGCATGTCAATTTGATAAAAATCGTCTTCCAACGAACTTAATGCGCTTTCGAGACGCTGCTCTTGCAGTAAAACATCGCTGTGGTTTCCCCCAGACCTGTTGATGATCGATTTAGCGATATACCACTCTTTCTTGTAGACACGTACTTTACGCACATCGTGAATGGCAAAACTGGCAATATGACGAATTTGGCTGAATTTACGACGATTGACCAGATAGCGAATGCCCATCACCACCATAAATATCGTCGCCATGACGCCAACAATGAGCACTGTGAGATTAACTATTGTCCCCCCTTACCCAAGCGCAGTTGTGCTTAGGTACCATTGATGCAAAGCTTAGCCACCAATAGTTTAAACAAATACAATACGTTGATTTCTAATGCTTAGTACGGTTAATTTTATAAAATAGCGCTCGCCGAGTATCAGTTTTTTGTCATGATATTGCTGATATTTCCCCAACCTTTCGCATCAAGGATGAACAAAATACTATTCCATTTAATTATTTTTATATTCAACCTAAGTGTTAAACACAAACATTTCATTTAGGCAGTATGATCTATTTAACAAATTGACAAATAATAGGCGGGATAAAATAGGAATAACCCTACAGAAGATAATTTTATAATTAGCAAATCATCTGTCATTGATAGAGGTTATAATTATCATTTAGAGAATGAATAACCACAAACAATGAAGATGTATATTTATAAAATTACACCTTCACTATTTTACGGTTATTGAAAATAATTCACCATAAGCGCAATGATGGAAGTGATGGTTACTGAGAGTAACGAACCGAGCAGCACATACTCAGTGAGACTGCGGTTTTGGCTATGATTCAGTTCACCAAAACGAAATATCGATTTAGCGGTTAATATAAATCCAATCACCGCATACTCTCCTTGCAGAGAAAAAGTCAAAATTAAAATACGCTCCAAATAGCCTATCAATTCACCTCCCGCTTTGAGGCCATTATGCTCACGTAGGATGTCGCTGAGAGAATAGCGCTTTAATATTTTTTCAATAAGCAATGAGCTAGGTTTTAATATTAAGGCGTAGCCGAAAAGGATCACGCTGTGCTTTATATTAAATAAGTTTGATATAAAACTGATCAACCTCGTCGTGCTCACCTGGGTTAAATAACTGGCACTGCCAATTAATAGCAATACCATTAACACGTGCATGCTCACCTGCAGCATGAGTGAAGGTTCGCGCGCGCTAAATCGCTCGCTTGAACATAAATAACCCAATACAGTTCGCAGCACCCCGAGCCCTATCGCGACAGCCAGCGCAAGCATAACTCCGTAACTCGTGACACCTTGACTGGCAAATCCCTGATTGGAAAAGCATACCAACACCAACGCGCACAATACGCCATAAACGCCACCTCGTAGCCAAACAGACTTCAAGCGTAGATATCCTTCACTGACAAGGTGTCCGCTAAGCAAGGCGAGAATCAGATTGATGGTCATAGATAACATTCCTTGATTTGCTGGTGGAGAAAATTGGCATATTGTTCAATTAGGTCCAAGCGCGCCGTTTTTATCGAGCGAGTAATCGAGACGCGATTTGCTTCAAGTTGATGGGCAATATCACTTTGTCGCCATGTTGGATGACGCAGCTTCAAATAGCCGATTGCGCTTTGCCGCTCAGTCAATTGGGTAATTTGATGATCGGCAAATTGAGTTAACAAATCCAGCGTTTGGACAAAGTTGGCATTGTCACCTGCCAACAATAATCTCGCGGTTTTCATGTTATCTAGCCCTCTTCCCGATAACATAAATGCCTGTCCGCTAGAAGTGCCCAGCTTGTCTCGCAGACGACTAAAGGTTCCAAAACCGATACATATACGACAATCAAACGCCGAATCTTTCGCTTTGAGCGCCATACGGATCAACAAAGCATATTTCGCCGCGTTGGCATAATCGAAAACCAAAATTTGGAACCCATCACCGCGCATTAACTCAAACGCGTTACCTTGATGTTGGGCGACAATCCAATCACACTGAACGTTTAGCTCTTGAAGCAAGCGGTCAAATTGCGGCTCAGTCAATGATGTCGAGCCGATAACATCACCGGTCAGCACCGCAACGGTTTGAGCTGGCGAAGCAGCAGTCATAGGCGAATAATCCTGTGTTGAGTGAATTCTATCGGCTTTTGAGCAACAGAATCGTGCTCATCGATACCGTTAGCACGTTAATAGGTAACCAAAGAGAAATGTAACCCATATAGATTACAAAGTAAAATGTAACCAATATGAGTTACAACAAACCTCACTAAATGCGCAATTTGAATCAAGACTTGGGCGATTGCCCATGCGAGGATAAATGCACTTAAGCAGTCAATAGGAAAGAATTATGGCGTCAAACCGCCACCAAGTTCGCATGCTAATGGTATGTGACTACATTCAACAACATCTCGATGAAACACTGAATTTAGAACAGCTTAGCCAAGTCGCCGCACTGTCTAAATATCACTTTCATCGCGTTTTTAGTGCGGTTGTCGGAATGAGTTCAACCAAATACATTCAGCTCGCTCGACTCAAGCGCGCGTCATACCGTTTAGCATTTGAAGACCAACTTTCCATTACCGACATTGCTTTTGAAGCGAGTTTTGAGAGTGTCGAAGCGTTTTCCCGCGCTTTTAAACGCACTTTTGCTCAATCCCCAAGTCAATTTAGGCAGCAAGCAAACTGGACCAACTGGCACCGCATGTTTGAGTTTACTTCGCCATCAAGAGGACCTTTTATGATCGACGTCGACATCATCGATTTACCGACCCAGCGTATCGCGTATCTGAGCCATTATGGCGCCATCGATAAAGTGCTGGAAACCGTAGGACAATTTATTACCTGGCGCAAACAGAGCGGTGAATCCCCGATTGCCAGCAGCCGTACGTTTGGCATTCCCTATGGCGACCCTTACGTACTTCCAGCGAATCAATTTCGCTTTGATGTGGCCGGTTCCATTACTCAAGCTATCAGTGATAACCGTTTTGGTGTGCAAGTTGGCGAGATTCCGGGTGGGCGCTGCGCCGTCGCGGTGCATAAAGGTAGCCATGACAATATCAGCGACACCATTTACGCCCTGTATCGTGATTGGCTACCAAACAGTGACCAAGAGCTAAGAGATTACCCATGCTTTTTTGAGTACCTCAATTTCATTCACGAAGTTGACGAATGTGACCTTGTCACTAAAGTCTATTTACCACTTAAAGACGCGTAAATTCAGAGCGTTATATGTTCGCTGAATCAAACACCAAAGCTTGTTGCTTGGTCAGTAATGAGGAGGCGGACACAACCTGATTTTTACCATTCGACTTCGCAAAATACAGCGCTTGGTCGGCGTGGCGGATTGCTTCTTCGACTTTTTGGTTGTGCAATATCGACCAGCCAACGCTTATCGAAATAGGCTGTGACAACGCAAATGGATAGGCGTAGACCGCCTCTTTTGCGCGTTCTAAATGGTCCGCAGCTAACGCTTCGTCGCCCTCGGTGATAAGAACAATAAATTCTTCCCCGCCCCAGCGCCCCACGATACCCACTGAGATAAACAGATGATCCAATACTTCAGCGATTTTCTGTAACACCGAATCACCGACCATATGGCCGTTTAAATCGTTAACTAACTTAAAATTGTCGACATCAATCACCGCAATGGCTTTAACCACAGGTAGTTGATTTAGGCGTTTTTCGATAAAGCGACGGTTATAGGCCCCCGTCAGAGAATCTGTGGTCGCCAAAATTTCGAGTCGCTCTTTGGCTTCATAAACTTTACGCACCGCTTGAATACGGCTGGAGTCAATGTACCAAAACAGTAAAGTGACGCTGAGCCACACAGATATCAAATTGAAATAACTCGCTTTTTCAAAACCGATCTCCAACCAACTGTCCATATCGATGAGCAGCAAATAGTTGAATACCAGAAATTGCCCACCGACCACAAGCAAAGCCACTTTGCGTACCAATAATGTAATCGCCACCATTGGCGTTAGCATGCCAAACACCAGTGCATATTCGAGATTTTTAACATCAAACATGTAATAGTGCGTGAGGCCAAATACCACCAGCACCAATAGACAAGACGACAAACAAACTCGCCGCTTAATAAATAGCGCATATTGGCTCAGGCTGAGCAGCAACAAGGTAGCGCTCATCGCAAACACGAGCGGCAAGTAATAATCGTAAACGAGGTTATAAAAAAGAAAAAAAGCCGCATTAATACCAAGAATCGCTGTACATACGCAGTTTAGGTATACACTACGATATTGCTCATCATCAGAGCTTATTGACAGGTGATGAAAAATTAATTTTGAAAACATACTGGTGTCCAATGGCGCATCTGTTGAAACATTCTGCAGAGCCCCGTTTATGAACATCATAATTTTCGGTGGTACTCGGCTAAACAAATGTATTGCTTAGCCTTTTTGTGATTTCTCGTTAGCAAATCGCTAATTATAGAATTAAGGCAGAAACGTCAACTCATTCGAAAGTTTATAGATTCTACCCCAATATAATAAATTTCTGATATAACGATGCGTTATAAGAACGCCATCTCTTAACTAAAAAGATAACGTTCCCAACACAATTAATGCCTATTGGCACATAAACGCAGACTAAAGCACCACACACATCGGCGTTTGAGCCACCGGATCTTGATGAATTTCCGCTTCTAATTCAAACACCTCTTTGAGTATGGCCTGAGTTAACACCTGCCCAGGCGCCCCTTCATCAACCACCTCACCGGCTTTCATCACAATCAAATGGTCGCTATAACGACAAGCTTGATTGATGTCGTGTAACACCGTCACTATAGTCTTACCCTGTTGATTAAGACTGCGCAGCAATTTCATCAATTCGACCTGATGATTTAAATCCAGGTATGTCGTGGGTTCATCGAGCAAGATGTAGTCGGTATCTTGCGCTATTGTCATCGCCAACCACACGCGTTGGCGCTGCCCGCCAGACAAATCCGCGACAGGGCGTTCAGCAAACTGGCTAACGCCTGTGGCGTGCATAGTTTGCTCCACCACGAGCTTGTCTTGCTCACTTAATTGCCCCCAAAATCCGGTATAAGGGCTGCGACCGTAGGCTACCGCTTCGCGAACACTCACTCCTTCTGGCGCTTCTTGAGACTGAGGCAGCAGCGCCAAATGTTGCGCTAATTGCTTGGATGGTGTGTCGTTAATCGGTTTGTGATTCCAAAGCACTTGCCCTTGCTGGGCGGGTAGAATTCTCGACAACGCTTTAAGCAGTGTCGATTTTCCGCAACCATTCGGGCCGAGTAACGTGGTGATTTTGCCTTTTGGGATCACCACATTCACGCTCTTAACGATGGGATCTTTGCCGTAACTCACTACCAGATTTTCCGTTGTTAAGTGCATGTTCTATCTCATTTTTAACAGTAAATACAAAAAGTACGGTGCGCCGATGATCGCGGTTAGGATCCCGGCAGGCAGCTCAATCGGTGGATGAATAATGCGCGCCACCAGATCTGCAATTAGCAGCAGCAAAGCACCGACCAACATCGCTGTTGGCAATAAGATTTGATGGCGCCCCCCGACTAACTGGCGAGCCAAATGTGGCGCCACCAAACCTAAAAAGCCCAGCGGACCGCACACCGATACCGCCGCTGATGTCCACACCACGGCGACAAACAAAGCGCCAAAACGCACCTTGTTAACACTAATGCCAAGGCTTAGCGCTCGTTCATCACCAAGCGTTAGCAAGTTAAGGGCATGACTTAGCCACACCACCAATGGCGTAAGCAAAAGCCAAGGCCAAAGCATTAAAAGCTGATCCCAACTGCGCCCCCACAAACTGCCCGTGAGCCAAAGCAGCGCATTATTCACTTCAAGTGGCTGAATTAAAATTAGAAAGTCAATCGCGCTGCCATACAGAGCCGCCAGCGCCACGCCGGTAATCGCAAGGCGCACCGGCTTCACATTTGCGCCGCACACTAAGGCGAGGATGATTGCTGAGGCAATGCCACCACACAGCGCCGCTGGCGGCAGCCAATAAATCGAAACCGCAGGAAATAAGGTCATCAGCACCACGGCGGCAAGCCCTGCCCCGTGGCTTACGCCAAGAATATCAGGAGACGCAAGCGGGTTTCGAATCACACCTTGAATCAAGACACCGGCGCTTGCCAGCATAGCGCCGACAATCACCGCTAAAATGATGCGTGGAAGACGGTATTCATGAATGGTGAAATAGTGTTCGCCGCCGTGAAATAACCCAGACCAAACTGCGGTTAAATCAAGGTTGACCGCGCCAAAACAGAGACTGGCTAACGCACTGAGCACACACAACCCGCTAAGAACAAACACAGATTTTTGTATTGAACTCATGCTTTGCGCCTTACTAAATAGAGAAAACACGGCGCGCCAATCAGCGCCAATACTGCTCCAGCTGGCGTTTCGGTTGGAAACGTCACCGCGCGGCTGAGTACATCCGCGCCAATGGTAAGTCCAGCGCCAATTAACATTGAAACTGGCAACACTAAGCGATAGTCATAGCCCACCAGCGCCCGCGCCATATGGGGCACAATCAGGCCAACAAACGCAATCGCGCCGACTGAGCTGACGCTAATTCCCACCAGCAGCAGGACCACCAACGCAATCAAACCACGCAACAAGCTAAGGTTCACCCCTAAGCTTTTAACGCGCTCATCGCCCATTACCAACAGGTTCACTTTGGGTGCAAGTATGAATCCGCCCAGCAATGCGGGCAGCAATATCGGCCAACTGGCGCGCCATGTATCCCAGCCGGCATTGGCAAACGAACCGGCCAGCCAACCCATTACGGCAATCGCTTGGTCTTCAACCAAAATCACGCACGCTTTGGTCAGTGCGCCAAGTAGCGCCGAAATAGCGATGCCCGCTAGCACCAATTGGCCGCGCTCGGAGCCCATTTTCCATGCGCCGCCCAGAATCATCACCAATACCCAAGCACCAAAGCCGCCAAGCATGGCAGCGGCTTGCGTCGAGATGGGTGAACTGGCAACGAAAAACGTGGCCACTAACGCCATGCCCAATGCTGCACCGGCATTCACCCCAAACAGGCTTGGCGAGGCGAGCGGATTGCGCGTCAGCGCTTGCATTAATGCACCAGCGCAAGCGAGCGCGGCCCCAATGATCCCGGCTTCAAGTACCCGAGGAAGACGAATGTCCATGACCACAATGTGCGCCATCTGAGTCGAATTGGGTTCAAACAGCGCATGCAGCGCCTCGAATGCCGAAACCGGCACCGCGGAGTAACTGAACAGCCCAAGCCAAAACAGCCCGGCCAAAAACACAACGAGCGTGATAACCACGCTCGTAAAGGCTAAATAACGCTTTGCCTGCATTAAGCTTTAACCAACTTCAGCAGATCCGCTGCCATGTATTCGGCGGCCAGAATGCCGCGACAACGCGCCCACATGTTGCCATCCACATGGTAGACATGTTTGTCACGTACCGCCTGAAGCGCGTTCCACAAAGGCTGTTTCGCCCACTTAGAAATAATGCTGTTTTCGGTATAGTCACCCACCACCAAATAGGCAGGGTTGAGCGCTAATAACTGTTCCAGGCTGATTTGACGCGAGGCATTTTCGTTATCAAGCCCTTTAGGCGTCGTCAGACCAAGAGTTGTAATCACACCGCCCGCGTAGGATTCAGGAGAATGGGCATAAAAACCGTTTTCACGCGCGACGCCAAATTGAATGGTTTTGCCATTGAGCACCGAAAGTTGCTTACCATAATCGGTCATCACTTGATGATGCTTCACCAAACGAGCTTGCATGGCTTTGTTTTTACCAATCACTTTACCAATGATTGCCGCGGATTTTAGGTTGTCTTGATAGGTTTCACGACGTGAAGGCAGTAACAACGTTGGTGCGATTTTAGACAAATCTTTGTATACCGCTGAGTGGCGATCAACATCGGCAATGATAAGGTCTGGTTTAAGTGATGCGATAACTTCAAGGCTTGGTTGCGAACGCGTGCCAACGGAAGTCCATTTACCGAGCTTTTGGCTGACGGCGGGAAGCAGTCGGCTCGGATCATTATCGTCGGCGATACCCACTGGGCTGACATCTACCGCTGCGAGTGCATCAACAAATGAAAACTCCAACGCTACAATACGTTTAGGCACGTAATCGAGGCTAAACTCTCCGCGACTGTCTGTCACTGTCACCGCTTGAGCGGTAAACGTCATGCTGCATAACAGAGCAACCATCGCCTTTAAAATCCATGAAAAACGCATAATATCAAACCCTTTCATTCCTAGTTTTATCGCTTGTAAGCCGCGAGAGATTGTACTCTCACCACCACAAAATGGAATAATAATTCCATTGAGAATTATTCATGTTAACAATGACTTCGCTGAGTAACGACAAAGGCCTGGTAAAAACCTAGGCCTTAAGCGATCAGAAATTGTAGCTTGCCGTTAAGTAAATACGGCGCTTTTCTCCAGGAAAGTGGCCGGTGTTATCGGTAAACCCGCTCACTGCATACTCTTTGTTAAACAGGTTCTTGACGTTAAGCTGGAACTGCCATTGCTGCCAATGGGTTTGCCACGAGGCGTCATACACCACATAAGACTTCACAATCGAGCCACTACGGTTGTACTGCTCGCTGACATAGTCAGCACCAAAACCCATCGATGAATTGAGCGCGTTAATGTCGTAGCGAGTCCACGCACCTAACTGGTTATGCGGCGCGTTGGAAAAACGTGTTCCAACCGCATTAGTAATGCCGTCATAGGCTTTTTTCACCCGCGTATCGTTGTACGCATAGCTCAAGTTGGCGGTCCAGTTTTCGGTCAAGTCCGCGAGAATATCTACCTCCACCCCCTGGCTACGCACTTTGCCGTATGCAACCAAACGATCGCTGTCATCAGGGTCGGTTTGCAGAATGTTCTCTTTAATGATGTGATAAGCCGCGATATTAATGTTGAGCGCGTTATCAAACCAGTAGCTGCGCAGACCGGTTTCGTACATTAAGCTCTCTTCTGGATCAAACGGCCCACCATTGGCGTCTGCCTGATCAGCCGCATCTTGTGGTACAAAGCCCGTCGCCACCACCGCATAAGGGTGCAAGTTTTGATTGATTTTGTAGGTGGAACCTAAACGATAAGACAGCCCTGAGCCATTGTAAGAACTGACGGTGTCATTGACGATGTCATTAACTTGGTCATCAAAGGTATCCACACGCAGCCCAGAGAGCACGTTCCATTTGTCGGTAATATCCCATTGGTCTTGGACATAAGCACCGAAGCGATCAGAACGAGAAGAGGTCTGCTTGGTCAGCTTTAAGTTGTAGCTTGAGACATCATCACTGTAATCCGGGTCAGTCAAACTGATACCAGACACGCCATCAGCGGTCTTAGCGCGATAGTAAACGTAATCTTGGTCAACGCGATAATAATCTGCACCAAACAGCAACGTATGTGCGCCAAGGTCAGCAATCAAGTTTGCCGTCAGCGAACCGGCCTTGTTTTGACGAACCTGATCACGATACTGACGTTCGCTCCAGTCTACGACACCATCGCCATCTGTGTCTGTAAACCCAACGGGCTCATGGTATTTTTGCGTCTCTTTGTTCTCGTAGTAGCGCGCTGTCACGTTACCGCTTAGCCAGTCGTTAAATACGTGATCGACATGAATCTGATATACACGCGCTTCTAGGTCTTGGTAATCCGAAGATGAGTTGGCATTCCAGTCGATATCGGTGAGGAAATTACCATCTTCGTCCGTTGGAATGCCGCGCAGACGGGCACCGCCGTAATGCTGAATAATGTCGGTAAATTGAGTCGTCACTGTGGTGGCATCGGTGATATCCCACGCATAGCCCAAATCGATGATTCGGTTACGCACATCGGTGTTATCACGCGATGGGTTTTCGTGGTCTTGATAGATGCCCACGCGATAACGTTGCGTTGCATCGTCGTTGACAGGGCCAGACAATTCAACACTGCCACTGACAAAATCTTGGTTTCCGCCCGTGACTGAAACTTTACGCTCAGTGTCGTAAGTCGGCTTTTTGGTGGTGTAGTTGATTACCCCACCCGGCTCTCCACTGCCACCAATCGCAGAAGATGGGCCTTTTAACACTTCAACCTGTTCGATATTAAACAGCTGTGGAATGGCAAAACCATTGAATGGGTCACCGCGTACACCATCATAAAGAATTTCATCTTCGCGAAAGCCGCGAAACGTCACACCTGAATAGGAATACTGGCTTACGCCACTGATAGAACGATACAGGTCAGTAACCTGACGCGCGCCTTGGTCTTCAATTAGCTGTTGAGGAAGCACTTGAATAGACTGTGGCGTATCATCGATGTCTGTCGCGGTTTTGGTGGCAAGGCTCGCTTGCTGAGCGCGATACACAGACAGCGCACGGCCATACACAGTGATGGTATCATCAGCACCACTGCTAGTGACGTCGCTCGATGTGGCATTTGAGGTTTGCTCAGCGCTGGTCGTTGCTGAGTCTTGAGACAAATCGTCTGCCCAAGTTTGGGCACTTAATCCTGCTAAAATCGCAAGGCATAAAGGATGGTAGTTTGCGCGGATTTTCATTGTAATTATGAAGTGTTATTTGAAGTTAGTCGCAAAAATCTAACTGAGTTTAATTCTCATTACAATTTATTTTATGAATAGTTCACCCTCACCGCATTCGTTTGCTCAATAATTAAACATCGATAAACAACAGTGCGCACAACAGAAAATGCACACTTTTGCGTAACTATACTTTTGCGTACCTATACTTTTACGAAACAAGGTAAACGACCACAAGATGCAGCGCTGAACAACCATCTCTCCTGACCCACTCGCCGCTACCCAGTCAGCTCCACCTATTCAGCCAGCAATAAAAGAGCACAGGCCAAAACCTGTGCTTTTTAACAATCCTTTCTCAGCGCTAGTTGGAAGATTAACCTTTAAGACCCGTGTTCGCCGCAACGTTTGCAATCAACGCCTGTAAATTCTGCGCAATTTTCTGCAGGGTCTTTTGCTCTTCATCACTAAATGGATGCTGCAAAATCGACTCAGCACCGTTGCTGCCAATGATGGTCGGAAGGCTCAACACCACATTTTCCAAACCGTAATCCCCTTGCATCATACTGCCGACCGGCAGTACCGAGCGCTCATTGATCATAATGGCTTGAATGATGCGAAATACGCTTGCGGCGATGCCGTGGGTAGTATTGCGTTTACGTTTAAATATCTCAAAGCCCGCTTGTTTCACTGACTCAAGTAACTCGTCGGCATCAATGCGCGGAATACGGTGCGTATCGCAGTAGTAATCCGCCGGTTGACCAGCAATGGAGATCAAACTCTTCGGCGTGAAACAGTTGCTGCCGTGTTCACCCAGTACATAACCAAACACATTTTTCGGGTCAAGGTTAATGCGCCCTGCCACAATCGACATCAAACGCGCCGTATCAATCACGCAGCCGCTGCTGATCACTTGCTGAGCTTTGTATTGCGTATTCTTAACAATAAAGTGCGCGACGATATCACATGGGTTAGTGACAATAATTAACTTAGCGCCGGGGGCGACACGTTCGATTTTTTTGGCAATTTCCACGCCGATTTGGCTGTTCACTTCTGCAAGTTCAGAACGCGGCTGACCTTCTTTGATCTGCGCGCCAGCGGTGATCACGACAATATCTGCGCCGATTAAGGTGAGATAATCGTCGGTAGCAATAATATGGGTATTTTTCGAAAACGTCAGTGCCGCAGTATGGCGAAAGTCAAACACTTCCCCTTCTGCACGTTCAAGGTTTTGGTCAAGCAATACCAGTTCACTGACACTGCCCATGGTCAATAGGTAGTTGCATACGCCAACGCCGACTGCACCTGCACCAATCACACCGATTTTCATTGTTCTCTCCCTGAGATGATTCCACATAAAACAATGTCGATTATACCAACAACCCTCTAGATCGCTTCAACATAATTTTTTAAAGGAAATGAATATCAGATGTAAATTTTACAAAATTAACCTTTTACAAAATTTGGAACTTATCACCTTGCACCAAAATGCGTCTGTGATTCACCAAAACAGCGCATTATTCTAGCTAAAGCGGCGCAGTCTAAAACGACCATCAGTACGATAAACCAGCAATGCGAACAAAATCAGCACACAACCAAACAACTTGGCATGAGAAAGCTGCTCGGCATACCACACCACACTGAGCACCACAGTCCAAACTGGCTCTAAAATCATAATCAGCGCCGCATTACCAGGATTGATGTGTTTTTGACCTAACGTCTGCAGCACATAGCGCAACGCCGTCGCCAACAGAGCACTTAATGCAAACCACCCCCAAATACTCGGCTCGACACTTGGCGGTGCGGTTTCAAACAGCAAGCTGGCGATCATCGCCAGCACACCAGTGACAAACAGTTGAATACAGGTGAGCAGCAACACGGGTAGAGTTTGTGAGTATTTGCTGTTGATATTGAAATGCAGAGCGAGCATGGTGGCATTGATCAAAAACCACAGCTGACTGGCTTGTGGATGCCATCCTTCCGATAGCGACAGAAATCCCAAACCGATCACTGCGATAGGCAAAGAGACCCAGAAGATACGTTTGGGGCGTTGTTTGAACAGCGCCCAAGCAATTAATGGCACGATCAGCATCGACAGGCTAACGATAAACGCGCCCTCGCCTAATGTATCGCTAATCGAAATGGCATGAATCCAACTCAGCAGTGCGCCGCTAAGTAAAACACCCACCAGCGCCGCGCGGCCAATATCTTGACCACTGGCTTGCTTTAGCGCTCGATGACAGAGTGGCAAAATGCACAGTGAAGCAAGCAAAAACCGCAATCCGACAAAGCCAAACGGCGGTAATCCTGCAATCGTCTGTTTGGAAAAAATCCAACCAAAAGCAGCAAACAGTGTGGTTAGGACCAAGATCCAACTCGCTTTACGTTCAGCATTCACAGGCAGTACTCATTAAAGATTCACGGCATCATTGCGCGGCGCGCCAATAATGCCAAAGCGCGCTATTTGTGGCGACAAAAATAATCCCTAGCTGACAACAATTCTGCACAGCAAACTTAAAACGCGCCCCTCCATTAGTTTCGCAATCGCCGATTTCATTTCGCTTCTAACATTAGCGAACGTCATATTAATTACTTTTAAATTCAATCACTTTTAATATGAGCTGCCACAAATTAGCCATAAAAGCTTCACTAAGCTGACATCTGTGGCTCACCAATCTGCAACAAACGCCACGCACCATGATCATCAAGCGAAACACACTATGCCTCGTTCGAAACTTTACAAGGAAATGATCAATGAACAAGTTATGGCTAGCAGGCCTTTTGTCTGCGACTGTCTCTGCAAACGCTTTTTCGGCAACCGAAATTACTTGGTGGCATGCAATGGGCGGCCAATTAGGCGACACCGTCAACCACATGGCTGAGGAGTTCAATGCCTCACAAGACCAATACAAAATCACCCCTGTCTACAAAGGCAGCTACACCGAAACCCTTACCGCAGGTATCGCCGCATTTCGCGCCGGTCAAGCGCCGAACATTTTGCAAGTCTTTGATGCTGGCGCGGCCACCATCATGAACGCCCCCGGTGTGGCAAAGCCAGTTGAAGACATCATGGTCGACTCCGGTTACTCATTTAACGCCAAAGACTATTTAGCTGGCGTACGTAATTTCTATGCCGATGCCAAAGGTAAGATGGTGGGAATGCCGTTTAATAGTTCAACTCCAGTGCTCTATTACAACAAGGATGTACTGGCAAAAGCAGGCGTTGACGTACCAAAGACCTATGAAGACATTGAAGCGGCAGCCGCTAAGCTCAAAAAAGCAGGCTACATTGCGTTCTCTCAATCTCATACACCGTGGATCATGTTTGAAAACTTCAAATCTCGCCACAACTTGCCGCTGGCGGATGAACACAATGGTTACAACGGTTTAGCGACGAAACTTGATTTCAACAGCAAAGACATGATCATGCATTTCAACAAGCTCAAGCAGTGGTCAGACGAAGGCTATTACAAATACTACGGCAGCGATTGGGACGCGAACCAAACTCCGTTTGAGCGTCAAGAAGTGGCGATGTGGATCGGCTCTTCCGGTTCATTTGGCGGACTGCGTGACCGCGTCAAATTCCAGCTTGGCACCGCCTATTTGCCATATTGGTCAAAACTCAACGCACATCCAGTGCACACCTTTATTGGTGGCGGAGCGCTGTTTGCCCTTAGCGGTCACGATAAAACTCAAGATAAAGGCGTTGCGGCATTTTTCAACTACCTGACCAAACCAGAAACTCAAATGTACTGGCATAAAACCACCGGCTATGTGCCTGTCACCAATGCCGCTTATGAGCTCACTAAAGCCTCTGGCTATTACCAACAAAACCCAGACGCAGAAGTGGGAGTTAAGCAGCTCAGTCTTGCTGATGGTGAATGGGCAAAAGGCTACCGCCTTGGTTTCTATCCGCAAATTCGCGAAGTGATGAACCGCGAGTTCGACAATATTTTTGCAGGCTCTTCCAGTGTCGAAACCAGCTTGAATAAAGTCGAGCAAGAGAGCTCGCAATTACTCAAACGCTTTGCGCGCACAGTCAAAAACTGATCTTGCTTGGTTGGCCTCACTAACATAGTGAGGCCATGTGTTTTTGCTGCGGGAAGTTTGTCATGCAACGACGTCAACAATTTAACCACTCTGCACTGCCTTACTTTTTTTTGGCACCGCAGATCATCATCATCACGATATTTTTCGTCTACCCGGCGCTTAAAGCGGTGTATTTGTCTTTTATGCTTGAAGACCCATGGGGCATGTCTTCGACCTTTGTGTGGTTTGAAAACTACCAAATGCTGTTTGCCTCAGACGAATACCTCAAATCGGTCGGCTTTACGCTGTGCTTTGCGTTTGCCGTATCGTTTTTCTCATTGGCGCTGGCGCTACTGCTGGCGGTCAAAGCCGACAACGTCATTCACGGCCAAAGTTCTTATAAAGTCACGCTCACTTGGGTGTATGCGGTTGCGCCAGCCATTGCCGGTGTGATTGGCAGTTTTTTGTTTAACCCCCATATTGGCGTACTCACCGATTTCTTCGCCGCCCTTGGTTGGCATTTTAGCTTTCAAACCGACCCGTTTGACGCCACTTTTGCGCTCATTTTAGTTTCGGTTTGGAAACAAGTCGCGGTTAACTTCATCTACTTTTTGGCCGGATTGCAGTCGATTTCTCATGCTGTCAAAGAAGCCGCAACACTGGATTGTGTCAGCGATAACAAGCGTTTTTGGAGCATCACGTTTCCTTTACTGGCGCCTACCGGTTTTTTCTTACTGGTGATTAACCTCACCTATGCATTTTTCGACACCTTTGGCGTTATCGACACCATGACCAATGGTGGCCCTGGTGGAAGCACAACCTCGCTGGTGTACAAAGTCTATCGTGATGGTTTTGTCGGCGCCGACCTTGGCGGCAGTTCTGCGCAATCGGTGGTGCTGCTGATTCTGGTGCTCAGCCTGACATTTATTCAATTTCGTTTTGTTGAAAAACGCGTGCATTACTGATGCGCAATGTATGGCTGCGCAAACGCGCGAGTGGACCGAACTCTCAAGGAGCGATGATGAACATTCAACGATTGTCCGATCATATTATTTTAATCACCGGCGCCCTATTTATGCTGGTGCCGATTTGGCTGATTTTCGCCAGCTCAACCCACGATCCCAACACCATTTTGACCGATGGCCTGCAATGGTGGCCCGGCGATCACTTTATCGATGTTTATCGCGAAGCGTGGAGCCGCGCAACTGGCTTTGCCGGCCAAGTCACCACTCAAACCATGGTATTCAATTCGATTGTCATGGGGCTTGGCTTTGCGATTGGTAAAATCATTATCTCGCTGATGGCGGCATTTGCTTTGGTGTACTTTCGTTTGCCCTACGCCACCCTATGGTTCTGGCTGATTTTTGTCACCCTGTTATTGCCACTGGAAGTGCGCATCATTCCTTCTTATGAAGTGGTGTCTAGCCTTGGCATGTTGAACAGCTTTTCTGGCCTAGTGCTGCCACTTATCGCCAGTGCAACCGCAACCTTCTTCTTTCGTCAGTTCTTCAAAACCGTGCCTGACGAACTTCTTGAGGCGGCGCAACTTGATAACGCAGGGCCGTTTCGCTTCTTTATCGATATTCTGCTACCGCTTTCCAAAACCATGGTGGCGGCCATTTTCATCATCATGTTTGTGGTTGGTTGGAATCAATATTTATGGCCGATCATGATGACCACCGATGAAAACTACAACACCATCGTGATGGGGATTAAGCAACTGCTCAACAACATTCGCGAGACGCGCACACCAAGATACGATTTCGCTTTTGCGATGGTGATTTACGCCATGTTGCCACCGATTTTAGTGGTGGTGATTTTTCAGCGCTGGTTCGTAAAGGGTTTAGTCGAAAGCGAAAAATGACCACATCGAACGGCGCAAGCCGGGTCATTTGGCAAGCTTTGATGATTGCAAGGAATCTATCCAATGTTAGAAATTAAAAACTTAATCAAAACCTATGAGAACGGCCATCAGGCCGTCAAAGGCGTCAGCCTTGATATCGCAGATGGCGAATTCATTGTTTTAGTCGGTCCATCCGGCTGTGGTAAGTCGTCAATTTTGCGCTCGATTGCCGGTTTAGAAGCCATTTCCGGCGGAGAAATTCATTTGAGTGGTCGACGCGTTGATGGCGAAAAACCCGCGCTGCGCGATATCGCGATGGTGTTTCAAAACTACGCGCTCTACCCGCATATGACGGTGTACAACAACCTCGCCTATGGGCTAAAAAATCGTGGCGTCGATAGACACACCATCGAAGCAAAAATTTCTAAAGTGGCTAAGACGCTGAAAATTGAACCCTATCTGCAACGCAAACCAGCTAAGCTCTCAGGCGGCCAACGTCAGCGTGTGGCGATGGGACGAGCGATTGTGCGCGACCCGCAACTGTTTTTATTTGACGAGCCGCTATCAAACCTCGATGCGGCGCTGCGCGCACACATGCGTCTGGAAATAAAAAAATTACAACGTGAACTTGGGGTCACCAGTGTCTACGTAACCCATGATCAAATCGAAGCCATGACCCTTGCTGATCGCATCGTGGTACTCAACCAAGGACAAATCGAACAAGTGGGCTCGCCGAAAGAGGTCTATCACCACCCTGCCAGTACTTTTGTCGCCAGTTTTATTGGCAGCCCAGCAATGAATTTTCTGCCAGCTCAATTAGATAACGGTACATTGCGCGTTGCAAACTGTGAGCTCTATAACCCATCACTTTGCGCATTTGGTAACGGTGAGGTAACGCTCGGTATTCGCCCTGAACACGCCAAACTCAGCGCTAATGAGCTAGATATTGCCATTGACGTTAAAGTCAATGTCGTCGAACCCCTAGGGCCAAATCAACTGGTACATGGAACGGTCAATCAAGAGCCTTTTATTGCTGCCACCGAAGAGATAGAGATTGGCAGCAAGCGTATCACAGTGCACATTGCGTTGGAAAACCTGCATCTTTTTGACCAGCGAGGCAAACGCATAACCGCGTTGGAGCCAATACCTCACGGCGCCCAAACCAGCACTCGCTATCAACAGGCTATCGCATAAAGGTTCGCTGTGAGTTTATCGTCGAGACAAAAAGACATTTTGGCCTATTTGCAACGCTGCCATGGCGTACTATCGAGTTCACTACTATCAGAGCGATTTGCCGTCTCAGTACAGACCATTCGCAAAGACATGAATGAGCTGAGCGACCAAGGCATGGTGAAACGAGTCCATGGTGGCATCATAGTGCCTAGCGCCAATGACAACTTATCATTTACCAACCGTGAGCTGCTCAACCTGCCGGCTAAGCAAACCATCGCTCAACGCGTAGCCAGTGAGCTTCCTGAAGGCATTAGTTTGTTTCTGGGGATTGGCACCACGCCAAAACATTTGGCTCACGCCCTATTAGATCATCCAGGATTGACGGTGGTGACCAATAATATCAACGCTGCGCTGACCTTAAGCCGTAACCCGAATATTTCGCTGCATTTGGCTGGTGGCGCGGTGCGCTCCTCAGATGAAGATACCGTGGGTGAAGCAACCACGCAGTTTTATCGCCAATTCAATATTAAAATAGGTATATTTGGTGTGGGCGGCTTAGGTGCGCAAGGTCAACTGCTCGATTTTACCCCTGAAGAAGCCAGTTTGACTCGCGCCATCATCGAGCAGAGTGAACAATGTTGGCTGATGGCAGATAGCAGTAAATTAGGCCGCTACGCACCAATTGTCAGTGGTAAACTGCATGAAATCAATCGGCTATTTATCGATGCAAACGTCAAAGACATCACCAAACTTTGCCAAATCAACCAAACTGAGCTGGTCATAGCTCATCACAACGAGAGTGAATCATGACACAAATTATTGTTGGTCATCGCGGCGTCGCGGGACACTTTCCCGAAAACACTAAGGTCAGTGTGCAAGCCGCTATCGACATGGGACTAAAATGGGTTGAAGTCGATGTACAACCGACCAAAGATGAAATTTTGGTGGTTTGCCATGATCACACCATCAATCGCTGCAGTAATGGCAAGGGCCGAGTCGACGACTATACCCTCGATGAGTTACAACAATTTGATTTTGGTGCTTGGTATGACGCCAAATTCGCCGCTGAGCCGCTGATGACATTGCAACAGCTGCTGGATTTGGCACATCAGCATCAACTGAGCCTCAATATCGAAGTGAAAATCGATAAACAGGATGTGGCGCATGTCGCGCAGATCCTTAAGCAGCAACTAGACAATGCAGAATTAGCGGCGTCATCAGTACTGTTATCGAGCTTTAGCCATGACATCATTCGTGAATTACATCACCACTGCCCCGGATACAAATTAGGGGTATTAAGCGAACGCCTAGGCAGAAAAGATTGGCAAGTGCTTGAAGAAGTCAACGCGTTTAGCTGTAACTTAAACTACCGCTGGGTCAGTCAAAGCCAAATTGATGAATTGCATGAAGCGGGTTATCAAGTCTGGTGTTACACCGTTAACCAAGCAGAAAAGTTTAAACACCTCGACAAAGTGGACGCGATATTTAGCGATTTTCCTGAGCGCTTTATTGACCGCTAGACATAATTGACGGCTAAACTAAACGCCAGCGTCTCGCGTTTTAGTCGACGGCTTGCCAATCTTTGGGCGCTAAGATTTTCCAGCGCTTAGCTTCGCTGCGGCTATACATAGCTTTACCTTGAGTGTCGATTTGAATCGGAATCAAATCGGCACTTTCACCGTTAAAAATACGATTGACGATATGCGCGCTAGCTTGCCCTTGAGATTGCCCGTAAGTCACCACGCCGCCAACCGCCTTTCCTCTACCCACTGCATAATCCATAAAGGTAAACAGTGGCACGCCAGTATATTGATTGGTCCAATCCATTACGGTTTTCGCCGGAACGCTACGTTCGTTTTCATCGACCAGCGTTTGGTATAAACCGACTAAAATAGCGTCAAAACCTTGTGCTTGGGCACTATCAACTTGCGCCTTCCATTCATCAAACAGCGCAATATTGTGCACTTCGATTTCAACGCCAAGCCCTTTTTTGATCAGCTCATACTGTTCAATGATGAAATCACTGGCAATTTTCGATGTCACTCCAGAATCAAATAACACTCGAACTCGAATTTGGCGCTTGTTTAGCATCAAGCTGATTTCACTCAAGTTTTTCACAAACAAAGGCCGCTCTAAAACGCCGGTGACCTTAGCTTGCCCCGGATATTGCATCAGCAGACGGCGCGGGTTGGAGTTGATACCCAAAAACACAATCGATATCGGTTGATTGTAGAGTTTGGGGTACATCAGACGCAGCGCATTATCATCACCGAGAATCACCACTTTGGGTTGGTGCTGAAGATAAAATTCCCACGCTTTACTGGCCATTTGCTCAAATTCACTTTCCGGCAGACGTTTCGTATCCATCTCAAAGCGCACCATATCGATGCTCGGATCCAGCTCTTGGTTGATGCCCAGCAAATAGCTTTTATCCCATTCATAGCCAGAGTGATAACTTTCAATCAGTACCACATCGGCCGCTCGCAATGAGCCACAGAAACACAGCAATAAAACGGAAAGAATGCGCATAGTCACCTCGCTTAAATACGTCATACTAAAGAGTGTAGAGCGTTTTCGTGTCGAGAGAAGAATCTGGCTAACAAATTTAAGATGACCTGTGAGCATTCTAAATAACGCTATCTATACTCATAATAATTAAAACAAAAGCTGACTTGATATGAACAGAACCCAGCAGTTTGAAGAAAGCATTCACAATCCATACTTTAGTGTGATTGGCCGTCGAATCATTTTTATCATGATCGTCCTAAGCAGCGTAGTGACTTTAGCCACAACCGTGCTGCAACTCTATTGGGATTACGACAAAGAGTTCAACGCGGTTAGCCAGCGCCACGCTGAGATAAAAGACGTTCATGCCGATACACTTGCCGCCTCGCTGTGGGCATTTGATTTGACCTTGCTGCAAGAGCGTTTGGAAGGTTTGGTCAATCTTCCCGGCATCGACTACATCAAAGTCACATCCGGTCGTTATGAATTCAGCGCGGGTAAAAAAGTGACCAACAACCCTATCGTCAGTAACTACGCGCTGGTTTACCACGACCCGCAGCCTAACCTGTTTGAGACCATAGGCACCATCGAAGTCGAATCCGATGCTCAGCAGATCTATCACTATTTAATGAAACAGTTTTTTGTCACGCTGGCGATGAACGCCCTCAAGACCATCATAGTGTGTTATTTCATTTTGCTGGTGTTTCACCACAGTGTGAATCGCCGAGTGTTTGCCATTGCGCAATACCTGCGTAAATACAACCCAAGGCACCCAGCTAAAACTCTTAAACTGAGCCATACCAGATGGATTATGAATGAAGAAGACGAATTGGATTGGCTGGCGGATGAATCAAATAAAATTACCGATAACGTCTCAACCTTGTACCGAAGCATCAAGTTTGAACAAGAACGGCTCAGTGATTTTACCCATGTTTCGTCAGATTGGTTGTGGGAAACTGACGCCAATGGCCAATTGACCTACAGCTCAGAGGCCATGCTCAGAGCACTTCGCCTCGAATTTACTGACCATTGCAGCCTGCACGACATCGAACTGCTCAAGCAGTGTCAATCTCTACTCACTCTGCTTGACAAGCAGCACAGCTTTAACAAGTGTGAAGAGTGCATCATCGTACAAGGCGAACCCAATTATTTTATTTTTCAAGCAATTGCTCGCTATGAAAAAGACATCTTTCTTGGTTTTCGCGGCACCGCGATTAACATTACCGACCTGAAAATGGCGCAACTTGAAGTCGAGAGTTGGAACATCAAACTTGAGCAGATCGTTGCCAAGCGCACTCAAGATCTTGAGCAAAGCATGCAGCGCTTACAACAGACTCAAGAGCAATTAGTTGAATCAGAAAAACTCGCCGCGCTCGGAGGATTAGTGGCCGGCGTCGCTCATGAAGTCAATACGCCACTTGGTATCGCCGTCACCGCAACATCGGTGATTCAAGAGAGCGCCAAAACCCTGCAAAAAGCGTTTACGGAACAAACCCTCACCAGCACCCAATTTTCTGAACTAATGACTCGCTTGACCCAAAGCGGCGAAATGCTTGAGCATAACTTAAATCGCGCCGCCAAACTGGTGCGTGACTTCAAGCAAACTGCGGTAGATCAAGTGTCTGAAAGTCGCAGCGAGTTTCGCGTTAAACAGGTACTTGATGCGCTCATTGCCAGCTTGCATCCAGAAACACGCAAAGTCCCAGTCACTCCGAACCTGGTCGGCGATGAAACCGTCACAATGAACAGCTTACCCGGGGTTCTGACACAAATTTTGTCGAACCTTGTGATGAACAGCGTCAATCACGCATTTACTCACCAGCAACAACCACAGATCGATGTTGAATTTGAGCAGCAAGACGAGTGGATCATTTTGCAATACCGCGACAACGGCGATGGTATCGAAAAAGCGCTCCACTCACGTATCTTTGAGCCTTTCTACACCACCAAACGTGGTAAAGGCGGCTCGGGGCTTGGGCTTAATCTGGTGTTCAACTTGGTGAAACAAAAACTCAAAGGCGAGCTTGAGTTTGATTCTGAACCGGGTAAAGGGGTGCACTTCACAA
Organism: Vibrio xiamenensis; assembly: GCF_900100015.1. Lineage (GTDB taxonomy): Bacteria > Pseudomonadota > Gammaproteobacteria > Enterobacterales > Vibrionaceae > Vibrio > Vibrio xiamenensis. The sequence goes on along the minus strand of NZ_FNDD01000022.1, from coordinate 49,937 downwards.
TAAAATTGCCGAAAGTGTTACCTCAAGAAATTCAATCGCCACAAGCTCAGAAACGCAGCGCGGATGCAGAATAATGGCGTAATTGCTGAAATTGCTGAGATAAAAAAGCCACCTCAACGGTGGCTTTTTTGGAACGTTATTCGTGACAGTTAATCTGGCAGTTGGCTACGAATATCAACGAAGCTTTGCCAATTGGCGAGCATTAAATCGACCAATTCCGGGTCAAAATGTTTGCCACGCTGGGCTTCGATTTCTTCGCGAATCGCCTCGTTGGTCCAAGGCTCTTTATAACTGCGCTTTGCCCCTAAGGCGTCAAAGACATCCGCAAGCGCGGCAATTCGCCCACTGATTGGAATCTCCTCACCTTTTAAACCGTTGGGATAGCCACTACCATCCCATTTCTCATGGTGGGTACCCGCAATTTCTCGCGCTACCGCAAACAAACGGCGCTTGGAGTTACTGAGAATATTGACGCCATACTCAACGTGTTTTTGCATCTCACTCCACTCTTCTCGATCAAGCTTGCCGGGCTTGTGCAAAATGCTATCAGGAATCGCAACTTTACCCACATCATGAAGCGGCGAAGCGTGTTTGATCATATTGACATCGTTATCGCTTAAGCCGCTCAGTTCGGCCAGTTTTTCACAAATCAACGATACTCGCTGAACATGCGCCCCAGTTTCTTTACTGCGCGCTTCCACGGCATTGGCGAGGTTATACACCAGCTCTTTGGAGGTTTCGCGGATGTCATTCATTAAGGTCAAGTTTTCAAAGGTAAGACCGATGTTTTGCATATAAATCTCAAGCAACTGTTTATCGAGCTCAGAGAGCTCACGGTTGACATTCACGTACAACAAGCGATCAACGCCCTGCTCGTCGTTGGCATATAAAAGATATGCGTCTGGGTAACTGGTGCTTTCTCTCTTTTCTAGCACTTCGCTGCAGCGAGTCGAGACCGGTTCGGGTAAGCGCTCAAAAGCACACTCGCTGTAGCAATCATAATAATTGCCCGTCGCCGCCAGCGTTAATGCTCGTGACGCTTCACCATTGGGTCTTGGATGAACCAGGCAATAAAAAGCTGAGCGTTCCAGTTTGAGCAGCGATGTTAATTGATCCAGTACCGAAGTGGCGTAGGCCTGTAAAGTCGTAGTGTTTTGTACCAATGCAGAAGCTTGGATAACACGGCTTAGCCCCTGTTTTTGCTCTTCGATTAAGCACAGGTCGCGATACGAACGCAGCATTGAGTACAACAAGGTTTTCAGTTTTTGTGTTGTCAGTTCGGTCTTTTCTTTGTAATCATCGATGTTGTATTCACGGATCACCACATCTTCAGGCGCTTGCCCAGCTTGCCCAGTACGCAGCACCAGACGAATCAAGCCGTTACCTAATTCATCGCGAATATATTTGACTAGCGATAAACCCGCATGCTCCGACTCCATGACCACATCAATCAAAGCTAACGCGATATCATCGTGCTCGGCAAACACTTGCTTGGCTTCCTGGCCCGAAAGTGCCGAAATCAACTCCAGTTTTCGGCCTTCGAATTCAAAATCTGATAGCGCTATCTGAGTAATTTGGTGGACTTGTTCGTCGTCATCAACGAGAAGAATTTTCCATGGTTTGGAATGCGTTAGTAAAGGCTCATGACAGCTTGGGTCGCCACTATCTTTGTTATTCAAATCGGCAAAGAAATCCATTTACGTCCTTACTCTTTAAAAGTCGATTCTATGCTTTAGGTTTAGCACATATCCCTTCGTTATGATTAACAAAATAGAGCACGGTTAAGCTTTTCGTTTAAAAATGTTAGTCAGCATCCACTTGAGCATGTGGATTTGCAAGTTCAAAAGCAGGAAGTGTTTCAAGATACTGACAAATCTCACGAATTTTAGGGTAGTTATCCATCGGACAGGCAAATCGCTCAGCATTATAGACTTGCGGAACCAAGCAAACGTCGGCCAATGTCACCTCATCACCCACACAGCATTGCCCCCCAAGTTGATTAAGCCGCTGCTCTAAAGCCGTAAAACTCACCGCAACCCAATGACGATACCATTCAACTTTACTGTGTTTATCCCCGGCAAAATGTTCAGTTAAATAATTCAACACTCGAAGGTTATTGAGCGGATGCAAATCTGCGCTGATATCCAGTGCCAGCGCCCTCACCAAGGCGCGCTCTTTTGCATGACGAGGCAATAAATTTGGGCTTGGGTAGCGCTCGTCCAGATATTCGACAATGGCTAGTGATTGATTCAGTACCACATCGCCATCACACAAAGTTGGCACCAGTTCACTCGGGTTTAAATCCCGATACCAAGTTTGGTGCTGTTCGCCACCGTCTCTTAGCAAATGAACCGGTTGAGTGTGATAATCCAGACGCTTCCAATTAAGCGCAATGCGCACTCGATACGCCGCCGAAGAGCGCCAATAGCTGTAGAGCGTCATGGTCATGGGCTCACCACTTTTTGTTCAATCGCACCAAATATTGAGCGGCCATTGACATCAAACATCTCTATTTTGATGCTATCGCCAACTTGCATAAAGGGCGTTTGCGGCGCGCCATCACGAATGGTCTCAATCATTCTCAGCTCAGCCAAACACGAATAGCCAACGCCTCCCTCATCTATGGCACTGCCATGATCAGTCCCTTGCTTGTTAGACACCGTTCCTGAACCAACAATGCTCCCTGCGCACAGCGCACGAGTTTTCGCGGCATGGGCGATCAATACTCCAAAATCAAATGTCATATCAACGCCCGCATTCGGACAGCCAAACATTTGCCCATTATGACTGCTGCAAAGTGGCAACGACAGTTTGGCGCCCTCCCAAACCTCGCCCAGTTCATCGGGCGTCACGGCGACAGGCGAAAACGCGCTGGCGGGTTTGGATTGAAAAAAGCCAAATCCTTTCGCCAGTTCCGCCGGTATCAAGCCTCGTAGCGAAACATCGTTGACCAACATCAGCAAGCGAATCCGCTCACGTGCATCGCGCGGCGAAATCCCCATTTCGACGTCATCGGTAATAACCGCCACTTCCGCTTCAAAGTCGAGCCCCCAGTTAGGATCGCCAAGCACAATGTCTTCACACGGTGACAAAAATTTGTCTGACCCACCTTGATACATCAGCGGATCGGTCCAAAATTCTGCTGGCATCGATGCGCCGCGCGCTTTGCGTACCAACTCAACATGATTAACATACGCAGAGCCATCCGCCCATTGATATGCACGCGGCAATGGCGACAAACAGAGTTTGGCAGAAAATGGCTCACCCTTGGCATGGCCAGAATTAAGCGCTTGATATACCTCGGCCAATTTAGGCGCCACGCTCTGCCAATGGTCGAGTGCATTTTGCAACGTAGGCGCTATGCTCGTAACCGGCAAATACCATTTCAGATCGCGGCTCACCACCACAAGTTGGCCATCTCGCGACGCAGTTTTCACGCTCGCCAGTTTCATTTCAATGCTCCTTTCCAGCTATCGACGTAAGAGCTATTTTCCACCGCCTGTGCCGCCTCTCCCACGCTCAAAGCGTGGCGCGTATCAATCATTACCGCCACTTCATCGGTAAACGTTTTGCTGGTTGTTTGCGCACCATCAAAGGCTTTGGGATGGGGGCCGTGGGTAAAGCCAGCCGGATGAAAAGTCACCATACCCGGTTCGATGTTGTCGCGACTAAAGAAATCACCACTGTGGTAAAACAACACTTCATCAAAGTCGTCATTGTTGTGAAAAAACGGCACTTTTAACGCCCCTGGTTCGCTCTCGATTGGACGCGGCACAAAGGTACAAACCACAAAGTCGTTACCTAAAAAGGTGGTATGCGCCGAAGGCGGAAGATGATAACGGTGCGACATTATCGGCCTGATATCGCGCCAATTGAGTTTGAATACCGACAAGTCGCCGTGCCAACCAATCGCATCCAGTGGATTAAACGGAAACGTCACCACGCTGAGTTGTTCACGGCGCTTAATCTGCACTTGAGTGGTTTTTTCACTGTATTGCTGGCGAAAAGTTTGGTTGATACTGGGGACTTCAAGCACTGCAGGGTCGAAAATCGCGTGCTGCCCAACGATACCTTTGTCGGGTAACTCATAGCCGGCATCGGTGTTTTCAATCATCAGTAACATCATCGCCGAGTGAGGGCTGATTCGCCAAGTGGTCGAACGAGGAATTAACACATAATCGCCAGTGTTGAGAACCAAATGTCCGTAGTCGCAAAACAGCTCGCCACCACCTTGATGGACAAACAGCAGGTCATCACCATCGGCGTTACGCACAAGGTGCTGCATCGGTTTTGCTGTGCGCCAGAGGCGAATTTTGCATTGCGCATTCGAGAGTAATACTGGTACTTGCCAAGGCGAATCAGCGTTTGAATCTACACGGTTAAAATCAAAGCAGCGCGGTCTTAATTCCCCTTGCCAGTCGCTCCACGCCGTCGGTGGATGCTGATGATGAAAATGACTTGCAGGACCAAAAAATCCGCTGCGCCCGGCTTCGCGCTCATAAATCGCTTGTTTCGGAAAATCCGCATGGGCTTGGTGCGAACATTGTCCTTCACTATGTGGTATTGGAATTCGTCTACGCATCGCTCAGTACTCCGCGGCGGATTTGATCGTCTTCAATCGACTCAAACAGCGCTTGAAAATTACCTTCACCAAAGCCTTGATTACCCTTGCGCTGAATGACTTCAAAGAACACCGGACCAATCACATTTTGGGTAAAGATCTGCAGCAAAATACCGTCTTTATCCGCAGAGCCGTCGATGAGGATCTGCAGCTCTTTAAGCTTGTCCAGATCTTCCTGATGCCCTTTGATACGTTGGTTGACTTTGTCGTAATAGCTGCTTGGCGTTGACATAAACGTCACGCCACGCTCTAACAACCGTGCGACTGTGGCGTAGATATTGTCAGTGGCGAGCGCGATATGCTGAATGCCCTCTCCGTTGTAGTCACGAATGAATTCCTGAATTTGCGATTGTTCATCGCTGGATTCATTAATCGGAATCCGAATTTTGCCACACGGCGCCGTCATTGCTCGGCTGACCAAACCGGTATGCTTGCCTTCAATATCAAAGTGACGAATTTCTTGAAAGTTACCAATGCGCTGATAAAAGTCGGCCCACTTATCCATTCCGCCGCGGTTAACGTTGTGAGTAAGATGGTCAATAACCGTTAATCCCACCTCGACAGGCAAAGGTTTTGAGCGGAACTCGGAATAAAACTTAAAATCCACGTCATAGATGGTGCTATCGCCATAACGATCAACGAAATACAGCAGACTGCCACCCACCCCATAAATCGCGGGAATACTGAGCTCCATTGGGCCAATTTCAGTGACATAACGCTGAGCGCCTTTGGCTAACGCATGGCTATGTGCCATCGCCGCATCTTGGACGCGAAACGCCATGCCGCACACCGAAGGGCCATGAATACTGGCAAAGCTGTGCGCTTGACTGCGCGGCTCGGCATTAACGATAAAGTTGATGTCTCCTTGGCGAAAAAGCCACGCCTGCTTGGAACGATGCTTGGCCACTTTGGCAAATCCAAGCGCCAAAAACAGCGATTTTAACGCTTCAATACCGAATGAATCGGCAGCGGTAAACTCGACAAATTCAAACCCATCGCAGCCCAGAGGATTATATTGCTTGGTCATTTTTCACCTTCCTTTAGCACCGATTTCAGCGCACTAAACGTGCCTAGCAGTGCGTGCTCTATAAAAGTGGATGGTGCGCGCTGGAAAGCAATTTTTGGCGTTCAAAAACGTGGGTGGCAAAAAGTGTAAAATGTAAATTTAACATGACATTAACAATATAAAATCACTGATAATTGGCGATTTTGAGATAAGAAACTACTTACAAAAACCAATAAATAACCTTAAATATCAACAACTAAAAATTATTTTATTTTTTTAGCGATTTTTTTGTTGCGCTTTTTAAAAAGCGCTTTTATTATCGCCCTGCTTCTTGATGATAGCCAATCCGAGTACATCACAGGTTGTTTGTGGCAAGGCGATAGAGCAACTATCCAAGAGTGACTTTGACGGCGTTTAAACGCGCTTTTATTGACGCTCAACTTTTCGATCAAATTCCGAAAAGTTTGCCCACTACCTTGGAGGCTTGCTATGGCACAATCAGCGTTGGATGTACTTTCTATCTCACCTTCAGCTCTTAGCGCTGAAGAAACTCACCTAATCGAATCTTCAGTTGCTCAATTTGGCGCACCTTTGTTGCTGCTTGATTGCGACTCTGTTCGTCACCAATACCGTGCACTACAAAACGCATTACCAAATGTGACTTTGCACTTTGCACTTAAGCCGCTTCCTCACCCAGCTGTTGTTCGTACTTTGCTGGCAGAAGGCGCAAGCTTTGATTTGGCGACCACAGGTGAAGTGGAATTGGTGGCAGGCGAAGGCGTTCCTGCAGACAAAACCATCCACACCCACCCAATCAAACGCGATGCCGATATTCGCGCTGCGCTTGAGTATGGCTGCTGTGTGTTTGTTGTCGACAACCTTAATGAACTTGAAAAATTCATCGCTTACCGCGACGAGGTTGAGCTATTGGTGCGCTTGAGTTTCCGCAATGCCGACGTATTTGCGGATTTGTCGAAAAAATTTGGTTGCAGCCCAGATCACGCGATTGAAATCATTACTCGTGCGAAAGAACTTGGTATTCGTATCAAAGGCTTGTCGTTCCACGTTGGTTCACAAACCTTGAACCCGCAAAAATACGTGGATGCGATTTTGGCATGTAAAGAAGTGATGGAGCGTGTGGTGGAACTTGGTCTACCCGCACTGAGCACTTTGGATATTGGCGGTGGATTCCCAGTCAACTACACCAAAGCTGTGATGCCGATTGACGAGTTTTGCGTGCCGATCAATCAAGCGCTGAATACTCTGCCTGAAACCGTTCAAGTGTTGGCAGAACCAGGTCGCTTTATTGTGGCTGGCTGCATGACATCAGTGGCATCGGTCATGGGTCAAGCGGATCGCGAAGGTCAAACTTGGTATTACCTAGACGATGGTCTGTACGGTTCATTCAGTGGCATTATTTTTGACCATGGCGAATACCCGCTGTACACCACCAAACACGCTGTTGAGACTTTCTCTAGCGTTTTGGCAGGCCCAACATGCGACAGTATCGACGTGATTGCTGAAAACATCATGTTGCCAAAACTTGAAAATGGCGACTTGATCATCGGCCGTATGATGGGTGCGTACACCAGCGCAACCGCAACCGACTTTAACTTCTTCAAACGCGCGCAAACTGTGGTGATGAATGAAGAGGAAGTGATGGCCAGCCGTAAAATGGGCTAATATCTAGCGACCGACATCCGTCATAATGTCCAAACACGAGCCTCTTTATGAGGCTCGTGTTGTTTGTGTCTATCCTGTTATTTCTGATCAATTTGATTCGTATTTATCCCTGATCTGGCTCACATTTTTTTGGTGAAGCACATAATCAGTGCTAGTCTAAACTTTCTCGCAGCTATGTTGTCCATAGCACTACTGACCTAAGAAACAAGGACTTCCATTATGGCTATCACCACCCTCGATACCAACACTGCTCTGATTATTATTGACCTGCAAAAAGGCATTATTGCTTTGCCAACGGTCCATCCAGCGCAACCTGTGATCGACAAAAGTGCCACACTTGCTGAGGCATTTCGCCGTCACCAGCGCCCTGTGGTGGTCGTCAATGTGGTCGGACACGCGCCCGGTCGAAATGATTCAGGCCCAGCCAGTAATGCACAGCTGCCCGCCGATTGGGCAGAGCTAACACCTGAACTGAATGTTCAAGACAGCGATATCATGATCTCCAAAACCACTTGGGGAGCCTTCAACAAAACCGACCTTGATCAGCAATTGCAAAAGCTTGGCGTGACACAAGTGGTGATTGTCGGTATCGCAACCTCAATTGGTGTGGAATCGACTGCCCGTCAAGCCTTTGAGCTTGGTTACAACGTCACTATCGCAACAGACAGTGTGACCGATTTGAACCTCGATACTCACAACAACAGCTGTAATCTGGTGTTTCCACGCCTTGCTGAAACTGGCAGTGCTGCAGATGTACTGGCTTTACTAGAAAAATAACCTTCTTTGCAAGATAGCAAGAAACCGTCATAGAAGATGCTTGACGGGTTTATAGACAAAAATGGGCCACAAGGCCCATTTTTTATACGGAGAATTCGCTTGATGAGTTAATCAATGAGCTGGGTGAACGCGCGTGCATCAATGGGTTTTGAGAAATAATAGCCTTGATACTCATCGCACCCTTCCAGACACAATAATTCCAGCTGCTCTTGATATTCTACCCCTTCCGCCACCACACGTTTACCAAGGTTACGACCAATTTGAATAATGGTACGCACCAACATGTGGTCGGTTGTTTCATGCACGCAATCATCAACAAATGACTTGTCGATTTTCAGCACATCAATCGGCAGCTGTTTGAGATAATTGAGCGATGAATATTCGACGCCAAAGTCGTCAACCGCCACCGATACCCCCATCTCACGCAGCTTTTTGCAGCTGCCAACCACAAATTCTGAGCGCTGCATTAATGCGGTTTCGGTAATTTCAATTTGCAGTAAATGCGGTGGAAGACGAATTTCATCTAACACAGATTTGATGTATTCATCGATTTCATCGTGCGCAAATTGTACTGTGGAGACGTTGACGGAAATACAAATCGGCCGGTTCATGTCATACCAAGCTTTAGCCTGCATACACGCTTGACGAATCACCCAGCGGCCAATGGGTACTATCTGCGCGGTTTTTTCCGCAATGCTAATAAAATCGTTCGGCGGAATCATACCCAAAAACGGATGTTGCCAACGGATCAGTGCTTCGGCGCCGAGCACCAAATTCTGTTTCACATCGACTTTAGGCTGATACAGCAAATAAAACTGCTCGGCTTCAATAGCGCTCGCCAATTCAACTTCGATCTGATGTTGACGAATCGACTCTTCCAGAAGTTCATCGTCGTACCATTGGATTTGGTTTGGCCCCCGCGAGCGTGCTTTGTACAGCGCTGTCGCGGCGTTTTTGCCCCACAGACGCGTATCGCCTAGCGCATCACTTAAAAGCGCGATGCCAATACTGTAGGTTAAACGGTGCGAGGTGTTGCCGATCATGAAAACTTTCTGTGCGCTATCGACCAGCATATCCAAAATGCCAATCACGTCTTGAGTAACATCTTTAGACGAACTAATCAGTATAATAAATTCATCACCGCCAAGACGGTAGACCCGCCCCTTATCAGCCACCAGCGACACCAAATGACGACCAAATTTCACCAGCAGTTCGTCGCCGTTGGTGTAGCCAAGGCTATCGTTGATATTCTTAAAATCGTTTAAACCGATTTCAATCACCGCATAATCAAGGCGCGCCGACAGATGTCGAATATCGTCAGAAAACGCTTTACGGTTAGGCAGCTTGGTTAAGTAGTCAGTCAAACTGTCTTGTTTATAGGTGCTCGCCAAATAGAGATAACGTTTATGAAACAGCATCATCACGGATGCAAGGCCGGTAATAGCCGCTAATTCAAAGGCATCTTCAAAAAATTCGCCGTAATCGCCACTCGGTAAATAGTGCAAATAGGTGGCGATTAAAATCGGCACGATCGCATTGGGCCACAATGAACCGGGAAACATCACGATGTAGCACAGCGGCAATAGGATAAAACTTTCTTCGATATAGTCTGGGTCAAGTGGATCAACCCATCCGCCATAAGCGATAACCGTAATTGATAACACTGCGCACCAGCGTTTGACATTCGGGTGCTGATGATAATGACCAAGCGTCATAAATAGAGGAAAAGCGAGATAGAGCCACAGCTGCTGTTGGTGCTGTGAAACCAGCGTATAAGTGATAAGAGCAATCGAAAGATAAAACACAATTTGAACGGCAAGCTTCACTTTCAAAACTTGTGCGTCAATATGTCTCGCTCTTTCCATCTAAACCTCAACTCATACAAAAAATAGAGAAGTGCCAGCAAAGTGCCGACCGAAATAAGTATAAATGGAAAAAAACTTTTAATTGATCTGTTTTTATAAACCACTGGGCTCAATGAGATATGTTGCACAAAAATGCCCCGACAGTGCGGAGCATTCACAATTGAGTTTTATATTAATCTCTCATTTTATAAAATGGAGTTTAATTTATAAGCCCAACTCTTCGCTAAGCGCTTGGATTTGTTTGAGATCCATTTGATGAACTTGAATCATCTGCTCCACTTGGCTCATTCTTGAGTTAGCTTCATCTTGTTTATCGCATGAATCCGATTTGGCATCCCAAGATGCACCATCAAGGTACGCGTCACACTCGGCCTTAAGCGCTTTAATTTTTGGCCCGAGCTCTTGCTTCTCTTTTTGCAGTGCTTTCAGCTCCGATTTTGTCTGTTCTTCTTTCTTAAACAGATCCTTGGCGCTTTCAAACATGGTTGCTTGCATATCAGTTTGCTGACTTAAACGGCTATTTTGCTTTTCCGCCGACTGCAATTTCTCACTTTGCTGCTCAATATTTTTGCTCAGCTCACTGTTCTTTTGCTGTTGCTCTTGCAGCTTTTTCTTTAGATCTTCAATTTGCTGTTCATATTGCTGCTTTTGCTCAGCAACCGCATCTTGCAGTTTGGCGTCGAGCTGTTTGTCGACACTGGCGAGCTTCATATCCACTTGGGCAGCTAATTGCTTTTTATCATCTTCCAAACTTTGGTATTTGGTTTCTAACTGCTGATAAGTCGATTCCCAATCTTTGGCTGTCACTGAAGAACCAACCAAGCCGCCAAGCGCAAGCCCTAACACGCCGGCAATCGCCACATAGAGATAGGTGCGCTTATCACGCTGCTCTATGACAACAACATCGTCTTCGGCTTCATCAACTTCATGGTGCTTATTCACTGCGCGCTCCTAGCGTAATAATTCTGAAATCACCAGAGTGCCGGTGTATAAAACCAATCCAGAAACGATGACGATAACCACCCATTTCTGCAGCTTTTCACTCGTTCGGTAGCGTATTAGTACAAAAGCCAAAACAATAAACAGCGCAATGGCAATCAGTCTCGTCATAACAGCTCCTTGATTCTTGGCCGACAGCGAAAAACGCCATCACCCAGCACTCGAATTATGTTTAGTTTACATGACTTATACGTAATTTGGTCAGCATCAGGTAGATTCCCCGTCGCTAATGCTGATTTATTAGTCAAAGCCACGTTTTTTCACATGACATCACGTTTCTTTTTGCGTACTATGCTTGGCACTAATTACCTTTTCTAGGTAATTGTTCCAATGAAGACTACAGGAGAGTGGTTTTTAACCAATTTATAACAATTGGTTAGTTTAACCCGCCGAAGAAGTAAATCTTTCAGGTGCTTTGTTCTGAACTCATTCAGAACCGCTTAAAGGACACCCTTTAAGCAAGCGAGGACTGTAGTTGGAGGAACCTCTGGAGAGAACCGTTAAATCGGTCGCCGAAGGAGCAAGTCCCACACGGGGTGAAACTCTCAGGCAAAAGGACAGAGGAGTGGAAAGAATCCATACGTGCTTTTTGCCGCCTGCGATCTCATGGGGCGAGCGTACTGTTCCGTCGATGTTTTATCGGCGACAGTGATGTTCAACCCGACAGCCCTTTCCCTCTTCTCCTTAGTAACGCATTATCCATTAAGGGGAAAACATGAACGACCTTCAAACCATTTTGCACCGTATCGACAATTTCGTCTGGGGACCACCTTTGCTGATCCTACTGGTCGGAACCGGTATTTTCTTTACCTTTCGCCTAGGCATGCTGCAGTTTCGTCATCTGCCAACCGCACTGAAACTAGTATTCTGCCGCGATAAATCCAAATCCCGCGCCGAGGGTGACGTATCAAGCTTTGCCGCGTTATGTACCGCACTGTCGGCCACCATAGGTACGGGTAATATCGTTGGCGTGGCAACCGCTATCAAACTCGGCGGCCCAGGCGCGCTATTTTGGATGTGGCTTGCAGCGCTATTTGGCATGGCAACCAAATATGCCGAGTGTCTACTGGCGGTAAAATACCGCAAAGTTGATGAAAAAGGTCAGATGGTCGGCGGACCGATGTACTACTTGCAATATGGTGTTGGTTCTAAACTATTGGCAACGCTGTTTGCCATTTTCGCACTGGGCGTCGCTTGTTTTGGTATCGGTACGTTTCCACAGGTCAATGCCATCATCGATGCCAGCCAAATCTCTTTTGGTGTCTCACGCGAAATTTCAGCCGTGGTTCTCACCCTGCTGGTGGCGTTTGTCACCTTAGGCGGCATTCAATCGATTTCAAAAGTGGCCGGAAAAGTGGTGCCGACGATGGCGGTGTTCTACGTGCTTGCTTGTATCAGTGTGATTGCTCTGAATGCGGAGCACTTACTTTCTGCCATCAGCTTAGTGCTCAGCTCTGCGTTTTCAACCACCGCGGCATCGGGCGGCTTTGCGGGCGCAACCATTATGATCGCCATTCAATCGGGTATCGCTCGCGGCGTGTTCTCCAATGAATCCGGACTTGGCAGCGCGCCAATGGCCGCAGCGGCGGCTAAAACCGACTCCTGCGTTAGACAAGGTCTTATCTCGATGACGGGGACTTTCTTTGACACCATCATCATCTGTACCATGACAGGCCTCGCTCTCATTCTCACTGGCGCATGGCAAAGCGATTACTCAGGAGCAGCGATGACGACCTACGCGTTTGCGCAAGGCCTAAGTTCCGACACCCTTGGACCTATGTTGGTATCTATTGGTTTGATGTTCTTTGCCTTTACCACCATTTTGGGTTGGAACTACTATGGTGAGCGCTGCGTGGTTTACTTATTCGGTACCAAGGCGGTCAAAGCGTATAAAGTGGTATTCCTTGCTTTGGTGGCATCAGGCGCATTTTTGCATCTCGATATGATTTGGATCATCGCTGATATCGTCAACGGTTTAATGGCGATTCCTAACCTAATTGGCCTACTTGCGCTTCGTAAAGTGGTGATCAGTGAAACCCAGCAATACTTCCAAGCGCTTAACGACAGCAAATCAGCGCTGTCACTGCAACGCTCATAAGCTGGCTTTAAATATCGAAGTAACCAGAAACGAAAAAAGCGCCTCCTAAGGGCGCTTTTTTTAATTAACTTTTGCAAGTTCCGATGGAGTAACGACGTTTTTATTAATCACATCTTCGCAATGGTACGGCACCAGAATTTCTTTGCCGTTGTGGGTTTCGATCACATTGCAAATCGGCTCTGCAGTCATCTTGTTCCAGCCCCACATGATCACGCCGACCATGAGTCCTATTGTTAACGGATCCGCTTTTACTTTCACTGCTCTGTTCTCCCTACCCTTTACTTTTTTGACTTTCCTCTGTCATTGAACTGACAGTAGCGCGAACAATCGCATCAAGTAAAGGCGCTGACTTTGTAAATGGGTACATCTCTTCAGTGCGTCTCGAATACGAGAGGCTTTAAACCGAAAAATTGAACCGTCATCAACTATTGGAAGATTTTAACCAAGCGTGTACGCTGTTTTTTGCGTTGAATATGCAACTTTTAATATACAAATCAACGCCTTTCACAATATCATCGAGCCGATTGAAAAAACCGCACTTAAGCGGTCTTCTCCAGCATCAATTTCACCCCAAATGCCACCAACACCACACCCGTGGTCCCTTCCATCCAGCGCATAAAACGGCTGCTCTTGAGTAAATTTTTGGCTTTATCGAGCGCGCCAGCCAGCCCGCACTGCCAAATCATCGCAATTACAAAGTGGATCGCCGCCATCAGCATTGATTGCAGTAATGGTGAATATTCCGGGTTAATAAATTGAGGTAAGAATGCGAGATAAAATACCGCCGTTTTCGGATTGAGGACATTGGATAAAAAGCCCTCTTTGAGCGAACGCTTAACCACGAACTGCGCACCTTGGCCTTGTCCAATCGCTAAATGCGCTTGACCTTTGAGTGTCGATCTCAGACTACTGATACCGAGGTAAACCAAATATGCCGCACCGACCATTTTCACCATATTAAATAACTCTGCCGATTGGGCGAGCACCGCAGAAATCCCAATCGCGGATAGTAATGCATGAACAAACAGTCCTGAGCAGATGCCCAAACTGGTGACACTGCCGTCAACGAAGCCGCCGCGTGACGTATTGCGAATCACCAACGCAGTATCGAGCCCTGGCGTCAGAGTAAGAATGGTAATAGCGATAACAAAGGCTTGAAAATTTTCGATCATGGCAACGACATCCTGTGCAAGATAAATCCATACGCCCCGCTCTATGCAGTTAACGCTGAGAGTGGCTAACACTGAATGTTGTCAAAACTGAGTTTTGCAATCGACAGCAGATAAAACCGGCCCATTTAGCGGCCAACGAATGGCGAGGAGACACACAAAGTAGCTTGAAACGCGAATGGCAACAAGCCACTTTTTTCACTTAACGATAATTGGCTTGGGCACAATGTTAAAACTTGCTAACATTTACCCTTCATTGCTATTTATTTTCGGGGTTTCCATGAGCGCTTTCAAACAGTTAGTCGATCATTCCAAAAAGATTTCTCATTTCAAACATCTCTCTGCCATTAGCGGTTGGGATCAAGCCACTGTGATGCCAAGTGGCGGTAATCAAGCCCGCTCCGAGGCGATGGCGCAGCTTTCCGTACACATTCACAGCTTGCAGACCGCGCCAGAGCTGGGTGAATTATTTGATAAAGCAGAGCAGCAACCCCTTGATAGCGAACAACAAGCAACACTGCGCGAGATGAAACGTGAGTGGCAACAAGCCACGGTTTTGCCAGAATCTTTGGTACAAGCCAAATCCTTGGCAGGTTTTAAGTGTGAGCACGCATGGCGCACGCAGCGCAAAGACAATGACTGGCAAGGTTTTGAGAAAAACTGGGCCGAGGTCGTGGCTTTATCTCAGCAAGAAGCGCAAATTCGCGCTGAAGCCACAGGCCTTAGCGCCTACGATGCGATGCTCGAACTTTACGAAGCCGGCACCAGTTCAGCGTCACTGGATACGCTATTTAGCAATGTGAAATCTTGGCTCCCTGAACTTATCGACCAGGTCATCGAAAAGCAGTCTCATGAGAGTGTTATCGCCCCGAGTGGCCATTTTGCCCGTGAAACGCAAAAGCAGCTCGGTTTAGATGTGATGAAACTGCTGCAATTCGATTTTGATCACGGCCGCCTTGATGAAAGCGTGCATCCGTTTTGTGGCGGCGTGCCGAGCGATGTTCGAATCACCACCCGTTATGACGAAAGCGAGTTCGTGCAATCTTTAATGGGGATTGTGCATGAAACCGGTCACGCGCGTTACGAGCAAGGCCTGCCCAAAGCCCTTGCTGGCACTCCAGCAGGTGAACCACGTTCGATGGGCATTCACGAATCACAGTCGCTATTTTTTGAAATGCAAGTCGCGCGCAGCGGCGCGTTTATCGACCACCTCGCAGCGCTGGCGCAACAACATTTCGCCAGCCACGATGCCAAACTGATGTCGAAAGCCAATCTGCAAAAGCTCTACACGCGAGTGAAAAAAGACTTTATTCGCGTCGATGCCGATGAACTCACCTACCCGGCTCACGTTATTTTGCGCTATGAAATCGAAAAAGAGCTGATCAACGGCAACATCAAGCACACCGATGTCCCAGAGCTTTGGGATACAAAAATGCAAGCCTATCTCGGCCTTTCAACCAAAGACAATTACCGCAACGGGTGTATGCAAGATATTCACTGGACAGATGGCGCATTTGGTTACTTCCCAAGTTACACACTTGGCGCCATGTACGCTGCGCAGTTTATGAATGCGATGAAACAAAGCGTGAATGTAGACAGCGCGATTCAAAGCGGCGACCTCTCGCCTATCTTTACTTGGCTTGGCGACAATATCTGGAGTAAAGGTAGCCTGCTAACCACCGATGAACTGGTGAAACAGGCCACTGGCGAAACCCTTAACGCCGAGCACTTTAAACAGCATCTGATGACCCGCTATTTATAACTGCACTATTGATAACTGCTCCGCATAAAAAAGGTCGACATGAGTCGACCTTTTTTATTACCTGTTTTTATTTAACCTCGGCTTTATTTAACCGCGGCGCCTATTACGCCTGAGCCAGCACGGCATCGATATCTTGAGCGCTGTGGCGCTCTTCAACGAATCCGTCACCAGTGCGATTGACGATTCGACCACGTTTTACTGCGCTGCGGGCATCAATAGCTTGAGCCCAGCGCTGAACATTTTTATAGCTTTGCACATCTAAAAACTCTGCGGCATCGTAAGCACGGCCAAGTACCAAGTTGCCATACCATGGCCAAGTAGCGATATCGGCAATGCTGTACTCATCACCGCCAAGGAAAGCGTTATTGGCAAGGCGCTTATCTAACACGTCCAATTGACGCTTAGCTTCCATCGCAAAGCGGTTGATTGGGTATTCAAATTTCTCCGGTGCGTAAGCATAGAAGTGACCAAAACCGCCGCCAAGATAAGGCGCAGAGCCTTGCAGCCAAAATAGCCAGTTCATGACTTCAGCGCGCGCTTTACCTGCGGTTGGCAACAAGTAACCGAACTTTTCAGCCAAATAAAACAAAATGTTACCAGACTCAAACACGTTAATTGGTTCGGCGCCAGAGCGGTCAACCAAAGCGGGAATTTTTGAGTTCGGGTTAACCTCAACAAAACCGGATGAGAATTGATCGCCTTCGCCAATTTTGATCAAAAACGCATCGTATTCCGCCTCAGTCACGCCAAGCTCAAGCAACTCTTCTAGCATAATGGTCACCTTCTGACCATTTGGCGTCCCCATGGAGTACAGTTGAATCGGGTGTTTGCCGACTGGCAAATCTTGTTGATGACGCGCACCAGAATCAGGACGGTTAATGCTTGCCCACTGACCACCATTTTCGCTGTCCATCGTCCACACTTTTGGTGGCGTATATTGAGTTGTCATTGTGCTTCCTTATCAAAGTTGATTATCGGCTTTCTTCATCAATATTGGGCTGGTAGGGTAAATTTACTAGCCCTAAATGTTCATCGCTTTATAATCTTTGGTTATGAACAACACATCTTGGCTATAAAGCATTTTGTTCTCTAACAGATTGAAATAAAAAGAGAGATTGCACATCAATTATCCGTGCGCTGTGCGGGCAGTGAGCATTGCACTTATGCGCAGTTTTCTCTAGATTAGCCATTAGCAGCTGTGCAAATTAGCTCGCTTAAAAAAGATTTAAAAGGACTGTTTTAAAAGGGAAAGTATGAAGAGTCTAGTGATTGTTAACGTCGGCCAAGCGCCAAAAAATCAACTCGAAAAGTATGGCGATTTTGAACTGTGGGCCAAACGCGCGATCGGCGAACCAGTTGTGCCAATTGTCTTTCATGATGGCGTCGCCGAGCCACTGCCCGATTTTGATACCCTCGCGGGCGTCATCATTATGGGCTCACTTGCCATGGTGACGGAGCAAACACCTTGGATGAAGCGCTTAGGTGAGCAGATTTTGGCGTTAAATAACCAGAAAATTCCACTGCTTGGGATCTGTTTTGGCCATCAGCTTATCGCCGATGCCTTAGGCGGACGGGTGGATTATAATCCACGCGGACTTGAAATCGGCACCATCGAGCTGGAGCGCTGTGATGACGCGCAGCACGATGCGCTATTTTCATCCGTCTCCCCACAATTTAAAGCGCAAGCAGTGCATTTTCAGTCGGTGCTCGATCTGCCGCCTCATGCGGTGCGTCTGGCCAAAAGTGCCATGGATGACAATCACGCCTTTCGCGTCGGCGAAAATACTTGGGGCGTGCAATTCCATCCGGAATTTACCCCAGACATCATGCACGATTCTTTGAGCAATCAAAAAGATCATTTAGGGGATGAGTACGCTAGCAAAGTGCAATGTGTCACTGACACAGAGCAAGCCAAACAAATTTTGGTTCAATTTGCTCAACTTTGTGCTGAACGCACCTAATACTGTTACACTACCCGCCTTTTTGGCGAGCTCAAATGCACTCGCCAAAACAACAGTAAATTAAGTTATTAATAAATAAAGGATTATATATGAATCTTTCAGCAAAAACCGTGGTTGTCATCGCGATCGGCGCGGCGCTTTACGGTATTGGTGGCTTACCGATGTTCGGGATTCCCGTGTTTGCCAATACAACTTTAAAACCAGCTATGGCAATCTTGGCGCTTTTTTCGGTATTATTCGGCCCCTTAGTTGGCTTCCTAGTGGGTTTTATCGGTCACTGGGTCACGGATTTGTTTGCCGGTTGGGGCGTGTGGTTCACTTGGGTATTGGGTTCAGGCATCGTTGGTTTTGTGCTGGGTTTGTATCCACGTCTAACCGCTAACCGCTTGGCACAAGGCGAACTGTTAACCAAAGACTTACTGTTATTTGTGGTATTGGCCTTAGTGGGCAATATCGTCGGTTACGGCTGTTCTGCTCTTCTTGACACCGTTTTATACGCTGAACCGTTTAGCAAAGTCTTTACTCAATTGGTGATTGTCGCAGCAGGTAACACTGTGCTGATCGCAGTTGTGGGTTATTTCATCCTTAAAGCCGTCGCTAAGCGTAATAAACAGAGTCGTAATCTAACCGAGGCCTAAGCTTTCATGACCATCCAATTTTCAGACTTTAGCTTTCGATATGAATCGTTAGACAAACCCACGCTTAAACACATAGATCTAGAGATAGCGAGCGGTGAAAAAGTTCTGATATTGGGAGCAAGCGGCAGCGGAAAATCGACATTAGGCCATTGTCTTAATGGCCTCATCCCCAACGCCATGCCCGGCGAAATCACTGGGCAGCTTGAGCTCAACGGTCAAAACGTACAGTCTCTGACCATAGATCAAATCAGCCAACATGTGGGCACGGTATTGCAAGATACCGACAACCAGTTTGTTGGCCTCAGTGTTGGCGAAGACATTGCTTTTGCTCTAGAAAATCAGTGTCGTTCGCGCGCCGAAATGTACCCACTGGTCAAAGCCACCGCCGAATTGGTGGAACTTGGCGACATGCTCGAACGCTCGCCGCAGCAGTTATCTGGCGGTCAAAAACAGCGTGTATCTCTGGCCGGCGTTCTGGTTGATGACGTCGATATTTTGCTGTTTGACGAACCGCTTGCGGCGCTCGATCCACAATCGAGCCAAAAAGCCGTTGAAATCATCGACAAGCTAAGCAAAGAGACCAACAAAACCATCATTATTATTGAGCATCGCCTTGAAGATGTATTGCATCGCAGCGTTGATCGCATCGTGTTGATGGATAACGGCAGCGTCGTTGCCGATGGCCGCGCCGAAGATATTCTGGTCTCGCCACTGCTTGCTCAATACGGCATTCGCGAACCTTTGTACTTAACGGCGCTGCGCCGCGCTAATTGCCACATCTCAAGTGCCGATCATCCTCACCAGCTTAGTGCGATGCCTTTAGACCAATACGCCTCGCCGCTCGCAGATTGGTTTCAAAACGCGTCGCCCTACTGTCCGCCGCCTCACGGTAAGCCGTTACTGCGCATCAACCAGCTGAGTTACAGCTATCAAAATCAGGTTAATGTGATCGATGCGATGAGTTTTGGCATTGCGCGCGGCGAATTTGTGTCGATTTTGGGCAAAAATGGCTCTGGTAAGTCCACGCTGACCAAACTGATCATGGGCGTTGTTGATGCCGATAGCGGCAGCATTGAATTTGACGGCCAAGATTTGGCGTCGCTGTCGATTTTTGAGCGCAGCCAAAAAATCGGTGTGGTGATGCAAAACCCTAACCACATGATTTCTCATCATATGATCTTTGATGAGATCGCGTTTGGGCTACGTAATCGCGGTTTGGACGACAGCCAAATCGAGTACAAAGTAAACCAAGTTCTTAACTTGTGCGGCTTAAGTAAATATCGTCATTGGCCGATTTCTGCGCTGAGCTATGGGCAAAAGAAACGCGTTACCATCGCATCGATTTTAGCGCTTGACCCTGAACTTATCATTCTCGACGAGCCAACCGCGGGGCAAGACCATCGCCACTATACCGCGATGATGAAGTTTATTAAGCGCCTCAATCGCGAACTGGGCATCACCGTGGTGATTATTTCTCACGACATGCATCTGGTGCTTGAATACAGCTCTCGATCGCTGGTGTTTAGCGACGGCAAAGTCATCGCTGACGCGCCTATGGTGGAGATTTTCAGTAACCCGCCACTGCTCAAGCAAGCGAACCTTGCAACCACCAGCCTGTATCAATTAGCGCAATATGCACAGATTGATGACACCCACGGCTTTATGCGCCACTTTATTCAACAGGAACAAGAGACACCCCTGGCATGAGCACTTCCAAATCCCAATTTGGCATTCAATATGTCGATACCGGCTCTGCGCTGCACGCGCTAAATGGCATTACAAAATTTATCGTCTTCATTTCTTGGGTCACTATCGTGCTCACCACCTTTGACCTGCGTATTATTCTATCGATGGTGGCAATTGGGTTGGCGTTGCTGGCCGTGTCGCGCGTGCCATTTTCTGTGTATCGTCCACTGCTGATTGGTGCGGTTGTGATGCTGTCGCTCAACGCGCTGTTTATGTTTTTGCTTGCGCCAAGACAAGGTGATATTTACATCGGTAGCCAGCACATTTTGCTGTCGCTGCCTGGCGATTACTCGCTAAGCGCCGAAACACTGTTTTATCTGGTCACGGTGACCCTTAAGTACTTCAGCATGTTTCCGATTGCGTTACTGTTTGTGTTCACCACCCACCCCACAGAGTTTGCCGCGAGCCTGAATAAATTGGGTGTGCCCTATAAAATCGCTTATGCGGTGAGCCTGACTTTGCGCTACCTGCCTGAAGTCAAAAACGATTTTGTCAATATCATGCACGCCCAGCAGGCGCGCGGTATTGAACTATCGAAAAAAGCGCCGCTGTTTGAACGGCTCAAAAACAGCGCAAAGATTTTGATTCCGTTACTGTTTTCAAGCTTGGATCGCGCAACCGATATTTCCAACGCCATGACACTGCGAGGCTTTGGTCAGCACAAAACGCGCACTTGGTACAGCCAAAAGCCACTCACTCAAACTGATTGGCTGTGGATCGGCATCATGCTGCTACTCACCATTGCGGCCATCGCCAAACGTATTCTCGACAATGAGCTATTTTGGTATCCGTTTTATTAAACTCAATCGTTAGGATTTGGCGTTTTCAAATGAAGCAGGCAAATCGCTTGACGCGAACTTCTTGCCCATTCCGAAGAAGCAATTTTACGCGATCATGCGTTTATACGGCGCGAACGAAGAGATGCAAAGCGGCGAATATCAAATGCCGGAAGTGAAAAAAGCGGACTAAGTTTGTACGTCGCATCACCCATCCATGCGACGTTTAAACGGCAAAGAGGCAGGTATCCCCTGCCTCTTTTTCATGCCTGATTCGCTGTTAACGATTAAAAGGTTCGAATCGCATCAACATCGCGCTTCGCCGATTCAATCAAGCCTTTTTGCTCATCAACCGCGCTCATTAACTGAGTGATTTGCTCACTGACATTGGCTAAGCGCTCAAAGATGCTCTGCATCGATTCGGTTTCTGCGCCGTTGTAGACCACCGCTTGATCCACATGGCTGCTGATGCGCTCAATCCCAACACGGCACTCTTCGGCTTGTTTCGCGACCGACTCAATGCTTTGCTCAATTTTGGCACTCGACGAACGCGCGCGCGCCGCCAAATTACGCACTTCATCTGCCACCACGGCAAAGCCACGGCCCTGTTCGCCTGCGCGCGCCGCTTCAATCGAAGCATTGAGCGCCAGCAAATTGGTTTGATCCGAGATGTCGTTGATTTCCAGCGCCAGCGAATTGATGGTACCGACACTGCTGCCGAGCTGAGCGATTTGGCCTTTAAACCCGCGAATAAATTCCGCATCTTCTCTGGTTGCCTGAGCGGCGGCGTTCATATTGTCACAACTGCTCGAAATATCTTGAGTTGACGACTTCGCCCCTTCAGCGCATTCACTCACCGAACCTGCCAAGTGTTCAACGACCTCATGCAGTTTCTCAAGAGAATGGGATACGCTGCTCATGCGGTCTTGCCACACGCCATCTTTGCGATGCACGGAGGCTTCGAGCTTACTGATACTTTGCTTATACGATTGATTTTGCTCACCAAGCGTCGACACTTGCTGTTCGTAACTCGCACAATCGTCGAGCAGGAGTTGTAATCCACTTTGAATATGTTCAAGCGCATGACCATGACGGCTAACACGACGACTATTGTGCAATTGAGAGAATAGTTTACGTTCAAGCTTAGTGATATTGCCAACCAGTGATTGGCAAATCATGACCATATTGATAAACCCAAGCGCAAACAAAGCCGCGATATAGATTGTCAGATCAAAATTATTATCAACCAGCCAATAATAAGCGAGAGCAAGTACAATGATCGCGATATCTGCGACGGCCAACTTACGAGTAATTGACAGTTTAAAGAGCATGTGAGTCCTTATTGATTTGTATCTGAGATTGGCTATCTCAATCCATTTAATTAAACTTATTGCATATTGTTTTTATATTCATGCGCAATCGTTACATCACCATTAATAACGTTTTCTTTTTGAAAAGATTAGAATTAACGCTATTAACTTTCGATTATAAGGCGACTCATTCAGAAACTGAATTAGATTTATAGTAAATACTCTAATAGATTCATTCCGAACACCATTCCAAGCCTTATGCGATAAGGGCGTCTCATGAATGAGTTTTATGATATGTAATTTTGAATCTGAAAAATATCCATTTACAGGACGGTCAACTATATATTTAAAACCTATCACAGGTTAAGCGCGGTTATTTTTCGACTCGCCATACCAATAGAAAATTATTCGCCGGCATCGCAATTCGCTCACGCAAAATTAATCCTGGCGCCCACTGCTGCAACTGCTCTATATCACGAATCCCACCAAAACCTTGGGCGAGAATATGGCGATCAAATTCCTCATCCGACAAACCCGTGTAATCACCCGCTATTTTCATCGGTCCATATTGGCAAAACACCCCACCCTTAGGCAGATGCGAAGCCACCAGCGCCATCATTAATTGCGCTTCGTGCACTTGCATAATATGGGTGGTATTAGCGGTGAACACCGCATCGACATCCAATTTTGGCCAGTCATTCACGCCGACGATAAACTCGCAAGGTGCTACAAGATTATTCAGTTTCGCATCGCGTAAATAGGCGTGAATACTGGCATGATTGACCGCTGAATCACTGGTGTGCCACTTAAGATGGGGTAAATGTTTGGCAAAATGAATCGCGTGCTGCCCCGTCCCTGAGCCAATTTCCAATACCTGAGTGGCGTTGGCAAAATGCACTTGGAGCTGCTCAAGTATTGGTGCCTTATTACGCTCACAAGCCGGAGCAAAATTTTTCGACATAACCGTTCCTCTATCATTGGCGCAAAACTTAACCTATTGCACCGATGATAACGAAATCCTATGCAGATGGGAGCAACGATGGTGAAAAAGTCGCGATTAACGATTAACGAATGACTTTGTTCAACGGTCGAGTTTACTGAGCGACTAACGTTACTTAACGACTGACGTTAGTTAACTACAGACACGACTTAACTACTGACATAGCAGCGGCGATGGCGGTTGAGTACCACCGGATGTTGATTTTGGTGAAACAGAGTAAAAATCGGCGCGAGGCCTTGTTCTCGTTTGAGCTGATATTCAGCGTCGGTGATCGGTACCACCCAAAGCGGTTCAACCGGATACGGCGCCAGCGAAAAATCATCCAGCAGCGTATCGTCGATTTTGATTACTGGGCTGATAAACAAAAACTTCGATAAAGTACTGTGTGAATAAAGCGGTTCCGACCAAAACACACTGTGGCCATAACCAAGTGCAAAATCGTCGATAAACGGTAGCGATGACAGCCACACCATCCACTCAATATCTTGTTCGGTGACCGTATCCAAATACAAAATCAGCTCTGTCGACCAGCGTTCTTGATGATAGTCTTCAGGAAACGTTTGTACTTGACTGCTCATTCCCGCGGTAATGAGAATGTCGTGAGGACGTCCAGTGTCGCGCTTGGAATAATGAGCAATCACAATCTCAGGAACACGCTGATGACGGTCACTCAACTGTTGGTTAGAGTACAACTTGGCATATTTACTGCCAAAATGCAGATTGTAATGTTTGAGCTCAGTTTCAATGTATTTGTTCATTCGTCTACTCGCTTTGGATAACGTCTTTATACCCACGGATACCGCCCTTGACGGCGTGCGATATCTTGAGGAATCAGAATCAAGTCATACCAGTTATTTGACTGGGCTTAACATTTAGGCGGCTATTTTGGCCAAATTAGTTAAATCGAGTGACACATTTTTGAGACGCCGCACACCATTCCGTTGGTTAGGAAATTTGATATTTCTTAGCCGTCAAAGACTTAGTTGTGTAATCACTCAATAACTGCGATTGGCTTTTTCCTTGATTGTGATAAAACAGCGCGCCGCCCTGTTCCAGCTGCGAAAAATGGCCCTGAATCGCGGCCAATACCACGTCGATACGCTTTAACGTCAGTGCGGTGCAGCTTTGTCCAGCAAGATCGTCTTCAATATCCAACACATGAGAGCGAAACATCTCAACCAAAAACAGCGCGTGAAATTGCGAACCACTTTGCAAAGCCTGTTGCCAGAGCTCAACCGTATTCTCGATTCGCCCAATGACCGCCTTACTCGCACCCTTTTCAACCAGCCAAGCCAAGCGCTGGCGATAATTACTCAGCGCCGCTTGCTTCCATACGCGATACAAGGCCAATTGCTGGTCAATATCAAACCCTAGCAGCCACCCCGAAATAAAGCGGGTTTCAAAACGCTCTGCGGCGTGAAATAGCGGATCGCTTAGGCCATTACTATTAAATTCCGTTAACGGGTCGAACCGATACATATAGCCAAAATCAAACAGCTTCAGCGCTCCGCTGTCATCGACCAATAGATTCCCTTGGCATAAATCCCACTCCATTAACCCGTGCTTTTCACAGGCAAACAGCGTATCGAGCAGTTGCTCAGCCAATCCTGGAGTCAACTCATTGAGCGCTCGACCTTCAATCCACGGAGACAAGATAATGCCAAGCCGATAATCGGCATAAACGGTATCAACAATGTGATGAAATGGCTGGTGAGATTGAAACTCGTGACTGTGATGGCTTTTTAACTGTGCAAAATCCGCGCGGCGCTGCACTTCATTAAGAAACGAATATTGACCATCAAGATTGGCCACTTTTGCTTGCGGGCGGCGTTTCTTGAGTGTGTAGTCTTTGCCATCACACGATAATCGAAACACTTGCGCGGTTAATCCTGAGCCAAAGTACTCCACCACGCTTGGGTGCTGAGCATCGATCGCCGCCAGTTCGCTCGGAGGCAGCGGACAATGACCCGCATCGCCGACAATGATATTGGCGCGGCTTTGATCAAATTCGGCCTGTTGTTGCTGACGTCGATTCATGTTGCTCTCCTTCGCATAAGACATCTTTACCTAAGACATCACCCACGAATTAATATTGATGACAAACCCTGTCTTCACATCCTCCTTACCAATATGTTTTAGGGCGCAGAGCGCTAGGCGTAGTCTCATATAGTTAAAGCAAAACTTGTTTCAAATATATTTTGGTTTTATTAACATCGATATTAAAACCGTAATCGATTACATTTTCTTGGTCAGCGTTATTATTACTTACCCAACAGTACGATCATTATTTTTGGACAGAGTTATGTTTTAATTCTCAACAGATAAATATGAAAGGCTCAATTAATAAAATATTACTTACATTACAAACACCTTAATTTATGCAATTATCAAACACTATAAAAACGCAAAATTATGGCATTTTTATGACGATTTTTCACAAAACAGACCAGCGATAAACCTAACCTTAGCCAAACAAAACTTGAGCTTAATCGAATCACACACAGCTTATGTAAACACTCAATAAATATAGCGCCAGTTTGAATTTTACATTTCACTACTCTAAGCGAAAAACGCATCAAATCAGCTCTGGTTTTGATAGTAACCTGACTATTTAAAGACGATTATCACTTTATTTAAACCTGCCATCATTCTGCTTATTCAACGCATAATAACTGGTCAAATGTTATGATATTTTCCACTTCTATTTTGTGTCTCAAAAATAAACTTAACCATTTCTATTTCCCTCTCTAATCTGATTTTCGACCCCAACCGGAAAATAAAGGAATGGATACCATGAAGATCAAACTTTGTATTTTAGCCAGCTGCTGCGTATGGAGCAGCGCTAACTACGCCGCCAACTGTGTTTACGGCTGCCCATCGGGCGTCAGTGGCGAACAGCTCGAACGCTCGGTGTACACATTAAGCAATAACGCCACCACCAAATTTGCCGACTGGGTGGCTTATCACGTCACCACCGATACCATCAACGGCCCATCGCGCAGTCGCAACTGGAAAGCGGACCCCGACCTTGATAGCGACGATACACTTGAACCTGCCGACTATACCGATGCTCACGCGACCATCGGCACCGACCGTGGCCACCAAGTCCCGCTGGCGGCGTTCAGTAACGCCGACGATTGGGCGATGCTTAACTACCTTTCCAACATCACTCCTCAAGCATCCGACCTCAATCAAGGCCCCTGGGTCGATTTAGAATCCGCAGTGCGTGACTACGTCGAAACCGGTCAAGATGTGTATGTGGTATCCGGGCCTTTGTACGAGTGGTATTTCGCCACTCTGCCAGAGGCTGACGAAAGCCATACCATCCCAAGTGGTTACTTTAAAGTGGTGATTACCGATGTCGATGGCTGGGTCGAAGCGTCGGCGTTTATCATGGAACAAGACGCCTCACGCAGCAGTGACTATTGCTCCTATGAAGTGACGGTGGATGAGGTGGAGTCGCGTTCAGGTTTGGACATCATGCCATCACTGGCTTCTTACAAAGAAAGCGCGGTGGAAGGTGCAGTGGGCGGCCTGACCAGCGCGCTTGGCTGTGACTAAGTGATCTCAGGCGCTGCGCTCAAATAGAAAAAGGCCAGTCTTATGACTGGCCTTGGCTGCGCTGAAAATATCAGTACCATTAACTAAATGCAGTGTTGAGGTCTAGGCGTTTCGCTTTCAATTACCGAACCTCACGGTTTAGAAATCTCCTTGAGTCACCTTAACCGCTTCTTGCATTGGCGTCGGCAGCGGGTTGGAATCTCGAGTGGTAAGCGACAGCGCTTTGGTTGCGCGCACCACCGCTTTTTGGGTTAAGTTATTTGAACTGTCCCCAACCAAAATGCGATAACGTGCTTTGTCGACATCCCAGCTGTCGGTGCTTTGCTCATAGTAAGCAAACGAGCGAGCATTAAGTGGAATCGTTACTTGCTTACTCTCACCCGCTTCGAGATACACCTTACTAAAGCCTTTCAGCTCTTTCTCTGGACGGTCAACCGACGAGTTAAGCGGTTTCACATACAGCTGCGCAGTTTCATAGCCAGCTTCGCCGCCGGTGTTGGTGACCGTGAAGGTGGCGTAAAGCGTGCCATCTTCAGAAACCGTATTTGAACTTAGCGCCAAATCGCTAAACGCAAAGCTGGTGTACGACAGGCCAAAACCAAATGGATAGAGCGGCTTTTTCCCAGACTGGTCATAGCCACGATAGCCGACATACAAACCTTCTTCATAGGTCATTGTCTCTTTGGCATCATCGCCAACGTAGTCATCAGGGTCTGAATAGGACGCATAACTTGGGTTATTTTCGATCTTCTTATCTAAGGTGATCGGCAATTTACCCGATGGATTCACATCCCCGTAGATGATTTCAGCCAGTGCTTGACCACCAAGTTGACCGCTATACCACGCATGTAAAATCGCGCTGGCATTGTTCGCCCACGGCAGCATATTCATGCCACCACCACCATGCATCACAACAATAGTATTAGGGTTGGCTTTAATCAGTTTGTTGAGCAGCACTTTTTGTTGATCCGGCATATCAAAAACCGAGTCCATGCCCTCGCCTTCGGTTTCATAGTTGCGTCCAACCACAGCAACCACTGCGTCGTAATCGCCAAGATCGCTTGGCGGTGTCAGCGAAGCCCAGCTCAACTGTACGCCGTTAAGCCCGCCCAATGTCGGCTGATAGTATTGCTCACGGCTGTATTCCAAACGCACTTCATACAGTTTTCCAGCTTTAAGACGGCCCGTTTTAACGCTTTGTGCCAAGGCATCTGGCACATCAGTAGCACGAGGTTCGCCATCACTTTGCAAAATTAACTCATCATCAAGATAGAGCTTAAATGGGCCGTCGGCACGCACTTTAAGCACATGATTGCCGCTGATTTCAGGCTTGAATTTAGCGGTAAACCGCGCCGAAAATGCGCCCAAGGTCGCGCTGACATCATCGACACTGCGCTCTTCGTCACCGAGGTTGTTGGTCATCTCCGTCCAATCGAAATTGACCACCGGAGCGGTGCGACTCACATCGGCTTCGCCGTCTAAATCGGTGTTACTAAAAAACTCCGCTTCAACACCCACATCACAGTCGTCACGGGCTTCGGTGCAACTTGGCAGGTACCACTTGCTTGTGCTTGGGGTTAACGACATGCCCGATAAAAACACCACATTGCTTGAGCTGGTATTGAGCGCCTGTAAGCCATTGAGCTCGCTGACGTAATCCGATTCAGCCACCGAATAAGCGGTGCCAAACGGTGAGCTAGGCGCGTGCTGGGCAAAATCGCCCACCACCGCGATGGTCGAACTTTTGCTCAGAGGCAATAAATCGTTATCATTTTTAAGCAGAACGATACCTTCACGGGCGGTATCAAGCGATGCGCTTAAACCTTTGTCGGTATTTTCCAGCGATTGCGCGTCAAAAGTGCGTTCATCAAAACCATAACGCACCAATGCGCGCAGGTTGCGCTGCACTTTGTCGTCAATGACGTTTTGTGTCAACGTGCCCGCTTCCAGCGCCGGAGTCAGGGTCGATTCGGTAAATTTAAGCCCAGATGGCATATCCAAATCTGTTCCAGCCCATGCACCTTTTACGCCATCCGTTATCGAGTTAAAGTCAGATAATACAAAGCCTTGATAGCCCCATTCCCCTTTAACGATGTCGGTAATGATGTGGTGATTTTCACACGCATATTCGCCGTTAATCTGGTTAAAACCACACATTAGACTGGCGATATCGGCGTTTTTCACCAACGATTCAAACGGCGTTAAATACAGCTCACGTAGCGGTCTTTCATCAACAATCACATTAAGATTATGGCGATCCGCTTCTTGCTCGTTGGCGATTAAGTGTTTGGCACTGGCTTGTACCCCTTGGCTTTGAATACCGTTGGTGATTGCAGGCGCCATCACCGCGCACAAAAATGGGTCTTCACCACAAATCGACTCTGCGGCACGGCCATTAAATGGCGTGCGGTACAAATTCGCCACTGGCGATAACATCTGCTCGCCACCAGCGATGCGTGTTTCATACCCCAAGGCACTGCCGACTTCTTTGGCGCGATTTAGGTTCCACGTAGCGGCGAGTGCGGTTTGTGAAGGATAACCAGCGCCGAAGTTACCACCATCAACATGCACAGCAAGCGAGGAGTCATACGCCACGGTACCTTCGATACCAAAACGCGATGAACTTGGAATCATGTGGCCATCATCAACACGGATGAAGGCAATTTTTTCAGATTGAGTCATGTTATCGAAGATAGCGCTGACGCGCGCTTCGACATCGGTCCATGACATATCGTTGTAGTACGCATGAGCAACGCCAGAAGTTCCTGCGCTCGCCAATGCTATCACTGCTAAAGCTGTTTTATTTTTCGACATTTCTGTCTTCCTTATTATATTCGACGAACGACTAATTGGTTTGCTGCGCCGCGGCTACGGCATCATCTTTTTTTACATCAGCGCTAAACAGCACAGGCATGTCGGTGGTCGAAGAGGAAGATTTATAATCTCCAGCGTGGGTAATATTTTCTTTGTTTTCCTCATATTGCTGTTTGAGCTTTCTGACTTGCTCAGTCGATTGAGAAGATGAGTCGGCCCAACTGGCGGTCGAAACCAGGCTGGTGAACACCAGTAAGGCCGCATTAATTTGCAACGAACGTGTCATAATCGATCCTTCCTTTGTTTATCATTGACACACACCAAGTAACCTAACTACTTAGCCTTAATTGGTGCGAAAGTTCACAATAGGTTATGTACAGTACCGTTCAGTATTGTTATGAAAATGTCAGGGAAAGGAAAAAAGGAATTGATTGCGCGAATAACATTCAAATTACTGATAAAACAATTAGTTTAAGCATGGTTTTGTTGATGTTTTTTTACCCTCGGGCCTGTACACAAAGAAACGCACGGCATAAAACAGCGCTCTGACACGAGCGCTTTTAATCACGATTTCGGCATCTATTGACTTACATCGGTACTTGCTTACATCGGCATTTAAACTGGCTCACCGGCTTCGTCTTCATCGACGATATCCGTTTCAAGGCTCGCTTCATCAAGCCAACGCTGCATGGCCGGGCTATTGAGCACTTTTTGCTGATAGCTCTGCGCCAGTGGCGAAAGTGTAATTTGATAGGTTTCAAAGCGCAGTGCGAGCGGTGCGTACATGGCATCGGCTATTGACCATTCTCCAAACAGAAATTGCTCTGGGTACGCGGCCATTTGCTCACTCCACATCGCATCAACCCGTTCGATCTCTTTCAGCGCTTGCTCGCTCAAATTAACCCGGCGTTTAGCGCGGCAGTTCATCGGCATTTCACCGCGCAAGGCGAAAAAGCCCGAATGCATTTCACACGCCAGCGCGCGTGCTTTGGCGCGTTCGGCCACAGACTCAGGCCACGCTTTACCATCGAGCACCACTTCATTGACGTATTCTAAAATCGCTAATGAATCCCACACCGCGATGTCGCCATCAATCAGTGCAGGTACTTTCGCCGCCGGGTTTTTATCTTTCAGCGTGGCGTAAAATTCCTCACTAAACAGCGCCAATTTTTCAATCTCGACATCAAGCTCACACTGGGCAAAGATCAACCAAGCACGTAACGACCAAGTCGAATAATTCTGGTTACCGATATACAGTTTCATCTGCGTTTCCTTATGCTTCTCATACCTTGAGTAGTGAGCATAGCGGTATCGATGCGCCGCGACTAACAGATAGTTTTGATAGCAATTATCAATATTTACGATGGATGGTGACCACACCGATGAGCCCATCGACCGATGGGGAAATATCCTAGCTTTTGCTGATAAGGGCTTGTTTTATCTGCTTCAAAACGCTAGCTTGGAACCCTACCCACCGCTTATGTTGAGCTGAGTTATGGATATCGAAGCGCTACGCAGTTTTCTCGCCTTTGTTGAAACCGGAAGTTTTACGCGCGCAGCAAAACAGATCAATCGCACTCAATCGGCGTTTAGCGCCCAAATGCGTAAATTGGAAGACGAAATTGGTGCGCCACTGTTTGAGAAAGATGGCCGCAATTTAATGCTCAGTGAAGCTGGCATTCGCTTGCGCTCGCACGCCAAAAATTTGGTCAGCTTTCACGACAGCGCCCTTAGTCAGATGCAGAAATTCCAAGCCAAAACACCGCTGCGACTCGGTTGCCCAGAAGATTATAACGATGCGGTATTGCCGGTAGTGATTGCCGCGTTAAAGTGCGCCGCGCCGATGTGCTCGATTCAAATCTACAGCGAACCCAGTGTCTCGCTAAGGCAAAAGTTAGATAGCGGTGAGCTTGATGGCGCGATTTTAACTCGCTCACCAAATAGTGAAGAAGGCTATTGGCTAACGGCGGATCAAGGGGTGTGGATCGCCGCGCCAGATTATCAGATGAATTTCCATCAACCGCTGCCGCTGGCATTGTTTCAATTTGATTGTAAATACCACGCTGCGGCGATTGATTCACTCACCAAACGCGGCGTCGACTACCAACTTCTGGCCTGCTGCAACACCGCCTCTGCGCAGCGCGCGATTGTACGCCAAGGTTTGGCGATTGGCGCAATGGGCAAACTCAGCGTCAGCCCTGACCTGCGCATTGTTGAGAATATGCCGCCGCTGCCTGCGGTCGATGTGGTCCTCGCGGTGGGCGCTAAGCCCCATCCACTGCTAAGCGACGAATTTCTCAAACAGCTCAGCGGTAAATTTCGACTGCGCAAGCCGCAACTTCACCTGGTGTAGTGCTTACTGATGTAGTGCTTACTGATGTATAGCTTGCCCGTCTAGCGGCTTTCCCCTTTGTGTTCTTCTACCCTTGACGCAATCAAACTTAAGGGTAGTCACTTTACCAAGTGAACCTTAGGGGAAATGACCACATCAGAAGGTGAATTGCGGCGCCCACCTGCTGTTCGTGAGCCGGCCTTGGGGCTATCGCTCGATTATTTTAATTATCATTAATGAGTTTTGTATGGTTTGGATTTTATTTACCCTCTTTGCCGCCTTCTGCCAGGCGTGGCGTAATGCACTGCAAAGTACTTTAAGTAAACAATTAAATATCATCGGCGTGACATTGTCACGTTTCTTATGCGCCAGTCCGCTGGCGCTGATTTATTTGTTGGTGCTGTATCAAGTGGATGAAGCGCCGCTGCCCGAGCTCACCACTCAGTCGATCGGCTTTGTGGTTGGCGCCGCGGTGATGCAGATCATCGCCACCGGTTTGATGGTGGTGTTGTTTAAACAGAAAAATTTCGCCATTGGCGCAGGGCTAGCCAAGTGTGAAGCGCCAGTTGCCGCGTTGCTTGGCGTGCTATTTTTTGGCACCACGCTGACTTCTTGGGGCTGGCTTGGGGTATTTATTGGCGGCGTCGCGGTGGTGATTTTAAGCTCGCCAGGCAAACTGAACCAGTTGTCACTTAAGACTGTGATGATTGGCCTTGCCTGCTCAAGCGCTTTTGCCCTCACCTCGCTGTGGGTACGCGAAGCCAGCTTGAGCCTGCACCTGCCGTTTCCACACAGCGCGGCTTGGGTGCTGTTTAGCGTGATTACTCTGCAAACCTTGCTGCTCACTGGCTACTTGCTGATGCGCGATCGCGCCACGCTCAGCGCGATGTTTGTTCATCGCAAACGGGTCATGCTGACCAGTTTGATGAGTTTTTTGGGCTCACTGGGCTGGTTTAGCGCCATGTCACTGCAAAGCGTGCCGTACGTGAAAACCCTCGGCCAAGTTGAGATCTTCTTTATGATGCTGATTTCGGCGCTGTGGCTGAAAGAAAAGGCGCGCCGTAAAGACATGTTCGCGCTGTGTTTAGTGGGCATCGCTGCTGTGCTGGTGATGTTTCATTAAGTGTTAACCCA
Source organism: Vibrio xiamenensis (assembly GCF_900100015.1). GTDB lineage: Bacteria > Pseudomonadota > Gammaproteobacteria > Enterobacterales > Vibrionaceae > Vibrio > Vibrio xiamenensis. The sequence continues at coordinate 16,685 of NZ_FNDD01000022.1, read as the reverse complement.
AGAAGCTTAATCCTTGAATAATACCTGAAGCTGCAAATTGCGGGGTGCATTTTTATTCATTTATCCATAGTATGTGTTTGATATAAAAATAATCACAACAAACACAACATGGATACGAGAATGCTCAATAAAATCACCCAGCTGTTCCCAGTTTGGGCGGTGGCGCTGTCTGCCATCGCCTTCTTTCAACCCGAGCTGTTTAGCGGCTTAAAAACCTCCATCGTGCCACTGCTGACAATCATCATGTTAGCCATGGGCTTAACCCTCAGACCACAAGATTTTGCCAACGTGCTGACCAATGCTAAAGCGGTCTCGACAGGCGTGGTGCTGCAATTTACGGTTATGCCACTGGTAGCACTAGCCATCGCCAGCGTGCTCGGTTTTGATCCAGATTTAACCGTGGGCTTGGTGTTGGTCGGCTGTGTGGCCGGCGGTACCAGCAGCAACGTGATGTGCTTTTTAGCCAAGGGCGATGTGGCGCTCTCTATAACCATGACGGCAATCAGCACCTTGCTGAGCGTCATTTTTACGCCGTTTTTGGTCGAGCTGTTGGCAGGCAAAGCCGTCGACATTCCGGTCGCAAGCATGATCCTAAGCTTGGTTAAAGTGGTGCTGGTACCGGTATTAATCGGCATTGTGCTCAATAGTTTACTGCATAAGCAGATCGCAAAGGTGGAAGCCGTTCTGCCTTTGATTTCGATGCTGGCGATCATCACTATCATCGCCATTGTGGTGGCACTCAATGCGGGCAAATTAGTTGAAGTTGGCCCTATGGTTGCCGTTGCCGTGGTGCTGCACAACTCAATTGGCCTTGGCGCCGGTTATTTGATCAGCAAAAAGCTCGGTTTTGAAGAAAAAACCTGCCGCACTATCGCCTTTGAAGTGGGCTTACAAAACTCTGGCCTTGCCACCGCACTGGCGATGAAGTTTTTTGCCCCAACCGCAGCGATTGCTGGCACCATTTTCTCGGTTTGGCACAACATCAGCGGCTCCCTTTTGGCTGGCTTCTGGTCAAAACGTCAAGCACAGCCTAGTGCGAAACTCGCCTCCGAGGCGTAATGCTCACGCTTTGCTCAAAGCGCTCCTAAGAGAGCGCTTTTTTATGCGCTAAAGAAAACCCGATAAACCGCTTTACTCGGCGTACACTGTCAGGCCTAAAAGCAAAGTCACACTGGCACGAAAGTCAGAATTTGCCTCAATCTAACCGCTTTAATACGAAACGCTTGCACCGCTTATCTTTGCCAGCGCATACTCTAGGTTGATTCACCCGTAAGCGGCTCAAGCTGTTTTCCCGTCAAAGAGAAACGAGTACCTACATGTCAGATAAAAACGTTAAATTCATCGCCGCCGATATGGACGGCACCCTACTCAATGAACACGGCCAGCTCGACCCAGAATTTTTCGAAATTTTTCCAAGATTAGAACAGCACGGCATTATCTTCGCCGCCGCCTCAGGACGCCAATATTACAGCCTGCTCGATACCTTCGCCTCAATTCAAGACCGCATGATGTTTGTGGCTGAAAATGGCACGTTTGTGATGCATCAAGGTAAAGAGCTTTATAGCTGTACGTTAGACAAACAAGACGTGGTCGAAATCATTACCGCCGCGCGCCAAATCGAAAACACCCACATTGTGCTGTGCGGCAAGCAATCAGCCTATATCGAAACCAACGATCCACAAGCGGTCGCAGAGGTCCAGCACTACTATCATCGCTGCGAACGTGTGGCGGATCTGCTGGCGGTCGAGGATGAATTCGTTAAAGTGGCGCTATGTAACTTCAACGGCACCGAAGATAACGTCTACCCAAGCATTAATGCCAAGTTTGGCGAGCGCCAAAAAGTGGTGGTGAGCGCAAAAATTTGGCTTGATGTGATGCATGCCGATGCATCGAAAGGCGCGGCAATCAAACAGCTACAATCACGTCTTGGCTTTAGCTACGAGCAAACCATGAGTTTTGGCGATTATTTCAATGATGTGGAAATGCTTGAGGCCAGCTATCACTCTTACGCGGTCGAAAATGCCCACGAAGGGGTGAAGAAATTCGCCCGTTTTCGCGCCCCAAGTAACCGAGAAAGCGGTGTCCTTACCGTGCTTAAAGCCTATTTGGATAAACTAGAATAACCTCTCTAAAGCCAGCCATTCGCTGGCTTTTTTATTCTATTCTCCATCGCACATAAAGTGTGCGCTGTTTGGTACGATGCAGAGCATTCGCTGGCGCTCTGCCTCATTTGGAGCTTCAAATTGAGACCAAAACAGTGCCAGCATTTCAGGCGTCATTTCAAACGCATCCTGCTGCGGCCCTTGCTTAATTGTTTGGTTACGCTGCTGGGCACGTTCGCAGCACAGGGCATAATCGCTGTCGAGATAGACAAATTGGAACTCAAGTTGCTGCGATATCGCCCAGTGTCGAATCGACTGACGATCGGCGTGGCGCCAAAAACCAAAATCGAAAATCACTGGCACGCCAAGTTCGAGAAGCGCCAAAGCCTGACGTTTAAATAGCTCGGTGAGCAACTCGATGCGCGCATCAAACACGGCGCGTTCCATATGTTCGCCATACAGCGGAATCATCCACTCATCGAGATTATATCGATAGCCTTGGCTAAGCGTTGCCAACTGTTTTGAGTAGGTCGTTTTGCCACTGCCGATAAAGCCGCAGATAAAATAGATTTTCGCCATACGGCCTCCTAGCCAATCGCGATGCGTATCAAGCAGCAATTCCTGCCGCATCAATTATGCACTCTGGTGCACAAACAGCAAGTACGTCAGCTAATTGGTCAATATCTGGCGGATCAACCAGCGTGGTTACTGGATGCAATCTGTCTACTCAAAGAAGGCGCCATCACTCAAGCCTATGTGCAACATGATGGCGTTAAGGCAGCCGAGCTCTTTTATCAACTGCTGATGCAACTCGACAAGCAGCCGAGCGCTTAGCCAATCATGGTTAATTGATTGATCTTCAGTGAGGCGACCGCTTGCTTGGTGGCCGCGGAAAAGGCTTGAAAATGTTCTGAAGCAATGTGTGATTCAAGTGCGGCTTTGCTTTCCCAGCGCTCGATAAACACCAGCACTAAGGGGTTTTCGTTATCTTGGTGCAGCACATATTCAACACAACCGGGCTCGATTCGAGTCAGGTCGATCAGCTGTTGAGCCTCGGCTTTGACCAATTCAAGTTGCCCGGGTTTGGCCTCTAGGGTGGCCACCACCACTAACGCATTGAGCATAATAATCCCTCATAACTTATTGATGATGGGTCAATTATACCGACGCGCGTTGATGGCTGATGGTGGCAATGTCAAATCTTTGCTTTGGCTTAAGCTTGAGAATTCGCTTAAGCTTGAGAATTCGCTTAAGCCTTTGAATCAGCCTCGATTTGCTGCTGCCAAACGTCGATGGCACGCTGGCCGAGATCCATTCCTAGCTGATACGCCTGCTCAAGCGGTTCCACTTCTCGACTTAAACGCTTAAGTTTAAAATCTTCTGGCGGGCAAAACTGCAACACTTTCACCCCTTGCGGCGGCGAAGCAATCAAATCAAGAGTTTGATTGTAGCGCAGATGGCGCGTTAGCATCGGCTCGATAAGCCCTGGCGTCTCGCGTAATAAACGCCTGGTTAAGCCGCGCCACTTAGGGGCTGGCTTGCGATAAGACTCAGGGCGGCTGCGCAAAATCATGATGTTTTTAGCCCCCGCATCGATCGCCGCTTGCAGAGGAATCGAATCGGCCACGCCGCCATCCACATAGCGCGTACCATCGAGTTCAACGCCGCGGCGGTATAAAATCGGCAATGCGCTGCTAGCTTTCATCGCTTCGGCAACCTGATCTGCAGACGGGGATAAATACGCCGCCTGACCGTCACTTTGGCGCGTCACCGTAATAAACAAAGGGCGTTTTTCCGCGTTCAACGTCTGTTTATCAAGGCCAAGTTCGCGCAGTGAAATTTCCCACATCCAATCCAGATCCATCAAATCGCCGCCGCGAATAAAGCGCCCGGGTTTGATGAAGTTTTTACGGCAACTGTAGTCGAGATACACTTTGAGGTTACGCCTCGGCATGTTCGCCAAGTAAGCGACTAAATTATTCGCGCCAGCCGAGACGCCCCAGAAACTATCAAAAGGTGAGAATTGCTGCGCGAGGAATTGATCCAGCACGCCACACGAAACAATACTGCGCATCGCCCCGCCCTCGACGATTAATGCGTTAGGTCCGACAACCACATTCCTCTCCTTGTAACATGATGATTATCAAACACTTTACACCATGATAGCGCCAGCGCCAATCGCTGATTTTCAAGGCGCTAAATATGCTATACTCGCCGTTTTAAAAGCCACTTCCCCTTGCGCCATGACCGATCATCTTGTTGAACTGCAGCACATCTATCTGGAAATCCAAGCCGAGCGCTGGCAGCACATCGAACGTTTTTTTCTTCCTTACGTCTGTTATCGCGAGCATTACCTGACCAGCCAAAATAAACCCGATTGGCAGATAGCCCGCGCCCATGCGCCGAAATCCCAGCGTTTAATCGCGAGTGGAGAACGCGGTCAACTGGAACCTTTGGTGCCCTATTCCTCAGTGATTGGGCTACTCAAATCAAAGGCGCGCGAAGGCGCTTTGTCACTTGAGGATGTGCAATCGCTACTTGACCAGTTTCTGCATTTGGTGGTGATTTGCGAGGCAGAATTATCTGCATTAAAACTCGCGGGATTGAGCGCGAACATGCCGCCAAACTGGTATCGTTCCCTAAATCAAAAACCAAGCGTAAGATTTGAACAAATTGGCAGTGAATTTAGAGATTTATCTATATGAATTTATTGATATTTTTTGACGACCAAAATTTCACCGCACAAGCTCATTTTCGAGCCAGATTAGGATCACATTCTGAGGCGCTTTTTCAGCGTTTTTATTGCATTGCTAAAACGGTTCAGCAATCATTACCCCAGTTTGCATAACCACGGTAAATAACACCATGACCAACCGAGTTTGGGTCACCGGCGACGCCGTTGTCGACCTTATTCCTGATACTGAAAATACCTACTTAAAATGCCCAGGCGGCGCTCCAGCTAATGTCGCAGTCGCCATTGCGCGCTTAAACGGTGATGCGGCGTTTTTTGGCCGTGTCGGTCAAGACCCTATGGGTCGTTTTATGAAAACCACGTTAGAACATGAACAGGTCAATACCGAGTTTATGCGCCTTGATGATACCCAGCGCACCTCAACTGTGGTGGTCGATTTGGATGCAGGCGGCGAGCGCAGTTTTACCTTTATGGTCAAACCAAGCGCCGACCAATTTCTGCTGCCAACGGATATTCCGGCGTTTAAGCCCCATGAATGGCTGCACGTTTGTTCCATTGCACTGGCCAATGAGCCAAGCCGCAGCAGCACTTTCCAAGCCATGCGTGATATAAAGAAAGCGGGCGGCTACGTCAGTTTTGATCCGAACCTGCGCGAGGAAGTGTGGAGCAACCCAAGTGAACTCCTTGATGTGGTGCGCGAAGCCATTGCCCTTGCTGATGTGGTGAAGTTCTCAGACGATGAACTGCTCTATCTCACGCAAACCGACTCGCTTGAGCAAGGCATTGCCGCACTTGAAGCGTTTAACAATACTTTGGTGCTGATCACCCAAGGGGCGAAAGGATCAATCATTGTGTTTGAGCAGCAGCAAACATTAGTGACGGTCGAGCCAATTAAACCGGTCGATACCACCGGCGCTGGCGATGCCTTTGTTGGCGGATTGCTAGCTAAACTGGCGGCGCAAAACCTATGGGCCGATCGCGATACGATTTTCCTTGCAGTCAAAATGGCCAACGCCTGCGGCGCATTGGCGACCACCAAAAAAGGCGCCATGACGGCGCTACCGACCCAAAACCAATTACTGACGTTTCTTTAGCCGCGTCGATACGCTTTGAGAATGCGATGTAAAAATACGCGCTGAGAGCCTTGATTTGCTGATTAAAAAAGCCCAAGCATTTGCTTGGGCTTTTGGGTTTAGGCGCGATGAATTATCGCTTATTCAATCATTGCTTGGCTAGGCGGTGGCTTCATTCGCAAACGGCGCTTTTGGCGCTTTGAGAGTTTTCAGGCATGCATTAACATCGCCGCCGAGTACCGACATACAGGTAGACTGCTTTGAAGTAAACACTCGCGAGGTCATCACGTATTGGCCTTGATTGATGAAAATCTCCACCGAGGAGGTGTCGGCCAGAATACGCAGTTCAATCAAATCGGTGTCGATATCGACTTCGCGAATCACATCCGCCGCACGATTGAGTGTTTCGCTGCGATCGAGTATCAGCTGATGCGTCTCAGCATTCGCTTTGATCACCAATTGATGGCCATCCCCTTCAAACAAGTTGAGGCTTTGTCCCCACTCCAGCGTTAAGCTGAGATCAAAACTTTGCACTCCAACATCGTGCAGTGCTTCAGTTAAGACCACGCTTTGCTGAGTCTCGATCAAGCTTTCAAGCTCACGAATCGGGTATTGGCGCACCACGCCATCTCGATAATCCAGCTGACGAAAACAGGTCAGCTGATGCGCCCAACCTTCATCACTTGACGGCTGATCGACTTCGTCAGGCAGCCCCATCCAAGCGCATAAAATGCGGCGACCGTCTGGCGCTTGCATGGTTTGCGGCGCGTAGAAATCAAAGCCGTAGTCAAGTGCTTGAAAATCGCTAAGCTCCAGCGTAATTTCATCACCAAACTGCGCTTTCGCCAAACCATTATGATGACCAATGGTGTGATAAGGACTCTCAAATTCAATGCCTTGTGGGCAGAACATCGCAAAGTCTTGACCGCCGAGCTCAAACATATCTGGGCATTCCCACATATAGCCGAAGTCACCCAACTCTTGACCAAACAGCCCTTGATAATCCCAGTGTTTGAGATCGCGTGAGGTATACACCGCAAGGCGTCCTTGCAGCTCAGTGGTTTGCGCGCCAAGCACCATCCACCATAGTTCGCCGCGTTTAAACACTTTCGGGTCACGAATATGTTCAGTCACACCCGGTGGCAAACCTTCAATAATTGGCCCTTGCTTAACCAGTTCGCCATCGCCTTTTGCGATCGCAACACATTGCGTGGTGTGCCTATCGCGCTGCGGGCCAATTCGCGTATTGCCAGTATAAAAGGTGTATAAGGTGTCGCCTTGGCTGACGCTGTGGCCGGAGAACACTCCGTGGCTGTCAAACCACGCAGATGGCGTCAGCGCCACGCGCTGCCACGTCCAATTCACCAAGTCGTCGCTGGTCAGCAGCACCCAGTGTTTGTCTTTGTGTTCACAACCGTACGGATACCACTGATAAAACAGGTGATACTGACCATTGTGATAGATAAACCCGTTAGGGTCGTTAAGAAGACCAATCGGCGGCGAAATATGCCAGCTCGGACGCCACTCACTCTCAATCGGCGTTTGATACGCTTTAGCGCGATGCTTTTGCAGCGCCGCCAACGTCTGATCAAGTGCTAATGCTTCATCAAAGGTCAAATCCGCTGGGCGGCGAAAGACCAATTGCGTCTCGCCCTGCACTTCGATGGTTTTGATAAATTCGGGCGCGTTTGGCTCCTCAACATCGTGTTTTACTTCGATAATGAGTTTGTCATCAGGAAGAAGCACTCGGGCGATATTTTGCACACCGCCGCAAAGGGAAAATATTTGCTGAATTGACATCTCAATAACCTATTGTTCAAAGAAATTCTTAATGGGAACGTTTGCAAAAATAACCGATCACGCTTTTGCCAACAAGTAAAAATGCTGTGATGGGTGAATTAACCTCGCCAATCACAGCCATAATCAAACTAAAATGATTCAGCCGACGTAAACGCCGGCTGAGTGGCAAGTCCGTTAGAACCAAGTTTCCATTTGCAGTGCAAACACGGTTTCACCGCCGTTACCCATGGTGGACGCATCCGATGCCAAACTCACAGCGTAGTTGTCTAAATCGCTGCTCCAGTCAACATAGCTCACAGCAAAACGCAGCTCTGGGCGGTCAAAGAAACCCGCAGAAGTGGCAAGTTTCACCGTTGGTGCAAGCGTGACCTTATAGAATGAACCTTTGGCACTATCGACACTGTTATCGAGATCCATATATTGGTAAGAACCTTCGTAAACCATTTCAAAGTTCGGGTTAAACTCTTGCGCAAGACGCACATTCGCCGACGCCCACAAGAATTCGTCGTTGTCTTTGATGCGATCTTGGCTGTATTCCGCCATCACCGCTGGAGCAATGCGCCAGTTGTCGGCAAACTTGGTCACCCCGTAGCTAAATACACGTACCGCTTTGGCATCGTCATTTAAATCGGCGTTTGAACCAATCCCTTTCAGGTTTGCACCCAGGCCAGAGCCCACTAACACACCCGATTTTGAAAACCCGTCCGCAGCGCCATAGAAGCTGCCTGCGTGGTAAGCCAGCAAACCATGCACACCATTTTCAGCACGCTTGGTTGGTGAGTCTGTGGTGACATCTTGGTCTGAGTTATCTTTGGCTTTCATGCCGCTTAACATCAACTGCCAATTGCCAAAGTGGTTGTTGACCGTGGCGATGTAGTTTTCGACATCGGTGCTTGAGCTATCGATTTCCCCAAAGTCACGACCGTAAAGCGAGAAGTTGGCTTTCCAGTTGTCACTCAGTTGCACGTCGTACAGCCCTGCCCCGGTTCCGGCAAGGAACACGATATCTGAGTCAAAAAAGTGAATATCGAAATTGTCGCGGTCAAAGCGTTTACCCGCCCAAATGCTGGCGTGTTCAAACGCACCGCTAAACCAGCTCAGATCAGACAGTTCAGTATAAAGCTGACGCACGTTTAATTGGCTATCGGTCGCGGTCCACTCGTTGTTGGTTTCTACGCTGTCGGCCAGCATGATTCGGTAGTACGCCTTAGAACCGTCTTCAGCAACGCGATTGTGAATCAAGTTGGCTTCCATATAGTGGTCATCTTCCAGACCAAGACGTCCAACCGGTGCGCCAAGATCGCCGGCCGCCGTCATGTAAGGGCCTGTTCCGGTCGCGCCGTTTAGACTATCTCCAACCAGCAGACCAGAGCGCGCATAGCCATGAAACTCAAAGCTGGATGCGTTTTGCTCGGCTTGTTTGGCCACTTGTTCCGTTTGTGATAGACGCGCTTCAAGTTCGGCAATTCGCGCTTCAAGGTCACTGGTCGAGGCATTCGCAAAGCTCATTTGTGGCAAAGCAAGTGCAGCGGTACAAGCAAGACATAGGGTTGTTTTTTTCATTATTATTACTCCACATTCATGGTTTTTTGTTATTTCGAAATTGGGCAAACGTTCCCGAAATAAGGCATCAATGTGGACGGTTAAATGGTGGAACAGACATCAACCACTTAACTTCGACTCGGCAGAAACAGGTGGTTCACCTGTTTCCGATTCCCGTTGCGAGCAACTATAAATCCATTTTCGGGAACGTTACCAAAAATAGTTGCAATATTTTTAATTGGCTCACGAATTGAGGTTGAAATGAGAGCTGGAGATTAAAACTGCATGCATATAAAAACGGCGTATCGAGTGTGCGATACGCCGTTAAGACAGAGCTCATGATTAAAATTGAATGCAGTGGCTTAAGTGATTAGCGACTGGCTAGCAGGTCTCACGCGTCACGTTTTGGAATGTCAGCACCACTTTGCTCATCAGTTGTGGCTCGCCGCTAATTAGGTTTAGCAGCAATTTTGCACTACTTTCCCCTGCTTTATCAAAGGCATAGTTAAAAGTGGATAAGCTTGGTGACACCACAGACGCCAGTTCATCGTTACCCACGCCGAGCACTTTCACCTGCTCGCCGATGGCAACGCCAAGCTCTTTAAGAGCTTGAATCGCGCCGATGGCAATCCGGTCGGTAGCGCAAAATACGCCGTCCACTTGCGGATATTGCTGATACAGCGCTTTCATTTGCTGATAACCGGACTCAATGGAAAATTTGCCGTGACTGTGAAACAGCAGCGGTGAGCTTTTGGCGTCTAGCGCTTGAATCAGACCATCTGAGCGCAGTTTGTCGACCGACAAATCCGAGGCTTCGACACCAATAAAGCCGATGTTTTGACAGCCCTCAGCCAACAGACGATTACCCGCTTCATAACCCACGCGCACATCATCATGGACGACGCTGGGAATGTTAAACAATGAGCCATCTTGCCCCACCAACACCACTGGCGCTTGCGAGCGCTTGATCGCCGCTATCAAATCGTCATCAATGTGGGTGGCGTAAAAGATGATCCCTTCGACCCGTTTTTGGTTAAACAGCTGAATGAACTCAATCTCTTTTTGGCTACTCTGCTTGGTATTGGCGAGAAGCACATGTTTGCCAGCTTGCTCAAACACCGCCGTCAAACCGTCAACACCCAGCGCAGTAGCATAAGAAGAGACACGAGGAACAATCACGCCGACCAAATTGGTCTTTTGTGATTTCAGATCTTTTGCAACCTGATTGACCACGTAACCGCACTCTTCAACCGCTTTCATCACTTTGATCTTGGTCGCCTCTTTGACGCCATATTCGTTGTTTACCACTCGGGAAACCGTCGATTTGGAAACACCTGCCAATCTTGCTACATCATGTAGACTTGCCATGGTTCGCTCTCAATTAGTATCTTACTTGTTCGTACCGCTAGGAAATTATCAAATTGGTAAAGAAAAGCTACTGTTTCGACAGAGATTTACAAAATGTCAGCAGATCCTCGTCACATAACTTTGCAATATGTTTTGACCGAAAATGAGAAATGACTAGAATTCGGAATTGCAAACGTTCCCAAAGGCAATCAATTTAAGACAACAACTATAATGCCGAACACCAAACGGGGTATGGAATGAATTATCCAATAATTGCAAAACAGCTGCTCGAGCTACTAGGCGGTAGAGATAATCTACAAGCTCTCGCCCACTGTGCCACTCGTCTTCGTCTTGTCGTCAAAGACGATACGCTTATCGACCAAGAAGCGATCGAAAATCTTGATGGCGTGAAAGGTCAATTCCAAGTTGCCGGCCAATACCAAATTATTTTTGGTTCTAGCGTAGTCAATAAAGTGCATGCCGAAATGGTCAAGCTGACCGGCATGGGCGAAATGTCGACTAACGATGTCGCTCAAGCGGGTGCCAACAAACAAAATATCGTTCAACGCGCGGTGAAAGGTCTGTCGGATATTTTCGTACCGATCATTCCTGCTATCGTCGCCGGCGGTCTGCTGATGGGGCTATTTAACGTCCTCACCGCTAAGGGTTTGTTTATCGACGGTCAATCGCTGATTGAAGCCAACCCAGGCCTTGCTGACCTTGCCAGCATGATCAACACCTTTGCCAACGCACCTTTTGTCTATTTGCCTGTACTGCTGGCGTTTTCCGCCAGTAAGAAATTTGGCGGCAACCCATTTTTGGGCGCAGCGCTTGGTATGTTGATGGTCCACCCTGATCTTCTTAACGGCTGGGGCTTTGGTAGCGCCAGCGTACAAGGCACGGTACCAACGTGGAATATTTTCGGCTTTGAGATTGAAAAAGTCGGCTATCAAGGCTCGGTACTGCCGGTTTTGGTCAGCGCGTTCATTCTTGCCAAAGTGGAAAATGGCCTGCGTAGAATCGTCCCTGCGGTACTGGATAACCTGCTTACCCCGATGCTAGCGATCTTCATCACCGGTTTCCTCACCTTTACTTTGGTTGGCCCAGCGACGCGCGATATCGGCTTCCTACTCGGTGATGGCCTAAACTGGCTGTACGACTCAGCAGGCTTTATCGGCGGCGCACTGTTTGGCTTTATCTACGCACCGTTTGTTATCACTGGCATGCACCACAGCTTTATCGCCATTGAAACTCAGCTTCTGGCCGATATCACAACCACTGGCGGCACGTTTATCTTCCCAATCGCGGCCATGTCTAACGTCGCGCAAGGCGCAGCAGCACTCGCCGTCGCGTTTACCACCAAAGACGTCAAACTTAAAGGTATCGCATTGCCATCGGGTATCACTGCCCTACTTGGTATCACTGAACCTGCCATGTTCGGCGTGAACTTGAAACTGCGTTACCCGTTTATTGCCGCCATCATCGGCTCTGCGGTTGCAAGCGCCTTTATCACGCTGTTTAACGTCAAAGCGCAAGCCCTTGGCGCAGCAGGTCTACCAGGCATCATCTCTATCGTGCCAGATAAGATCAGCTACTACGTGATTGGTATGCTTATCGCGTTTGTCGTTTCGTTTGTCGTGACACTTGCCCTTGCGATGCGTAACGGCCTTAAAATCGGTAAACAAGCGACCGCATAATCGCTTCCCCCTCGCATCATTTTTTGATGTTTAGCGCCCCACCGGGGCGCTTTTTTGATCTTTATTTTTGGTGGTTTTGCGAGCTTTTTGCTATCTGCGATAGCGGAGTGCTGTTTTGAAGTTGTTTTATGATGCGCTAACGCTTCTTCGATTTCTTTGCCATCTGTGATGGCGAGTGATTTTTTGTGAGGTTGTTTTATGATGCGCCAACACTTCTTCGATTTCTTTTTCATCTGCGATGGCGCACCAGTCACTGTTTGCTGGCACAAAGAGTAACCAGAAATGCCTTTTGTACTCTGATGTTGTCCGGCACGGTTTTACGCGTTCCCGACGCGGAAAACCTAAAAATTCATCCATGAATTTTTGCCTAATTGATTGGGGTTATTGATTAATGAGTTTTTGGACAATTTTATTTCAGACATTTTGCTAATCTAGCATTTTACAGAGTACTTATTGTATTGCAAAGCTCTAGTCAAGTGGTAAAACTAAGTCATCCACTACAATCTAACTGTCCGACTTACTGGCATGAAGACTCTGATTTACAAGGGCGCGATGGGTGTATTTCACCTTTGTAAATCAGGTTCTGTCTGTGCACGGTTCAAAGGAATAAGCAACGAACGAAGAAGCAATGAAGCGAGTTCTAAAGTCCGACTAGACGTAAGACATTAGGTTTATTAACGATACTAACCCTGCTTGAAACTGAGAATAACATAACCGTGCAGCGCATCAATTATGGGAAAGGTAGAATATTCTTTTGAACTACCTCGATTTACTACTAAGCTGTTAGAGTTTTCGCCGCCAAACAATGCTTTGGCGCAGCCCACTTTAACAAACAGGTTTCGTTGAATAGGTTTAGCGACCTTAATATTGCTGTCTTCAAACCTTTAAGTCTATACGCTTAAAATGGAGGCATTATGGATGATAAATGGTTATCTCTGACGGCAAATAAATGGAGTCTTGTCATACACGAAGTTACGAACACGAGCGCGACTCTATGGTTTGGTACTCTTTACCATAATCTCCGAAAACCAGATAAAGTCAGTATCATTATTACCAAGAATGATGATACGAAAGTCAAAACCCTCACCATTAAAAAATCCGATTGGGAACGTCCGTTCAAGGACATCACAAGTCAGCGATTCTACAAAACAAAGGACGTTAAGAAACTAGAGTCTGGGCAACGATACTGGATAAAGGTCGTCGAGCACTTACGTAATACTGCCACAGGTAATCTTGACGAAATACTCTTAGCTCGAGGTAGCTTTTGGACACTCCCGCAAGAGGTAAACAGTATAGATCAGGGTTTTACCGTGGCTCTAGGAAGCTGTTTTTTCGAGGAATACGATGGAGGTCAAGTCAGCACCAGCTACCAATCTTTAATAGCGAGTGATGAAGCTCCTGTGCGCCCTCATATAACCTTTTTAGCTGGTGATCAGGTCTATCTTGATATTGGTCTCGATTCATTAAGCCCCATCCCAAAAGAAGTAAGAGATCGAGTCGCTGATGATTATGCGAGTCAATGGCGAGGCTTGCGTAACGTACTTTGCCATGGGGGAACATGGTTTCTAGCAGACGACCACGAGTATTGGAACAACTATCCGTTTGTCGAAGGTTTTAACCCATTTATTCAGGCACTAAGAATCCCCAAGATCAAAAAGGCTTGGAAGAATACCGCACATGATGGCCTTGTGAATGTGCAGCGAGTTCAACCTGTAAGAACCTTTAAAATCGGTAACGATGTGTCTTTCTGCATTGCTGATTTGCGAAGCTTCCGAACTAAAACCCGAGTTCTTCCAGCTGCCGAAATAGAGACAATCTGTCATTGGGTCAAAGGACTAAAATCGCCTGGTGTACTCGTTTTGTCGCAACCCATAATTGAAAAAGAAGGCTCGAACTCCGATCGTAATTTTGTCTCGTATTCAAAAGACTACAATGTTGTTGTGAAAGCTATCCACGACGCCTCACATGATGTGCTGGTACTTAGTGGCGATATTCACTATGGTCGAATCTGTAATGTAGAGTTTGAGGGGCGCTCCAATCGCTTATATGAAGTTGTCTCTTCCCCTATGTCCAACCTAAGTGGCGTAAGTAGTGTTGCCGTCGCCAGGGCAGACAAAATCAACCGTCTTAAGTACTTTCCAGCAATTGATGTCAATGGCGTTACTAAAGCAGCAATCAACTATAACGCCCCATGGTCGGTAAGCACTGAATTTAAACTCTTTGATTTACGATATCTGCGAGAGCGAACAAAAGAGCATTTTATGACGCTGCGTTTCAACAAAATGGATTCTGGAGAGCTGACTGTCGAGGTGAGAGCATGGCTCTGCCGAGAGCAACGATCAGCAAACGGTTTACCGAAAGAAGACTGGAAAAAACCGGTTAAATTAATACTCAAATAATGTAGACCAGAGCATGTCGTCTCGTGTCGCACGGTAGAAGTTCACCGTGTCAATATGATGCTGTTGTGACTTAGTCGTTGATTATTGTGCGTTAATAACGTGCTAGGTAGCACATACAATGTTGGGAAGAGAAACATGAATGATGAGTACATAAAGGCGATCAAGAGTACTTATTTTTTTATCGTCGCGTTTTCGTTGTTTTCAGTGTCTCTAATTTTTGACCCTAGTTCTGACATAGACAAAGCTAGAAATGAATCATCGCTTATAAATAAAATTGTCGAAGAGCTAAGAATAAAGCGCGAAGACCACTTTAAATACCAAACGCTTTACACGGTTGGCAAAGAAGAGTTCGCGCCGTTAGAAGAAGATTTTTGCTCAAGTACCTCTATAGCACTCTCTTTCGAAGGTTTAGACATTACAAAAAGAGATGTAACCGGTAAGATCTTGCAACATGACAATGCTATATACCTCAGTCGCCTATACGTAAAGGATATGTTCGAGTTTCGAGATATATTTGCAGACAAGTTCGTCACAAGTAAAATTCAGCAAGTACGGCAAGCTAGCTTCAATCACTACAGAGAAGAAAGCAAGAATACACTCAGCGTTATAGAGACGATTGATCTTGTGAACGATTTACGCAAGCTAAGACAAATAGAGTTTCTACCGATGGCTAACTATGACAAAGCTATGTTAAGGCTCATACCGGTCGATAGTATCACCGGCACCGTTTTAGAAAACAGACTTAACGTAACAAAACTGGTAAACGTTAAACACCTCAATTCTACGACCGAGTGCTCTGTTAGACAAGCAAACTTACTAGAATTGAAAGACCATGTCGCGCAGAAGGTGAGCGGTAAAGTATTCAACCTCTTTGGCTATGTCAAACACAACATTCGCCGGGCCGCAGACTCAGCTCTACCCTACTTCTATGTTAGCGACTCGAAAGAGAGCTACATTATCGAATCAATCACTGTTCGTAATATCAAAGGCACAAAAGCTCGCTATCTTAACTTATTAACAAAGTACTGTGACACTCACGCTGAAAATTGCGACGAGCTGATGCTGTCAGGATCAGTAAACAACTTTGACACATTGCGTGATTACCAGAGCAAGTTGAAGTCTGAGAGTCTTGCTGATCTCGATAAGGTTCTAAATATACCGCTGCTCGACGCCAAAAAAGAGGTATCTCTCTTTGGGTTTGTGATTAATGCCAACATGTTCAAATCACTAGGGCCTAGCATTGTCCTGCTTATGATGGTCTATCTCATTTTGCACTTAAGAAAATTTGACACATTTATCCCGTGTAACTCTAACGTTCCGTGGGTCGCAACCTATCCAGGTTTCTGGACAGTGGTCATCAACATCATCTGCCTCGTTATTATCCCATTAACTTCCGCCTACTACAGTTTCAGCGTTAGCACGACCCCGGTTCCATGGTTCACTACAACGATGATGTTTACTCTATTCGCTGGTATTTACAACGTCGTGATCCTAAACAAAATAAAGAACACATTGCTCAGAGGAGCATCTCAAAGAGATCTCTAAAATGAACAGAATTCCTAATCACAACCATTAATGCGTTTTTGTGATTTCATCCTTTTATAAATGGGCCTTTGTATGTAAATGTACGCCCAAGAGACAAGCGTGCAAAAGCAAGGGGGCGAGACAAACAAGACGCCATTTTTCTTTTATGGTGAGTATATTTATTTAAGAAAAAGTGAGTCAAATGGCGAGGCTAGAAATCAGATTCAATCTCGCTCTAGCGCGCTTTGGAGCAGAAACGTTTTATAGAATCAAAGTTATTAGAAATAAACTAGGCAAAAATTCATGGATGAATTTTTAGGTTTTCCGCGTCGGGAACGCGTAAAACCGTGCCGGACAGCGTCAAAGATACAAAAGGAACTGGTGCGCTATCGCAGATAGAAAAGAAGTCGACGAGCGTTTAGCGCATCAAACCAAACTGCCTCACCAAACTATCCCAAAAGGCGTTTGCCTCCTTTTGAGCCAGCAAAAGGAACTGGTGCGCTATCGCA
>NZ_FNDD01000073.1 GCF_900100015.1 Vibrio xiamenensis | reverse complement strand
AGCAGCATGCTTTCAAGGGCGCCATCTCGCTGCGCGCCGTACAAAAAGTTCATTGCCTCTTCTGAGCCAAGTTCCGATTCGATACTCACCGCATACTGCGCATTGACAATGGCACGTTGCAACGTGGTGTTTTGCAGCGTATCGAGCATTTTTAACTGCTCTAAACTGGATGCAAAACGGTTCACTCCGCGAGTTTGACCACCCTCAACGGGTTCAAAAATATGAATAAAGCCAAGGCGACCACTGCGCAGGCGTTTAGGTACTTTTCGCCAGGTGCGACCCATACCAAAACGGTCACCCCCTTCGGCTACGTGATAAAACTGAGCCGCGCCATTCCGGTTTAGGTCAATACCAGCACGTCGAGAGCTGGTGTCCATTGCATGGTTCGGGTTACAGACTCGCCGAGGCGCAATCAATCGAATCGCAGTGGAGAATGGGGAAGAGCGGCGATCAATCCATTCTGGCTTGGCCATGATGTCGCCAGAATAGGCATGAGTCTCGATTGACTCACGCATGAGCATGGTGAATGTGCGCTTTTCTTCCGCATCGATATAACAGTTTGGGTCTTCAGCAATATCGCGAAAAATCGCTTCGACATCACGAACAAAGCCTTTGTCCATTTTGATGCCGAGTAATTGCCAGTTTGGTTTGTAACTCAGACGGTATTCAGAACCGATAATGTGGTCTTTATGCAGTTGCATGCCGTTGGCCGCAATGCCGTTATTACGTACCACATCATCAGTTCGAGCGTTCATCTGCTTATGAACAGGAAGCAACGCAGCATCGACCGATTGCGAAGGCACGTTCCACTCTCGCATTTGCCCACCAAAACCACTACCGCCACCACGAAAAACAGACTCTCGCAAAGGAGTAATACCGTCAGCAGAGAGTAGAACAGGCTTATTCATTAAAACCGCACTCCTGCAGGTGGTAATCGGCGATGGGTTTTAATGCCCAACTGTGATTTAAGATTGTCGATATACGCCTTCAGTTGATGGATGCTGGCGCGATTAAAATCGACTCGGCGCCCATCTTTCATCACTGAGACAGCCATACTGCCCGTTTGCAACGAGTGATAGGCCGCTTCAGCTTCATTAAGCTTTTCTTGTAACGTCATAACTCCGCCTTATTTCATTCGCTCGGCCAGCTCTTTCATGCTGAGCTTTTTCTTAACGGGTTTCGTTTCTGGCTCATTAAGAACCAGACCAAATTTTTCTATCAGGATGCGTAGCGCGGCGTGAGCATAAACCCAGCCATCTAACGCTTCATCAAACGGGTGGTACTGCTTAATCCAACGCCAAACGCGACGACCATTTCGGGTTTCGAGTTTCTTGGTTGCTGAGCAAAGCTGCTTAAAGAACTCATCGCCAGCAATTCGCTCATCAACGGGGAAATGGATACAAGACGGTGTGGCTTCGTTGGATTTAGGCGCGATATTTAATCGCCCATAGATCAGCGCCTTTGAGTTGTCGGTACCGATTTTTGTTAGGTAGACTTTTTTCGGGCTCTTTTTGCGCGGAAAACTTTGAATCGGCTTTCCGTATTGGTTTTGCCCTTGAAACGGCACAACCCACATCACGCCATGGCGACGACTCATTTCATAAACATCGTCTGTTTTATGCCCCATGGCATCCCATCCCCAAAGCTTAACGTCCATAACTTCGCCGTTCGACTTCCGGTACTGGTTGTAAAGCTTTTGACCAACGGCCTCTTTGGTGATTTCGTTGGAGAGATCGCCAAGGATAACGATATGATCAACCAGCCAGCTCTCTTCAAAAGCGCCCCACGCCCACACAAAAAGCTCGACACGGTCATCTTGGGTGTCGATACCGCCAGTCAAAACCGTAGCTCGGTCATGAACTGGATTGGTTTCTCGTTCACCCTGCCACCAAATTTCACGGCGGCCATGTAAGACTTCCCAATCAAGCTTGTCGCGATACTCACCTTCCCAAAGCTCACCGAGTATCAAATTAATGAACGTTTTGAGCTTCGCTGGGTCGCTTTTCTTATTCAGAAATTCGCGCACCAAACCGACCCAACCATCCGTCATTTTGGTGTTGTAGCCAGCCCAGCAATGAATGCCGACACTAACAGGGGTCGGTACGGGGTTATCGTCAATATCAAAAAAATCCAGACCATCCTTAGTCCAGGTAAAATCTTCCGCTTTCCAGCGTCCATTCAATTGCATTTTGTTCAGATGGCGATAATAAATCGCCTCTTCACAGCCACAGCAAACGTAATGAGCTGAACGCGCTTTGGCTTCAGTCGTGGGTTTTGAGTTGTCCCATTTGAAACCATGTTTGGTGTCTGGCGAACCCCACTCAAGCACTTGTTCATGCCCACAATGTGGACACGGCAAATAAAACCGAAACGTCAATTCCATTTCGGCCATTAGCTTTTCAATGTGTGACTCACCACTGTTCGTCGGTGTCGTTCCCCAGCGCTCCATGGGAAAAGCGGCACCTTCCAAACGAGTCCGAGCAAGCGATATCGGGTCGCCCTCTTTTCCTAGCTCCCAATCCCAACCATCCACCTCATCACCGAACAGCGCCGTTTTGGTGATTCGTCGCATGTTC
>NZ_FNDD01000023.1 GCF_900100015.1 Vibrio xiamenensis | reverse complement strand
AGAATATGGTGGAGGGGGACGGATTCGAACCATCGAAGGCGGAGCCGGCAGATTTACAGTCTGCTCCCTTTGGCCACTCGGGAACCCCTCCAGGGTGTTTTCCTATCCTAAAGATAGGCTTGACGAAATGTTTTCCCAACACATCTCTCAAGTGCGGTGCGCATCATAACAAACTCGACAAAGCTGTAAAGTGTTTTCATCCAAATTCGAACCGAATGCTGCCTTTTTCAACAGAGAAGGCGATAATTCATCAATTCGCCGCCACTAATAAGAAAGTGCTTACAATTTTGGCTCTCGTTTTTACACTCATTTACGCGCCAAATTCAGATATACCAGTAGACTAGTATCAGCTTTTACTACCAGATGCGTAATGATGAAAAATAAAACAACAATAATAACTTTGGCGAGCCTTGCTCTCTGTGCATCTTGCTTTTCTGTTTCCGCCGCTACACGGTCAGTTCCTGTGGTAGCAGAGCAAGTTGAAATGCAAGAAGTGTCTCAATCTCTTACTTTAGTTGGCAAACTTGAAGCGGAGCAGTCGGTGATCATCTCACCCGAAGTGACTGGAAAAGTCGATAGAATTGCAGTCAAAGAGAACCAACAGGTTAAAAAAGGCCAGCTATTAATTCAACTTGATGCCGACAAGATTCGTGCATCGCAAATTGAAGCCAATGCTTATCTGCGTGATGAGCAGCGTAAACTGCGCGAGTTTGAGCGTTTGGTTAAACGCAACGCCATTACTCAAACCGAAATCGATGCTCAGAAAGCCAGTGTTGAAATTGCCGAAGCACGTTTAGCGGCGGCCAATGCAAATTTAGCCGATCTCAACATTACCGCGCCGTTTGCTGGCACCGTCGGTTTTATTGATTTTAGTCGCGGAAAAATGGTCAGTGCCGGTTCAGAGCTTCTAACGCTCGATGATCTGTCGGTTATGCAACTCGATCTGCGTGTTCCAGAGCGTTATTTGTCGCTGATTGAAACCGAAATGGCGGTGACAGCCAGCACCACTGCGTGGGGCGAGCGCAGTTTTTATGGTCATGTCGTTGGTGTCGATACTCGGATTAACAGCGAAACCTTGAATCTTCGCGTGCGCATTCATTTTGATAACCAAGATTTGGCACTTAAACCTGGCATGTTAATGTCAGCAACCCTTGAGTTTCCGCCTCTTGAAGCGCCGATCATTCCCGTTCAGGCGATTGAGTACTCTGGGACCAAACGCTATGTGTACGTGATTGATGCAACCAATATCGCTCATCGCCGTGAAGTGGTACTTGGCGCTCGTGTTGAAAACCGTGTGGTGATCGATAAGGGGCTGACTATTGGTGAAAAAATTGTTGTACAAGGCATGGTGAACATGCGTGATGGCAGCCCGATAGAACTAGTTGGAGCTGATGGTCGTCCGGTTAATCAAGAGGGCGAGCTATAAATGTGGTTATCAGATGTTTCGGTTAAGCGGCCAATTGCTGCGATCGTATTGAGTTTGCTGCTGTGCGTGTTTGGCTTGGTATCATTTACTAAGCTTGCGGTGCGGGAGATGCCCGATATTGAAAGCCCGGTGGTTTCGGTATCGACGCGTTATGAAGGGGCATCCGCCACCATCATTGAGAGTCAAATTACCTCAGTACTTGAAGACCAACTTTCAGGGATCAGTGGCGTTGATGAAATTACGTCGACCAGTCGTAACGGCAGTTCGCGCATCACGATTACGTTTAATCTCGGCTATGACCTCAATATTGGGGTCAGCGATGTGCGCGATGCGGTTGCCCGTGCTCAGCGTTCACTGCCAGATGCGGCAGATGACCCGATTGTTTATAAGAACAACGGTTCTGGTGAAGCTTCGGTGTACATCAATCTCAGTTCCTCTTTTATGGATCGCACCCAGCTTACCGACTATGCCGAACGTGTACTGCTTGACCGCTTTAGTTTGATTAGCGGGGTTAGCTCAGTCGATATTTCCGGCGGCTTGTACAAAGTCATGTACGTGAAGCTTAAACCGGCGCAAATGGCTGGGCGAGGTGTGACGACATCCGACATTAGCTCGGCGCTGCGCCGTGAGAATATCGAAAGCCCAGGCGGTGAAGTCCGCAACGACCAAATCGTGATGTCAGTACGTACTGCGCGCAGTTACAAAACCCCAGAAGATTTTGAATACTTAGTGGTAAAAAGTGCGCGCGACAACTCGCCAGTGTATTTAAAAGACGTTGCCGATGTGTACATCGGCGCGGAAAATGAGAGTTCGACATACAAAAGTGATGGTGTGGTTAACGTCAGTATGGGCATTGTGCCGCAGTCGGACGCTAACCCGCTTGAAGTGGCGCAAGCCGTGTACTCAGAAGTTGAACGCGCACAACGCTTTTTACCAGAAGGTACGCGTTTAGCGATTGATTACGATTCCACGGTATTTATCGAGCGTTCAATCGATGAAGTGTTTGATACCTTGCTTATCACCGGCGGGCTGGTGATTTTGGTGCTGTACATTTTTATTGGTCAAGCTCGCGCAACCTTGATTCCGGCGATTACCGTACCCGTGTCGCTGATTTCATCGTTTATTGCGGCGTACTACTTTGGCTTTTCGATCAACCTTATCACGCTGATGGCATTGATATTATCCATTGGTCTGGTGGTGGACGATGCGATTGTGGTGGTGGAAAACATTTTCCACCATATTGAGCGCGGAGAAAAACCGCTACTTGCGGCCTACAAAGGCGCGCGCGAAGTGGGTTTTGCAGTAGTGGCGACCACGTTAGTGTTAGTCATGGTGTTTTTGCCGATTTCATTTATGGACGGCATGGTTGGCTTGTTATTTACCGAGTTTTCGGTGTTGCTGGCAATGTCGGTGATCTTCTCGTCGCTGATCGCTTTGACGCTAACGCCTGTACTGGGCAGCAAAATTCTTAGTGCTAACGTAAAACCCAATCGATTCAACTTGCTGGTTGACCGATTATTTAGCCGTTTAGAAACTGGCTATCGCCGCGTGCTGTCATGGGCGCTGCGCTGGAAATGGGCGGCGCCAATTGTGATTCTTGCCTGTGTTGGCGGCAGCTTTACACTGTTGAAACAGCTGCCTGCGCAATTGACCCCATCAGAAGATCGCGGTGTTATTTTTGCTTTTGTGCGTGGCGCTGATGCCACCAGTTACAACCGCATGTCTGCGAATATGGATTTGGTTGAAGAGCGCTTATTGCCAATGCTAGGGCAAGGCTTTCTTAAATCGTTCAGCATTCAATCGCCTGCATTTGGTGGTATGGCAGGCGATCAGACTGGCTTTGTGATCATGATTTTGGATGACTGGAACGACCGTGACATCACCGCGCAAAATGCCCTTGGTGAAGTGCGTAAGGCGCTAGCGGGCATTCCTGATGTGCGAGTGTTTCCATTTATGCCGGGCTTTCGCGGTGGTTCAAGTGAACCGGTACAGTTTGTGTTAGGTGGCTCGGATTACCATCAGTTGCAACTACTGGCCGAAACACTTAAGCAGAAAGCCAATGATTCACCGTACATGGAAGGTGCCGATATCGATTACTCAGAAAAAACACCAGAGCTGGTGGTGAGTGTCGACAAGCAGCGTGCTGCTGAACTCGGTATCAGTATCGCGGATGTATCGGAAACTCTGGAAGTCATGCTCGGAGGTAAAAAAGAGACGACCTTTGTTGACCAAGGTGAAGAGTACGACGTTTATCTGCGCGGTGATGAAAACCAGTTCAATAACGCCGCCGATTTAAGCCAGATCTATATGCGTACTCAAAGTGGTGAGTTGGTGACCTTAGACACCATCACTCAAATTGATGAAGTGGCGTCGGCAATTCGCTTATCGCACTACAACAAGCAGAAAGCGATTACGGTTAAAGCCAATCTGTCAGATGGTTACACTCTAGGCCAAGCGCTTGAATATCTTGATCAGCAAGCCGAACAGTTGCTGCCTGGTGATGTGACGGTGAGTTACTCTGGTGAGTCGAAAGATTTCAAAGAGAATCAATCCAGCATTTTAGTGGTATTTGCGTTAGCGTTGCTGGTGGCGTATTTAGTGTTAGCGGCGCAGTTTGAAAGCTTTATCAACCCTCTGGTAGTGATGTTTACCGTGCCGATGGGGGTGTTTGGTGGGTTCCTTGGCATGTGGTTGATGGGCGAGGGGATGAACGTTTATAGCCAAATTGGCATGATCATGCTGATCGGGATGGTGACCAAAAATGGTATTTTGATCGTTGAATTTGCTAACCAACTGCGCGATCGCGGTATTGAGTTTGAAAAAGCGATTGTCGATGCCGCAGCACGGCGTCTAAGACCGATCATGATGACCGCTTTCACTACTTTGGCTGGCGCGGTTCCGCTTATTTTGTCGCAAGGGGCGGGCTATGAAAGCCGTGTCGCGGTCGGGACGGTGATATTCTTTGGTATGGCATTTGCCACGTTAGTCACGCTGTTTGTGATTCCCGCGATGTATCGCTTGATATCGGCTTCAACGCGAGCGCCGGGTTATGTCGAAGCTGAACTCAACCTCGAGCTTAGCCATGATGTTAAAGGTCGCTCAGCCCACTAAGTAGCGAAAGTAACAATCAGTGATTGAGATAATAAAAAGCCTGCAGTGATGCAGGCTTTTTGTATTGCTTACGTGTTTGCGGATTAGCTATAGGTCACGGTATAGCGGGTCGGCTTATGATTCATTGCCAACACTACGTTTAAAATCACAGCGCCAAGTACAGACAGTGCAATAGTCATCGGTGTTACAAAAAAGCATGAAGCGATCAGAATCGAGCAATCCAGCACCATCTGAGTTTTGCCGACCGAGATGCCAAATTTGTCTTGGAAGTACAAGCACAGCACATTAAAACCGCCCAAGCTGGAGCGATGGCGAAACAGAATCAGCATACCTATGCCCATCAATAATCCACCGACGACAGCGCAGTACACTTCATTAATCAGGTCAAGGTGAATCACCATATCGGCGTGGTCTACCAGCACAGAGACAAGCGCGCCAGCAACAGCGCTGTTGATGGCAAACGCGCGGCCAAAGCGTTTCCACGCCATAATGTAAAAAGGACTGTTAACTAAAAAGTACAAGGTGCCAAACGAAAGTGGCACAAAATGGGTGGCTAACAGTGCCAGACCTGTGGTACCACCGGTTAATAATCCGGCGGATTGCAGAAAAAAGACCCCTTGAGCGACAATAAAGGTGCCGGTGATTATCGCTATCCAATCTTCTTTAGTTGAATGTTTTTCCATCAAGTTGAAATTTAAATGAGAGAGTTGAGACCTGCATACTAAGTAAAAGCTAAGATTTTCGGTAGCTTGGAAGCTAAAATTAAGGTAAACCTATGTAATCATGATTTTACGCACTGTAAAGCGTCAAGTTGACACTGCTGTTTGTAGTGATTTAAATGCTTACATGCTTTGCACAAGTCGTAAATCATTATGAAAAAACTGCATAACAAAAATTGAAATTTTCTCTTTATGAGCTTTGGCAAATTATGTAGAATGCGCGCCATATTACGGTGACGAAAACGTTTGCTTTTGGTCGTTGGGTGGTTTTTTCGCAACTTTCAGTAAAAATCTGAGTCAGGAGATACAGATGCTAAAGCGTGACATGAACATCGCAGATTATGATGCAGAACTCTTTGCAGCAATTCAGGAAGAGACTCTTCGTCAAGAAGAGCACATTGAACTTATCGCTTCTGAAAACTACACAAGTCCACGTGTAATGGAAGCACAAGGCTCTCAGCTTACTAACAAGTATGCAGAAGGCTACCCAGGCAAGCGCTACTACGGTGGTTGTGAGTACGTAGATAAAGCGGAAGCCCTTGCTATTGACCGTGCTTGCCAACTATTTAGCTGTGAATATGCGAACGTTCAACCACACTCTGGCTCTCAAGCAAATAGCGCTGTGTACATGGCTCTACTTAACCCAGGCGATACCGTATTGGGTATGAGCCTAGCGCACGGTGGCCACCTGACTCACGGTTCTCCAGTAAACTTCTCTGGTAAACACTACAACGTCATTCCTTACGGCATCGACGACGCTGGTCAAATTAACTACGACGAAATGGAAGCCCTTGCTCTTGAGCATAAGCCGAAAATGGTCATCGGTGGTTTCTCTGCATACTCGCAAGTGGTTGACTGGAAACGCATGCGTGAAATCGCAGACAAAGTGGACGCGTATTTGTTCGTTGATATGGCGCACGTCGCTGGCCTTATCGCCGCAGGTGTATACCCAACGCCAGTACCTCACGCACACGTTGTCACTACTACCACTCACAAAACGCTAGCAGGCCCACGTGGCGGTTTGATTCTGTCAAACGCTGGTGAAGAGATGTACAAAAAACTCAACTCTGCTGTTTTCCCTGGTGGTCAAGGCGGTCCTTTGATGCACGTTATCGCGGGTAAAGCGGTAGCGTTTAAAGAAGCGATGGAGCCTGAATTTAAGCAGTACCAAGCTCGCGTGGTTGAAAACGCCAAAGCTATGGTTGCTCAGTTCCAAGAGCGCGGTTACAAAATCGTTTCTAACGGTACTGAAAACCACTTGTTCCTTGTTGACCTCATCGACAAGAACATCACAGGTAAAGAAGCGGATGCAGCACTCGGTGCCGCCAACATTACTGTCAACAAAAACTCAGTACCGAACGATCCACGCAGCCCATTCGTAACCTCAGGTATTCGTGTTGGTACGCCAGCGATTACTCGCCGCGGTTTCAGTGTTGAAGATGCGAAGAACCTCGCGAACTGGATGTGTGACGTTCTAGATAACATCGAAAGCCAAGACGTTATCGAAGCAACTAAATCGAAAGTATTAGAAATCTGTAAACGTCTTCCTGTTTACGCTTAATTCGCTATCGAATAAATAAAAAGCCCGCGATGTTCGCGGGCTTTTTTGTATCTGAAACCATGATGCTTAGAGCCATTACGTTTGAGCAAAGGGCTACTTGGAGATATTCAGTAACGTACCTGACTTACATTTAAACGAGTAGTATTTGCTGGTTTCGTTAAATTTGCCTAACCCTTCGCCATCGCAGTAGTCGATGTTGATATCACGCATTGTGGTCAACGTCTCTTCGCTATCAAGCGCAAATTTCGAACCGTCGGCACAACCAATGCGCACTCGACCGTCGTCGCTAACCGAGTAAAGGTCAACTTCGGTATTACACAGTTCAAACGAAGCTTCGCGATAGTTATCTTGTTGGGTATTGGATGAACACCCAGCGAGTGATGCGGCAATTACTACCACGGCAAATCCAAGTTTCTTCATAGTATTTCCTTGAAATAGCGTGAGATATGTCCATAGACACACATGAATAAAATAAGATTATTCAGTGAATGCGACCTTTGCAAGAGGAATACTAAAAAGGGCTAGCGAATTCGCTAACCCTTTTTGATCATTGTGGCAGAGATCCGATCGTTTATTTGATCTCTACACCCTTCGCTTGAAGGTCTGCGTGGTACGAAGAACGAACAAACGGACCGCAAGCCGCGTGAGTAAAACCAAGCTCAAGGGCAATCTCTTTAAGCTCATCAAACTCAGAAGGTGGTACGTAACGCTCAACCGGTAAGTGGTGACGGCTTGGCGCTAAGTATTGACCCAGTGTCAGCATGGTGACGCCGTGAGCACGCAAATCTTTCAGCACTTCAACGATTTCTTCCTTGGTTTCACCAAGTCCCATCATGAGGCCCGATTTGGTTGGCACATCTGGGTGCTGCTGTTTGAATTTTTGCAGCAGTTGCAGTGACCATTTGTAGTTTGCACCTGGGCGAGCTTTACGGTAAAGACGCGGCGCCGTTTCTAGGTTGTGGTTGAACACATCTGGCGGATTGTCTTTCATCAGATCAAGTGCCACATCCATACGACCACGGAAATCCGGAACCAGAGTTTCAATGCGAATTTCTGGGTTCAATGCGCGAATTTCACGGTTACAGTCGGCAAAGTGCTGTGCACCGCCGTCACGTAAGTCGTCGCGGTCAACTGAGGTGATCACCACATACTTGAGCTTCATGTCTTTAATGGTTTGTGCCAATTTCTTTGGCTCTTCGGCTTCTGGCGCCAATGGACGACCATGGGCAACGTCACAGAATGGACAACGACGAGTACAAATCGCACCCAAAATCATAAAGGTTGCGGTGCCGTGGTTAAAACATTCCGCCAAGTTTGGACAAGACGCTTCCTCGCACACTGAGTGAAGGTTGTTTTTACGCATTGCTGATTTGATGTCCTGAATGCGCTGGCTGTCGGAAGGCAGCTTGATTTTCATCCATTCAGGCTTGCGCAATACTTCGGTTTGTTCGGCAGGCATGTTCTTAACTGGAATCAGTGCCATTTTGTCGGCGTCGCGGTATTTAACGCCTTTTTCCATCTGGATCGGTTTGCTCATGCTTTCACTTACCTTTGAGAAGGTGCTTCTGTAATGAATTCTACGTGTTGATAGTCTAATAGTTCGACAAGTTCTTTAACGACTTGTTGTTCGATGGTCTCAAGCTCATTAGGGCCACCTAGCTGGCTTACTTGAACCATTTCCATGCCAGAGTAACCGCAAGGATTAATACGCAGAAATGGCGAAAGGTCCATATCGACATTTAAGGCTAGGCCATGAAAAGAACAGCCTTTACGAATTCGCAGCCCCAATGAACAGATTTTTCTGCCGTCAACGTAGACGCCTGGTGCATCGGGTCTGGCTACAGCATTAATGTCGAAGTGGCTTAGGGTATTGATGACTAAGTTTTCAATGTGTGTCACCAGTTCGCGCACACCGAGCTTTTTACGGCGTAGATTGAGTAGGAAATAGACCACCAATTGACCGGGACCGTGATAGGTGACCTGACCGCCGCGATCGCTTTGTACCACGGGAATGTCACCGGTATTGAGCAGGTGTTCTGCTTTGCCGGCTTGCCCTTGCGTAAATACTGGGTTGTGTTCGACAAGCCAGACTTCATCTAAGGTGTCTTCGGTGCGTTGGTCGGTAAAGTCGTGCATCGCTTGCCAAACAGGCAAATAGTCACGTCTACCGAGCCGTTTGACGATTAGCTGGTTGTGCATACGGCTTTTCCATCTCAGCTCAATAAAGAGTGGCGATTATAAACGTCTTCAACGCATTGAACTATACGTTGGTAACACATTTTTAACCTTTAAAACTTAGGTGTTTTTTTAACTGTATGATTATAAAAAAGAAAGCAGCGCTTGCTGCTTTCAAAAAAAATTTAATTATTCAAATAATTAAAGAACCATGCGCACGATGTCGATTTCACCCAGTTCTTTGTACAGCACTTCCACTTGGCCGATAGAGGTGGCGTGAATGGTGATTGACACCGAGTGGTAGTTTCCTTTGGCGCTTGGCTTCACTTTCGGGCTGTAATCGCCGGGTGCATGGCGTTGAATGACTTCAAGTACACGCTCTGGAAGCTCTGGTTTTGCATAACCCATCACCTTGTATGTAAAAGAGCAAGGGAACTCAAGCAGGTCTTTGAGCTTTGCGTCTGAGTTGATTGTTAGCATAAGGCTCTCCAGTTAGGATTATTGATTAAACGGGCGGAATATTACTGTCTCTTGGCATGGAACTCAAGGCGTGAGCCGCATTTGGCCTAAAAAGCAAAAGGCCGCGTTAGCGGCCTTTATCAGTTAATGATCGGAGCTATTAAAATAAGCTTTTGAATAGTAAAACAATGTAATCCCATAGACGGCTGAATACGCTACCTTGGTGAACATCTTCAAGTGCCATTAGTGGGTACTCTGCAACATCTTTGCCATCAAGTTGGTAGAACAATTTACCGACGACGTCGCCTTTTTGGATTGGTGCTTTAAGCTCTTTTTCCAAGACGAAGCTGGCTTTCAGGTTCTTAGCTTGGCCACGTGGTAGCGTTACATAAGTGTCTTTATCAACGCCAAGTGCAACGGTGTCTTTGTCGCCCATCCACACTTTTTCATCAACAAAGGTTTCGTTCGCTTTGTGTGGACCTACCGTTTCAAAGAAGCGGAAACCGTAGCTTAGCAGTTTCTTACTTTCTGATTTACGTGCATTCGCGCTCTTGGTGCCCATCACGACCGATACTAAGCGCATTTGGCCTTCGGTCGCTGAGCTCACTAAGCTATAACCCGCATTGCTAGTATGGCCAGTCTTGATGCCATCCACGTTCATGCTTTTATCCCACAGCAGGCCATTGCGGTTGTATTGGGTAATGCCGTTGTAGGTGAATTTTTTCTCTGCATACAGTTTGTATTCGTCTGGAACATCACGAATCAGAGCTGAACCAAGCAGTGCCATATCGTAAGGCGTTGAGTAAAGGTCTGGGTTGTCTAGACCGTGAACATTAGCAAAGTGGGTATCTTTCATACCAATGCTTTCTGCCCAAGCGTTCATTAGATCAACAAACGCATCTTCAGAACCTGCGATATGTTCGGCCATCGCCACACACGCATCGTTACCTGATTGAATGATGATGCCGTGGTTTAGGTCCTTAACTTTTACTGTAGTACCCACTTCGATGAACATTTTTGATGATTCAGGGAAGTTCTTTGCCCAAGCGTTTTTACTGATAGTCACGTCATCATCGCTTGAGATGTTGCCTTGTTTTAGCTCTTGACCAATCACATAGCTGGTCATCATTTTGGTTAAACTTGCTGGAGAAAGTTTTTCATGCATATTTTTCTCAGCAAGAACTTTTCCAGAGTGGAAATCGATAAGCACATAGCCTTTAGCGGCAATTTGCGGAGCATCAGGAACAACAACAGGGGAAGCGAAAGTCGAAGTTGCAAAAGCTGCAGAAAACGCGACGGTTGATGTGACAAGAGATTTTAGTAGCGCTGTTTTTTTCATGATGATTATATTTTTTGTTTAAACTGGTTATATCTTAACAGAAACCAAGTCTCAAACCACCCCAGCCATTGAGCTTCGGCGGCTTTTTAAAGGTTCACTGCTCTGTTGATTGCTTTCTAATGAAGGCACTGGGATGACCCAGTTGCTTAACTTTTTCTAAGGTTTCTTGGGTGGTCGCATAGTCATTAAATGGCCCCAAAAATCCCCGATGGAGATTTTGTTCGGAGCTGACAAAACTACTCACCGATAAGTTCTGACCTAAATTTGCCACTAAAGTTCGCAATTGTTGCAATTGTTTTGATGACGCGACTTGAATGACATAGCTGTGATCCGTAGCTTTTGGTTTATTAGTCGTTGATTTATTGGTGTTTATGACCTCAATTTCAACGTTGGCAGTGCCGGTTTGTAATACCCCAAGTTTTTTTGCTGCCGCATAGCTTAAGTCGATAATTCGACCTGGATGAAACGGTCCGCGATCATTGACTCGCACGATAGCCGTTTTGCCGTTATCGAGATTGGTCACTTTGACATAACTCGGAAGTGGCAGAGTTTTATGTGCTGCAGACATGGAATACATGTCATAAATTTCACCATTTGAAGTCAAATGGCCATGGAATTTTTTACCGTACCAAGAGGCTTGGCCACGCTCTTTGTAACCGGTTGTCTGTTTGACAATTTGGTATTCATTGCCGCGTAACGTGTAATTTTTATTGCCGCCTAAGCTGTAGGGTTCGAATTTTGGGATCGCATCTTCGATGTGATCAACCGAAATCGGCTTCGACGGTGCGATATCATCATGGATATCGTATCTCCCAGAAGGAGAGGAAGAACACCCTGCGATAAGAAGTACCACAGCGGCACTTCCCAGCCATTGTTTAACAATCATGAATTAAGTTGCCTTAGAGAACGCTTTTCGATGTGTGTGGATCGACATTAACATACCAAAGCCAGCCAAAAGGGTGACCATTGAGGTACCACCATAACTGATTAAGGGTAGTGGAACGCCAACAACAGGTAAAATTCCACTTACCATGCCAATATTTACAAACACATAAACAAAGAAACTTAACACTATACTGCCGGCCATCATGCGACCAAATGCGGTTTGTGAGTTGCTGGCTAGGTATAAGCCGCGTCCAATCACAAACAGGTAGGCGCTCAACAAAGCTAAAATGCCAAGTAGTCCCCACTCTTCAGCAATTACCGCGAAAATAAAGTCCGTAT
Organism: Vibrio xiamenensis; assembly: GCF_900100015.1. GTDB lineage: Bacteria > Pseudomonadota > Gammaproteobacteria > Enterobacterales > Vibrionaceae > Vibrio > Vibrio xiamenensis. Next base: position 78,877 of record NZ_FNDD01000023.1, on the reverse strand, counting down.
GGCGCTCAGGCAAAAATTCCAGTTGCGATTGAGTACCGTGTAGCCAGCCTTTACCTATCATGCCGCCCGAACCAATTGCGATTTTACTTTGAATAATGTGATAGCCAGCGCCAAGCGGATCGGACTCGGGGTTAAATAACGTGCGAACTCGCACCTTTTGATACTCGCGCATCAAGAAAAACCACAGCACAGGAATAAAACTGCCCAGCGCAATGCCCGCCGCGATGATGATTTTCCAACTGATACCGGCAAGGAAGATAACAAAAATGCCTGATGCCGCGATAAGGATTGAGGTGCCCAAGTCTGGTTGTTTGGCGATCAATATGGTCGGCACAAAGACCATCACCAGTGAAATAACTAGAGTTTGAAACGATGGTGGAAGAGGGCGCTTACCAATGTATCGTGCCACCATCAAAGGTACGGCAAGCTTTAATAGTTCTGAAGGTTGAAAACGGACAAAGCCTAAGTTTAGCCAGCGCTGCGCCCCTTTGGATGCTTCACCAAACAGCAGCACGCCAAGCAGTAACCCAATACCGACAAAGAACAATAATGGCGCTAGGGATTCATAAGTTCGTGGTGGAATCTGCGCCAGAAGCAACATCACGCCGAGAGACAACGCCATACGCATCGCTTGGCGATCCATCATGGCTAAGCTTTGTCCACTGGCGCTATACATGATCACTAGACCAAAGCCCATCAGCACCAAAATACCCAGTAGCAGTGGTAAATCGATATGAAAACGCTCAAACATAGAGCGGTTCTGGCCAGTTGAAGGATCAAAATCCATTATTTTTTTACCTCGCCATTTTCGTCTAAAAGAACGTGGTCAAAGATTTGTCTTGCGACCGGTGCGCCATGGCTTGAGCCACCACCGGCATTCTCCAAAACGATGGTCATTAGGATCTGCGGTTCTTTAACCGGTGCAAAACCGGCGAAGAGTGCATGATCGCGAAGATGTTCGGCCAGCTCATCGGCATTGTATTTTTCATTTTCGCCAAGACCAAATACCTGAGCGGTACCTGATTTACCTGCACTGTCATATTTGGCGCCGTGGAAGGCACGGCGAGCGGTACCACGAGGCCCATTGTTTACTAGGTGCATGCCGTGAATAGCGATATCCCAATACTGCTTCTTAACGCCGGTAATTGGTGGGTAGCTAACGATTTCCGCCGGAATTTGCTTATCGAGGCTTTGACCATTTTCGACCGTAGAACGCAAAAAGTGTGGAGCCAATACTTCACCGTGATGGATCAATACTGACATCGCTTTGGCAATTTGCATTGGCGTTGCTGTCCAATAACCTTGACCAATACCAACTGGGATAGTGTCGCCTTGATACCAAGGGGTTCTATGACGTGCCATTTTCCATTCACGAGTTGGCATATTGGCCTTACTCTCTTCGAGAATATCAATACCGGTATAGTCGCCAAAGCCAAACATCATCATCCAGCGTGAGATGCGGTCGATGCCCATGTCATAAGCCACTTGATAGAAGAAAGTATCCACGGATTCTTCAATTGCTTTGGTGACGTTCACTTTGCCGTGCCCCCAGCGTAGCCAGTCGCGAAACGGCTTGGTTTTGGAGTTCGGAATTCGCCAATAACCTGGATCGTTACGCGTGGTATTTGGTGTGATCACCCCTTCAGTCAGCGCTGCCACAGCCATTAACGGCTTGATGGTCGATGCCGGAGGGTAGATACCCAGTGTGGCACGGTTAACCAGTGGACGATCTGGATCGTTGAGTAATTTATTGTATGCGGCGCTGGAGATACCATGGACGAAAGCGTTCGGATCATAACTTGGGCTTGAAACCATCGCCAGCACGCCGTTATCTTTTGGATCGAGTACTACCGCACTACCACGACGACCTTCCAGCAGTTTGTGTACGTAAAGCTGAAGGTTAATATCGATGTTGAGTACGATGTCTTTACCCGGTTTTGGTGGTACGTATTTGAGCGTGCGAATGATACGGCCACGACTGTTCACTTCGACTTCTTGATAACCGGCTATACCATGCAAAATATCTTCGTAGTAACGCTCGATACCGAGTTTGCCTATGTCTCGTGAGGCCTGATAGTTGGCTTCTTTGCCTTCGCGGGTTAAGCGTTGGATATCATGATCGTTAATTCGAGATACGTAGCCAATAACGTGGGTAAGCACATCACCAAACGGATAGTACCGTTTAAGTGCCGCAGTGACTGTAACGCCGGGAAATTCGTGTTGCCGCACTGAGAACTTCGCTACTTGTTCTTTAGTCAACTGAGTGAGTAACGGAATTGCTTTAAAACGGCGGCTGTGACGGCGTTCTTTATCAAAGCCATCAAGATCATCTTGAGTTATCGGCAGAATCGCTTTGAGCCGTTGAATGGTTTCATCCATATTCGGCACTTTTTCTGGTGTTACTTCTAAGCTAAAAACAGGGCGATTTTCGGCCAAAAGCACACCGTTGCGATCGTAAATCAACCCACGGTTAGGGGCTATGGGCACCACTTTAATTCGGTTATCGTTGGAACGGGTTTTGTAATCTTGATACTGATTAACTTGAATATTGTAGAGGTTGGCAATCAGTACCCCTACGAGCATGATGATGCCGACAAACGCGACAATAGCACGGCGGATAAACAGTCGTGCTTCTTCTTGATAATCCCGAATTTGGCTACGCCGACGTAACATAAATCGCTATTCTCGGTGATAAGGGTGATTAGCAGTGATGCTCCAGGCGCGGTAGAGGCTCTCTGCCATCACGATACGAACTAATGGGTGTGGCAAGGTCAACGGCGACAAAGACCAACTTTGGTCTGCCGCGGCTTTACAAGCCGGAGCGAGTCCTTCCGGACCGCCAATCAGAATAGACACATCACGACCATCTAACTTCCAAGCTTCCAACTGCTGAGAAAGGTCTTCGGTATCCCAGCGTTTACCGGGAATGTCCAAAGTCACAATGCGATTGCCCTTTGGTACCGCCGCGAGCATGGCTTCGCCTTCTTTTTGCAAAATGCGCGCGATATCGGCGTTCTTGCCACGTTTCCCGGCGGTAATTTCAACCAGTTCCAGTGGCATATCGTGTGGAAACCGGCGACGGTATTCCTGAAACCCTTCTTCCACCCATTTGGGCATCTTGGTTCCCACAGCGATAAGTTGAATCTTCATGACTTAGTTCCACAGTTTCTCGAGTTGGTACAGCTCGCGATACTCTTCTTGCATCACATGAAGCATGGCGCTACCCATATCGAGTACCACCCATTCACCTTCTTTTTCGCCATCGATGCCAAGCGGTTCTAAACCTTGGTGTTTGATTTCAGTCGCCACGTGTTCAGCAATTGACGCAACATGACGTTTTGATGTACCAGTGCAGATGATCATGTAGTCGGTCACACTCGATTTACCTTGCACGTCGAGAGTGACGATGTCTTGGGCTTTCATGTCATCAGCTTTATCAGCTAGGAAATCTTTCAGTTCTTCACGTAGCAATGTGTATTCCTCAATTGTTTAACTTACCCACTTTTTTGCGGCGGCGCAGTATATCATGCTTTAGTAAATTGCACTTGTGGCATGCAGATCTCGGCACTCAACTGATGAAGTAGTGGCCATGGAGAGACCTCGTACTGAGTTTTGCTGATAATTTCGAGTTGAGCCAACGTTTGTAAGCATTGATGCAGTTTCACCACCGACAGACGATGTAACGCCGCAGAATAGATAGGGCGCTTAGATTGCCAGATACGATGGCGCTCAAACAGCTGTGTCATTGGTGTGTGCTTCGCTGCGCTTTGCAGTTGAGTGAGTAAAATCAGTTCTTTTTGAATGGTGCGCGCCAGAATGGTGATTTCGACACCTTCAGCTTCAAGTTGGCGCAATATACGCTGTGCACGATTGGCTTTTCCGGCCAGTACTGCATCGGACCAATGAAAGGGCGTAAAGTGATTGTGGCGGCTGAGTGATTCTTCCAGACGCACCAGATTGAGTTGGTTATCTGGGTAGAGTAGTGCCAGCTTTTCTAAACTTTGCACTAGAGCCAACAGGTTGCCTTCGTGCCATTGAGCCAGCATTTGCACCGCTTCGTTGTCCGCTTGTAGCCCCATTTGGCGGCAGCGTGTCTGAACAAACTGTGGCAGTCGTGATTGGTCTGGTGACAAGCAGTTGACGTGACATCCACGTTGATTAAGCGCTTTGAACCATTTGGTATTTTCTTGCGCTTTGGTCAGTTTGGTGCCGACAACGACCAGCATGATATCCGGGTGCAGCATGTCAGCCAGTGCGACCAACTCTTTAGCGTTGGCGGCATTGACGGTTTCTGGCAATTCAAGTTCGATGAGTTGGCGCGCCGAAAACAGACTCAGTGCTTGGCAGCAGTCAAACACCGGATTCCAGTCAAAGCTGTTATCGACGGCAAAACGGTGACGTTCATCGAATCCTTGCGAGGCCGCCGCTTGGCGAATCGCTTGCTTGGACTCTTGCAATAGCAACGGCTCATTACCAAATAGCAGATAAACCGGATGCAGCGTTTTAGCTAACTGCTCGGGTAAGCGATCGGCAAAAATACGCATCAAAACCTCTTACTGCTGAGTGCTGTCTGACTCAGACGGGGTGACTTGCTCTGGATCTTCAGAGCCAGCACTGGTCTTGACGTTATATTGCTCATCGTTGATTTCAATGTGCTTTTCTTGAATGTCGGTTTGAATTTCGTTGGCAGAAATATCCGCTTTCAGGCGCGCCATTTGACGAATGATTTGTTGTGAAGCGACTTGACGCATCTCATCTTCGATCATGTCACGTTCAACCGATTTCGCTAGGGCAGTCAGCGGGTTATCAAGGTAACTACGAGTTACGCTAGTCGATAACGTTTTACTGCCAAGATTTGGAATCGTCACGCGGTAGCTGGTGCGCAATGTCAGTTCTTTTTCGGCCGCACGGGTGTTTTGATAAAGAGACAGAGTTCGCTCACCCACGCTTTCGCTGATCAAGTGCAAATTAGGTACATCTTTGGCTGGCGAGACGATGTTGATTTCATTCATGCGTAGTTGGCTTTTGACCATGCGTGTAAAGGTACTGTATTGGTCATAACTGGTAAACGACATCGAGTGCAGCTCTTCAGGAATTGAATAGTCACCGCGAAGGTGAAAGCCGCAGGCAGAGAGTAGGGCGGTCAATGTCAGTACACAGGTAAGTTTGAGTGAAGGCATAGAAATCAGACGCATGAATTAAGGGCTCTCTTGTTTTGGAGTTATTTATCTTAAATCACTGGATGGCAATGACTTAAGATAAATAAACAGGGCGGACGTGCCACCCTGTAAGTCACTGTTGGTGATTTAATGACAAATGCAACAACAGTAATAGACGTTATTTTACGTGATTAGTTCGCCACGATGTTTAGAAGTTTGCCCGGTACGTAAATCACTTTACGAATGGTTTTATCTTCTGTGAACTTAACGACGTTTTCATCGCTTAAGCCAAGACTTTCAACTTCTTCTTTGCTGGCGTCGGCTGCAACCGTCAACTTGGCACGTAGCTTACCGTTAACTTGAACCACGATAAGTTTTTCGTCTTCCACCAAGGCTTTTTCATCATAGGTAGGCCAAGTGGTTGAATCGATGTTCTCTTCGCCAAGCGCAGTCCACATTTCGAAACAGATGTGCGGAGTGATTGGGTACAGCATCGCAACCACGGCTTTTAGCGCCTCATCAAGAATTGCACGATCTTGCGTATCTTGTTGTGGTGCTTTCGCCAGTTTGTTCATCAACTCCATGATCGCAGCGATCGCGGTATTGAAGGTTTGGCGACGAGCGATATCATCGGTCACTTTAGCGATGGTTTTGTGCACATCGCGGCGTAGCGCTTTTTGATCGCCACTAAGCGCTGCAACGTCAACGGCATCAGCAGCGCCTTGCGCAGTATGCTCTTTGACCAATTTCCAAACACGTTTTAGGAAGCGGTTTGCGCCTTCAACGCCAGACTCTTGCCACTCAAGGGTCATGTCTGCTGGTGATGCAAACATCATAAATAGACGAACGGTGTCGGCGCCGTATTTATCTACCATCTCTTGTGGGTCGATACCGTTGTTTTTTGACTTAGACATTTTGATCATGCCTGAGTGTTCAACGCTACGGCCTTGGCTATCGACAGCAGAACTGATGCGACCTTTACCATCGCGCTCAACGTTTACTTCTGTCGGAGCAATCCACTCTTTGGTGCCTTTTTCGTTGGTGTGGTAGAAGGCATCAGCCAGTACCATACCTTGACAAAGCAGTTGTTTGAATGGTTCGTCTGAAGTCACGTAACCCGCATCACGCAACAATTTGTGGAAGAAGCGTGAGTACAACAAGTGCATACAAGCGTGCTCAATACCACCGATGTATTGGTCAACTGGCAGCCAGTAGTTGGCTTTTTCAGGATCAAGAATGTCGTCAGCTTGTGGTGAACAGTAACGTGCGTAGTACCAAGACGATTCCATAAAGGTATCGAAAGTATCGGTTTCACGCAGGGCTGGTTCGCCGTTGAAGGTCGTCTTCGCCCAGTTTTCGTCGGCTTTGATTGGGCTAGTTACACCATCCATCACCACATCTTCTGGCAGAATTACTGGCAACTGAACGGCAGGTACCGGATGTACTTGGCCATCTTCAGTGGTCACCATTGGAATTGGTGCACCCCAGTAACGTTGACGAGAGACACCCCAGTCACGTAGACGGAAGTTGACGGTCGTTTTACCTTTACCGTCGGCTTCAAGTTTGGCTGCAATCGCTTTGAAAGCATCTTCAAAAGCCAGACCATCAAATTCGCCAGAATCAAATAGCACGCCTTTTTCGGTGTAAGCGGCTGCGCTGATATCGAGTTCGCTGCCGTCTGCAGGTTTGATAACTGGAATGATGTCTAGACCATATTTGGTTGCAAATTCGAAGTCACGTTGGTCGTGAGCTGGAACCGCCATTACCGCGCCAGTGCCATAATCCATCAAAACGAAGTTCGCCACGTAAACTGGAACTTCGCGGCCATTTAAAGGATGAATTGCGGTTAGACCGGTATCCATACCTTTTTTCTCCATCGTTGCCAGTTCAGCTTCGGCGACTTTGGTGTTTTTACATTCGTCGATGAAGGCAGCTAAAGCAGGGTTGTTTTGCGCCGCTTTGGTCGCTAGAGGGTGACCTGCAGCAATACCGACATACGTTACACCCATTAGGGTATCTGGACGTGTGGTATAGACTTCAAGTTCGCCGCCGTCTTTGACTTCAAACTTAAGCTCAACCCCTTCAGAGCGGCCAATCCAGTTACGCTGCATGGTTTTAACCATTTCTGGCCAACCATCTAGGTTATCGAGATCGTCAAGCAGCTCCTGAGCATACGCGGTGATTTTAATAAACCACTGTGGAATTTCTTTTTGCTCAACAGGCGTATCACAGCGCCAGCAGCAGCCATCTTCAACCTGTTCGTTAGCAAGAACGGTTTGGTCGTTTGGACACCAGTTCACAGAGGATGTACGCTTGTATACAAGGCCTTTTTCATAAAGCTTGGTGAAGAACTCTTGTTCCCAGCGGTAGTATTCAGGAGTACAGGTTGCGAATTCGCGGCTCCAATCGTAGCCAAAACCCAGCAATTTAAGCTGGTTTTTCATGTATTCGATGTTTTCGTAGGTCCAAGGTGCCGGCGCGGTTTTGTTTTTGACCGCTGCGTTTTCAGCAGGAAGACCGAACGCATCCCAACCGATAGGCTGCATAACGTTTTTGCCTTGCAGGCGTTGGAAGCGAGATACTACATCACCGATAGTGTAGTTACGCACGTGACCCATGTGGAGTCGGCCACTTGGGTATGGGAACATGGAGAGACAGTAGAATTTTTCTTTGTTTGGGTCTTCTTGGACAACAAAGGTGGCGTTGTTTTCCCAGTGCTTTTGAACTTTTTGTTCAATGTCTTGCGGATTATATTGGTCTTGCATCGATGATTTCCATTATCTTGGAATTTGTGAGTTCAGTTTGAACAGATACTAATAGATCGACATAGAATACCTAAAGGTGCCGAGTACAACAATAGCTCAAGCGATATTCGGCACTCTCGTGCTTGCGCTAAAGGAGGTAAAGATGCCAAATCGTAAAACGGGTTATGAAGCTATGTTAGAAAATGTAGTGGAAACGTTGAAAAAAAGCCCACAAGAGCTCAATCATGTGGTAGAGCAATCGGGTAAGGTTGTGGAAGCGGCCAACGATTTGACCAAAGATGAATTGGCGTTGATTTCTGCTTATGTTCAGTCGGATTTGAGAGAGTTTGCCGAGCGTTACGAACAGAGCAAATCTGGGCCTTTCTATCTGACGTTGACCAATTCTATCTGGCAAGGCTTGCTAGACATCACTGACAGAACCAAACTCGAGTGGTTAGAGCTGTCATCGGATTTAGAACATCAAGGGCTTTACCAGACAGGAGAGATCATCGGTCTTGGTATTCTTGTTTGTGAGCAGTGCGGGCACAAAACCGAATACAACCATCCCACCGAAATTGTGCCGTGCAGTCAATGTGGTAACGACCACTTCTCAAGACTTCCGCTCAAACCATAAATGAAAGGCTCCGAACGGAGCCTTTTTGATGTTATTTATCAGTGCTTGAACGGCGACGCCAAGCGATGGCCAACGCCAAAACACTGAACAGATATAGCGGCCAAGAGCCCCAGCCATGGTATGGGGTTTGTCCGGATGTTGAGTGCACCGATGCTCGCAGCACCCCCGTTTCAAACTGTGGCAATTGATCGGTAATCTGGCCGCGATAATCGGTGACGGCGGTTAGGCCGTTATTGGTTGAACGGATCACTGGTTTACCCAGTTCAAGGGCACGCATTTGTGCAATTTGCATATGTTGCAGCGGGCCGATTGAGCGTCCAAACCAAGCATCATTGGATAAGGTTAAAATGAAATCGGTGTTGTCATTGACGTTAGCGCGTACTTGCTCACTAAAAATAATCTCATAGCACAACGCCGGCGCAAGATGACGCCCCTTAGCAACGATGTTTGGTTGAATATAGTCGCCGCTGGTAAACGAAGACATTGGTAAATTAAAGAACGGCGCAAGCGGTCTGAGCAGGCTTTCAAAGGGCACAAATTCGCCAAATGGCAGTAAGTGGTGTTTGTGATAGCGCTTGTCGATATTGTATTGATAACTGTCAGCATCGGTATTACCGAGCGTCAAAACACTGTTGTAATACTGGTTACCACTGCCGCGGTTAATTACGCCGGTAATTAACGCGCTATCGTTGTTACGCGCCGCTTCATCTAAGGTTTGCAAAAACGACGACACTTCGAACTCAAATGCCGGAATGGCCGCTTCTGGCCAAATGATGATGTCTGCATCCCAATTATCGCGGCTGAGATCGGTGTATTTCAGTATCGTGGGCCAACGCTGGCTTGGTACCCATTTCAATGCTTGGTCGATATTGCCTTGAATCAACGCGAATTTGGTCACTTTGTCTTTTGGGGTTACCCAATGAACCGCGTTAAGACCAAAGCCGGTGGCAAAAATAACCGCAGGAATGATCAGATTCATCCAGCGTTTGGTTAACATGCTGTAGCTGATGGCGCTAGCACAAACCATGATGGCTAGAGTAATAAGCTCGACGCCACCTAGCGGCGCAAAGTTTGCCAATGGGCTGTTGAGTTGACTATAGCCGAGCCAAAGCCATGGGAACCCCGTCATTATCCAGCCGCGCAGCCAGTCACAAATTAGCCACAACACTGGCGCAGCAAGGAAAAAACGATGCCGCGATAGGCGTGGAAAGAAGCGATTCAGTAACCAAGCATACAGAGCCGGGTAGAGCGCCAGATAACTCACTAGCAGCGTCATTAGGAAAACACTGGCGATTTTCGGCATGCCGCCAAAGGTATCAATGCTGATATGAACCCAACTGATGCCGGTGGCAAATTGCCCAAGTCCCCAAGCGAACCCCGTCCAAAGTGAAGCTTTAGGGCTCTGGTTATGGAGCAGCAGCATTAAAATTACAGGGCTTAAAATGGCGAGAGGCCAAATATCGTATGGAGCAAAAGAAAACGTGGTACTAGCGCCAATAAAAGCGGCCGCTAAGGGCCGCCATAGGCGATGAAAGGAAAGGATTTTCATCAAATGTCTTTTAGGCTGAGTAATAAGATTAGTCTTCTGCTATCTCAGGCAGTGATTCTTCATCTGGAATCGTCACTTGCAACTGCACCACGCGTCGATTATCAGCGGAGGTCACTTTAAAGCTATATCCGGCAATTTCTACGACTTCGCCTCGTGAAGGTAGGTGCCCAAATGAAGTCATCACTAAGCCACCAACGGTATCCACTTCGTCATCGCTAAATTCAGTACCAAAGGTGGTGTTGAATTCTTCAATCGTGGTCAGTGCTTTGATGGAATAAGTGTGTTTGGACAGTTTACGAATTTCGACTTCTTCTTCGTCATCAGTTTCATCTTCGATTTCGCCAACAATCTGTTCGAGAATATCTTCGATGGTGATAAGGCCGGAAACGCCGCCAAATTCGTCTACAACGATGGCCATGTGGTAACGCTCTTCGCGAAACTCTTTCAGTAGACGGTCAACCCGTTTACTGCCGGGAACAACAACCGCAGGTCGAATCACTTCTTCAATGTTAAATTCGGCGCTGTCGGAGCCCAAATATTTTAATAAGTCCTTCGCTAACAGAATGCCTTCGACATGGTCTTTATCTTCACTGATCACAGGATAACGTGAGTGTTGGGCATCAGTGATAAGGCTCACCAGTGCATCCAAATTATCACCGCGTTCTACTGTGACCATTTGCGAACGTGGGATCATGATATCACGCACTCGCATTTCTGATATTTCCATTACGCCTTCGAGCATACCTCGGGTATCGTGATCGATGAGATCGTTCGATTCAGAATCGCGAATCACATCGACTAGCTCTTGGCGGTCTTTCGGTTCACCTTGGAAAAGTTGACCTAGGCGTTCAAAGAAGGACTTTCTACTCGGACCTTCAGATTTTTCTTTCTTACCTTCTGCCGACGCAGAGGGCGAATTATCGTCGTTCATTGTTTCTCATTGATGTTTCGCTATCAGAAGTGTGATAGCACACATAGATGACGCTGGATAAATACGCTTCCTTTCGAGTGGGAGAAAGCCTTTATTTTTATACCAGCGCATCTGCACTGAGTAATCCGTTACTCTTTTTCGGCAAGGTACGGGTCTTCAAAGCCCATACTTTGCATGATTTCAGTCTCGAGTGACTCCATCTGTTCGGCTTCGTCATCGTCGATATGATCATAACCTAGCAGATGTAAGCTGCCATGTACAACCATATGAGCCCAGTGTGCCATGAGCGGTTTTTGCTGCTCATTCGCCTCTTTTTCAACAACTTGACGACAGATGACTAGGTCGCCTAACAGAGATAATTCAATACCTGGCGGCGCTTCAAAAGGAAACGACAGCACATTGGTTGGCTTATCTTTTCCGCGATAATCTCGATTTAGAGACTGGCTTTCTTGTTGGTCAACAATGCGAACTGTGACCTCTGCCTCGTCGCGACGCGACAGAAGTGCCGCTTCTAGCCAGGTTTGAATTTGTGCTTGCTGTGGCAAGCCTTGCTCAGATTCGACCGCAATTTGCAGATCTAGTTCGATGGCCATTACTTGCTGGTTTCCTGAATTGTCTGATCCTTGGAAGCAAGTTCTGCTTTTTGACTCTCAAGCAATTTCGCTTCACGTTCTTCACGACGGCGTTGCTCGTATTCTTTGCGCTCTTTTTGATCTTGCGCTTCCCATTTTTCATAGGCATTAACAATACGTGCGACGACAGGGTGACGTACAACATCGTCAGACTGGAAGAAGTTAAAACTGATCTCATCCACTTCGCCAAGGACTTCAATCGCATGACGCAAGCCAGAACGAGCACCGCGCGGCAAGTCGATCTGAGTAATGTCACCAGTGATGACGGCTCTTGAGTTAAAACCAATTCGAGTTAAGAACATTTTCATCTGTTCAACTGTGGTGTTTTGGCTTTCATCAAGAATAATAAAAGCGTCATTGAGGGTGCGACCGCGCATATACGCTAGTGGAGCCACTTCAATAACATTGCGTTCAATCAGTTTTTCAACGCGCTCAAAACCGAGCATTTCAAACAAAGCATCGTAAAGAGGGCGCAAGTAAGGGTCGACTTTTTGGCTCAAGTCACCCGGCAAGAAGCCGAGCTTTTCACCCGCTTCAACGGCTGGACGAGTCAATAAAATGCGACGAATTTCTTGGCGTTCTAACGCATCGACTGCCGCGGCGACCGCAAGATACGTTTTACCTGTACCGGCTGGGCCAATGCCAAAGCTGATATCATGGGTGACCATGTTCATCAGGTATTGCGCTTGGTTTGGAGTGCGCGGTTTGATAACCCCTTTCTTGGTCTTAATGAAGACTTCTTTGCCGTGTTCGAATTGAGTCTCTGTGTTTTGCTCAAGCACACCGGACTCTTTCACCGCAAGGTGAATTTCTTCGGGCTCAATATCGGGAATCTTGCCGCGAACTGGCGCAGTACTAACATACAGAGTTTTAATAATATCGAGCGCAGCAGCTGAAGTATGGGGCTTACCAACGATGGTAAAGAAGTTACCTCGGTAGCTGATTTCCACACCTAAACGGCGTTCTAAGTGTTTGATATTATCGTCGAAGGGGCCGCAAAGACTCGCAAGTCGGCGGTTGTCTGAAGGTTCTAGGTTAATTTCTAGAGTTACGATTTTATTGCTCAATGTTGCCTCTCAATATGGCCATTTGTGGGAACCTGAACTCGACCAGGTTCCCAATGGCAGTTTATACGAACTTAAGGCGTAAAGGTTGCAACACCCAGTTCGTCTTCACGTCGTGTTTTTTCCATCATAGCGGATGGTGAAGTCACCACGCGAAGGTTCATGTCTTTCTCTGTGCGCAGCAACTCACCACGCAAAGAGTTCGGGAATACGTCCAAAATCTTCACATCAACAAATTGACCGATAAGATCTGCTGAGCCTTCAAAGTTTACTACGCGATTGTTTTCAGTGCGACCGCGAAGCTCCATGAGGTTTTTCTTCGATGGACCTTCGACCAAAATACGCTGCTCAGTGCCCATCATCAAGCGCGAATAACGCATTGCTTGAGTGTTGATCTGTTGTTGCAGTTCGTACAAGCGTTCTTTCTTTTCTTGCTCTGGTGTATCGCATGGGTAGTCGGCAGCCGGCGTACCTGGACGAGGGGAGAAGATAAAGCTGAAGCTCATATCAAAATCGACATCACGAATCAGTTTCATGGTGTCTTGGAAGTCTTTGTCGCTTTCGCCAGGGAAACCAACGATAAAGTCAGAGCTGATTTGAATATCTGGGCGCGCTTTACGTAGCTTACGGATGATCGACTTGTATTCAATCGCAGTATGAGGACGCTTCATCATAGTGAGAATGCGATCGCTACCGCTTTGTACTGGCAAGTGTAGGAAGCTCACCAATTCAGGCGTATCTTCGTAAACCTCGATGATATCGTCAGTAAATTCAAGCGGGTGACTGGTGGTGAAACGAATACGGTCGATGCCGTCAATCGATGCCACCAAACGTAGCAACTCAGCAAATGAGCAAATGTCGCCGTCGTGAGTTGGACCGCGGTAAGCGTTAACGTTTTGGCCGAGCAGGTTGACTTCGCGTACGCCTTGGTCTGCCAATTGGGCAATTTCAAACAGCACGTCATCCATAGGGCGGCTGACTTCCTCACCACGTGTGTAAGGTACAACGCAGTAAGTACAATATTTAGAGCAGCCTTCCATAATTGAAACGAACGCGGTTGGACCTTCGGCGCGAGGTTCTGGCAGACGGTCAAACTTTTCAATTTCTGGGAAAGAAATATCCATCACTGGCGCATCGTCGCTCTGTGATTGCTTGATCATCTCAGGAAGACGGTGCAGGGTTTGCGGACCAAAGATAACGTCAACGTACGGAGCACGTTCACGAATGTGGTCGCCTTCTTGAGTCGCAACACAGCCACCAACGCCAATCACGACGCCAGGTTTATTGTCTTTAAGGTTTTTCCAACGGCCAAGCTGGTGGAATACCTTCTCTTGCGCTTTTTCACGGATCGAACAGGTGTTCAATAGTAGTACGTCTGCTTCTTCTGGAATTTCAGTGAGCTCATAGCCGTTTGAGGCATTAAGCAGATCCGCCATTTTTGATGAATCGTATTCATTCATCTGGCAGCCCCAGGTTTTAATTAGCAGTTTCTTACTCATCTCACTTTCGCTCGTATTAATTCACAACAACCATGAACGTTTTCGTTCAAATTATAGCCGCCATCTCGGCGGTAAGCGGCGTATTGTACTGCTTTCAATTCCTACTGACTAGTGTTGAACGAAAAACTGTCAAACACTATGTATTGTAAGGGCTTTGACCTTATCTCAGTTAAGGTTTTTCGTTACATTTGCACAGTGAAAACGTACAATTAAAAACCGTTCAGAAATCAACACCATGAAGAATAAAAAATGAACACATTTGATATTGTCGTTATCGGTGGCGGAATGGTCGGTGCAGCAGCGGCACTGGGTTTTGCTCAGCAAGGTCGACAGGTTTTGTTGGTGGAAGGCCATGCGCCAATGGCATTTACCCCAGAGCAGCCCATGGATGTTCGCGTTTCGGCTATCTCACAAACTTCGGTGGCATTGTTAGAGCAATTAGGCGCTTGGCCTGCCATTGAAGCAATGCGCGTGTGCCCATATCGCCGGCTTGAAACCTGGGAAGCGCCAGAGTGCCGTACTCGATTTCATAGCGATTCGTTAGGCCTTGAGCAACTTGGCTATTTTGTTGAAAACCGCCTATTGCAACTTGGCATTTGGCAGGGTTTTGAGCAAGTCGATAACTTAACCTTGATGTGTCCAGATACACTTGAATCTATCGAGTTTGGTGAACTGAACCAAGTGACATTAAGCTCTGGTTACCAGTGTCAAGCGCTGTGGGTGATTGGGGCTGATGGTGCCAATTCGAAAGTGCGTGATTTGGCCAACATTGGTGTTACGGCTTGGGATTATCGCCAGCATTGCATGTTGATTTCGGTGCAAACGCAATTACCTCAACAGGACATTACTTGGCAACAGTTTACGCCGAAAGGCCCGCGTTCATTTTTGCCATTGTGTGGTCATCAAGGTTCACTGGTTTGGTATGATTCGCCAGGTCGGATTAAGCAGTTAAGCGCTATGTCTGGCGAGCAACTACGTCAAGAAATATTGGCTGAGTTTCCAAGCGAACTCGGTGATATCAAAGTTCAGAAATTCGGCTCCTTTCCACTGACGCGTCGACACGCGCAAGCGTATTTTCAACACCAATGTGTATTAGTCGGAGATTCCGCCCACACCATTAATCCGCTGGCAGGTCAGGGGGTGAACTTGGGCTTTAAAGATGTGATGAAGCTGCTTGAAGTGACGGAAAAACATCAGCTTTCTGAACGCGCATTACGAGCTTATCAAGCCTGTCGTCGCGTCGATAATCTGGTGATGCAGACAGGAATGGACGTGTTTTATAAAGGATTTAGTAATAGCTTGCCACCGCTGAAATTTGCCAGAAATGCGTTACTCAAAATTGCCGAACACTCAGGGCCTATTAAGGAACAAGTGCTGAGATACGCGCTTGGTCTTGCTTAAGGTTTCAGAACATCAGAGACAAAAAAACGCTGCTCAATGAGCAGCGTTTCTATTTCAATCGTTGGTTTGACTACAATTATTTAGTCACACGTAGCACCGGTGTTTCACCAACAGTAACAGAACCAGAAAGCTTGTTAAGCTCTTTGATTTCATCCATGTTAGAGATAACAACTGGTGTTAGCGTTGATTTGGCTTTTTCTTCTAGCAGAGCAAGATTGAATTCGATGATAGTGTCGCCAGCTTTCACTGCTTGACCTTCTTCAGCGATGCGAGTGAAACCTTCACCTTTAAGTTCTACAGTATCGATACCGAAGTGAACAAATAGCTCAACGCCGTCATCAGATTCGATAGAGAATGCGTGGTTGGTTTCAAAGATCTTACCGATAGTGCCGTTGACAGGAGCTACCATTTTGTCACCTGATGGTTTGATAGCAATGCCGTCGCCAACAATTTTTTCAGCAAATACGACATCTGGCACATCTTCGATGTTCACGATTTCGCCTGAAAGTGGCGCGATAATTTCGATGGCACCTGCGTCAGCGCTGTCATCAGATACAAGCTTCTTAAGTTTGTCAAACAGACCCATTGTGTCATGCTCCTAACGTTTTGATTTATTCTGTTCGAATTATAGTATACCAATATAGAACATTAGACGACTTTTTTTAGCCGCCTAATGTATTGGCATAACAGATTATTTTGTTTTTTCAGCGATGAACTTATCTACGCAAGCTTGGATGTCATCCGCGGTCGGTAGCGACAGTGCTTCTTCGGCCATAGCTTTCACTTCTGCGAAGTTAGAGTTACGAATTACTTTCTTCACTTTAGGGATGGAAATGCCGCTCATCGAGAACTCATCTAAGCCCATACCAAGTAGTAGAAGGGTTGCACGTTCGTCACCCGCTAGCTCACCACACATACCTGTCCATTTGCCTTCTGCGTGAGAAGCGTCGATCACTTGTTTGATCACGGTTAGAACCGCTGGAGACAGTGGATTGTATAGGTGCGAAATCATCTCGTTACCACGGTCGACAGCCAAGGTGTATTGGGTCAAATCGTTAGTACCGATAGAGAAGAATGCTACTTCTTTTGCTAAGTGGTGTGCAATGGCTGCTGCTGCTGGCGTCTCAACCATAACACCGATTTCGATGTTTTCATCAAAAGCCAGACCTTCTTCACGAAGCTCTGCTTTGTAGCTTTCGATGGCATTTTTCAGCTCACGAATTTCTTCTACTGAGATGATCATTGGGAACATCACGCGAAGTTTACCGTGTGCAGATGCACGCAGAATACCACGTAGCTGATCACGAAGAATTTCACGACGATCTAAGCTGATACGAACCGCACGCCAGCCCAAGAATGGGTTCATTTCTTGCGGTAAGTCCATGTAAGGTAGGTCTTTGTCACCACCGATATCCATAGTACGGATGATCACTGGTTCGCCGTGCATGGATTCAGCCACTTCTTTATAGGCTTCGTATTGCTCTTCTTCAGTAGGAAGGGCAGTACGGTCCATAAATAGGAATTCAGTACGGTACAGACCAACACCTTCACCACCGTTACGGATAATACCGTCACAGTCTTTAACGGTACCGATGTTACCGCATACTTCTACGCGATGGCCGTCAGTGGTTTCTGCTGGTAGGTCTTTTAGTTTGGCAAGTTCTTCTTTTTCAGCAAGAACTTGAGCTTGTACGTTTTTCGCTTCTTCAAGCTCAGCGGCTGATGGGTTAACAACAATCTTGTTGTTCATCGCATCAAGAATGAGGGTGTCGCCGTTGCGTACTTTTTTGGTGATGTCGTTAGTACCAACAATCGCTGGAAGCTCTAGAGAGCGTGCCATGATTGAGGTGTGCGATGTACGACCGCCGATATCACAAGCAAAACCAAGTACGTAGTCGAGGTTGATTTGCGCTGTTTCTGAAGGAGTCAGATCGTAAGCCACTAGGATAACTTGTTCAGAGATATCGCTAAGCGAAACGATGTTGATGCCCAAAGCGTTTTTCACGAAACGAGAACCAATGTCGCGAATATCCGTCGCGCGCTCTTTTAAGTACTCATCATCGAGAGATTCAAGCGCGGTTGCTTGCTCTTCGATAACGGTGTGAATCGCGTTGTCTGCGTGAAGCTTTTCGTCTTTGATCAATGCTAGGATTTCTTCTTCTAGCTCTTCATCTTCAAGAAGCATAATGTGACCTTCAAAGATCGCTTCTTTTTCTTCACCAAACGTTTCTAACGCTTTTTGCTTGATAGATTCAAGTTGCGCAGACGATTTGTTACGAGCGTCATAAAAACGCTGAACTTCGGCTTCTACTTGGTCATCAGAAATTTTGTGTGTGTTTAGGACAATTTCATCTTCTTGAAGGAGTAGTGCTTTACCAATAGCAATACCAGGAGATGCCAGAATACCTGAAATCATAGCCTTACCTTAAACTGGTCAACTTTAAACGGGAGGTTAATAGATCGCGCTAACGATACTTGTAGCTTAGTTTTGAGTCTATTGCCAATGAAGCCATTTTGCGTGGACAAAATGGCTTCAAATAGGAGACCGATTAGTGTAGTTGATCCATTAGTTCAACTAGGTGGTCAACTGCTTGCTGAGCTTGAGGACCTTCAGCAGAAATAGTAACTAAAGTACCTTTAACTAGGCCAAGAGTTTGCAGTTTGAATAGGCTTTTTGCGCTAGCGCTTTTGCCGTTTGAAGTCACAGTGATATCCGCGTCGAAAGCTTTTGCTTCTTTAACGAACTGTGCAGCAGGACGAGTGTGAAGACCATTTTCTGCAGTGATTTCAACTTGCTTCTCGTACATGTTTTATACCCCAATTTGATTTATATTTTGTTAATTTCTTAATCAGACTCAGCTTAACTGCTAACCCTCATTTCCGCTAGAAGAGTAATGAGGTTTAAGTATCAGCACTGAGACTAATTATGATTTTTAGGACAGTCTTAGAATTGAACTTCTAGTTAGCTGTCTTATATGAAACCTTGTGCTTCATGTTTATTTTGAAGCTAAAAATAAAACACCGTGATATTACCAAACGTTTGGATAGGATCAACAAAAAAGCCCCTGAACGGGGCTTTTTTAAATCAAAATTTGATTTGAACACAGATTACTGTTGGTTTTCTTTATCTGTAAAGATACCAGCAAAGAGTGCGGTGCTGAGGTAGCGTTCACCTGAACTTGGTAGAATAACAACGATAGTTTTTCCTTCAAATTCAGGAAGTTCAGCAAGGCGGTTCGCCGCAACAACTGCTGCACCTGAAGAGATACCAGCCAAAATGCCTTCTTCTTCCATCAGGCGCTTCGCCATCGCAATCGCATCTTCTGAAGTTACTGCTTCAACGCGGTCGATAATATCGAGATCTAAGTTTGCTGGAATAAAGCCTGCGCCGATACCTTGGATTTTGTGCGGTGCAGGTTTGATTTCTTCACCGGCAAGTGCTTGAGCGATAACTGGCGACTCAGCTGGTTCAACCGCAACAGAGGTGATCGCTTTGCCTTTTTGGTTTTTGATGTAGCGGCTTGTTCCTGTCAAAGTACCACCGGTACCAACACCAGCAACAAATACGTCAACTTCACCATCGGTGGCTTCCCAAATTTCTGGACCAGTGGTTTTCTCGTGAATCTCTGGGTTAGCTGGGTTGTTGAACTGTTGCAGCATTAGGTATTTGCTTGGATCGCTAGCAACGATTTGCTCTGCTTTCTCAATTGCACCTTTCATACCTTTAGCCGCTTCGGTTAGCTCAAGGTTTGCACCAAGTGCTTTAAGCAGTTTACGGCGTTCAAGACTCATTGATTCAGGCATGGTTAGCGTTAATTTATAACCACGAGCAGCGGCAACGAAGGCCAGTGCGATACCTGTGTTACCACTGGTTGGTTCTACGAGTTCAACGCCAGCTTTTAACTTACCTTGCTTCTCAGCATCCCAAATCATGTTTGCGCCGATGCGGCATTTGACACTGAAGCTTGGGTTACGAGCTTCAACTTTCGCAAGAACGTTGCCTTTGCTTACTTTGTTTAAACGAACAAGTGGCGTGTTACCGATAGTTAGAGAGTTATCTTCGTAGATTTTGCTCATGGTATATGATCCTTCAGTTTACCGCCGAATCCGCCTGGCTTCCGCGGTATGAGTTTATTCATCACTTAACAGGGTCAGCATAAGACAGCGTATAAAACCTGAGAAGGATTAAAAAGTTATAAGATATAGAAGCGAGATTAATCGCTTTTAACTCGCTTAAATCTTGACCTTTTAGCGATGCTGGTCGCGAAATTCGTTGACCCACATCGCGGTTGCACCGCAGACGGCAACTGGCATGACAATTAGGTTGAGTATCGGCACCGTGGTAAAAATCGACACCAATACACCGAAGCCATATGCCTTGCTTTGTTTTTGTTTCAAATTGTGTCGCATGTCGTTGAAATGCACTTTGTGATTATCAAAAGGATAGTCGCAGTACTGAATGGCTAAAATCCATGCGGTAAACACAAACCATAGAATCGGACCCAAGGTTTGGCCAAGTGCAGGGATTAGCAGCAATATAAATAAGCCCAACGCTTTGGGAACGACATAAATAAGTTTACGCCACTCGCGGCTCAGTACGCGGGGGATATCTTTAATGACTGACATAAAACCATCATCATTCACTTTTTGTCCAGTTAACTTCTCTTCGACTTTTTCTGCCAGCAAGCCATTAAATGGCGCCGCAATAAAGTTTGCTAAGGTGCTAAAAAAGTATGAAAAGGTTGCCAGGATAGTAATGGCGATAAGAGGCCAAATTAGATAGCTGAGCCAAGATAAAAATCCCGGTAATTGGCCCATTAATTGATCAATCCAGCCATTGAGGTGGGCAAATAAATAATACAGTGCTCCACCGACTAAAATGATATTTGTCAGTAAGGGTAACAACACAAAACGCCGAATTTTCGGCATCATAGCGATCTCTAGTCCGTAGAAAAAATAACCAAATCCACTTCTTTGTTTTAATTGTTTATCCATTCTTTTCTCTATTTGATAGTTATTTGATGAGCTCGAATTCATATTACAAGAAAAAAAGCGTGTTCAAAATCACAACATACAGGGAACTTCTAACATTAAGTTGTTCTAAAACAGTCATTAGTTTTGGTAAAGTAACCTAATTACGCGTATTTTATTTATGACAGCAGAAACACGGTTTTTGCTGACTAATTTTCGAGCAACTGAGAGCAAACAATGCAGGAACTGCGATTCGTACTCATTATTGTTGGTGCCTTAGCAATAGCCGCACTATTGTTCCACGGTTTGTGGACCAGCAAAAAAGAAGGGAAAGCCAAGTTCGGAGACAAGCCACTTGGAAAATTGAAAGTCAACAAAGATGAGCCAGACGAAGTTGCTGAGCGCTCTTTTGCTCCTGAAGACGATTTCGAAATCATTCGTAAAGATCGCAAACAGCCGGATTTTGGTTCTTCGCCAAAAACTGCGATTGATCCACTTACTGGCGAGGCGACAACCTCAGAAGTCGAATTGGATGTGGCTGCGCAACAATCACCAGTGGTCGATGATGACTTGCCGCCGATTTCTGCCAAACGTGAACCGTCCTTTACTCTAGATGACGAGCCAGAAGCGATTACCACACCAGAACCAAAAGTTGAGGCGAAGCCTCAAACTGATGAACCTGAAGATGATTTGCAAGTCATTGTGTTAAATGTGCATTGTTCTGGAAACGAGCCTTTTGTGGGTACCCGTCTGTTTGACAGTATGCAGCAAAATGGTCTTTTGTATGGTGAGCTGGATATTTTCCACCGCCACGCGGATATGTCGGGAACCGGTAAAGTGCTGTTTAGTGTTGCTAACATGATGCAGCCGGGGACTTTAAAACACGATGACCCAAATACTTTTACCACCAAAGGTATTTCATTTTTTATGACTTTGCCGTGTTTTGGTGACCCGGAACAAAACTTCAAATTGATGCTAAAAACGGCTCAGCAGATTGCAGACGATCTCAGCGGCAATGTCCTTGATGACAAGCGTAATTTGATGACACCGGATCGCCTCGATAGTTACCGAGCGCAAATTCAGAAGTTTAAAGCCCAAAACGCATAAATATCGCATCATAGAAGGCTCCATAAATGGGGCCTTTTTTATCACTTTTAAGTCAGCAAAAACTGCTAGATAAGCAGTTGCATCTCCACGAGTTGCCATAGATACTGCAAAGCAGATTAGAACCACCTATTCAGACTAGAGTCCGTTATGTCCAAAGAGATTCAAGATAAACTCAATCATTTAAAAGAAACCCTTCATTACCACTCGGTTCGTTACTACGTCGAAGACAGCCCGGAGATCCCGGATGCAGAATACGACCGCTTAATGCGTGATTTACAAGCGATCGAGGCAGAACATCCCGAGTTGATAACCCTTGATTCTCCTTCACAGCGTGTTGGTGGAGCACCGTTGGATGGCTTTGAAACAGTGGCCCATGAAATCCCGATGCTGTCGCTCGACAACGCTTTTGATGACGATGAACTGGATAGTTTTCATAAGCGCATGCGCGATCGTCTGCCTAGCGCAAACTTAGATACATTCTGCTGTGAGCCGAAACTGGATGGTTTGGCGGTAAGCATTTTGTATGAAAATGGTGTTTTAGTGCGTGCGGCGACGCGCGGTGATGGCGCGAATGGTGAGAACATCACCGAGAATGTGCGCACCATTAAAGCGATTCCACTTAAGTTGCAAGGTAGTGACTGGCCGACACGTCTTGAAGTGCGTGGTGAAGTGTTTATGCCCAAAGCAGGCTTTGAAAAGCTCAATAGTGATGCACTGAAGAAAGGACAGAAAGTGTTTGTTAACCCGCGTAATGCGGCGGCAGGCAGTTTACGTCAGCTGGATTCGCGCATCACCGCAACTCGTCCGCTGAGCTTCTATGCCTATAGTGTCGGTGTGGTGGAAGGTGCTGAACTAAACGCCAGCCACTATGAGCGTTTTCTGCAGCTCAAACGTTGGGGGCTGCCTATGTGCCCAGAGACGCGTCGAGTCACATCGATGGATGAAGTTAAAGCGTTCTACCAAGATATTTTGCAGCGCCGTGATTCGCTCTCTTATGAGATTGATGGCGTGGTGATCAAAGTTGATGATATTGCAGCTCAAGAACAACTCGGTTTCGTGGCTAGGGCACCGCGCTGGGCGATAGCGTATAAATTCCCAGCTCAGGAAGAAATCACACTGCTGCGTGATGTCGAATTTCAGGTTGGGCGTACGGGGGCCATCACACCGGTTGCTAAACTTGAACCTGTGTTTGTTGGCGGCGTGACCGTCAGTAATGCGACTTTACATAACCGCGATGAAATTGAGCGTTTGGGCGTGAAAATCGGTGATTACGTGGTGATTCGCCGCGCCGGTGATGTGATTCCTCAGGTCGTGTCTGTGGTAAGCGATCGCCGCCCTGATGATGCGAAAGAGATTGTTTTTCCTGATCACTGCCCAGTGTGTGACTCTGAAGTGGAGCGTGTTGAAGGCGAAGCGGTTGCCAGATGTACCGGCGGGTTGGTTTGCGGCGCTCAGCGCAAAGAGGCACTCAAGCATTTTGTGTCACGTAAGGCGCTTGATGTCGATGGGCTTGGTGAAAAAGTCATTGAACAGCTGGTTGAGCGTGAAATGGTTCATACTCCAGCAGACTTGTTCCGTTTATCCGCCGGCGTGATTACCGTTCTAGAACGTATGGGGCCAAAGTCGGCGCAAAATGTGGTCACTGCTTTGAATAAAGCCAAGCAAACTACGCTCGCTAAGTTTCTATATTCACTGGGTATTCGAGAAGTGGGTGAAGCGACAGCAGCGAACTTAGCCAACCATTTTAAAACCCTTGATGCTATTCAAGCCGCGACATTGGAACAACTGATTGAAGTGCCAGATATCGGTCAGATCGTCGCCAATCACGTGATCGCGTTTTTTGCTCAGGAGCAAAATCAGAAAGTCATTCAACAACTGATAGAACTTGGTGTGACTTGGCCAGACATTGAAGAGATGGACGAAGATACTCCGCAGCCTCTAGCGGGAAAAACCGTAGTGTTAACGGGTTCACTATCGCAATTGACACGTCAAGAAGCCAAAGCGGCATTAGAGCGTTTAGGCGCGAAAGTGACTGGCAGTGTGTCGAAAAATACCGACATACTGTTTGCAGGTGATAATGCCGGTTCGAAATTGGCTAAAGCCCAGGAGCTGGGTGTCGAAGTGAAAACTGAACAGGATCTTGTCGATCTGCTCTAATTTCCACCGCAGCGTATAGATATAAAGGCCAATGCATTTTGCATTGGCCTTTATTTTTTCTTGATAATTAAGTTGAGTGTTTTTTGTCTCTTTGATGCTGTGACTTGCATCGTATTGTCGATTCTTTCCTTTAAATCTCGTGTCATGATGCGAGTGACTTCAAAATAATCAGCAAGCAAACCAATGTAAAAGACTGATTAATATGAATATATGTAAGTTTTGCTATTTTTTAAAAATAAATAAGAGTCGGATCACTATCTGCTAGAAAATTTGTAGTGACTCATATTTTTTTCTAAAAGAAATAAGTTTACGTTGATGTTTTTTCCCTCCCAGATAACCTCTTAAGCATGGATACACGTGATGTATACCGGTAATGAAACTCAAACAAATCATTCGGTTTTGAGTTTTCAATAATAAGAGCGTTTCTCCCTTCGGCGGCCAACTTAAGGCGAGGAGCGATCTAAACAGCTATATCCATTTTTAGGAGCTTTTCCATGGACAAAATGTTTAAACGCACTCTGGTTGGTGCGGCAATCGCACTGGCTTCAACAAGCACTTTTGCAGCAGAAGAAACTGGACAAATCGGCGTTCTTTCTGACTTCAACGTACAAGCTTATGGCGTTGCGGCCATTTCTGCTTTCTATCAAGAAGACAGCACGGGTTACGATTATGAAAATGAATCGCGCATTGGTTTTCGTGCCAACAAAGACATGTTCGACAATGTAAACGTGTTTATGCAAATCGAATCTGGTTACGTAGGCGATGATGGCGCGAGTGGCAGTTTGGGGGTTCGCGATACCTTTTTAGGTCTGCAAGGCGATTGGGGTAAAGTGCGCTTTGGACGCATGTTGACACCACTGTATGAGATTGTTGACTGGCCATATTCAAACCCGGGTCTAGGGCGCGTATTTGATTGGGGGGGGGATGTTAAAGCTCACTACGACCGTAAAAGCGACATCGCGCGCTATGATTCGCCAGCGTTCGGTGGGTTGACGTTTAGTTTGTCTGCGGGGCGAGGTGATACAGGAACTGATGGGTCAAATCACTTTGGCGCGGCGGTCCACTATAATGTTGCGGATATTATGACGTTACATGGTGGTTATGAAAATAACTCCAAAGTAGATGGTGTTGATGTTGATGCATCAGCATACATCATTGGCTTTGAATTGCCTTTACCATCAGGCTTTGGTCTAGCGGGAGCTTATAAATTCGCAGATGGAGCCCAATATACTGACTGGGCTACAACAGGGTTGGATGCTGAGCAGAGTTCATATTCTATTGTTGGTCAATACTGGAACGGTCCTTGGGGCTTTAAACTGGGCTACGCAGCAAATGATGATTCTGAGCTTGAAGGTGTCAAGCAAGATGATGGCGATGAAGTTGTATCTGCACAGTTAATGTATGTTCATAATGGCTTTGTTCCTTACGTTCGCGTTGGTCAGCATGACGCTTACGATGCTAATGATAAAGTGACATTTGTCCGTGTTGGGCTTGAATACGGATTCTAAGAGTTAGATTCTGTCTTTCTGACAAAACACCGGCCTGAAAGCCGGTGTTTTAATAACCATAAAGGATAGAAATGATGAATAAACTTAGAGCTTTACTGGTTGTTTCGGCAATGGTTGCCAGCGCTGGATGCAGTACACTGGACAGTTCTAGTAATTTTGATGATGTGGTAAAAACCAGCAAAGAAAGGCGTCATTATACCCAAATCACCACTAAGCCGATTACTCCCCAAACCCATGCCATTGTTGGCGCCGATGTGGTGAAAGCACAGCTGCATTATGTTGGTATATATCCGCATGACTCAATCGATATCGATAAAGTTGCGTCGTCAACTATCGCCGGTGAAGTGACATTTTTTAAGAGTTACGACCACTTTGAAACGGTCAATATCGCTGGGCATAAAATGGCTCTAAATAGTGATAGACCGATGGCCGAAACTTGCACTGAGCATTGCACCGTGACTCAGTGGTTTTCGTTTCCTTTTACTCATAATGAATTAGCGGCATTACCTAATGATCAGGTCGAATTTACGCTTTCTTCGGCCACCGGGAAAAATCGCGTTAAATTTATGCTTCCGAAGCAATATTTCCTGAGCGCCGAGCAGGAAGCCAACTACTTACGCAACTCAGACACGACTCAACTCACCAAGCAAACACCTCAACAGAAGCAAAGCGATGGTAAACAGCGTTCGCTTGAGATGGTGCAATATTGGTATCAGCAGGCGGATGGTGGACAGCAAGAGCAATTTAAAGATTGGGCGTTTACGCATCGCACTGTGGTGAGCGAGCAATTAAAAACCGATCAGCAAGCGTTGAATATGCTGAGTTATTGGTATGCGAACGCATCGGTTGACGAGCGAAAAACGATTTTGACCTGGCTATTGACGCAATAAAGTTTGCTGCGACAGTGATGAGGAGTGGCAGCCAGGTTAACGATTACTGACTGCCATGCGCAATATGATTAGTAAAGAATAGAGTACAATTGACGACGATATTTACTTGCCAGCGCATTGCCTTGGCCTAAGGCGCTTAAAATATCCATGAAGATTTTTTTGATTTCACCATCTAATGCGTTGAGGTCTTTGACTAGGTAAGACCAAAGCAGCGCAAGGGCTTCTTCATCGCGATTCACTTGATGGTATTGAACCGCTAAATCATGGGCTAATTGCGGATTGTGCTCACTGTCGCTTAGTTGAGCTTCAAGGGCTTGAATTTCTGGGCTATCAGCCGCTTGCTGATGAAGCTCAAGCTTTGACATCAATTGTTTGTAGTCATTGTTTTTGTATTCTAAAGGCACGGTTTCTAATATGGCTTGTGCTTCAGAAAATTGCTGAGTCTCCAATAGGCAATCCGCGAGCAACAATTTTACATCGCCAGTGTTTTTTATCTCCTCGCCCAATCCACTTAGTAGCGTTAATGCATTGGCGTAGTTACCCTGAGCAATCAGTTCCTTAGCGTGATTGACTTGCAACTCATCTTGGCTGGGTAGATGTTTGCTCAGCATCTGCTCTACCGCTTCAATCGGTTGTGGACCGCCAAGGCCATCAACTGGCTGTCCATTGACGAACAATGCGATGGTTGGCAAAGCTTGAACACCAAATTGCGAGGCGATCATCTGTTGCTGTTCGCAGTTAAGTAGAGCCAAAGTAAAAGCGCCATTATATTGCTGAGTCAACATCTGTAATGCGGGAATGATGTCCGCGCTTTCTTGGCTCATCGGCGCCCAGAAATGAATCAATACTGGGGTTTGCATCGAGCCTTCAAGCACTTCACGAAAATTCTGCTCGGTGAGCTCAACAATAAAAGGTGATTGCATGGGTGTTTCCTGAGTTGGTCGCTATTAATAACAATGTGGGGGATACGCAGCCAGATTCAAGGATAGAGCCGGAAACAAATGTAAAAACACCGCCTTAGGCGGTGTTTTTGTGAACAAGAATGTGAGTCAAACGCACTTTCGCCAACCTAACTCAGAACGGAACCGAATTAGAGCAATAGCAAAATCGTTAGCGCTACACCCACACCAAGCCAATTTAATTGGGTTAGGGTCATTGAGGTCTCCGAATGAAACGCTGAAAGTGTGATGCGATGTACTCTATATGCTCAATATTACGCTTCGATTACATTTTGCACATAATTTATGCGGCCTTGTTCAAAATATGGTCAAGGGCTTTGCTTGGAAGCAGACGTTTTAAAAGCGCAAAAATTTTCGTTGGTCTGGTCACGCGATAACGATGTTTGGGATGTTTTGCTTGTAGAGCATGCATAACCGGAGCAACACAAGCCTGTGGAGGCAACACAAATGGGTTGTTTGAGGATTCCTTTTCTAGCCGCTTTAATTGCAGCAGATATTGCTGGTGATGGCGACTGTGTTCAATATTAATCCACTTTTTAAATGCGCGTAGACCGTTGGCTCGAAACTGAGTTTCAATCGGCCCAGGCTGAACAATGCTGACTTTTACATTGCTTTCTCTCAGTTCTAACCTCAGAGTGTCTGTCCATCCTTCCAAGGCAAATTTTGAACTGTTATATGCGCCGCGATATTTCATAGCGGCAAAGCCAAGTACCGAACTGATTTGAATGATTCTAGCGCTGGGCTGGGCAAGTAAAGTTGGCAGTAATCCCGTAGTCAGTTCATGCCAACCAAAAAAGTTACTTTCGAATTGGGCACGCAGAGCTTCGGTGGGTAAATCTTCTAATGCGCCTGGTTGGCCGTATGCGCCATTATTGATCAACGCATAAAGCTTGCCTTGGCTAACTTGGTTGATTGACGAAATTGCAGATTGAATCGATTGGCTGCTGTTTAAATCAAGTTGAATACAATCTAGCCCCATTTCTCGTAGCCGCTCGACGTCATGAGCTTTACGGCAAGACGCTAGAACACGGTAACCGTGTTGTTTAAGGTCAGTGGCTAGCTGGTAGCCGATGCCTGTTGAACACCCGGTAATGAAAATGTATGGCTGATTAGAGTTTGGCGAGGTCATTAAGTAAGTCACTTTCCACTGTTATGTTGTAATAGGTGTTTGAGGGCTGGCTGAATTCGCGAGTAGGTAAATTGAAAGCCAAGCTCAGTTAATTTTTTCGGTTTGGCGCAGGCGCTATCAAACAGCAGCATAGAGCTTTCGCCCATCAGCAACCTCAATACCCATTCGGGGGTAAATAGTAGATGAGGACGATGCAGGGTTTGAGCGAGGGTTTGACTGAATTCGCGATTGGTTACTGGGTGTGGCGCGCAGAGATTAAACGCACCTTGAGCACTCGGATTTTCCAACAAATAAACAATTGCTTGCACCATATCTTGCATATGAATCCAAGCCATATATTGGTTTCCAGCGCCGATCGGGCCGCCAAGTCCTAAGCGATAGGGCAGCAACATTTTTTTGAGCGCGCCGCCTTGTGGCGCAAGTACCACTCCGGTGCGCAGTAAGCAAACGCGTGTCTGCTCAGATTGCGCGCCTAATGCGATGTTTTCCCATTGAGCGCAGACTTGATGGGGAAAAGTGTTAAGCGTGACTTGCAAGCTCTCATCAAATTCGCTTTGCTGCTGATCGCCATAATAGCCGACCGCCGAACCACTGATAAACACACTCGGCGGTTGACGACTTGCGCCGCACAGAGCTACCAATTTTTCAGTGGTCACCCAGCGGCTATAACAGATACGTTTTTTTTGCTCGCTACGCCAACGTTTATCGGCAATCGGCTCGCCAGCAAGATTGATCACCGCATCGAAGTCGTTGAGATTGCTAAGCTCTTCTAATTGGTTGAGATAACGAATATGACCGTGATCGAGATGGGCGAGTTTGTTTTTGGCGGCCTCTGGATCACGGCTGAGCACCACCAATTGATGGGATGCCAACAATTTAAGCAGTTCTTTGCCGATAAAGCCTGTTGCGCCAGTTATCAGTATTTGCATCCGTGCCCCCTCATTTTTGTTTCAATTATAGCGAGTTAGTCGAGTTCGTGAGCAACTTGTTTGTCTGCCTTATTTGCTGACTATAGGGTATTTGAATTTCGCTTCAATCACAAAAACGTCGATTCGTTGAGCCTAATGCCATCGATCTCGAGCAGATCACACCGAGTAAAAATTTGAGCTGCCAGTCTATATAGGTCAAATAAGAGAGGGCCAAATGTCTGGAATGATTGCGCTATTTAAAGCTATGTTGGAAAGTTTGCGCGATTTAGTGCCCATCATTTTAGTGGTGAGCTTTTTTCAATTGGTGGTACTTCAGGAACCGCTGCCGCAGTTAGTGTCGATTTTAATCGGTCTATTTTTAGTGGTATTGGGGCTAACGCTGTTTATTTTTGGGTTGAAAATGGGTCTGTTTCCAATCGGTGAAACTATGGCTCAAGCTTTTGCTCGCAAGGGCTCGCTCAGCTCACTAATGGCGTTTGCTTTCTGTTTGGGGTTTGGCACCACAGTAGCGGAGCCTGCGTTGACTGCTATCGCCCAAGAGGCCGCAGAAGTAGCGGCTCAAGGTGGCGTCATCGCAAATACCCAAACCAATATTGAAGAGTATGCACTTGGATTACGCTTGACGGTTGCGCTGTCAGTGGGCTGCGCAATTATGCTCGGTGTGCTGCGGATTCTAAAAGGTTGGCCAATCTCCAGATTGATTATGGGAGGTTATCTTGGCGTGGTGTTGCTGACGCTGGTGGCGCCGGAATTCATCATTGGTGTGGCCTATGACTCAGGCGGGGTCACCACGTCAACCATCACCGTTCCTCTGGTAACGGCGCTGGGCATTGGTTTGTCATCGGCCATCAAGGGACGTAATCCGATGATTGATGGCTTTGGACTAATTGCGTTTGCGTCATTGCTGCCGATGATGTTTGTGATGGTTTACGGCATGGTGGTTAGCCAATGAGCGAGTGGCTGAGTTTGTTGATCGACACCATAGGAGATGTCTTGCCAATCATCACGATCATTTTTATTTTTCAGTGGGGAATATTACGTCGACCAGTCGCCAATTTAGGCAAAATTCTTTTGGGGTTTGTGTACGTTATTTTAGGCCTATCGCTGTTTCTGGTTGGCTTAGAAAAGGCGCTATTTCCGCTGGGTAATGAAATGGCCAAACAGTTGACCGCCAGTGAATTTCTGAGCCGTGTGCGTATCTCATCTTCTGAAATGTTGTCCAACATCGATTATTACTGGGTGTACATTTTCGCTTTTTGTATTGGATTTAGCACCACCATTGCTGAGCCAGCTTTGATCGCCGTCGCGATGAAAGCCAATCAAGTTTCTGGCGGCAGTATCAAGGTACAGGGGCTTAGAATTGCGGTCGCTTTTGGTGTCGCGATCGGTATTGCATTTGGCTGTTATCGTATCGTCGCTGGTGACCCGATTCAGTACTACATTATTGCAGGATATCTGGTGGTGGTGATTCAAACTCGTTTTGCGCCAGCGGTGATTGTCCCGTTGGCGTATGACTCTGGCGGTGTGACGACCTCGACAGTCACTGTGCCACTGGTGGCAGCTCTGGGCCTTGGGCTTGCCTCTACCGTTCCGGGGCGTAGCCCTGTGATGGATGGATTTGGACTGATTGCTTTTGCGAGCTTATTTCCGATTATTTCTGTGATGGCGTATGCGCAGTTAACCGATTGGTTAAATAAGCGGGCGAGTCGTAAGGAGAATGATAATGCGATTTAAATTGTTACTGGCATTTGTTGAAGACAGCAAAACCGATGCGGTGTTAGATGCGGCGCGTGAGGCAGGAGCGACGGGGGCCACAGTGATTAATAATGCGCGCGGGCAAGGGTTGAATCAGAAAACTACGTTTTTTGGTTTAACCCTAGAGGTGCAAAAAGATGTGCTGCTGTTTGTGGTTGAAGAGCATCTGTCACGACATATTTTGGAAACCATCGCTGAGGTTGGTGAGTTTGAACAAGAGTCAGGGCAGGGGATTGCGATTCAGATTGATATCGAAGATGCAGTGGGCGTTGCGCATCAAATGGAGCGCTTAACAAAAGTAGTCGAGGACGAACTATGATGGCACACGAAAAAATTTGTGTTCGCGATGTGATGGGTAATAGCTATGTGATGGTCGATGGCTTGACCACAGTACAAGAAGGCATTCAACTGGCCAGAAAGCACCAAGTGAAAGCTTTAGTGGTGGATAAGCGTCATGAGCACGATGAGTACGGCATTGTACTGATGAACGATATTGCTAAAAAGGTGCTGGCGCAAAACCGCGCACCGACTCGGACTAATATCTATGAAATTATGACCAAACCTGCGTTGACGGTTGCACCGGACATGAACGTTAAATATTGCGCACGCTTGTTTGAACGATTTGGTATTAGCCGAGCTCCGGTTATCGAAAATGGCCAAGTGATCGGTATGGTCAGCTATAACAATATCGTGCTCAATGGTATGGCGGTGGATAGCGATAATTAGTGGAATCTGTACAATATCCTTATTGAATTTAAGGAGAAGTGCGATGAAACTGTTTTTTGCCTCCGATTTACACGGTAGTTTGCCAGCAACGGAATGTGTGCTTGAAACGTTTGACCGTAGTGGTTGTGATACTTTGATCTTGCTTGGGGATTTACTTAATCATGGGCCAAGAAATCCAGTCCCAGATGGTTACCAACCCGCCCAAGTGGCCGAGCGACTCAATGAGTATGCGGACAAAATCATTGCAGTGCGCGGAAATTGCGACAGCGAAGTGGATCAAATGCTACTCAAGTTTCCAATGATGTCTGATTATGCCTGGGTGATGTTGGCAAGCGGTCAGCGACTGTTTGTGACCCATGGGCATCTTTATCATAGTGATAAGCGGCCAATGCTGCGCCGCGGCGATATTTTGGTTCATGGCCATACGCACATTCCTCTTGCTCATGAGGATGACGGCTGCGTGATATTTAACCCGGGTTCGACCACATTTCCGCGCCAAGCTTATGAAGCGAGCTATGGCGAATTGCAAGACGCAGAGCTCAAAGTAAAGAACTTTGCTGGAGAGGTTTTGCTGCAACACACCGTGTAAGCCGCGCTGTTCTTACCCATTTAAATAAAGGGTCATTAAAATAAAAGGGCCATTACGGCCCTTCAATTACAATGTCATTGGCTATCTGAATGGCCTAAGCTGCGCTCAGGGTCAATCACATCTCGCACGCGTTGCTTTAGCTGCTTCGCTTCTGGAAAACCGTTGTCGCGCTTACGCTCCCAGATTTGCTCACCATTACAAAGCACCTCGAAACGTCCACCTGTATCAGGGTGCAGGGCAACTTGCTCGAGATCTTCACTGAAGGTATGTAAAAGCTCTTGGCCTAGCCAAGCGGCGCGCAGCATCCAGTTACACTGGCGGCAATAATAAATATCGATACTTGCTTTAGTGTTCATCGCTTAAGTCCCATCTTAACCATTAATTGGACGACAAGATCGTCGAGCCGTGATTTAAGCTCGTTAACAGTAAGGTTTTGTCGTTGACCACATCGATACGGCGACTTTGCTGTGCGTCAACTTTAAACAGCTGAGTAATCAGAGCCAATTGTGTGCGAGTAAAGCTCTTGGACTGTTGTGACGATACATCTTTGAATTCAGTTGGTGATACCAACAAATAGCTATCGCTGATGCTCCATTCGCCCGTTTCTGAAAAATTCAGCGTACTGGAATCGGCGCTGTTTTCTGAATACAGAGTAATCATCGCAACGCGGATGTAATGCCCGTTAGGCAGATATTTGACGTTGGAGTTGACGACTGCTTTACGTAGTGGACCGACGGTATTTTCTTTATCGACATCACTAATGATAGTCACCATCTTTGACTGCCACTCACGTGAGGTTAGCACTTGCTCCATTTTGAAGTCGCTTCCCCAATATAACCACGCGCTAAATAAAATCGAGGCAAACAGCGCAACCAGAGCGATCTTTTGATAGGTATTTTTCATCATTATTGACACACTTTATTTAAGCCATTTTGATCTGCGAAAATACGCAACGTGATGTTTTCACTCGAGTGTTCAAGTGGGTGAATATAATTAAGCACCAACTGATGTCCTTGCCCACCAGTTGCGATGATTTCGACGGGATTATAGTCACCGTGGTATTTTTGCTTGTATTGATTGACGCACAATTCAATTGACGGCAACCAGGCTTGCAGTGAAGGGTGGTTGATGGGAGTTCGAATCGGCACGTTGTCAAACACCGCAATATCTCGAAATTCTGATTCACTGGGCTCTGAGAGCATAAACACAGCAATCGGCAGTATTATTGCAACGAGTATCATCAGTTTTTCTAGCATGCCCCAACGCTGTTTTGGCTGAGCGGTTAGAGTGATGCTTGGTGTTGTAGGTTCAACCGATTCCACGACAGGGGAGCTGGAAGCGACCACAGGCTCTAGTGGCAAGACATCGTCATTCACCAACTCCTCGACTTCAGCCTGGACTGGCAGGGCAGGCTCTTCGAGTGGCGGTTCTTTGTCTTGATTTTGCTGCGCTTGATTGGTTTCAACATCACAGATCAATTGATAGCCGCGTTTGGGCACAGTTTTCACAAATTCAGGTGAGCGAGTTGAGTCGTGAAGCATTTTTCGCAGCGTTGAGATGGCTTGAGTTAGACTGGAATCGTCGACCTCAAAACCTTGTTCACGCCAGACAAAATCGTGCAATTCATTACGTGTTACAACTTGATTTGGGTTTTCTGCCAGCAGGAGCAGAATTCGGCTTTCATTGCTTCCTAAACGGATGACGTCATCATCGTTATTTATATCAATCAGAGAGTTATTATTAGGATCAAAAATGAAGCGATTTGCTAGATTAAACTTATTGCCAATTTGACTCATTGATATGACCATTACATGTGGTTAGGTATCATTTGCTGTAGATATTGTCTTTATAAGACCAAATGTACTCTTTATTAAATTTATATTTTTTTAGATAGATAGAATAATCAAAACAAATACAAAAAAACATTGTTTTCATGGTTTTTTACACCTTTTGACCTTGAATTTACATTTACTACCCTCATCTTTAACTCGAACTCATCATACCTTTATCGCAGGGGCTTCCCGCGGTAGTTTAGTAACGATGTTATGGAGTAAACATGAGCGAAACCGTCACTAACAATAAAGAAACTCGTGGTTTTCAATCAGAAGTGAAGCAACTGCTTCATTTAATGATTCATTCTCTTTATTCCAACAAAGAGATCTTTTTACGAGAGTTGATTTCAAACGCGTCAGACGCGTCGGATAAGCTGCGTTTTCAAGCGTTATCCAATTCAGAACTTTATCAAGGCGATGCGGACCTTGGTGTGAAGCTATCGTTTGATGAAAAAGCCAATACCTTAACCATCTCGGATAACGGGATTGGTATGAGCCGCGATGATGTCATTGAACACCTAGGTACCATTGCAAAATCAGGCACCGCCGATTTCTTCTCTAAGTTATCGGAAGAGCAATCAAAAGATTCACAGTTGATTGGTCAATTTGGTGTGGGCTTTTATTCGGCGTTTATCGTCGCTGATGCCGTGACGGTACGTACTCGTGCTGCGGGCGTCGCAAGCGATCAAGCAGTGCAATGGCACTCGGCTGGTGAAGGCGAGTATACCATTGAAACGGTTAATAAAGAATCGCGTGGTACCGATATCGTGCTGCACATGCGCGAAGAAGGCAAAGAGTTCTTAAATGAATGGCGCCTGCGTGAAGTGATCAGTAAATATTCGGATCACATCGGCATTCCGGTGTTTATTCAAACCGTAGTGCGTGATGACGAAGGTAACGAAACCGAACAAAAAACTTGGGAACAGGTTAACAAAGCCCAAGCGTTGTGGACTCGCTCTAAGTCAGACATTAGCGACGAAGAATACCAAGAGTTTTACAAGCATGTTTCTCACGATTTTGCCGAGCCACTAGTGTGGGCGCACAACCGTGTTGAAGGTAAAAATGATTACACCAGCTTGTTGTACATTCCTTCAAAAGCACCATGGGACATGATGAACCGCGACCATAAGAGCGGTTTGAAGCTCTATGTTCAACGTGTGTTCATTATGGATGACGCAGAGCAGTTCATGCCCTCTTACCTGCGTTTTGTACGCGGTTTGATCGATTCAAATGATCTGCCACTTAACGTGTCACGTGAAATTCTGCAAGACAACAAAGTAACTCAATCGCTGCGCAGTGCTTGTACTAAGCGTGTGTTAACCACACTTGAGCGCCTTGCGAAAAATGAGCCAGAAAAATACCAAAGTTTTTGGAAAGAATTTGGCTTGGTAATGAAGGAAGGCCCTGCGGAAGATTTTGCCAACAAAGAAAAAGTGGCGGGATTGCTGCGCTTTGCATCGACCGAAAACACCTCATCGGAGCAAAATGTTGGCCTTGCTGATTACGTTGCACGGATGAAAGAAGGCCAAGATAAGATCTTCTATCTCACTGCAGACAGCTACTCGGCGGCGAAAAACAGCCCGCACCTTGAGCAGTTCAAAGCCAAAGGTCTGGAAGTGATTCTGATGTATGATCGCATCGATGAGTGGTTGATGAACTACTTAACTGAGTTTGATGGCAAGCAGTTCCAGTCGATCACTAAAGCGGGTCTCGATTTAAGTCAGTTTGAAGACGAAGCGGAAAAAGAGAAACAGAAAGAAACTGAACAAGAGTTTAAATCTGTTGTGGAACGTACCAAAGAATACTTGGGCGATCGCGTCAAAGAAGTCCGCACCACCTTCAAACTGGCGTCAACGCCAGCGGTAGTGGTGACGGATGATTTTGAAATGGGTACCCAAATGGCCAAACTGCTGGAAGCTGCGGGTCAAGCGGTACCAGAAGTGAAGTACATTCTGGAAATTAACCCAAATCATGATTTGGTGAAACGCATGGCCGATGAACCTGATGAGCAAGCCTTTGGTCGCTGGGTTGAGGTATTGCTTGGTCAGGCAATGCTGGCAGAACGCGGTTCAATGGAAGACCCAACTCAGTTTGTTGGGGCGATTAACCAACTGCTCGCGAAAGCGTAACCTGACGTTTAAAGATAAAGCCCGCAAGATGCGGGCTTTTCAGTGCTAAATTGCCGAAATTCGTTGAACGGTCTTTATCGTTGAGCGCTGTGTCGTGAAAATGGCATATCAGGACATTCTTTAGTCGTAGTCGCAGCTTCTTTACCTGAAGTTGTGATAAAATCCAAGACTTGAATGTCAATAACAACGCGTGTATTTTGCACGCCTACTTTTAGTCATCTTATACCGAAACTTATCGTAGCCTCTGTTGGTGAACATGCCTCGCAGTGAGCTTCGGTATAATACTTTTATCTAAAGAGGATTACACATGCGCATCATTCTTCTAGGTGCTCCAGGTGCAGGTAAAGGCACACAAGCTCAGTTCATCCAAGAGAAATTTGGTATTCCACAAATCTCAACCGGTGACATGCTTCGTGCAGCAATCAAAGCAGGAACTGAGTTAGGCAAACAAGCTAAAGCCGTTATCGATGCAGGTCAGCTAGTTTCAGATGACATTATTCTCGGATTGATCAAAGAGCGTATCGCGCAAGATGATTGTGAGAAAGGCTTCCTATTGGATGGCTTCCCACGCACAATTCCTCAAGCAGATGGCTTGAAAGAGATGGGCGTTGATATCGATTACGTGATTGAATTTGACGTTGCAGACGACGTAATCGTTGAGCGTATGGCAGGCCGTCGTGCTCACCTGGCTTCTGGTCGTACTTACCACTTAGTTTACAATCCGCCAAAAGTGGACGGTAAAGATGACATCACGGGTGAAGATCTGGTGATTCGTGATGACGACAAAGAAGAAACCGTTCGCGCTCGTCTAGGTGTGTACCATGAGCAAACTGCACCGCTTATCGAGTACTACGGTAAAGAAGCGAAAGCTGGTAACACTAAGTACCTTCAATTTGATGGTACTAAGCCTGTAACTGAAGTAAGTGCTGATATTGAGAAGGCGCTAGCGTAATTCGGCTATCGGCTCGATAACGAACTTGTTATAGTGAAAGCGACTCGAAAGAGTCGCTTTTTTGATCTGAGTTAAGCGTTTACGCCTATAAGTTGATGCGGAGTTTTAAACACAAATTTAAATCAATACATCCGCATAGATAAAGGCAGTTGTTGAGTCTAAATAGTAAGGGTGCAATGAACGAGAATAAAAAAACTGGTGTGTTGCTGGCCAACTTAGGTACACCGGAATCACCTACCGCGCCGGCGGTTAAACAATTTTTAAGCGAATTTTTGCATGATCATCGCGTCGTTGATATGAATCGATGGTTATGGTGTCCGATTCTTCATGGCGCAATCTTGCCATTTCGTTCGCCGAAAGTGGCCAAACTTTATCAAACCATCTGGATGGATGGCGGCTCGCCGCTAATGGTGTATTCAAAGCGCCAACGTGAAGCGCTTAACGCGC
Organism: Vibrio xiamenensis; assembly: GCF_900100015.1. Taxonomy (GTDB): domain Bacteria; phylum Pseudomonadota; class Gammaproteobacteria; order Enterobacterales; family Vibrionaceae; genus Vibrio; species Vibrio xiamenensis. The sequence continues at coordinate 41,184 of NZ_FNDD01000023.1, read as the reverse complement.
AGCTTGGTGTTCCCGTTGAACTGGGTATGACTTATGGCAACCCAAGTATTCAGAGCGGAATTGAAGCACTGCTGGCCGAGGGAGTGGAGCGCTTGGTGGTACTGCCTCTCTATCCGCAATATTCTGGGACCACTACAGCCGCTGTTTTTGATGCAGTTGCTAACGCGTTCAAACAAGCGTCCTACATCCCCGAACTCTATTTTGTTGGCGATTATCATAATCACCCGCTGTTTATTAAAGCTCTAGCGGCGAAGGTGCGTGACAGTTGGCAGCAGCATGGAAAGGGCGATTTACTGCTGTGTTCTTATCACGGTATTCCAAAACGCTACGCCGATAACGGCGATGTCTATCCTCGCCACTGTGAAGAGACGACGCGTTTACTCGGCATTGAACTGGGGCTTTCTGAGCAACAAATCAAGATGACTTACCAATCTCAATTTGGTAAAGAAGAGTGGTTGCAGCCATATACGGATAAAACCATCGAAGCGTTACCAAGCCAAGGTATTAAGAACATTGATGTTATCTGTCCAGCATTCTCAGTCGATTGTTTAGAAACGCTTGAAGAAATCTGCGAGCAAAACCGCGAGGCATTTATGGAAGCGGGCGGTGAGGTTTTTCATTATGTGCCGTGCTTGAATGCAGACGATGCTCATGTCGCCTTGATGGCGCAACTAGTTCGAGAAAAAAGCGCATAATCATCCGTTTCTGCGCAATAAAAAAGGCACCCATGGGTGCCTTTTTCGATTCTTAGTGATTATGCTGTTTGCGTTTCAGCTTGCGGCGTTTCTTCCACCGCATTGCCTTCAGCGCCGTGCATCCATTTCACTAACTGGTTCGAGAACAACAATAGCAGCACTCCGCTGATGGCTGCGGCGATGGCGATTCCGCCAAAGATAGCCGTGGCGCCCAATTCACCAACGTGTGAACCGATCAGTCCCGCAATATAGTTGGCGATCGCAGTGAATCCAAACCAAGCACCCATCATAAGTGACGCTAGGCGAAGCGGCGCCAATTTGGTCACCATAGAGAGACCGATTGGAGATAGACACAGTTCACCTAAAGTATGGAAGAAGAACGCACCCACAAGCCACCACATCGAGGTTTTCACGGTAGTATCACCGCCTTGCTCCATCACAGCGCCAATCATGCACACAAAGCCAAGAGCAAGGAAAAACAGTGCAACCGCAAATTTAACCGGTGAGCTAGGCTCACGTTTGCCCATTTTTACCCAAAGCGCAGCAAGAACAGGCGCCAGTGTGATAACAAAGAATGGGTTAAGAGATTGGAACCAAGCCGCTGGAACTTCAAAACTGCCAATCATACGGTCAGTATATTCTTGAGTGTAGATATTCATCAGACCGCCCGCTTGTTCAAAGCCAGCCCAGAAGACAATCACAAACAGACCCATGATCATAATCACTTTGAGGCGATCGCGTTCTTGTTTGGTCAGTGGTTGTTTGGTTACGTTATGCTTTTTCGCCAAGTCGCGTTTCGCCGCTGGAACCACGCCGATTTTGCCAAGCCAACGTCCCGCAAACATCATTTGCATGACTAGGCTAATCACCATACCGATACCGGCAGTGACGAAACCGTATTTCCAACCAAAGCTGTCGGTAACCGAACCGGCAATCACGCCCGCAAGCAAAGAGCCAAGGTTGATACCCATGTAGAAAATAGTGAAGGCACCGTCACGGCGGTGGTCGCCTTCATCGTAAAGGTCACCAACCATAGTCGAGATATTGGGCTTAAATAGACCGTTACCAAGAATCAGTAGACACAGGCCTAAATAGAAGGCATGAAGTTCATCAAGGCCAAATAGCGCACCGTGTGGCAAAGCGAGAGTAAACTGACCAATGGCCATCAGCGCACCACCAATTAGGACAGAGCGGCGCTGACCAAGGTAGTTATCTGCTAACCAACCACCAATAAGTGGTGTAATGTAGACAAGGCCGGTATAGATACCATAAAGGTCAAGGGCATCTTTAGTGCTCCAGCCCATACCACCATTGATAGTAGCGTCTGTTAAATACAGTACTAAAATCGCGCGCATTGCGTAGTAGGAAAAGCGCTCCCATAGTTCAGTACCGAAAAGAAGGAATAAGCCGCGAGGGTGGCCTAAGATTTGATGATGTCGGTTTGCCATATAATTCTGCTATTAGATCTTATGTGAGGTGAATATTTTACTTTATTTATTCTCACCGGATAAATATGTTAAAAATATGATTTTGTAGGGATTTTCTGTATGTTTGGGTATAACGTATTGAAACGGAAAAATATTTTAGTGATGTGCATCGCGAAATTTATGTAATGAAAACTATGATTTCATAAATGCGGTGTAGTTATCGCCTTACAAAGATAAGTGTGGTGTGCGGTTTAACGGTTTGACGATAAATGTTAGCATGGCCAAAAAAGAGTTGGTTTAGGCAGATGAATAATTGGTATTTGTTGTATTGCAAACGTGGTGAACAGGCGCGAGCGAAATTGCATCTTGAGCATCAAGGCGTCGAATGCTATTACCCGCAAATCACCATTGAGAAAATTGTTCGAGGCAAGCGCCAATCAAAGCTTGAGCCTCTGTTTCCTTCGTATGTATTTATTCGTTTTGATTGCGAAAAAGGGCCGACATTTACTACGGTGCGTTCAACTCGTGGCGTGGTAGATTTTGTGCGTCAAGGCGCAACGCCGCAAGTTTTGCAAAGCGAGTTAATCGATACGCTAAAAAACGTTGAACAGCAAGAAGTCGCGCCGCAATCACAGGGGCCCGAAAAAGGCCAAACGTTACGGGTGAGAAGTGGTCAGTTCGCTGGTATTGATGCCATTTATCAAGAACCCGATGGTGAAACACGATCGATTTTGCTGGTTACGTTGCTGAATACACCAGTGGAAATGAGTGTTGATAACCAAGATATTGAATTTTAATCTCTATTTATAGAGTCAAAAAAAGGCGCAGAATCCTGCGCCTTTTTAATGTTCTCTGTTTATCGCATTATGCGGTATATGCGTCGTTGTGAACGGTTTGTACCGCACGACCTGATGGGTCAACACAGTTTTTGAATGATTCGTCCCATTCAATCGCTTTTGCTGAAGAACATGCCACAGAAGGACCACCAGGAACACACTCTACTGCAGATGGCAGTGGGAACAACTCTTCAAAGATTTCACGGTACATATAACCTTCTTTGGTACTTGGTGTGTTGTATGGGAAGCGGTACTCAGCGGTTTCCATCTGTTGATCGGAAATACGTTCAGCCGCAACAGCTTTAAGCGTATCGATCCAGCCATAGCCAACACCGTCCGAGAATTGCTCTTTTTGACGCCATGCGATAGAAGCTGGAAGGTAGTCTTCAAAACACTCACGTAGAATGTGTTTTTCCATCTTACCGTTGCCACACATCTTGTCAGCTGGGTTAAGGCGCATTGCCACATCGATAAATTCTTTATCCAGGAATGGGACGCGACCTTCTACACCCCATGCAGCCAAAGATTTGTTGGCACGCGCACAGTCAAACATGTTCAGTGCCAGCAGTTTGCGCACGGTTTCTTCGTGGAATTCTTGAGCGTTTGGCGCTTTGTGGAAGTACAGGTAGCCACCAAAGATTTCGTCGGCACCTTCGCCAGACAACACCATCTTAATGCCCATCGCTTTGATCTTACGCCCCATAAGGAACATAGGCGTGGATGCACGAATGGTGGTGACATCGTAAGTTTCAATGTGGTAAATCACGTCACGAATTGCATCCAAGCCTTCTTGAATGGTGTAAGTCATTTCGTGGTGAACGGTACCGATTTGCTCTGCGACTTCGCGAGCGGCTTTGAGATCCGGCGCGCCTTCCAAACCAATGGCAAACGAGTGCAGTTGTGGCCACCAAGCTGCTGATTTTTCGTCATCTTCAATGCGCATTGCCGCATAACGTTTAGCCACAGCAGAAGTGATCGATGAATCTAAACCGCCGGATAGCAATACACCGTAAGGTACATCAGTCATCAGTTGGCGTTTTACCGCCGCTTCCAACGCTTCTTTCAGCTCTTCTTTGCTGGTGGTGTTACCTTGTACTGCTGCGTATTCGTTCCAATCGCGAATGTAGTAGCGTACTGGGCCAGCATCTTGTGAGCCGTAGTAACAGCCTGGAGGGAATTCGCTAATGGTGCGACAAACGGGCACTAACGCTTTCATTTCAGATGCGACATAGTAGTTACCGTGTTCATCATAACCTTGATAAAGAGGAATAATACCAATGTGGTCGCGACCAACGAGGTACTGATCTTTCTCTTCATCGTAAAGCACAAAAGCGAAAATGCCGTTGAGTTCTTCCAGCAGGTCTGCGCCCATCTCTTGGTAAAGCGCAAGAATTACTTCACAGTCAGAATCGGTCTGAAAGTCGTACTTGTCTTTGTAACGTTGACGGATTTCTTTGTGGTTGTAGATCTCGCCGTTGACGGCAAGGACTAATTTTTTATCTGGGCTGTAAATTGGTTGCGCGCCGCTATTGAGACCGACGATGGCCAAGCGTTCGTGCGCAAGGATGGCGCGTTCCGATGAGTAGATACCTGACCAGTCAGGACCACGGTGACGTAATTTTTTAGACATTTCCAGCGCGATAGGGCGAAGCGCTTGCGAGTCACTTTTAATATCTAAAATTCCAAAGACAGAACACATAACCAATTCCTTTGTTAAATTTATTTTTTACGGCGATGGGGTTAATCTGCCACTTTGATTAATAAATGCAACCCAGAAGTAGGCAAAATAAAACATTAATCGCTTTAAGGTGAATAAAATTTAATTAAATCTATATTATTTTAAATAAAATATACTTTAAGTCATAATTTGAGCGCATATGCGTTAATTGTCTTAGATTTTAAAGAAAAAAAAGCGGCTCGAAAGCCGCGTTGTGGTCAGACTTTGGTAAAGTTTGGTGAGAGTTGATCACACACGTGGCGGGCAAAACCGCTTCCTGCTTCGCGATAGATATTAAAGGCGGCGTCCACTCCGCTTTCCATCAATTCATCGACCTGATCCGGATACTCAGCAATCGCGGCAATTTGACCTTTAAACGCGCGGCGTTTTAGCTGCTCTAGCGCAATTTGGTTACCTTGGTGGTGGGGCATAGCGAGCAAGACTAACTTGACGTTGGCGGTATCAAGAATGCGCTCCCAAAAATCGGAGTCGGTCGCGTCACCGGCAATCACGTTTCGACCTTGAGCGCGGTGCTCATGAGCCGCATCTTCACGAACTTCAACCCCAAGGCTGATTTTTCCATAGCGCTCGCGTAGATCGTCGTACGCCCCGGTACCAATTCGACCCATACCTAAAATCAAAATTTGAGCGTGACCTGGGTTAATGCGTCGGTCTTTGATGTGGAGATTTTCTGCGGTTTGCTCTTTGAGCCACTTGGCCGATTTCTGATACAACTCGTGACCTTTGCGGTTAATCGGTGCTGCGACAATGAATGACATCGACACAGAAAGCGCGAGAGCCACGAGAATATCATCGCCCATCCAACCCATCTTGTAGGCCAAACCGCCGAGAATCAGACCAAATTCACTGTAGTTAAGCAGGCTAAACGATGCCATTAATGAGGTTCGAACTCGAAATTTGAAGCGGTTAAGCACCCAGAAATACAGTACGCCTTTGAGTGGTAATAACAGTAGGATCAACACGGCGAGTGCAAGGCCTGCAAGAGTTGGCTGAACCGATAACCCGATGTTAAGGAAAAAGCAGATCAGAAAAATTTCTTTGAGGTTAAATAAGGCTTTTGACAGTTCTGATGCCTTGCTATGCCCAGCCAGTAGCATACCGAGAATCAATGCGCCTAAATCGGCTTTCATTCCAACCAGTTCAAATAGCCCAGCACCGACGACGAGTGCGAAAAAAATGCCGATCAAAATCAACATCTCACCATGGCCGACTTTATCAAGTAGGCGATAAAACAGCGGGCGCAGGAAGGGGAGAATAAATAGCCCGATGGCATACCAATGCGGCAGCTTACCGGTTGAAGCGGTTAAAAATACTACTGCGAAAATATCTTGCATAACCAAGATGCCAATCGCGATGCTACCAAAGGTGGCATTCATCTCGCCCTTTTCTTGCAGCGATTTAACGGCAAATACGGTGCTTGAAAACGACAGAGCGAAGCCAAGTAGTGCGAGCTGCGAATAATCCATAGAGGCGAGCGAACTGACACCGAGCAGTTTGAAGCAGCCAAGGATAAGGGTAAAAAGCGATGTGGAGAGCAGATTATGCAGCGTTGCACCACCCCAGATCTCTTTGGACATCAGCACCTTGATGTCGAGCTTAAGGCCGATGCTAAATAGCAACAAAGTCACACCGAGGTCGGCAAGTTCAACGATAGTTTCGTTGCTCGTATGGCCAAAGGCGTGCAGACCAAACCCAGCGAGTAGAAATCCAACTAACGGAGGAAGGTGACATTTTAATGCGATAAACCCCGCCACAAAGGCGGCACTAATAAGAATAAGGTCCATGAATGAGTTGTTCTCGCTAAATATAAAAAAGGGCTAGGTTGTCGAACTTAGCCCTGAAGTTTATCTCATAACCGTACCTGATGCGGCTATTCTTCGAGTAATTTTTGCAGTAAAACACCATTAAGCATGGCACGCTTGATCATCGCAAAAGCGCCAATGGTGGGTTGCTGGTCAATTTCTGATGCGACGATCGGCAACTGTGAGTGGAAAGTCTTAAGTGACTGATTTTCCACATTGCGCTGAATGGCGGGGAAGATAATGTCGCTGCTGCGCGTGATATCACCGGCAATAATCACTTTTTGTGGATTAAACAGGTTAATGGTGATCGCAATCGCTTTACCCAGTTGGTTACCAACTCGAACCAAACTTTGTTTCGCAAGTTCATCACCTGCATTGGCGTGTTCACAAATAGTCACGATATTAAGGCTTTCGACATTTGCCAGGCTAGATTCGTACCCTTGAGCGATGAGTTTTTTCACTCGCTCGATAATGGCGGGGTTGGCCGCCACAGTTTCAAGGCAGCCGAAGTTGCCACATTGGCATTGTTCACCCAGTGGATCGATTTGAATGTGACCAATTTCTCCCACATTGCGGTTATGGCCTAGAAACACTTGACCATTCACGATAATTCCAGCGCCAGTTCCGCGATGCACACTGACTAAAATCGAATCTTGGCAATCTTGGCTGGCGCCAAAATAGTGTTCAGCAAGTGCCATGCCTCTGACGTCATTACCGACAAAACACGGCACTTTGAAGGTTTCAAGAATTAAATCTGAAATCGCTAGGCTATTGACTGAGATATTGGGCATGTAGTCAACCACGCCAGTTTCAGGGTTGACCAAACCAGGCAGTGAAACACCAATCGCGATCAGTTGCTTGATCAGAACTTGTTGGTGGTCGATAAAGTTGGCTATGTGCTCGATAAGACCATCAACTAATTCACTTTGCTTAGTGTAGTAAAACTCGAGATGCTCGGAGATTAGCTCCTTGCCACCTAAGTTGTATAAGCTGATTTGAATATAATCGCGGCCAAGGCGCACAGCGACAGAATGGAAAGGTTCAACTTCGGTGGTGAGGGAAATGGCTCGGCGACCACCGGTTGATGCCTGTTGCGCGACCTCTTTAATTAGGCCGCGCTCAAGAAGTTGGCGGGTTATTTTGGTGACGCTTGCCGGCGCCAATTGGCTGACATCCGCGACTTGAATTCTAGAAATAGGCCCTTGTTGATCAATCAGGCGGTAGACAGCCGCACTGTTGAGTTGTTTTACTAAATCTACGTTACCTATTTGTCCGCCATTCATGCTCTATTTTTACTCGTATTGTCCGTTAACTATCGTTTTAAGGACGTTGAAATCGCGGTCAAATGCGGTCAAGTTTGCCACCATCCCTTTACGAATTCGGCCAAGCTTATGATCCACACCGATCGCTTTCGCAGGGTACAATGTAGCCATGCGTAATGCTTCATCCAACGCGATGCCGACGTGCTCAACGGTATTTTGCACCGCTTCAATCATGGTGAGCGCTGAGCCGCCGAGTGTGCCGTTTTCATCAACACACTTACCATTACGGTAATATACTTTCTTACCAACAAAAATAAAGTAATCCATTTCAGCGCCTGCGGGAGCTGTGGCATCCGTCACTAATACTAATTTTTCGCCCTTAATTTTGTGCGCGATTCGAATGTTGGCGTAGTCGACGTGAAAGCCGTCCGCAATAATGCCAGCGTAGACATCTTGGGTATCGTAAATGGCGCCTACTACGCCGGGTTCACGTCCGACACTTGGTGTCATAGCATTGAACAGGTGGGTCGCAAAACTAATGCCGGCTTCAAACCCCTGACGAGCTTGCTGATAAGTAGCATTGGTATGGCCGATAGAAACCACAATGCCAGCTTCGGTCAGGCGACGAATATGGTTATGGTCATTTTTTTCAGGTGCCAACGTCACTTTGGCAATAACATCTGAATTTTGGCAAATAGTATCAATCATGTCGCTACTGGATGGGCGAATGTAGTCTATATTGTGAATGCCTTTTTTCTCAGCGTTTAAATACGGCCCTTCAAGATGCAGCCCCAAAGAGTGGTGCTGGTATTGAGCATGATAGTCACGCGCAGCCTGAATTGCGGCTTTCATATCTTGGTCTGAAGAGGTGATTAAAGTCGGTAAGAAGCTAGTACAACCGGATTTCAAGTTTGCTTGATGCATCGTGTGCAGCCCATTAACACTGATGTCATCGTTGAACATCACGCCGCCACAACCGTTTAACTGCAAATCAATGAATCCCGGGCTTAAGTTCGCGCCAGCGAGATCGTGGGTTTTGATGTCTGATTTCAATTTGCCAATCGGGCAAACGGCATCAATCAGCCCATCTTTAATCACAACTGCGTGTTGAGTTAACACGTCGCTACCGGTGAAAATTTTACAGTTTGTTAGCGCGTACATAGTTAGCTAATCCTTCTCTGATTCGAGTTGTTGTTGCTAAAGCCCCGTATGGAAAGCATGAACGATGATGAAACTTTATTCGTGTCGTTCATTTAGGAGGCGAAAATACAATAAAACGAGTTGCCATAAGCCGGGTCAATAGCTTGTTATTTTTATTGGCAGACAAGCTTATCTCTGTATCTAAACAGAGAAATATTACCATTAAGCTTTGATTTTACTTGGGTAATATTGCTCTTGTCATTGAGAATAGCCCGAGACTTCCACAAGGTTTATCATTTTTTGTATTGTAAAATAAGTTTTATGATGCTGCTAGCAAAAAAACCGAACTGGGCTAACTTCAGGTGATTGCGATCACAAAAGATAAGGTTTTAATTTGCGGAGCAAAATTAAAACCATAAACTGAATTCAACTAAATTGTGCGACCAAAAAAAGTCGTTCAATAATAAATAATATCCTATAGGGGGAACTATAAGGTGAATATTCTTGGTTACTTTCAAAGCGTAGGTAAAGCGCTGATGGTACCCGTGGCAACCTTGCCAGCGGCGGCCATATTGATGGGTATCGGGTACTGGATCGACCCAAATGGTTGGGGGGCGAATTCCGCTTTAGCCGCATTTTTAATTAAAGCGGGTGCGGCAATCATAGATAACATGTCGGTGCTGTTTGCCGTGGGTGTTGCGTTTGGTATGTCAAAAGACAAAGACGGCGCAGCGGCGCTTTCCGGTTTTGTTGGCTTCCTTGTCGTCACAACGTTGTTATCACCAGGAGCGGTTGCACAAATTCAAGGTATTGATCCGACTGCTGTTCCAGCAGCATTTTCTAAAATCAACAACCAGTTTGTTGGTATCTTGGTTGGTATTATTTCAGCTGAGATTTATAACCGCTACTCAAGTGTTGAATTGCACAAAGCGCTGGCTTTCTTTTCGGGTAAACGTTTAGTTCCTATTTTGACCTCTTTTGCTGGTATCGTTATCGCATTTGTTCTGATGTATGTGTGGCCTGCAATTTATGGCGCATTGGTTAACTTTGGTGAGTCGATTCAAGGTCTCGGCGCAACAGGTGCGGGCATCTACGCATTCTTTAACCGTTTGCTGATTCCTGTTGGTTTGCACCATGCACTGAACTCAGTGTTCTGGTTCGATGTGGCTGGCATCAACGACATTCCAAACTTCTTAGGTGGTGCCAAATCGATTGCTGAAGGCGTGGCGACACCTGGTGTAACAGGTATGTACCAAGCAGGTTTCTTCCCAATCATGATGTTTGGTCTTCCTGGCGCGGCGCTGGCGATTTACCACACCGCGAAACCTGAGAACAAAGCGAAAGTGGCATCGATCATGATTGCAGCAGGCTTTGCTTCTTTCTTCACTGGTGTGACTGAGCCTTTGGAATTCTCATTCATGTTCCTTGCACCGCTACTTTATGTATTGCATGCAGTGCTGACTGGTATCTCAGTGTTTATCGCAGCATCAATGCACTGGATGGCGGGCTTTGGGTTCTCGGCAGGTCTTGTGGATATGGCGTTATCAACACGTAACCCATTAGCTGTGAACTGGTACATGCTGATTGTTCAAGGTCTGGTGTTCTTTGCGATTTACTATGTGGTGTTCCGTGCAGTTATTCTGCGCTTTAACCTCAAAACACCTGGCCGTGAAGATGAGACTGCAAGCTCAGGTAAAAAAGTTCAAGGTTCTACCGACTCAGCAAAATTGGCGAAACAATATTTGCAAGTACTTGGCGGACACCAGAATCTTGCCAATATCGATGCATGTATTACCCGTTTACGTCTCACTGTGAAAGATATGTCTGTGATTGACGAGCAGCAGTTAAAAGATCTTGGTGCGATGGGGGTTGTGAAACTCGGTTCGAATAACCTGCAGGTGATTCTTGGTCCTTTGGCTGAAATCATTGCCGGTGAGATGAAAAATATTCACCCATCAGACGATGTTTCTAACGCGTAACTTACGCACATAGCTATAATATCGAATACTATAAAATCAAAGCCTCCCATTGGGAGGCTTTATGTTTTTGTGCGGCAAATAAAATTCTTGGATCATTGTAGTCTGAGCTTGATAGGGCAAGACTTGCAGCGCGATCACCAACTTGGTTATAGAATGACCATTAACGGCGATTATTTTTCAATAAAACTTGAGATATAGTTGTGCATTCGCAAAGAATTGTGGATCATTACCGCTATTATATTTTGCAGCCTGGTCGTGGTGTTTTTACCCCCACCAGTTGCAACACCCTTTCTTCGACAATACTACAATAATTGAGGTGCTATTGATGAGTGAAGCTGAGGCTCGTCCATCGAATTTCATTCGCCAAATCATTGATAAAGATTTAGCGGATGGCAAACACACAAGCGTGCATACTCGTTTTCCACCAGAACCAAACGGTTATCTTCATATTGGCCACGCTAAGTCAATTTGCTTAAACTTTGGTATTGCCGAAGACTACCAGGGACAGTGCAACCTTCGCTTTGATGACACCAACCCTGAGAAAGAAGACGTCGAATACGTTGAATCGATCAAAAACGATGTAAGCTGGTTAGGCTTTCAGTGGAGCGGTGATATCTGCTACTCATCGAACTACTTTGACAAATTGTATGATTATGCCATTGAGCTGATCAACAAAGGTCTCGCGTACGTTGAAGAGCTAAGCCCAGAACAAATTCGTGAATACCGTGGCACGCTAAAAGAGCCAGGTAAACCAAGCCCATACCGCGATCGCAGTGTTGAGGAAAACTTGGCGCTATTTGAAAAAATGCGCGCCGGTGAATTTGCCGAAGGCAGCGCGTGCTTACGTGCAAAAATTGATATGGCATCATCGTTTATGGTGATGCGCGATCCTGTGCTATATCGGGTTCGATTTGCTTCACATCACCAAACTGGTGATAAATGGTGCATCTACCCGATGTACGATTTCACTCACTGTATTTCTGATGCGCTAGAAGGCATTACCCACTCGCTATGTACGCTGGAATTCCAAGATAACCGTCGTTTGTATGATTGGGTATTGGAAAACATTACCATCGATTGTCAGCCACATCAGTATGAGTTCAGTCGTCTGAATCTTGAATATACCGTGATGTCTAAACGTAAATTGAATCAGTTGGTGACTGAAAAACTGGTTAACGGTTGGGATGACCCACGTATGCCAACCATCTCTGGTTTGCGTCGTCGTGGTTTCACAGCTGCTTCAATTCGCGAATTCTGTAAGCGAATTGGGGTAACTAAGCAAGACAACATGATTGAGATGAGCTCTCTTGAATCGTGTATTCGTGATGACCTTAACGACAATGCACCACGTGCTATGGCAGTGATCGATCCGGTTAAAATCGTGATTGAAAACTACGAGCAGGGCAAAGTGGAAACCTTAACGGTTGCCAATCATCCAAACAAACCAGAAATGGGTGCGCGTGATGTGCCATTTACCCGCGAGGTTTGGATTGAGCGCGAAGATTTCCGCGAAGAAGCGAACAAGAAATATAAGCGTTTGGTGCTTGGCAAAGAAGTTCGTCTGCGCGGTGCTTATGTGATTAAAGCTGAACGCATTGAAAAAGACGAGCAAGGTAATATCACCACGATTTTCTGTAGCTACGATGCGGATACGTTAGGTAAGAATCCGGCAGATGGCCGTAAAGTGAAAGGTGTTATTCATTGGGTATCGGCTGAAAAATCAGTTGCCGCTGAAATCCGATTGTATGACCGCCTATTTACGGTGCCAAATCCTGCAGCGTCAGATAACTTCTCTGAAACCATCAACCCAGAATCGTTAGTGGTGAAACAAGGTTATGTTGAACCAAGCCTAGCGACTGCAGCGCCTCAAGAAGGTTATCAGTTTGAGCGTATCGGTTATTTCTGTGCCGACAAGGATTCAAGTGCTGAGCGTCCAGTGTTTAACCGCACGGTTGGCCTGCGTGATACTTGGGCAAAAATTGCTGATTAATCAAGATAAAAAATGGGTCACGCTTTGGCGTCACCCATTTAATCATCGTTTCGTTTTATCGATTCGATAATGTCAGTAACAAAAAAGGCGCTTAAAGCGCCTTTTTTATTTTTTCTCTTTATGAGCGTCAGGATTGTTTTTACATGAACCGTCGCCGCATTTGCCGTACAAGTACAAACTGTGGTTGGTTAAGATGACGTTATAACGAGCCGCAATTTCTTTCTGGCGGTTTTCGATTAACTCATCTGAAAATTCAATCACTTCGCCACAATCAAGACACACGAGATGGTCGTGGTGATGTTGGGTCGAGAGTTCGAAAACGGACTTTCCGCCTTCAAAGTGGTGACGGGTTACGATACCCGCATCATCAAATTGGTTTAAAACACGGTAGACCGTGGCAAGGCCAATCTCTTCGCCGAGATCAATCAGCTTCTTATACAGTTCTTCAGCACTGATGTGTTGGCACTCAGGTTGCTGAAGTACCTCTAAAATCTTTAGCCTTGGAAGGGTAACTTTAAGACCAGCATCCTTCAACGCTTGGTTGTTGTCTGACATATACGTTCCTGTTGATGATCTGCAGCGATTAACAGCATTCATTATTCCGGATATTATAGGTTAGTATAGAGGAACAATAAACCACGAACTTCAAAGGGTTACTAGAGGGTTATCATAAAATCGTGCGATATCACTGATATTAAACATCCGACCAGTTACAATTCGTTAACTTAATCAAATTGTGATGGAGCACGTGAATGAATTCTTCGCTATCAAAGCTTTTAACACCAAGAGTGGCGAAAACCTTATTAAACGCTTGGCCGCCGTTTTGGGGCGCGGGAATTAAAATAACCGAAATAGGCCAAGATTTTCGTCAAGTTAAAGTGAAATTAAAGCTTCGTTGGTGGAACAAAAACGCCAATCGTACCCAATATGGCGGTAGCATCTTTTCTCTCACTGACCCCATCTATGCGCTGATGTTAATGCGTATTCTCGGTGAGCAGTACTATGTGTGGGATAAAGAGGCGAGTATTAATTTTATTAAACCAGGACAGACGGATCTGTTCGCTGAATTTTTGATCACTCAACCTCAACTCGACGCAATATTGAGCCAGACGATGAGTGGCGACAAACATTTTCCATGTTTTGATATTCACATTAAAAATGCCGATGGAGAAGTGGTTTCTCACGTACAGCGTAAGCTTTATGTACGTAAAAAAAGCCCGTTTCGAGATGACCAATCGCCCAATTCGGCATTAACCGACCAATCTTAAGGTATGAACCTGTGTTGGTGATCTCTACACATATTTATCCATGCTTCGGCAACTTTTGATACGTAGCGGTCACCATGCCAAATCACACCTAAGTGCCAGTCTATGTTGGGCGTTGTTGGCTTTACGATGACTCCTTCACCTTTAATTCTATGGCATAAAGGTTTAGGTAAAAACGCCACGCCAACACCGCTTTTAACTAGTGCGACTAAAAAATCCCATTGACTGCTACGAGCTGCGATTTGAGGGCTGAAGCCTTGGTCGCTGCATTGTTTTGCAATACATTCACTCAAAGTAAATTCTTTGGTGTAGATATAAAAGGGCTCATTTTTCAGTTTGGCCCAGTCTACACTGGCAAAATTTCTCCATTCGTCGGTGTCTGGGAGTACTGCCATGATCGGATAGTTGGATAACTCCATCACATTGAGATGAGTATGCGTCGTTTCCGAGAGCATGGTAAACGCCACATCAATTTCGCCATCTAGCACGGCTTGCTCAATTTTACGTCCGCCATATTCGACGATCGTTAACTCAATATTGGGGTAGGTTTGACGAAATTGACGGATCAAGCCCGCGTATAAGTGCCCAACCATCGGTGGTATACCTAAGTTCAAATGCCCACGTTGCAGATGGTTGAGATCAATCAGTTCCGCTTCGAGTTGTGTCATGTGCGTCAGTATTTCCTGCGCACGTTGATAAACAATTTCGCCAGCATCAGTCAGCCAAAAACGCCGCCCATCGCGATGAAGTAAGGGTTGGTGAATCTCTTGCTCTAAGCTTCGAATCATTTTGCTAATCGTCGGTTGAGTCACAAATAGCTTTTCTGAAGCACGGGTAAAGCTCTGCTGATCGACCAATTCAACAAAATATCTTAATGCTTTGACATCCATGCGCGCTCCATTGTGCTACATCGTTTAATTCATTCCATTTTGGCATACTTTTGATAATTAAAAGTCATTTTATGAAGGTTATTGCGCTCTCTATACTGTGACTAGATTCACAGAACAACATGGTGGAGACAATGACAAAGGTTGGAAATGGGTTGCTGACAATTGGCCAAATTGCGGTGTTATCGCTTATCTGGTTGGGCGCCGATGGGGTGGTGCGCGCATTGCATTTACCTATTCCTGCTAACTTAACTGGCATGCTATTTCTCTTGCTGTTAGTGCTTTGCAAAGTGGTCAATGTTGAATGGTTTCGTCGTGGCGCCTCTTGGCTCCTGGCTGAAATGCTGTTGTTTTTTGTGCCGGCGGTGGTTGCGGTGGTCAATTATCAAGATTTGCTGGAACAGCAAGGATTGAAAATCATGACGGTATTGGTGGTGAGTACCATTTTGGTTATCGCCTCAACGGCTTGGGTAGTGGATAAATTGTATCGCTTTGAACTAAAGAGAGCGCGTAAGTCGCGTGCTTTAGCCAATCGAATCGCGCGCTAAGGAGAGGCAAGATGTTTAACTTGTCGTTTTGGGCGATCATCAGTTTGGCAATGACGCTGGCGTTTTACTACCTAAGCAAAGTGATCTATAAGAGAAAACGTAGCCTGCTATTTATGCCACTGATTTTCGCGCCAGTACTGTTGGTTGCCGCGGTGCTAAGCCTAGGTATACCTTATAGTGACTACATGGCTGATTCACATTGGCTACTATGGATGCTTGGCCCGGCAACTGTGGCGTTTGCGATACCGGTTTACGATAATCGCGAGTTGATTCGTCGTCACTGGATGTCGCTATCGGTCGGCGTGATGGTGTCAGTCTTGGTTGCGGTAACCAGTACCGTATTTATTGCGCGCTGGTTGGAGTTGCCAGAGCTATTGCAGCGCAGCATGGCAATGCGCTCGATCACCACACCTTTTGCGGTGGAAGCGACCAAAATGATTGGCGGTCAAAGCGATCTTACCGCGTTATTTGTGGTATTGACCGGTGTGATTGGCATGGCGGTTGGCGAGATAGTATTGGCGTTTTTCTCGATTCGTAGTCGGTTTGGTAAAGGTGCAAGCCTTGGAGCTTCAGCCCACGGCGCTGGAACGGCCAAAGCATATCAATTAGGCAATTCAGAGGGCGTGGTGTCGAGTGTGGTGATGATGATAGCGGGAATGATTACCGTGTTAATTGCTCCGCTTATCGGGACCGTGCTGTGGTAACTCGAGCGAGTCGTAGGATGAGATAAATAAAAAGCCCTAGCATAGACTAGGGCTTTTTATCATGGTTCTCAAAGGAATGTGTTTTGCAGAGAATCAGCCCTTTAGGCCGCTCCTCTCGAAGTCGTTAGTCTTCGAGCTCGGCAAGACACATCTCTTCGTATATTTGCTCACACCAGGCATTAACGCGTTGCTCGGTTAATTCTGGTTGGCGGTCTTCATCGATACACAAACCAACGAATTGGCTGTCGTCACTTTCTAATACCGCTTTAGACGCTTCAAATTCGTAGCCTTCGGTTGAGGTATTACCTAGGATAGTACCGCCTTTCGCTTCGACGATGTCACGAACTGTGCCCATCGCATCGCAGAAATATTCAGCGTAATCTTCTTGGTCACCGCAGCCGAAAATTGCAACAAGCTTGGTGGAGAAGTCGATTTGCTCAAGCTCTGGGAAAAAGTCATCCCAGTCACATTGTGCTTCGCCGTAATACCAAGTTGGAATGCCAAGCAACAGAAGATCGAAGTTATCGATGTCTTCTTTACTGCTTTTTGCAATGTCCTGTACATCAACTAATTTTTTGCCTAGTTGCTTTTGAATCATCTTCGCAACGGCTTCGGTGTTACCTGTGTCGCTACCAAAGAAGATACCTACACTTGCCATAGATTCGTTACCTTTACTCTTGTCAGTGATCAGCGAAAGGGAGTGTGATTAACCCAGTCCTGTTCCTTCCCAGCTCAGCTGAATGATGCCTTTGGCGATAAATCCAGCGCAGCCTAGAAACAGTACCATCCATACAATACGACGCCCAAAGGGAGGAACGTTACCGGACTTCAATACATCTTTGATGGCCATGCCAATAAGAAAGAAGATCGCGGCGAAAAGTAAATCTAATCCAATTGACTCGATGACGTTCATATAGTCGTAAAGCATAGAATCCCTTTATGCCAAGATTATTGCGCCGCACTATACCACTGTTATTGACCAAAGTTAATCGGTGTGCATCTTCAAGTGGTGTAATCCGCGCCTTTTTACATTATCGCGACGTTGTTAGTCTAAATTAGGCCAAAAAACGGCGAATTACCCGTAAAACTTCTGCGGGTTTTTCGGCATGCAACCAGTGGCCAGTATTGGCAATCACATGCGCTTTGGCATTTGGAAATTGGGCTTGGATCTGACTTTGATGCTCGGCTTGAAGGTAGTCTGAGTCTGCGCCTTTAACAAATAACGTCGAGATGGGAGTCGGCTCGACTGCTTCCCACGCCAGGATATTGGTGTAATTGGCAAAAAGTGATGTAACGTTAAAGCGCCAAGCAAGGTGATCGCCATCTTTATATAAGGATTTGCTCAGAAATTGGCGCACGCCGTCCAGTTCAATATGCTGGGCTAATACATCTAGCGCTTGCTTTCTTGATGTCTGTTTTTGTTGTTCAACAGCATGTAAGCCAGCGAAAACGTTGTCGTGACGACGCACTTGATAATGCACTGGCGCCATATCTAACACGACTAACTTTTCTACTTTCGAGGTGGCTAAACTGGCGATTTTCATCGCGACTTTTCCGCCCATTGAATGACCAATTAGGGTGTAACGATCAAGGGATAAATGTTCAAGCAGAGCGATGACGTCTTGCGCCATCGATTGGTAATCGTGAGTGGCGCTGTGGAAAGATAACCCGTGGTTGCGTAAATCGATACTCAGCACTTGATAGTCATTGACCAAGTCACGTGCCAGCAGACCTAAGTTATCCAAATTACCAAATAATCCATGGATCAAAACGATGGTGTGACCCGCACCCTGAAGTTTATAGTTGAGCTGTTGTGACATTTTTTATCTTATTCGTGACTGGTTTATCGTAGAGTCTCGGCGAAGATCTCGTTATAATTCCCCCGAGTTTAA
Source organism: Vibrio xiamenensis (assembly GCF_900100015.1). Classification (GTDB taxonomy): domain Bacteria; phylum Pseudomonadota; class Gammaproteobacteria; order Enterobacterales; family Vibrionaceae; genus Vibrio; species Vibrio xiamenensis. The sequence goes on along the minus strand of NZ_FNDD01000023.1, from coordinate 23,019 downwards.
ACATAGAGATTGTGAAAAGCGAATGAAAACAATAGAGGTTGATGAGGATCTATACCGTTACATCGCAGGCCAAACCCAACACATTGGTGAAAGTGCATCTGATATTCTAAGACGCCTTTTAAATGTCGATGGTCAAGCCAACAACAGTAAAAGTGAAGTAGCAGTTGCCGCACCAGTGAGTGAGCCTAAAGGGATTGTCGTTAGCAAAGATGCTGGCGTAGAGACCACTTACGACTTGGTTAAAGAGATGCGCGGTCTACTGATTTCAGATGAGTTTGCTGGGCTAAAGAAAGCGATCGATCGCTTTATGTTGGTTCTATCAACTCTGTACAAGTTGGATTCAGACGCTTTTTCTGAAGCCACTCAAGTCAAAGGACGCAAACGTGTTTATTTCGCTGATAATGAACAGACATTATTGGCAAGCGGTACGACCACCAAACCTAAGGCAATTCCTAACTCGCCATTTTGGGTTATCACCAACACCAACACCAGCCGCAAGCGTCAAATGATCGATCAATTGATGACGCGAATGAACTTTCCTGCGGAGCTGATCGAGAAAGTCACTTTGTCGATTTAATGAAAAGTCGGATCAAAGCCTCATAAATGATACAGTGCATCTGGTTATTATGAGGCTTTTGATTTCTCATCATTATTTCAAAAAAGGATGTCATGATGGCTAACCACCCTAGAGCGGGCCAAAAAGCGCAGCAGCAAGATCTACACAATATTCCTGCGTTGGTTTCGAACTACTTTTTACTGCAACCAAACCCAAGCAATCCAGAACATAACGTTCTGTTTGGTACTTCGGGTCACCGCGGCAGCGCGGATAAATCGACGTTTAACGAAAATCATATTCTTGCCATTGCTCAAGCTGTAGCGGAAGTTAGGGCTGCTCAGGGCACAACTGGGCCATTGTTTGTTGGTAAAGACACTCATGCGTTGTCTGAACCTGCCTTCGCCAGCGTTGTTGAAGTTCTGGTTGCAAACGGTGTTCAAGTGATTGCTCAGCAAGAGGGCGGTTATACGCCGACACCGGGTATTTCACATGCGATTCTGAAGTATAATCTCGCGCATGATGAAAAAGCGGATGGTATTGTTATTACTCCGTCACACAACCCACCACAAGATGGTGGTATCAAATACAACCCAGTGCATGGCGGTCCTGCGGAAGCGGAGTTAACTCAAGCGATTGAAGATCGTGCCAATGCGCTGATTGCCGAAGGTCTTGCTGGCGTTAAACGCATGGATCTTGCGAAGGCGAAAGCCAGCGAATTGTTTATTGAGCGCGATCTGGTTAAGCCATACATTGATGACCTAGTCAATGTTATCGATATCGAAGCGATTCAGAAATCAGGTCTTAAAATTGGTGTTGATCCACTTGGTGGTAGCGGCATCGATTACTGGCGCCAAATTGCTAAGACTTACAACCTAGATATCACGCTCGTCAGTGAAGCCATCGATCCGACTTTCCAATTCATGTCGCTCGATAAAGATGGCGTTGTGCGTATGGATTGTTCATCGCCTTACGCGATGGCGGGTTTGTTAGCGCTCAAAGACCAATATGATTTGGCATTTGGTAACGACCCAGACTACGACCGTCACGGTATTGTTACGCCAAAAGGCTTGATGAATCCAAACCACTACTTAGCCGTGTGTATTGATTACCTATTCCGCCATCGTCAAAACTGGGCGCAAAACGTTGCCGTAGGCAAAACCTTGGTTTCAAGTGCGTTGATTGACCGTGTGGTTGCAGACCTTGGCCGTGAATTGTGCGAAGTACCGGTTGGATTTAAATGGTTTGTTGATGGTTTATACAACGGCAGCTTTGGCTTTGGCGGCGAAGAGAGCGCGGGCGCTTCCTTCCTGCGTAAAGATGGCACGCCTTGGTCAACCGACAAAGACGGTATTATCTTATGTCTGCTAGCGGCGGAAATCACCGCTGTGACAGGTAAAAATCCACAGCAATATTACGAAGAACTGGCCGCTAAGCATGGTGAATCGCAATATAGCCGTATTCAAGCGGTTGCTAACGGGCCGCAAAAAGATGTGTTGAAAAAGCTATCTGCTGAAATGGTGAAAGCCGATACCCTAGCAGGCGATGCGATTACTGCACGCCTAACTCATGCGCCAGGTAACGGTGCGGCGATTGGTGGTTTGAAAGTCACTACTGATAACGGCTGGTTTGCTGCGCGTCCTTCAGGTACCGAAGATATCTACAAAATCTATTGTGAAAGCTTTAAAGGTGCAGAGCACCTTAAGCAGATTGAGCAAGAAGCTCAAGATATCGTTAATCAAGTATTCGCGGAAGCTGGTTTGTAATTCGCGTTTCACTTGAAATACGAAAAAGGCGACGTGACTACGTCGCCTTTTTTATTGGTCATTGGGCCAGCTATTATTCACGACAAACCAAAATTCGCCGTCGCAGGCCTGGGCGTGGATAAAGCGTCCGCTTGGCTGTGACAATGGCTGGTCAAATGTTTCCAATCCGCTTGCCCATTGCTGTTTTTCAAGCGGGTAGAGCGGTTTGTTAATCAAAGGCCATTGGTGAAAGTAACACCATTTTCCGCTAATTTGGCTTTTGTCGAGCAAGTAGCCTTGGCATTCATCAGGCACAGGTTCAGGCTCAAAAGGGTTGATGTATAAGCGCCCTTGAATCAGTAAGTGCTCGGATAACTGCGCGTATTGCGGTTTTTGCGCGATAAATTGAGGATGATACGTCAGTTTCAGTTGATGGCTGAGCATGCGGTTGAGTTTTTTATCCAGTCGGTCGTGCGCATTCGGCCCGTACCATTTCCCTTGGCGCAGTAAATAGAACTTAATCGCCACTTCCCAGTGCTGCATTTGCTTGCTTTGACGGTCTTCTAGAATGAAATCCACCGCGCCAAGCGTTTGGCCTTGTTGATTGATTTGAATCTCTTCTTCCCTGATGGCAAAGCGCTCGGAAGACTCAAACACCTGAGAGCACAAATATTGATAAACAAAGCCAAGCCTTTGATTTCCTTGATAGCTAAACGGATGTTTTGGCTCGATAGGCGCATCAAACGCGGTGAAATCTTCAAACGGCGGTGTGGTATGAAATAGGGAAGGGGTATGAACAATCCAATTAAAAAATGCCTTCATGGTGATGGTGCACGCTGTGTTGAATTCATTATTTCGACATTGTAACGTGAAATTGTTATAACGGCTCACATTGAACTAGATGGGAAGCAAGAATGAATCATCTCGAGTTAGAAAAACGATTAAACGCCGAATTGGCACCGCATCTGATTAAAGACTACTGCCCAAATGGTCTACAGGTCGAAGGTAAAGAGCAAGTGCGTAAGATTGTCACCGGCGTTACCGCTTCAAAAGCCTTAATTGAATACGCCGTTCAGGTTCAGGCTGATGCGATTTTGGTTCATCACGGTTATTTCTGGAAGGGCGAAGCGGCGGAAATTCGTGGCATGAAAGGAGCGCGGATTCGCCAACTTGTCAAAAATGATATCAATTTGTACGCCTATCATTTGCCGCTTGATGTTCATCCTAGCCTTGGTAATAACGCTCAATTGGCTGCGCTACTTGATATCGAAGTGCTTGGCGGCCTTGAGCCAACACCACAATCTGTTGCCATGTATGGCAGGCTTAAACATCCAATGACAGGGAAGGAGCTTGCAAATAAAATCGCGCAAGTGCTAACCCGCACGCCGCTGCACATTGAGCCGGAATATAATGCCGAGCAAGTGATCGAGACCATAGGTTGGTGCACTGGCGGTGGTCAGGATTTTATTGAATTGGCGGCATCGCAAGGGTTGGATGCGTTTATTTCCGGAGAGATTTCAGAGCGTACTACCTATTCAGCGCGCGAGCAAAATATTCATTATTTCGCTGCAGGTCATCATGCGACCGAACGTTATGGCGTGAAAGCGCTAGGGGAGTGGTTAAGCCGTGAATATAAGCTTGATGTGGAGTTTGTCGATATCGATAATCCGGTTTAGTTTTCAGGTAATAAATGAGTTATCAGGTAATAAAAAAGCGAGCTTTAGAGCTCGCTTTTTTTATCGTCATCTCACTCATTCACGTTCGTGTAATGGGCTGAATTCACGTTGTTTTTCACCAGTATAAAGCTGACGAGGGCGACCAATTCGGTTGGTCGGATCGCTGTGCATTTCATTCCAGTGCGCAATCCAGCCAATGGTACGAGACATGGCAAAGATTACCGTAAACATTGAAACTGGAATGCCGATGGCTTTTAGAATAATACCTGAGTAGAAATCGACGTTCGGGTAGAGTTTCTTCTCAACAAAGTATTCATCAGAAAGCGCAATGCGTTCAAGTTCCATCGCAACGTCTAGAAGTGGATCTTCGATGTTCAATTCAGACAACACTTCATGACATGCTTCACGCATGACTGTTGCGCGAGGGTCATAGTTTTTGTATACGCGGTGACCAAAGCCCATCAAACGGAATGGGTCATCTTTGTCTTTCGCGCGGTCAACGTATTCAGGAATGTTGTCGACACTGCCAATTTCTTCCAACATTCTCAAACATGCTTCATTTGCACCACCGTGTGCAGGGCCCCAAAGCGATGCAATACCCGCAGCAATACATGCAAATGGGTTAGCACCTGAAGAACCAGCCAAACGTACGGTTGATGTTGAAGCGTTTTGTTCATGGTCCGCGTGTAGGGTAAAGATCTTATCCATTGCACGAGCCACGACCGGGTTCACTTCATACTCTTCGCAAGGATTTGCGAACATCATGTGTAGGAAGTTTTCTGCGTAGCTTAGGTCGTTACGCGGGTAGATGAAAGGTTGGCCAATCGAGTATTTATAACACATCGATGCCAGTGTCGGCATTTTTGAAATCAGACGATAGGCCGCAATTTCACGGTGAGAATCGTTGTTGATGTCCAAAGAGTCGTGGTAGAACGCCGCCAGTGCACCAACCACACCACACATGACGGCCATAGGGTGGGCGTCACGGCGGAAACCGTGGAAGAAGCTCGCGATCTGTTCATGAACCATAGTGTGGCGTGTTACGGTTTTCTTGAACGTTTCGTATTGCTCACGTGTAGGGGCTTCGCCATAAAGCAGGATATAGCAGACTTCTAAATAATCAGCATTATTGGCTAATTGATCGATTGGGAAACCTCGGTGCAGTAGTACACCTTTGTTACCGTCGATATAAGTGATTTGAGATTCACAAGATGCAGTGGCAAGAAAACCTGGGTCAAAGGTAAAGTAACCATTGGCTCCAAGTTTACGAACGTCGATCACTTCCGGTCCTAATGTACCATCCATAATCGGCAGTTCGATTGGCGCTTTGCCCTCAATATGAAGGGTCGCTTTCTTATCTGCCATAACAATCTCCTTTGTTTATTATTAATCCGTCCAGGATGTTTGTGTGCCATTTTTTTACGTGCGTTCCGAGATAAAGTCAATCGTTCTCCTCGGATGTGTGCACTTGTTATGATTTTTTGAACGGATAAAGTTAAAAACCTGTTCTGTGTAGCAAAAATTGTTACATCAATTGTATTAGAATGTTGCCAGCCGTATAGTGGCTCAGTGAATTATGGTGAAAACCTTATAAATTCAAGGCTAGAAACAAATAAAACTCAATGTTTTTAATCTTGATGTTAACATTTTTTTTACAATTAAGTGCTGTTAACTGACTCTCCACTTGTTAAATAAATGTAACTTTTTGGGTTTTCGACCTGATTTTCGTTTATAACTATAAATGCTCAATGGAGCAGAGTGAGCAAGCCCGTGAAAGAAAGAAAGTCAAGACCTGTTAATTTAGATTTGCAGACCATTCGCTTTCCGATCCCAGCAATCGCTTCTATCCTTCACCGTGTGTCAGGGGTGATAACGTTTGTATCGGTCGGTATACTGCTTTGGTTATTATCCATTTCCCTCTCATCCCCTGAAGGTTTCGCGCAAGCATCGAGCATTGTCGATGGTTTCTTCGTGAAATTTATTCTATGGGGCATCCTAACCGCATTGGCCTACCACATTGCTGGTGGTATTCGTCATCTTCTGATGGACCTTGGTCATTTTGAAGAGCTAGACACTGGTACATTGAGTGCCAAAGTGGCATTTGGTGCGACTGCCGTTCTGTCTGTACTTGCGGGGGTAATGGTATGGTAAAAAGTATTTCCTCATTTGGTCGTAATGGTGTTCACGATTTCCTACTGATTCGTGCAACAGCCATCATTATGACGCTCTACACGATTTATCTGGTTTGCTTTTGCGCATTCGCAGATATCAATTATGCATCCTGGACCGCGTTTTTTGGTGGCACTTTTACCAAAGTGTTTACCATGCTTGCCTTAGTTTGCGTACTGATCCACGCCTGGATCGGTTTGTGGCAAGTTCTTACCGATTATGTCAAATGCGCTAAGTTACGAGCCTTTCTTCAGTTAGGTGTTATCGCGGTATTGTTTGGCTATCTGTTCTCTGGTCTATTTACTCTGTGGGGTGTGTAAGTGTCTATTCCAGTTCGCGAATTTGACGCCGTTGTAATCGGCGCCGGTGGTGCAGGCATGCGCGCTGCACTGCAAATCTCTGAGCAGGGCTTAAGCTGTGCTCTACTTTCTAAAGTATTTCCTACTCGTTCTCATACCGTTTCTGCTCAAGGTGGTATTACCGTTGCTCTCGGTAACTCACACAAAGACGATTGGCAATGGCATATGTACGACACCGTAAAAGGTTCCGACTACATCGGCGACCAAAATGCGATTGAATACATGTGTAAAACTGGCCCGGAATCGGTCATTGAACTTGAAAAAATGGGCTTGCCATTTTCTCGTTTTGACAACGGCTCAATTTATCAGCGCCCATTTGGCGGCCAGTCAAAAGAGTTTGGCGGTGAGCAAGCGGCGCGTACGGCTGCTGCTGCTGACCGTACTGGTCATGCGCTATTGCACACGCTCTATCAGCAAAACATCAAACACAAAACTACGATTTTCTCAGAATGGTACGCGCTTGACTTAGTGAAAAACCAAGACGGCGCAATTTTAGGTTGTACCGCTATCTGTATGGAAACGGGTGAGATTTGTTACTTCAAATCGAAAGCGACAGTGCTTGCAACCGGTGGTGCAGGTCGAATCTACGCATCGACCACGAACGCGCACATCAACACTGGTGATGGTGTTGGTATGGCGCTGCGTGCTGGTGTACCAATGCAAGATATGGAGATGTGGCAGTTCCACCCAACCGGTATCGCTGGTGCTGGTGTATTGGTCACCGAAGGTTGTCGTGGTGAAGGTGGTTACCTTCTCAATAAAGATGGCGAACGTTTTATGGAGCGTTACGCGCCAAACGCCAAAGACTTGGCTGGTCGTGACGTGGTTGCTCGCTCAATGATGATTGAGATCCGTGAAGGTCGCGGCTGCGATGGTCCATGGGGCCCACACATCAAACTGAAACTCGATCACTTAGGTAAAGATGTGCTTGAGTCGCGTCTGCCTGGTATCTGTGAATTGTCGCGTACATTTGCCCACGTCGACCCAGTTAAAGAACCGATTCCTGTTATCCCAACCTGTCACTACATGATGGGTGGTGTACCAACGCAAGTTTCTGGTCAAGCGTTGAAGCAAAATGCTCAAGGTCTTGATGTTGAAGTTCAAGGTCTGTTTGCTTGTGGTGAAATCGCTTCTGTTTCTGTGCATGGTGCGAACCGTTTAGGCGGCAACTCGCTACTTGACCTTGTCGTATTTGGCCGCGCAACCGGTCTACACTTAGGTGAAACTCTGGCTGCACAAGCAGAAGCTCGCCCGGCAACGGAATCGGATATCGAAGCGTCACTCGCGCGTACCATGCGTTGGGAAAATAGCTCGAAAGGTGAAGACCCAGCGGTAATTCGTAAGGATCTACAGACTTGCATGCAAAACAGCTTCTCGGTATTCCGTGAAGGCGAAGCGATGGCAACAGGTCTTGAAGAGCTTAAAGTGATTCGCGAACGTCTCAAAGATGCGCATTTGGCCGATAAGTCTAAAGAATTCAACACTCAACGTATCGAATGTTTAGAATTGGATAACTTGATGGAAACAGCGATTTCAACCGCTGTTGCGGCGAACTACCGTACTGAAAGTCGTGGTGCCCACGCGCGCTTTGACTTCCCAGAGCGTGACGATGCCAATTGGCTGTGTCACTCGATTTACAACCCAGAAACTGGTGAGATGAGCCGCCGTGACGTCAATATGACGCCGGTGCATCGTGATGCGTTCCCACCGAAAGTTCGTACATACTAAGGGAGGATTGAACTATGAAATTGAACTTCTCTGTGTATCGTTATAATCCTGATGAAGACAAAAAGCCTTACATGAAGGATTACGAGCTTGAGGTAAAAGAAGGCTCCGATATGATGGTGCTGGATGCTTTGATTCTGTTAAAAGAACAAGATCCATCACTGGCTTTTCGCCGCTCTTGCCGTGAAGGTGTGTGTGGTTCCGATGGTCTAAATATGAACGGTAAAAACGGTTTGGCGTGTATTACACCACTTTCAGCGCTGTCTGGAAGCAAAATCGTAATTCGTCCCTTGCCAGGGCTGCCGGTTATACGCGATCTTATCGTTGACATGACACAGTTTTACGATAACTATGCGAAAGTTAAGCCGTTCTTGATTTCTGACGGTGACTTACCGCCATCTCGAGAAAACTTACAATCTCCAGAAGAGCGTGCACACCTGGACGGATTGTACGAATGCATCATGTGTGCATGTTGTACAACTTCGTGCCCATCTTTCTGGTGGAACCCTGATAAGTTTATTGGCCCTGCGGGTCTGTTAGCTGCCTATCGTTGGCTGATTGATAGCCGTGATACAGCGACTGACGAACGTTTATCGAACCTCGACGACGCCTTTAGTGTGTTCCGTTGTCATGGCATCATGAACTGTGTCAGCGTGTGTCCAAAAGGACTGAATCCGACCAAAGCGATTGGTCACATTAAGTCTATGCTGGTTAACCGCTCGGTGTAATTAAAAGTACTGTTCTTGTCGGCGACATCGTCGCCGACGTTAAATGAGCTCGGCGTAGACCGAAGCAAACGTGAAAACTACTGGTAAAGGGAAAATATGCACAACGGCGTGATGAAGGCATGGCTCGAGTCTTCACACTTGGCTGGCGCCAATGCAACGTACGTAGAAGATCTCTACGAACAGTATCTCAGTGACCCCGACCTGGTAAGTGAGGAGTGGATACGTGTTTTTGATGAGTTACCTAAGAACTCAGAAAATGTAGCTGAACAGCCGCATTCACGTGTACGCGACTACTTCCGGAGACTCGCACAAGAGACAAAGCATTACAGTGTCCAAGTTAGTGATCCTGATGTCGATGCGAAACAAGTAAAAGTCCTGCAGCTGATCAACGCGTACCGTTTCCGCGGTCACGAAGCAGCTGAATTAGATCCTTTAGGTCTATGGATTCGTCCTCCTGTGGCGGAATTAGACCCAGCATTTCATAATCTTACCCAAGACGATTCCGAAGAAACCTTTAACGTCGGCTCTTTTGCCATTGGCCAAGAGACGATGGCGCTCAAAGATATCCATACTGCGTTAAATAAGATTTACTGCGGCTCGATCGGTGCAGAATATATGCACATGACGGACACCGAACAAAAACGTTGGATTCAACAACGTCTTGAATCGGTCGTTGGTCAACCATCCTTTACAGCAGAAGAAAAGAACACCTTCCTAGAAGAGTTAACTGCAGCTGAAGGGCTAGAGCGCTACTTAGGTGCTAAGTTCCCAGGTGCGAAACGTTTCTCTCTTGAAGGTGGCGACGCTCTGATTCCAATGACCAAAGAATTAATCCGCCACGCTGGCTCTAGCGGCATGCGTGAAGTGGTTATTGGTATGGCGCACCGTGGTCGTCTCAATATGTTGGTCAACGTATTGGGTAAGAAACCACAAGATCTGTTTGACGAGTTTGCTGGCAAACATGATGAAACTTGGGGGACTGGTGACGTTAAATATCACCAAGGCTTCTCTGCTGACTTTGCCACCGCTGGCGGCGACGTTCACTTGGCGCTGGCATTTAACCCGTCGCATCTTGAGATCGTTAACCCAGTAGTTATGGGCTCGGTACGTGCACGTCAAGACCGTCTAGGCGACGATGACGGCAGCAAAGTGCTACCGATCACCATTCACGGCGACTCGGCGATTGCGGGTCAAGGTGTGGTGGCTGAGACATTTAACATGTCCCAAGCGCGCGGTTTCCAAGTTGGCGGTACGGTACGTATCGTGGTGAACAACCAAGTTGGTTTTACCACGTCAAATCCAAAAGATACCCGTTCCACCATGTACTGTACCGACATTGCTAAAATGGTACAGGCGCCGATTTTCCACGTGAATTCGGACGATCCAGAAGCGGTTGCATTCGTTACTCGTATTGCGCTCGATTACCGTAACGAATTTAAACGTGACGTGGTGATCGATTTGGTTTGTTACCGTCGCCACGGTCACAACGAAGCGGATGAGCCAAACGCGACTCAACCGCTGATGTACCAAAAGATCAAAAAGCATCCAACACCACGTAAGCTGTACGCAGATGTGTTGATGGAGCGCGGTGAAAGCGATATTGAAACCGCTACTCAGTTGGTAAATGAATATCGTGACGCATTGGATCGTGGTGAAGTCGTGGTCAAAGAGTGGCGCCCAATGGCGATGCACTCGGTTGACTGGTCACCATATCTTGGTCACGAGTGGAACGACGCTTGGGCCGATAAGTTCGATACAACTCGTCTTATCGAACTGGGTAACCGCACCTGCCAGTATCCTGAAAGTCACAAGCTGCAAAGCCGAGTTAACAAGCTTTATACCGATCGTAAAGCGATGATGAACGGCGAGAAAGGCATCGATTGGGGTATGGCTGAAACCTTGGCCTACGCAACCTTAGTCGATGATGGCAAGCGCATCCGTATTTCTGGTCAAGATTCTGGACGCGGTACTTTCTTCCACCGTCACTCGGTACTGCACAACCAAACCGATGCCAGCACTTACATTCCTCTTTGCAACATCCATGATAAGCAAGGTCCGTTTGAAGTGTTTGACTCAGTATTGTCTGAAGAGGCGGTACTGGCATTTGAATACGGCTATGCGACAGCAGAGCCAGGCGGCCTAACCATTTGGGAAGCGCAGTTTGGTGATTTCGCCAACGGTGCACAAGTGGTGGTTGACCAATTTATTTCATCTGGCGAACAGAAGTGGGCACGTTTATGTGGTTTGACCATGCTGCTGCCGCACGGTTATGAAGGCCAAGGCCCAGAACACTCTTCTGCGCGTCTTGAGCGCTACTTGCAGCTGTGTGCAGAGCAAAACATGCAGGTCGTGGTGCCATCCACGCCGGCTCAGGTTTACCACATGATTCGTCGCCAAGTGGTGCGACCAATGCGTCGCCCATTGATTGTCATGTCGCCGAAATCGCTCCTGCGTCATCCAATGTGTACGTCGACGATTGAAGATTTGGCTGAAGGCACTTTCCAAGCCGCTATTCCTGAAGTTGATGAGTTGCCGGCTGATAAAGTCAAACGCGTCGTATTCTGTTCAGGCAAGGTGTATTTTGACCTACTTGAGCAGCGCCGCAATAACGAACAAGACGACGTTGCGATCGTACGTATTGAACAGCTTTATCCATTCCCATTGGAAGATGTTCAAGCCGCTATCGCAAAATACACCAATGTGGTCGATTATGTTTGGTGTCAGGAAGAGCCTCAGAACCAAGGGGCTTGGTACAGCAGCCAACACAATTTCCGCGCAGCGATTCCAACTGGCGCAGAACTGAAATACGCAGGTCGCCCAGCGTCGGCATCTCCAGCGGTCGGTTATATGTCAGTACATTTGAAACAACAGAAAGCGTTGGTTGATGACGCTCTGACCCTAGATTAAGAACTAGAAGTAAAAAGGATGAAACAGATATGACAATTGAAATTCTGGTTCCAGACTTACCTGAGTCGGTTGCAGATGCGACAGTGGCCACTTGGCACAAAAAGCCAGGTGATGCGGTTGAGCGTGATGAAGTCTTAGTTGATATCGAAACCGATAAGGTTGTTTTAGAAGTCCCAGCTCCAGAAGCGGGTGTCCTCGAAGCCATTTTGGAAGAAGAAGGTGCCACGGTACTTTCTAAACAGCTGCTTGCGAAAATTAAGCCTGGCGCTGTTGCCGGTGAGCCGACTAAAGACACCACCGCAGAATCGCAATCTTCGCCAGACAAGCGCCACAAAGCGACGTTGACTGAAGAAAGCAATGACGCATTAAGCCCAGCTGTACGCCGCCTATTGGCTGAGCACAGCTTAGAGCCAAGCCAAGTTAAGGGCACTGGCGTGGGCGGTCGTATTACTCGCGAAGACATTGAAGCGCACTTGGCCAACAAGCCAGCTCAAGCAGAAGAAGCGCAAGTTGCCGCGCCTGCTACGGCTCGAAGCCAAAAACGTGTACCAATGACGCGCCTGCGTAAAACAGTGGCGAATCGTCTATTGGAAGCGAAAAACAGCACAGCAATGCTGACGACATTTAACGAAGTAAACATGAAACCGATTATGGATCTGCGTAAGCAATACAAAGATGCATTTGAAGAGCGTCATGGTATTCGCCTTGGCTTTATGTCGTTTTACGTTAAAGCTGTGACTGAAGCGCTAAAACGTTTCCCTGAAGTTAACGCCTCGATTGATGGCAGTGATATTGTTTACCACAATTATTTCGATATCAGCATGGCGGTATCAACCCCACGCGGTTTGGTGACGCCTGTGTTGAAAGATTGCGACACTTTAGGTTTTGCAGATATTGAAAAAGGTATCAAAGAGCTTGCAGTCAAAGGTCGTGACGGTAAATTGACAGTTGATGAATTGATGGGTGGTAACTTCACCATCACTAATGGTGGTGTGTTCGGTTCACTGATGTCAACGCCAATTATCAATCCACCGCAATCAGCAATCTTGGGTATGCACAAAATTCAAGATCGCCCGATGGCGGTGAATGGCCAAGTCGAAATTCTGCCGATGATGTACTTGGCGCTGTCTTATGATCACCGTCTTATCGATGGCCGTGAGTCAGTTGGTTTCTTGGTAACGATCAAAGAATTGCTAGAAGATCCAGCACGTCTACTTCTAGACGTGTAATTCAAAGTGCGCAGGGGCTAACAGGAGGTTAGTCTCTGCAAACTTTATCTGGCTAGATAGCTCAACTTCTGGCCTTCATTTGAGTCGTATTGACGACTGAATTTGAGAAGCACCCTACAGACGTAAATCATAAGCTCGCCTTTGAGCTCAATGGAAATAATAAATCCCCTAAGGGATAAACTTACGGAATAACACAATGAATTTGCATGAATATCAAGCCAAACAGCTGTTTGCAGAATTCGGTTTGCCTGTACCGGAAGGTTACGCGTGCGATACGCCACAAGAAGCGGCGGAAGCAGCAGGTAAAATCGGCGGAGAAAAATGGGTTGTTAAATGTCAGGTACACGCTGGTGGCCGCGGTAAAGCGGGTGGCGTAGAACTGCATGACAACAAAGATGGCATCCGTGAATTCGCACAAAAATGGCTTGGCAAAAACCTTGTTACTTACCAAACAGATGCAAACGGTCAGCCAGTTTCTAAAATTCTTGTTGAAGAAGCGTCCAATATTGCTAACGAACTATACCTAGGTGCGGTTGTTGACCGCGCGAGCCGTAAGATCGTTTTCATGGCTTCAACAGAAGGTGGTGTCGAGATCGAAAAGGTCGCAGAAGAGACACCTGAACTTATTCATAAAGCGGCAATTGACCCACTCGTAGGCCCTCAAGCTTACCAAGGTCGTGAGTTGGCGTTTAAACTTGGCCTTCAAGGCGATCAAATCAAGCAGTTTGTGAAGATCTTTATGGGTCTTGGCACTATGTTCTCGCAGTACGACCTTGCGCTGCTTGAGATCAACCCGCTGGTGATTACTGGCGAAGGCAACCTGCTTTGTCTCGATGGCAAAATTAACATCGACTCTAACGCTCTTTACCGTCAGCCTAAACTGCGCGAAATGCACGACGCTTCACAAGAAGATGAGCGTGAAGCGCACGCTGCGCAGTGGGAGCTTAACTACGTAGCACTTGATGGCAATGTTGGCTGTATGGTGAACGGTGCTGGTCTTGCGATGGGTACGATGGACATCGTTAACTTGCATGGCGGCAAACCTGCAAACTTCCTTGATGTGGGCGGCGGCGCGACCAAAGAACGCGTAGCAGAAGCATTCAAAATCATCCTTTCTGATACCAACGTCAAAGCGGTATTGGTTAACATCTTCGGCGGTATCGTACGCTGCGATATGATCGCAGAAGGTATTATCGGTGCGGTGAAAGAAGTTGGCGTAAATGTACCGGTTGTGGTTCGTCTGGAAGGAACCAACGCAGACTTAGGTCGCGAAGTTCTTGCCAATTCTGATGTTGATATCATTGCTGCTGAGTCGCTAACTGACGCAGCGCTGAAAGTTGTTGCTGCTGCGGAGGGCAAATAATGTCGGTACTTATTAATAAAGACACCAAAGTCATTTGCCAGGGTTTCACTGGTGGTCAAGGCACGTTCCACTCAGAGCAAGCCATCGCTTACGGTACACAAATGGTTGGCGGTGTATCGCCAGGTAAAGGTGGTCAAACGCATTTAGGTTTGCCTGTGTTCAACACTGTCCGTGAAGCTGTGGAAGCGACCGGTGCAACCGCAACGGTTATCTACGTACCAGCACCTTTCTGTAAAGATGCCATTTTAGAAGCGATTGACGCAGGTATCGAGCTTATCGTTACTATCACTGAAGGTATCCCAACCACAGATATGATCGACGTGAAAGTGAAGCTAGAAGAGACTGGCGTGCGCATGATCGGTCCTAACTGTCCGGGTGTTATCACTCCTGACGAATGTAAGATTGGTATCATGCCAGGTCACATTCACAAGAAAGGTAAAGTCGGCATTGTTTCTCGCTCAGGTACGTTGACTTACGAAGCGGTTAAGCAGACAACTGACGAAGGTTTCGGCCAATCGACTTGTGTTGGTATCGGTGGTGACCCAATTCCAGGTTCAAACTTCATTGATATTCTGAAACTGTTCCAAGAAGACCCTGAAACTGAAGCGATCGTGATGATCGGTGAAATCGGTGGTACGGCAGAAGAAGAAGCGGCGGCGTTCATTAAAGAAAACGTCACTAAGCCAGTGGTCTCTTACATTGCTGGCGTAACAGCGCCTCCAGGCAAACGTATGGGCCACGCCGGTGCGATTATCTCAGGTGGTAAAGGTACTGCTGAAGATAAATTTGCGGCACTTGAAGCGGCGGGCGTGAAGACAGTTAAGTCGCTTGCTGAAATCGGTCAAGGTCTACGTGAAGTGACTGGCTGGTAATTTCTCAAAGCTTAAAACGAAAAGGTCTGGCAATTGCCAGACCTTTTTTGTGGGAGTAAATGAGAGTGAAACGCCAGTATTCTGAAATTACAGTGTCATCGCAGCAATCCAACCAAATACGATCAGTGGAATATTGTAGTGAATAAAGGTTGGTACCACCGTTTCCCAAATATGTTCGTGCTGGCCGTCTGCATTTAAACCTGACGTCGGGCCGAGAGTTGAATCTGACGCTGGTGAGCCTGCGTCACCCAGTGCGGCTGCGGTGCCGACTAACGCAATCGTTGCCATTGGCGAAAAGCCAAATGCGGCTGCTAGCGGAACGTAGATGGTGGCAATAATTGGAATGGTTGAGAACGATGAACCAATCCCCATAGTTACCAATAAGCCAACCACAAGCATCAATAACGCCGCCATCGGTTTATTGTCACCAATGCTGGTGGCAAGTGCTTGAACCAAAGATTCTACGCCGCCGGTTTGTTTCATCACCGCGGCAAAACCTGCCGCTGAAATCATAATAAAACCGATCATCGCCATCATGTGCACGCCTTTAGTGAACACATCATGGGTTTCTTTCCAAGCAATCACGCCACCAAAAGTGAACACCATGAAGCCCGCCAGCGCGCCGACAATCATCGAGCCTGTGGTTAACTGAACGGAGAGGGCCGCGATGATCCCAACCACCGCAACCACAATATTCTTGCGATTCAGTTCGTGGCTTGGGTTGGCGTCAACGTGAGTCAGGTCGGTTTCTTGGTATTCACGCGGTTTACGGTAGCTAAAGAAAATGGCAGTCAATAAACCAAACACCATGCCAGCGGCAGGCAGCAGCATGGCGGTCGGTACTTGGCTGGCGTCAACATGGGCGAGCCCGTTGTCGTGCAAGTTCTTAAGCAAGATGTTATTTAAGAAGATGCCACCAAAACCAATCGGCAATACCATGTAAGGTGTGATCAGGCCAAAGGTCAGAACGCACGCAATTAAGCGGCGGTCGACTTTCAATTTGGCAAACACGCCTAACAGTGGTGGGATAAGAATCGGAATAAAGGCGATATGGACCGGAATGATATTTTGCGATGACATGGTCATCAGAATCAGGGCAATCAATACCGTGTATTTGAGGCCAGTCGTCGCGGCGCCGGCTTCTTTGCCATGAATGCGTTTGATGACGCTACGCGCCAGTAGATCCGTGATTCCAGATTTTGAAATCGCCACCGCAAAGGTGCCAAGCATGGCATAACTCAGTGCGATGGTTGCACCGCCACCAAGACCACTTTCAAAGGCTGAGACGGTCTCAACCAACGGCATACCCGCAACTAAACCGCCAACGATGGCGCTAAAAGTCAGGGCAACAACGACGTTGACGCGCATTAAGGCGAGTACCAACATCACACAGACAGAAATAACAACAGGGTTCATTTTGGGCTCTAATCGTTTTTGTTCGCTATGTTTTCACTAAGCGATTTTTAAGCAAGCTTGGTTATTCGGCAGTTTCTAGTGGCCAGCCACCTAGGGCTTTCCACTTGTTGACGATACCGCAAAACAGTTCGGCAGTTTTTTCGGTATCGTACAGCGCAGAGTGTGCTTCTCTATTATCAAATTCCATTCCCGCGACTTTACACGCACGTGCAAGCACGGTTTGGCCATAAGCGAGGCCACTTAAGGTAGCGGTATCAAAAACGGCGAAGGGATGAAAGGGCACGCGTTTGAGTTTGGCACGTTCATTGGCCGCATTGACAAAGCTTAGGTCAAAATTGGCGTTATGCGCGACCATGATTGCTCGGCTGCAATTGGCGGCTTTTTGCTCTTTACGAATCTGCTTGTAGATTTCTTTTAACGCATGTTCTTCACTGACCGCGCCACGCAATGGGCTAAATGGGTCAAGGATTCCGTTAAACTCCAACGCTTCACGTTCAAGGTTTGCCCCTTCAAAAGGTTCGATATGAAAATGCATAGTAGTGGCAGGGTGAAGTTCGCCGTTTTCATCCATCGCCAATGTGATGGCGCATATTTCAAGCAGTGCGTCGGTGCTGGGGTTAAACCCTGCCGTTTCGACGTCGACAACCACAGGCAAATAACCGCGAAAGCGCTTGTTTAACGCGAGTTGATCATTGGTTTCGGTCATGTGAGTCCAAGTTGATGTGACAGGGTCGGCATTATTACAGATTCTGAAAGCAAGAAAAACTGCCAGCAGCAAGAAACTGCTTTTCGGTTGTTGGCGGGATTCTTGCATCATGGCACTAGAAATGCGTCAAGCGGCAATAAGTCGCCGAATTAAGCGGTACCAATAGAGATGACATTAAGACTAACACGAATGCCTGTGCTGATTGCAGCAACATTGCCAATTTGGGCGTTAGGCCCTGCGGTGGCAATGGAGCGCCACTATGTGGCGACCCCACAACAATCGACGTGGAAGATGATTACCGACACGCCGCTTGAGTGTCGGCTGATGCATTCGATTCCAAATTTTGGTGATGCTGAATTTTCTTCCCATGCCAGCAAAAAGATCAATCTCGATTTTGAACTCAAGATGCGCCGCCCAATGGGTGAAACTCGTGACGTCACTTTAGTCTCAATGCCGCCAGCCTGGCGCCCGGGTGACAGTGCAGAGCGCTTGACCGACATTACCTTTTTTAAACAGTTTGATGGCTATATTGGCGGTCAAACGGCGTGGAATATTTTAACCGAACTGGAAAAAGGTCGTTATCCAACCTTTAGTTACCAAGAGTGGCAAGGGCGCAATGAGCGTATCGAAGTGGCGTTGTCATCGGTGCAATTTCAGCCGCAGTACAATGCGTTTAGTGATTGCATAGCCAAGTTACTGCCTTACAGTTTTGAAGATATTTCGTTTACGATTCTGCACTACGACCGTAGCAGCGTCGAACTTAATAAAGCGTCGCAAAAACGTCTGGCGCAAATCGCCGAGTACATTCGTTACAATCAAGATATCGATTTGGTATTAGTCTCGACCTATACCGATAACGTCGACAGTAAAAGCGTCAGCCAAGACCTTTCCGAGCAACGTGCACAAGTGTTACAGAAATACTTTAAATCGCTGGGATTGCCTGAAGATCGAATCCAAGTGCAGGGCTATGGTAAACGTCGTCCGGTGGCCGATAACTCCTCACCGATAGGCAAAGACAAAAACCGCCGTGTGGTAATATCGCTTGGACGAACCCAAATATAGAAAAGAGCCTGCATAACGCAGGCTTTTTTAATTGAGTTTGAATTTAGCAATCAGGTTGCAGTTGGTGGCGGTATCAATGTCTTGCACCAAACGAGCAATCGTTGGGTTTGGGTGGCGCTTCATAAATTCAATCAGCGCTTTTTTGCAGCAGCCAACGGAATCAATGAATGCGCTACATTGGTTATTTGGACATTGTGGCACGACGGTTAAGACTTTTTCCGAGGCGAGTTGCAGGTACTTGAGCTCATAACTGCTGTCACCGACTCCGCGCCAAAAGTTGGCTAGGTTATGACATGAAATGACCGAAATCATCAAGCGATCTTCGATATCTATATCAACCGATTCCGACAACTCTTCGCTGACCGCCAACGCTTGTTGATAGTGAAGGATACTGCGTAGATGGTCATTCTCTTTACGCGCGATATCAGCCAGTAATGTGTGCTTTTCCCAGTTTTGGATTCCCATATTTGCCACTCCGTGTGAAGCAAGTTGGAAACATGTTAAATGATAATTATTATCAAGTAAAGCATAAAAGAAAAGGATGGTTCAACCATCCTTTTCTTAATTCTCTATAGGCTCGTAAAGGGAAATTACCCTTCTAAACCGGCAGATGCTTGGCGGTTTTGAATCAATTCAATCATATAACCGTTAGGATCTTTAACGAAAGCAATATGTGTTGTGCCACCTTTGACAGGGCCTGGTTCACGAGTCACGTTACCGCCTGCCGCTTTAATCGCGTCACAAGTCGCGTAAATATCGTCAACACCAATCGCGATATGGCCAAAGGCATTGCCTAAGTCATATTCTGAGGTGCCCCAGTTGTACGTTAGCTCGATAACTGCGCCTTCAGACTCATCGCCATATCCAACAAACGCAAGGGTGTATTTGTACTCTTTGTTCTCACTGGTACGAAGAAGGTTCATACCCATGACATCGGTATAGAACTTGATGGATTGCTCAAGATCACCCACACGTAACATAGTATGTAGAACACGACCGTTTGACATGATTTGCTCCTAGTTTTCTGGATAAATTTTCTCTTTGTACTCACACAAGTCTTCGATAATACAGCTACCGCAGCGAGGCTTACGTGCCACGCAGGTATAGCGGCCATGCAGAATTAACCAGTGGTGTACGTCGAGCTTAAATTCTTTCGGGACGACTTTAAGTAATTTTTCTTCTACGTCGTCAACATTTTTGCCCATGGCAAATTTGGTACGGTTTGAAACCCGAAAAATATGGGTATCGACCGCAATGGTTGGCCAGCCAAATGCAGTATTGAGCACCACATTGGCGGTTTTACGTCCAACACCTGGCAGAGCTTCTAACGCTTCGCGATTTTCAGGCACTTCGCCACCGTGTTGTTCCAGCAGAATTTTACAGGTTTTAATGACATTTTCAGCTTTTGAGTTGAAAAGGCCGATGGTTTTTATGTACTCCTTCACACCCTCAACACCGAGATCGTAAATCGCTTGTGGCGTATTAGCGACGGCGTAGAGTTTATCGGTCGCTTTATTGACGCTAACATCGGTTGCCTGAGCTGACAACAGCACGGCAATCAAAAGCTCAAACGGTGAGTTCCAGTTCAGCTCAGTTTGTGGATTCGGGTTGTTTTCTCTCAGTCGCTCTAATATTTGAACGCGTTTGGTGTTGTTCATTTTTAAGGCTGCTTCCGTGTTTTTATTATGGCGAGTGAAAGGTGCGAGCGAATCTAGTTAGTGACCCGCACCCGCTCGATATTGGGTTTTTCTGCCTTTGGCTGTCTGGCTGCAATTTGCTTGTCGATAACGTTTTTCAGCGCAATCAACAGACCGACGCCGATAAAGGCACCCGGTGGCATCAGTGCCAGCAGAAAACTGGTATCGAAATGGAACACTTCGATGCGTAGAGCTGAGGCCCAATCGCCAAGTAACAGATCGGCGCCATCAAACAAGGTGCCTTGGCCGATGATCTCACGCATTGCGCCAAGTACTACAAGGACGCTGGTCATGCCAAGTCCCATCCAAAGGCCATCTAAGGCTGAAGGCAGCGGATCGTTTTTCGATGCGTAAGCTTCGGCGCGGCCAATGATGATACAGTTGGTCACGATCAGCGGAATGAAGATGCCGAGCGACAAAAATAGCCCGTAGGCGTAGGCATTCATCAGCAGTTGAACGCACGTTACCAGCGCGGCAATGATCATCACAAATACCGGAATACGCACTTCTTTTGGCACATAATCGCGTACTAAAGAGACAATCACATTAGAGCTGACCAGGACCAAAGTGGTGGCAATACCAAGCCCTAACGCATTGGTGAGAGTTGAAGAAACGGCCAATAATGGACACAACCCAAGGAGCTGTACCAGCGCTGGGTTATTGTTCCACATGCCATTTTTTAAAAGCTGTCTATTTTCACTCATGGTCATTCCCACAGTCGAGAGGTTGATTGAGTATGTTTTGCTGGTTGGCTTGAACGTATTGTACCGTTTTCTTCACCGCTTTGACGACCGCGCGTGGGGTAATGGTTGCGCCAGTGAACTGGTCAAATTGCCCGCCGTCTTTGCGTACTTTCCAGCTGTCTTCGTTATCTTTGGTAACGGTTTTTCCGGTAAAACTTAAAATCCAATCGGTGATTCTAAGGTCGATTTTATCGCCCAATCCCGGAGTTTCAGCATGAGATAACACGCGAGTGCCTGAAATCGTGCCGTCGACGCGAATGCCAGTAATCAATTTGATGGCACCGTTATAACCATCCGGTGCGATTGACTCGATCGCAAGCCCAGTCGGTTCGCCGTTACGGGTTGCAATATAAACCGGCATCACTTGGTGAGTGCCAAGCATGGGGTCTGCAACCAGTGTACATGATTTGGTTAGATCATTATCGTGCATCGACTCAGGAATCACTTGGCTCAAAATCGACTTAAGTTGCAGCTGTTGCTGGTGGTCGATTTGATCTTCGGTTAACGCGTTGGTTATTGCAACCAGCCCAGTTGAGGCGCAAGCAAACAGCGCCAAAGTAAGACCATTTTTTCGAATTGCTTTCAACATCGTTTAGTGTCCGTAAGTGCGAGGTTTGGTGTAGTAGTCGATCATCGGAACGCACATGTTTGCCAATAATACTGCAAACGCTACGCCATCGGGGAACCCGCCCCAGCTGCGAATGATAAACACCAAAGCGCCAATCAAAGCGCCATATACTAAGCGCCCTTTATTGGTGGTTGAAGCCGAGACCGGGTCGGTAGCAATAAAAAACGCGCCAATCATGGTCGCACCCGACAACATGTGAATCACCGGCGATGCGGTTTCACCAGGCGTAAACAAGAAAAATGCGCAGCTAAACAGGCCAAGGCTGACTAAGAAACTGACCGGAATGTGCCAATGAATGACTCGCAGGCGCAGCAGTAATAGCCCGCCAAGTAAGTAGGCAAGGTTGACCCACTCCCAACCGACCCCGGCAAGCCCGGAGTATTGCGGTTTCGCTAACACTTCTTGCGCGGTATGGCCGGCCTTAATGCCAGTTTTAAAACTGTCGAGTGGTGTTGCCATGGTCACGCCATCGATGCCGGTGCGTACCTGCTGCAAAGACATGCCATCAAGGTTGAAACCGCTAAAAATGAGCGAGAATGAATCGCCAAGAGAAATATGCGCAGGCTGAAGATCTGCTGGCGCGACCCAACTGGTCATTTGAACAGGAAAGGATACCAGCAGCACCACGTATGCGACCATCGCAGGGTTAAACAGGTTTTGTCCAATACCGCCATAGAGGTGTTTGGCAATCAAGATGGCGAAAATAAGACCAATGGTGACCAGCCACCAAGGTGACAGTGGTGGTATCGCGACAGCGAGTAGCCAAGCGGTGACCAATGCGCTGTTATCGCGCAGCGCCGACATTGGATGACGTCTGCGCAGTAGCATGACTAAACCTTCCAGCGTCATTGCCAGTACGATGGCGAACAGCAACTGAATAATCGTGCCCCAACCAAAAAAGTAGGTTTGGGTTGCCAAACCAGGTAGGGCGGCAAGAGCGACCCATTTCATCAGATCGGCGGTGCTACGGCGATTATGCGCGTGCGGGGAACTCGCGATGAAAAAAGCCACTACTTATTCTCCTCAGGCTGATCATTAGGTTGTTGTTTAGCTTGTTGTTGTGCCGCTTTACGCGCTTTGGCGCGGGCAACCGCAGCAGCGACCGCGGCTTTTTTCGGGTCAGTGTCTTGAGTTTCTGCTTGCGGCTCAGCTTCGGTAGCGCCTTGCTGCTTTTCTGCTTTGCGCGCTTTAGCGCGCGCAACGGCGGCAGCGACCGCGGCTTTTTTCGGATCGGTTTCTTGGTCTTCCGATTGCGGCTCAGCGTCGGCGGCGCTTTGCTGCTTTTCTGCTTTACGGGCTTTGGCGCGTGCAACGGCAGCAGCGACCGCGGCTTTTTTCGGGTCGGCGTCTTGCTCTTCCGATTGCGGCTCAGCGTCGGCGGCGCTTTGCTGTTTCTCTGCTTTACGGGCTTTGGCGCGTGCAACGGCGGCAGCGACCGCGG
>NZ_FNDD01000020.1 GCF_900100015.1 Vibrio xiamenensis | reverse complement strand
GCTTTAAGGCTTTAAGGCTTTAAGGCTTTAAGGCAAGTGTAACCAGTAACCTTGATGATTGAAAACGGGCCAATTGGCCCGTTTTTTTGTGCGCTCAACATAACCAAGCGACTGTAAATCATACAATTATTTTCGAAATTGACGGTCAAATTGTAAAGTTTCGTAAACTGGCGAACTGTTTATCGGTTTTGAGTTCTACTACAGGTCTGTATCAACACAGACCGTATGATAAGGAATCAAAAAAATGAACAATATTAAATCTTGGCTAGCGGTTTCTGCAGTCCTATTTTCAACTGCCGTTTTTGCCGATGATCGTCCTAGCCCACCACCGGGAGGCGGCGGTAAGCCACCGAGTTTTAGTGAAATGGACCAAAACGGCGACGGGGTTCTAACCTCTGATGAAGTCGATGGCCCAATCCGCGACCATTTCGACGATATCGACGCAAACGGCGACGGTGAAATCACCGAACAAGAGTTTGCCGATCACCGTCCACCAGGTCCGCCACCAAGCGACCAATAAGTCACGGATTGAAAAGCATCACCACTGCTCTAGGCAATGGTTTAGAGCTGAAGAGTAAAAAGCCCCGAGATTTCGGGGCTTTTTGATCAAAGTTACGGAGCAAATGATTGAACCATATCGATAAAACAATCGAGCGCGACGCTGACATCCTCCGTGGTGACACTTTCTGCCGGGTGATGGCTGATGCCCTTATCGCAGCGCACAAACAACATGCCAATATTGGCAACTTGGGCCATGACCATTGCATCGTGACCAGCACCACTTGGCAGGAAACACGCCGTTTGCTGAGTGTGCTTTTCAACCACGTTGGCCCATTTATGCTGCAATACTTCATCGCACAATACCGCTTGGGCTTGATAGATATTACGACTTTCAAAGCTCAAACTGCGAAGCTTGGCAATCGCGGCCAATTTTTCCAGTAGCGTTTCACAGCACGTTTCAAGCTGGTGCTGCGATAAGCTGCGAATATCGAGCGTAAAACGTACTTCGCCCGGAATCACATTCACTGCGCCGGGTAAGACTTCACATTTACCGACGGTGGCGACAATGTCATGCTCAAGAGCGTAATTTTCAATCTCGGTGACCATCTGCGCCACGCCGCAAAACGCATCTTGGCGCAAACCAATTGGCACAGTGCCGGCGTGACCTGCCATGCCTTTGACTGTCATTTCATAGCGTTTGGCGCCCGCAATGCCAGTCACCACACCCACAGGAAGGTTCTGCGCTTCCAGCACAGGCCCTTGCTCAATATGCACTTCAAGGTAGGCCAAAATCTCTTCATCGACACGCGAATCCGAACCTGCAACTTGCGGCTCTAGACCAAAACTGTCCATGGCACTGGCCATTGAAACGCCATTGGCATCTTCGACCTCAAGCCAACTTGGCTGAAAGCATCCGGCGACACCGCTTGAGCCGATCAGCGTGGTGTTAAAACGGGTGCCCTCTTCATCAGCAAACGCCACCACGTCAACGTGATACGGCAGCTCGACATCACCAAGCGCTTCGAGTGCTTCAAGTGCCAGCAGTACGCCTAAGTTACCATCGTACCTACCCGCGTTAGCGACCGTGTCGCTGTGCGAGCCCAAAATCAGCGTCGGCATGGTTGGATTGGCTGAGACTTTACGTCCCCACTGATTGCCAACACTGTCCTGCCACGTTTCAAGCCCAGCTTCAAGCATCCAGCTCGCCAATTGAGCATGAGCTAATTTATGTTCTGGGGTCAAATAAGCACGGGTGAGATGCTCTGGGGTTTCACTAAAACTTGCCATGCGGTCGGCGCGCTGCATCACTTTTGCCGCGCGACTTTCTGTCTCAGTCATACTGTCCTTGTGGCTCATACACACTCCTTGTTATGACTTAACAGTAAAATTCCATCGCGGCCGCTACCGCTTGCCCCGGCGTCACGGCCGCTTTGTGTTTAACCAAAATTGCCTCCAGCGCCGCTAATGTGGTGAGCACGCACTCTTGACGCGCGTTGTAGCCCATGGTGCCAATACGCCAAATTTTGCCGTGTAGCGGGCCAAACGAGGTACCAATTTCAATCCCAAAACAGTGCAGCAGCTCAAGGCGAATTTTATCGCCGTCAACGTTGGCCGGAATATACACGCCAACCACGTTATTCATCTTGTAGGCTTGGTTACCAAACAGCTCAAGCCCCATTGCGCGAAGCCCTGCGGCCAGTGCATCACCCGCTTGTTTATGGCGCGCAATCACTTTATCGCCGCCCTCTTCAAGGAAAATACGCGCACATTCACGCGCAGCGTAGAGCATGCTGGTTGCTTCGGTATGGTGGTTAAGACGCTCTGGCCCCCAGTAATCCATGATCATCGCCAAATCAAAATAGTTTGACTGAATCATCGCATCCTCACCGGTTTCATGGTGATCAGCGCGAATACCCGCTTCCACATGTTTACGGCGATTGATCACCTCAGCGCAGCGATCGCTTAAGGTAATTGGCGCAGAACCTGAAGGCCCGCCGAGACATTTTTGCAACCCCGCTGACACTGCATCCAGATGCCATTCATCGACTTTAAGGTCGTTACCGGCAATCGATGCGGTCGCATCACAGTAAAACAGCACGCCATGGCGCTGACAGATTTCGCCTATTTCTTTAAGCGGCTGATTCATTGTGGTCGAGGTATCGCCCTGCACCGTCGCCAAAAGTTTCGGTTGGAACTGCTTAATTGCTTGTTCAACTTTTTCTGCCGGGCACACTTCGCCCCATTCAATATCGATGGTTTTAACCACTGCGCCCACGCGCTGCGCGATCTCACACAATAAATGACCAAAGCGGCCAATCACAGGTACTAACACTTTGTCGCCCGGTTGCAGCACCGACACCAACACCGCTTCAATCCCCGAGCGCGCGGTACCATCAACCAACATGGTTTGCTGGTTTTGAGTTTCAAATACGCCACGATAGAGCGCCTGAACCTGATTCATGTACCCGGTCATCACTGGATCGTATTGACCAATCAGCGCTTGAGAAATTGCTTGATGCACACGCGGATACGCATTGATTGGCCCAGGCCCCATTAAAAGACGTTGAGGCGGATTAAGAGTTTCAAATAGTGATGCTTTGTTAGTCATTATGTTCTCCAAGTAAATAGGTTCCATCGCTACGAGGATCATTGGTGGCACTCGCACTTCCTTGCGCATCAAGCACAATGGCGCCGGCATGCCCCATCAGTTCATTATTGTCGTCAACGTAAGTGACGTCATGACCACGCGCTTCAAGCGCCTGACCAAATTGTTGGTATAAGGATTTTTCTAAACGTAGATTATTGGTGCTATCGCCCCAAGTTCGGCCAAGTAACCAGCGCGGCATCGCAACCGATTCTTCAAGGCCTTTGCCTTGGTAATGGAAACGGCTAAACAGACAAGCCTGCGTTTGTGGCTGGCCTTCACCGCCCATGGTGCCATAGCTCATGCGCGAGCCATCGTTGAGTTCAGCATAAGCTGGATTGAGGGTATGAAACGGCTTTTTGTTTGGCGCCAACACGTTGTGGTGAGCGCTATCGAGCGAAAAGCTCTTACCGCGAACATTCCATAATACGCCAGTTTCTGGCAGCACCACACCGCAACCAAATTCCCAGTAGATGCTTTGAATAAAGCTCACCATGGTGCCGTATTGATCGCTCGCGCCCATCCAAATAGTATCGCCGGGCTCGGCGATATGTGGCCAAGGTTTGGCGGTTTCAATTGAGATGTCACTGGCGCAGCGCTCAATCACCTCATCGCTAAGCCAATCACGCAGCGGCGCTTTTAAATACTCTTCATCGCACACCACTTGGTCACGAATAATAAACGCTTGCTTGGTCGCCTCAACCAACAAATGGATATGGTCCAATTCGCTAAGCTCTTGCGCCCCAAGATTATTTTTCGAAACCGACTGGTCCGAAACCGACTTGCCAGACACCAACTTGTCGTAAATAGCTAAAATCAGCAGCGACGCCACACCTTGAGTCGGCGCATCAAAGTTATACAGTTTGCCTTTTGAGGTGTTAACGCTCAGCGGCGTCATCACTTTGGCATGGTGTTGGTGAAAATCTTCAAGGCGCAGTGGGCTGCCTTGCGCCGCAAGTTCGCGAGCCATGGATTTGGCTAACTCGCCGCGATAAAAATCATCGAGACCATTATTTGCCAGAGTTTGCAGCGCGTTGGCAAGCGCTGGATTACGCACCACGTCGCCCACTTGCAGCGTGCGCTGCTCAGGCAGGAAAATCTCGCTAAAGGCACCAAGGCTAGATAAGCGCGCAAACGTCTTCTCACTGGCATTGACCAAGCTTTGCGTCACGGTAATGCCGCTTTGCGCCGCTTCAATCGCAGGTCCAAGTATGGTTTGTAGGCTCATGTCGCTGGAATCGATTTTCAGCGCTTTGTGCCAGCCTGATACCGTGCCAGCCATGGTCATCGCCGCAATGCCGCCGCTATCAGGCAGTTCATCACCTTGCGCGCGATATTCATCGACGTTGATATGACGGGCCGCCGCACCGCAGGCATCCACCGCAATCGGTGTATGACCCTTTTTTGCGATCAACCAAAAACCGTCGCCGCCAATGCTATTCATGTGCGGGTATTGCACCGCGATCATCGCTGCCGCCGCCACCATGGCTTCGCTGGCGGTGCCGCCAGCATCCAGAATTTGCTGACCCACTTTTGCAGCTTGATGGTGAGAAGCGGTAAATGCGGTTTGATGTTTCATTGTCTCGCTCCTGTTATTGCTCTGATACACAAGCGTTTGATTGCTTTGACGATTGCGACTGAGTCAGCGCCATCGCACTGGCAATTAAGTCGCCTTCAGATTGCGCCGCGCCGATAAGCGAAATCCCGCACGGCCCTTCTTCAAGCCCAGTCATCGGAATGTGCAATTGCGGCAATCCGCTTAACCCAGCCACACTGGTCATGCCCATCAATTGGCTGCGATAGATGGCAAGTTCGTCTGCGGGCATATCCAATCTTGGCGGGCCAGATGGCGTGGTGGGTAGCACCCACACACCGTCAAAGCTTGCGATAGCGCGGTGAATTTGCTCAGCAAACTTAGCCTGCTCGGCTTGCGCCGCTTGGTATTGCTCGGGGGTAATTTGGCGCGACCATTCAACGCGCGCGGCAATCGCAGGGTCTAAGCTATCGCCATGCTGACTTAGCCATTCACCGTGCAGGCGAATGATTTCAAAGCCTTGAATGGTACGAAACAGCTCACTCAGCGCATCAAGTTGCCAGCCATTTTTTGCCAGTACGTCACCGCGGATTAGGCTCACACCGACCGTTTGACACCAGATTTGCAAACGCTCTAAACGCGCTTTACCGAGCAAAGCGCTAAACGCATCATCAAGAAATAATCGGCTTTGAATTTGGCCGGGCTGCGGCGCAGCGCACAACGTCGCAAACGCTTGGTTAAGCATCGGTAGAGTTTTGGCAAACACGCCTGCGGTGTCAAAACTGCCCGCTAATTCAAAGCAGTGGCTTAGGTCGAGTTTGTGCAGTGTGGGACGCAGGCCAAACAGCCCACAGTAACTGGCAGGCACTCGTACTGAGCCGCCAGTGTCGGTGCCGATTGCAAAATCAGCGTCGCCACGTGCCACCGCAACCGCGCTGCCACTGGATGAACCGCCGGGAATGCACTCTGGCGCCAGCGGGTTTTGCGGCGTGCCGTAGTGAATATTTTGCCCATTGAGGCTATACGCCAACTCATCGGTTTGGACTCGGCCGACACATTTTGCGCCTTGAGCCAGCAGAGCCACAATCAGCGGCGAGGTTTTCTCGGCGGGTTGATGGGTGGCGAGCCATGTCGGGTTGCCAGCACCAGTGACGTAACCACCGACATCAAACAGGTCCTTGAAGACAAAGGAGGTATTTGAAAGCGTACCCTCTGCGGTCGGATTGATAAATTCCGGTCCTTGAGCGCAATAAACGCGAGCATCCTTACTCATTCTGTATTCCTTATTGAGTCAACTATTTAGCCCAGCGCAGCGGCGGACTTACTTTTACGAGCGTAGCGGTTGGCTTGAATCGCACAGTAGAAAATCTGAATCGGGTGATAAAGCATAATTGGCAACAAAATCATGCCCAGATTTGGGTCAGCGCCAAAAATCACTTTCGCCATCGGCACCCCAGCGGCTAGGGTTTTCTTGGTGCCACAAAACACCGCAGCAACTTCGTCTGGCAAATTAAATTTGGCCAGTTTGGCGGCCATTTGAATGAGGTGCACCATCACCAGCAGCACTACAAAACAGATCGCAATCGAACTGGCTAATAAGCCAACCGAGAATTCATGCCAAATGCCGTTGGCGACCGAATCGCAAAACGCGTTATACACAATCATTAAAATGACGTATTTGTCGATTTTGTTGGTTACCGCTTTGTGTTTTTCAACCCATGCAATCAGGTATGGGCGCAGCACTTGACCTACGATCATCGGCAATAGCAGCAATTTGGAAATCGACATCACCGATGCCATCAAATCAAGCTCCACACCTTCAAAACCCATAAACAATTGGATCAGCAGTGGCGTGATGAACACGCCAAGAATGCTCGAGAGTGACGCGTTAAAAATCGCGCCAGGTACATTCCCTTTGCCCACACTGGTCATTGCCACGGAGGAAGAAATGGTACTTGGCAATGCAAATAGGTAGCAAAAACCAAACGCCAACGCTGACGGCATATAGGCAAGAAAAGCGCCGTCAAACACCACCCACAACAGCGGATACAGAGCATAGGTCGCAAGCTGAATAAAAATATGCAGCCGCCAGTTAGTCAGGCCCGCTTTGATCGCTTGTGGCGACAAGCCTAAGCCGTGCAGGAAGAACACGATAGCAACGCCAAGCCCAGTCAGTTGCTCAAGGTGAATGACGCCGCCAGAGCGGCCAATATTCGGTGTCACGGTTGCCAGCGCAATGGCAATCACCATGCCAACCAAAAACCATTCTTTTTTTAATTTTGCTAATACATTCATGTTGTTAGTAACTATTTATTGTCGATTCATTTAACGTTTCAGATCACGGTTTGTGGCGTGATCATTCAATTTCATGCATCAAAGCATACTGCTCGCTAATGCGTTGGCTGAGTTTAACCGCATCTTGGCCGAGGTAACGGTATACTTTGTTCACTAAATAAGAAATCAGGCTCATTGGCACCGCATAGCTGTCGAGCGGCGATTGGTTGTTCATATGACAGATCATCACATGGCTAACGCGGTCTGCGTATTTCTGCCCTGATTGGTCGGTAATCAACAGCGTACGCTGAGATTTAAGCTGCTCAACAATGTGGTCAAATTGACTTACGCGGCGGCGAATACCAACCAAAATCACAAAGTCATCGGCACTGACATTAATTAAATCTTCTGCCAATGTTTGGCCCGGAACGGGCAACAATTCAACGTTTGAACGGCACTGCATCAGCTGCTGACGAAAATGCATCGCCAGCGGATAACTGTTGCGATAGCCGATGATTTTAACGGTTTTCGCACTGGCGATAGCCTGAATCAAACCGCTTGAGTCCATTGTGGTAAGCTGCGCCCAAAGCTGCTCAAGGGCGCGCATATCATGCTGAATATCCGGATCTTCGACATTAGAGGTTAATACCGGCACGCCTTTATCACGTTCACTCATTAACTCTTGGCGCAGGGCCAGATGATCGTCATAGCCCAGTTGGCGAATAAAGCGGCTGACACTGGTTTTTGACACATTACACGCCTGAGCGATTTCGCCGGTGGACAGAATCAAAATCTTTTCCGGATTGAGCTGCAAATAATCCGCCACACGCTGACTGCTCTGCGTTAGACGTGGATAATGCTGGCGAATACGTTCACTCAGAGAGTGCGAACTGTTAGTCATTCAAACTCCATCAATTAATGAGCGGCGCGCTTAGCGCACCGCAGAAAGAAAACCTTGCAGCTCTGGGGTTTGCGGATTGGCAAATACCTCATCGCTTGGGCCGGTTTCCCACACTTTACCTTGGTTCATAAACACGACGCGATCGCCGACATCGCGAGCAAAGTTCATCTCATGCGTGACCAAAATCAGCGTCATGCCTTCGGCTTTGAGCTGTTCGAGCACTTTGAGCACCTCGCCCACCAATTCCGGGTCGAGCGCCGAGGTAATTTCATCGCACAGCAGCACTTTGGGGTTCATTGCCAGCGAACGGGCAATCGCCACACGTTGCTGCTGACCGCCGGATAAATTGGCAGGGTATGCGTCGAATTTATCCGAAAGCCCTACTTTTTCAAGCAATTCACGAGCAAGCGTTTCGCACTCGGCGGCGTCTTTTTTCAGCACCAATTTCGGCGCGAGCATCACGTTCTCGCCAACCGTCATATGCGGAAACAGGTTAAAGCTTTGGAAAACCATGCCAACGCTACGACTTAGTAATCGCAGTTTGTATTCGTCGTCTTCCACCGCTTGGTTATCGACGATGATCACGCCTTGCTGATAGGTTTCCAAACCATTCATGCAGCGTAGCAAGGTACTTTTACCCGAGCCACTGCGACCGATGATCGACACCACTTCGCCCGGTTTGACTTTCAGATCCACGCCTTTCAGTACGTGGTTTTCACCATAATATTTATGGACTTGTTCAACACTAACGAGCGACATGATTGCGTGTCTCCAAATAACGGGCTAGCGCAGAAAGCGGATAGCAAATAACGAAATACAGTAGTGCCACCAAGGCGAACACTTTAAACGGTTGAAAGGTCGCATTGTTGAGCATGGTGCCAGCTTTCGTGAGCTCGACAAACCCAATGATCGACGCCAGCGCAGTGCCTTTGACAATCTGCACCGAAAACCCCACAGTTGGCGCAATGGCAAGGCGCGCGGCTTGCGGCGCAATAACGTAGCGCATGCTTTGTAA
The DNA here is from genome assembly GCF_900100015.1 of Vibrio xiamenensis. Taxonomy (GTDB): domain Bacteria; phylum Pseudomonadota; class Gammaproteobacteria; order Enterobacterales; family Vibrionaceae; genus Vibrio; species Vibrio xiamenensis. Next base: position 89,294 of record NZ_FNDD01000020.1, on the reverse strand, counting down.
ATAGCTCAATCCCATGGTGCGACATGCTTCCCACTGACCTTTGGGGAGCGATTCAATACAACCGCGCCAAATGTCATGAAAAAACGCGCTGCTAAACAGCGTGAGCGACAAAATTGCAGCGGTCCAGGCGCTGACTTCGATGCCGATAAGCGACAAGCCAAAAAAGGCCAAAAACAGCTGCATTAGCAGCGGCGTGCCCTGGAAAATCTCGACATACAGCTTAATTAGCCAAGTAAAAAACGGATTTTTGGTGCTGCGCAGAACAGTGAGCAGCAAACCAATCAAGCCACCGCACACAAACGCAATCAGCGACAATACAATCGTCCAACGCGCCGCCAGCAGCAAACTGCGTAAAATATCCCAATCAGTAAATTGCATCATAATAGCGGCTCCTACAGCGATGGGTTCTTAAACGTCATACGCTTAATCAGCGCAAAACATTGGCGCATCACAATCGCCAGTACCAGATAAATCGCCGCCGTCACCATGTAAGACTCAAAGCTTAAAAAGCTGCGCGATTGCACAAAGTTGGCGGCAAAGGTCAGATCTTCGACCGAAATTTGCGATACCACCGATGAACCGAGCATGACAATAATGCACTGACTGACCACCGCCGGATAAACGCGCTGATACGCAGGCGGTAGCACGATACGGACAAAAATTTGGCGACGGGTTAAGCCGAGCGTTTTACCCGCTTCCCACTGCCCTTTTGGCGTCGCTTCAATCCCAGCGCGAATGATTTCCGCCGAATAAGCACCCAAGTTAACCACCAACGCAATAAAGCCCGCTTCCCAAGCCGACAGTTTTACGCCAAGAGCTGGCAAACCAAAAAAGATAAAGAACAATTGCACAATAAACGGTGTGTTGCGAATCACTTCGATGTAACCGCTACACAGCACTCGTAGCCACGTTGCCTGGCTGGTTTTTGCTGCCGCGCACAAAGTGCCGAGCAGCAAACCCGAAACCGTCGATAGCACCGTGAGCTCTACTGTGGTGCCCAACCCTGCCACAAACTGTGGCAGGTAGGGAGTTAAACCACTAAAGTCCAGTTGGTAACTCATAACAGCCCTTACGCCTTATGCACCTAAGTCTTTAGGAAACGGCGCTTTAAGCCACTTCTGAGAGAAGCCTTCTAGCACGCCATCTTGTTTTGCTTTGTCGATCAGCGTATTGACTTTATCCAGTAGCGCAGTTTCGCCTTTCGCCACGCCCACGTAACATGGTGAGTTCTTAATTAAGAACTTGGTTTCTGGCGCTTTAGCCGGGAAACGTGTCGCAATTTCCGTCACAACTAAGTTACCCGTCGCAATCAAGCTCACTTGACCTGACAAATAAGAAGACAGCGTCGCGTTATTGTCTTCAAAGCGCTTAATAACCGCATCGCTTGGCGCCAATTTGCTCAGCTCCAAATCTTCAACCGAGCCGCGTGTAACGCCGATGGTTTTGCCCGCCAAATCTTTTGGTGACGACACTTTTTCCGAGCTTTGACCAAACACGCCTAAATAGAACGGTGCGTACGCTTTGGTAAAATCGATGGCTTTTTCACGTTCTGGGTTTTTACCCATGCTAGAAATCACCAAATCCACTTTACCGGTTTGCAAGTAAGGAATGCGGTTGGCACTGGTGACTGGCACCAACTCCAATTTCACATTCAACTGCTTGGCCAAATAGCCTGCCATGTCGATGTCGTAACCGTGCGGCTGAAGATCGGTACCCACAGAACCAAATGGTGGAAAATCTTGGGGCACCGCCACTTTCAATACACCTTTGCTTTGCACTGTGTCTAACTTGTCCGCGTGCGCGGTGCTAGCACCCACCAGTAACCCAAGCGTCAGAAAAACCCCTGAGATTGTTTTCATCATGTTCACTCTAAATCTCCTTTTGACATGAAACGTTTGAAACAACGACTATCTCATTAGCAACGTTCGCGCCAAGTTAAAGCAAAATAAAAACCGCAATGAATCTAGTAACTTAACAGTCAGTGCGGATTTATAAATCAAAAGAGAAACCATAAAATGAAACTTATGGTGCAGCCATGAACATAAATGGTGCAATCGTAACATTATCAACGATTTTCTCTTTCACGGCAAAACGGCCCACCGTAAAGTAGGCCTAGATCTCATTAACTACACTTTTGGTTTCGATACGCTCATCTCTGGTCGCCAAGTTGGCTCGCTCTGCATCAGATAGCGATAACTGACCGCAGCGACGATTCCGCCAATAAACAGTGAGTAATTGGCTAACTGACTGAAAACAAACGTCGAGAAGAGCGCGACAATGCCGGCAAACACCAAAGCGTAGACACTCTTGATGTTAATTCCGCCTTGATACCAATATTTGCCTTGCGGCGATTCGGTGTAGAGAGAAGGCACATGGATTTCACCTTTCTTCACCGCGTAATAGTCGACCAAAATGATGCCGTAAAGTGGGCCAATCATCGCCGCGAGGATATCAACGGTGTAATGAATCACTTCCGGGTTGTTAAACAGATTCCATGGCGTAAGTAGTACCGAGCCAAATGCAGCGATGAAACCACCGGCTTTGAAACTGATTTTTTGCGGCGACACGTTTGAGAAATCAAACGCTGGCGCGACAAAGTTGGCGACGATATTGATGCCTACAGTGGCAAAAATAAACGTTAACGCGCCAAGTACGGTAATAAAACCGGAATCGAGGCGTTTTACGGTTTCGACAGGATCGGTGATCATCTCACCAAACACCGGCATAGATGCCGACACAATCACCACGCTGAACACGGAAAACAGTAAGAAGTTAAGTGGCAAGCCAAGCCAGTTACCTAACTTGAGCTTTTGGTAACTGCCGCAGTAGCGGGAAAAGTCACTGAAGTTAAGCGTTGGCCCAGCAAAATAGCCTGCCACGAGCGCTGAGGCGATAAACATCTGCACAAACGCATCCCAACCTTCCAGCTTTTCAGAGCTGAGGTTAAAGCTGATGTTGTCCCAACCGGCGCGATTGATCATATAAATGCACAGCGCAAACATCGCGATATAAATCGCTGGTCCTGACCAATCAATCACTTTGCGAATCGCATCCATACCAAACATGAACACGATGCCTTGCAGCACCCACATGGCAATAAAGCCAATCCAACCGAGGTAAGACAAACCGAGAAAGCTTGGTTCTGAGAGGCTCGCCATATTCGGAAAAAAGTACAGCAGTAAAATGATGAATGAACTGGACGCCAAGAAAGTTTGAATGCCATACCACACCACTGCAATCAAACCGCGAATCACGGCGGGAATGTTAGCGCCAAACACACCAAACGACATTCGCGCCACCACTGGGAACGGCACCCCTGCTTGCTGACCCGGTTTGCCCATTAAGTTGGCAAATAGCATCACCACCATGATGCCGACTAATAAGCTGATGAACACTTGAATGCCGTTTAACCCTAACGCAAACAAGCTTGCCGCAAATACATAGCCACCCACGCTATGCACATCCGACATCCAAAACGCAAAAATGCTGTACCAACCCCACTTCTGTTCCTTATCGGGAACCAGATCGGCGTTACTCAAACGAGCACTGGGAGTGAGTTCCTTTTCCATTTGTTTATTTCCTTATCGCACATTGTATACAATCTTAAATACAAGGAGCGTGCCAATCATGGCAATCGCCGTACAGCAAGGATTCAGCGCTGAAATCGCTACCACATTGGTGGCAATTCGCACTATATTAGTTCAAGAATGCAACTCGGTAGTGCAAGGCATTTCGCGGTTTTTGCGTTTCGTACCGTGGTTACTGGAAATAGTAGGGTAAAAATCACTAAGCAAAATGGTATACATATTGCTTAGGTAGTTTGTATACAACAATAAGTAGAGAGCCCCATGTCTAACGACGAAAGAATTTATCGTAAGATGCTTAAAGCAATTGTCGAGCATCAACTGCCGCCAGGTGAACGTCTTCCTGAAGATAAGCTTTCTGAAGCCTTTGGTGTGAGCCGAACCGGTATCCGTAAAGTGCTACAACGCCTTGCCATTGAACGATTTGTGGTGATTCAGCCCAATAAAGGCGCTCACGTTAATCGGCCAAGCCGCCAAGAAGCGGAAGAAGTGCTCGACAGTCGCATTCTACTTGAGCCACTGCTGCTGCCCGAAGTCATCGATAACTGGACACCGAGCCTATCTGATCACTTTATTACCATGGTGCATGATGAAAAGCAGGCCGACCGCGATGGCGATCTGGCAAAGTCCATTCATCTCACCGCCAAATTTCATTATGAGCTGGCCAAAAACAGCAACAACACCGTACTGGCGGAGTTTATCGAGCAGCTTTGCTATCGCTCGTCGCTGGTTATCGCCGCTTACGGCACTCGTGAAAGTGTCAGTTGTGATTGCGGGGATCACCAAGCTTTGATTGAACTGATTAACCAAGGCGACGTGGAACAAGCCAAACATTGGATGACCCATCACCTTAAGCAAATCAAAGCCTCTATATCACTGCGCGGTGAGCGCGACGGGCACATCGATTTTCAAAAGCTGTTTTCGGAGTAGTTACTATGCGTATTCAACTGATAAACCCCAATACCTGCCAAGGCATGACAGACAAAATTGCCAGCAGCGCGGTAGCGGTTGCGTTACCTGATAGCGAAATCATCGCACGCTCCCCCGCGCATGGCCCTGAAAGTATTGAATGCGCATTCGACGAAGCGATTGCCGCCACCGCGCTTTTAGATGTGATTGCAGAAGGTGAAGCGCAAGGCGTCGATGCGCACATTATCGCGTGCTTTGGCGACCCATCGATAGATGCGGCGCGCGAACTGGCCAATGCCCCGGTGATTGGTATTGCCGGCGCGGCGTTTCAAATGGCGAGCTTGATTTCCCACCGCTTTGGCGTGGTCACTACCATGAGCCGCACCCTACCTGCTGCCCACCATCTTCTTGAGCGCTACGGTTATGCCCACTTGTGTTCGGGTGTGCGCGCCACCGATATTGCGGTGCTAAGCCTTGAGCACATTGAACACAGTGTCTATCAACAGCTGCTGCGTGAGTGCCACGCTGCTATCGAGCAAGATGGCGCAGAAGCGATTGTACTTGGCTGCGCCGGAATGTCGGACCTCGCCACCGAACTCAGCATCGAGCTTAACGTGCCAGTGATTGATGGTGTCACCGCCGCTGTGAAACTAGCGGAGTCATTGAATCATCTCAATTTGACCACATCGAAAAGTGGCCAGTACGCCTCGCCGCTGAGCAAAAAATTTATCGGCCGTTACGCGCACTTTAGCCGTTAACGCCAAGCGTAATTGACCTAAAGTCTTACGTAAAAACAGACAACCAATAACAACGAATGATTCACGCCTCTTTGCGTGCACAGCCAAACCAAATAAGGAAGATTAGCATGGACGTAACCAACCCTCGCGATTACATCGGCTATGGCCGCGATAACGTACCGGATGCCAATTGGCCGAACAACGCCAAAATCGCGCTGCAATTTGTGCTTAACTACGAAGAAGGGGGTGAAAACTGTGTGCTGCATGGTGACCCGCACGCAGAAACATTTCTATCAGAAATTGCCGGTGCAGAACCCTACCCTGGCCGTCATATGAGCATGGAATCGCTGTATGAATACGGTTCCCGGGCTGGCGTATGGCGCGTGCTTAACGAATTCAAACGCCGCGAATTACCGTTGACCATTTTTGGTATCGCGACCGCGCTTGAGCGCAATCCTGAAGTGCTGAAAGCCATCGTTGAAGATGGTCATGAAATTGCCTGTCATGGCCTTAAATGGATTCACTATCAAAACATGCCCATTGAGCAAGAGCGCGAGCAGATGCGCCAAGCGCTGGACATCATTGAACGCTTAACCGGAAAGCGCCCAATCGGCTGGTACACCGGGCGTGACTCGCCCAATACCCGTCAATTGGTCGCCGAGCAAACTGGGCTACTTTACGACTCCGATTATTACGGCGACGACCTACCATTTTGGACCCAAGTGCAAAGCACTGCAGGGCAAACTCGCCCGCACTTAGTGATTCCATACACTTTGGATACCAACGATATGCGCTTCGCCTCGCCTTACGGCTTTAGCCACGGCGAAGAGTTCTTTCAATATTTAAAAGAGAACTTTGATTGCCTATATCAAGAAGGTGATAGTAAACCTAAGATGATGAATATTGGTCTGCACTGTCGAATTATCGGTAAGCCGAGCCGCTTTATGGCGCTGAAAAAATTCTTGGACTACGTTCAGTCCCATGAAAACGTGTGGATTACCACCCGTGAACAGATCGCCCATCACTGGATTGAGCACCACCCACCGAAATAACATTCTCAAATAACAAGCAATAGCGATCTAAAATAGCAAAAAGCCATGCTTGCACTTGATAGTGAGCATGGCTTTTTTATGCACTTTAAACGTTCAATTCACTTCAAGTTTAAAGTGAGATTAAACGCTGCAACTTACCCTAAACGGTCAGCGATGGCAGCAACACGCTCGCCATACAGACGTGCGGTTTCTAAATCACCGGCAGGAATGGCGCTGGCATCTGCATCCGATGGCGATTGCACTAACACCCCAACCGATGCGCCAAGGTTATTAACATCATTGCGGGTTGCAGCAAGCGTATTGGCCGGTGGCAGACCCAAACTCACCCAGATGCCGCCGTGTTGAGACGCAAGAGTTTGCATGCTGATAAGCGTCACTTGTTTATCGCCGTTTAAACTTGCACTGTTGCTGAAACCGCCAAATACTTTGTCTTTCCAGCCACCGGTAAACCACACTTTTGACGTCGCATCGGCGAATTTTTTAAACTGCCAAGGGTAAGAACCCATATAGGTTGGTGCGCCAAAGATAATCGCATCCGCGCTGTCGAGCGCTTGCCAATCTGACTCTTGAATATCGCCGTTTTCATCAATCGCAATTAACGTTGCGCTCGCCCCTTCAGCCACAGATTCCGCCACTTTTTTGGTATGTCCATAACCGGAAAAATAAATCACAACTGTGTTACTCATTCTTTGTTCTCCGTTTGTTTATTGAGGCATTTCTTAAACTTACAACTTGCTCAAAATCGTTGAGCTCAGTACTAGGTTATAGACTTAAATTGGCGCGAGAGCCATAGTCTTTAAACGCTCAATCACACTAAGCCGTGATTAGCGTTCCAGACCAATGTGCCACTGAGCGTACTTAAGCGCCGAATATATGATGCCAGCGAGCGGCGATCTATCGCCTCGCAACGACCAGCAAGATTTTACTCTTCGCGTGTATATAAATCTCTCGTGTATACAAAGCTTGCTCTGTGCGCCGTACTGCACCGATGAAGCAACTCTGCCCTAATAGAGTGCAAAAGCGTTGATTAGGCAATGAGTTTTCTTTAATAACCTATTAATTAATATGGAATTTAACATTTTGTAACCGCTGGCACACAGCTTGCTTATTATTAGGTACAACAATGTCAACAATATTGTATACAGGAAAAATTTATGTCTGCACAAGGAAGTCAAGACCTCATTTACGAGCTGGATGACAAGCCAGAAACGATCCCGGCGCTCTACGCCGGGCTGCAACACGTATTAGCCAGTTTTGTCGGCATTATTACTCCGACCTTAGTAATTGGCGGCGTACTTGGCCTTGGCGCCAACGTTCCTTACCTCATCAGTATGGCGCTGATTGTGTCTGGGGTCGGCACCTTTATTCAAGCAAGACGCATTGGTCCAATTGGCGCAGGGATGATCTGCGTGCAAGGCACCAGCTTTGCGTTTCTCGGCTCGGTGCTCGCCGCAGGTTTTATTGCTAAATCGAAAGGTGGCGGCCCGGATGAGATTCTGGCGCTGATTTTTGGCGTGTGTTTTATCGGCGCGTTTATCGAAATCGTGCTGTCGCAATTTATTGGCAAGCTGCGCAAAATCATCACTCCAGTGGTGACCGGTGTGGTGGTGACCACCATCGGCATTTCTCTTATCAAAGTGGGTATGACCGATCTGGCTGGCGGTATGAAAGCCCCGGATTTTGGTCAATGGCATAACCTGGCACTGGGCGCTGTCGTCCTTGTGACCATCATTTTGATGAACCGCTCGGCAAATTTAATGGTGCGCTTATCATCCATTCTGGTTGGAATGGTCGTAGGTTATTTGATTGCTGCCTTGATGGGTATGGTGAATTTGCAAGGCGCATTTGATCAACCACTTTTCAGCGTGCCAGTACCATTTAAGTACGGATTTGATTTCGACTGGTATGCCTTTGTGCCCGTTGCTGTGATTTACGCGATTACCGCGATTGAGTCGACGGGCGACATCACCGCAAACTGCCTGTTTACCAAGCAGCCGGTTTCGGGCCCGAAATACTTAAGCCGAATCAAAGCTGGGATTTTGGGCGATGGCGTGAATTCTATGCTGGCGGCGATTTTCAACACCTTTCCCAACACCACTTTTAGCCAAAACAACAGCGTGATTCAGTTAACCGGTATTGCCAGCCGTTATGTCGGCTACTTTGTCGCACTGATTTTATGCGTGCTGGGATTGTTTCCCGTGATTGGCGGCATTCTCACCACCATTCCAAAACCTGTGATAGGCGGTGCAACGCTTGTCATGTTCGGCACCGTGGCCGCAGCAGGAATTAAAATCATCGCCCGCGAAGAGCTTGATCGCCGTAACTTGATGATTCTCGCGGTATCATTTGGCGTTGGTTTGGGCGTGATGCTGGTACCGGACATTGTTAAAGAGATGCCGAAACTGATGCAAAGCGTACTTGGCTCGCCAGTCACCACTAGCGGTATCGCTGCCATTGTGATGACACTATTACTTGATGATCGCAAGCTAAACAATGAAGAACTTAGCGACAATGCGCTAAGCCAAGAATAATCATGCACGAATAAATGATTAATACGAAAAACGCCAAGCACATGCTTGGCGTTTTGCTATCGATTATACCCCTTAGGGTAAAGGCAGCACTTGAAGAATAGGCACAAAAAACAAGTGCCGCCTTTAAGGGGGTGTGCGTATGATGCGCTATAAAAATGGCAGGCCAAACGTTACTGGCTAAAACGCGTCGATTCAAAACGATTCAGCAGTAGGTGCACCATGTAAGTAATCAGCAGCGTCACCACTATCGCAAACAGCACACTGCTGACACGATACAAAGCACTGAAAACTAAATCGCCATCAGGCGTTAGGTATTGGCCAAACAAAATGCCCACTGTGGTCAGTCCGCCAAAACCCGCACCTGAACCGCTCGACTCTTTGACGTGCATATAGCTAAAGATCATCGAACCAATCCACAGCAGCGGTACCACAAACAGCAGTAAATCAGACCAGTTGTACATAATCAGCTGCGCTACAATCCCAAAGCTCACGCCCATTAACGTGCCCATCGCACGTTTGCGAGCGTAGCCAAGTGCCCCGCTCCAATGCATCGGAAACAGCAATAGCAAAGTGGTCGCCTGCGCTGACATCGAATCTTGTAAATCGAAAATCTGAAACACTAAAAATGATAGTGTGGCGATGATTGAACCCATTAGCGCTTCGTGTCGCATACGGTGCGATTTTTTCGGCTCTGTTGGCCTAGGTGGCGGCTGACGAGGCTCGACATCTGGAATCAAAAACATCATCAAATACGCAATAATCACCGACAAGACGTTTGCAATAAAATTGCTCATGATCAGGTCGTTCAAATCGGTACTGTCATAGCTGGCAAAGTGCAGCATGATGCTCAAGCTGATGACACTGTTGGCACCAAACAGATACAAGCTGCCCTTGGACATGGCGGCAAACTTGCCAAGAAACAGCACAAACACCACCATGGTCATCATAAATGGGTGGCTACCAAAATAGCCGCCCAAAAGCCCAACTTCCAAGGCACAAACTACCGCCGCCGCAATCAATTGGCGCGCGGCGTGGGCGCTCATTACGGGTACCATACCGAGCAGCAACATCGGTGTAACAGTAAAGAAAACTCCGTTATCCCAGCCAAAGATTTTACTGATGGTAAAACCCAGCGTGGCACCAGTAGCAATACGAAAACACTGCCTGAGATCGTTCTCAGACATCGGGTGATCCCAAAGTTTCATCCTGCCTCCGTATTAATAGATGTAGTGCAGGTAGCTCAGCAAACGGATTTGAATGCGCGCCATCCAAGCAAACAGCGCACTGTCTGGCAGCAATTGAACACTCGCGCGAGAGCCAGCCGGCATCGCTTGGGAGATATCACTTTGCTCAAGATTCACGTGCATACGCATACGCTGCGCATCACGAACCCAACGGTTTGAAGTGGTTGGCGCTGCCAAACGACCATTGGCATCAAATTGACCATCACTGACACCAGCATCAACGCTGCTGACTTCAGCTTCAAACACTTGTCCAGGTTTGCTATCGAATGCAATCAGCGCTTTGCTTTGCGCGCCAAAGTGACGCAAGCTCTTTTCACGAAAATCGGCAATCACATCGACTTTGTCAGAAACCAATGCAATCAAAGGGTTACCCGCTGCAGTATACGTACCTGACTCAAGCTGCAAATTGGTCACAAAGCCATCATTTTCTGCCACAACTTTAGTGTAAGACAGATTCAATTTGGCTTGATCAAGCTCGTTTTGGGCCACGCGAATATTGATGTTGTCCTCACCGGTATCGCCGCGGCTGACGATAAGTTGCTGCAAGCGTGCTTTGCTCGCCAGTAAGTTCGCTTTTGCTGAAGTAGCAACACTGACCGCATCATCACGAAGTTGTTGTGATGTACCCTTGCGTGCAAATAGCGTATCTAAACGCTTGGCTTCACGCTGCTTTTGCACCAAATTGGTTTCGGATGCCGTCACATCAGCGCGCGCTGCGGCAATCGATGCATCAAGCTGCGCGTTATTTTGCTTAACAGTTTCAAGATTCAGCTTGGCCTTTTGCACCGCAAGTTGGTACTGCTTAGGATCGATTTCAAACAACACTTGGCCTTTTTTGACCGCTTGGTTGTTATGAACATAAATCTGAGTAATTTGGCCACTCACACGCGGCGCTATTTTGGTGACTACGCGAGTCGCCATCGCTTGCGGTGTCACAGGCATTGCCAAATCGGCAATTAAGAAATACGCAAATACAATAACGAAAATGGCGCAGGAGTATTTAATCCAGCGCGCAAACTTCTGATCTGGGGTCATAAACTTTAACTTCTCTTTAAATGCTGGGTGGCTTACTGGCTAAGTACATCTGAGGCATTGTGAGCGACTCTTTCTAGAATCGAGCGCATCATTTGAAACTCTTGGTCGCTGACATTTTGCAAAAGCTTGCGGCGAACTTGAGTAATTCGCTCTTCTAACTGCTCAAGCAGCTCTTCCCCTTGCTCCGTCAAACACACGATGCGTACACGCTTATCTTGCTCACAAGAGTGCCTAGTGATGAATTGTTGCTCTTCGAGCTGTTTTAATGTTCTCATCAATGACGCCAATTCAATTTCCAGCCCATCAGCCAAGGTTTTCTGACTGACCTTATCGCCGAGGCGTTTTAGCTTCCAAAGCGCTGTCCAGCGTGAGTGTGTCAACCCAAGCGGAGCAAGCTCCTGATCAGCAACATGTTTCCACAAACGAGTCACACGACTCATCTGCTCGACAAGCGATAATTCTTTGATGTTTTGGCAATCAGGCGTCATAAAGGCACTCAAATACTTAGCAGGCTAAGCAATATAATTTACTTAGCAGGCTAAGTAAAGTCTTGTGTGATCAAAAACACAAAAATGCGGAAAATTGGTTAGTTTATTGAAAATAGAAAGCCCGCCAAAATGGCGGGCCTGGTAACTAAAGCGAATGAAAACGCGAGTCAGCTTAAGGTTGTCATCAACTTACTGCGCTTGGCGTTGGTGCATAGTCGCTGATATTTATCACCCGATCGGAGATTTTTTCGATCAAATCGGGATCATGGCTAACAATTAGCAGCCCACAGCCTTGCTCGCGAGCAAGCTCGGCCAGTTGCAAAGTCACTTCTTTGGCGATAATCGGGTCAAGCCTTGATGTAGGTTCATCGGCAAACAACAAGGTTGGCTCCATCATCAACGCGCGTAGAATCGAAAAGCGCTGCAATTCTCCTCCAGAAACTTCACTGCTTGTGCCATTTAATACCGCTTGGCGCAGCGACAATTTATCCATCAACGGCTTAACACGACTTGTATCTAGGCCATGAAGCGTGACTAAATCATCGAGCATCTTGCCAAGGGTTAAATGTTTTGCTAAAGAGCTAAACGGGTCTTGATAGAGCTTGAGCCACTTGGTTTTACTTATGCTTGGTGCGCGCCAAATATGGCCGCTGGTGAGCTTAAGATGACCTAATATTGCATCACCAAGGCTACTTTTCCCGCAGCCACTATCACCAACAATACCCACGATTTCGCCACTATTGAGTGAAAAACTGAGCTGTTCAAATAAACGCTGCGAACCCCGTTCGATAGCGACATTGTTGACCTTTAGAATAGGGGTTGAATGACTGACTTCAGCGCGCTGATTTGACCAATGCTTTGGCGCCGCCGCAATTAGGCTTTGGGTATACGCTTGCTGCGGATGTTTCAGCACCTGATGAACATCGCCCTGCTCGATGGTTTTTCCATAGTGAAGTACCAGTATCTGCCCGCCTAAACGCTCAGCCACTTCAACATCATGAGTCACGACAATCAAACCACTTTGCTCGGCTTTGCTTTTAAGCATGTCAACCACATCATCACGCCGCTTAACATCTAAGCCTTTGGTCGGCTCATCAGCCAAAATGATCGACGCATTGGCAGCGGTCGAAACGCAAATGGCTAAGCGCTGGGCCATACCACCAGATAGCTCGCCGACGCGTTTACTGTAGGCGTTTGCCAAGCCATAACGGGTAAGCTCTTGACGCGCTTTTAACCGCGCTAATTTGGCTTTGATACCAAGAACAAAACGCGGCACTTCAGCAATTTGCTCACCGGATTTCATCAATGGATCTAAGGTCATCATCGGCTCTTGAGCCAGCATTGCCATTTCCCTGCCCCACAACAGACGGCGTTGACTGGCGTCAAGCAACTGCTCTTCAATCAAGCACTCACCGCGCGATTGAAGCTTGACATCGATACTGGCCATAATCCATTTAAGCAGTAGACTCTTACCCGACCCAGTTTGTCCTAAGATAACCAGCGGCTCGCCTTTTTTAAGCGTTAAGCTGACATCATCGAGCAAGATTCTCTCTTCAAACTGAATGGTCAGATGATTCACTCTAAGTAAGGTACTCATCGTTTCTCTCCTGCCATTAAATGAAATGCCAACACCATCAGCGCTAAAACAACCAAGGGTTGGGCCAGTAGCCAAGGCGCTTCACTGTAATAAGGAAACAGTTCAACAATCATCTGTCCGAGTTCGCTATCTGGCGGCTGAATACCGACATAAACAAAGCCAAGCGATGCCATGTAAAGCACGGCATTGGCCGCGCCAAACGCTGCCATTGTTAACATCGGCGCACGTAACGTCGGCCAAATATGATGGATAAAGATATAGCCACGTCCAAAACCGAGTAACTGCGCATTTTGAATCTCCGGGCTCGCCACCAAAGACTGAGTCAACGAACGACTGACACGAAAATACTCCACCCATTGCACCAAGGAAATCGCAATGTAAATGGTAGCGAACGACCCTGGTAGCATGGCAGCAAACAAAAGCACAAATACCAGCCCCGGCAGAGCGAGCAAAATGTTGACGATAACGCTCATCACACTGTCTACCCAGCGTCCATACCAGCCAGCTAGCACGCCAAGTAAGCAGCCAAATACGCTTGAACTTATCACACACAATAGCGCCAAACTGAGCGATAAACGCAGCGCTTCGCTCACTCGCGCCAACATGCTACGTCCGTAATGGTCAAGGCCAAGCCAGTGCTCAGCACTTGGCGGCATCAGCGCTGACGCAAGGTCTTGATTAGCGGGATCGCCTCCTAGCCACCAGCCAACAAGTGACAGTGTCACCAAGCATAAAAGCAGCCCAGTGCCCAGTGCTCTTGAGCGATGGGCAAACAGTGTCGACGCCAGGAAGGTAACGATTGGATTTTGCGCTTTAGCAGGTGATAAAGATTGAGAGTTAAGCATTGTTGTTCGCCTCTTTAACACGTGGATCAATCCAATAACACAGCACATCAACGCAAGTATTAAGCAACACGAATAACAGCCCCAGACACAACGCCGTGCCTTGAATTACTGGGATATCGCGCGCGAAGATTGAGTGTGCCAATCCCTGCCCAACCCCTGGCCATGAGAACAAAGATTCAATCATCACTATGCCTTCAATCACGGTAATAAACTGCACGCCGATATAAGCCACCACAGGCAGCAAAATATTGCGCATGCCATGACGGCTAAAGGTACGCAGCGGCGACAAGCCTTTCATCATTGAAAACTGATAAAACGGCGCTTTGAGCACTTGGCGCGTGCTCTTCGCGACAATGCGATTTGACGTCGCCGCCAGCGCTAACGCCAATGTTACCGTTGGCAAAATCATGTGCATGGGGGTACCAAAGCCTGCAACCGGTAGCCACTGCCATTTGAGGGCAAACAATAAAATCAACACCAGGCCAATGACGAACACCGGCAACGAACGAAACAGTACCGAAAGTATGACCGCAATCGGCGCAAATCCGCGCGGCCATTTGGCACTGAGTAAACCAAGCGGAAACGCAATCAATATCGACAGCGCAATACCGCACACGGCTAATAGCAGTGAATGCCCAAGTTGATGGCTGATAGTATCGATGACCGGTTCGCCACTCACCAGTGAGTGACCGAGGCGAAATTGCGCTAAATCCATCAACCAATTGGCAAATGCGGCGAGTGGTGACTGGTCGAGGTTGAGCTCCGCCCGAACAAATTCCGCAGCCTCCGCACTGACGTTATCTTGCCCATAACGGCTCGCAGCAATGCGATAAGCCATATCACCTGGCAGAGAACGCATCAGAATAAACGTCAGCGTTCCGACCCCAAACACCACGGCAACCAGCTGTAAAATACGATGATAAATGAGTGACAGCACCGAGCTTAAAACTCCATCTCATTGAGGTAATAACTGCGTCCAAACGGGTCGAAGCGGAAACCTTTGACGCGTTTATTGACCGCAACTTGGTTGGTATACGAGGAAATCGCGATAATCGGCAGCTCATCAGCGATGATTTTTGCTGCGCGCTGGGCTTTTTCACGATAGGCATTCGCATCCGTTGTCTGGCTTAGCTGCGCAAATAGCTCGTTTAGTTCCGGATTCGACCAATTCATCGCCCCCCAATCGCCACCTTGTGGACCAAAGTCACTGCTAAGTACCGCAAGAGGATCTGGAATGACACCGTAGTTACGCGCAATCAGAGCGACATCTAAAGAGCCATCTTGGTGACCTGCAGGAATCGCGCTTGAGTTGGTAATATCAACGCGAAGGTTCACGCCGAGTTTTTTCCATTGCGCTTGCAAGGCGGTCGCAATATTGGTGAGCTCTGGGCGGTCAGCATAAGTAATCAGTGTTAAGTAAAACGGCTGACCTTGTTTTTCAAGCATGCCGTCACTGTTTCGCGTCCAACCCAGTTGCTTGAGCAGTTGCTGGGCTTTTTCAAGGTTATATTCTGGCGCTTGGTGCGAATCTAAATGCCAGTTACCCATCGACTTAGGCAGCAACTGGTCGCTTTCTGAACCCGGAGTACGCAGTACAGCGCGAGCCAAGCCTTTACGGTCAATCGCAAGGCTAAGTGCTTTACGAGCGTTCACATCATCTAAAAACGGATGACCGTTATTCAGTTTCAGAATAAGAGTACGCGGCAGTGATACCGAATGCAGCGCCAATTGCGGGTTCATTTTAAGGCGCATTAAACTCGCCGGCGGCAGTTCAAGGGCGATATCCGCTTGACCACTGCTGGCTTGCAAAACACGGCTCTCTGCGCGATGCCCAGTCAAGTAAGTTGCGAATTCAATACTGGCCTTTTTGCCCCAGTAGTCGCCAAAACGCTGCACGGTCAGTTTGTGTGGTGGCGCCAACTCATAAACGGTGTAAGGGCCACTGCCATAAAGGTTGACAACTTTGTCGTCAGTACCGTAAGAATGACGGCTTAGAATCGCGTTAGCATAGTTGGCAAGGACAGCAGGCAAACTCACAAAAGGTTGATTAAGAGTAATAATGAGCGTGTTGCTACCCTGTGCTTTTATAGACTCAACATGGGCTTTGCCCAGCGAACCATATTTGTTCAATGCGACATTGAGGCTATAAGCTGCTGCTTGTGCATCCAGCGTTGAACCATCATGAAATTTAACCCCAGAACGTAATTGTATCGTCCATGTTTTGAGGTCATCACTGACCTGATAGCCCGTGGCTAAACTTGGTAAAATCGTGCCTTTTTCATCGACATCAAACAGAGTTTCAATCACTTGCATGCGAGTGAAAATATAGCCGTTTGATGAGGGATCGATGTTGGTGAATTCCAAACTGCCGCTTAATAACAAAGTATTCGTTTTAGTGGGTTCGGTCTCGGCAAGCGCGGGAAACGCCGCACTGATCATAAGTAAAAAAGTAATAAAAAATTGCATTGTTATAACTCTACTCTCCAAAATTGTGGATGTTATAACATAACAATTAATTACAGCTCAATCTTTGAATTCACTTTGTACAATATAATTCACCAGAAATGTGTTCCCGAACACGCTTGTTACGCATTGAGGCTGTGAATAAAAGCCAAAAGCACCATTTATTTAAAGGATATTGCACAGATCACATAAAAGTGATTTATTGAAGCATCAGCCATTATTTTAGGAAGCGTATTATGTGTCGTTGGCTTGCCTATCAGGGATCTCCCATCTACCTTGATCAGCTCGTATATGAACCGGAACATTCTCTTGTCCACCAAAGCTTGGAAGCACGAAAGGCCATCACCAGAGTGAATGCCGATGGGTTTGGACTTGGTTGGTATACGGAGCGCGACACTCCGGGACAATTTCATGAGGTACTGCCAGCGTGGGGCGATGAAAACTTACGCTCGTTGACCCATCATATTCGCTCGCATCGCTTTATGGCACATATTCGCTCCTCGACCGGTACCCAAGTCGCGCGCAGTAACTGCCATCCGTTTATCCTTGATAACTGGATGTTTTTGCATAACGGGCAAATCGGCGACTTCAACAAAGTCAAATACACGCTGGAACGCGCCCTACCCGAGCGTCTGTATGTGCAAAAACGGGGTACCACGGACAGTGAATTGATCTTTCTTTTGATGATAAAGAATGGGCTGCGGCAAAATCCTATTGAAGCGATCCGCCATACGATTGCCGAAATTGAAGCGGTTATTGACGAAAAACACGCGGGCGAATTGCCATTCAAAGCATCGATGTGTATTTCTGATGGCGAGCAGTTTTGGTTAGTGCGCTACAGCACCGACGGTCATCCACCGACCGTTTTTAGCAAATCGCATGGTCACGATATTATTTTGGCGTCAGAACCGTTAGACAGCTGTCCAACTTGGCAAGTGGTAAAACCGCAAACCATTACGCATGTCCACAGCACACATTTGGTGTCGTACGATATTCATGCATCGCCAGCGGTTGCACAGGCACACTGATTAGACTCAACCTCAAGCCTTTTCTTTGTCGAGCGATTTATAGAGCAAGCGCCGCATGCTGACAAAATGCGTCTCTTGCTCGACCACCGCAAAGCCTTGGCGCTGATAAAAACGGATGGCACGCTGATTGGCGATAAAACTCGATAGCGTAAGGTATTTTAAATCTTGCTGATCGGCGCTGCTTGTAAGCAAGTTGATAATCTCTTGCCCAAAGCCTTGGTTTTGCCACTTCGAAAATACCAGCAGCAAATGCAGATGAAGCGCATTATGTTGTTCGCTTTTATTAACGTTAAACCACACTAAACCCACTGGGTTGTCACCATTCTCAACCCAGTAAAAACCTTGCAGAGCACTCTCTTGAAGCCTTTTACGCTGGAAATGTTCATCCCAGCCAAACACTGCATCGATATAGTGGTACAGCGCGTGTTTATAATGGGAAAACACCCGCTCAAACTCGCATTGCTCAACCGCGACCAAAGAGAGCTTGGGCACATCAATCACTGTTCTTCACTCGCTTTAGCTTGCGCCAATTTATCACCAAGCCTTTGCAAATAGGCTTTTGCCAATTGATGTTTACCGCGGCTTAGCCACTTGATGCAATCAAACAGCTCCCAAGTTAAGCCTTGGTCACCATAGATAAAAGGTTCAAATTGGTCGTGGGTTGGCGCGGGTTTATCACTCATACGCGGAGCAATCACGTTGGCTTTATCAAACAACACCGTAAACGGCTGAAACAACTCGAACGGCTCATGGATATCTAAGCAGTGAATTTCGGCGCTGGTAAAATCATCGAAAATATATTTCTTAAACCGCGCATGCGCCGAATGCTCCCCCGCCAATTGATAGATAAGATGTTTGCCCGCTTCAAATTGTGTATAGCTGACGTCACACTCGGTGAGATGGCAATCAGGCTGAGTGAAAAACAGGACGTCGGCATCAGAGACTCTGTCACCGCGCCCACCAGCAAGCGACCCGACCAATACGCCAGCCAACACATGGGGATTATCGGCGAACGCCGACATCATATCGTCAATCAGCGCGCGTTGACGTGGCAAATGAGCCAGTTCAGATAACAGTTGAGATTGTGACATTCTTTAATCGCTTATTGAGTTGCAAAACATCAACCAAGCTTCTCGTTTAATTCGCTAAAATTCAAGCAATTAAGGCTGCTCTTTGTCACTCGCTTCAAGTTCCCGCGCTTTAGACAGCGCTGATGCCACCATTCCGGCAGGAATCGCTACAACACCAAGGCCAATAATCAGAATAAAGAAAGTAAAAATTTTACCGCCGGCCGTGATTGGATAAATGTCGCCATATCCCACCGTTGTCAGTGTTGCTACCGCCCACCACAAGCTGTGGAACACGGAACTAAATGCTTCGGGTTGGGCTGCATATTCGAAGTGATAAATCCCCACACCTGCCAAATATAAAATGATAACGGACGCAGCTAAAAATAATGCCAATTCCTCTTTAGCAATGTTAAACGCGGTATGAAAATGACGAAGCGCCGCGTTATAACGTGCCAACTTAAAAATACGCACCAAGCTAAGTAGCCTGAAAGCGCGAAGTGACCGTAAATCCATCCCTAGGGCAAGATAGAAAGGCAAAATCGTAATCAAATCGACCAAACCAAAAAACGAGAACACAAACTTAAGTTTGCGAGGCGCAATCAGCAGGCGAACCAGATATTCGACTGTAAAGATAGCCATCGTGACATGCTCAAAGGTCTTGAGAGCAAGTTTGGTTTGTGGCTCAAGGTTTGGCAAAGTATCAATCGAAAACGCCACCAAGGAGAGGAATATTAGCGCCTGAATAAACAGGCTAACACCACGCTCTAACTTTGGGTTTTGCTCAATGCTCTGCTTTATCGCCACAATCAAAATACCACTCCTCACTAGCCGATTTAACCAATCACAACCGTTGTTAATTTAGGCTTTAGAAAGTAGCACGAAGTGTCATTTAAACAAGGTGACCGATGGCGAGTTTTAAGTAGGAATTTTATGAAAATTAGAAGGTTAGCCGCTAAACAATCCTAAAATTAAACCCAGCGGCTAACAATTTATATTTAAGCCAAAAAACCGTTTAAAAGTTGAAATTACAACACTGGCATCCAGGCTGATTCTGGAAGTAAATACAACCCAGCGGGCTGGGTTTCACCGCTACCGACAATATGGCCGATGCCAGCCGTCATTACCGCAAGCGTCACATCAAAGGCATTCAAGCTGTCACCATAACCTGCGGTTAAGTTAAACATTGACCCATCTGCCAGCAAGTACACGGTTTTACCTGCCACATTATAGGCATCAACATACGGCATCGGTTGGCTATGCTCGCCATTGGCTTTAAGGTAAGCAACATCGATTTCTTTGGCGACATGGCCAACGTTAAGCACAAACGCGCCCTCTTTTAAACTGGCTAAATGTCCTGCATTAACCACATCATGACCACCGGTTGCCGTTGCAATCACATCGGCATGTGGCGCCGCATCATCAAGCGCGACGACAGGCCAACCGTCATATTTGGCTTGCAGAGCGCGAGCGCGGTCAAGCTCGGCAATTTGCACTTGAGCGCCATAGGCTTTCGCTGCGGCAGCGACCCCTTGGCCAACCAAGCCATAACCGATCACCACCACCACTTTTTCATGCAGAGTTAAGTGCGTGGTTTGAAAGAAAGTGTGCCAAGCGGTTAAACCGACCATATGACGATTGTGCAGCCCCTCTTTGACAGGCAGATCATCCCAGTTAAAGATCGGATAATTCGGTGTGACACCGCCTAAACGGCTAATTCCAGACCCTGTCGCTTCAAGGCCCGCTTTGATTTGATTGCTGCGCCCTGATTGATGCAAACGTGTGGTGAGATCGGCGCCCATTTCACACAAATGCGTTGGTGCCCAATCCAATGCGAGATCAAATGAATCCGACCAATCTGAGTCACTCATATCGCGCCACGCATGAGCTTTCGCGCCCTTTTGCTGCAAATATTCCACCACTTCGTTCTGCACTGTAGTTGGGTTACAGGTAGTGAGAAAAACTTGTGCCCCTTTGGCTAATACGCCCGCCACAAATGGCGCCATTTTCAAATCAAGGTGCATATTGCAGGCAAGTTTGACACCGTTGAGTGATGGCAGAGCCTCAAGCGCCGCCTGAGTTCGAGTCATATGGCGAGTCGCCCAGTCCAGTTCAGCGCGAAAATTTTGGTACATAAAAGGGCTCCTTGTGGCCGCGATATCCATTAATTGCATCATTAAATCATATAAAAAACACAGATACAGCAAACAGTTGGCGAAAATTTTAACCATGCTTGTCAATTTGCTCACCACTCAATCCAGTGCTTAGGTTCACAGCTTAGTTGGCCTTAAACGGATAACACTGTTTTTGCTTTGCGCACTGGTTTACTATTCTTCAGCCAAATCGTTCAATTGCTTAGGAGAGAATATGGGGCGCCCAAAAATTCCGCGTAATATTTGCGGAACACCTGCAGACAGCTGTTTCAAACCTAACGGTATTCCTATGAGCGAACTCGATAAAGTCGAACTGGCGCCAGACGAGTTTGAAGCGCTAAGACTGGTTGACCTTAAAGGTATGCAGCAGCAAGAAGCCGCCGCTGAAATGGGTGTGTCACGGCAAACTCTCGCCAATTTAGTGAAATCAGCGCGCTATAAAGTGG
Source organism: Vibrio xiamenensis (assembly GCF_900100015.1). Classification (GTDB taxonomy): domain Bacteria; phylum Pseudomonadota; class Gammaproteobacteria; order Enterobacterales; family Vibrionaceae; genus Vibrio; species Vibrio xiamenensis. The sequence continues at coordinate 68,115 of NZ_FNDD01000020.1, read as the reverse complement.
TCGGTTGCCTTGCTGAGGGCAAAGCGCTGTTGATGCACCGCCTTGACTAACCTTTCCTTGTCATCACCGTTATCCATTGTCTTTGTCAGTTGGGGCGAGATTTCGCCCTAACATTCGACAAACCTTGCTCCCTTTCCGCACGCTTTTATCTTGGTCGCTTTCTTTGCTCTGCCTTAATTTACTGCACTTCGCGCCCTAAACAGCTTAATTCCTTTTTGCCTGATTTTCTCTTAACTATATGCCAATTATTTATTTGCATATGCGAATAACCAAGCATATAAATAGCATATGCCAAAAATAAAACGGCATAATCAACTTACTATGCTTAGGAGTTCACTGATGATTATTGCTATTCCAATCAATGACGACCGAATTGCCAACCACTTTACTAAAGCGCGCCAATTCGCCTTTTTCGACCCTGATGGCCACTGTAAAGCCACAATCGCCAACCCAGCACTGAATGCCAATTGCCAGGGTAAAGATGCCCTGATTGATTTACTCAAACAACAAGGCACGACCCAAGTCATGGTACGCCAAATCGGCGAGCGAATTTTAGCCAAACTGCTCGATAACCAATTTGCGGTGCTGCAAACTCAAAGCAGCCGTCAGCCTATCACGTCAATATTGCGCAACCCACATCAATGCCAGAGTTTAACCAGCCCATCGCAAGGTCGCCCTTCGGCAAACTTTGCTCACAAACATACTCAGCAAGGCGAGGATGGCGACCCACATCCTCATGGACACTCTCATTCCCACGAACATAAGTCTAGTGGCTGCGGATGCGGACATCACCAAGGTGATGGCGAGCATAGCTGCCAGCGTCATAACCAGCCTGAAAGTCGACATCAAGATGGGAACTGCTGCGGCAGTGCTAGCCACCATCAGGATGGACACCACCACGGTCAAGGCAAAGGCTGTTGCCACGATTAATTCATCAAACTGCCATATTGGATTGCCGGCCACGGTTTATTCTGAATGACGCTTTTTCATCGCGCGCTTTGATAGCGATTAAGGAGATTCAATGCTGTATTTACTCACCTTCACGGTTGTTGTCGCGATCATCGCGCTGATGGCGGTCGGCGTCATTTTTGGTCAATCACCAATAAAAGGCAGTTGCGGCGGCCTAAACGACATAGGTATTGATCATAAGTGTGATTGCCAAACTCGCTGCTCCGATGGCAACGATCCCAGCACCAAAGATTTGTATCAAATCAGCGAACCGACCGCAAAGTCGCGGAGCTAGCCTTATGTCTGCTGTCATTTCAACCGTTGTAAGACCTAAAAATTACCAGCACAGCGCCGTCTGTCATCGGCGCTTTTTCAACGATGATTCCACACTGGAATACCAACACTTGACGCCCGGCGAAGTACAAGCGTTATTGATCGCCAGTGATAAAACCCAAGGCTTTGACGGGGTAATGCATGGCGGCGTAGTCAGTACTCTGCACGACAGCGCCATGGCGCACAGTTTGTTTGCCCTTGAGGTCAGTGCAATGACCGCGGAACTCACCGTCCGGTTTATCAAACCAGTGCCACTCAATACCGAGCTAACCGTGAGCGCTCGGCGCGTTAAGCTGCGAAAAAACGTTCACTACTTAGAAAGTGAAATTCGCGTAAACGGCGTTATCTGCTCGAGCGCCTGTGGCAAATTTATTTCCGCGCGGCCAAAAACTTAACCACTCTTAAGCGAATCTTAAGTTAATGAGCACAGTATGTTGGCATAAGATAAACAACCACCGTTTTGAATATGCTCAGCACTCTACTATCACGCATCCCGCGTCTAAAACTTTCTCTGCCAAGCTTGGCGATTATCGTTGCCGTGTATTTCGCCACTGTGATGAATTATCCAGTGATCGCCAAAATTTTTCAGCTCAGTCAAAGCGTGCCCCACATTTGGTTTCCTTACACCGCCCCTGCGCTGCTGTTTTTCTGCTTTCTCATCATTTTTGCAATCTTGGCGATTCCGTATCTATTCAAACCATTGATCGCCTTCATCGTGCTGACCTCGGCCAGCGCGCTCTACGCTGCGGTGAATTTCCATACTCTGTTTGACAGTGCGATGATGGAAAATGTGTTTGAAACCAATGCCAGCGAGGCTTCTTCATATTTAAGCGTCACCTCCGTGCTGTATCTGCTGCTGTTTGGCGTGATCCCGACCCTGTTCATTTTTTGGGTCAAAGTGGTACCACAAAAATCGTGGGCACGTGCTGTCATCACGCGCGCTGCGCTGGTGTTAGTCGGTGTGGCGGGCATTTTGATGATTGCGGCCACCAGCTACAAAGATTACGCATCGGTGGGTCGTAACAACAAATACCTCAATAAAATGATTACTCCAGCACACCTTTATTACGCGGTGCGTTATTTAGATAAAACCTATTTCACACCGCAGTTGGCCTACAAGCCACAAGGTACTGACGCCAAGTTGCTGCCGACCCAAAACGGCAAGCCAACTTTGATGGTGGTGGTGCTCGGTGAAACGGCGCGAGCCATGAACTTTGCTTATAACGGCTACGAACGCGACACCAACCCTTACACCAAAGATTTGGGGTTGATTTCGTTCCAGCACGTCTCATCATGCGGCACTTACACCGCACTCTCGGTGCCGTGTATGTTCTCTAACCTAAATCGAGATAACTACAATGCGCGCCGCGCTCAGGCGCAAGACAACGCACTGAATATTATTCAGCACGCCGGCGTCGACATTTTGTGGGTTGATAACGATGGCGGCGATAAAGGGGTGGCGAAAAAACTGCCGTATGTTGCCATCGACGGAAAATTGAGAGACCAACAATGTAACGGCACAACTTGCTTTGATGCGGTCATGCTAAACCAAGCTAAACAGTTCATCGCCAAAGACAATAACAGCAAGCTTTTGGTTTTGCATACCATTGGCAGCCACGGTCCAACCTATTGGCAGCGCTACCCTAATCAAGACGGTCTGTTTACACCCGCGTGTAATCGCGCTGACATCGAAAAGTGCTCAGATAAAGAGATCACCAATGTGTATGACAACACACTCGTGTACACAGATTACGTGCTTGCCAAAGTGGTTGACGAGCTAAAAAGCTATTCCGACCAATACAATGTGGCAATGATGTATATCTCGGATCACGGCGAATCACTGGGAGAGAAAGGCTTGTATTTACACGGTACACCTTATGCGATTGCACCAACGGAACAAACCCATGTGCCGTGGCTTATGTGGTTGCCGAATCAATACGCGCAGCAAAAAGGCCTCGACACTCAGTGTATTGGCCAAGAAGCCAGCCGCAACCAGTATTCCCATGACAATTTATTCCACAGCTTAATCGGCTTTTATGGTGTTGAAACCAGCGTTAAAGATAACGCTATGGATGTAACGCAAAATTGTCGCCTAACAGTTAATAGTTAAAGTGAATTAATAGCTAAAGTGAATCATTCACAGTAAGGAGCAACAGCATGGATTTTGCGCTCAAAGGCCATTTTAGAAAGTTCGCCATTGCACACATTGAACTTAGCCACCTGTTCACCATCTTCACCTTTGCGGTGGTTAACTTGGCAGTGCTGAGCTTGTCTCGTCTGCTCCTATCTACTTGGCAGGCGGAGCATTTTGCCGCCTCCGGCGATCTGAGCCAGGTATTACTGGGTGGCCTTAGAATTGATATTTCGACGATCTGCTACGCGATGTTTCCAGCTCTCGCGCTGCAATTTGTCTATGCCATCAAACCTTCGCATCTCAATATAAAAATAGTCAGCAAATATTATTTGCTTGCTATCAGCCTATTGGTGACGCTACTTGAGCTGATTACCCCGTTATTTTTTGACTATCACGCCATCAGGCCAAGCTTTGCGACCAATACTGGTCGCGCTTTATTCAGCAGCTTACTGCAAGGGCATGTACTTGAACTGGTGGTGGATGTGGTAACGCTGTTTTTGCTCGCTCGCGTGCTGAGCAGTTTGTTTGATTTCACCTGGCAGCTTAAATTTGAAGGCAGCAATCACAGCCATTTCGGCTTTGCATTATTTTTGCTCGCGCTTGCGGTGCTTGGCGCTCGAGGGTCGCTGGTTCACGAGCCAATCGACCCAAGCAGTGTAGCGTTTTCCAGTGACCCTATGCTTAATCAGTTGAGCCTCAATTCGGCATACTCATTAGGTGAACCGTGGTTTCACTAGCCACGAGTTTTAATTTTAATGACAAGCTGTTGGTGTTAGAAACACCCAGTCTTGGAAACTTATATCCAATGACAAGAGCCCCGTTATCGCGATGAAATAACGGGGCTTCTTGCATTTTATTGCGCCGTTTAGCTTTGAGTGCTCGCGAGATAAGAGAAGGCGCCAAGTAAACTGATTAAGGTTTTCATCTCCGACGCGGTGTAACTCACAGTGCGGGCATCAAGCTGCTCAACACCTGGGATGAGCGCAAACACATCCGCCATCACCGGTTTGGTTGCCTCAAGTTGTAAATGATACGGGGGCTTAAGCAAAGTATTTGCCGTGGTGGTCAGCCGATTGACCGCCTCAAACGCCGCCGCATGAATTTGCTGCTGCGCCGATTGCGGGCTAAGCGATTGCGCTGATGTTGTGGTGATAGCGCGTTTCACGCAGCAGTAACTCACGCCCGGATAGCGTTTTTCTATCCAGCTTTGCAGTTTGTCATCGCCAGACACCAGAAGCAGCGGCGTGCCATGTTCTAATGCACTGGCGCTGTAAAGGTCTGCTTCGGCCATGGCTAAACCATTGACAGTCACTCGGTAGAAAGCCGCGCCATTAATCGTATGAGCGAGCACGCCCTGCTCGCCCGCTGCGCTGTGATAGCCGATAAGAAAAAGGCCATCGAAATGTTGATGGTCAATCCCTTCCACCATAGAAAAAGGTCGCGGTTTGCTTTGAATCAGCTCAGCACGCGGATCCAGATACGCCGAGCGTAAGTTGGTCATTGAACCGTGGCTATCCGCCACCACAACATGCGTCGCACCTGCTTCAAAAGCGCCGGCGATAGCCGCATTGACTTCTTGCTCCATCAACGCGCGCGCTTTTTCATACTCGATGTTACCCGCGCGGCACTGCTCTGGCGCGCACACGCCAGCAATGCCTTCAATATCTGCGGAGATAAATATTTTCATCACGTTCCTTTGTTGAGCCTGTTATTTTAATAGTTCTGTTTATGAACAACTTTAAACTATTCATTTTTAAACAATAGTTTAGTTAACGATGTTTTGTTGTTGAATTTGAGTTTACAAATATTTTCGACACAGAATGTCGAGCACTTCACTGAGCGAAGTTCGAAAATTCCCGCCAAAACCTCTGACACTTGTGGCTTGCAGCAACGCATCGATAACCGCCTGTTCGGTGCCTTCAGCGGCTGCATGCAGCAGTGGGTCGAGTTGCTGGTCTGAAAGCTCGGCTGATTTTGCCTCTGTTGATTGTTCCTCTGCTGATTGTGGCGCGGTTGAAAATGCCAATGCGATATCACCAGAGCCGTGCCCCCAATAGCTGCCAAGTCGGCCAAGACCTGCGCCTGCCCGTTTTGCAATTCGCTTTAGCTGACGAGCAGACAGCGGCGCATCGGTCGCCATAATGATAATGATCGAGCCTTTATCCTCTTGCGACATTGGCTCGCGCATCGCCCGTTCGATCTCCTCGCCAAGCGCAATGCCTTCTAAAAGCAGCGCCGGCAGAGCCCCGAAATTGGCCAATACCAGCACGCCAAGCGTCGCGTCCAATTCAGGCACATAACACGAACTGGTGCCAATGCCACCTTTCATGGCAAAGCAGCTCATACCGCGTCCGGCACCAACGCTGCCACGCTTAAATTCTGCGTGCGTATTTTTTAACGTTTGTACCACCAAGTCTTCGCTCACCGCCATGGCTTGAATGTCATTGAGGTAACCGTCGTTACACTCCAGCACCACAGGATTTACGGTTGGTAGCGCGCGGCCAATCTCTGGGTTTTGCTCAATCATGTATTGCGCCGCGCCGCTAAATCCACGCCCGACACACAGCGTATTGGTGAGTACGATCGGCGTTTCAATCACGCCCAGTTCTTCGATTTGCACTAAACCGATTGGCTTGGCAAAACCGTTGAGAACCGCCACACCGCACGGCAGTGGCTGCTGATAGAGATTATTTTGAGTTGGGAGAATAGCGGTTACGCCTGTCTGACAGTCGCGATTATTAAGGGTCGAGTGACCAACGGTCACGCCAGCTACATCGCTAATGCGGTTATTCGGCCCGCTGGAAAAATGACGAAACCCAATGCGTTTTTCATCGCGCCAGCGGCGAAGCAGCGGTTCAAGTCGAGAGTAAAAATAGTCCATGCTGAAAGGGTTCGATCCTTAATGACTTGGCTTAACACAATCAAAGCGAGCGCCGAGAGGCGCTCGCAAAACCTAGCTTAAAGCTTAAAGCTTAAAAAGCCTTAACTTGAAAAACCATAGCTTAAATCAGTCTTCAAACTGCTCTTTCACTAAGCGGTCAAGTAAGCGCAGGCCAAAACCGGTGGCCCCTTTTGGCTTGGTTGGTAAATTGTCTGAACGCCACGCGGTACCTGCAATATCAAGGTGAACCCAAGGCGTGTCGTTTTCAATGAAGTTGTGCAAAAACTGCGCGGCAACACTTGAGCCACCCACACCTAGCTTGGTGCCGTTGTTACGCATATCTGCTATCTCGCTCTTAAGCAGACGCTTAAAGCTATCACCGAGTGGCATCTTCCACACTAACTCGCCTTCCAACTCACCCGCGCGAGTCACTTGCGCAGCGAGTTCGTCATGGTTAGAGAAAATCCCCGACATCTCGTCACCAAGTGCGGTAATGATCGCGCCGGTTAAAGTCGCTAAATCAAACATTGCGCGCGGCTTAAAGGTGCGTTGCGTGTAGGTCAGCAGGTCACACAGCACTAAACGACCTTCGGCATCGGTGTTCATCACTTCAACCGTTTGTCCAGACATGGTGGTTACCACATCACTTGGGCGCTGAGCTTTATCGCTTGGCATGTTTTCAACCAGACCCAACACACCAATCGCATTGACTTTGGCTTGGCGTTTAGCCAGTGTCACCATCAGTCCCGCCACTGTACCGGCACCGCCCATATCCTCTTTCATGGTGTTCATTGAGGAGTTTGGTTTGAGTGACAAACCGCCACTGTCAAACACCACACCTTTACCCAAGAATGCAATCGGAGATTGTCCTTGTGCGCCGCCATTGTGCTTGATAACCACCATCAGGGTTTCGTACATCGAGCCTTGGCCAACACCAAGCATTGCGCCCATACCAAGCGCGGCCATCTGCTTGCTATCAATCACTTCCACTTCTAGGCCGTATGGCGTGAGAGTTTGGCAAAGCTCGGCAAACGCTTCGGTGGTCAACACATTGGCTGGCTCCCATACCAAATCGCGAGTCAGAGCAATCCCAACAGCAGAAGCATCAAGCGGCATATAAGCTTGCAGCGCTTTTTCAGCATCAGTAGTTGCAACGGTCATGGTTTCCAGTACGCAGCGAGCCTTAAGCGCTTCAAGCGTTCGATATTTATCAAAGCGGTAACCACCAAGCTGCGCGCCGTATGCGAAATGGGCAGCCTGCTCGCTATCCGCAAGTGCAACAAAAACCTCTCTGAGTGCAAGGCTCTCTGCTTTCTGCGCCAGTACACCACCGGCATTTTCGATGTCCAGAATTGAAGCTTCGCCGGTACCAAGCAAAATCACACGATCAAGGTCAGTGTGTGCTGGTGCAACGATGCTCAGCCAGCTTTGTGCCTCACCACTGAACTTCTCAACTTTCATTGCACGCGTTAATGCACCTTGAGTGAGCGCATCAAGTTGAGCGCCAAGTGCGCACAGCGAGCCGTCCCCACCGACACATAAAGCGAGGCTGCCGGTTTGGGGAAGAGAGAGTTCGGAAAAGCTGACTTTCATGATTAGTTATCCTTAAACATTCGAAAAGTTAACGCGCTGAGGCGTCAATGAAAAATTGGGATTCAAGGGCTAAGACGTGATATTCGCCGTGCTCCCCGTCTCCTTGATGCATCCACCTTATTTGACCAACTGCACATTAATATGTGCAATGAAATTCGTCATGCACCGAAAGTTGAGAATAATGCACTCGCTCCTCAGGTGCAATGAGTTCGCCATATGCCGTATCGGAACAGGTCGCTAGACTTGGGGAATAGCAGATAAAAAAAAGCTCACTAAATTGGTTAGAATTTAGCGAGCCCCTTAAGCAAAGGAATCTAAAACACAGGAAAGAACTAGAAATACATCAGTTTTGGCTTTGCAGGTAATCGATGACCTGCGCTTTACTCACCACATCGCCATACTTGCTGTCGATATCAAACAAGTTGGCTTCGTGCGGCTCGGGATGGCGATCGCCGACGCACTCGCGGACCACTATGCTGCGAAAGCCGTGTTGCATGGCGTCAACTGCCGAGGCGCGAATGCAGCCGCTGGTTGAACAGCCAATAATAATCACCGTATCCACCCCGAGGGTGTGTAGTGTGCTCGCAAGGCTAGTACCAAAAAACGCACTGGCGTATTGCTTGGTTAATACCAATTCGCCCTTTTGCGGCGCCACTTGTGGGCAAAACTCAGCAAACGGATTACCCGCCACCATGGCTTTCATCACCGGCGCTTTTTTAAGCCATACGCCACCATCGATGAAGCTCTCGTGGTACAAAATATTGGTATGAATCACCGGAATGCCAGTTTCACGCGCAGCTTTAAGTAGTTGCGGCGAGGCTTCAACCGCATCAACCACGCCTTGAGCAAACAGCGACGAGGCTTTATCGGTGTAGCCTTGCATAAAATCGATGCTAATTAGCGCCGCTTTGTCGCCAAAACCGATACGTGAATCCCACACTCCTTGGTAGTTAGCGTGCAAATTTTCGCTCATGATTTTTTCCTTTTACAAGTCGCTCGGGGCAAACTAATAGGCACCCGATAGCAGAGCGCCAGCGCCAGGCACAACAGGCTCAAGGCCCAGCGCCTTGAGCATGGCATAAGTAGTGGCAACTGCTGCGGTCACTACGGGTTTGCCTGTTAGCGCTTCGACCTTGGCAATCGCCCCAAGTGATGGCATCTGTACACACGCCGACAGTACAATCACATCCGCATCTTGATAATTAAGCCCGGCGACAATATCCGGCAATTTGTTCACATCATGGCGCCCAACTTCAAGGTTATCGGGAATTTCCAGCGCGATATGATCAATCACGTCAAACCCTTCGCTGGCAATATAATCCACCACCAAATTCGTCAGTGGCTTCATGTAAGGGGCCACCAGCGCAATGCGTTTGGCTTTCATGATACTCAGTGCGTCCACCAACGCGCCGGCGCTGGTTAATACCGGTGCATTCGCACCGTTTTGCTGAGTGTGCGCAGTTAACCGCTGTTCAGATTGACGATGATAACCAGTGCCCATCGCCATGATGGCCACCAAACAGGCGTAACCCAGCACATCCACTCGCGCATCACTCAGTTCTAGCGCACAGCGATCGGACTCGGCATCCATCGCCGCGAGCTCCTCTTTGACCACTTTTTTCATCCGCATGCGGCTGGAATGAAAGGTAAATTGTTCGTTTGGATACCGGGCTTGTCTTGCCATCAACATCGCTGGAATTTCGGTTTCCATGGTGGTGTTCGAACTTGGCACAATTTGGCCGATTCGATAAATGGTCATAATGTCCTCGTCTTCACCGATTATTGAGGAATCACTTGCGTTTCATTAAGCGCTGCAAAAAAGCCATCAAAGTCATCCCAAGGGATCATATGCCCGGCGTTTTCCACATGGCATAAGGTGACGTTTGGCATCAGCTCTGCAATTTCACTTTCATCGCTTGGCTCAATCACGCCGCCCTTGCCCGCCACCATCAACACGCTCGGTACGGTGACTTTCGGCAAATCTTGATGGAAATCATCATCATGAAAATCATTAAACGCTTTGACAATTGCCGGTTCGTAACAGGTATGTAGCCACTGCGCTCTCAGTTGGCGCTGCTCAAGCGTCCAAGTCGGACAAAACGCCAACATATCTTCCGCGCTCATACCGATATTCGATTGACGAATCGAGTCCACATACCACGGTAATTTGCTGGGATAAGCGCGGCGATTTGGCCCGGACACTGGCGGGTCGACCAATACCGCTTGACTCACTCCGGTTAAGCCGCGCGCCAAAGCGCGAGTGATAAAGCGTGCGCCCATTGAGTGACCAAGGATCACAAAATCCTCAAGCTCGAGCGCTTTGGCAAGTTCGACAATGTCATCGGCGCAGCTGTCAGCATCGTAGTTAAGCTCTGGGCCGGTTTGCGATAGACCGCGCCCGCGCACATCCAATACATAGGTATCAAAATGCTCAGCTAAGCGCTCGGCAACAAAACCCCAAGTGACCGCAGGGCTTGTAATACCAGGGATCAGCAGCAACTGCTGCTGATTGTTTCCCGTTTGTGGCTTGGCGTAGCGCAAATAGTGCTGGCGGATACCATTGGCATTGACCTGAGCCCCATAGAGAAAATTGCTCATGCCAACTCCTTCTTAACCAAGTCTTTGAGTGGCTCGGCATACAAGTCGTAACCAAAGCACCAAGCCGGATCTTCTTGGGTGTAAAGCCAAGTGTTGGCATTGGAGTTCGCTTGCACGCGAGTTGCACGATCCTTACGGTTAGCTTCGTATAGCTCAAATGCGGTTTGATAGTCGCTGGTGCCGACTTCTTCAATACAACGCACTAGCATTGCTGCATCTTCAATCGCCATAGCACCGCCTTGCGCCATGTGCGGTTTCATTGGGTGACATGCATCGCCAAGCAGCACCATGCGGTTACGACGCCATAATGGCAACGGGCTGCGATTCTTCAGAGGCCATTTGGTCACCGATGTCGTGGCATCAATCAGAGCTTGTACGGTATCGTGATAGCCAACAAACGCTTCTTTCATCTCTTCTTTACTGCTGTCGACAAATGGCGCGTCGCTGTTCCAATCTGGATCAGGAACGCCTGTTACGTAGTAGTATTCATCGCGGCGTCCGGTGGTGAAATACACCATCATGTGGCGATCTTCCGTCCACCATTTCACACAGTCTTCAAAGTTGTGCTGGTATTTTGCCAATTGCTCGCCAGTAATTAACGCGCGGTGAGCCACCCAGCCGCTGTAGGTCGGTTTTTCTTTGCCCAGTAAGTTTTCGCGCACCATTGAGTTAATGCCATCGGCGCCAATCACGAAATCCGCTTTGGCGTGAGTGCCGTCAGCAAACTTCATCAGCACTTCATCACCGGTATCTTCAATTTCTTCAAGATGCTTACCAAACACGACATCCTTTTCGTCTAAAGGTGACAAGATCACTTCGTGCAGGTCGCCACGGTGTATGGTTACATAAGCCGCGCCGTATTCTTTAAGCGCAAAATCGCCAAGTGGAATACGTGACAAGTAATCGCCAGTCAAGCCATCGCGGCTAAACCAGAAATCCGGGTGCGAAGACATGATGCTGACTTTTTCTTCGATGCCCATTTTGCGGAAAATCTTCATCACGTTTGGCCCCATATGAATACCCGCGCCTAGGCGTGAAAAATGCGGAGCACGCTCGTATACCGTCACGTCAAATCCTGCTTGTTTCAGTAATACCGCGACCGCGGCGCCACCAAGGCCAGCACCAATCACTGCGAAGGTTTTTTTGTCTTTCATCGTTGCATCCTTTCAATCGTATCGAGAAGTGAATTTATAATGTATACGTTATTTATTATTGTTGTAAATGTTAATTTTTAAATTTTTTCATGGCGCGAAAGTTGCTAAATAACCAGTTACTTCAGTAAAAAGTGCACTTTTTGTTACTTGAGGTTAAATTTCAATATAGTGCATGCACCATAAATACCCATTTAAATGCTCGCTGCACTTTAATAGGGCTTAAATCATTCACAAGGAGATAAATTATGGCCGTAAGCGATAGCCAATTAGTGGAAATGTTTGAACAGGTACTTACCCTATCCAAAGTCACCAGCAGCGAAAGTGTGGCGATTTTGAAAAGTCATTACTCCAACCAGCGAATTGTCGACGCTGCCTTTAGCGCAGCGCAGCGCCTTGGTGCCAAAGTGTATGGCGTTGAACTGCCCGCACTGAACATGCCCAAAGCGATGGGCAATGATATGACCGCCTATTGTGGCGATACGCCGCTGACGGGTAACAAAGCTGCGCAAATTGCGCTTGAAGCGGCGGATTTGATTGTTGATACCATGATGCTACTGCACTCACCCGAGCAAGAGCAGATCTTAAAAACCGGTACGCGTATTCTACTCGCCGTCGAACCGCCGGAAGTGCTTGCTCGCATTCTGCCGACCTTAGAAGACAAAGCGCGCGTGGTCGCGGCGCAAAAAGTTTTGCAAGGGGCGAAGAAAATGCGTGTCACTTCGCCATCAGGCAGCGACATTACCATGGAACTTGGCCAATACCCGACGGTCACCGAATACGGTTTTGCTGACGAACCAGGACGCTGGGACCACTGGCCAAGCGGCTTTTTGTTTAGCTGGCCAAATGAAGGCAGCGCGAATGGTAAAATCGTCATCGATGTTGGCGATATTCTGCTGCCATTTAAAAACTACTGCCGCGAACAAATTATCCTCACCATAGATAACGGCTTTATTACCGATATCTCTGGCGGCTTTGAGGCACAATATCTCGCCGATTACATGCGCTATTTTGACGATCCTGAAGTGTACGGCATTTCTCATGTCGGCTGGGGTTTGCAACCTCGTGCTCAGTGGACCGCAATGGGCCTACACGATAAAAACGATGGTATGTGTATGGACGCCCGCGCGTTTGACGGTAACTTCCTATTCTCAACCGGGCCAAATACCGAAGTGGGCGGCACACGCAAAACGCCTTGCCACATGGACATTCCACTGCGCAATTGCACCATTACTCTGGATGATGAAATTGTGGTGGTCGATAACGGCAATGTGGTGTACCCACCAGAATCCATTGGCTAAGTGCTGGCCAAACAATCCAGCGGCGTTAAGCGCCGCTTTTTTGTATCTCGAATTCGCTATTTGCATGATAAAAAAACGGCTTAACTTAGCGTTAAGCCGTTTCGCTATCTGCATTTCAACGCTAAGCAACCTTTAGACCGAAAGATAATTACGCCTGACTTCGTCATTGGCTGAGAGCTCTTCCATACTGCCTTCAAAGCGAATATGACCGTTCTCAAGTACATAGGCGCGGTCGCATACCAGATCGGCAAACTGCAAATTTTGCTCCGAGAGCAGAATCGTCAGCCCTTGCTTTTTCAGTTCGATGATCATTTCCGCCATCTGCTCAACGATGACTGGCGCAACCCCTTCCGATGGCTCATCAAGCAACACCAAATACGGATTCCCCATCAGGGTGCGTGACACGGTGAGCATCTGCTGCTCGCCGCCGCTCATTTGCCCGCCGGGGCGGTTTGGCATCTCCCCAAGATTGGGAAACAGCTCAAACAGCTTTTGCGCAGTCCAGTGCGGCGCACCTTCACGAGGCGGCTGCATGCCCACCTCGAGATTTTCCAATACGGTTAAGTCGGTGAAGATGCGCCGATCTTCTGGCACAAACCCCATGCCCATTTTGGCGATGGTATGCGGCGGAGCTTGACGAATATCCTCACCGACAAATGAAATCTCACCTTGAGTTCGATTGAGCATGCCCATGATCGCTTTCATAGTGGTGGATTTACCAGCGCCGTTACGCCCCATCAAAGCCACCACTTCACCGCGTTTAACCTTGAGATTAACGTCAAACAGAATATGCGCACGGCCATAGAAGGCGTTTAAGCCGCTAACATTTAAAATTTCTTGCTGCGTTCCTTGCTGTAGTTGTTGCTGCATAGCTTTCTCCATCACGCTACTTCAAACGATTTGCCACTGCCGAAATAGACTTTACGTACTTTGCTGTCGCTCCGAATTTCTTCGGCGCCTCCGTCGGCAATCAGTTCGCCTCTGGCAAACACAATCATGCGATCGGCGTGTTCAAACACCACGTCCATACTGTGCTCAGTAAACAGTACCGACAAATTGCGCTCGATAACCATCTTCTTCACCAATGCCACCAGCAAATTACGCTCTTTCGGTGCCATGCCTGCAGTGGGTTCGTCCATCAACAGCAATTTTGGCTCGTGTGCCAGCGCCATCGCCAGCTCAACACGTTTAACATCGCCATACGCCAACTCGTTACACGCACGGTTAGCTTGATCGGCCATGCCCACTTGCTCAAGCAAATCCAGTGCTTGCTGTTTGTAGTACCCCGCCGCGGGTTTCCACCAACTGAACAATTTTTTGTACTTAGACAACAGCACCATTTGCATGTTTTCCAGCACAGTCAGCGAACCAAAGGTGGCCGAGATCTGAAACGTACGCCCCACGCCTTCACTCCAAATTTGGCGCGGGTGCATGCCAACAAGTTCAATATCTTCAAGCTTGATGGAACCTGTATCTGGCTTAAGCTGACCATTGAGCATATTAAAGCAGGTGGATTTGCCAGCGCCATTTGGCCCAAGCAACGCCAGCAGTTGACCGCGCGGCAGATCAAACGACACATTATTGACCGCTTTTACGCCGCCAAACGACTTACTGATCGACTCAATTTTCAATAAACTCATCGCGCTTCCTCCTTGGATTTGCGTATCATCACGCCGCGCTTAGGCGCCGTGAATTCGGCGTGCTTTCCCCACTGCCACAGGTGCGATAACGTCCCCACGATGCCGGCAGGAAACAGTAATACGATCAGCAAGATGATCATACCAAGCACCGCTTTCCAGTAGTCGGTGTCGCGTGCCACCAGATCATGTAACCAAGTAAAGACTGTGGCGCCAACAATCGGCCCAAACAGGGTTTGTACGCCGCCAAGTAACACCATCACTAAGCCATCAATAGAACGTTCAACGCCAATGGCTTCAGGTGAAATGCCGCCTTTAGAGAAGGTGTAAATCGCACCGGCAATGCCACCAAATAGGCCTGCAACGATAAACGCCACCCACTGTACTCGCTTGACATCGATACCAATCGCATCTGCGCGTAGATATGAATCGCGCGCCGCGCGCAGCGATAAACCAAACGGTGCAAACAAAATTCGTCTTAGCACCAACACGCCAACGATGGTGATCGCTAGGGTCAAATAGTAGAGCGCGGTACTTGAAGACAACCAATCTGAAGGCCACACGCCATAAATGCCGTTACTGCCGCCGGTGACATCGTCCCATTGATAGACGATTGACCACACAATTTGTGCAAAGGCAAAGGTCAGCATGGCTAAGTAAACGCCGCTTAAGCGCACCGAGAACCAGCCAAATACCACCGCGCCAAACACCGCAAACAGCGGCCCAACAATCAGTGCCACTTCCATAGGAAGTTGCCAAGTGGCGACCAAAATCGCCGCGCCATATGCGCCAAGCCCGAAGTAGGCGGCGTGGCCAAAAGAGTGCATGCCCCCCGGGCCCATCACAAAGTGCAAGCTTGCCGCAAATAGCACCGCGATAAATATCTCAACCAGAATGATTTCTGCGTAAGGGAAAGCATCTTGAAACAGCGGCACCAACATCAGCGCAATCACTAATGCAATCGATGCAAACTTGTAGCTTGGCGTAGCCGCACGAAGCGGCGACTCTGAGCTATGATCGTTACGCGCAGCAACCTGAGGTTTACCCAATAGCCCCCAAGGGCGAATCACGAGAATCACCGCCATGACTAAAAACTCTGCCACCAGCGTTAATTTCGACATTGGAAAATCAAAGCCAAATAGATGAATGGTGCCAAGTGCAATACACAGCGCTTTGATTTCGGCAATCAAGAGTGCGGCGAGAAACGCGCCCGAGACCGAGCCCATGCCGCCCACCACGACCACCACAAACGCGGTGCCGATCGACTCCATATCAAGCGCCAAGTTGGCGGGCATTTTGGGTTCCTGCAGCGCGCCGCCAAGACCTGCGAGAAAGCAGCCGAGCGCAAACACGCTGGTAAATAGCCAAGCTTGATTGACCCCAAGGGCAGCAACCATGCCGCGATCTTGTGTCGCCGCGCGAATCAATACCCCCCAGCGGGTTTTGTTAAGCAGCATCCACAACGCACCCAGTACCAGCGGACCAATCACAATCATCACCAGATTGTATTGCGGGAAACTGCGGCCAAGAATTTCTACCGAACCAGAAAGCCCAGGCGCACGAGGCCCGAGCAGTTCTTCAGGCCCCCAGATAAACAGCGCCAAATCTTGCAAAATCAGCACCAGTGAGAACGTCGCCAGCAGTTGAAACAGCTCTGGCGCGCGGTACACGCGGCGCAAAATCACCATTTCAATCAGTGCGCCAATCAAGGCAACCGCAACTGAGGCGAATAAAACTGAGCCCCAAAAACCCAATACTGAATCGCCAAAATGGCTAACCAAAGTGTATGAAAGGTATACGCCTAACATGTAAAACGAACCATGGGCAAAATTCATGATTCGAGTCACGCCAAAAATCAGTGACAGACCTGACGCGACTAAAAATAGCGATGATGCATCTACTAAACCGTTAAGCAGCTGTATCAATAATCCTGATATCGTCATCTTTCTTCCCCTACCCCTTCATGCTCACACCGCTCTATGCGGCGTTCTAATAATGAAAGCGCTTATATGTGCCAAAGGTCGCTCGCGATGCGAGCAACCTTAACCTTGGCAAAGCGATTAATTGCTTGGGCGCATTGCTGCAACCGCATCATCTGATGGCTGCACCTCTGCGCCGCTAACATAATGGAAATCAACCATAGTTCCTTTGCCATCCTCTACCGCGGTTTGGCCAACAAACGCACCAAATGTTGATTGGTTATCTTGGGTACGGTAAGTAATTGGGCCAAATGGCGTATCAAGAGACAAGCCGCTTAGCGCTGCAATGATCTTTGATGTGTCAGTCGAACCCGCTTTCTCTAGCGCAGCAGCCACACTCTTAATCACGGTATAACCAACCACAGAGCCTGCGCGTGGGTATTCGCCATATTTGGCTTCATAGGCTTTTTTAAACGCATTGTGCTCTGGCGTATTGATTTTGCTCCACGGATATCCGGTCACATACCAACCTTTTGGCGCCTCAGCCCCCATAGGGTCAAGGTATTCCGGCTCACCCGTCAACAGCGAGAACACCGCTTTGTCTTTAAACAACCCGCGGGTGTTACCTTCACGAACAAATTTCGACAAGTCAGCACCGAACAAGGCATTGAAGATCGCATCCGGCTTCGCATCGGCGAGAGCTTGAGTCACAGAACCGGCGTCAATTTTACCCAGTGGCGAGGCTTGTTCAGCGACAAATTCGACATCCGGTTGCTGCTCTTTGAGCAGCTTCTTAAATGTCTCTACCGCCGATTGTCCGTATTCATAGTTAGGGTAAACCAGCGCCCAACGCTTCTTGTGCTGCTTGACTGCATCAGGAATCAACATCGCCACTTGCATGTAGGTTGAAGGACGTAATCGGTAAGTGTATTTGTTGCCATCTGACCAAACCATTTTGTCGGTTAGCGGCTCTGCTGCCAGATAGACGATGTGGCGCTGTTTGGCATAATCGCTCAGAGCCAAACCTGTGTTAGACAAGAATCCGCCAAAGATCATGCTCACGCGTTCGCGCGCACGCAGCTCTTCTGCGACGCGAATCGCATCACCTGGGTTAGCGTTATCATCGCGGGAAACCACTTCGAGCTTTTTACCCAGCACACCACCATTGGCGTTGATTTCATCAAGCCCCATCTGCCAACCCTTTTTATAAGGACCCAGGAATGCAGACATGGCTTTGTAACTGTTAATTTCTCCGACTTTGATCGTATCTGCTGCCCAAGATGAGCTTGAAACCAGAGACCCTGAAACCAAGGCCCCAGAAACCAAGACTCTGGCCAGCAAACTTCTCCCTAAAATTCCTTGTACAACTTTGTTCATAATCACCTCTGTTCGCTTCGTTGCGATTTTGTTTTCATTCCGTGTTAAATGTGTCGGTTTGTAAAAGTCATGTAGTAATTACTTCATGAACTATTGCAATCATCAGACCAAAAAATGACCTGCATCATAAAAAAGTGCAGTTTTCTTAACAGTTAGATCAAAAAAGGGAGGCTTAAGCCTCCCTTACACAGGTGAAATAGTGGTTATTTTCCCGAGTCGTTCATCTTCTTCAGCAGATAAATCAGCGCTACTCGCTCAGCGGGATTGAGCGAGCCCATGGTCGCTTCGGTGATGTCAACGGCGCATGGAATCATCTTGTCGAGCAGCGCCGCGCCGCTCTCACTTAGCGAAATCATCACCTTACGCTTATCATTAGGATCAGCGGATAAGTCTATCCAACCTTTTGATTTTAAACGCTCTACAACACCACGCATGGTCGCTTGGTCGACGGCTGTGGCGGTCACAATATCGGTGATGGAACAGCTTCCCATACTTTGAATGGTGCACAGCGCAACAAACTGTGGTGAAGTCAAATTGGCTTCACAACTCAGCTCCTGAAAAATCATCATGTGCCTTTGGTAGGCTTTACGCAGCAGATGGCCAACTTGCTCACTAAAAATATAATCGTTGCTATCTGTTTGTGAGTTTGAATCCAAACTCGACGCATTCTCGCCGTTCACCCATTCACTCCCTATCAAAATGTTCAAAAAAAGATCACCATAACAGTGCATACGCTACAAAATGGAACACAGATGTAACACATTTTGCTTTATTTACGCTCAATTATTTAATGTGTACATTACAATTAATCATAAATAAAATCGACTCTATTGCAGCTATAAAACCCGCTTGTCACAATTACATAACACCCCAAGCGAAACCGCTAACCGCGCACCAAAAACCACTGCTTCGACATCAAGTTAAGTGTTTACAATGAAAAAGTGAGTCACTTTTAATGCGCCATAGTAACAACTGCCATCTGTAGCAATGTAAAAACGCCAGCCATATTAGCGCTGCCCGCATCAATTACCAACCACACCACAGCGCCAAAACCCAAAACTGAGTTATAACGCATACATCAAAACTAACCAAGCAAACACCGCGCTTAAAATTTAACCAAAACAACTCACAATAGGCAGCGACAAAGCGCGGTCTACTCTGACAGTCATGCTGATTGAAAACGCAAAACCGCCCTCAAAAGCATCGACGAAGATGATGCCTTTGAGGGAGTTAAATTTCGATATGCTACTTAGAAAGATTGAGGTGTGTGACGACAAATGGCGTTACGCAAACTAACGACCGTACGCTGCGGGATCAATCAACACCGAGCGCAGTACCACATCACAAATGTGCTCAAGCCATTGGGTTTGAAACTCTGGGGCTTGAAAGTCTTCACCGACGAACACGGTTAAGGTGTGTTGATTTGAGCAGTAAAAGTAGGTCAACGCAGAAATGGTTAAATAGAGATGGCTTGCCGTCGTGCTATCTCGAAACAGCCCCTGCTGTTTGCCCACTTGCAGAATCGGCTCTAAATTACCTTGAATGTTGCCAGAGATATTTTTGATATTTTCCGATTGCTGGGAGCGTTTAGCGCGATGCAAGTTTTCATCATTTAATATCGCCACAAATTCAGGATGCTGCAGGTAATAGTCAAAGGTAAAACTTATCACCTGTTTCAGCGCGGCAATCGGATTCGAGGTATCCAAATTAAGCGCTTTTTCCGCCTCATAAAATTCAATGTAAGTGGCTTCAAGTACCGCCAAAAACAGCTTATCTTTATTCCCAAAATAGTAATAGATCATGCGATCGTTCGAGTTGGCCTCAGTAGAAATTCTGTCGATTCGACCGCCAGAAAATCCAGCCTCAGCAAACTCTTTGACTGCGGCTTTGAGAATTCGATTTTTGGTTTCACGAGCCTGCATGGCTCGTTTTCCCCCGGCGCTGCGGCCCGGCTTATCCGTTGAATCAGATTGGCTGTTCATTACATCCCTATGACTGACGTCTCGATTTCCCATTCTATAAACATGTTCCATCTATAGAAGAGGAGAAAATGGACGTTAAACTTTAATGGCTTCCTGGGTTTGCACGTGCATAAGCGATGCGCGCGTCTAGATTTTGCCACTCTGGTTTGCCCGGTGCAAATTCAGCGCGAATATAGCGCATCAAATCAGCAATTTGTTTATCACTTAAGCTGGTATCAAAGCCCGGCATATAACCTAACGAAGCGTCTACCGGTTTTTGCACCCCATATAATATCGTGCGGATCAGATTATCAGGTTTATCGCTATGAATATTGGTGTTGGTTTGCATTTCTGGACGTGTGCCAAACCAATCTTGCTGTTCACGCTCACTATGACATGCCGAACACGCGCCATTGAAAATTCGTTGTCCGGCATAATAGGCTTTCAAGTCGCGGCTCTCTTGCGCGGTTTGAGTGTTGAGTGGCGAAGCCGCTTGGTCATTGGCCGGTTTAGGCGCAGTTTGTGGGCGAGCATCGATATTGATTAAGTAATTCGCCATGGCGCGAATGTCACTATCGGGCAGTTTACCAAGCTGCTCAACCACAGGCCCCATTGGGCCAGTCGCAGGGCCATGTTCGCTGGAATACCCCGAGCGCAGATAATCGTATAAGGTTTGTTCATTCCAGGCTGTCGGCGCTTTACTTAATGCGGTCAGCGCTGGCGCTTCCCAACCATCAACTTCGCCGCCAGCCAGAAAACTCGCGCCCACTTTTTCAGCGCCCATCAGATTACGCGGTGAATGACACGCACCGCAGTGACCAAGGCCGTTGACTAAATACGCGCCGCGATTCCACTGCTCACTTTGGGTTGCATCGGCTTTGAATTGGGTTCTTGATTTGAACAGCGTGTTCCATCCCGCCATTAACGGGCGCAAATTAAACGGAAAACTCAGCTCATTGCTTGGCACTGCATTTTTCACCGCAGGCTGCGACATAATATAGGCGTACAGCGCTTGCATATCATCGTTGGTGATATTTTGATACGCAGTATAAGGAAACACCGGATAGAGATGCTTACCGTCACGGCTAATACCTTGGCGCATCGCACGCTCAAAGGCGCTAAACGACCAATTTCCAATACCGGTTTCAGGATCGGGGGTTAAATTCGTTGAGTAGATTTTGCCAAACGGCGTATCAAGCGCCCGTCCGCCAGCATTGGCAATGCCGCCTTCTGCGGTGTGACATACCGCGCAGTCGCCAGCCGCAAATAGCTCGGCGCCGCGCGCCAGCGTTTTTTGCGAATACAGCGTTGAACTCGGCGCGCTCACTGGCGCAATTTCAGCGCGCCACGGCGACATGACCAGCGCTGAACTTACCGTTGCCGCCGCTAGCGCCAACCACTTAGCTCGCGGGGCTTTTTTTTTAGCCTTTGACGGCGAATTTGCGCCACTGACACCATTTTCAATCAGCGCCGCTTTCATTTTATCGGCGGTAAATGGCGGCTGGCGCATTCGAACGCCAGTGGCATCAAAGATCGCGTTGGCAATCGCCGCCGCACTAGGAATGGATGCCGACTCACCAGCGCCTTGTGGCGGTTCTTCCGGTTTATCCGCCATCACGATTTCAAGATCCGGCATTTCAGGGAAGGTCAAAATTGGGTAGGCACCCCACTCTTTATCCAGCACCGCATTTTGGGTAAACGACACCTCTTCTTTCAGCGCGCGACTGGTCGACTGCAACACATTACCTTGAATTTGATGACGCACGCCATCGGGGTTAATCATGAGCCCAGCATCGTGGCCCACCACCACTCGCGTCACATTCACTTCACCAGAATCGGTGTCGACTTCCACATCGGCAACCCACGCAGCCCAAGCCGCGCCAAACCCTGGAAATTTACTGTGAATATAACGCGCGTAAGCCAGACCGCGACCTTTTACAATTGAGCCGACTTTCTGTTTGGGCTGCCAATGACCACGTTTCGGCTGCCAATCGGCACGTTCTAGCACCGATTGCAAAAGCTCGGCAGCGCGCTCGTCTTTAAGATAGCGCAAGCGGTATTCCGCCGGTTCAACGCCTGCGGCCTCGGCCAGTTCATCAATATACGATTCGTGGGCAAAGGTGTTAGGCAGCGCCGAAACGCCGCGCAGCCAAGCCGCTCTCACCATCGGCGCCATATCGTTAACTCGCACACGAATGTTGTCAAAATGGTACGGCGGAATAATGGTGCGGTCGCCCATTTCCAGCGCGGCCGCCTCAGGTTCGACAATCCCGGTGAGAAGCAGCGTTAACATTGGCGCGCCATTGGACGGATACGACGAGACAAAATCATACCCCACAGGGCGGCCAGTATTATCAATGCCGCCGTCGACTTCCATTAACTGTCCAGAGCCTTTGGGTTCCCATAAATGTTCTTGATCGCGCGTCAGTTGCACTCGCACCGGACGTCCAACCGCGCGCGAGAGCAGCACCGCATCGCCGCACACATCATCGGCGCAATTGCGACCATAACAACCCGACGCTTCATAGCGAATGATTTCAATCATCCGCTCATCAATGTTGAGCAAAAACGCCAAATCGGCGCGTAAAATATGCGGATTTTGCGTCCCCGACCACACCGTGACTTTGTTAGCGCATACGTCAGCGACTGCACATGACGGGCCAATCGAACCATGCATCTGATACGGCCATACGTAAGTGCGCGTTAAGCGTTTATCGGCGTTCTCCAACGCCGTTTCAATATCGCCTTCATTCAGCAGTTCACGTTGAGTATAAGGATTAGCTTTAACCGCAAATTCCAAATCGGTGAGATCCGGCATATCGGGATGCGGCTTCCAGTGAACTTTGAGCTCTTTCATCGCTTGAATGGCTTGCTCTTCTCGCTCGGCTACCACACCAACGAAATCACCAATCACTTCAATGGCAACAATGCCTGGAATGTGGCTAATGGATTCGCGCTCAACCTCAATCAAACTCTGAGCAATAAATTCGCCGCTATCTCGCCCTGCGTATGGCGGACGAATCACCCGACCATGGAGCATATTGGCGACACGCACATCGTGGACATAAGTTAACTCGCCAGTGGCTTTAGCCGGAATATCGCTGCGACTGGCGGATTTGCCGACAATTTGATAGTCATTAACCGGTTTGAGCGGCGCGTGCTCGTCTATGGTAAGTGTCACTTTGTCACCCACCACCAGATCGGCAAAGCTGAGCGCCACTTGCGACTCGCTGCCTGCTTCGTCATCAAGCGTTTTCACTGTCACTGCGCCGTGGCGACAAGTGAGTTTGTCGGGTGAAACTTTAAGTAACAGAGCTGCGCGCGTTAACAAGTGAGCACGCGCAGTCGCCGCCGCTTGGCGAAGGG
The DNA here is from genome assembly GCF_900100015.1 of Vibrio xiamenensis. GTDB lineage: Bacteria > Pseudomonadota > Gammaproteobacteria > Enterobacterales > Vibrionaceae > Vibrio > Vibrio xiamenensis. Next base: position 44,916 of record NZ_FNDD01000020.1, on the reverse strand, counting down.
GCACTGCGCTGATTTGTAGCGTTGAGCTGGCGATCGTTGCGCCTTGGTTAGGTACTCGCTCAGTATCGCCAAGCACCATGGTGACTTGGTCAACGCGAAGATCAAGCTCTTCAGCGACAATTTGCGCCAGTGCGGTGCGCACACCGGTGCCTAAATCGACATGACCGTTAAACGCCGTCACTTTGCCATCGGCTTCGATGGCAATATAAATTTCAAGTTCGGTATCTACTTTTATGTCGCCGGCTTTTTGCGCCGGGCTTAAAGGCGGATTGCTCTCTTTGACCACAAACAGACCTTGTGGTTTGGCTAGCATTTGCTCGCGGCTTGGCAGCAAAACTGCGCTATCTTGTGACATCGTAACTTACTCCTTGTTGAGCTCTTGTTGCGCAGCAATGGGTGAAAACAACATTCCTTGTTGTGACGGACTTAGCTGTGACGGATTTGCTTGTGACAGACTTGATTGAGGTTTATGTGGTTGCGTTAGACAATCGCTTTGCTTCGATAAGCAGTGCGATAACAGCTCGCTCTCTAATTGCGATTCAGCCGAGCATGCCGATACATCATCGCGCTCTGTCGCGAACATAATCTTTGCCGCACTTTGCACCGCTTTGACGATTTCAACATGGGTGCCGCAGCGGCATAAATTGGCGCGCAACGCGGCTTTAATCTGCGTTTCACTCGGTACTTCGGAACAACGATTAAGAAATGCGGTGGCGGTCACTATCATACCGTTCATACAATAACCACACTGGGCGGCTTGCTCATCGATAAATGCCTGTTGCACGATACTGGGCTGCGCTTTACTGCCCAATCCTTCTAACGTCTCGACCTTTCTACCATTTACCGCGCTTACCGGTATTACGCAACTGCGCGCGATTTTGGAATCAATCAGGACAGAACACGCGCCGCACTCACCAAGACCGCACCCATATTTTGGGCCATTGAGTTCAAAATCATTGCGCAGTACATACAGCAGTGGCGTACTTGGCGCGACGCTCGCCATCACTGCTTTACCGTTCAGGGAAAAAACCACCTCGTCACTCATTACGCGACCTTAATAAATTAATTTCATTAAATACTTACTTAATGAAACAGCAAAAAAAATGCCAAAGAAAATTAACATTTAAATTCATTAAGTTAACATTCGGAAAGTACCAAATACGGCTACTTTTGCACCATAGCGATCCGCCCTTCTAACCATCAGCGAGCATAAAAATGGTGAAACTTTCGATTAACAAACCGTCAATAAATGCTTATGCTCGTCGAGTAAACCGCTTACATTCAAATCCATCCACAACCGAGTTTCGTTCACGAAAATAACCAAAGCTGCTAGGATTTATGCAAACGCGTGCGGTAACAAAATGCGTTACAAGGAAGTTAACCATTGGTGTTATTTGCGGCTTACTTCAGAGTTAAAACATGCTTGTACGACGACCAAACTGGTCGTTATCTCCCCTTCTGAGCCGTTAAGGAGAACAGCTTTGCAACATTTAGATTTACAAGTGGTTGAGAAAACCTTGGCGTGGTTAACCCACGGACAAACCGTCTGGCTATGTACGGTATTATCGACATTTGGCTCCTCGCCTCGTGAGCCGGGCGCCATGATGGCAGCACTCGCTGATGGCACTCATATCGGCTCCCTCTCCGGCGGCTGCATTGAGGAACACTTCCTTGCCAGATTGGTCGATCATCACTATCAAAAACCCTGTGAAATCATACGTTATGGCGCTGGCAGTGAGCATCCCAAGGTGGAATTGCCGTGCGGCGGACAACTTGAAGTGTTGGTTGAGAAACTTGAACCGTCTACGCACAGCCTTGCCCATATCGATACACTGCATAAAATTCTTGTCGGGCATGAACCGGCGCTGCGTGTTATTGACTTACAGCGCGGCGCTCATCATTTCGCCCACGACAGCGGGCTCGGGCCCAAAGTGCAACTGGCCGCCACCACGATTCAAGTACGAATCGGCCCAGCGGCGCGGCTAATCATTGCGGGAGTATCGTCCATCACACCATTTTGCGCCGATTTTGCCAGCACTCTTGGCTATGAAGTGATCATTTGTGATGCGGATGAACACGCCCTTGAATCCCTAGTGCTTAATGCAGCGCAAAACGTTCGCCTTGAAGCGATGTTTCCCGGTAAGTATTTGCAGCAAGCCGGCAATGTCCACGCGAACACTGCCGTCGTAGCCATGACCCATGACCCGCGAGTGGACGACTTTGCGATGCTTGAAGCGATTGATACTCCGGCGTTTTATCTTGGTGTGATGGGCTCAAAACTGACATCGAAAAAGCGCGCGACTCGGCTGGTCGAGATTGGCGGGCTGAGCGCTGAGCAAGTGGCGCGAATTCAAATGCCGATTGGCTTAAATCTTGGCAGTAAAACACCGGCTGAAATTGCCCTCGCCATCGTGGCCGACATATTACGCGTTCAGCGCGGCATTAAGCGCATCGAACTGTAATCAAAACCACTTCGAGCGAGAAGCGAATCTGATGACGCTAACAACCAATAACGCTGTATCGATTCCAAATGGCAAGGTCGCCGCGCTGATTATTGCGGCGGGCGACTCTAAACGCTTTGGCGCAGCAGATAAGCGTCTAGCCAAATTGGAGAGCGGCGACACTATGCTCGCTTATGTGTATCGTCAATGCAGCGCCGCGTTTCGCCATGTGTGGGTGGTGTTAAAGGAAAATGAAATGCCAAGTGACTTAGGCCTGCCGAGCGGTTGCCAAACCATTGCTGTGCCAAGCCGTGTTGACCAACAAGAGTATCCTTTAGGAATAGGCTCTTCTATCGCGGCTGCGTTTCGACATCTCAATACGTCTTCATTCAAATCTGAATTCCATTGCGCCGCGGTTATTCTTGGCGATATGCCGTTTATCCAAGCGCCGAGCTTTCACGCTTTAACCGCTAAAGCGAAACACGACAATATTGTCCGCCCGCGTTTTCAAGGTCAAGCTGGGCATCCGGTTCTATTTGGCGCTCAATACTGGACGGAACTGGCAGGACTTAGTGGTGATAACGGCGCTAAAGCGGTTGTGGCAAGACATCGCCAGGCGCTGCAGTTTGTCAATGTCGATGATGGCGGCGTCACTTATGACATCGATAATCCGCAGTCACTCTGCTCGTTAACATTCGTCGAGCACATCAGATAAAGGTCGCGCTTAGTAAGCGATTTGTAAAAGTACCAACCTTGTACATGGGCATATGGGCAGGATTGAATGATCATATTCAATTCTTGCTCGGTCTCTACGCCTTCAAAGATGATCTGTTTTTCCAAACCTGAGAGCAGGTCCAAAATCGCAAACACCATATTTTTCTTAAAGTCATTGCTGAGCGCCTGAGTAAACACGCGATCAATTTTAATCACATCAAAATCAATTTCCGTCAGCCACACTAAGTTTGACACCCCAGTGCCAAAGTCATCCAACGCGATATGAAAACCGAACGCTTTCGCGCGCTGAGAAAACTGGGACAACTCGTCTAGCGGCACCGCAATTCGCTCTGTAATCTCAATTTTGATCTGCGCTGGTCGCACCTGATATTCGCAAGCTAACGCGTAGAGTTCCTGAAGGAAATATTCATCGTTGATCTCGTAAGTGTTCACATTGAGCGCCAAGCTAAAATGAGGATTTTTGCTAAGCAGCGACGCCATCTCACTAATCGAGGTTTCAATGGTGAAATGTGCCACTTTAGGGTACAACTTAAGTTCTTCGGCAATATTCAAAAACAGTTCCGGGGAGACAAATCCATAGCGATCATCGCGCCAACGAATCAAACTTTCGACTCCGACCAATTTACCGGTCGACGCTTCGAGAATCGGCTGATATTCCATGTACAATTTGCGCTGGGAAATAGCGCGGCGAAAACGAAACTCCATCGATTGACGTTTGTCTAAAAACGAACGCAACGAATATTTCAGCAGCAAACTGGCCAAAAAGCACAGACCGAGAATATGTAAAATCGTGCTGGTTTCATAAAAGGCTAAACCAACTCGTTTATTATAGATGTTTACGCAATAGGTAAATTTGTCACTGCACAACGTCGTCTTTGATGACCAAGGTAGGCGAAACATCGGCTGCGGGCTTTGAGGGCGATAATGCATAAAAACATGATTTTGCGCTTTAGTGCGAATATCAAAGGAGAATTTTGGGTTTCGGTCACTAAATTGCTTAAATGGGTTTTGAACTGTCAGCGCAATAACATTCTCAAGCTTAGTGACATCAAAACGGTCTTTAAGCGGTAAGATTGAACCAAGATGCGAATAGATTTCAAATCCAGTCGGGCTAATGTATTGTGCTTTGGGCAGTATTACCGGGTTAAGTAACACGCCCCAATTTGCGGTGCAAGTCACTTCGCCATCCACCACCAAACCAAGATCATAGACATTTTCAAAGCTATTGGTTTGTGTACGCAGTTCATCGATGCTGGCTTGGTTACATTTACTGATCCCCTGCTCACTTATCGCCTGCAGCGCATCGGTGAGCTGAACCGTCACCAACTCCGCATGGGTGAGCAAATCTTGAGCAAACGCGTTTTGGTCGTCCTTCTGATCAACAAAAGTGACCAAATTGACGCACGTCAACAGCAGAATAAAAAATGACGTCACTACCAATATACGTCGAAGCCATACTCTCATCGCGCCAACCTTCTAAAGACTCATCATGCTGTTGAATACCATACCCTATTTTATTAGCCAACAATTAATAGTTAAGAGTTAACATTGGCAATATATGATTCATACTAAAAATATTCATTGCACAATGTGAATTAAGTCTTATGAACGATAATTTATTGATTGTAACCGAACCTTTCCTTGAAAGGTCAGTTTATTTAAGTGATTTGACCAGTCGCACACTCTTTCTTTTCAATAGTTATCACAGCTATTAATCAAGTAGTTGTCATTGTTCAAGAAAATTAATTACCACCAAAATTGAGAATTAATATCATTCACACTCTTATTCGTTAAGAAAATATCGCCCCGTTTATTTAGCGCAATTCTATTTATCGGCAAATTGAACCGAATCTTTACTGTGCGAGTTTAAGTTAGAACAAAAAATTCTAATCCAATTTATAAAAATGCTCGTCGTCTCTGTTAGCCTTAGTCCCCTTTGTTGTTTGTCTGCGAACAAATTCGCAGAGTTTCTATCTTTTATGTTTCTATCCTGTCGAAAGATAAGTGGTAAGTAGGTTTAATATGAATAAAACTCAGGCTTGGTGGGGCGTGCTCATCACCCTCATCACTGTGCTGCTTGGTGCGGTATATCTTGATAACGAAGCGCTTTTCTTGCGCTTATTGCTGGGGCTAAGTCTTGGTTTTGCCTTGACCAAAGGTTCGATTGGTTTTGCAGGTAGCGTTAACCGCGCCTATCGCCGTGGCTCGACGCAACTGTTGCAAGTATTGATGTTCATGTTTGTTGTCACCGCAATCATTAACGCCGGCATTTTATTTAACGCGCCGCCAGAGCGCTTTGGCTTATGGGTTAACCCTATCAATTTAGGCCTCATTGTGGGCGGAGTCATGTTTGGTTTTGGCATGAGCCTATCGAGCTGTTGCGCCACGGGTGTGATGGTCGAAATGGTTAGCGACATTCCAAGAGCCCTAGTCACACTGATTTTCTTTGGTGCGGGCGTGTTTTTGGGCTTTCCTCTACAAGCAACACAAAGCTGGATAACCGATACCCTAGTTTCAACCGCGAGCTACCAAGGCAAAGGCGTATTCTTACCTGACCTGTTCTCCTTTGACCCGCTTAATGGCTACTTTATGTCGGTACTGGTCACCATAGTATTCGCAACCATCATAAGCTTGGCGGCCAAAGCCTATCAGGCACGCCGCGAGCAAGCAGGCACCTTTCTTGGTGTCGATGGCGAGATTTTACGCGAGAAAAACCTAACGGCTTCAAATGTTCAAACGCCTGCGAAACTGCTCAGTGTCGAGACCTACCAACGCTGGTTTGGGAATGTATGGCGAATGCGAACCACAGCACTGGTGATTGCGCTGATTTTTGGCATCATGATGGTTGCCACCGGTTCTGGCTGGGGCGCCTCTACGCCATTTGGCATCTGGTTTGGTAAGCTATTGATAGCTGGAGGTGTCAATGCCAGTGATATTGCAGCCTTCACACATCGCCCTCAAGGGCTATTTGAAATGGCGTTTTTCTCTCACGGCGTGAGTGTCCAAAACCTCGCGATTCTGATTGGTACCTTGATTGCAGTGCTGCTGCTGGGCAAATTTTCACTGTCGCTTACAGCTCGTTATAGCCTGCGTCACTACAGCTTATTTGCGTTTGGCGGCTTGTTAATGGGATTCGGTACTCGATTTGCGAATGGATGTAATGTCGGTGCATTATTTACCCCAATCGCCAACTTTTCATTATCCGGCTGGGTTTTCCTCATCTTCCTGCTACTTGGCGGTATACTTGGCAACCGCTTTCACGCCGTTATATTAAAGCAGTGCTAACAGACGAAAAAATACAGCTTTTTCCTTTCAAAAGCGGCGTATGCCGCTTTTTTTTGTTCAAACTCGTTTTTAGTTACACGCAGCGTTTTTATCGACGCTTTTTATCTAAGAGAGCAATTTTGTATATCGCAAACGTTTTTATAAACCAGATAGCCAAACATTGCATCAGTTACACGATGAAACCGAACAAATAAAACCGGAACATCGCTGCTGCTCTAAAATCGTTCGCTGAATATAAAACGAAAAACCGTTTTCAATCATTGAAATAAGATAAATCGTAATTTAAGTGGCAAAAAAAATAAACATTACTCATAAGAAATATTATTTCGCCAGCAGTTTATAATACAAAGCCAGCAACGAAACCATATTATAAGACCGACAGGCTTTTCTAAAATGCAGCAAGCACCAATATAGTAACTCAGTTTAATATCAATACTTTGCGTTAGTGACTTCAATAAGCTCACCGATAGCTTTCACCCTGACAATGATCTATTCCCAACTCAATTAGGAAGAAAATCCAACCAATTAACGCTGCACCTTGATTGATTAACAGTGCTACAATCACCACCGAGCAAATCCTTACTAAAAGTATTTGCCTTTAGAAAATAAGGCTTTATATCTTCACTTTCGCGTATCTTGTCAATCAAAGCCGTACGCTAACACGTTTCACACTTCTATTTCAGGCCGTGGTAAATGCAGTTATTTTTCCAATTAAAATGGTTTTTTCGCCAACATAAACTCACATACAGCATCGCATTATTAATGCTGTTCAGCGTGTCGATGCTGAACATGACCGTGCCATGGTTTATTGGTCGCGCCATCGATAACTTGCTGCAAACTCGCGAGTTTGAACAAGCCGAGTTTTATCTGTTTGCACTGCTGGGCGTGAGTATTCTGGTGTATTTGTTGCGTTATGGCTGGCGACGAGTGCTGTTTGGTACTTCTTATAAGCTCGGCAACATCCTACGCGAACAGTTTTACCAGCGCTTATTACGTCAAGGACAATCCTTTTATAACGCCCACTCCACTGGCGATTTAATGGCGCGTGCCACCAATGATATTGATGCAGTCGAAATGGCCGCTGGCGAAGGCATTTTGTCGGGCTTTGACGGCTTAATCACCTTCATTTTGGTGCTGATCATGATGTTTGTGTTTATCGATTGGCACTTGGCGATGCTGGCAATCTTACCGTTTCCTTTTATGGGGTACGGTTTTTATCGTTTGTCCAACCGCATTCACCATCAGTTTAAACACACGCTTGATAGCTTTTCGACGCTCAATGAACAAGCGCAGCAAGCGGTGTCTGGCATTCGCATGATCAAATCCATGGGGCGTGAGTCGCTGGAAAGCCAGAAATTTGCACAGATCGCTGAACAAGCGGCGCAAACCACCTACCGCGTTCAACGCTCGGAAGCGCTGTTTGACCCGATTATTCAACTCAGCCTTGGCGCTGCACTGTTGATCGCCTTGTTAGTCGGCGGCTGGCAAATCAATCAAGGTCATCTTACCGTTGGCCAGTTAACCAGTTTCACCCTGTATTTATCTGAGCTTATTTGGCCGATGTACGCGTTTGGCTGGCTGATGAATATTCTTCAGCGTGGTAACGCAGCGATAAGCCGCTTGGATGAACTGCTCACACTCCCCGACTCCATTCAAGACAGCGGCAAGCAAACGCCAGATGGCTACAATATTCAGGTGAACAATTTAACCTTTCACTATCCGGACACCGAGCAAGCGACGCTCCAGCAAGTCTCGTTTACGCTTAATGCCAATCAGGTGCTGGGCATTGCCGGGGCAACCGGTGCGGGTAAATCGACGCTACTGCAACTCTTGATGCGTTACTGGCAATCTGAAGCTGGCGCAATCCAAGTTGGCGGTCATGCGATCGAAAATATCGCCCTTAAACCGCTGCGCTCCCTTTATGCCTATGTGCCGCAAGATGCTTTTCTATTTAGCATGAACATTTTGGAAAACATTCGTATTGGTCGGGCTGAGGCAAGTGATGAAGAGGTCTACCAAGCCGCGAAATTGGCCGCCGTCCATGATGATATTTTGCAATTCCCCGAAGGCTACCAAACTCTGGTTGGCGAGCGTGGTGTGACACTTTCAGGCGGACAACGGCAACGCATCTCGATTGCGCGTGCGCTGATAAGCCAAGCGCCGATTTTAGTGCTCGATGATGCGTTATCAGCCGTCGATATTAATACCGAAAAAGTCATTATCGACCACCTTCGCCAGCGTCAAGGACAAACGTTGATTATCGTCAGTCATCGCCTTTCGGCGATTGAAACGGCGGATCAAATCATGGTGCTGGCCCACGGAGAGGTGATTGAACACGGTCAACATCAGCAATTGATTCGCCAAGATGGCTGGTATTCACGGATGGCCGCCTATCAACAAATGGAGCAAGCGATGGAGGAGCAACTGGCATGAGTAAGGTAGCCAACAAAAAAGACGCATCAGGCTCACTTAAGTTATTGATGGGTTATGTTTTTGCCGATAAAGCGCTATTTATTAGAACGCTACTTTTGGTCATGTTGGCCACCGGCTTTGAAGTGCTCGGTCCAATGCTCAGCAAAGTATTTATCGATGACTTTGTGATGCCAAATCACTACCCCGTTTGGCCGGTGGCCGGTGTCGTGACGCTGTTTATCGTCTCGGTGCTGGCCGGTACTTATTTGAAATATAAGCAAACACTGAAGTTTTTGGATATTGCCCTCAATGCGGTGCTCGATATTCGCAAGCGGTTGTTTAAGCATGTACTGACTTTGCCCGTAGCGTTTTTTGATTATGCGCGCACCGGTCAGTTGGTCAGCCGTCTGACCAACGATACCGAATCAATCAAAGACATCTACGTACAGTTTTTGTCGAACATTTTGGCAAACCTGATTCTGCTTATCGGAATTTTAACCGCGATGGCGATCCTCGATCTGCAACTGATGCTGGTTGCACTCGCGCTGATCCCAGCCGTCGCCGGACTGATTTATCTGTATCAAAAATTCAGCGTTAAAGCGGTCACCGAAAGCCGCCAATTACGCTCGGATATCAACGCCACGATGAACGAATCGATAAGCGGCATGGCGGTGATTCAATCCACCAATCAACAAGATGCGAAATATCACCAGTACCAAGATATTAACCACAACTATTACACCACACGGCTCAAATCAGTGACGGTCGGTTCACTGCTGCTGCGCCCTGCAATTAACTTACTGAGCATTTTGATTCTCGGCGGCGTGGTATGGTTCTTTGGCCTGAAAGTGGTACAAGGTTTTGCTGAGGTAGGCGTACTGTACGCTTACTTAAATTACTTGGGCCGTTTTACCGAGCCTTTAGTCGAAATCACCCAGCGCTTTAGTTTGTATCAACAAGCCATCGTGGCTGGCGATCGCGTCTATGAACTGCTTCAAGAACCTGCTTCCCACACCGGTTCTGAGCGCTTAAACGCAATTTCACATGGCAAATTGTCCATCGACCAACTGCAATTTGGCTATCAAGTCGAGAAACCGGTTCTGCACAATATCAATGTTGAAATTCCGGCTGGGCATTTTTACGCCATTGTTGGCCATACTGGCAGCGGCAAGTCAACTCTGCTTAACTTGCTACTCAATTTTTATCAGCCGCAAGCAGGGACGATTCGCATTGATGACGAGCCGATTAACGATTACACCCAAAGCGCGATTCGTAGCGGCATTGGTTTTATTCCTCAGGAACCGTTTGTGCTGGCAACCAGCGTGTTTGACAACATCGATATGGGACGAGGTTTAACTCAAGATGCCGTTGAGCACGCCGCCAAACAAGCGCACCTTCATGACGTGATTGCGGCAATGAGCGCCGGTTATCAAACCGAGCTTGGAGAAGGCGGGCTGCGTTTATCCACTGGACAACGCCAACAATTGATCATCGCCAGAGCACTGGCAGGATCACCTAAGATTCTGATGCTTGATGAAGCGACAGCCAACATCGACAGTGAAACCGAACAGGTGGTGCAGCGCGCGCTAAACGAACTGCAAGGCAACGTGACTATGATTGTGGTTGCGCACCGTTTATCGACCATTCACCATGCCGACCGAATTTTGGTGCTCGATAAAGGCCACCTGATTGAGCAAGGCAACCATAGCCAGTTGATGACCATTGAACAAGGGCGTTATCGCGCTATGTATCAGCTTCAACAGCAAGAAAAAATGGTTTTCCAAGCCGAAGAGAAGGTGCACGCCGCCTGTGAGTAGCGCTTTGTGTCTCGATCAAAAACACCGCCAATTTAAGGCGGTGTTTTTACATCAAGATGCTTGAATTTGTTGATATACGTTACTCAACAATTAACCATGTTCAATAAATAAACCTTATTCAACAATAAAGTTTAAGCTCTGGCGAATGTAGGTCCCTGCCCCCAGCAGCCCAGGCTCATTATGAGTGATCAGGTAGACCGGAATCTGCTGCAAATAGGTATTGAAGCGGCCCTTTTCCTCGAACGCGGCGCGAAAACCGGAATTGGCAAACCAATCTTGGAATCGCGGCACAATGCCGCCAGCGATGTAAACGCCACCAAACGCGCCGGTAGTGAGCGCTAAGTTACCGCCAAATCGCCCCATCAAGGTACAAAACAAATCAAGTGCCGCGACGCAATCTGGGTTGCTGTTATCTAAGGCTTGCTCGGTGATCTGTTTTGGCTCTAACGGCTCGGGTTCGCGCCCTTGGTTGGCAACAATAAACTGATAAATATTGACCAGACCTTGCCCAGATAAACAGCGCTCTGCCGAGACTCGGCCAAATTGGGTACGTAAATACACCGCCAGTGCATCTTCTTGCGCGTTACAAGTTGGCAAATCAACGTGACCACCTTCGCCGGGAATGCTATGCCACATACCCGCGCCATGGATCAATTGCGCCACGCCAAGCCCGGTGCCAGCGCCGTATACCGCCACGGGTTTGTGCGCTTGCTTTTCACCGCCGCCAATTTGCACACAAGCGTGGTCTGGCAATACGGGTATCGCGAGCGACACCGCGGTGAAATCGTTAATCACCTCGAGAGTGTCAAATCCGCAGTTGGCTTTAAGTTCAGCGATGGAAAATTCCCAACTGTGGTTGGTCATCGACACCCAGTCTCCGGTAATTGGGCAAGCAATCGCAATGCAAGCGTGCTTAAGCGTTTGAGGCTGCTGAGCGCAATAATCTAGAATCACCGCCTGCAAGGAGTCATATTCGGCGCCAGAGTAAGTTTGCGCATGGCTCACCTCTCCCGATTGCAAATCACACAGCGCCAAACGCGCGTTGGTACCGCCGATATCACCCACTAAAGCCCATTGTTCTGACATGAATTTCCCCTCTCTCAGCCACATGAATGGCCGTTAAATATTGTGTCCGCACAGAATGCTCACGACTTAAGATAAACAAAATACCAAAAGTTAGCTGCGCAAATCACAAGATCCGCCACAAAAAGTGCCTTGAGTTTCAGTCAAGAGAAGCCTCGCTCAACATTGGCTAGCATCAAACGTTCGATAGAAATCATAAACTCAAAACCATCGCCTATACTTTAGTTACTTTTGGCTAGCGCAACTGGGAGTCTTAATGGCAGAACAAAATATTGGGCAAATACTTCAAGCATTTAACAGTATCGAATCCAAACTCACGGAACAAAGCGGCACCATCAAAGAGCTGCTCGCCAAGGTCAACGCCTTGGAAGGACAAAACAAACAGCTAGTCCAATTGGTGTACAAATTACAGTCTCCGGCGGCACCCGCTGTGGATCAGTTTGAGCATGAACAACATGAGTTCCAAGATACGGTTAATCAACGACTTCGCTCAATTGAAGATCAGTCGAAAAAAACCATGGAGCTTATCAAAGCCAGCGGCGGAAGCAAAAAACGTGCTTGGCCCTAGGCACTCACTTTCAAGCTTTATTTAGATGATTAAGGCGCGGTTATCAGCGCCTTAATTATTTTGTTTGCGCAATGCCATCGTTTACCTAGTGCATTGTTTAATTAGACAATTGTTTACCTAGAGCGTTGTTAACCTAAAACATTGTTTAACTAATGCATTTTCACTTAACTGTCATATTGGCTTGCTAATTTGCGACGCAACTGCCTCACCAACCAGGACATTGACTTCGTAATGGCACAATCTCGCTTAGATGCCGAAATCATAAGATTGCTGCAAAACCAAGGGCTGATTAAGAGAGAAGCTCAGCGCTACCTCAAGCAACACGTCTATACATTACACGCGGATGAAGTCGCGAAAATAAAGAAATACGCCACCCATTTTGGAATTCAAGCCAAACAGACGTTGATAGATGAGATCTTGGAACTGCGCCGTGAACAGTTGCGCGCGCAATTACTTACAAACGCACGCTAAAAGATACGTTTCGCCAATCCGATGCCTACGTATCTTAAACGTACCATTAGTAGGAGTAGCCTTGGAATTCACTGCTCTTTCATCAATACGACACATTTGTGTCATGCGACATTGCCATGATGCAAAGCTCATCCTGCCGGTGAATACAGCCAAGGTGAATACAGCGTAGAAGTTCAAAATTCTCGTACTTGTGTGTTTGCCTACAGAAAAACTGTAGGCTTTTTTCGTCACTTTATTAGCAAATGTTTAGCGCAGCGGCCTGATCAGCATATCCAATTTCGGATGCACAACTCGCCGTTTCACCGTCACCGCATAGAAATTCTCGTAGACATTTGGAAGTAACATATAACTTTTCAACATTCCTTGGTCGAGTTCATCTTTAACCACCACTTCCGGCATCACCGCCAGTGCGCCAGTATCGCGAGTAAGCAAACGCAGCATCGCCATATCATCCGATTCAGCAATGATTTCTGGCTGCAGTTGATACTGGGCAGCAAAGGCGTCAAACGCAGAGCGCAGCGGGTTTTCGCCATATGGCAGCACCCAACGCTGCTGGCGATAACCATTGGTTAAGTCCTGCCCCAACTCAAGTCCTGGCGGGCCAATAATCGCTACCGACTGACGTGCCAATACGCGGCTTTGCCAGTTCTGTTTATTCGACCCACGCACCGGAATATTGGTCAGCGCCATATCGAGTTGCAACTCGCCAAGCGCGGTTAACAAACCGGTCTGACTCATTGACTGCAAGGTGTAACGGCAGTCGTTTTGATTGATAAGTGGCTGAATAAATTGCTCGATAAAGTTACGGGAAATGGTAGATAAAATCCCGATACGAATCGTCGCGCCAGGTAATGCTTTACCACTGGTCAGAAGCGTTTCCAGCTCTTCACCATTTTTGAATATTTCATCGGCGTAACTCAGAGCGTGATAACCGCTTTCTGTCAGCGCCAAACTACGGCCTTTGCGAATGAACAGCTGAACATTCAAACTTTGTTCTAACTGTTTGATTTGCGAGGAAAGTGCCGACTGGGAAATATGTAGCTTTTGCGCCGTTTGGGTTAAATTTCCTTGCTTAGCCACTTGCCAAAAATAGTACAGATGATGATAGTTAAGTCGACTCATAGTTCTCCAAAATAGAATGGTTTGTTAATTATTATATATTTTACTTAACTGTAACTAAATTTCACAATACTCGTCATAATTTTAAATGTGAGGTTGGTCATGTTGTCTGTGTTTTTAGTTACCCCGCTCAAACTGATGTTGCTCGGTTTGATTGCCATACTTGGGTTCACCATTGTTCGTTATAGTTGGGTGGCATTTGCGGGTGAAATCGATCGCGGGCGTTTTCTACGTTCGCTAGCCATGACCATTTGCTCTGTGATTTTGGTGATCATCAGCAATCATCTGTTGCTGTTCTGGTGTGCTTGGGTGAGTGTCAGTTTATGTCTTAACCGATTGATTTTATTCTATCCAACCCGCCCTCGTGCTCAACTTGCCGCGCACAAAAAATTCCTTTTGGCCCGTTTTAGCGAACTGTTACTGGCGGCGGCCTTCATGCTGCTGTACGTCACATTCGATACACCTTACATCGGCGACATCATCACTCAAGTTTCGCTCAACTCACATAGCCCTGAATTGCAAGGCGCCGCCATCCTGCTGGCCATCGTCGCGCTGATAAAATGTGCTCAACTGCCCGTTCATGGCTGGTTGATTCAAGTCGTCGAAGCGCCAACGCCTGTATCGGCGCTGCTTCACGCTGGCATTGTTAACCTTGGTGGAATATTACTACTTTTCTTCGCCCCGGTTTTGGCCTCAAGTTCGATCGCCTGTGGCGTGCTCATTGTCTTTGCTGGGCTCAGTACAGTGATTGCCGGATTGGTTAGCACCACGCGCATTTCAATCAAAGTGAAATTGGCTTGGTCAACCAGCTCGCAAATGGGACTGATGTTAGTTGAAATCGCACTTGGCCTTTATGAAATGGCGCTGCTGCACTTGTTTGCCCACTCGTTCTACAAAGCCTATTCATTTCTTAATAGCGGCAATACCGTCAATCACTACTTGGCCGCAAAACTCGCCGGCGAAGTCAAACCGCGTGTTCGCCATTGGAGTATCGCACTGACTCTGTCCCTGATAATGCTGACGTTTGCACAGTGGCACTTTGCGGTAATGACCAGCCTCGCCGCCACCATCTTGGTATGGTTTGCGCTTAGCTCACTCATTTTGCCAAGCGTCACGCGCTGGGACCGAGCCAGCTTACCGCGCATCACAATCACCTTGGTGTTTGCTGCCGCCCTGTTAACCCTCTATACCAGTGCCAAACACGCTTTGGCGCAGTTGATTGGCTTAGATACGCCACTCAATCTCATCGCAGATAGCTTTGTCGCGCTGCTGTTTGTCAGCTTGTTTGCGCTGTCGATGGCACTGCAATACTGGCCGCACGTCGGCTGGGTCAAACGATTGTTTATTTACCTTAACGCCGGAGCCTATCTCGATGAATGGGCAACGCGCCTGACTCTGAAGTGGTGGCCAAGTCAATCACTGCTTGAATTACAAAATGCGCAATGGCAAACCAAACCGGAGGCAAAATAATGATTGAACAACAAACCCAAATACCTTATCTCGACATTGCCAAATCGGTTTCCGCCTCGATAGCGCCAGCTTGGCCGCTTGACCAATCCATCGCGGTTAATCCGTGGTGGCCGCAACGTCATCGTTCCATCGAGACCACCTTTGCTGAACAAGCGGTGATTTGCGGTGAAACCAGCTTGATGCCTAAAAGTTATTTTCAAAAATTGTGGAATCAGCAAATTCAGCCTGAACATGTTCAACAAGCGCTTGAAGAACTGAAATCGCCGCTCAGTTTTGAACAAGTGGTGGAAGATCTCAAGCGCGCGCAGCCCAGCCTAATGCGTTGGAAAACCTTGGCTATGTTGATGGACGAAGAAATCCCTTCCCCTCAAGGTCATAGTTGGGCGCAAGAGATAGTGCAGCAAGTCAGCCAATTTATCGCCCTCTATCACCTGTATCCGGAGCGCTTTGATGCATCTGGCAAAGATGGCGAACATCTCTATCAAAGCTGGCTGGAAGTCATCTGCCGTGACAAAGGCATGAAAACACTGCTGGGTGTGGACCTGCTGCCCTACTTTCAGCAACTGCCGACATCATTGTTAGACACTCTGGATGCCAGTGCCGAAACTTGGCAAACCACCTGGCATGACCAATCCGGCTGCGATGCCTTTATGCGCGGGTCACTGCAGCAATTGTCTGGCTGGGCGGGTTGGCAATCTTGGCTTGATTGGCAGGCGACGCTTGCCAAGCAGCCAAGCAGTTTGTCACACACCCTTGGCTTAACCACAATTTTACTGGCGTGGGACAAAGTTCTGATGATGTGGCTAACGCAGCATCAACCTCAGATTGCCAAGCGTATTAACCAAGCGCTGAGCCATCAAGCGCGCAATATTAACCAGCTGTATTTTCTTGCCAAGCAGAACCTAGCCCCAATGTGGGTTTGGCAACGCGCGTTGGAAATCAGTGTAAAGCGCCCTTGGATTGACCAAGTTCAGGCCGTGAAACCGAGTAAGCTAAATACTCGGCCAGCAATGCAGGCGGTATTTTGCATCGATGTGCGTTCAGAACCGATGCGCCGCGCATTGGAAGCGCAAGGCAGTGATATTGAAACCATCGGCTTTGCGGGCTTTTTTGGTATTCCTATCGCCTATCAAAACCACGATGGCAGTATTTTACGCCCGCAACTGCCGGGCTTACTGGCACCAGATTTAATCGCGCAGCAAACTCGCATGCAGCCAGAACGTTGGCTGCGTCTGACTAAACTGGGCTGGCAAAACAGCTTAGATAAGCCGTCGTCCAACCTTGGTATGGTCGAAGCCGGCGGACTGCTTAAGTTGGTCAGCTTGTTTAAACGGGTGGTCATGCAGCACGGCACTGAAAACCCCGTCAATAAAGATTTACGTAATAATGAGACTTGGCAGCTTAAACGTCAGCAGACCTTATTAAGCGCTGCCGAAAAAGCCGAACTTGGCGCTGGCATTTTAACCGCGATGGGGATTGCCAAACGCCTTGCCAACGTGGTGCTATTAACCGGCCACGGTAGCCAAACCTGCAATAACCACACCTCGTCGAGCCTTGATTGCGGCGCTTGTGGCGGACAAAGTGGCGAAGTGAACGTAAAAGTCTTGGCGTCGCTACTCAATGATCCAGAGGTACGTCGCGAAATGCCGCAGTTTGACGTCCAAATTCCACAAGACACAAAGTTTTACGCCGCGCTGCACAACACCACGACCGATGACTTTACGGTGTTTGACGCGCCAAGCGCCGATTGGCGTAAAACCATTATTGCGGCCAGTCACACCGCACGCCAAAATCGCGCCGAGCAATTTGCCGCGCCAAGCTCGCCAACCAATGCTGACCTCAAGCGCTTCTTTAACCAGCGAGCCACTAACTGGGCGCAAATGCGACCAGAATGGGGATTGTGTAATAATGCCGGCGTGTTTATCGCGCCGCGCAATCTAACCCGCAATCTCGATTTTGCCGGGCGGGCGTTTTTGCATGAATACCATGCCGATCAGGACTTACAATTCAGCCAATTAGAGAAGATTCTCACCGCGCCACTGTTGGTGATGAACTGGATTAACTTGCAATATTACGCCTCCGTCACCTCACCTGAAAAATTTGGCAGCGGCAATAAGCTCTTACATAACGTGGTGGGCGGACATATCGGTGTATTTGAGGGCAACGGTGGTGACTTGCGTATCGGTTTGTCTGAACAATCGGTCCATGATGGCAAACACTATCGCCACCAACCGGTGCGCTTGAGCGTGTTTATTCAAGCGCCACAATCGGCGATTGAAGGGATTATGGCCAAACACGCTGACGTTGCGTCTCTGGTCAACAACGGCTGGTTATTCCTGTATCACATCGACGATTCCCAGAAAATTAGCCACTATAAAAATGGCATGTGGATCGCTGCGAATCATTAAATCCCCCCAAGATTTGAATCCATCGTCGTAAAAAGCCCGCTCTATCGAGCGGGCTTTGTTGGTTAAGATAGATAGAAATCACCATTATAAATTTGAGCTTTGCGCCTTACTTGAGGCTTGATTTTTCTTCGGCGCACCGAGTTTTTGCTTAAAGAACTCGACCACTTTGGTGATGATTTTTGGTTGATACCAAGTGATATCGCCGTGCTGAGCGCCTTTCACTAGCACATATTCCGCATCTTGCTTTTGCTCTTTGAGCGCTTGGAATAGCTGCACGCTTTGCTGTGGCGACACTAATGTATCGCTGCTGCCGTGCATGATTAAAAACGGCGGTTCGTTACCATCAACATGGCCAATCGGGCTCGCTTCGCGAGTCTTTTCCGGCGTATCCAAGACGCTGGAACCTTTTGACGTCGCAAATGCCGGGCCGTTAACAATCAAGGCTTCAGTTACCGCGGGCGAAGCATGTACCTGCTGAACCTGCTCAGAAAAACCCTCGCCAATGTTGGCAAGGTTCGAGATACCATAAATGGTGACCGCCGCTTGAACATCTGACGACTGGTTTAAAAAGTCGCCCTTGTCGTATTGAGTTTCGCCATTGGTGGTCGCAACAATTTGCGACATATAACCGCCAGCGGAATCACCAAGTACACCGATGCGCTCTGGGTCGATGCCAAATTGCTCAGCGTGAGCGCGCAGATAACGCACCGCCGCCTTACCATCTTCGACTTGGGCTGGGAATGTATCTGGAACCGTGCGATATTCGGCAGCCGCAACCACATAGCCCGCTTCTGCCAACTTGACGC
This sequence comes from Vibrio xiamenensis, assembly GCF_900100015.1. Taxonomy (GTDB): domain Bacteria; phylum Pseudomonadota; class Gammaproteobacteria; order Enterobacterales; family Vibrionaceae; genus Vibrio; species Vibrio xiamenensis. Next base: position 26,301 of record NZ_FNDD01000020.1, on the reverse strand, counting down.
GCATTTGCAGGTATTTATCGTGCTCTGCGGAAATAAAACCGCCGCCCGGAAAATAGACGATCGCTGGTTTTAAGTCGTTGTTTTGTGGATAAATAACCGACATACGTAGCTGACGATATTTCAGCGGCTGCTTGATTTGAGAATAAATAATGCCAGAGATACTATTGAGCTTATCCTGAGTTGGCGTCACTGCTGCCATCACCTCGGCGCCCTCGGTATAGCCGTGAAGTTCCGTGTTGTCTGCCGCTTGCGCAGCCATGGATACACCGCCAATCACCACGCTGCTCATCAAAGTCGTTAGAGTCGATTTCATCAAAAAATTCTCATGTTAGTTCGAATGCAGCACTAAACTAACATGGAAAAATTCGATTTATAAATTCAAATTATCGCCATAATTAATCGATAATTTCGATAGAAAATCACACAACATCATTGGGTGATACGCAGCTTTCCATCAGCACTTGGCGAAAAAACTCAAACGCCGGGCCTTTGTGAGTCACTTTATTTTCAACCAGATAAAGCGAAATGAGGCTAGGTGGCATAGCTTTGATCGCGATTTGCCGAAACTTGCCACTATCGAGATGGCTTTGCACATGATGGCGAGGCAGCCAGCCATAGCAAAGTTTGGCGTCAATCGCGGCAATGGCCGACCCCAGCGACTGCACTGACCAAATTTGATGCGGCACATTCGCCAACTGCTCTCGCTCTTGACGCTGAAAATTTTGATAGAAGATCTGTTTAAAATTGGCGAGCGCCGACTTTTCGATTTCATCCTCATACTGTCCAAACACCGGGTGTTGATGATGGGCAACCGGGATTACCGTCACATCCACCAACTTTGGCCCCGGCGTCATACCGCCTTGTGACACAGTGATCGCCATATCGTGATGACTGCCATCGGCCGGCATCAAGCGAAAAGACTCTTCGATATCAATTTGAGTATGGGGAAAGTGCTGACTAAAACGGCGAATGGCGGCAAACAAAAGTGGCTTAGGAAAAATGCTGTCGACCGCCAGCGATAAGTTTGACTCCACGCCACCAGCAAGATAACTGGCGGTTTGTTCAAGCGCTTCAAGCCCACTCAGCACCACTTTCGCTTTGGTGAGCAAATTGCGCCCAGCCAGAGTCAATTCGCAGCGCTTACCCTGCACCTCAATCAACTGCAAGCCAAGTTGGTCTTGCAATTTGGCTATCGAATAACTAATGGTCGATTGACTGCGATTTAAGCTTTTGGCCGCGGCGGAAAAGCCTTTTTGTTCGGCGACAGTTTTGAACACAAGCCATTGATCAAGCGTCGTTTTATACATACTAAGCACAAGCGAGGAACACAGCCGTTCACCATAGCATATTCCGGCCATGAAAAAGCCCTCAATTTACTTCCAAAATTGAGGGCTTATCAAAGCGATTGAGTTATGACTCGGTTGCGAACTTTTTCGCCGGAGAGAAAGATTTCACCACCGAGCGAATTTGCAATACCACCACCAAGGCAAAGCAACTCGCAAGCACCATAGACACCGGGCGCTCAACAAACGCCAGCAAACTGCCATCGGATTTAATCATTGAAGAGAGCAAGTTTTTCTCCAGCATCGGCCCCAAAATCATACCCAAAATGATTGGCGAAATTGGGTATTCCGCGCGTTGCAGCAAATAACCGACCACACCCATCACCAGCATCACCACAATCGATGACAAGGAGTTGTTGATGGCAAACGAGCCCACGGTACTGAAAATAATGATGATGGGATACAGCACCGCTTTATCAATAAAGATTACGCGTTTGATAAAGTTCACTACTAACGTCGCCAGCGGGATCAGCGCAAGGTTGGCGATAAAGAACAGAATGAACACCGCGTAAAGCTTTTCCGGTTGGAACAAGAACAGCGTTGGCCCAGGGTTCATATCTTTCATGTACAGCACGCCAATAATGATCGCCGCAGCCGAATCGCCAGGAATACCAAATACCAGAGATGGAATCCAGCTACCGGCTAGGCTGGCGTTGTTGCTCGATGATGAATCGATGATCGCCTCTTCCGAACCTTTGCCGTATTTTTCCGGATGTTTGGAGAATTTTTGCGACAAGGCGTAGGAGATCCACGCAGCGATATCCGCGCCAGCGCCCGGCAACGCACCAATCAAAGTACCAAGCACACTGCTGCGGCAGATATTGAACTTATAGCGCCACATGGTTTTTGATACGCCTTTAAACAAGTTAAAGCTTGATTGGGTTGGAATCACATCCTGCTTGTTATTGGAAATTCTGCCAGCGTAGTATTCGATGGCACCAGAAATCGCAAATAGACCTATCATGGCAGGAATAAAGCTCACCCCTTGTAGCATACTCACTTGACCAAAAGTAAAGCGCGGCACGCCAGTGATTTGGTCATAACCGACACAGGCCAAAAGCAAACCTAAACACAAGGTCACCATGCCTTTAAGCGGCTGATTACCCACCACAAGTGTTGCACAGGTTAAACCGAGCAGCGACAACCAAGTGTATTCATACGAGCTGAACTTGAGGGCAAATTTCGCCAGCGCTGGCGCTGCGAGCATCAAGATCAAGGCGCCAATAAGGCCGCCAATCACAGAACTGGTTAGCCCAATACCAAGCACACGGTTAAGCTTGCCTTGCTTAACCAATTCGTTGGAATCGGCCACATACGCCGCCGAAGCGGGTGTGCCCGGAATGCGCAGCAGCGCGCCGGGAATATCACCGGCGTAAATCGAGGATGCACCAATGGAGATCATCAACGCCAAGGCGGGAATCGGGTCCATGAAAAAGGTAAACGGCACCATCAATGCCACCGCCATGGTCGCGGTTAATCCCGGAATTGAACCGACGATTAAACCAAACAGACCCGCAGCAATAACCGCTAAAATCGAGTTAAGATCGATATACTGAAACGCTTCAATAATGACTGACATACTTAACTCCTAAGACCAAAAGCCTTGTGGCAGCGCCACCATCAGCACTTGGCCAAACACATAATAAATCACCGCCGAAGACACCACGGCGTACACCGCATTCATCAGCAGTTTTTTCGGATTACGCAGGCTCATCAAGCCAAACAGTAACAGCGCCGCGCAAATCAAAAAGCCTAAATAAGAAATCAGCGCGGTGAACAGGCCAATGGCGACAATAATCAGCGCCAAAGCGCGAACTTCTTCGCCGCTCAGCACCCATTTTTCGCGCCGCTGTTTGAGTTGAATCACAGCGTCGAGCAACGTAAACGCCAGCAACAATGCACTGAGAATGGTCGGCATAAAACCAGCGCCATAGCTGCTTACACCGCCGTATTGACTCAAACTGGTGAGCAAAATCAGCAACGAAAACACGCCGATAATAAATTGGGAAAGAGGTAATGAACGCATAAGCTACCTACATAAAAAATTCCAGCGACTTAGCGCTATAGGTATTCTTTCATGGGTGAAATTCCTTTCACCCATGAAAGGTCGTGACACCGAGAAAACTTATTTAAGTTTGCCAATAAGCTTTTGATACTTAGCGTCTTCTGCTTTCATAAACGCACCTAACTCTTCGCCGTACAGCGGGTAGACTTCAAAGCCTTGCTTAGTGGCGTAGTTTTGCAATTTGCCTTCAGCAAACACTTTTTGCATGGTCGCAACCAACTTGTCTTGCACCTCTTTTGGAATGCCCGCTGGCGCGACTAACGCGTTCCAAGTTGAAAACGCATATTTGTATGACGTGGCTTGTTGGAACACCGGAATGTCTTTGTAAAGACCGGTGTTGGTTTCCGCCATAGTGGCAAGGTTTTTCACCATGCCCGCTTCGACCATGCTTTTCGCTTCGCCCGGTGACGATGTGGTGAAGTCGATGCCGCCAGAAACCAGCTCCATTAACGCCGAGCTCGAACCTTCAGACGGAACATAAGTGACCGAATTGGTCGGTACGCCCATCGCATCCAGCATACCAATTAGGTTAAGGTGCCAACCAGAGTTCAAGCCGCTGCCCGATGCTTTAAGTTTGCCTGGGTTCTGCTTGATGTAGTCGGTCAGCTGTTGAATGTTTTCGAACTTAGAATCGGCGCCCACTTGAATGCCGCCCAAGTTCACTGCCAAGCGTGTGATTGGCGTGTAGTTTTCATAGCTTAGTTTGGTCATGCCTTGGTGACGCATCATGGCAATTTCCACCGTTGCCACACCTAAGGTGTAGCCATCGGCTTTGGCTTTTGCGATCGCGTCGTGACCAACCACACCAGCGCCGCCAGTACGGTTGATAACGTTGACGTTCACACCAAGTTGCTCTTGCAAGCCTTCAGCAACAAGGCGTGCCACCGTATCGGTATTACCGCCAGCGCCCCAAGGCACAATGATTTGAATCGGTTTGTCAGGCCATGCCGCCAGGGCACCAGTTGAAGCAAGTAGCGTGGCAGTCAGAAGGCTGATTTGTAGGGTACGTTTCATGCGAGAACTCCTGTTATATTCTTTATCAGTTCAGGTCGGGGATTTAATTTAATGTTTTTATAGTTTTACGATGCCATTCGGCTGACGCTGCAATTTGGTCGAGGATAACGCCAAGTCCCCAGAATTTTTCTAATACGTCCGCATCGGTCACGCGGCTGTGTGTTGAGGTAAAGGTTCCTAGGCGTTGATGGAACACTTTGGCATTTTTCGGATAACCCAGAGTCTCTGTGACTGCGCTGAGCGACAGGAACCACGCCAATTGCTCAGCATATTCCGGCGCGGTTTGCGCATCGTGATACAGCCAGTGGTACAGATCCGGATGGAAATTAGTAAACACGCCGCTAAAGCCTTTTGAGCCGTGTTGCATCGCTTCATAGGCAATAGCAGCGTTGGCATTGATGATGTTAAATGGCGTGCCTTTGACCAGTTCAACGCGGCGTTTAACGGTATCGAGATCGCAGCTAACATCTTTAAGCACCACGAAGCGGCCAGAGTTCGCGCAGAATTGAATCTCTTCATCACTCAGCAAACGACGATAAGGCGCCGGACACTCGTACAGACCCAGTGGCATGTCCGCTGGCAGCGCGTCCATCAAGGTAGTCAGGTTTTGCATAAAGACTTCGGTGCCGTCGTTGTTGGCATCCAAACGGTTGGTCACTAACACCAATGCATCCACGCCAGTTTGCGCATTTGCATTAAGCTCCGTGATTTGATCCGCCAGCGCTGGCGAAATGTGCCCAGATGAAATCACAGGTACACGCCCTGCGGTGTAATCGACGACAAATTTCGACAGCTCAACGCGCTCTTCAAGCGACAAAAACAGCATCTCACTTGACTGACACACGGCAAATAGCGCGTCGGCACCGTTGTCGATATACCAGTCAATCAGATGTTTCAAACCCTGGTAGTCAATGTGATTATCCTCGGTAAATGGGGTCAACATTACCGGTACAATTCCTTCGATCGATTTCATTCTCTTATCCTAAATAAGCCTTTATACCCAAAGTACTTGGGGTATAAAGGGGTCACTAAAGTGCTGTGATGGACACTTGCTGCTGAAGCATGCGCGCTTCAACTAGCGAATTATTGGGCATATTGGCCGCGCCTTCGCGCTCCACGGCCAGCGAGGCAAACGCGGTGGCATACAGTGCGGATTGGGCAAGATTTTTGCCTTTCGCCAGCGATGCCGCCAACGCGCCGTTAAACGCATCACCAGCACCTGTGGTGTCGACTGCCACTGCGCTATAAGACGGAATATGCGAGTACTGCTCGCCATCAAACAGCAGCGCACCTTGTTTGCCCATGGTAATAATGATGTTGTTGGCGCCGCGCTGATGAATGACTTGCGCCGCTTGTTTGGCCGATTCAATGTCGATCACTTCCACACCTGAGATTTGCGATGCTTCGGTTTCATTCGGCGTAATGATATCGGCGTTGGCGATAAAGGTATCAACCTCGGGCGCGTACGGCGCTGGGTTTAAAATCACTTGAATATTGAGCCCTTTCGCCAGCTTCATCACGCCATCGATAGCATCGAAGTTATTTTCAAGCTGCACCAACAACACTTTCGATTCGCGCAAAAATGGCATTAAATCCGCCACTTCGACATCACTTACGGTTTGGTTTGCCCCCGGGCAAATCGCAATGAAATTCTCGCCGGCATCGTTGACGTAAATTACCGCGCTGCCGGTTGTGGCATCAGCGGCTTCATAGATGGAGAAAGACTCCATGCCGCTGCTGTCAAAATGATTCTTGGCGAATTGATTAAACTGGTCTTTACCCACTTTCGTGGCGAAGTGAACTCGCGCGCCTGCCGAATGAGCCGCCAGCGCTTGGTTCGCACCTTTACCGCCGGGACCAAATGTGGTTTCTTTGGCTATTAACGTTTCACCATTTTTCGGGAAACGGTCTACTTTGGCGACAATATCGACGTTAAAAGAGCCAAACACACAAACTTTTCCCACCATATCCTTTGCTGCTCCTTTTTGATGATGCACGGAATGCGTTCGGTAATGGGTTGGCATTAAATGGCTAATGTCGAGGTTGTCATCCTGCAATAGCTCATTTTGCATCAGATGCTTTTTCAAAGAGACGCCGCCGTGGTGTCTAACCACCAAACCATCGCGTTGTAATTTAGCCAAATCGGTGCGAATGGTTTCTTTGGTTACTGCTAATTGTTGAGACAGAAACGTCACACTGGCTTGCCCTTGCTGGCGCAATAACTGAATGATTCTTTCTTGGCGTTGTTCTTTGTACATGCTTGCCCCACCCTGTTGTTGAAAGCCATTCTAGGAAGTCTGGCAGGAATTGGTGGGACATTATTCAAACAAAAAACAGGAAAACAAAAGAAAACAAAAATGCGGTAGACAATCGTTTTATAAATGTGACTTCAATCAATAATAATCACCAATAATGATTTAAAGACCACAATAAAAGGACTATTTTGCCAAGTTCGAACATAAAAAAAGAGTGAACGGCTAGGCTTGCTTTCACTCTTTTTATCTAGGCTTTATTGCTGCAATAGCAGCAGATGTTCACTACGTCATCGCCAAGCGACTCGGCGCTATTCGGTCACTGCTTTATCGGCAACCACCTTACGGCTAAACCAGATTTTACCAAACACATTGATCACCAAGCCTATGGCAACCACTACCACGCCAAAAATTTGCAGCCCGCTTAAGCTTTCTCCCAGCAACACCCAAGCACTGAGCAAGCCAAACACGGGCACCAGCAGCGACAACGGTGCCACCAGCGAGGTTGGATAACGGCTCAGTAGATAACTCCAACCGCCATAACCAACGATGGTCGCCAAAAACGATAGATAGACAATCGAAAACAGATTATGCCATTCAATACCGCGTAGCGCGCTGATGACCACAGTTTCACCTTCAATCCACCAAGACGCGGCCAAAAATGCCAGCATAGGAATAAAAGCGCTCCACACAATCAGCGACATGGTCGGCACCGCATAATTTTGCATGATGACTTTATTGGTGATGTTACCCAGCGCCCAACACGCGGCGGCGCCTAAAATCAGCACCAAGGTAAAACCGGTTAATGACGTGGCTGCGTGGCCTTGGGCCGCCGCCAAAATCACAATTCCGATCCCGGCAATGACCACGGCAATCAAATTGTGGCGCTGAATTTTTTCGCGCAGCAGTAGCGCGCCAAACGCCAGCGTAATAAACGCCTGGGCTTGCAAAAGCAGTGATGCAAGCCCTGCGGCCAAACCGACTTTTAACGCCCAAAATAGCAGGGCAAATTGACCAAAGCTGATGGTCAAGCCATAACAGGCCAGCCACTTAAATGGTAATTTGGGTCGCGGCACAAAGAACGCAGCAGGGATCGCCACGAGCGCAAAACGCAGCCCAGCTAACAGCAAAGGCGGCATGCCTTGCAGCCCAACTTTGATCACCACGAAATTAACCCCCCAAACCAAGACAATGGTTAGGGCCAGGAGTCGATCACGAAAAGACATTCAGTATCCTTACAAGCTTCCTACTGCGTTCGCAAGATATGCGAGCACGGCGCTCGTTGAAGTGAGTCACCGCCGAAGAGAACCAGACTTATCTATAAAGAGGAACGATTAGATTGCCGCAAAACATAACTTTGAACAAGATTTAAACCGCATTCAACGCTGGAAAAATCTGTGTTACATGGCTCAATGTCATATTTAAAGCGGTCGCTGAAAGGAATACAGAGCAAAGGTTTGATAGCAGAAAGTTACAACGAAAAAGACAAATGCTTATGTAGAGAATTAAATAAGCATTTGTCTTTCATGGAAAATTTAAGGGCGAGAGAAACAATTATCAGCAGTATACTCGGCTGGCAAAGGTTTAATATTGCTCTTCTTCTGTCACATCGAGCGCGGCTTGATACGACTCGACAATTTCATCAGAGCTCATACCGTATTTTTCTTCAGAATAATCATCCGTCAGTTCGGCCACATCTTCATCCGACATCTCTTCGCTTGGATGTTCTTCACGCCATTTCGCCACTTCTTCCATCACTTCGTTCATCATATCTTGATACTTCTGCACTTCCTCGGCATTTTCTTGTGGAAGCCCTTTATAGTCCGAGTATTGCACGCGCTCTAGCGCCATCGAGTTAACTTGCACCTCGGCAAAAGTACTTGAGGTGTGGGCAGCAATCAGTAATGCAAACGTCATCAGCGGCAGTTTTTTCATGTTCAAAGTTTCCTAATCAGGGGTTATTGCGTGCTGAAACAAATGTGTTTCAGACCTGCTCGAGAAATAAACAAACGACGTTTATTTAACCTAACCAATTGTAAATATTCATATTAATTCTTGCTGACTAGTTTATAAATTCACTCTGACTTTTTGCTAATTCCGTGTAAGTTTGCGTTAACGTAAAGTGCGTGCTTGGTGTGGATTTCTGACATTGGATAAAAGCTCGCCACATCAATTTGCCGCTATGATGAATCAAGCACAAACACCCTGCTTCGCCGATAACTGCCCAGAATTTGGCGCCAGTAAAGAGATGCTGCCCAAATTAAATCACACGCTCGAACATCATTATCGGTAACGGCTATAAAAAGCTCAGCAAAGATGAGGTGTTAAACGTGTTAGTGGAGTGTTTTTAAAAACGCTTTCCTGCAACGTTAAAGCGCTCTGAAATTAACCGAACAAGGCGAAGCATTTCTATTCGCCTTGCTGTTTTTTCACTTTACGCCTAGTAAGCGCCTAGGCACCCTACCATGAAGTGCCAAGTCTTTTGGCTTTCAACTGCCAACTCTTTATTGTCTAAAATCCAACCTTTCGCTTATCAATAAAATGGTCAAAAAATCATCCCTACCACAAAACCATTAACCATAAAATAAATATGGTTAATAAGCATACAGGGAGAACATGATGGAAGTTATTGTAGGTACAACAAATACCGATGGCAGTGGTTCAGCAGCCAATCTTACCGCGGATAACGGCACGGAAATTACCAGTGACATGCTCACAGAGAAGCGCACCGAATCGGATGAAGAAGACTCACACTACTTGACCTATTCAGAGGGTTATTACACCGATGATTTCTACGTCCAACAAGTCACAGGCTATAACACGTCTAACAGCGGATACTTTTATCCTCTCACAATAGTCAATACCGCCGAGTGGAATGCCGACGGGTTGAAAGAAGTGCTGATTAGCGATTCAGGAACAGCACTCGACATACGAGTGGAAAATTTTGTCGATGTCGCCATTTACCTGCATACCGACGAAGAAGGCGATTCTGACTATCGCCAAGTCTACGAAGATGAAGATGGTGAATACATTGATTATCCAGGCCTCGATGACTACATCACCGTGCTTTATGCAAAGCGAGGGGTCATCGACACAACCACATTGGGCGATGAAGATGGTGAAGGCACTGAATATATCGACAATATTATGATCTACCCTAAAAGTAACGGCAGTTCATGGAGTAATCTCTTTGAAGTGACGACTGGCAACGGTGATGACGAGGTATGCTTCATCGGCATCTACGATGACAACGATTATGATGGTGATGGTGTCGACGATGGCTATTTCATGACCCGTTATGGCGAAGAAGTCGAGTTGGATGACTCTTCGAAATGGACCGAGTTTACCGTCGACTTAGGCATGGGTAACGATCTTTTCCAATATTCTCTGGCAGAAGCAGCCAGTAGCAGCCAAGTGCGTTATGTCGACGGAGGTGAAGGCTACGACACCATTTATCTCTATCGTGACACCGCAGATTTAGATTTCAGCAACATTGAATACATCACCAACACGAGTGATGAAGACGTTATTACATTGACGATAAGCGAAGAACAACTGGCTGAAAATGAGAATTTAGGCGTCCATGATATTTTACTTGAATTCAGTGATGACTATGACTCCATCACTGCAACCGAAACATCTAACAATCACTACACTGTTACAGTCACTTACGATGATGCAAGCTACACAATATCGACCAACGTGCTCGACAGTGATTGGTTACTTGTTGCTTAGCGATATGCATATTTTCGTCAATACGGATTTGGCGCGCTCTTTTCATCGATAGAGTTATATGAGCGCAATAATAAAGGGCCTACTGGCCCTCTATTATTGCGCTCAAACAACTCAATGTCACCACACTGAATTTTAGCGACCTATTTACGCCCTAATATTCTTAAAATGCGAATAAACAAGTTAATAATATCCATATATAACGCGGCGGCGCTGTCGATAGCGTTGTCTACCGTTTTTGGAATTTGGTTTGCGCGTCCCCAATCGTAGCCAATGTAACCACAGAAAATCATCACCACCGCCCAGTCTATCCACTGTTGATGAATATCTAGGAAATACACTTGCACCACCTCAACCACAATCACCACCAATAACGCAATGGTCAATGCGCCGATAATACGCTGGAAAAATGCGGGGAACAGGGTGCCAAGTGTCATCATCACCACAGTGACTAACCCGGTGACTTGAATCGCCTCGAGTACAATTGACGAATCGTAATTAGACACCACCAAGTTGATGATTAAACCAAATGGCACCACCACTAAGTTATAACCAATAAAGCTGACGAAAGCGTTTGAAGAAGTTCTAAACAAAAATACGCCTAGAAAACAACTTGCGAAGTAGCCAATAATAAAGGCCAAAGGGTGGATAGCTAATATTGATTCAACCGAAATATTGTCAACCATTAACCAGTTGACCAAAAAGCCCCAACAGAGTGTTGCCCCTATGGTTAGGTTATACAGCCTCGGGCTGATTTCTTGTTCGCCATTACTGGTACGCTCAAAAACTTTGGATTCCATCATCCAAGTCACTCCTTATGATTATTGTGATTTGTATCGCTTTGAATATGCGGCAGAAAATAAGATGTTCTTAATAAGAGATTAGCGCTTAAATGATGAATGGTATGTGGTTAAGTCATTTATTTGATGAGGCTATTATTTTCATTTTCACTTTAGTGAGGTGACGAATAACGGCGCTGCATAATATATTCATGGTCGTTTTCATCAATTTGAACAAAGCCGAGCTTTAAATATAAATGCTGGGCCGGATTATTTTTAAGTACACTTAAACCAATGTGAGCTTGAGTGGTATCAGCGCGCTCGATGAGCGCGGTAATTAAACGGCTGGCTAACTGGTTATTTTGATAATTCGGATGAATTTGAATTTGTACCAAATACCACTCATTGTTCTCAGGGGTATATTTGGCTTTAAACAGACCTGCCGCAATACCGTCGACTTCAACAATTTGTGCTGCTTCAAACTCATAAAATATACGGCTTAAATACGCCTCTTTGCTGGTCGACATGCCCAGTTGCCTGATATAGCCGCCCATCGTGGCTTCGCGTAAATCAAGCAGAAATTCCAAATCGCTTTGCTGCGCTTTTCTCAAACAGTATTCCACGAACTCTCCATTTCCTCTGAAATTAAGACGCCAAAGGTGACACAAGCTAAATCATGGTTATACCGACTTTTCCATTTTTAACAGCCGCCAAGCCTGACCAGCAAACGAGCGAGTCCCCGCTTCCTCTGACGTAACCTCAAAACCCAAAGACTGATAGCAATGTTTCGCCACATCATTATGCGCAAACACCGCCAACGACAGCAGATGAGCACTGTATTGTGTCTTAGCCAGTTCCATCAGTTGTTTTAACATTGGCTTTGAAACCCCACGGCCGCGAAAGTCATTGGCAACAAAGACTCGGCAAATACGATAATGCCCATCGGCGACTTTAAATAGCTCAATATAACCGGCATTTTTGCCATCGACGACGCAAACAAACGGCAACACTTCAGCTTTTAAACAGTGCTGGTTAATTTGGTCATAATCGAGTGGAAACTGAAAAGTAGGCCCGCCCCATAGATAATTCAATTGGTCCGAATCAATCCAATCGATAAGTAATGCGTAGTCGTCCTTTTCAAATGCTCTAAGTTCCATTTCAGCCTCTATGGTCATTATATTTGTTGGCAGCGTTCACCCCCAACGAATGAGATTATTCATCGACGCTCAATAAGTTACTTGTTGAATAAAAGCCTGCAAATACGCTTATTAAGCGGCGTCGCCAATCAGCATAAACGCAACATTTCTCACAGTAAAATATTTCGCGCAGTAAATAGACACCAATTTTGAATATTCAAAGTACGAATTGACCTAAAGACCAACTTAGCCAAAACCAAAAACGCGAATGCAGAAAAACGGCGGCTTAAGTCGATTGACTTAGCCGCCGTCATTTATCATCTAAGCGCGATTTATCTTTAAGCAATAAGCGCTTTCGCCGTTTGCGGGCGTAGATCTTCAACTAACTGCCCTTGCTCAAAGCGCAGCAGTTGATCGGCAAGGTGGAAATACTTGTCATCGTGAGTAATCACCAGCACCAATTTATTTTGCCTTTTCAGCTCGGGAATGATTTCGCTGTAGAACAACTCACGAAAACGTGGGTCTTGATCCGCGGCCCATTCGTCGTAGAGACAAATCGGCGTATTTTCAAGATACGACATCGCCAGCGCCAAACGCTTCTTCTGCCCTTGCGACAGAGCAATCGATGATAGATGCCCACCGTGACTGGTCACTTTGTGCGCCATTTCAAGCGCAGTGAGATGCTGCGCTATCGCGTTATCATCCGCCAGTTCGCCACTGTCATCCAGCACATGTTCAAACAAGTGAAAATCGGAAAATATCGCCGAGCACAAATCCTGATACTCATCGATAAACGCAGCTTGTGATACGTCTGTGCCATCAAGACAAATTTGCCCATCCGTGGCTTGATACAGCCCAAGTATCAACTTGGCGAATGTTGATTTACCGCTGCCATTACCACCGGTTAAATACACCGCGTCGCCACGCCTTAGCTCAGTACTGATTGGGCCGATGGCAAATTGGTAATCGTCGCTGCCATCGGTTTGGTATTGAAAACTCACCGCTTCAATCGATAAGCGCTGCCAATCGCGGGCGATAGCGCGCGAGCGTTGAGTGTCGATTCGCTGCTCGAAATGCGCATCACTGGCGAGTTCTAAGCGTTGAATATTGCGATACGAAGCCGCAAAATCACTGAGCTGGTTCAACGCGCTGATGATACTTTCCATCGGGTTGATCATATACAAAATGGTCAGTACAAAACTCATCACCGCCTCGTTCGGCACATCTTGCCAATACAGCGCCGAGCCGAACACGATCACCCCAATCACGAAAAACACCAGCGTCGATGCCATGCTATTGAGCATGGTGAAAATGACCGACACGCGAATGCTGCGCTGCTGAATATTGGCAAAATTAGGCAACAAAATGTTGCGGTACACAAAGCGGCGGCGCTTGGTATTGATGCTGAGTTCTTTAACGCCTTGAACCAAAGTGGTTAAACCGCTAAACAGTTCATCTTCATCTTGGCGCAGCGCTTGATAGTAGCGCAGCCCGATGGTCAATATCGATTTCGCCAGCAAGATGATGGCGCTAATCAGCACAAACACAATGCCAAATAGCGACATCGATGTGAACATCATATAGCCAAGACACAATAGCACGGTCACCAAGCTGTAGATAAAGCCCGGCATGATCAAAAGCCCAGCCGACAACTTGGAAGCATCGGTTTTCATCGCTGCAAGAATGCGGTGCCCACCGAGGCGTTCAATCGCGGCGTAATCGGTACACAACAAACGCTTGGCTAATTGGTCGCGAAACTCATACACCACTTGGGCGCTGAGTTTGGCGAGTAAATAACGCGAAGCCAAACCAAACGACAATATCGCGACCACTGCAACCACAAACAACGCGAAATCCGCGCCGCTTACGCTGTGTTGCTCACCAATTTTACTCAGTTGCAGGGTGATAATTTTGAGCATCGCAATGCCCGCTACAGCGCCAATAACGCTGAACACAGTGGCCGCCAAAATCGGCCATTTAAAACGAACGAGAATGGATTGAAACATCTTTACTCCGGTGTTTATCCATCGCACGGCGGTGCTTGTCACTCGCCGTACTAATTCAAATTACACGCCGCGCTGGCGCGGCAATATCAGCGCTTAAGCCTTAATCAGCTTGGCCAGTTGTTTGGCATGTTCGCCTTTAAGCAACATCACATGGTTGGCCTTGGCCTGTTCGATATGAAGATGCCCAATCAAGGATTGCCACTTCTCACCTCGCTCACTGTCGCTGGCCAATAGCAAACTCACTTGAGTGATTGGCACTCGCGTTGGCGAATAGCCCGTGCGAATATTGCGCGCAAACACGCGATAAATTCCCGCCACAGTTTGTAAGTTAAGGTTAGCTGGCATCAGCTTTTGGCTGATAAGGCTCTGTTGCAGTCGGCGAAGTCGCTCGTTTGGCTCAAGGCTTTCGAGAATTTCTTGAGTTAAGTGCAGCGCGCTGCCCTGCATTTCAAATAGCCCAATCAATTTCATCAATGCCTCGACGTCACTGTATTCTTGCACCTGTGCCTCTGGGACGCGTGAATCAGCCAAGGTCAATGACGCGACCGCAATACCTTGCGCTTCGAGTTGGTTAGCAAGCTCAAGCGCGACCCACCCGCCAAATGAATGACCGACAAGGTGCAGCGGCGCGCCGCTTAGCTGCGCTTGCATCGCATCAAGATAGAATTTGGCCGCCGCACTCACTTGGCTATGTGGCGGCTCTGCGCCCCACAAACCGCGAGGCTGAATACCATACACTTGCAGTGAATCATCCAGTTGGGTGACCAAATCCATCAAGCTAAAGACGTTGTCGCCTGCGCCCGGAATGCAAAACACCTGCGCTGCCCCTGCTCTACCTGGCTGCAGTTTGATGATTGCATCATGACCGCCGGTAGGCGTTAGCGATGACGACGTCGCAACCCGTTTAGCCAGCGCTTGTGACAGCGCGCGCCCAGTGCCACTGACATACGGCTCGACCAATAACTCATAGTGCGAACCGTCAAGGTAGCTCACTTCAATCGCGCTGCGTGGTAACACTTCATCCCATGCCAAGTAAGGATCAAATACACCTTCTTGCTCAGGGCGTTCTCGAGCGATAAACAGATCGATATTGACTGGCAGGGGCTTGGCACAATATTCCGCGCGCAGCATATTGCGGCGCTGCAGCAGCCAGTGGTAGTAACGCTCTTCGCTCCAGTCGCTCGACAAAATGCCAAGCTGTTTGGCAAGCTCTAACTGCTGTTGCCAACTGCTACACTGCGCAAGGCGCGAGGCACCATCTTGAGTGCTAGGCAGATGCTGAATCAGATAACTGACAGTATCGCGACTTAGAAACTCGATATCCTCTTCAGCGCTGAGCGTAACATCGCCGCGATGCTCGCTTTGCTCAACGCCCCAACGGTCAATGATGCCGAGAAATTCAATTGCTTGATCTTGACCGAGCAACTGAGTCGCCACTTCATAAGCCAGCGTCGCACCCAGCGACCAACCAACTAATCGATAGGGTCCTTGCGGCTGAACTTGCTGAATACACGTCACGTAGTGCTCAGCCATTTTTTCGATGGTTTTGAGTGGGCAATATTGCTCAGTATTGTGCGAATTTGGCGCCACCAAACCATAAACCGGAATGTCGCTGTCTATGTGCGCCGTAAGCGCCGGGCCATACAGAGTTTCTCCGCTTGCTTCAGGGACAATAAACAATGGCGTTTGCGACCCAGTTTGACGAAATGCGATGGTCAACACTTGGCTTTGGCTATGACTTTGCAACGTGTTGGCCAAATCCGCCAGCACTGGCGCGCTTAGCAGCTGCGCCAAACTAATGGCGTAACCTTGCTGCTGCAGCTCATTACACAGCTTGACCGCCAGCAGCGAATGACCACCGATTTCAAAAAAGTTATCCAAACGGCTGACGCGCTCAGTTCCAAGCAGTGACTGCCAGATTTGTGACAGCGTCACCTCAAGTTGTCCTTGCGGTGCGACATACTCTCGGCGCTCAAACGCATCATCATTTGGCTCGGGCAGCGCTTTACGATCCATTTTGCCATTTGGCGTTAACGGAATCTGGTCAATCTGCACCAGCGCCGCCGGCACCATATAATCGGGCAGGCTTTGACTAAGCTCAGCTTTGATGGTCGCGTTCGCCATCGGCTCGCTCGCGGTGTAATACCCCACCAGATGTTTATTTTCCGCTTGCCCTTTGGCGATCACCACCGCTTCGATAACGCCTGGGCAACCCTTAAGCGCCGAAGAGATTTCGCCAAGTTCCATACGTAAGCCACGAATTTTGACTTGATCGTCGTTACGGCCCAAATATTCGATGCTGCCATCGTCAAGCCAACGACCGACATCGCCAGTTTGGTACATGGTCGCATTTGGCTGGCTGGCATATGGGTCGCAAACAAACTTTTCTGCACTCAGTTCGGGGCGATTAAGATAGCCGCGCGCCACCTGAACCCCGCCGATATAAATCTCGCCCGGAACGCCAATCGGCACCGGCTGCTGATGTTTATCCAGCACGTACATGCGCGTATTGGCAACCGACTGACCAATGGTGACGCGATTCCCCACCAACTGAACTGGGCAGTGCCACTGAGTGACATCCACCGCCGCCTCGGTCGGCCCATACAGGTTATGTAACTCAACATGCGGAAGCGCGGCATAGGTGCGACGAATGGTCTCGGCGGGCAGTGCCTCACCACTACAAAACACTAAGCGCAGGCTGGCGCATTCATCGCGGCTAACTTGATCTAAAAACAGCTGCAGCATTGGCGGCACAAAGTGCAAAATCGTCACTTGCTGCTGATGAATAATCTCTTGCAGATAGCGCGGGTCTTTATGCCCTTCGGGTTTGGCCATCACCAAGGTTGCCCCAACCCACAACGGGCAGAAGAACTCCCACACCGAGACATCAAAACTAAATGGCGTTTTTTGCAGCACCACATCGTGCTCGCTAAAACCATAGTCTTCAGCCATCCACGCAAGGCGGTTAACCACGCCGCGATGCTCATTCATCACACCTTTTGGTTTGCCGGTTGAGCCCGAGGTGTAAATCACATAAGCCAGATTTCGCTCACTTAACCCCAGCGCTTGGCTATTTAAGTTGTCGCTTGGCAAATGCTGCCACGGCGGCTGATGGTCAAAATGCACGACCTGAACCTTGTCATCAATATGACCAAGGCGAGATTGCAAGCTTTGACTGGTAATCAGCACCACAGGCTCACTGTCTTGCAGCATGTACTCTAGCCGCTCAGTGGGATAACTTGGATCCATTGGTACGTACGCACCGCCGGCTTTTAAGATAGCCACCAGCGCCACCACCAATTCGCAGCTGCGATCAAGTGACACCGCAACGCGGCAATCTGGCCCTACGCCTTGCTGAGTAAGCCAAAGCGCCAACTGGTTAGCTTGCTGATTGAGCTCAGCGTAGGTCAAACGTTGCTCACCACTGATTACCGCAATGCGCTCTGGCGAGGCTTTAGCGCGCGCTTCAATTGGATGATGAATACAATCTGACAGCGGGTAGTCACGCGTCGTTCGGTTAAAGCCTTCCAGCACTTGCTCGCGCTCAGCCTTCGATACCACGTTAATGGTCGCCAGCGCTGAACTTGGCTCGGCAACTAATTGACAAACAGCGGCGTGCATCATTTCAGCAACCCTTGCGGCGCCGATGCTGTTTTCAACATGAATTTCCAGTGAGAAACCGCCGCCAACGTGGTCGTTGATATTGACGCTAATCGGGTAACTGGTGCGCTCTTCATTAAACAGCACCTCAATGCCAAGCGGGTTTGATTGGCTATCAGTATGCTGACTCGGCACTTGCTGATAACGGTAGTTAACCATGCTGCTGAACAGCGGCGTTTGCGCCGCCAGACCGCTGCAGCGCTGCGCAAGCGCAAGCGGCGCGTGTTCGTGTTCCATCAACTGACTGAGCTGGCGCTGTACCTGCAAAAGTGCATCGCCTACCTGCTGTTTACCAAGGTCAATCCGCACTGGCAGCGTATTGAGGAACATCCCCATACAGCGGTCGATATTCGCGCCGCCGCCCATGCGGCCAAACAGCACAGTACCGAACACCACATCCTCACGACCAACCGCGGCGCTGAGTACCACGCCCCATGCCAGGTGAAATAGCGCAGCGCTGCTCACCTGATGCTGCTTAACGAGCGCGCGTATTTCGTCACTGATTTGAGCATCCAAAGTGAGTGTGTGCTGACTCTGATTGCCGACTTGCGCCTCCATCAGACCAAATGGCGCTGAGGGTTCATCGACATCGCTAAGTAACGCCTCAAAATACGCCTGTTGCTGCGGAGTATTTTGCACACTGCGCGCCTTGGCAACAAACTGGCGAAACGGCACGGGTTTTGAGAGCAGCTCTGGCTGCCCCGTCAGTAGCGCGGTCACTTCCTCAACCATCAATTCCAAGGTCGTGTGATCGTTCACTAAGTGGTGGACCAACAAACACAGCAACCAGCGCTGATTGGCTTGGTCGTACACTTGATAGGCTTCCATCAGCGGCGCTCGCACTAAGCTCATGCGCGTTGTCGCCGGATCAAAGTGCTCAAGAAGCTGCTTTGCAGCGTCCATGCCAGGTCGATTGAAATCGGTTTCCGGTAAGCTATTGAGTCGCACTGGCGCCTCGCGCCACACCACTTGCACTGGCTCATTTAGCCCTTGCCAAGCCATCGCGGTGCGCAAAATATCATGACGCGCAATGACTTGATTAAGCGCCGTCATAAATTGCTCGAGCGAGCCTTGAGATGAGAACGCTTGCACAAAACGGCTGACATACGGATCACCTTGCTGCTCAAGCAAATGGTGATAAAGCATCCCCTCTTGCAGCGCGACCAATGGGTAGATGTCTTGGATATTCGCCATACCGCCATCGACTTGCTCAGCGATGGCATCAATTTGCGTTTGGCTCAGCGTCACCAGCGGCAGCATCTGCGGGGTGATACGCGTGCACTGCGCCGGAATTACGTTTTCCGCCACTTGAGCTTCATCGCCGCTTTGAGTCAACGTCTTCGCCAACGCTTGCAGTGTTGGCTGGCTAAATAGCGCTTTGATGCTAAGTGTCCAACCGCTTTGTTGCAGCCGCTCGATAAGCTGAATCGCAAGCAGTGAGTGACCGCCCAGTTCAAAGAAGTTGTCCAAACGCCCCACTTTCTGCACATCAAGCAGCATTTGCCACACCTTCGCCAACGCGATTTCTGCTTCGCCAACCGGCGCCTGATAATCGCGGCGCAACATCGCATCGTCACTTGGCGCTGGTAGCGCGCGTTTATCGACTTTGCCGTTGGCGGTCAGCGGCATTACCTCAAGCTCAACGAACGCTGAAGGCAGCATGTAATCAGGCAGTTCAGCGGCCAGCGCTTGACGCAGCGCTTCAATGTCTATTTTGTTTTGCGAGGTTTCGCTTTTCGAGATGTCTGTTTTAGCTGGCAAACGATGAGTAAAATACGCCACTAAACGTTTGTTTTGCTCGCCAATCGCCGCCACCACGGCTTCTTCAATATCGGCTTGACGCTGCAACACGGCGGTAATTTCACCAAGCTCAATGCGAAAACCGCGAATTTTGACTTGATCATCATTACGACCAAGATATTCGATGACGCCATCAGCGCGCCAACGCGCCAAGTCACCACTGCGATACATGCGCGCATTCGGCGCGCTACTATAAGGGTCTGGCAGGTAACTCGTCGCGGTGAGGTCTTCACGGTTGAGATAGCCGCGCGCCACACTCGCTCCGCCAATGTAGAGCTCGCCGGCAGTGCCACTTGGCGCAAGCTGACCGTAGCTATCTAAAATGTAGATGTGGGTGTTATCGAGCGGCTGACCAATGTGCAGCAGAGGGTCTTCGGCGAAAAGCGTACCGGATGTGGCAACCACCGTGGTTTCAGTTGGGCCGTAGTTATTCACCAGCTGATAAGTGGCGCCGGCTGGCGCGCGGCGGTTTAAGCGATCGCCGCCAACCAACAACACACGCAGCTGTTTAGGCTGTAAATTGCGCGCAAACGCAAGTTCAGCAACCGGGGTTGAAAGAAAACCGACTTCAATCGGCTGATTGACCCACCAATCGAGCAGCGCTTGTGGCTCACGTGATATCGCCAAACTTGGCAAACACAAGCACGCGCCGGCGCACAGTGCTGGCCACACTTCCCAAACGGCCGCATCAAACCCAAGCCCAGCAACCGCAGAAGTATGGGTGCCGACTTGAATATCAAAACGGCGATTGTGCCATGCGATTAAGTTCGCCAGATTGCGATGTTCAACCATCACCCCTTTGGGCTTACCTGTTGAACCAGACGTGTAAATTACGTATGCAAGGTTATCGCCAGTGAGCGATTCAAGCACCGGGTTGTCGGTACTTAACGCTTTCCATAGCGCATTTTGCACCTCAACATTAACCATTGTTAACGGCAGACTAAGCCGTGAAGCAATCGGTGTAAAATCCACATAGTCATCACACAGCAACATGCTCGGCTCACTGTCGCTTAGCATGTATTCGATACGCTCGGCTGGATAATGCGGGTCAATCGGCACATAGCCAGCGCCCGCTTTAAGCGCGGCCAGCATCGCAATCACCCAACTATGACCGCGGTCGCAGCAGATCGCTACGCGGCTTTCCACGTCAACCCCCTGAATGATCATCCAATGGGCGAGCTGATTCGCCTGCTGGTTAAGCTGCTGATAACTAAGCTGGCCTTGTTCACTGTCGAGCGCAATTGCGTTCGGATGCTCTATTGCCAAACGTTCAATCTGGTGATGAATCGGCTCCACGCTGCCTTGAGCGCTCTCATCTGTCTTAGCAGGATTAAGCACGTTCAACAGCTGATGTTTTTCATCCTCTGGCAACATATCCAGCTGCTGAACAGTGGCATTTGGATTAGCGATCATCGCGCCAAGCAGCGTTTGCCAATATTTGACGAATCGCTCGGCGCTGGCTTGGCTAAATAGCGCAGTGGCATAGTTAAGCTGGCCGCGAATTTCGCCATCGACTTCATTGACCACCAAAGTCAGGTCAAATTTGGCATTGCTGGTAGGCTGCTCCAACATTGACGCGCTTAGCTGCGGCAAATCAATCGCCGCGCTTGGCAAGTTTTGCAGCGCAAACATCACCTGAAATACTGGGCTGTATTGCAGCGAACGCGCTGGCTTGACTAACTCGACCACGCGTTCAAACGGCAGCTCTTGATGCGTTTGCGCGTCAAGCGTGGTCTGCTTGACTTGCTTGAGCAGTTGATGCGTCGAAAGTGGCTGCGACAAATCCACCCGCAGCGCTTGCGAGTTAACAAACATGCCGATAAGCGGCTCCACTTGCGGGCTAAGGCGCCCCGCGATCGGCGAACCAATCACAATATCGTCTTGCTGGCTAAGACGCGCCAGCACACACGCCCAACTGGCGAGTAGCGTCATGTATAACGTGCAGCCGTGTTGGCTGTTGAGCGCTTTGAGCTTTTGGGTCAGCGGCGCATCAAGCGCCACATCCACTGCCCCACCGTCGAAACTTTGCACCTCGGGGCGCGGATAATCGTAAGGCAGTGACAAGCAATCGGGCACACCACGCAATTGGCGCTGCCAATATTCGGCTTGCTCTTGCAGCGCACTTTCACGAAAGCGACGTTGCCACAGCGCATAATCACCGTATTCAATGGCAAGCGGCGCAAGATTCGCGGCGCTATTGCTCACCTCAGCGCGATAACATTCGCAAAACTCTTGGGTAAACACGCCCATCGACCAGCCATCAGAAATGATGTGATGCATCGCCACTTGCAGCCAGTGCTCATCAGGGCTAATTTCCACTACCCGCGCGGCAACCAGCGGACCATTTTGCAAACACAAATTGGGCGCAAATGGCGTCTGCCTAGCCTGAGTTTCGCTCATGGCAACACGCTCAAGGGCGAATTCGCGTTGCTGGTTGTCAAGCAACTGGCAAGGTTCACCGTGTTCAGTAGCGATGCGAGTGCGCAGCGCGCCATGGCGAACCACCATTTGATTGAGGGCGCGCTCAAGCGCGATGTGATCTAGATGTCCTTTGAGGCGAATGCCGCCCTCAATGAGGTAGGCGTTATCGCTCGCCTGGCCCATTTGGGCCAGAAACCACAGACGCTGCTGCGCGAGAGACAAGGGATAACTGGACAAATGATGCGCTTCAATGCGGCTTTCTTGGGGTTCTTGGTCGGAAAACAGCGCAACACCATCACTTTCTAACTGTTCAAGCAGTGCCATCATCTCTTCCGGTGATAAGCTGTCGAGGTCGACTCCTGTGATATCAGCCATTACTGTTCTCCTTAAGCCCATTCGCGTTTACTTTGGACATGTTGTTAGCCACTGACGTTGTATTTTTTTGTTTTAGATTTAATAATTTGAGGTATGCAATTCGCGCTGCGAGCGCTTGCAAGGTGGAATGTTCAAATAGGTCACCAATCGTGACGGTTAAGCCTTGCTGCTTGAGGCGCGAGACCAGTTGCACCGCCAACAGCGAGTGGCCGCCAAGTTCAAAGAAGTTGTCTTGACGCCCGACGTTGGTAACGCTTAGCAGCTCAGACCAAGCCTCAGCCAACCAATTTTCAACCGGGCCTTGCGGCGCAATGTATTCACGGTGGACGAACGCACTCTCGCTTGGCGCAGGTAGCGCGCGTTTATCGACTTTACCGTTTGCGGTGAGCGGCAAGTTATCCAGCTGTACATAGGCACGAGGCACCATGTAATCAGGCAGCAACGCGCTAAGGCTTTGCTGCAATGCATTCGGCACTATGTTGGCGCCATCACGGGCGGTAACGTAGGCCACCAAGTGCTGCGCCCCATCATCACTGACCACCACCAAGGCTTCTTCAATATCACCATTAAGCTGCAACTTGGCGGCAATTTCGCCAAGTTCGATACGAAAACCACGGATCTTGACTTGATCGTCGTTACGCCCTAAATACTCGATGGTGCCGTCACTGCGCCATCTTGCTAAATCGCCAGTACGATACATTCGGCGACCTTGGCGAGAATCAAATCGATCCGCAGTAAAGCGCTGCTCGGTAAGCGCGGGTTGATTTAGATAACCGCGGGCAACTTGCGGCCCACCGATATACAACTCCCCGGCTACGCCGCGCGGCGCCAGCTCGCCAAATTCATCAACGATGTAGATGCGGGTATGATCCAGCGGTTTACCGATATGCAGCGCTTCATCACTTGCCAGCACCGCGCCCGAAGTCGCTACCACCGTGGTTTCGGTCGGCCCATAGTTATTGACTAAGGTATAGGTCGCGTTCGAGTTTGGCAGGCGATTAAGCCTATCGCCGCCCACCAGCAGATAACGCAGCGCCGCAGGTTGAACGCTGCGAGCAAAGGCAAGCTCAGCCACGGGGGTTGAAAGGAAACTCACTTCAAGTGGCTGCGCAGCCCACCAATTGAGTAGCGCGTCTGGGTCTCGTGAGGTCGCAAGATCTGGCATCACAAGGCGCGCTCCGGCGCAAAGCGCTGGCCACACTTCCCACACCGCGGCGTCAAAGCCCATGCCAGCCAACGATGATGTCACTGTTGCTTGACCAAGTTCAAATCGGCGTACATGCCAATCAATCAAACATTGCAAGTTTCCATGCTCGACCATCACCCCTTTCGGCTCTCCGGTTGAGCCTGAGGTATAGATAAGGTAAGCAAGCTGATTGGCTTTAACCTCTAAATCATCTCGCTCTTCTTGGCGACAAGATTGCCAATCCTTTTGGCTGGTGATATTCACCTCAGCAAGCTCAGTATCTAGCTCGCCGAGCAAGCAGCCAAACTCGCGATAGCCGTCGGTGAGCAGCATGCTTGGCGCACTGTCTTTCAACATGTACTTGAGCCTTTGATCGGGATAATGCGGATCGAGCGGCAAATAGCAGGCACCGGCTTTGAGCGTCGCCAGCATGGCGATAACCCAATTCACCCCGCGCTCAAAACATACCGCCACGCAGCTTTGCGAACTCACACCTTGCTGGGTTAACCAGCGAGATAACTGGTTGGCTTTGGCGTTAAGCTCGGCATAGCTTAGGCTTTGGTCTGCCGTTTGCAGCGCAATCGCATCAGGATACGCCGCCGCATTCGCCGCTATTTGCTGATGAACCAACTGGCTATTGTTGAGCTCAGTTGCCGCCGAATTGAGTTCTTCAAGCAACTGCTTGGTTTGGGCACTATCGAGCAGCGCCATTTGGTTCACTGGCAATGGTGCTTCGGCAACAAACCCACGCAGTAATTGCTGCCAATAATCGACAAACGCCTGCACGGTTTGCGGACTAAATAGTGCGCTGGCAAACACCAATTGGCCATGTAGTTCACCTTGCTGCTCACTAAGTAGCAAGCTCAAATCGCACTGCGCAGATTCCACCGGCTCGCTCAGCATTTCAAGGCTGACATCATCAAGCTCGACATTGGCAGCTGGTAAGTTTTGCAGCGCCAGCATAACTTGATAAAGCGGGCTAAATGCGGTGTTACGCTGCGGCTGGACTGCTTCAACGATGCGTTCAAATGGCAAGTCTTGATTTTGCTGCGCCTCGAGTGCGCGCTGTTTAACCTCGGCCAGTAACATTTCTAAGCTGGCGTTTGGCTCGATGTTCACCGCCATCGGCTGCGTATTGACAAACATGCCGAGCAGATTTTCGGTTTCGACATGCAAACGTCCGGCATTCGGCGACCCGATAATCACCTGCCCCTGATTGGCCAAGCGCGACATCAGCAGTGACCAACTCGCGAGCAATACCATGTACAAAGTGCAGCCATGGCGCTGAGCGAGTTGATTGAGCTGCTGGGTAAGCTCGCCATCAACGCGCACCGCGACTTCACTACCCACAAAGCTTTGTTTAGTTGGGCGCGCAAAATCGGTGGACAACTCCAGCACATGAGGGAACGGCGCTAAACGCTCGACCCAATACTGTTTTTGCTGCTCGAGTTTGTCATCGTTGGCGTTTTGCTGCTGCCAGGCGGCGAAATCACCGTAATCGATGCTCAATGTTTCCAGCTGCGCATCGACTTGTTCGCGGGTCTCTCCCGTCGCATAACCGCGATACACTTTCGCCAATTCACTGATGAAATTGCTCATCGACCAGCCGTCGCACACGATGTGATGAATCGCGATGCGCAGCTCATAACGTGTTTGCGATTGGCGCCATAACTGTGCGGCAACCAGCGGGCCGTGTTGTAAATCAAAGCTTGGCGTAAAGTGCGCGGCGTTATCGACGATCTGCAGCGGAAACGACTGCGCGTTGTCATCGACCCATTGATATGGTTTACCTTGCTGGTCAGAAAAACGGCTGCGCAGTGCGCTGTGGCGCTGGTACAAATGATTTAACGCCTGCTTAAGCGCTTCACAATTCACCGCGCCAGTAAGGCGCACGCCGCTTTGAATCACGTAAGCATCGCCAAGATTCGGATTGCTTTGCGCCAAAAACCACAAACGTTGCTGAGCCAGTGACAGCGGCGCTTGAGTTTTGTCTTGGCGCGCGGTGATCGCCTCGATGTGCGAGGCGTTGGACTTAACCAGATGGGTTGCCAACTCACCAAGCTGCGGATAAGCAAATAGGGTTGCCAGCGACAATTCGTAATCGCTGTGAGTACGCACTCGCGCGCTAAGCTGCACCGCGAGTAGCGAGTGGCCGCCCAGTTCAAAGAAGTTATCCAAGCGGCCAACTTGAGACACGCCAAGCAGCTCACTCCAAAGTGTCGCCAGCAGTTGCTCCGCATCGCCCTTAGGCGCTTGATACTCATGGCGCACAACACCATCCGCGCTGACGTTTGGCAGAGCGCGGCGGTCTAACTTGCCATTGCTGGTAAGCGGCAAAACATCAAGCTGCATCCACGCGTGCGGCACCATATGACTTGGTAATTCAGCCACCAAATGGCTGCGCAGCGTGTCGCGCTCAACCTCGCCAACATAATAAGCCACCAAACGTTGGTCTGAGGCCCCTGTATCTGCCACCACCGCCGCGTCAGTAATGCCACTCACGCCGCGAATGCAGGCTTCAATTTCACCCAG
>NZ_FNDD01000003.1 GCF_900100015.1 Vibrio xiamenensis | reverse complement strand
TACCTCTCCAGCCAGTCATATGAAAACTTAACCCCATTATGATGAAAAAAACTAATCCAATAATCAGTGTAAAAAACCGACGATAACTTTTCACCTAAAAAAGTTTGGGGCAAAATCGTTTTATAGAGTCAGGGTTATTGCCAATATATTAGGAAAAAATTCAGGGATGAATTTTTAGGTTTTCGGCGCAGGACGCGCCTAAAACCGGGCCGGACAACACCAGATCACAAAAGGCGCTTTTGGTTCCTTTTGCGCCAACAAAAGGAACTGGTGCGCTATCGGAGAAGGTAAAGAAATCGCAAAAGTATTAGCGCATCATACAAACTCACTTCACCAAAGCTGACGGCCAATGAACGATAGTTCAAACGTAGACCAATCAGGAACGGGTGCGCTATCGCAGATAGAAAAGAAATAGACACGCGTTAGGCGCATCAAACTAGAGCTCCCAACTAAAACAACCTCAAAAGACATTTGCCTCCTCTCACCCATAAAAAAGCCCCGCTTTCGCGAGGCTCAAACAGCTCAGAAACAAGCAAATTAAGCGTGTTTCTCCGCTCTACGAGTAAAGAAGATAAATGGTACCAAAATGAGGAACAGCACCATAAGCAGTGTAAACAGGTCGATGGTCGACATCATATACGCCTGGCCGGTAATCGTTCCGTTGAGACTTGCCAGCGTGTTTTGTGCTTGCGGGCCTTGCAGTGATGACGCCACCAGCGGATTGTATGGCGAAATATGCTCTGCCATCACCGAGTGGTGAACACTGGCGTTGCGTGACCAAATCCAAGTGGTGAGCGATGACGCGAAGCTCGCGCCGATGGTACGAATAAAGGTCGATAACGACGCCGCATCCGAAACATCAGGACCACTAAGATCTGAGAGCAAAATGGTCGTCATCGGCATAAAGAACAGCGCAATACCAATGCCCATAAACAGCTGCACAATCGCGATACTTCTAAAATCAATATCGGTATTGAATTTGGCGCGGGCATAGCAGCTAATCGCTATCACAATAAAAGACAAAGCGGCCAATTTACGCATATCCAAATGACTACCAAAGCGACCGAGCAGCGGTGTCATAAAGAACGGCAACACGCCCATTGGCGCTGCGGCAAGCCCCGCCCACAATGCGGTGTAGCCCATTTGGCTTTGCAGCCACTGTGGCAAAATCAAGTTAATACTGAAAAAGCCCGAGTAACCTAGCGTGAGCAAAATGGTGCCGATGCAAAAGTTACGGTTGGCAAACAGTTTGAGGTTGATTATTGGGTTATCGTCGGTCAACTCCCAAATCACCATAAATATCAGCATCACAACGGCAAACACAGTACCGCCGATGATCCACGAGTTAGCAAACCAATCTAGTTCGTTACCTTTATCCAGTACCACTTGCAGTGCGCCAACGCCAAGTGCCATGGTCGCAAGGCCAACCACGTCAAGCTTGGCTTTAACAGGCTTATGCGGACGGTCTTTAAGCTGCGCCAAAATCACCATCACGGTAAACACACCGATTGGAATGTTGATAAAGAAAATCCATGGCCAGCTGTAGTCGTAGGTTAACCAACCGCCCAGAATTGGGCCGATGATTGGGCCAACCACTGCGACCATACCAATCAGCGCCAATGCCATGCCGCGCTTCGCCGCAGGGAAAATCGACATCAACAGCACTTGGCTCATAGGAAACAGCGGCGCTGCAGCAAAACCTTGCAAGGTACGAAACAGCACCAATTCGCCCATGGTTTGCGATATACCACATAGAAATGAGGTTACGCTAAATGCGATCAATGCGCCCACATACAAGTGCACCTCACCGACGCGGCGGCTAAGCCACGCGGTGATTGGCAAACCAATGGCGTTACTGACGGTAAATGACGTAATAACCCAGGTGCCTTGGTTAAGGCTAACGCCCATGTTACCGGCAATTGTCGGCAGTGATACGTTGGCAATCGTGGTGTCGAGTACTTGCATAAACACACCAAGCGCAATAGCAAAGACACACAGAGCCATGTTGGCGGGTCGGAACCCTTCTGGTTGACTCATATCAGTTCCCTTTTACTTCTTTGCCACGTACTGCTCATCGCCATTGTCATTTTCAGCAATGATGCGATCGATCATCTTGTTCACGCCGCTTAACGATTGCGCGTAAACATCAGTGTGGTAGCTCGATGTCGCGGTGTTTTTATCCGCGAGTAGCGCGCCGCTGGTATTACTGGTATCCACATCAACAGTCATCGACAAACCGATACGCAGTGGGTGCTGAGCGATGTCATGCTTATCCAATTCAATACGAACAGGCAGGCGTTGAACCACTTTGATCCAGTTACCGGTTGCGTTTTGCGCCGGCAGAATTGAGAACGCGCTTCCGGTACCAATACCTAAGCTTTCCACCGTACCGTGAAACTCAACATCTTCACCGTATAGGTCAGAAATCAAAGTAACAGGCTGGCCGATGCGCATATCGTTCAACTGTGTCTCTTTAAAGTTGGCATCAACCCAAACTTCATCCAGTGGCACCACCGCCATCAGAGTTGAGCTTTGACCAACACGTTGACCCACTTGCACATTACGCTGCGCAACATAACCCGATACTGGCGCCACTAGGCGAGTACGCTGCTTAGCAAGGTAAGTCTGTTTGACTTGTGCGATAGCGGTTTTCACCAACGGGTGCGTATCCACTGTGGTGTTGTGAATCATCGCTTGTTGCGATTTCAACTGTTGCTCAGCAACCGCGAGAGCTTTTTCCGCCGAGTTCACCATATCTTGAGCATGGCTCAACTCTTCTTGTGACAAACCACCCGCTTTAACCATGTCTTTACGGCGGCGTACGTCGGTTTTGGCTTTGTTCAGGGCAATGGTTTTTTCCGCCACAACCGCTTTCGCTTGTTCAACATTGTTAAACAGGCCGCGCACTTGACGCACGGTTTGCGCCAGATTCGCCATCGCACTTTCAAACGCAATGTCCGCGTCTGCATCATCAAAACGTACCAACTCTTGACCCTTTTCGACATAATCACCGTCATCGGCGGCGATCTTGGTCACTGTGCCTGCGATCTCTGGAGTGATTTGCACTAAGTTGCCGTTAACGTAAGCGTCTTCGGTGTCTTGGTTACCCACCACATAGTTGGTGTAGTAAAAACCGGCGCCTACTGCGGCCACTAAAACCACACCGGCAAAAATGGTTAAACTCTTTTTGCGCTTGCTTTGATTGGACGATGGCGCGTTATCAGTACGTGTATCTTGCATACTCTTATACCTTAATATTCCGTTTTGCGTTTCAAGCGAACCTTCGCTCAAAACCCTAATTAGCTAATGCAATACTTGGCACCGCCACATTGGGCAAATACCTTAATTCGGGGTTAGTTAGACGCAGGCTCGCTTTGCGTCGCCGACGCTTGCTGCTGCTCAGGTGCTTGGTAGAAACCGCCGCCTAAAGAGCGCACTAACATCACTTGTTGTTCTTGCTGCTGGTTTTTCAGCAAAGTGAAAGACGATTCCGCTTGAATCAATTGCTGCTCAGCCATCAACACTTCCAGTTGGCTACCCATACCCGCTTCGTAGCGTTTTTCGGTGATGTGATAACTCTTGTCGGCTAAGTTCATGCTTTGATGCGCATCATCAAGTTGTTTTTCCATCGACTGCATCGCCAGAATGTTGTCGCTGACTTCGCCAAGGGCATTGACCAAGGTCTTGTTGTATTGCGCCACCGCAGAGTCGTAACCGGCGGTTTTCTCGATCAAATTAGCTTTAAGACCCGTGGTAAATAATGGCAAGGAAATTGCGGGTTGAACGCTCCACGCTTGGCTCTCTTCGCCAAACACCGCATCACCAAGCATGGCTTTAAAGCCTGCGGTGGCGCTTAAGTTAACGTTGGGATAAAAACGCGTTTTAGCCGAATCGATCTCTTTGCTCGACGCTTCAACGCGCCATTTCGCGGCAACGATATCTGGGCGATGAGCCAGTAAGTTGGCTGGCAACTCGCGTGGCAATGCTAATTCAGTATCCATATGCGCACTTGGGCGATGGATGGTATTGGCAAGATCTGGGCCTTGACCGACTAAAGTCGCCAACGCGTTTTTGAGTTGGCTTACCGCCAATTCACGTTTTTTCAACGTTTGTTTGGCAGCCGCAGCGCCGCTTTGCGCAGTGTAAAGACGATCTTCTGAGGTCAAACCGTGCTTGAGCAAACGTGAGGTGATATCCACGATACGATTAGTACGATCGAGATCTTTCTGTGCTAAATCTTGCAGCGCATAGGCATTAGACAGCTGCACATACGTCTGCACGATAGCGGTCGATAACGTGATTCGCGCCGCTTGATGATCCACTTGCGCTGCACGCTGATTGTTGACGGCACCTTCCCACGCGTCACGCTCACCACCCCAGAGGTCAAAAGAGTAGCTGCCGCTTAGGCCAAGATTGTAAATGGTGCCATAACGGTGACCTTGAAAACTGTAGTCTTGCGAACGGGAAAGACGGGCGCGTGACATGCTAGCATCGGCAGAAACCGAAGGGTCAAATTGCGCATCCGCTGCCATCACCATGGCCGAAGCATTCATTAAGTTGGCGTTAGCAAGCTGCATATCTGGGCTATTTTTAAGCGCCAAATCGATGAGATTTTCCAATTGGCGATCATTGAGCACAACCCACCAATCCTCTGCTGGCCAAACCGCTGGCGAGAGCTTAGTTTGATTAAGATTTTGACTGTGCTCGAGAATCGTTTGGTCGGCCAATTGATTGGTCGGCTTAATATTGCTAGGCGCAGCACAGCCGTACAGCAGTACCATCGAGGCGACAGCTGTTAACTTGGTATATTTCATCATTCTGAATCGGAACCTTTTAAAAACTTTTCTCGACAACTATCAGTAATTGCGGAGGTGACGATCTTCTTTAAGCAGTGACGAAGCTGTTCGATTTCTTCTTCACTTAAAGCTTGGGTTAACTCATCAATCGCGCTGCGCGCGAGAGGCAGTGAACGTTTGACCACATCGACGCCGCTCTCGGTGAGTTGGATAACGATCGAGCGGCGATCGCTCGGGTCCGGTACGCGCAGTAGCAAGCCTTTCTTTTCCAGCCGATCTAGCATGCGGGTAATGGCACTGTTATCCACGTTTAGCGACTTGCCGATTTGCGATGGGCGGTCAAAACGAAAATGGTAAATTTGAAATAACACTTTGGCCTGAGTAGACGTAATGTCTTCAGGCATAAGGTGCTGATCTAATAGGCGATCTTTGATATGGCAACTTTTGCCGAGCAGAAAACCTAAGTTCTCTAACACAAACAAGCGCTGCTCGTTGGATATCGACATACTCTGTCCACCTGATTTTTATGCAACACATTTCTATCGAAGAAATAATTGTCACGTCATTAGTTGACTATGCAATTAATTATTCTCCTGTATATGACGTAAGTCAATCTATAAATTCTTCCAAATTGAACGAATTTTTCGAACATCTTGGTCAAATAGTACGAACAAAAATTCTATAAATTACAAAAAATTAAACAAAACCAATCAGATGAGGGGTCAAAGGTCTAGAAAAATGGCCAAGAAAGGTCTAATAGTTTGTTAGCACACAGAACGGATTGAGAAGGCAACTAAAAGTTGCATATTTTAACGATTGCGCTCTCGTAAATGAAAATCGATATCACCTACAATCCTGTCATCAACAACACAAAGGTTACCGATATGATGGAAAAAGTGACTCAGTGGTTGCAACGCGACCCTGACCCAAGAACTCGTGAAGAACTGCAATATTTGATCGATGAAAAAATGTATGACGAGCTCGAAGACCGCTTCGGTAGCCGTTTGGCATTTGGTACCGCAGGCCTTCGCGGTACCGTCGGTTGTGGTCCAAATCGCATGAACCGCTTAGTGATTCAAGAAACCGCCGCCGGGCTTGGCCACTACCTGAAACTGAATGTGACCAACGCTTGCTCACGCGGCGTCGTAATCGGCTACGATGGTCGCCCTGACTCCAAACAGTTTGCCCACGACACGGCTTCGGTGCTCACCGCGCTAGGGATTAAGGTCTACCTCACGCACAAAGTCGCCGCAACACCGATTGTCGCTTTTGGCGTCAAACACTTTAATGCAGCGGCGGCTGTGGTGGTGACTGCCAGCCATAACCCACCAGAATACAATGGCTTTAAAGTCTATTGGGAAAACGGCGCGCAAATCATTCCGCCCCACGATTCGGGCATCGCTATGCAAATTGATGATGCTGCGACAAAACCGATTCCACTTGAGTCGCTGACCGACGCCGAGCGCGAAGGCAAGCTGGTGTGGCTGCAAGACGATTACTATCAGACTTATCGCCAAGCCATCAGTGGTAATCCGCTGCTGCAAAATCACACCAAACCAGAGCGCTTGCGCATTGCCTACACCGCCATGCACGGCGTTGGGGCGGACATGGCTGAAACGTTGCTCAAAGATGCAGGCTTTACCCATGTTTACAGCGTGGCAGAGCAGCGCGAACCGGATGGCAACTTTCCAACCGTCAATTTCCCAAATCCAGAAGAAGCTGGCGCCATGGATATGGTGATGGCACTCGCCGAGTCGGTTGACGCCCACATTGCCTGTGCAAATGACCCCGATGCCGACCGCTTTGCTGTCGCGGTGAAAAAGCCGCAAGGTGGCTATCAAATGCTCACTGGCGATCAAGTTGGAACCCTGTTTGGTCACTATTTGTTGACTCGCGGCGACGCCAGTGGCGCGCTGATTGGCAACACCATAGTATCATCCAGTTTGCTGAGCAAAATTGCTAAGGCGAGTGGCGCGCAATACTACCAAACTCTGACAGGCTTTAAGTGGCTCACCAACGTAGCGATGCAGAAACAAACTGCGCAAAAACAGTTCTTGTTCGCCTATGAAGAAGCGCTGGGTTATACGGTGGGTAACAAGGTATGGGATAAAGATGGCCTGTCAGCGCTGGTCGCTTTTGCGCAGCTCGCCGCCGAATTGGAAAGCCAGGATAAAACCATTTGGGATCAACTTGAAGCCATCTACCGTCAGCACGGCATGTATGTGAATGCGCAGCGCAGTATCGCACTCGCGCCCGGCACGCCACCCGTTGGTGATTCACTGCGCGCGATGCCGCCAGTGCTGATCGCTGGACGTAAAGTCGAAGTGATCGACGATCTGAAAACTTCGCAGCGCCAGTTTGTCGGCGGAGAAACCCAAAGCATCGATCTACCAAGCAGTGATGTGCTTATCTATCAACTTGAAGGCGGCGCACGAGTGATTGTTCGCCCATCGGGCACTGAGCCAAAACTGAAATGCTACTACGAAGTGGTTGGCGAATTTGCCGAGAGTGAAAGCTTTGCCGAAGCTCAGACTCGAGCAATGCACGCGATGGATACCCTGATTGCCGATCATCAAGCCAGTTTGTAACCGTGCTTTTGTAACCACGCTGGCACTTATCATTGCTCATTCAAAACGGCGCATTACGCGCCGTTTTTCTGTTCTCGCGCCGCAAAGTATCACCCAAACAGCAAACACACGTTATTCAGGCTTTAACGCCGGCAAGCGTTTTTGCATAAAAATCTTATCGATGCCTTTGGCCGGAAAATCGCTGTAGCGCCCCACTTCCTCAAACCCCATGCGAATATAAAACTCACGCGCTTGAAACGTATAAGTATCTAAAAACAGGTCACACACTCCCAATTTTTGCACTTCAGCTTCAGTCTTTTTCATCAGAGCACTGCCAAGTCCACTGGCGCGATGCGCTTCGTCCACCCACAGATATTCAATAAACAAGGTGGTTTGAAACACTTCTCCGGTTAACCCTCCGATCACTTGTAACTGCTCATCTTGTTCAAAGCAGGCAACGCTATACACCTCTCCTTCAGGAAGATGGCGCGCATTGTATGACTTAAGCCCCTGATACACCGCTTCGCGAATAGTTTTAGGTGGGTTAATCATAAATTGAATCGACATAGCGCGGCATTCCTTATTAGCTGGTTAGACATATTTCTGTGGGTATAAATCATGATTCTAGGCGGGATTAACCCGCTCGTGCACCGCTTTGCATCGATAACAAACATTTGAGACACATCGACGCATCTTAAACTCAGCAACGGATTTAAAACTTTGCTCATCGGGGTCGCCTTTTGCACACGTGCAAGCGACGAGAATGTCACTATCGGCGAACTCGGCCAAATTGCGCGATATATTCCAACCTCAGAATTCGGTTTTGGCGATCACAACATTTGCTCAAAACCTGAGTCGCTTAAAAATAACGACGCCAAGAAATCTGGGATTAGGACATTGATTATGATGACAAAAATTTTGTTTGCTACGTCGGCTGTGGCTTTGATTGCCGGGTGTGTTTCACGCTCACAACTGGCCGAAAACAGCTTTGAATCCAAAGTAAAAATCGATGGTTATCATGAAAGTCAGCAGATGATCAGTGCACTTATCGACGGAAAAATTCAACGCGTCAAACAGTTCTCGTACGTCATTTTTAATGATTTAGCGACCAATCGTTTGACCTATATTACCGCGAAATCACCGATGCGCGATGGATTTATTGCTCCAGGTGATATTGAGCGTTTGGTCAAAGCGACTTACTCGGTATACCCCGCTCTTCAAGGGGATGGCTACGAAATTAATTTTCATCAAAGTAATAATAAGATGAATATCAGTTATCAATTAGATGCCGACCAAAACGGCAATATTGAAGATTTTATTTTTAAACCGTACGAATAATATTTTCTCACTCCAATAAACAAGGATTTTTTATGCGTTTTGCTACTGCTGTTGCGTTAAGTTTGCTTATCTCTGCTTGCTCTAATTCCGCAGAAGAAGAACTTAAAAACCAATACGTAGCCAATTATATTGAGAGCACAACTCCGATATTTCTCGAGCAATTGAAAGAACGCGCACGCGAACTCAATATAAGCCGTGAACAATTAGCCAGTTTGACTGAAACAGCCAACGATCGAATTGAGAAAATGGCGCAATGTTCGTATACCGCCTATCAACATTACCCCAAGCGTTATCACGACGCGATGATCGACGCCGTCGTACATGGCAACGATGTGCAAGCAAGCCGTGAAAAAGTCAGTTTAATGATTGAGCAAGACATGCAAAAAGGGCTGATTCTGCAAGATAAGATCATTGAATCAGCACGAAAAGTGCGCAGTAAACTGAATGACTGCATGGCCAGTTAGCTTGATGCCAAACAAATTCGCCAGCCACAAGTTATCAATATAATACGGCTGGCGAATTGATAAGATTAGCGATATTCCACTGACTTTAAAATGAATTTCAATTCATTATTCTGCCATATTTTATAGTACGTTTTTCGCCCGCTAAAACCGCCACAAAACACCCTATCCCGTACGGTCTTAATTAATTTGAAGCTAAATCTCAATTCATTACAAATATGCATATTTAATTAATTATTTTATATATTCCGCCGATGTATTTAGCATATACGTTAAGGAAAACCCACTATGCTAAATAAACAAAAATCCACTGTTACTTTTACCTTATTAAGTTCGTTATTGATTTCACATTCGGCTCATGCGACATACAAAATCTTTGACGCAAGAACTTACGCGATGGGCGGTGTCACTATTGTGGCTTCCGATGTCACACGCGCCGCTATGTACAACCCGGGCTTACTTTCTATCGTCAGTGATAAAAGTATTGGCGGAATGACCATTCCAAGTATTGGCTATGACTATGACAACCCGAATCACTTAACTCGCCACGCCAATGAGGCGTATCAGCAAATTTTGGCTGGTGATACAAGTGGGCTGAGTGAGACCCTTGCCAGTCTTGATGGTGCGGTAGAACACGAAAGTGTAAGCGCGGCACTTTCGGTCGGCGCTAAAGACAGCACCAACAATCCTTGGGTGGAATCGTTTGGCTTCTATACCGTTGGTTTTGCGAGCCAAGACATGGCGGTGGAACTTAGCGATGACAGTGATGCCACCACTCAAGCGCAAAATAGCCGCGTGAATACCGTGCAGCTTGGCGGTTCGGATTTTGGTTTTACTGTCGCGAACAAGGTCGCTTTTGCCGGTCAACAATATGGCGTAGGCATCACCACCAAACTGCAAAAACTGCGCGCTTATTCACTGCAATCGAGCGTTGCCGATTATGGTAACGGCGCTGTCAAAACCCGCAGCCGCACCAAAGAAGAGATGATTAACTTTGACGCTGGTGTTGCCTGGGAAAGCGGCCCGTTCCGTGCTGGGATTACCGCGATTAACTTGATTCCGTACACCATAAAATTGGACAAAAGCCCGGACGTAACTTCAGCAACAAATTTCAATTATAAAATTACCCCGCAGTTCACTACCGGTGTAGGCGTGTTCTTTAGAGATTTTGAGCTCAGCGCTGATTACGACCTCAACCAATTTGGCGGCTTTAACCACTTTGACGATAACCAGCAATGGTTCCGCGCTGGCGGTTCTTTGCATTTAGTCTCGGGTATCACCTTACGCGGTGGTTACCAGCGCAACTACGCGACCGATCAAGACAACAAATTTTATACCGCAGGTGTCATGTTAGACATACTCCCCTTTATACATGTTGATCTGGCCGCGAAATTTAAACCTGAAGGCGATCTTTACGGCATGTTTGCCAACTTAACCATGGCGCAATTTTAAACCCACGCTTTATCGATCACTGAAATTTATCAACCCGTAAAATTTGTCGACCAATAAAATGTGCAGGCGAAGACCATCGCCTGCACACCATCACTCATCCTCGCTCTGTTCACCCAAGTGGCGTCAACACTAACCCCAGGCATAAGTAAGCCATTACTAACCCCACCAACCCATCGAGCACACGCCACGCATTAGGATTTTTAAATAGCGGCAGCAAAAGCCTCGCGCCGTAAGTTATCGAAACAAACCAAGCCACACTCGCTAACATCGCGCCAAAGCCAAATTGCCATTGACTGCCATCTTGGTACTGAAGCGACAAACTGCCAAGCATAAACACCGTATCGAGATACACATGGGGATTGAGCCAAGTAAAGGCTAAACACGACAGTAAAATTTGCTGGCGACTGGCGCTAGTTTGCTGACTAGGATTAAGAGCATCAGCGCTTGAAAATGCGCGCCGCGCCGCTTGAAGTGCGTTAAAACCAAGAAACAGCGCGCCAGCATAACGCACCCATTGCAAAAGGTGAGGCCACTGCTCGACAATAAATCCAAGCCCAGACACGCCTGCAGCAATCAGCACAACGTCACTGACGATGCACACTGCGGCGACCAAACCGACATGGCTGCGCAGCAGTCCTTGCCGCAGTACAAACGCATTTTGCGAGCCGATACAAACAATTAAACCGGCACCAGTGGTAAACCCTGTAGCTAACGAAGATAGAAACATAGTGGTTGTGATAGTGAAAGAATCCGTGCTGCGCATTATCGCCATCATGACTTAATTAGAAAAACGATATAATCTAAATAAAGTTAAGAAATTCTAATTCTGGGTCATTTAATGAGTTTACTGTCACCTCAAGTCGCCGCCTTTATCGCCGTGATTGAAGAAGCCAGCTTTGAAGCAGCAGCTAAGCGCTTATCGGTCACGCCATCCGCCATTTCACAGCGCATCAAAACCTTAGAAGATCGCATCGGTCAGCTGTTAGTGGTTCGCCAAACACCTTGCAAACCCACCCCAGCAGGAGAAAAACTGCTGAGTAAAGTCAAACCCATGGCGCTACTTGAAAGCGAAGTGATGGCGGATTTTGTTCCTGACGACCGCCAGCACAACCAACGTTTTTCGCTCGCAGTCAATGAAGACTCGCTGTCCACTTGGCTGATTCCTGCGTTAACGGGTTTGCATCAGCAGCACGGCCATCTGTTTGACTTGTGCGTGGATGACCAAGATTACACGCTCGATTACTTAAAAAATGGCACTGCGATTGGCGCTTTAACGTCGGAGAAAACCCCACTGCAAGGTTGCCGCTCCCATTTACTGGGTAACATGCATTACTGCGCAGTAGCCTCAGCGCAATTTGCCGAGCGCTATTTTGCCAAGGGTTTAACAACCGAGGCATTTCGCCGCGCACCGATGATCGCCTATAACCGCAAAGATCCGCTGCAAACCCGTTTTATACACAAACTGACCGGAAAACATCTAACACCAGAGCAAGTGCACTATATGCCCAACTCTGTCGGCCTAGTCACTGGCGCCGCTCAACATATGGGCTGGTGCATGGTGGCTGAGGGGCTACTCGACAACGCGCTGCAAAGTGGGCAAGTGGTACAATTAGCTCCTGACGTTTGGCTTGACGAACCTCTGTACTGGCAACATGCGGCTGTGCAATCCAAATTGCTTGAGCAGATCACTCGCGCGTTATTTAGCGCCGCCCAAAGTGAGTTGTATCTGTAAGCTCGCTTAAACCGCCTCGCCTCTGTCCTTAGCAAAGCAGTGCAAACTTAATTTGCTGGTTTTGTCCAAGCCTTGCATCAGCTAGGTGGTTATACTGCTTAGCAACCAGCAAACGCAGCATCGCTGCGTCTTTGCAGCCCGATAGGGTAAAAACGATTAGGACAATCAAAATGTTAACTACCGACGTCGCCTGCCCGCTAGACGAATTTGCCCGCTATTTT
Source organism: Vibrio xiamenensis (assembly GCF_900100015.1). Classification (GTDB taxonomy): domain Bacteria; phylum Pseudomonadota; class Gammaproteobacteria; order Enterobacterales; family Vibrionaceae; genus Vibrio; species Vibrio xiamenensis. The sequence continues at coordinate 295,147 of NZ_FNDD01000003.1, read as the reverse complement.
GCCGCGCGCAGTCAAGCTCAAAAGCTGTTTCTAAGCAGCCCTCAAATCAACATCAGCTTTAATGCCGACAACGCCAGTGAATTTAGTGCTTGGGCGGAAAAACGCGCAGAGATGGAAGACGTCACTCGTATTATCGTGCTGCGCCAGTTTACCCATCAAGCGGCCAGTGAAGCAGGTGTCGAGATCAAAAATGTGGCCATTGGCGTGATCGATTTTGGCCAAAGCACCATCACCTTCCTAGCGCCAAAGCAGGCGAAACAGACCTACGCGGAGCGCGCCGTCGCGGGTGTCACCATCACCCCGCCAAGCGATCTCAATTTTGTCGCGATTGAGCAGCTAAGCGAGTAGCTCCAACTGATGGTATAGCTTTGTTATTTACAATCATTTGCAAATAAAAAAAGCGCCAAATCTAAACGATTTGACGCAAAGGCAGTGGTTTTTTAATCGCAGTTATTCGGTTTTAAAGCGTGCAATATAGCCAGACAACGACTGCGACATACTGGTGAGCTTGTTACTCGCTTCATAGGCGACTTTTTCATTTTGACTCATGGTTTCGACGATGCGGCTTAAGCCGTTCATATTGTCGTTAACCGACGACATCAAACTGCTCTGCTGATCGACAATATCCGCGACCTGATGGTTTTGCTGCAAAATACTTTCAACCGCTTGCGACATGGCTTCAAGCTGGGCCATTACTGTGGCCGAGCTCGACTCCGAGGCCTGGCAATTCTCCTCGGTGGTGGTCATTTTCTTCTGCACGGTTTGTGTCGTAGTCGCAAAGGTGGCGAGCAGATCGTCAATTTGTCCGGTGCACGAGCCGGTACGCGCTGCCAGAGTACGCACTTCTTCAGCCACGACCGCAAAGCCGCGGCCACTCTCACCCGCCCTCGCCGCTTCAATCGCCGCATTTAATGCCAGCAGATTGGTTTGGTCAGCAATTTGTTTAATGGTATCGAGAATATCGCCAATCGCGTTTGAATCGGTGGTAATTTGCTCAACCGAGGTCGACATCGCTGTGACATCTTGAGCAAGTGTATCCATACGACTCACCGCTTGCGCCCCGGCCTTAGACGACTCCGACATGCGATCTTTGACTAGCTCAACATATTCACTGGCTTGTGAAGTCCCCTGCTGAACCTGCCCAGACAAACGCGTCAAACTTTCAATCGCAGCGACGATATCTTGAGTTTCATGATGGTGCTGTTCGGCGGAGTCCATATTTTTCTTCGACTGGTCATTAAGCTCCAGAATCAGTGGTTCAATCAAACGGTTGGTGGATTTGATCTGCAAGAAAATCTCTTGGATCTGCGCCATAAACTGATTGATAGAGTGAGAAATTTGACCAAATTCGTCTTGGCTATTGACGGTAAGACGCTGAGTCAAATCTCCCTCGCCAGCGGTTAATCCGCCCACTAAGTGTTTCAGACGTTCCACCGGCTTAAGCAGCCATTGCAACATCACACCACTACACAGCAGCATGATCAGCGCACAAGCCACCAAATAGATGGTGACTTTGTTATTAATTTTGGCGGTTTGCGCCAGTATGTATTCATCATCAATAAAACTGGTCAATACCCAGGTTTGATCGCCAATTTCAATATTGCTCGGTTGGCCTTGCATATCCCGATTGCTCGGCTTATTCGAGTAAATAGACACCCCATTTGGCGCGCTGAGTTGATAATAAGTCCCTTTGGAATTAAATTTTTCAATCACGCCTGCAACGGCATTTAGATTGAGGACAAAGAAGTCAACAATATTGCGTTTTTTACGCGACACCGTCATCGAAAGATCGCTACCATGTTGGGTCACTTCGCCGATTTTAATCCCTTCTGAGAGGGTTTTCGCGATGCCAGTGTAATATTTAACATCGTCTTCGGACATTGAACCTTCATCACTCAAAGCGATTTTGTTCATCACCTTGACCACGCGGTCAAAGCCGAGATTCTCTTTGGTCGATTTGATATTCATGATGCCAAATTCGACGCTTTCCACTAGGTTGAGCTTACTCACCACGTAATTAGAAATATTGCCCTTCATCAAACCAAGATCTTTGGTGATATTCTGCATTGAGGATTGGTAAATATACTCTTTGATCACCGATTTAACGCTGATGTAAGACACACCGATCGTGGCCACGATCGTCAGTATCATCATCAACAGGATTTTATTTTTGAATTTTAATGACGTCATATTTGGAACCTATCTGAAATGGGGCTTAGGTGGGTTATTCCAGTCAGCTGTGCGCCACTCCTTTACCTTGCGCTTTAGCTTGTATACAAAATTGGCAATGACTCGAATTTGATCCCTAAATTCGAAGTGGAATATCACGTGTGGGTCGACACTAAAAATCACTGGTTGCGAAAAGATCGGGGAAATCATAGAAGGCGTTCGCAACAACCCAGATATTCGCGGCGCCGCCGCAAAGTGTTGAGCCCGATGACAAAATCGAGCTCTTTGAACAGACAAAAAGGCAGTGCCAAAGCACTGCCAATTCGGATTACCACCAAGCTTCCACTTGAACACCGACACGGATGTCATTGTCTTCAGTGCTGTCGTTAAACGACTCGCTTTCGTTGTCTTTTACGTAAGTGGCGTATAGACGTAACTCTGGGCGTGCCATGATGTATTTACCGGCGCTAAGCACTTGTGCCACAGTAAATTTCTCACCCGCAGATTTGTCCTCGCTGCCACCATCCCAAGTTTTGGTATTTGAGAAGTAGCCAAGTTCAAACACAGTTTTGTTATGTTCAGACCAAGTATATTGAGGGCGTACAACCACAGACAATAAGGTTTGGTCATCAACCCAGTCACCATGGTCTTGCGCGTAACCGTAAGTGATCACGTGGTTGAACATGATGTTGTCACTAACGTTAAAATCACCGGTGTTGATAACACGGAAACCTTGCGCATCACTGATGTCACCGCTCCAAGTGTCATACCAACCGCCATTTTGCGAAATCATGTTTTGTGCCAAACCTTTGTTGCCATATTGGAATACGGTTTTGTTGTAGCCTTTAGAAAAGCTTTGGCTGATTTCTGCAGTTAACATCACGCCGTTATCCGCAACAAAATCAGCGGCATCTTGACTATCAGTGGTGTTAAGCATCGCATAATCAACGCCCACTTCAGTCCAAGCGCCAGACCAAGGCTGGTAGCCGGCGTAACGCACATCGAGATAGTTAACATTGACACCATCGCTGACCGTAGTTGATGTGCCGGTGAGTTTATAACCGGATTGGTCACCACGAATGATCGCGGTCGATAAAGCGCCAGGACCGGCTTTTAGTCCTTCTAGACCAAACCCGTAACCAGAAATATTCCAGTATTTAGAGTCGATGATGTGTAAGTCATGGCGTTGGTAGAAGCGCTTACCGGCCCACAAAGTAGCTTCTGGCGCCGAAGGAATAAAGCCTTTGGCTTGCAGGTTTAGCTGCTTGAGGCCGACATCTGCGTTGCCGTCAGAGGTGCTTTCAGAATCCAGTTCACCGTCAGATGAGAACGAGAACATACTTTGGAAATAAATGGTTTTGTCTTCTTGCTTATACAATTCCTGACCAAGACCAATCTCTGAATAGGTATCAAACTCGTTACCTAAGCGGCCTAAGGTGGTTTTGTTAAACTCATCACCACTTTCAACACCACCGCCATTGGCCGAGATACCCGTACCTGCACGTACGTAACCTGTAAAATCCACTGCATAAGCTGGGACGGTTGATAGCGCGACCAAGATCGCAGGAACTAGGGGTTTTAAGTTCATTCTCATCAGTATGTCCTTTATTGTTTCTGTTCGTTATCGCGGCTTCTAAAGAAGCTCATTTTGTAAAATTCATCCTCACTATATATTCATCGCTTATTGATAACTTTCGCACAGTTCACATTTGTGTAAACGTTACCACAAAATAAAAAACTGTTTTATTATTTGTTAAATTGATCACGATTTTGTTGCATAAAAAAAGCCGACCTTAATAAGGTCGGCTTAGCAATTCAATGACCGAGTACGTTATACTTTCAAGATTCTTACTTGATACGGATTCAGATTTAACGTGCCTTTAACCAGTTCACCTGACTGCAGGTCGATATAGTTTTTATCGTCTAAAATCAATGGAGTTTGATAAGCATTAAAATTCATAATGAAGGTGTAAGTGTGGTTTTGGTCATGACGTTGAGTGACGGATACCCCTTCAGGAAGGCAAGTCTCAATACACAAACTCAAATTGTGACGCTTTGCCAAACCTGCATAAAAATCCTTGTGGAAACGTTGATCATTTCTGGAAGTTATGTAGTAGGCAACACCCTCACCAAGGCTGTTTTTGGTTACCGCTGGCATATGAGCGAAGAAGTCACTGCCGTAGCACGCCAATTCGCTGGCACTTTCTAGGTGAACCAACTCGCACAGATGACGTGCTTGATAACCGCCCTTGAGGCCAAGTTCATTGTTGTTATGAGCCAGTACTGTCACCGACTCTTCGTCATACAATGAATCGATCTCTTCAGCCCAAATCCCAAAAGTACGGCGCAGCGCACTGCCCTCGCCGCCTGGGAAACCGCCGAGGAAACACAGATCGTTGTCGTCGACAATTCCAGTCCAGTAAGTCGCGACTAACACGCCACCTTGCTGAACGAATTTCTCGAGGCGCTCAGCAACACCGGGTTTGATCAAATACAGCATCGGCGCAACCACCACTTTATAAGTGGAAAAATCGCTTAGCTGTTCAATTACATCGCAATTGATGCCTTGCCGCCAAAATCCGCGGTAGTGGTCGTTGACAGTTTGCTCATAGAACAAGCCTTGATTACGCGGACCTTGCGCATCATCCATTGCCCAGCGGCTTTCCCAGTCGAAAATGATCGCCACTTCCGCCTCAGTACGGCTACCCACAAGGGCCGATGCTTGTTCAAGCGTTTTACCCACTAGCGCCACTTCACGACCCACACGAGTATCAACATGGCCGACATGATCAACCACCGAACCGTGGAATTTTTCTGACGAACCGCGGCTCTTACGCCACTGAAAGTACTGCACTGAATCAGAGCCGTGCGCTACCGCCTGCATTGAGGCTAATAGGTGCATACCTGGCTTTTTCAGCTTAGTGATCGGTTGCCAGTTGGTTTGGCTTGGAGTGGATTCCATCAGCAAAAATGGTTGGTCTTTAAGGCTGCGCATCAAATCGTGATACATGGCGGTGTAACACGCCAGTGCCAAATCATCGTCGCCTTTATGCCATAATGGGTAGCTGTCCCACGACGCAATATCGATCACTTTGGCCAATTTCCAGTAATCGTAGTCGTAGAAGTACTCCATCAGGTTAGCCGTGACCGGTAACTCTGGGTTTTGCGCCTTAAGCGGTTTGATCTCTTCAACGCAAAAATCCGTCACTTGCTCTGTGACAAAGCGTTTCCAATCCAAGTTTTGAGCGTGAACAGCGTTTTCACCAATCGGTGAAGGCGATTCGATTTGCTCCCAACTTTGATAAGTGTGGCTCCAGAATTTGCTCCACCATTTACTGTTCAGCTCATCCAGTGATTGATACTTGTTTTTTAACCAAGCGCGAAACGCATCTTGGCAGAATTCGCAGTGGCAATCGCCACCGTATTCGTTGGAAATATGCCAGCCAATCACAGCCGGGTGATGCGCATAGCGCTCAGCCAGTTTGCTGTTGATAATATTAACTTTTTCGCGATATTCCAGCGTGGTGTAACAGTGATTATGACGTCCGCCATGCAGCTGTTTGACCCGCGCGGCGTTAACACGCAATACGCTTGGATAGGTTTCTGATAACCAAGCTGGACGCGCACCACTTGGCGTTGCCAATAGCACATTAACCCCAGCGGCATGGAGGCGATCCAACACCTCATCCAGCCACTGAAAGTCAAACACACCTTCTTCAGGTTCGAGTGTCGCCCAGCTAAAAATTCCCACCGACATGACGTTGGAGTGGGTCTGCTTCATCAGCTCGATGTCTTTTTCCAGAATATCTGGGCGATCAAGCCACTGTTCGGGGTTGTAATCCGCCCCGTGGAGCAAAGTGTTCACCTTAGGTATGATCGGTGAGAAATTTTTCATATCAAGAATCCCTAATTCGCGTAGTTATTCGCTTTTGAAGACGTTCATTGATGGCAACACGTTGCCTTTAAAGTCAAACAGGGCTTGGTTATCCCAAGAGTTACCCGGTTTCCAATGATCGTCGGTGTAAGCCATCCCTTCTTGGGTTGCCCAAGTCGCACCTGGAACAGGTAGCCAAGCCGGTTCCCAGTAGAAAATACCGATACCAAGATGATTCGGTGCACTGTTGACCAGTTCCATAATGTCTTTCAGATATTGAGCTTGACCTTGAACGGTGACTGGGTAGCCTTCAAACGGCGTTTCGCCGGTGAAACTGTTTTCCAGTTGGTCGCCGTTTTTGCTGGTATAGGCATAAGCGGTTTCAGCAATGATCACCGGCTTGTTATAGCGCGCCGCGATGTCATCGATGTTCTCTTTCACTTTCGCCATTGGACCGTGCCAGTACGGGTAGTAAGACATGCCAATGATGTCGTAATCGACGTGGCGTTTAGTGATTTCATCAAACCACCAGCGGAATAGTCCGTTGTCACCCGCTTTGGCTAGGTGAAGCATGATTTTGACTGACTCACCTTTTTTGTACGCGGCTTTCACTTCGCCAATACCCGCTTTGAGTAGCTTGGCTAGACGATCAAATTCATGGCCATCGCCGCCCCAGCTTTTGCCTTCTGGCCATAACATGCCACTGTTAAGCTCGTTACCCACTTGCACCATGTCTGGCATAACGCCGGCATCACGGTGCGCTTTCATCACCTCATCGGTGTAACTGGCGACTTTGCTAACCAATTGGTCAAAGTTAAGTTTTTCCCAACCCTTTGGTTTGAACTGCTTACCTGGGTCGGTCCAAAAATCACTATAGTGGATATCTAACAGGTATTTCATGCCGTGATCGTGTGCACGTTTACCCATTTCAATCGCACGCTCAAGCGTAGAATTGCCACCGCCGTACGCTTTTCCTTGCAAGGTTTGCGGATTGACCCACACACGCATGCGTAAATAGTTCACGCCGTGGTCAGCCATAATAGCGACAGGGTCCATCTGCTTGCCATCTTGGTAATACTTGGCGCCCAATTTTTCCAATTCAGGAATCATCGAAACATCGACGCCTTTGATGAAATTATCACTCACTTTTGCGGGTGCAATTTGATTGACTGCACTGCTTACTGGCTGGGCGTCAGTGCTTTCAGTTGACTGACATCCGGCCACCAACACACTGGCGACAACCAGTGCGGATAGGGTAAAGCGTTTGGTTATTTTCATTGTTTTATCCTTTGGTACTACCTGCAGTTAGCCCAGAGACGAAATATTTCTGTAGGGATAAATATAAAATCGCCACTGGGATGGAAATCAGTACCGCACCTGCGGCATACGTGGTGTAGCTTGCGCCCATTTTTTCCACCACGAGGTTATAAAGCCCGATCGGCAAAGTGTAATTTTCCGGGGTGCGCAAAATCGTGGTAGCGAGAATGAAGTCACCAAGCGGACCGGTGAACGAGAACAGTGCCACCACAGCAATGATCGGTTTGGAAATCGGCATAATGATTTCGATGAAAATGCGAAAGTTACCCGCACCGTCCATACGTGCCGACTCATCGAGATCTTTTGGAATCGCATCCAAATAGCCTTTCATCAGATAGGTGTTCATCGGAATCATGCCGCCGACATACACCAATACCAACGCGAGATGGCTGTTAATCAAACCGAGCATTTGTGCCAAAACAAATATCGCAATCAACGCCGAAAATTGCGGCACCATCTGCAGCAGCAAAAATAGCACTAGGCCATTTTTGCGCCCTTTAAAGCGAAAGCGTGAAAACGCATAGCCAGTACAACACACGCTGATTAATGTCAGCACCATAGTAAGCACACTGATCTTCAAGCTGTTCCAGTACCAAGTCAGGTAAGACACCTTACTGTTTTCAAACAAAGTCAGGTAATGGCTCCAAGTAGGATGATCGGGGAAAATCGATTCACCCATGATACTGTTACCTGGGTAAAACGACGCCCCAACGGTCCACAGCAGCGGATAAATGATGATAATACTGACCACAATAATCAGCGCGTAGCTTAAGGTCAGGCGAATCGCATTGCTTCTTTTGATACTCATGATCTGTCCTTAGCGTTCATCGGTTTCTTTAAACGAATTGGTCATACGGAATTGCCACAACGCGATACCGACCACAAAGATAGACAGCAGCAAAGTGATCGCTGCAGCAATCGAATATTGCGAAGACGACATGGTCAATTTGTAGATCCACGACACCAGAATATCCGTACCGCCCGCGTTACTCCCAATCACCGCAGGGCCGCCGTTGTTAAACAGATAAATAATATTGAAGTTGTTGAAATTAAACGTGTATTGAGTAATCAATATCGGCGCAATCGAAAACAGTACCAACGGAATCGTGATGGTTTTCAACTGTTGAAATTTACTTGCGCCATCAATGGTTGCCGCTTCATAAAGATCTTTGGGAATCGCCTGCAACACCCCGGTGGTCATAGCAAACACAAACGGGAATCCGAGCCAAGTTTGGATCAGAATCAGCGCCGTTTTGGTCCACAGCGGATCGGTCAACCACGGCTTAGGATCGATGCCAAAAAAGTTCAGAATCACATTATTAATCACACCGAAGGTTTCATTGAACATGCCGGTGAAAATCAAAATAGTGACAAACCCTGGAACCGCCCATGGCAAAATGAAAATGGTGCGAATTAAAGGTTTGAATTTTAGGTCTTTTTGGTTAACCAAAATCGCTAGTAACACGCCGACCGAACATTGCAGCGTGGTCGCCAACATAGTCCACACTACCGTCCATTGCAGCACGTCAAAGAAAGTTTTACGCCACAAGTTAATTTTGAAAATGTTGATGAAATTTTTCAGCCCAACCCAATCCACCAATTTGGCCGGTGGCGAGTTATACAGGTTGTAGTTGGTAAAACCGATTGCAAAGCCGAACACAATCGGGAACACCACCACAAATACCAGCAAAATAAACGCCGGTGTGACCATCAAATACGGAAAACCCGACTCAACAATGGTGCGATATTGACGACGAATTGAATTCAGCTCTTTGCCTTCATCGCGCAATTTGCCATTTTGGTAAGCATCAAAAAACGACAGCGCATAAACACCTAAGCCAAAAATCGACACGATGACAGAGATGATCCCTTTCGCAAGCAGGAACACCGAGTTATCACGCGGCAACGATTCACCGAGAGTAAAAAGTCCCCAGTAACCATTGGTCAAAAAGTTATAAAAGACGCCGATGAAACTCACGAGAAAGACAAAAAACATAGCCGCTTTGGCCAACTGTTTATTGTAAACCTGGCCGCCGCCTGGGATCACAGCAAGGCAAAGCGCATACATTCTGTGCTGAGTTTTAGTATCCATATCACTAGGTGATAGGTCGGGAGATAAGGTAGGCATAGCAGATTTCCTAAACACAACAAAAGGCCAACCCCAGTAAAGGGGCTGACCAACTCGACTTATAGCCCCATCATTGCGTGGTTAGCTTCGATCTGCATTTGGATCGAATCTACCGCGTTATCAAGTGCATCTTTAGGCGCTTGTTTGCCGGTTGCAATTAACTGCAATGCGCTGTTGGCCGGACCCCAAACTTCGTTCATTTCTGGAATAGAAGGCATTGGTGTTGCGTATTGTGCTTGCATCGCAACGGCACGAGCGCCTTCGTTGTCTTTGATGATTGGATCGTCAATCAGAGCTTTTACCGCAGGCACTTCGCCGGTTAACTCAAAGCGACGTTTTGCGTTGTCGTAGTTGTTGATAAACTCGATGTATTTAAGCGCTAAGTCTTTGTTTTTAGAGTAAGTGGAAATACTGTAGCTTTTCACCCCCATAAACGAGCCCATGTGTTTACCGTTAGGTAATACTGGCAGCGGTGCAACACCGTAGTTGATACCCGCGTCTTTATATGGCTGGAATGACCAAGGGCCAGTTTGTACCACAGCGGCGCGTTGACTGGTGAACAGCGAATCAATAGCGTTAAGGCCAGAATCACCAACGATACCGCTTGGGAACAACCCTTCGGTGAAGAATTTTTGTACGTACTCTGCGCCTTTCACTGCGCCGTCATTGTTGAGCAACAACTTGTTCGGATCGTCGCTACCATCTGCTTTCTTGCCAAAAATGTCGCCGCCCATCGCTTTAATGATGCCGTAGCTGTAGTAGATCTCATCCCATTTGGCGAGCAAGCCATAATCGCCTTTGGCACGAAACTGCTTTGAGACATCAAACAGCTCGTCCATGGTTTTTGGCAATTCTGGCAATAAATCTTTGTTGTACACCATCACCACGGTTTCTACCGCTTTGGGAATCCCATACAGCTGACCTTCATATGTCAAGGCTTGAATTGCTGATGGTGTAAACGTATCCAATACGGACTTATCCACTTGCAAGGGCGTTAACAAACCTTGCACGACAGCACTGCCGATTTGGTCGTGAGGCAGGTTGATAATATCCGGGCCAGTGCCCGCAGGACCGTCCATACGCAACGACTCAACCTGACCGCCATATGGCAGCTCTTGAACGTTAATAGTAACGTCGTATTTTTTTTCAAATGCTTGTTTTGCTTCGTCATTTCCCACTGACTTTTGAATATCTTCCCACACCAGCAAACTGCCAGCGGCAAAGACATTAAGTGAGGTAAGTGAACCTGCTGCCAGAAGGGCAACGGTCATAGCTGTGAGCGTACGTTTTTTCATAACGTCTCCTGAATGTGAGGTGTAGGATGCAAATCTCGTTATTGTTGTTTGCAACCGGGGAAAACGATTACCCATTTAAAATATTCCCTTACTTACCGTTTTGACTACGTTTTTTACTCACATTCGTGACAACATACACAAAAAAAGCCCAAAAAATGGAATACGTTTACACTAAACCTCTATAATGGCTGCAACACTTAAGCATTATCGTCGAAAAAACAATTTAAACCATTGAATTTCAATTATTTACATTGAACCATCATGAAGGATACGCCCTATGGCATCGATTGAATTATCTAACGTAATCAAGCGGTTTGGTGATGTAAAAACCATCCACAATGTAAACCTTTCCATAGAAAATGGAGAGTTTGTCGTCTTCGTGGGTCCATCAGGTTGCGGTAAATCCACCTTATTGCGCATGATTGCCGGACTGGAAGACATTTCGGAAGGCACGATTGCGATCAAAGATCGCATCGTTAATGATGTGCAACCTTCACAGCGCGGCGTCGCTATGGTGTTTCAATCTTATGCACTTTATCCGCACATGTCGGTAGCAGAAAATATGGGTTATGCGCTCAAGGTCAATAAAACACCAAAAAACGAGATCGAACAGAAAGTTGGCCAAGTGGCCAAAGCGCTGCAACTTGAAGCACTTTTAGATCGCAAACCTGCGCAACTGTCTGGTGGTCAACGTCAACGTGTTGCGATTGGCCGAGCAATTGTTCGCAACCCAGATGTGTTCCTATTTGACGAACCGCTTTCTAACCTTGATGCCGAATTGCGCGTTGAAATGCGTTTACACATCGCCAAACTGCACCAAGAGCTCAAATCAACCATGGTCTACGTCACCCACGACCAAGTCGAAGCCATGACCTTGGCAGATAAAATCGTGGTGCTGCGCCTAGGTCGCGTTGAGCAAGTGGGTAGCCCGATGGATCTTTATTATCATCCGCAAAACAAATTCGTCGCCGGTTTCATCGGTTCACCGAAAATGAACTTTATTCCCGCACTGGTTGAAAGTTGGAGTCCGAACGCATTGACAGTGAAACTTGGTAATCAGCACCAATCTCTGACTCTGCCGATCACGGCGCATGAAACTCAACCTGGCCAAGTGATCACTGTCGGCATTCGCCCTGAGCACCTCAACACCGATAGCGGCGACATCCTTTTCCCATTCCAATCCGAAGTGGTCGAGCGCTTGGGTAGCAGCACTTATGTGTTTGGCCAAAGCTATGGCGTGGACGATTTCAAATTCCTCAACTCTGGCGATTTTCGCATTCGCCCATACTCAGATTTAACTCTGTACGCCGATTATAAGGACATTCACCTATTCGATGAGCAAGGTGAAAGCCTCAAGATCGTCACCGATCAAAACAATCTGGCCAAAAGTGCCTAAGTGATCGACTCGGCGAGGATAGCTCTGCTTATCTCGCCTAGTTTGGCGCCTATGCGCTGCTCGATTTTTGCAACGCCTTGGCTTAGCGCAAGGTTTACTCCGCGCTAAGCCAAGGCGCGGCTCTACTTAACTGAGGCCAGTATGGCAACCATAAAAGATGTCGCAAAAGAGGCGGGCGTATCCGTCGCCACTGTGTCACGGGTGATGAACAACTCATCACACGCCAGTGCCAGTACCAAGCAACTGGTGAAAAATGCGATGAAAAAGCTTGGCTATCGCCCTAACGCCAACGCGCGAGCTTTGGTCAGTCAATCAACCAACACCATTGGCGTATTGATAGGCGATGTGTCAGACCCATTTTATGGCAGCATGGTCAAAGCGATTGATTCAATCGCGATTCAGCACGGCAAGCATCTGCTGATTGGCAATGGTTACCATAACGCGGAATTTGAGCGCGAAGTGATTGAACTGCTGATCAACAGTCGCTGTGAATCTTTGGTGGTTCACAGTAAAGCGCTCAGTGATGAAGAGTTGATTCGCTTCGCTCAAGAGAAGCCTTCGATGGTGCTGATCAATCGCTATATTGCCGAAATTGGCGAGCGTTGTATTGCTCTCGATAACTATCGCGGCTCTTACGCGGCGGTCGAACACTTGATCAAAATGGGTCATCGCCGCATCGGTTACGTGTGTTCAAACCATGAAATTGAAGACACCATCCAACGTAAAAATGGCTATCTTGCCGCGCTCAAAGCGCACGGCATCAAACATCAGCCCGCATTTATTGAGTGCAGCATGCCAACTGAAATTGGCGGCGAGGAAGCGATGACCAATTTGCTGTCGAAAAACCTCGACCTCACTGCGGTTGCCACCTATAACGACTACATGGCCGCAGGGACACTTTCGGTATTAGATGAAAACGGTTACTCCGTTCCCGACGATATTTCCCTCATCGGTTTTGACGACGGTATCATCGCTAAATACTTAAGCCCTAAACTGACCACCATGCGCTATCCCATTCAAATGATGGCGGAAAAAGCGGTACATTTAGCGCTCAAATTGGCATGTGGTGCATCGGTAAATGATGAAGTGCGAATTTATGTACCAACCATGGTAAGGAGAATGTCGGTTAAACCACGCCAGTAACAGTAATCGTTATCACTAAAGGGCTCGGGAAGCTGACCAAGTAGGAAAAACCGCAGTGAAAGCGGCCACAATTGCAGCGAATATTAGTGTTTAATCTCATTTAATCCGTTCAAAAGATTCATTATTTGCGTTGGGCAGTTATACAGTGTTTAATCTCCTAAAATTGTCGATTTAGGAAAGTAAACTGCATGGCTACCATCAAAGACGTAGCAAAAGCCGCTGGCGTTTCTGTTGCTACGGTTTCTCGGGTTATCAATAAATCCCCTAAAGCCAGTCAAGCATCGATCGATTCTGTGAGTAAAGCCATGAGCGATTTGGGTTATCGCCCAAACGCCGCAGCCCGCGCTCTGGTCAGTCAAAGCACTAACACCATGGGTGTGCTGGTTGGCGATGTCTCCGACCCCTTTTTTGGTACGCTGGTGAAAGCCGTCGACACCATCGCTCATCAAAATGGCAAGCACCTGTTGGTGGGCAATGGTTACCACAGCGCCGAAGATGAGCGCCGTGCCATTGAATTACTAATCAACAACCGCTGTGACGCGCTGGTTATTCACTCCAAAGCACTTTCTGATCAAGAACTTATCGACTTCTCTAAAGCATCCAAAGGCATGGTACTGATCAATCGCCATGTTCCCGAACTCGCGGATCGCTGCGTGTCTCTCGACAATCACAAAGGCGCCTATTTGGCGACCGAGTTTCTGATTCGTCAAGGGCACAGTAAAATTGCCTGCATTACCTCAAGTCATGAGATCGAAGACGTCAACGCGCGCATCAGCGGCTACCGTGATGCACTTAGCGCGTACAACATCAGCTTGCCAGAATCCTACATCGAAAGCGGCGAACCCAACAGTGAAGGCGGTGAAACCGCGATGACCCATCTGTTGACCAAAGCGGTTGATATCACTGCAGTCGTGGCTTACAACGACTACATGGCGGCAGGTGCACTGTCGGTGCTCGAAGAGAACGGCATTGACGCGCCAAGCAAGATTTCCATCGTCGGTTTTGACGACGGCTTTATCGCGCGTTACGTCAAACCGCGGTTAACCACGGTCCGTTACCCAATTCAGATGATGGCAGAGAAAGCGGCAAATTTGGCGCTTGAGTTGGCCAAAGGTGAAGGGATCGCAGAGCCTGAGCCAATGCGCTATTCACCAACCATGGTGAAACGCGATTCGGTGAAAAATCTTAACGACTAAACCGCAAACCATCGCACGTTGCAGCAAAATTTTCCGATTAAAAAAGGCTTACCTTGGTAAGCCTTTTTGCATTTATGCCATCAACAACATTTATGCCATTAACAATTAGCAGCTAAATGCGTAACGAGTGCTGGACTGATATGTCTGATTTGGCTCAAGAATGCAGCTTGGCTGCGGCCAATCAAGATGATTCGGCGAATCTGGCAAAAACTGCGTTTCTAGCGCAACGCCGTTATAGGCTTGATACTCTTGTCCGCCGCGACCGGGCGTACCCGCCAACCAGTTACCGCTATACAGTTGAATCGCAGGCTTGTCGGTGTAAACATGCAAAGTCACTTGCTTATCGGCGCCAATCAAACGCGCCACAGCTTGGCTCACATCACGCTTGCCATCAAACAAGTAGGCATGATCGTAACCTTGATGCGGCTTTTGCTGCGCATCGGTGAGTAAGTCTTGCCCCAACGTTTTCGCACTGGTGAAATCAAAACCCGTCCCCGTTACCGGCGTTGGATCTTGATTGGGAATGCCCACTTCATCAATTGGCAAATACCATGGTGCATCAAGCCACAGCTCGTGTTCAAGGCAAGTGTGCTCAGTGCCATCAAGATTGAAATAGGCATGATTGGTCATATTAAGCGGCGTTGGCTTGTCGGTTTCAGCAAAATAGTCAATTTGCAGCGCGTTATCATCGCTCAGAGTATAAGTGGCTTTCACCACCACATTGCCGGGAAAACCCTGATCGCCATCTGGTGAGTGAATCGCAAACGTCACGCTCGCTTTAGACTGATTTTCAATCTCCCAGCGCAGGGCGTGAAACCCCTTCGCGCCGCCGTGCAACGAGTTGCCATTTTGATTTATGTCGGCCACGTAGTCGTGACCGTTGAGTGTAAAAGCCCCTTTGGCAATACGGTTCGCGTAACGCCCAACAGTTACCCCCATGTAACTTTGCTGACGCTTGAAGTTTTGCATTGAGTCAACGCCCAATAACACTTCCCTACTCTCCCCGTTTGCCAAGGGTAAACTGCAACTGAGCCAAGTCGCGCCGATATCCATAAATACCGCGCGCATACCTGAGGCGTTTTCTAATTCCACCAGCTTTGCAGGCTGGCCGTCATAGGCAGGCTCATCTTTCATTTGCTCAAATAGTGGGTGGGTCACTCTGTGCTCCTTGATTACTTAACTAAGCCAGCACCGTTTTTGGCATGGCAGACGTAGACTGTTTCTTTAAGCCCCGTGGCCGCTTGGTATTTTTGGTTAATCGCCGCTTTCACGTCGTCGACCAACTCAGGCGGCATCAATGATACGATACAGCCTCCAAAGCCTCCACCAGTCATACGTACCCCACCTTTGTCCCCTATCACACCTTGAACAATTTCAACTAAGGTATCAATTTCTTTGACCGTAATTTCAAAATCATCGCGCATTGACACGTGCGACTGCGCCATCAATTGACCAAGGCGTTGCATGTCGCCGTCTGTCAGTGCCTGCGCCGCTTCAAGCGTGCGCGCGTTTTCAGTAATCACGTGTCTTGCGCGTTTAGCCACGACAGCGCTTAGTTCGCTCTGACGCGCTTCAAATTCATCCAGCGAAACATCGCGCAGCGCTTTAACGCCAAAAATGCTCGCGGCTTCTTCGCACTGAGCTCGGCGTGTGTTGTATTCACTGTCCACTAAGCCGCGTTTTTTGTTCGAGTTGATGATCACCACCGCGACGTTTTCAGGCATCGACACCGCTTGAGTTTCTAGGCTGCGGCAATCGATCAGCAAGGCATGATTTTCAACGCCTTTGGCTGAGATCAACTGGTCCATGATTCCGCAATTACAGCCAACGAATTCGTTTTCGGCTTTCTGACCATTGAGCGCGATGTCAGCTTGCGAAATATCAAGCGAAAACAATTCTTTAAATGTTTGGCCTATCACCACTTCCAGCGCCGCTGACGAGCTCAAACCCGCACCTTGCGGCACGTTACCACTGACGGCTAAATCCACACCGCCCAGCGAATGACCTCTGTCTAACAAGCACTTGACCACGCCGCGAATGTAGTTCGCCCACATTTTGTCGTCGACAAACTTAATCTCTTGGCTAAGGTCAAACTCATCCAGCGCGTCTTGATAATCCGACGACACCACACGCACCAATGAATCACTGCGTTTACGCGCTGCAACCACGGTTTGATAGTCAATCGCACACGGCAACACAAAACCGTCGTTATAGTCAGTATGCTCACCGATGAGGTTAACGCGCCCTGGGGCTTGCAGCAGGAAATCTGGCGCAGCATCAAACACGTGAGCAAACGAAGCCAAAACATTGTTTTTCGGGTCAGACATGGGAATCTCTCTCAAATTAGGGTTGGTATCGCACTGAGCGATCAACAAAATAGGGACGAATCCGCGGGCCGATCATTGGTTAGCCGACGCGTGTTTGTAATGCACATCGGATAAATCTCGTAGCCGCTGCGCTGCTTGTTCAGCGGTCAAATCGCGCTGAGTTTCGGCCAGCATTTCGTAGCCAACCATAAATTTGCGTACCGTGGCACTGCGCAGCAGTGGCGGATAAAACAACGCATGTAACTGCCAGTGGTCAGTGCTGGTATCAGAGAACGCTGCATCAACCTCAAAGAACGGCGCATAATGCCAGCCCATCGAGTATGGAAACGCACATTGGAACAAGTTGTCATAACGGCTGGTGAGCTTTTTCAGCGCCAACGCCAAATCGTCGCGCTGCTCGCCAGTCAATTCACTGAAGCGGCGAATATGAGTTTTCGGTAGCAACATGGTTTCAAATGGCCACGCCGCCCAATACGGCACTAAGGCAACCCAATGCTCGGTTTCCACCACAATACGTTCGGCTTTTTTGAGCTCCGACTGCACATAATCGACCAACAAGTTACTGCCGTGAGCTTGATAGTAGGCGCGCAAGTTGTGGTCTTTGCGTTCAATCTCGTTGGGCAAAAAGCTGTTCGCCCAGATCTGGCCGTGAGGATGAGGCTGAGAACAGCCCATGGTTTCGCCTTTGTTTTCAAACGCCTGAACCCAGACGTACTGCTGGCCAAGTTCAGCGATTTGTTCACTCCAAGTATCAATCACGCCGCGAATCGCTGGCACCGACAGCTCCGGCAAGGTTTTACTGTGATCGGGAGAGAAACAAATGACGCGGCTAAGGCCTCGTGCACCTTGAATTTTAAACAGTGGGTCATCGCTTTGCGGCGCATTGGGTGAATCTGTCATCAATGCAGCAAAATCATTCTTAAACACATAAGTGCCGGTGTAGTTTGGGTTCACATCACCAGAAATACGTTTGTTGGTCGGGCACAAAAAGCACGACTCATCATAGCTAGGCAGTTGTTGGGTTGATGGTTTTTCATCTTGACCACTCCAAGGACGTTTGGCGCGGTGCGGTGAAACCAGCACCCACTGGCCAGTCAATGGATTAAAGCGTCGATGTGGATGATCGACCGGATTAAATTCTGTATTCGACATAGTCATGATCCAATTACTCAAACCTTACTTAGCTAAAAACCGATAAGCTAAAAATCGATAAGCCAAAAATTGAAAACCCAAACATCAATAACCTTGCGGGTTATTGGATTGCCAGCGCCAAGTATCTGCCGCCATTTCAGCAACACTACGAGTAGCTTTCCAGCCCAGTTCACGCTCAGCTTTTTCGGTACTCGCCCAACACTCAGCGATATCACCAGGGCGACGAGGACAGATCTCGTACGCGACTGGCTTGCCGCACGCTTGGCTAAAAGCTTGCACCATTTCCAGCACGCTTGAGCCTTGCCCTGTGCCGAGGTTAAACACATGCAGCCCAGCTTTTTCACCCACGCCTTTTAACGCTGCGATATGACCGGATGCCAAGTCCATGACATGAATGTAATCACGCACGCCAGTGCCATCTTTGGTGGAATAATCATCGCCAAACACCGCCAGTTTTTCGCGGCGACCAACCGCGACTTGAGCGATAAACGGCATCAAATTGTTTGGAATGCCCTGCGGGTCTTCACCCATCAGACCCGATGGATGAGCGCCGACTGGATTAAAGTAGCGCAGTAACGTCACGCTCCAGTCAGGCTCGGCGTGCACTAAATCCGTCAAGCACTGCTCGACCATAAATTTACTGGTGCCGTAAGGGTTGGTCGTCTCACCAACAGGGGAAGATTCAGTGATCGGCACTTGCTGAGGGTCGCCATATACGGTTGCCGATGAACTGAACACCAGACGTTTCACGCCCGCTTTGCGCATTGCTCGCGCGAGAACCAAAGAGCCGTTGACGTTGTTGTCGTAATATTCGAGTGGTTTCGCCACCGACTCACCAACCGCTTTTAAACCTGCAAAGTGAATCACGGAGTGAATGTCGTGGGCAGCAAACAGCGAGTCTAAAAACGCTTCATCACGAATATCACCTTGCAAAAACAGCGGTTTGACACCAGTAATCTGTTCGATTCGATTGAGCACTTCCGCTTTGGCATTACACAAATTATCGATAATGATTGGCGTCATTCCCGCCTCAATCATCTCGACACATGTGTGACTGCCGATATACCCCATTCCACCTGTGATAAGAACTTCCACGTTTCACCTCGTCTGCTAACTTCTGTTACGCGCTACTGTGACTCTTCTTGAATGGCATAGAGTCTAGAGCACCAGCGCCATCAATTCTGTGATAAAAACCACAACATGTAAACGTTTCCACAAAGTTAACTCATAAATACCAAAAACGCAATTTACTTGTGATATATATCTAATTTAATAGGGATGAGTATCTAGAAAACGTTTACAAAAATTGGCAATTTTATAACAAATGATTTAATGCGCATGGATTTACATTGAGATGAGAAGCGGGGCATATTTCCCGTCACGCGAAGACGTGTTTGACGCCTTAGCGTGAATAAGCCAGCGCAGGCAAACTCCGCATTGTTGTTCTGCTGCGGTTGGCGTTGAGTTAACAGATAGTTACAATGGCAAACCATCAATGATTAACGTTTTAAAAAGGATAACCATGACCGCCATTCGTTGGGTGCTCGGCAAACTGATTCTACTGCTCAGTACACTATTGTCACCAAAAGGCCTTAAACGCAGTCAAGATCAACAGCAAGAAGTTGATAATAAAGCGAAAAATCATACCTTGTACCAATTCGAAGCCTGCCCATTTTGCGTCAAAGTCCGCCGCGCAATGAAGCGCCAGTCGGTCAATTTCGCGCTTAAAGACGCCAAAAATAACCCGGCTCATCGTGCCGAACTAGAGCAAGGCGGCGGACGAGTCAAAGTGCCATGCCTGCGTATTGACCACGCCGACCGCGTCGAATGGATGTATGAATCATCGGACATCGTCGCATACTTAGAAAAACAATTCGCCTAACCTAAGGCCAGCGAAACGCTAGCTTTGTTGTGAGAAAATTATGCAGCCTGTTGTGATTGATTGGCCCAGTATTCAAGCGGTGGTGTTTGATCTGGATAATACCTTGGTCAGTTCGGCGCTCGATTTCGCCTGGCTGCGCCAGCAAATCGGCTGCTCGCCGACGGTCGACTTGCTTGAGCATGCGAACAATCAAGCGACACTCGCCGAATCACAGCGCGCGATGCAGGTGATCATCGATCATGAACTGGATGACGCGCGCCATTCGCACTTAATGCCCGGAGCCCAGCAGTTGATCTTAGCACTTGCAGAGCTAAAACTTCATACCGCGATCGTCACCCGTAATTGCTTAGAGGCGGCGCAAATCAAACTTGAGCGTCATCAATTGAATATTGAAAGGTTGATTAGCCGCGAACATTTTGCGCCAAAACCTCAGCCAGATGCCTTACTCGCTCTGCTGGATGAATGGCAACTTAAGCCGCACCAATTACTGTATGTCGGTGACTACATTCACGATTTAAATACGGCGATTAACGCAGGAACACCCAGTTGCTTGGTCAATTTTCATCCTCAGCATCAAGATTTTCGCCGCTACGCCTCAATCACTGTGGACAATTTGCAACAGTTGATTCCACCATTACGCCAATCTCGCTAGCCGCGATATTCCCTCACAACGGTTATTACTTAAACTTCACAAAGGTTATGATTTAAATTCAACTGGTTATAGATTAATAGCGGTCAACCCGCGCAATCGCCGCTGGGTTAATCTTGATTGGCGAGCTTTGCTTTGCGTTCTCGCTTGTGCTGATACATTTTTTTATCCGCCTCTTCGAGCAGTTGCATCAAGGATAAATGTTTTTGCACAGAACTCGACGCCACCCCAAAGCTGAAACACAACCGATAAGGTAAGCTTGATGTTCGGTTAAAGGCTTCGACTGCTTTTTCCAAACGCTGCACTGCAATATGCGCCACGGTTTGCGCAGCGCCTGACATCAAGACTGCGAATTCATCGCCGCCCAAACGGGTAATCACATCTGAATCGCGAAAACTCACTTTTAAAATATTGGCAAATTGCTTGAGCAGCTCATCACCAGCACTGTGTCCATGTTGATCGTTGATCGCCTTAAATCCATTTAAGTCAAAATAGGCCAATGAATAAGGGATCGAGCCATATTGGCAGTGATTGACTGATTTGGTCGCCAAACGCATAAAACCGCGACGATTGGAAATATTGGTTAAATCGTCCATTGAGGCGTGATGAGTCAGTGATAACTCCATTTCTGCCATTTTAGCCAGATCAATCAGATCATGGAGCGCGTCTGAATCTAAGTGACGTGGTCGCGAATCGATGATGCACAAAGTGCCCAATTTCATGCCATCTTCGTGCACCAACGGAACACCAGTATAAAAGCGAATATTAGGGTCGCCAACCACCAAAGGATTATCCCAAAAACGCGAGTCTTTACTGGCGTCTTCGACGATAAACGGCTCATCACCTAAAATTGCATGACCACAAAATGAAATATCCCGCCCGGTTTCACGCGTATCCAGCCCATAACAAGACTTAAACCATTGACGGTTTTCATCCACCAAACTCACCAGCGCAATCGGCACGTCAAACAGGCGCCGAGCGAGGCGAGTAATACGGTCAAAACGCTCTTCTGAGCCTGTATCAAGCACCTTAAGGCTAGATAAGGTATCGAGCCGCTGTTGTTCATTACCAGGGATTTGTGGAGCTTCCATCATAAGTACCAAGCCAAATGCCTTATTTGACCTTAGGCAATACCACATCTAATAGCAACTCAATGCATATTAAAGCCATCACAAAATGATCAAGTTGGCGGCGCGCGGTTGATAACTGCACATCGATCCCCAATAATCTTTGGCAACTAAGCCGAAGTGTTCAGCACTTCGGCTTACTTTTCTGTTTCTTCAATCTGCGAGAATGTATGTCTGCCAACACTTCTACCTCCCCGTCACTTGCTCGCCAGCTGTTTACGATGACTTGGCCTATGCTGTTCGGCGTCTTGTCATTAATGAGTTTTCAACTAGTCGACAGTGCGTTTATCGGTCAGCTCGGGGTACTGCCGCTCGCAACACAAGGTTTTACGCTCCCCATCCAGATGGTGATCATCGGTTTGCAAGTTGGCCTTGGGATTGCCACCACCGCAGTGATCTCACGCGCACTGGGCGCTGGTGATACGCGTTATGCAAAGCAGCTCGGTGGTTTGGTCGTTGCCATCGGCAGCATTGGTGTCGCGCTCTTTTCTGTACTGATTTATCTGCTGCGCGAGCCGATTTTAACCCTACTTAGTGCGCCAAGCAGCGTGATGCCGATTATTGATAGCTACTGGCTGTATTGGCTACTCAGCGCTTGGACTGGTGCAGTGCTGTATTTCTTTTACAGCTTATGCCGCGCCAACGGCAATACTATGCTCCCCGGCACCATGATGATGGTCACCAGTGTGCTCAATCTCGCTCTCGACCCGCTGTTTATCTTTGTGTTTGATATGGGCATTAATGGCGCCGCACTGGCGACCATTGTGGCATTTAGCGTAGGGATTTTAGTGGTCGCGCCACGTGTCATCGCCAAACACTGGTTGAGCTTGGATTGGAGCGATCTCAACGTCTGGCGCAGCGTCGCCTCAATCAGCAATATTATGGGGCCGGCAATGATAAGCCAGTTGCTGCCGCCCGTCTCTTCGATGCTGGCAACCAAGCTACTAGCCACTTTTGGCACGACCGCAGTAGCGGCTTGGGCGCTGGGCTCGCGTTTTGAGTTTTTCGCCATTGTGTCGGTGCTGGCGCTCACTATGTCAATGCCGCCTATGATAGGCCGTTTGTTGGGGGGAAGACAGCTGCAAGACATTCGCCAACTCGTAGCGATTGCGGTGAAGTTTATTCTCGGTTTTCAGCTGCTGATCGCTTTGGTTACTTGGCTACTTTCTGGGCCACTTTCGACGTTGATGACCAGCGATGCGAGTGTTAAAGCGGTGCTTAACTGGCATCTGATGGTGGTACCAATCAGCCTTGGTCCACTGGGCGTATGTATGCTGATGGTATCGGTATCAAATGCGCTGGCTAAATCCTATACCGCGCTGAGTATCTCGGCGCTGCGCCTGTTTGCTTTCTTTCTTCCGGCATTATGGCTTGGCGCGCAGTGGGGCGGTTTAAAAGGCCTGTTTGTTGGCGCACTGGTGGGCAATATCGCCGCCGGAGTTTGCGCTTGGCTTTTGTATCACCGCGCTTTGGCAAAACTTAACACCCACACTCAACAAACGAATTAAGCTCCCCCCAATAGGCATCAACGATCATCTTTTGGCGAGCCCATCACCACCATGGTGGTGATGGCATTCACTTGTTTACACTCACCCAGCACATCAGCGTGAAAGCGTTTATAGGCAGGAAGGTCAGCGGTTTCGACCCGTAACATGTACTCGTTGGCGCCGGTAATGTTATGACACTCCACCACTTCATCAACAAACTGTACATGCTGTTCAAATTCCAGCTGAGCTTTTTTGCTATGGCTTGCAAGCCCAATAGACACATAAGCAATAAAACCAATGCCTACCGCGCTTTTATTGACTAGCGCTTTGTAACCGCTGATCACACCCTGTTTTTCCAACTCCTGAACGCGGCGCAGTGTTGCCGAAGCGGACAATCCCACCCGCTCTGCTAACTCCACATTGGCGATTCGACCATTGGCTCGCAGCTCTCGCAAGATTCTTTCGTCAAATTTATCCATAGCTAATTTTTATTGCGTAAAATTTTCGAATAGAACAAATAGAAGCACAAAATTGCTCGCACTTCTATCTATTATGGTCTCGAGCGATCGTTCCCTTTAACCTTCACTTTTGCGAGACCCAATTATGGATTTAACACACATTAGCGCCCTTGCGCTGTTTGCGTTTGTCACCACCTTTACCCCTGGGCCAAACAACATCATGTTGATGACATCTGGCGCTAACGTCGGTTTCACCCGCAGTCTGCCACATATGCTTGGCGTCACACTGGGCTTTGCGCTGATGGTGCTGCTCGTTGGTATTGGGCTGACGGGCGTATTTATCCGCTACCCTATGGTTCACAGTGCGCTTAACACTTTGAGCTTGCTGTATTTAGTGTATTTGGCGTATAAAATTGCCACCAGCCAGCCTGCAAATAGCAATGCCGATTATCAGCCAATGAGTTTTTTCTCGGCAGTGCTGTTTCAATGGGTAAATCCAAAAGGCTGGACCATGGCGTTGACCGCAGTGAGTGTCTACAACCCAAGCTCGTCTTGGGTGAGTTTGATGATAATTTCGCTGGTATTTCTGCTCGCTAACTTTCCGTCTGCCAGCGTTTGGGTGATTGCAGGCCAGCGATTACAAAACTTTTTGACCACACCAAAGCGGGTGCGCAGCTTCAACTATTTTATGGCTGTGTTGCTGCTTGCATCGACCTTACCTATGATTCAGTAAGCTTGTGTAAATTTGCTTAATGACCCTTTTATGGTCCGATCGAAAAGTGTTAACCTCAATGCGAACAAGAATAATTATCGGAAAGTAACGCGATGAAAAAGCCTCAGCCCAAAGCCGCAAAAGTAAGCAACACCACAACCATCACTCCGAACATGCAACGCATTACGCTCGAGTCTGAAGCGTTTGCTGACTTTCCTGACGATTGTGAGGGCGGCTACATAAAGTTGTTGTTTGATCCTCAAGGTAGCACTGCTATCGAAAATCTCGAGCCAGATGCACGACCTTCGATGCGCACCTACACCATTCGCCGCTTTATGCCGCAGCAAAACGCCATTGAAGTGGATTTTGTACGCCACACTTGCGATGACCCACAAAGTGGCTTTGCGGCGCGCTGGGCGATGTCGGCGCAGGTTGGTGATGGGATTCAGATTGCCGGCCCTGGCACGATTCAAAACATGAATCTGCAAGCCGAGTGGTTTTTTATGGTCGCGGATATGACCGCGCTGCCTGCTTTATCCGCCAAAATTCGCCGCTTGCCAAGCGATGCCAAAGGCTACGCAGTGATTCAAATAGAATCGGATGCCGACAAACAACCACTCGACGCGCCAGACAACATGCAGATCACATGGCTGACCGATCAAAGCATTGCCCAAGCCGTGCCGAAGCTGGAATGGCTTGAAGGCGAGGTGTCGGTATGGTGCGCCTGTGAGTTTGATTCAATGCGCGCCATGCGTCAGTACTTTAGAAACGATCGCCAAGTTGAACGTGATAACATCTACATCAGCAGCTACTGGAAACAAGGCGTCACTGAAGATGGTCACAAAGTGATTAAGCGCCAAGATATGGAACAAAACGGTTAACGCGGTGCACCACAATTAACGTTAAGCAAAATGCAAAAAAGCCACATTAATGTGGCTTTTTTATTGCTCAAACAACGAAGTTTAAAGCGTAGAAATAAGCTCAGGGTTAAGCCCAAAGTTGGTCTTGTGCTCTTCAATCACCACTTCGCTACGCGTTTGAATCACCCCCGGCAGAGTACCGAGTTTACGCGCCATAAAATGTTGATACGATTTCATATCTTTGACGCGTACTTTGATCATGGTATCAAAGTCGCCCGACAGCGAATAACACTCCTCAATTTCCGGCATATCCGCCACCGCATCGGCGAACTTTTCAAAGATCGAAAAACTGGTTTGATCAAGGCGAATATGGATAAAAACCTGAACATCAAGGCCCAACTTTTCGGCATTCAACTCCGCGTGGTAGCCTTTGATATAGCCTTCTTTTTCCAAGCGTTTCACTCGGTCAGAACAGGGAGAGGTGGTGAGATTGACCTGCTTTGCCAGCTCCACGAGCGGCAGACGGCCTTTCATATGCAGCAGGCGTAAAATTTCTTTGTCGATTCGATCTAAATCCATGAAACACTCATTTGAGAAATGCTCGTAAAGCGATAAGACAACGCCTTCGATAGTAAACGAGATTGAGTGTTTATCCTAAAACAGATTCACGAATTCGTGACTGATGCGAATTCAATTTCAGCTTTGATGCTCAACGGTTAAGCTGAGTGGGTGTGCGCATCGGTAAGCGCCACGGCTTTAGCAGCTGCTGGAGTGTTGCACTCACGACAAATCATTCGCTCTTCCATTTTTACATAGTGGTCGCCGTGCAATAACATAGCAATTGAATGGAAAAAACGTTGCACGAGTGAATGCTCTTCGCCTACGCAACGTTGCAAAACGACTTTATGGCTCGTTACACGCTGACAACACTGACAATAAGCACGCGACATGATGGTTTCCTCCTTTTTTATTAATACAACACTGGATACTGACCTATCATGTGCAAAATAGTTCCATCTGTGCAATCGCTTTGCAAAAGTTTGGAATATTCATCTAGAAAATAATTGCTTGAGCGATAAAAAAGCCCTGCGTATAAGCAGGGCAAAAATTACAGAGAAATTAACAGTCTAGAATAGTGATTAATCGAGCTCTTGCAGATGTTTTTGGTACGTCGCGTGCTGAGCCTTGACTTCGTCTTCTGGCTCGCCACTGATAAGGCTTACGATAACGATCGCAATCGTCGCGAGGATAAAGCCAGGGACGATTTCATAAACATCGAACCAACCGCCAGACAATTGTTTCCATACCACGATGGTCACACCACCGACGATAATACCCGCCAATGCGCCATTACGGTTCATGCGTGACCAGAACAGACTAAGCAGAATCGCAGGGCCAAATGCAGCGCCAAAACCTGCCCACGCGTAAGATACTAGGCCAAGAACTGAGCTATCTGGTGTCATCGCCAGAATCAAAGCAACGATGGACAAACCCACCACGGCAATACGGCCAACCATCACGATCTCTTCAGAACTGGCGTCTTTCTTAATCACTTGTTTGTAGAAATCTTCTGCCAATGCCGATGATGAAACCAACAACTGAGAATCCGCAGTACTCATGATCGCCGCCAGAATCGCCGCCAGCAGAATACCCGCAATCACAGGGTGGAACATCGCGTTCACCAAAAGCATGAAGATTTTCTCACCATCATCTAGTGAAACGCTGCCCGCGTTGGTCACGTAAACAAGGCCAACCATACCGACAAGCAATGCGCCGCCCATCGATAGTGCTGTCCATACCACTGCGATGCGACGTGCTGTGGTTAAATCGCGGTTTGAGCGTGTGGCTTTAAAACGTGCCAAGATGTGTGGCTGACCAAAGTAACCCAAGCCCCAAGCCACCAAAGAGATGATCGCAATCGCCGAAAGCGGTTCGCCTTTCACATCGCTCCAAAGCGTTAGCAGCTGAGGGTTAATTTCACTCAGTTGAGTGCCTAAGTGGCCAAAACCATTTTCCATCGCCGCGATCGGTACGATAAGCAGCGCAGCAGACATCAATAGCCCCTGAACTAAGTCGGTCCAAGATACCGCAAGGAAACCACCAAATAGCGTGTATGAAACCACACAGATAGTGCCAACAATGACCGCTGTGGTGTAATCCATACCAAACACAGTTTCAAAAAGTTTCCCGCCTGCCACTAGACCAGAACTGGTATAGAACAAGAAGAATAGAAGAATGAAGAACGCCGAAATGGTTTGGATAAGTTTGGATTTGTCGTTAAAACGACGTGACAGAAACTCTGGCAAGGTCAATGCGTCGGTCGTAATACTGTAGGTACGCAGACGTTTAGCCGAGATCAGCCAGTTGAGCCAAGTACCGACCAGCAAGCCACCCGCCAGCCAGAACGCTTCAAAACCGGCGGCATACGCATAACCCGGCAAACCAAGTAACAACCAACCACTCATGTCGGATGCGCCTGCAGAAAGAGCCGCAGGCCAAGGGCCAAGCGAGCGTCCACCTAGAAAGTAGTCAGATGAGTTTTTCGTTCGTTGATAAGCGATGACGCCGATGGCGAGCATCAGTATCAGATACACAACGAATGTCGCTGTAATAGCAAAGCTATTTTCCATGAAATTTGTCCTCTTAATAATGAGTCGTCTTCCTTGGATGCCCCGACCTTGGGGCATCATATGGGAAGCATTAATGTGCTTCGCTACCAAGCTCCAACAATGTGGTGTTCCCCCCCACTGCGGTAATATTTATGGTTCTGGTGCGCTCAGTGATAAAGCGAAGCGAAAGATGCGGATCCAAAGCAACAGGTGTGTTGATGGTGTCCGTTTCTGAAACCAAGCTAACAATTGCGCCGTGACGCTTTGCCAGTTGGCGGTTGAGTTGAGCCTCAACCTTAGGCGTTCCGACATAACCCAACACTCGAACGTCCGATTCAAGTAGCTGTTGATACGCGTCGTTGGATGCGAACTGAATTAAGTTAGTCGGAATCGTAGATTGCACAAATGCCTTTTCCAGCATCGTGGCAAGCGCTGTGTCGTCACTACATAAAATCACGCCGTTGCCCGCGATAAGCGCGGTTGTCACCTGGGCAATCACCGCCAGTTGCGCCGTTTCGCTGTGATCATCTTGAATGATCAGCGCAACGCCTCGACCTGCGGTATAGAGCTCATTCGTCTCCCCCGTTGGTCCAACAAGCTGGTGTGAGTCTGCCAACAGTGATGCGGCGTGCTCGATATGATAGTTAGCAACCGATGCAGCGATGTTACTGCTCTCAACAAGAGCATTCTTAAATGCAAGTAAACACTCACATCGAGAATTAAAGTCGGTTAGATTCCAATTTTCCCATGCCGAGTAAGCATCTGAAAAACGTGTAACGTGATGTACCATAACTTTTCTCCTTACTGGGCTAAATTAAGAAAATTGCGTTTGTGTAAAACGGAACAGGTAGTGTGGTCCGCCCGCTTTCGGTCCAGTCCCCGACAGTCCTTGACCGCCAAATGGCTGAACGCCGACAACCGCACCGACTTGATCGCGGTTGATGTAGCAGTTACCTACACGCACGTGTTTCTCAATCCAGCGGTAAGTGGTTTCGTTACGGCTGTGAATCCCCATGGTCAAACCAAAACCGGTTTGGTTAATGTCTGCGACCACTTGGGCTAAGTCTTTGGCTTTATAACGCACGATGTGCAAAATTGGCCCAAATTGCTCTTCGTTCAGCGCGCTAATGCTGCTGATTTCAAAAGCGCTTGGCGCAACAAAGTCACCCTTGCTGCATGATTCAGGTAAGGTTAACTGGGCGATTTTTTTCTCTGTGCTGGTCATGCGGTCAATATGCGCTTGCAGCTTGTGACGTGCATTCGCATCGATCACAGGCCCAACATCGGTGTCATGCAGATAAGGCAAGCCGACTTTGAGTTCTTGCATCGCGCCTTGAATCAAACTGACGATGCGATCGGCAATGTCTTCTTGCACGTACAAGACGCGCAGCGCCGAACAGCGCTGACCTGCCGAAGCGAAGGCTGAACGTAGAACATCTCGCACCACTTGTTCAGGCAGCGCAGTACTGTCGACGATCATCGCGTTTTGGCCGCCAGTTTCTGCGATAAATGGCACTGGCGCAGCATCGCGCTCGGCAAGGGTCAAGTTAATGCGCTGCGCCGTTGCGGTGGAGCCAGTAAAGGCAACACCGGCAATCGCACTATGTGAGGTGAGCGCACTACCAATATCAGCGCCGCGTCCAAGCAGCAGTTGAATGACGCCCGCTGGGAAGCCCGCTTGGTGCATTAACTCAACCGCGCGCGCCGCGATCAAACTGGTTTGCTCGGCCGGTTTCGCTACCACGGTATTCCCTGCCACCAAAGCAGCGCTAATCTGGCCAAGGAAAATCGCTAATGGGAAGTTCCATGGACTGATGCACACAAACACGCCACGTCCAATGCGCGATACCTGACGCGTTTGATCGTTAAAGTCAGTCACAACCATAGCGCCAAGTTTATCGGCTTGTTTGGCGTAGTAACGGCAGAAATCCACCGCTTCACGCACTTCATCAATACTATCGTGAATGGTTTTGCCGGCTTCTTTGTGACACAGCGCGACCAATTCCGCCAAGTTGGCTTCCAGAAGATCGGCCAGTTGATCAAGACAAGCGGCGCGCTTGCTCTTATCTAGCGCACTCCAAGTTGAGAACGCTTGCTGTGCGCCATCGATCGCTTCGGAAACATGATCAAGGCTAGCATGCATCACTTGCCCTACTTCAACGCTGCGATCATAAGGTGCGGTGACCGTTTCGACATAACTGGTTGCCGCCGCCTCTGGAGAGTGTTGCCACTGACCATTGATGAACGGGCTCGCTTGCCAAGTTTGTTGCATGAAATGCGCAACTTTTTGTTCAAATGGCGCCGCTTCGCTTTCGATATCGATATTGACGCCCATCGAGTTGTTGCGTTCTGGGAACACATCTGGCGGCAACATGATTTGTGGATTGTGCAGCGTTTTGTAACTGGTGAGCACATCAATCGGATGTTGGGTCAAACTGCTCACCGGGCAGCGCGCATCCACCAAACGGTGAACAAACGAACTATTAGCGCCGTTTTCTAATAAGCGGCGTACCAGATACGGCAACAAATCCTTGTGGCTCCCCACAGGCGCATAGATACGCACTGGTTGCTTGTAAGTCTCCATCACATGGTTATAGAGCGAATCGCCCATCCCGTGTAAACGTTGAAACTCAAAATCTTTATGCTTAGCCATCACGGCAATAGAAGTGACGGTTTGAGCGTTATGGCTGGCAAATTGCGGGAAGATATTACCGCGCACTGGTTCACTGAGCAGGAAGCGTGCACAGGCCAAGTACGCCACATCGGTCGACTCTTTACGAGTGTAAACTGGGTAGTTATCGTAGCCCGCTTGTTGCGACCATTTGATTTCGCTATCCCAATACGCCCCTTTAACCAGACGCAGCGGAATCAAGTCACCTTGCTCACGCGCCAAACCATTGAGCCATACCAGCACTGGCAATGCACGTTTTGAATAAGCCTGCACCACAAGGCCAAACTTACCCCAGCCGCGTACTAAGTCGCTGCGATAAACTTTCTCAAACAGTTTAAGAGACAGCTCTAAACGGTCAGCTTCTTCAGCATCGATGGTGATGGCAACATCCAGTGCAATGGCTCGCTCAAGCAATTTGATAAGCGTGTCATAGAGTTCACTCATCACTCGAGCATGGTTGGCCACTTCATAGCGAGGATGCAACGCCGAAAGCTTGATCGAAACCGATGGCGCTGGACTGGTGTCATTGCCGTACGTATTGCGCCCAACCGCTTCAATGGCGGTGAGGTAATCTTGGAAATACTTATGCGCATCGCTGCTGGTTAATGCCGCTTCACCCAGCATGTCATATGAATAGGTAAAGCCACGCTCGCGCATTGAACGACCGTTTTTCTGCGCCTCTTCGATTGAGCGACCAAGCACAAATTGGTAACCCATCACTTTCATCGCTTGATGCATCGCTTTGCGAATCACAGGCTCTGAAAGCTTATTCACTAAGCTATTCACGGCTTGAATCGGGCTTGGTGGTTGAGTGTCTTTAAGACCGACCACTTTTCCGGTCAGCATCAACCCCCATGTTGACGCATTGACGAACACAGAATCTGAATTCTTTAGGTGAGATTTCCAGTCAGCAACACCGAGCTTATCTTTGATCAGCGCATCGGCAGTGGCGGCATCTGGCACTCGCATTAAAGCTTCGGCCAAACACATCAATAGAATGCCTTCTTGAGTATCTAGGCTGTACTCAAGCAAAAGCGCATCAATCATTTGAATCGATTTTTTATCGGCACGAATCGCTTCGATTAACTGCGTGGTTTTCTGTTCCACTAACTGCTTCTCAGCAGCATCAGACGAAGCGAGCGGTAAAAGTTGCTCTAGCCATTGTGATTCGTCCACCATATAAAGTGGCGAGATCAGTGACCAAAGTTTCTCAAGCGGTTGCTCGACAAACTCGGTTTTCAACACATCGGTCGCAGTAAACATGCGTGTTCCTCAATCTCACTTCCGGAGCTGAATATCCGGACTTTCCTACAATGGCTAGCAGTGTATTGTGAGGTTGCTTGGAATACTTGTCAAAAACTCCGAGCTTTTTGCTGATTTCTCTGTTTATTAACAAAGCAAAAACAATATCACACTCAAGTTACTAATATTTTATTCCACTAAATTTTTACTATTTAACAGAATATTGCTTTTTGTATTGAGATGGTGACATGCCCTGCAGGCGAGAAAAAGAGTGGGTGAAAGTGCTTTGTCCTGAAAAGCCCGTGATATCGGCGATTTGGCCAAACGACAACTCGCCTTTTTCAATCAGTAGTTTTGCTAAATCGATTCGTTTTCCCAACACGTATTGATGAGGCGTAATACCCATTTGCTCTTTGAACAACATATGGAACTGGCTTTCGCCAAGATAAACGCTCCCAGCGAGTTGCGCGACGCTAATACGATGCCCGATATGGGTTTCGATATAGCGGTCAATCGCATCAAGATCAAAGCGCGACTCTTTGCGCGTGGTTTGAAACGCGGTGATATGACGCTGCAAAAGCGCAATCACAGTATCGTTGCAGGCGCGGCTCAGCAGTAAATCATCAGGATGGGAAGACATCTCAGAGACCAGCATATGAATGATGCGTTGAATTTGATTATCGAGCTTAAAGTAGGTATCCGAACGATTAAGCTCATTGATTCGCTGTACCATCAACGGATTATCTTCGCTTGGTAGCGGCAGATTGAGCACCAAAATATCCGACTGCGTCTGCACGCCACCAAACGCATGATCCGTTTCTGGCGTCACCACACAGCCCTGCCCTGGCCCAACCATATTGCCAAGGCCACGCACTTCAAATTCAGCCTGGCCTTTTAGACCGATAACAATCTGCGTATAAGCGTGATCATGACAATCCATATACGACGGCAAGGTTATCAGCTCAGCAGGGCGAGGCGACAAAAGTTTGGCATCCGCATGACTATTTAACAGCGTTATAAAAGGCTCTTTTTCCATCATTCATGGTTCACGAATTAACAGTCTGTGATGGTATACCAAAACGCGCCCTTTTCGAAATTTTGTATACTCACCCACACCGTTTTGCACCAAGTTGCATATCTCATCACGATGCGTAATATCACACCCATATGAAATTTGATTAGCTTCATTTCTTGGAACAATGATCAAGCGCACAGAAATTACGGAGAATGCAATTTCTGCTCAAGATCACGCACGGAGTTCGGTTTATCTTCTTGCATATTTAATTTATCTGCTCACAATGAACAGTGGTACTTTCATATTACATACAAGCAGTTAGGGTCTAACACTTTATGAAAGCGACCAGCCAATACTAAAAATCTATAACAGACCGTTTTCATATTGAGGACCGTCAAAAGTTTGTCTATTCACATTGGTGATGTAACTACGTTAATTGATTGCAGGGACCTATGATATTACATCGAACCCCAGCGCTGTTACTGGCGCTATGCCCACTTTGGGCGTCGGTAGCGATTTCAGCGGAAGAAGTCACTCCAGTGGACCCGATTTCCGCGATCGATACCAAGCTAAGTAATAAACATGCTGAATTGGATGCTATGGCCAAAGAATATGGCTTAGAGGCAGACAAACTTCAGCAACTAAAGAATGAGCAAGCCAAGCTAAAACGTGACGGGCAGGATTTAGACGCCAAGCGTAATCGCGCAAAATCGGCACTGGACAAACAGTACAGTCGTCTATTAGACGATCCCGATATTGATTTGGTCTCTTTTCAAAAAAGTTATCAGGAATCTTGGGCGGCGGTAAAAGATAACCAAGCCGCGCAGCTTGAAAACCAGCAAGCGATCACTGAAAACGAAATGCGTCTGTCGCAAATCAAACAAAAGCAAGCCCGCTTAAACTCAGAGCTCTCGTACTTAACCGAGCAAAAAGTCGAAGCGCGCGTTAAACGTTTGGATGCTGAGCTGCGCGAAAGCCAAGTTGTGGAAACCCAATATCAAACCACCTGTTCTGCGACCATGACTCTTGGCCAATGTTCAAATCAAGGCAAACATCTGACTAAGCAAAAAGCCGTTAAAGCGTTTCGTGAAAACTTGATGGACAGCCTAACCGAATCGACCATTGCTAAACGCAATGCTCAAGGTGTTGAGCTCAATATTCATGTGCAAGAAAGCCAATTTGTACGTTCGGGATTTGAAGGCAACAACAATTACTTCACCCAAATGCAAGCTCAGCTACAGGCAAAACCAGAAGCCATTGCCGCTTGTAAACTGCTGAACGTCGCGAGTCGTTACTGCCTGAAAGAGCAATCTAAGGCCCCAAATAGCAAGCAAGATCCATCTTGGGCCAACGTGACGGTTCGCTCTGATCAATACAACGACGATGTCGTGATCAACGGTGTTGACTATGGCAGTACCCCTGTTGAAGTGGTATTGCCACGAGGCAATCACCAAGTCACAGTATCCAAAGAGGGTTACGAAACCTATAACCGCACCATTACGGTGACGGAAAATGACACGGTTTGGGTCAAATTGAGACCGAATAAAGACAGCTAAAGCCACGATTCAGTTTAGATGTTTTAACCACCGCTGTTTAAACCACGCCATTGCAATAGTCACCACTTTTTGATTGCTTTGGCGTGTTGAGTTTTTAGCCTGATGAAACCTTTCATTAATGATTGAAGTAGAATGAGAATGCGCTTAGGTTTACCCGTTTTATTACTCGCTTTATTGCCTGGTGTCGTAACGTCTTCCGCCTTCGCTGAAGTGTTACCAACCACAGTGACCGATATCGATAGCACGTTAACGAGCAAACAATCCGAACTTACTGCGGCGCGCAAAGCGCTTGATGAGCAGCAAGCTCAAGTGAGCGCGCAACAAACCTTACTGCGCCAGCTCAGTCAACAAGCGCAAAGCCGCGACAAAGCGCTTGCCAAAGCCAAGAGTAATCTTGAACGCGATTACCAACGCATGATCGACGATCCCAATTTGGATATCTCGGCCACTCAGCAGACTTACCAACAATCTTGGGCAGACGTCAAACAAAGCCAAATCTTACGCTTGGAAGCGCAGCAAAAATTGGCGGAGCTTAAAAGCGACTACGATACGAAGCAAGCCACAGTCGATGGCTTAAAACAGGCGATGAGTGAATTATCTATCGCTAGATTACGGGCTCGTGCAGACCGATTAAAAAATGAGCTCAAGCCTCAATCAACTTTGAAAGTCAGTTTTACCAATCGCTGCCAAGCGACAATGACCCTTGCCCAGTGTGACCAACAGACGCGCGACCTCAGCCTGCAAAAAGCGGTCAAACAGTTCCAAGCCGAGCTATTAAGCAATACCAGTGAAGCGCCAATTGTTCGCCAGCACGCGGCGAATGTCTCTCTGAATATTCATGTCTTAAGCCATAATGTCACCGAATCCGGTTTCTACGATGGCAGTCGTTACCGTGCGATTTTAGACGTAACACTAGAAGCGCGGGCCGCCGAACGCGTGGCCTGCCAACTGCTTGGCATCGAAACCAAATACTGTTTTGCGCCGGGCGTCAGCGACAGTGAGTTGATCGCGCCGCAAGAAGTGGCTTGGGTCAGTCTCAATGTCCGTTCTAACCAATATGACGATCACGTCGTCATCGACGGCGTTTCTTACGGCAGCACTCCGGTTGAAGTCATGCTGCCAACCGGAAAGCATCAAGTCACCATTTCAAAATCAGGTTATCGCCCGTTCAGCCAAGAAATCACCATTCATTCAGATCAGTCACTGCGCGCGGTGTTACATGAGTACGAAAATCGCCTCAAACCGGGTCATCAGTTTGCTGATTCGGTGAAAGGAAAGCTCAAAGCCCCTGATTTAGTTACGATTACTCCAGGACAATACTACATTGGCGAAAGCGCTTCGCATCAGGTTCGCCTTGATCATGCTTTCGCAATTGGTGTCACTCCGGTCACGGTTCGCCAATTTGAAACCTTTGTCGACAGCACGCAATATCAATCCGATGCAGAGCTAAAAAATATCTGCACCACAATAAAAGACTCTGATATTACTGCGATTTCACAAAGTTATTGGCGTAACCCTGGCTTTAAACAAACCCCAGACTCACCAGTTGTGTGTGTCAGCCGCAATGATGCTGAGGCCTATATTTCCTGGCTGAGTAAATTCACCGGTTTCCACTACCGCCTTCCGACTGAAGAAGAGTGGGAAATCGCCGCACGAGCCGGAAAACATACTCACTACTGGTGGGGAGACGAGTTTAAAGCAGGACAAGCCAATACCGGTTGGAGTGGTTCACCGTGGTCAAATGTCAGCACTGCGCCAGTGAAAAGCTTCTCTCCGAACCCAATCGGTATTTACGATACCGTGGGCAATGTGTGGCAGTGGACCAGCGATGAGCGTGGCGTGGCTAAGGGCGGAGCTTGGAACTTCTCACCTGAAATGTCGGCCTCACATCAGCAACTGTTTATCGACCCAAGTGCGACCGCAAACTACGTCGGATTCCGTGTCGTACGTACGCTAAAATAATCTCAGCCAAACACGGTAATTTAGCCCACAGCGTGTCATTTAGGGGGAGGGAAATCCCCCCTTTTGCCTTTCTCACAATCCCGTTAATTTAAATTTTAGAGCCGTAGCGCTATCCCTAACAGCTATGGTTCTTCTGTTGATATGTCTCAATGCAGCACTTTGCTGTTAGTAAGAACCGACTCTCTTCCACGACTCGTGTTCTTATTCGCCAGTCGGCTCCCCCCGACTGGCTTTCTTTTTTCCTCTGATTGCATTTACTTTTCTTGCCGCATAAGTCGCACAAAGTCATAGACGAACACTTCCCGTCCCTCACTCGATTTGCAAAGGCAGGATAGCTCACTGTGGACAACCAATTCGTTTCGCTGTTGAAACAGATTCCCGGTTACTGGGGATGCAAAAATATGGATTCGGTTTTCGTGTATGTAAACCAATCCTATTCTGAACTGGTTGGCTTTAGCTCGCCAGAACAGTGCATTGGTTTAAGTGACTGCGATTTACCAAGCCCGACCGCCAAATGTGCCGAGGCATTTAAAGCCCAAGATCGCTTGGTGGTGGAAACCGGGCAAGAGCTGAAAATTCTGGATATTCATCCCTATCCAGATGGCCGTTGGCGCGCACATATTTTCACTAAACGGCCTTGGTTTGACTACGACGGTAAAGTACAAGGCACCATTTTTTTCGCCCAAGACTTGACCGATGCCGCGCTACTTGAGATTGGCCACTGGGTATGTCAAAGCGCGCCAAACCCAAACATCAGCCCAGTATCCAACCAAGCCAAATTCGCTCAATTGAGCGACAAGTTGAGCCCTCGCGAGGCAGAAACCCTGTTTTTGCTGCTATGTGGAAAAAAGCCGCAATTTATCGCAGATGTGATGAATATTTCGGTGAAAACGTTTGAAGGTTATATCGTCAAGCTAAGAGAAAAGTTTGAAGTGTTGAGTAAGGTGCAACTGATAGAAAAAGCCTTAGAATATGGCTTTGGTTCGCATATTCCGCAAAGCTTATTAAAAACACAACTTTCCGTGGTGTTAAATATGGCCAGCACCGCTCAGAACGCGCCCGAACGGTACTCAATGACCAACCTTTAATCACTTGGCTTCTATCAAGAAATTAAGGTGCTAAACGGTCAATATCCCAGCTTTGCTCGTGTTTACTAAATAGGAAGCGGTCATGTAAGCGATGTTCCCCACCTTGCCAAAATTCAATGCTCTGCGGTTTGACTCGAAAGCCTCCCCAGAAACTTGGCACTGGCACTTCACCGTTAGCAAACTTCTGTTTTAATTCAAGAAACTTACCTTCCAATACACCACGTGCAGAAATACGACTGCTCTGTTTGCTGGCAATAGCGGCTATTTGGCTGTCTTTAGGGCGTGAGGCAAAGTATTTGATGTTCTCAGCCATAGACAGTTTTTCAGCCACGCCGGTCACATGAACTTGACGCTCAAGCGGGTGCCAAGGGAAATGCAAACTGACTTTGTTGTTGTGACCAATCTGCTGCGCTTTACGGCTGCCTAAATTGGTGTAAAACACGAAACCGTTATCATCAAGATGCTTCAATAAAACAATACGTTGGAACGGTTGACCATGCTCATCAACGGTCGCGACGGTCATCGCCGTTGGATCCGTGAACTTCGCAGCAATCGCTTGTTGCAACCAAATATCAAACTGCTTAATTGGGTCAGCCAATAAATCTTTTCGTCTCAAACCACCTTTTATGTATTCGCGACGAATGTCTTCAAGTTCCATCTTAACTCCCAGCTATTTTTTGCTAGATTGTGCGCCGATCTCGGCGATAACACAAGCCGCCACCCATTGGATTCTGATGCGAAATGGTCAATTAGTTCTCGTATCACGTCAACTGCTTCTAAAATACAAAGTATCCGCCTGCTGCAAAACGCAGACAGCGCTAAGCATTTGGTTAAGCTACTTATCTGCAAGGACCATTATGAGCAAAAATGGCTATAACAAACTGTCTGCCAATGAACTCGGTTACGTCGATGACAAAACGGCCGCGCTGCTTCTCAATACACCAACCAGCGCTCGGCTCATGCTTTGGATCATGGTGCTATTTTTTGCAGCCGCAGTGGCCTGGTCAAGTTGGGCGCAGCTCGATAAGGTTACCAAAGGTCAAGGTAAAGTGGTGCCCTCTTCCCAAGTGCAAGTAGTACAAAACTTAGAGGGTGGACTCGTCAAAGAGATTTTGGTGCGCGAAGGCCAGCAAGTAAAAAAAGGTCAGCAACTACTGTTGATCGACGATACCCGCTTTCGCTCCGATTTTCGCGAACGTGAGCAACAAGTGGCGAACCTGCGGGCTAACGTCTATCAGCTTTCAGCCTCCATCGACAGCGTCATCATCAACAATCAATTTGACGAAAAAAACTGGCAACAAAACGTCATCATCAACGATACCCTACTTTCGTTTCCACCAGACTTTGAACAGCAGCGCGCCGATTTGGTGTCGCGTCAGACGGTTGAGTACCATTTAGATCTCAATAATCTGCGCAATAAAATCTCGCAACTCGACCAACAAGTTAAACAAAAACAACAAGATCTGATTGAAATTCGAGCTCGAGTCAGTAATCTGAGAGCCAGTTACAATTTCGCTCAGCGCGAACTTGAAATCACACAACCGCTGGCAGAAGAAGGGGTAGTGCCGCAAATCGAACTGCTCAAATTGCAGCGCCAGGCGAATGATACTCGTCGAGAATTAACCTCGAGCGAGCTGAAAATTCCGCAGCTACTGTCAACCATTCGCGAAGCCATGCTTAATCGTATTGAAGCGGCGCAGCGGTTTCGCTCAGAGCAGCAAGAGAAGCTCAATCAGACCCAAGATAAACTGTCTGCATTGACGGAATCGGCGGTGGGTTTGGAAGACAGGGTCAATCGTACTGTGGTGATATCACCGGTCACTGGAACGGTGAAAACGCTCAACATCAACACCGTGGGCGGCGTGATTCAGCCTGGGATGGATATTGTTGAAATTGTGCCCAGCGAAGATACGCTGCTGGTCGAGGCCAAAATCGCGCCGCAAGACATCGCCTTTTTGCGCCCCAACCTGCCTGCGGTGGTCAAATTCAGTGCCTACGACTTCACTAAATATGGCGGTTTGGCGGGCACTTTAGAGCACATTAGCGCCGATACCACTCAAGATGAAGAAGGCAACAGTTACTATTTAGTGCGAGTTCGAACCAAGGAAACCTCGCTTAATCACGACACCAGTTTACCCATCATTTCAGGAATGACGGCATCGGTCGATATTATTACTGGTAAACGCACTGTGATGGAGTATTTACTTACGCCGATTCTAAGTGCCAAACAGAATGCTTTAAAGGAATAACCATGCCAAGTCAGGCTCTATTAACTTTCAAAACCCTGCGCAGCTGATATGAAATATTGGCTGTTAGGGTTGCTGTTTGTGTTCATCTCATCGCTTTCCTTTGCGCTCAGTCCTCAAGAGCAAAAGTGGGTGGAAGCGGTGCGCTCGGTATACGGGCAGCGCGCAGCAAAACGCGTCGAAACTTGGCGCAGTGAAATGGCCGATTATCAAAGTTTAAGCGAGAAACAAAAGCTGGAAAAAGTGAACCAATTTTTTAATCAGCTAAACTTTGTCAATGATATAAACCTTTGGGGTAAAAACGATTACTGGGCCACTCCACTAGAATTCTTAGGCAGTAATGCCGGCGACTGCGAAGATTTTACCATCGCCAAGTACTTTTCGTTGCTTGAGCTAGGTGTCTCAGATAATAAACTTCGCCTAGTGTATGTTAAGGCAATAACGCTTAATCAATTCCATATGGTTCTTGCGTACTATGAAAAGCCCAGCGCAGAACCGGTCATTTTGGATAACATTAATCCAGTAATAAAACGTGCCTCCACGCGCAAAGATCTCCTGCCAATTTATAGCTTTAACGGTAAAAATTTGTGGTTAATGAAGTCAAATCAGGGGCAGTTAGCGGGAGAGTCATCTAGACTCAGCTTATGGAATGACTTAAGAGATCGTGAGCGCTCGCTGAATTTAAATAAACCAATAGCAACTTATGATTAAAAGGCATAATGACGTTATATAAACAATTAGTCGCAGGTACGGTCGCGGTGTTTCTGATGCTAATGGCATCGGTGTTTGTGATTGAGTTTAACACCACCCGCCAAAACCTTGAGCAACAACAGCGTTCGGAAGTTAGTAACACGATCAACACGGTCGGGCTTGCTCTCGCCCCTTATTTAGAAAAGAAAGACCAAGTAGCGGTTGAGTCCGTGATTAACGCTCTATTTGATGGCAGTAGCTATTCAGTCGTCAGGTTGGTCTTTCTTGATAGCGGTGATGAAATCGTCCGCACCTATCCGATTCATCCAAGCAACGTTCCGAAGTGGTTCACTAACCTGAATCTGTTTGGCAAAATTCATGAGCGCCGCGTGGTGACCAGCGGCTGGATGCAGTTAGCCGAAGTCGAAATCGTCAGTCACCCGGGCAGCGCCTATAGTCAGTTATGGACTGCCTTTATTCGCTTAGGTATCGCATTTATTGGTGTGTTCGTTATCGGTATTTTGGCGATCGCTTTTATCCTAAAGCGCGCTCTAAAGCCGCTGCAACTGATTGTCACCAAGATGGAGCAAGTGGCGAAAAACCAATTTGGTCAACCTCTGCCACGGCCCAATACTCAAGACCTCATCTATGTGGTGGATGGCATTAATCGCATGTCTGCCCAAGTGGAAAAGTCGTTTAAAGCCCAAGCCCAAGAAGCGCAGCAACTGCGTGAACGAGCCTATATTGACCCGGTGTCAAAACTCGGTAACCGCGCTTACTACATGAATCAGTTGAATGCTTGGCTAGGTGATAGAGGCATGGGCGGCGTCGCCATTCTAGAAGCGATGTTCATCAAAGAGCTTTATGACGACAAAGGCTACGAAGCCGGAGATAACACAGTTCAAGAAGTCGCGTCGCAACTCATGGTGTCAATCACCGCCCCCAATGCCATCATCGCGCGTATTTCTGCGAACGAATTTGCGTTCATCTTCCCCAATATGGACGAATCTCAGCTCAAGCAAATGGCGGTCAATATCAAAGGTTACATCAATAACCTCAACTTAGACCCCTTGGGTGTGGTCTCTGAAAACCTAGCACTTGGCGTGGTGTACACCAAAGACACCCACTCAAGTAGCGCGATTCTCAGTTTACTTGATAACGCCTTAGCGCAATCGAAATCGAACCCTGAACTCGACTACGGATTTATCGCTGCCCAAGCGTCAGAACAAGTGATGGGTAAAAGTCAGTGGCGTCAATTGGTTGAAGAGGCGATCTCAAATGACTGGGTCGAGTTTCGTTTTCAGTCCGCCAATAACAGCCAAGGACAGTCCTATCATAGCGAAGTGTTTTCAACCATAGTCAAAGACGGCAAAACCTACGGCGCCAACCAATATCTGTTTGCGCTTGAGCAGCTTCACGCCAGCCATCTGTTTGACCAATACGTCATTCGCACTTTAATCGAGAAATTGGCCGCCAAAGAGTTGAGTGGACGCTTTGCGATTAATATCGCGCCTTCAAGTATTTCTCAGCCCAGTTTTATTCGCTGGATAACCAATTTACTCACAGGTCATAGCCAAGTTGCCGAGCAACTCCACTTTGAAATCCCAGAGGCGAGCTTTATTCACTCACCACACCACACTGCGCTATTTTGCCACGCGGTGCGCAGCTCAGGGGCGGATTTTGGCGTCGACAACTACGGGCGCCACTTCCAATCACTCGATTACATCAATGAATTTCGTCCAGCGTACGTCAAACTCGATTACCTGTTTACCCATCACCTTGACGATGAAAAACAGAAATTCACGCTAACGTCCATTTCCCGTACCGCGCACGATCTTGGCATTGTCACTATCGCCTCGCGGGTCGAAACACAGACGCAACTTAACTTTTTGTCTCAACATTTTATCGATGTTTTCCAAGGTTTCATTGTGGATAGATAACTCAATAACCAAGGGTGCGATGATGCATGACGCGTTACTCAATTCTCTTATTTATGTTAGTCGTTACTATGGATTGGCCAATTCTCCAGAGGCGCTGATCAACGGTTTGCCGCTTAGCGACGGCAAATTAACCCCATTTCTGTTTCCGCGTTCTGCCGAGCGAGCAGGTTTGGTTGCCAGAGAAAATCGCGCTGCGCTAAAAACCATTTCACCCTTGGTATTGCCTGTGGTTTTACTGCTGCGTAATGGCGACGCTTGCGTGCTCAACAAACTCAACCTTGATGATAACCAAGTGGAAGTGGTCACCGCGGACTCAGGGTTTGTGCCGATTAGCATGGCATTTTCCGAATTGGACGATCTCTTCATTGGTCGCTACTTTTTGGTCAAAAAGCAATTTCGCTACGATGAACGTTCCCCTGAAATTCTCAAACAAGATCATCGCCATTGGTTTTGGGGCACGATATGGCAAAGTAAACGCATTTATCGCGATGTATTGATCGCTTCCATTCTGATTAACCTGTTTGCCATCGCGGCGCCGATGTTTACTCGCTTAGTCTATGACAAAGTCATACCGAATCTGGCGTTTGACACCCTGTGGGTGCTAGCCAGTGGCATTGTGGTGATCTTTCTGTTTGATTTGGTACTGAAACTGCTGCGCAGCTATTTCATCGACGTCGCGGGGAAAAAGTCTGACATTCTGATCTCGTCCAAAATCTACAGCAAAGTGATGGGCATTCGTATGGAAGCCAAACCGCCATCGGTCGGTGCGTTTGCACGTCACTTGCAAGAATTTGAAACCATAAGAGAATTTTTTACCTCTGCCACCATCAGTGCACTGATTGATCTACCGTTTTCGATTCTGTTTTTGGTGATCATTTGGTTGATGGCCGGCGAGCTGGTTTATGTACCGGTCGTCGGGGTTTTGATATTGATGGTCTATTCGCTACTGATCCAAAAACCGCTGCGCCGCGCGATTGAAGAAGGCTCGCGACTCGCCTCACAAAAGTACGCCAACCTGATCGAGAGCTTAGCAGGGCTTGAAACCGTCAAACTGTTCGGTGCCCAAAGTCAGTTTCAGTTTCGCTGGGAAGAAGCCGTGGCTTATATGGCGAACTGGGGAATTAAAAGTCGCCGAATTACCGATGGCATTCAAAATGCTGCGGGGTTTGTGCAACAGTCGGCCAACGTCGGTATTATTATTTTTGGCGTGTATCTGATTGCCGAAGGAAATTTGACCATGGGCGGTCTGATCGCCGCAACCATGCTTAGTGGCCGCGCAATTTCGCCGATGATTCAACTGTCGTTAATTTCATCGCGCTACAATCAAGCCAAATCGGCGATGACCATCATCAACCAGGTGATGGACATGCCGGATGAACAGCAAAGTGGCAAGCGCTATCTGCATCGCCCCATCATTCACGGCAAAATCGAACTCGACAACGTCACTTTCTATTACCCCAACTCCCAGCAAGCCGCGATTCGCAATCTGAATTTGACCATTCGCCCGGGAGAAAAAGTTGCGATCATTGGCCGCATTGGCTCAGGGAAAACCACTCTTGAGCGCCTGATTATGGGGCTCTATCAACCCACTGAGGGCCATGTGCGTATCGACAACACTGACATTTCGCAGCTCCACCATATCGATATTCGACGCAACATCGGTTGTGTACCGCAAGAAAGTCAGCTGTTTTATGGCTCGATTCGTGACAACATCACCCTCGGTCGTCCGTTGGCCGACGATCGTGACATCCTTGATGCAGCCAACCGTGCTGGCGTAACCGCGTTTTCTCAGAGCGATCCAGCCGGACTTGAGCGCCAAGTCGGTGAAGGCGGTATGTTGATTTCCGGCGGTCAGCGCCAAGCGATCACCATAGCCCGAGCATTACTGGGTCGTCCACCAGTATTGATCATGGACGAACCCACCAGCGCCATGGATAACCGCTCTGAGCTGCACATCAAGCAGCAACTCTCCTCGTTAAGCCCAAGTGAAACGCTGATCCTTATCACCCACAAACCTTCGATGCTCGATTTGGCGGACCGCATTATCGTGATGGAAAAAGGGGCTGTCGTCGCCGATGGACCGAAATCTGTGGTGCTGGGCGATCTGAAAAAAGGTAAGCTGCGCACTGTCAAACGCCAATCCGCTCATGAAGCGGTGAAATAATCACCAAAGTGAATTTTTCTAGCCACTAAATGTTCCATCAGGCATAACAACTGATGCTTGTAACACGTACTGTGACGCAAGCAGTGGCTGCCACGCTTTTGAACACCGTGATCATTAACATGTAATTTATTCATAAATATCAATAAATAAAAACACT
Source organism: Vibrio xiamenensis (assembly GCF_900100015.1). Classification (GTDB taxonomy): domain Bacteria; phylum Pseudomonadota; class Gammaproteobacteria; order Enterobacterales; family Vibrionaceae; genus Vibrio; species Vibrio xiamenensis. The sequence goes on along the minus strand of NZ_FNDD01000003.1, from coordinate 250,635 downwards.
AAGTTTCTACAACTTAATCCGCCTCTCCTGTCTCAATAGTTGAAAAGGCATACAAAACACAGGCGTAACGCCCACAGAGCTCAAGATCACCACTAAAGTGGTAATGAAGTCCCGGACATCGTCCCATAACAAAAAGATTCTGAGCTATGTCAATCAAAAAACGTTATATCGCCTTAATCGCGGCTGCCGGTATTGGTATCGGCTGGCTCACACTCGGCGGCACTGCAGCAGTGATGCACTACACGTCAAGCACTGAGTTTTGTGTCTCCTGTCATACCATGCAAACCCCGTTTGAAGAGTACCAAGGTTCGGTGCATTTCAGTAACGCTAAGGGGATTCGCGCCGAGTGTTCCGACTGCCACATTCCCTCAGATCCTGTCAGCTACTTAGTCACCAAAATCCGTGCTTCTAAAGATGTGTATCACGAGTTTGTGACGGGCAAAATCGATACGCCAGAAAAATATCAGGCGCATCGTAAGGAGCTTGCGGAGATGGTTTGGCAGCAGATGAAAGATAACGATTCTGCCACCTGCCGCTCTTGTCACACCAGTGACGCGATGGAAACCTACGCTCAGTCTCGAGATGCCGCCAAAATGCACGCCTACGGCAAAGAAAACAACCAAACCTGTATCGACTGTCACAAAGGGGTTGCGCATTTTGCGCCAGAAGCAGAACTCGATAGCAAAGCCTACGACACGCTGGTTGCTTTTACCAAACGTACCAAAGCCGATGCTAAAACGGTTTATCCGATCAGCACTATTGCCATGGGCGAACTTGGCAGCGTTAATCCAACTACTGAGCTGAGTGTGACCTCCCACGACGGCGATAAACGCCAAGTCACGCTCAATGCCTTCCAAATGAAAGGCGCTGAGCAAGTGCTGTATATGGGCAAAGGTCAGCGCGCAATTGTTGCAACCCTTACAGAGCAAGGCCAACAAGCTCTTCAAGGCGATGATTTTGAAGCCGACAGTTACGGTAACGAGTGGCGTGCGGTGAGCTTAAACGCCAGTATCGATCAGCCAGTGCTTGATACACTTGAGCCAATTTGGAATTACGCCAAAGAGCTCGACAACGTTTACTGCTCAACCTGTCACGCCAAAATTCCATCTGAGCATTTCACCGTGAACGCTTGGGGTCCAGTGGCTAAAAGTATGGGTGGTCGTACCGATATTTCGGATGCCAACCTAGAAATTTTGACCAAGTTCTTCCAGCACCACGCCAAAGATGTGGTTAGTCACTAAGGAGTTAAGAAGGTTATGACTATGACTGATATTTCACGTCGCGGATTTCTAAAAACCAGTGGTATCACTGCTGGTGCGGTCGCTTTTAGTTCGTTTGCACCGTTGGCCGCAACGAGCAACGAACGCGGTTCTGGCGTGCTAACCGCTGGCCGAATGGGGCCAATACTGTGTGAAGTTAAAGATGGTAAATTGGTCGCGACTAAAAATGCTCTCGCGCAAACCATGCCTAATAGCTTACAGCTGACGGGCCCGGACCAAGTTTATACTAAAGCAAGGGTGAAATACCCTATGGTGCGTAAAGGCTATCTCGCTAATCCAGAGCAGCCACAAGGCACTCGCGGCAGTGACGAATTTGTAAGAGTGTCTTGGCCTGAGGCGTATAAGCTTATCCACGAGCAACATATGCGTATTCGCAAACAATATGGACCAGCGTCGGTTTTCGCAGGCTCTTACGGCTGGCGTTCAAGTGGCATTCTGCACAAAGCCCAAACCTTGCTGCAACGTTATATGAGTATGGCGGGTGGCTATTCCGGCCATTTAGGTGACTACTCAACGGGGGCAGCACAAATCATCATGCCGCACGTGGTGGGCTCAATTGAAGTCTATGAGCAGCAAACTACTTACCCGGTGATTTTAGAAAGCAGTGATGTGGTGGTGCTTTGGGGGCTTAACCCGGTCAACACCCTTAAAATCGCTTGGACATCTACTGACTGCGCTGGGCTGGAGTTTTTCCACCAACTTAAAAAATCAGGCAAAACCGTTATCATCATCGACCCGATTCGCTCGGAAACAGCAGAGTTTTTCGGTGATAATACCACTTGGGTAGCGCCGCACCCGATGACCGATGTGGCCATGATGCTCGGCATCGCCCATACCTTAGTCAAAAACAACAAACACAATATCGAGTTCTTGCAAAAATACACCGAAGGTTATCAAACCTTTGAAGACTACTTGCTCGGTAAACAAGATGGCATTGAGAAGAGCGCGGATTGGGCTTCAACCATCTGCGGTTTACCTGCCAAACAGATGCATCTGCTCGCCGATATTTTCGCTGAAAATCGCACCATGCTCATGGCGGGTTGGGGCATGCAGCGTCAGCAATACGGTGAGCAGCGCCATTGGATGCTGGTAACACTCGCAGCCATGCTTGGTCAAATCGGCTTGCCTGGCGGCGGTTTTGGCTTCTCATATCACTATTCAAACGGCGGCAACCCAACTCGTGATGCTGGCGTACTACCAGCAATATCAGCTTCGCCTGGCGGTGGTTCATCGGCAGGTAACGACTGGGCAATTTCCGGCGCGGTACAAAGTTTTCCGGTGGCGCGTATCGTCGAAGCACTCGAAAATCCCGGCGTCGAATATTCACACAATGGCCATACCTTAACCTTCCCTGACATCAAAATGATCTGGTGGGCAGGCGGTGCAAACTTCACCCATCACCAAGACACCAATCGCTTGATTAAAGCCTGGCAGAAACCGGAATTAGTGGTGATTTCTGAGCCATATTGGACCGCGGCAGCGAAACACGCCGATGTGGTTTTACCCATCACCACCTCCTTTGAGCGCAACGACCTGACCATGACTGGCGACTACAGTAATCAGCATTTGGTGCCGATGAAACAAGTGGTTGAGCCACAAGGTGAAGCGCGCAACGACTTTGACGTATTCGCGGATATGGCAGAGCTTCTAAAACCCGGCGGGCACGACGTTTACACCGAAGGGAAAACCGAAATGGAGTGGCTTTATGGCTTTTACGTTGCAGCGCAAAAAAGTGGCCGCGCGGCACGTGTTGCGATGCCAAACTTTGACACATTTTGGGCTAACAATCAGCTGATTGAAATGAAGTATAACGACAAGGCGGCGGGCTTTGTGCGTTATGCCGATTTTCGCCAAGACCCAGTGGTCAACCCACTTGGCACGCCAAGTGGTAAGATTGAAATTACCTCAAAAACCATCGCTGGATTTGAGTTGCCAGACTGCCCTGCTCACCCAACTTGGCTTGAACCAACCGAATACACCGGCAGCGCCAAACAAGACGAATTGCAGCTGATGACCGCTCACGCCGCTGACCGACTGCACAGTCAATTTAACTATGCCGAACTTCGCGACGGGTATGCGATAGCCAATCGCGAACCGATTTGGATCCATCCACAAGATGCCAAACCGCGCGGAATTGCCGATGGTGACTTGGTGCGCGCCTTTAATGGACGCGGCCAAGTCTTGGTTGGCGCTTTGATTACCGAACGCATTAAACCAGGCTCGGTGTGTATTCACGAAGGTGGCTGGCCTGATTTAGATCCAGCGACAGGGATATGTAAAAACGGCGGCGCGAATGTGCTGACATTAGACATTCCAACCTCAAGGCTTGCCAATGGCTGCGCGGCTAACTCAGCGCTGGTTAAAATCGAAAAATACACCGGTCCAGAGCTAACATTAACAGCGTTTGATCCACCAAAGAACGGCTAACTAACTTCTCGCTCCCTGCTCCAAGAAGAAAAGGCGATGAATCCTCATCGCCTTTTTGTTGATTGACTCTAGTTTGAGTAAATCGCGCTACTCTAATGTTTTGCTGTAATGCAGGCTAACTATTGCTGCGCCTGCGCCAATCGCAATATAAATTAACCAGCTAAGCCATGACATAGAAGCAAACACGCTCAATGGATTCGCCTCAAGCAACACATTCATCGGGATCGCAAACACCGCCGAAAAGAAATCGCTGACACCGTAGTAATTAAACAGCCCCATCGCCCCCCATTTCAGCGCATATACAGCAACAAACATCACCAAAATTGGCGAGTTCATACGTTGTGATAACGCCAATGCGACCAAAGCCAACGGCACTAACAACAGCCCGGCCCAGATCATTCGAAGCAAAAATCCCAGCCAGTGAATCAAGCTGTAACAGAGCGAAGCTTGCTCAAGCGCCAAAGTGAGTTTCTGCCCGGATGTCATATTCAGCAACCACAACAAAATATCAGCGCCGAGTACCAGCAGTGCGCACACCATAGGAATGACGGCTAAACCAAAAACCAACTTGATGATATGGGTTTCGACGTCGCTAACCGGCATGCTGCGCCAGAACATCAAACTGCCTTCTTGGCGCGGTTTACGCAGCGTTTTGGGGAAGTACATGGTTGAGAGCAGAATCGACAAAAGCCCAGCCCCGCCAGTAATCAGAGTATTGATACCACTGGAAAAATTGAGATGAGAGTTGGTCAAATCGCCGCCAAAACGCATTTCAAACAACAGATTTTCCTGCAGCGCGGTATTCATAAATAACGCCACCAGCAGCGCCAAGCTACATAGCCCAATCCACAAAGGAATACGCATAATGTAACGATATTCGATCCACTCTTTTTTCAGCATCGCAACATAACGATTCATGATTGCACTCCCTTTTGCAACGCCAGAAATAGCTCGGTCAGACCGACATTCATCACTTGGCCAAGGCTTGAAACTTGGTCATAACAGGCGCGTGGCAATAGCCATTTACTGCTGCCCAGTCCTGGTTGCACCATTAGCGGCTGACATTGATCCAGTACTTGGCGATGCTCATCGCTGGCATCGAGAATAAAGAATGCGTTTTGAATTTCATCAATCGGGCTTTGCCACACCACTTGACCGTGTTTAAGGATCAATACATCGGTAAGCAAGTGTTCGATCTCGGCCACCTCATGACTGGCAATAAGTAACGTACGCTCGCCATCTTGCAACCATTCGATCAAATGGCGATAAAAAGTATCACGATAAACCAGATCCAACCCTAACGTTGGCTCATCAAGGATCAACACATTCACGTCGGTGGCAACTACAATCGCCAAATGCAGCTGCACTTTCATCCCTTTAGACAAAGCGCCGATCTTGCGTCCAAGCGTCACATCGGTTTGTGCCAATAATTGCTGTGCCACCAAAGGCTGAAATTTGGGGTGCACGCCAGCGATGTAGTCAATCAGCTGTTCAACGCTCATCCAATCAGGTAACACGTTAACATCAGAAATGCAGGCGAGGTTTTCCATCAATTTGGCACGTTGTGAAAGCGGCTCACAACCATTGATTTCGATTTGACCTTGATAAGCTTGAGCGCCAAGCAGGCTTTTGATTAAGGTCGATTTTCCGGCGCCATTATGGCCAAGCAACCCCAGCACTTGGCCACCACCAAGTTCAAAACTGACATCGGTCAGCGCATGGGCTTGGCCCGCTTGATGTCCCGAATACTGTTTCGAGACATGTTGAACACGAACTACAGGCTTCATTCGTCACCTTCAATATGTTGACTAAGTCTTGAGATAAATTCGTCCATTGACATCTGCACTTGGCGCAGCGTAGCGGCAATATCAGGAATCTGTGTTTCAATAAATTGCTGTTTTTGCTCGGCGAGCAATTGCGCTTGCGCGCCAACACACACATACATGCCTTGGCCGCGGCGTTTTTCAACCAGACCATCATCGACCAACAGCTGATACGCTTTTAGCACAGTAAGATGGTTGATTTTGAGATCGGCTGAGACACTACGAACCGAAGGTAGCGCGCTACCTTCAGGCCATGTGCCTTGTAAAATCTGCTTGCTTACCCGCTGTGCCAATTGGCGAAAAATGGGCTGATCATCGCTCCAATCTTGCACGCTGCCTCACTGCCATACTAGTGTTATATTTATGTATAACACCATAACAATATTCAAACGGCAAGTCATTAATCGCAAAGAGATAACCCTCAACCAAGGTTAAAAACACAAAGACCCCGCCAACTGGCGGGGTCTGACTTAGTAAATACTCGCTGAGTTATGAAATGTTTTGATCGGTGTTATTGCGTCGCACACTCTGCGGTCGCAACCTCCTCCCACACTCCCCATTCACCAGAATCGAGTGGATTCTCGCCTGGGTTGGCATACCATTTATTCTGCCAAACAATCCCAGCCCAAGAGACTTGTGTGCCCGCAGTTGGGTAGGCAAGCGTTGCATCCCAAAGATTACTACACAGCTCACCAGTGCTTGATTCACCTGCGATCGTCACTGTGGTTGTGGCACTCGCGCTGTCAACCCCATCGCTGACTTCAACGGTGAATGTCAACGTCGTATCTTGGCTATATTGCGGCGCAGTAAAACTTAGCGTTGCACCTTCGATACTGACTTCGATATCCGCGGGGACTGTCCAGCTAAAGCTTAAACTATCGCCGTCAGCATCCGATGAACCTGAAGCATCGATGACAACTGTATCCCCAGCGCTTGCCGAGCTTACATTGGTGAGCGTTGCCACTGGCGCACTATTTTCAGGCTCAGAGCCAACCGGATTGACTGTCACTGTGACCGAATCGCTGGCACTTGCGCCGTCATCATCCGTGACGGTCAAAGTAAAGGTTAAGGTTTCCACTTCACTGACGTCATCAAGGCTAAAGCTAGTTTGAACGCTGTCTGGCGCGCTCAATGTGACCGCACTGCCTGACGTTTGCGCCCAAGCATAGCTAACGATTTGACCATCACTGTCGCTGGATGCGCTGGCATCTAGGGTTACGGTAACTGGTGCGGTGACGTTTTGCGCGCTACCCGCTTGCGCTATTGGTGCGTAATTTGATGGCGGCTGGCTGTCTAATCCTTCATGCATCGCATTGAGAATATCGCCATTATCGGCATCGATTTCCCAAGCAAACAACCCCGCAAGGCCAAGTGAACGCACATACGCGCCTTTGGCCTTGATTGAACGACTATCATCAAAGGTGATCAACTGACCTGAGGTTGGATTCCATACCCAAGGCGCTTCGGCAAGTGCATCGTAACCATATTCGAAACCGTTGATGCCGGTATTATTGTCCCCCAGCATATTGGCCTTAATACCTTTGTAGTCAATAACGCCAGCTTCCCACACACCTTGTGCTGAAGTCCCGGTTAATTTGCCATTACCAACGCCAGTCATAGGATCGCTCGCATCACTGAGCGATTCCTGCATGACGCCTTCCCAGCCACGCCCGTACATCGCAGCGCCAAGTACCAACTTATTCGCCGGAACGCCTTGAGCAAGCAGTAATTGAATGCCGTTATCGGCAGTATACGCTGGGCCACTAAACGGTTCGCCGTCGGCATCCACGCCGCTACCATCACATTGACCTGGCAGCATAAATGATCCGCAATACAGCGCTGTTTGATGGCCAAGCACATTATTCCAGCCACCGTAAAAGTCGTAAGTCATGGCGAAGATGTAATCCATGTATTGCACCGCTTCACCATAATCGACATCTTCAATTTTGTCGTGGCCGACACCGATTGCCGAGGTCAACTCATAAACGCGGCCAGTTTCAGCTTCAAGTTCATCAAGCATCGCGCGTAGTTCACGCATTAAAGCAACGTATGCTGGGCCATCATTGACCGGGTCACCGAGGTCGGTCGCTGCACCGCCACCACCGGGAAATTCCCAGTCGATATCGACCCCGTCATAAAATTTCCAAGTCTGTAAAAAGCGCTTCATCGACGCGACAAACGTGTCACGATTGGCTTTGGTCGTGAAGTCAAAAAACGGGTCAGACAGCGTCCAGCCGCCCACTGACGGAATGATTTTCAGATCCGGATTACGCTGCTTGAGCGCCATCAACATCGCATAGTTACCCTTGATTGGCGTCGCGTATTCGTGCCCAGCTTGGGGAAAACTTTTTTGAAACGCCGCCCAAGGGTCATGGATCACTACCTCGTAATCCGACACACCTTGACAGGCCGTTTGCAGCGCTGAATAGCTGGTACCACCAACCGACTGCACCGACTCGTTTGGACCACAAATCGGAATGAAGCCGTACAAAATATGGGTCAGATTATCGGCTGGAATATTATCAACGGTATAGTCACGGCCATAAATGCCCCACTCAACAAAATAGGCGCCAACCACAGTATCCGCCGGTGTCGAGTAGCTACCATTATTAGCATCGATATTCATTGGCAGCGGATCTAAATGGGAACCGTCAGTATCGGCGATCACCATTTCGGTGCTGGCGCTGGCAGTACAAGACGTCGCATCACACGCTTCGATCACCAGATCAAACTTACCACCATTGGGATAGGTGAAACTCGCCGTCGTCGTCGCACCAGAAATCGCGCCAGTCGCTACTTGCTCACCATTCAAATACACCTTATACGTGTCGCCGGTTTCGCCGCTCCATTGATTGAAGATAATATCAATCGGCGCTTGGTCGTGATAAGTCACCATGCTGGTGTAGCCAGCGGTGGTTTCCATCGCTAACTCAATTTTGGAAAACATCAGATTGCTTGAACCCGATACGTCAATGGTCGGTGCGCTGGGTGCTGCCAGCGCTGTACCGCTTATCGCCAATGCGATACTTGCAGCACATAAAGTCATACGATTCATATTGTTATCTCTCATTCCTTTATCGGTTTTACTGAAAACAGCTCTTTGATATGACGAAAGAACTTGCTGCTTAGTATTTAAGAGACTTTTTTTTAAACACGAAAAATTAAAGCTTTTTTCGAGTCACTCAATAGAAATAATGCCGATGTACGCACCGTTACATCGCAGACTCGATATGCAGTCAAAATTCGCCAAAATTGACAAAACAATGTCGAACAACTCGAATTTATGGTTTATGTAATCAATAAGTTAATCACCAAACACCTCTTTTATCGCGATCAATTAAACCGGATAACTTAGCGATTCAATGCTAGCATCCGTGCTTATCAACTCTGCGCAACAAGGATGTTGATTCGCGAAAAGAATAAACCACTAGTATTGAGAGGCGAAAGATCGATAGGCTCACGCCCGAAGCTTGGGTAAACCGCTGAGCGTTATTTTTCAAACTTCTCACTTTGGGCAGTTGAAATGCCCATTTAAGCTAGGCACTCTTGAGCCGAGTTCATTTATTACTAGGAAATAGGCGATGCACATCAAAAAAATGGTACTTGGCGCACTTCTTGGCGGACTAAGCTTTTCGAGCCTAGCTGCTGTCACTCTTCAAGTTCCAGACTCAATCGACCTCTTGGCCGCCAACGAAGCAAAACCTCAATTGGATGGCGGGCTATTTTCGTCATCGAAAACTTTAACCTTGCCTGACGGCGAAAACCAAATTGTGTTCCGTTATAAAGCCTACTTCAACCAAGGTGACGAACGCATCGTAGTACCCAGCAATGCCATCATTGCCAAGTTTTCTGCCACCGATAGCGACCTCGAGTTTGTATTGCCTGAATATCAAAACCAACAGCAAGCACAGCAAAACATCGCCAATTTAAGTTGGAAATTGGTGGATCAAACCGGCCTTGAAATCGGTGTGACTCAAGATAAGTTGATCAAAAATGGCTTACAAGTGGGTCGCGACTATGCCGCTGAAGCTCAGCAATATAACGCAGCTGGTGGCGTTGCCGCATTTGCCGCGCCAAGCAGTTCAGTGACACCAACGACCGCGACCAACGCCCCAATCGCAGCTAAAGATGCCGAAGAGATGCTGCATTTCTGGTATGAAAAAGCCGATGCCGATACTAAAGCGCGCTTCAAACGCTTTGTTAATCAACAATAATGGCTTGCCAAAGCGCCGGAATTGACCGGCGTTTTGCTGTTTTGAACCTTCACTAAGCATTTATTTACAATTTGTCTTAGCGCTCATTTTTGTAAGCCTCAGCCCTAACCGCAAAACCTGTCATGCTACAATGCCGCGAGTTAAATTACCGCGCGATAAAGCTATGTCACTCCTTTTCAAAACAAGCTCCATTGTTATTGCCCTGATACTTGGCGTTATTGCGGCTGAGTGGTTTTCACAGCTTAGGCAAACGCAAAATGCCATTGATTTAAGCGCCTATTGCCAAATATCAAATACTGCTTGCACACAACAAAACGTGACCATTCAAGCAAATTCCGCTAGGGTACATCCGCTTGTGCCTACCCAACTTCAAGTCACTTGGCCGCAACACTCAGCTCAACAATTAACGTTAACGCTGCAGGGACTTGAGATGGAGATGGGAACAGTGAAGTTTGTATTGAACCGCGCAGCCAACCAAGAGTTTACCGGCAAGATTACTCTCCCGGTTTGCACCAACAGGGAAATGACTTGGATTGGTGAATTAAGCGATGGTTCACTCTCAGTAAAGACTGCAATTAGGATGGAAAGATGAGTAAAAATTGGTCTCTGATCTTGGTCGTCGCCTTCGTACTCGGCTTTGGCGTTTACAGCTATCTCGATACTCAACCAAACACTGACGCACCAAAAGATAAAGCACAGGTTGATACCAGCAAAGAAGATGAGTCTGTCACCTTGTTTGGCAAAGATAACCAGCCAGTGAAACTGTTTGATGAAACCGACCCGCGCGTGCGCATTGTCTATTTTGGTTTCACTCACTGCCCGGATGTTTGCCCAACCGAACTCGCCATGCTGGCGGGCGCTTTAAACCAACTCGACGCCGCGACCATCGAAAAAATCAGACCGGTATTTATTACGCTTGATCCTGAACGCGACAGTGCCGACCTGTCAGCAGAATACGCGCACTACTTTCATAAAGCGATTGAAGGCTTGTCTGCACCGCTTAATGTCATCACACCGCTAGCTCACCAATATGGTGTTATCTTTCGTAAAACTGAACTCAAAGATTCTGAGCTGAAATACACCTTAGATCACAGCTCTTATTTCTACTTTCTAAAGCCCGATGGTTCATTGATCACTAAAGTGCCGCACACGCTCACACCGGCGCCGATCATCGATGCAATTAAGACCATTACCGAAAAATAAGCAAAAAATATAAGGATAAGTCAATGAAACTTAAAGCCTTGCTACTTAGCAGCCTTCTTATTAGCCCATTGGCGTTCGCGCACATGGACATCATGGTTCACAGCCCTTATGCTCGCGCCACTCCACCGAATGCCGCCACCAGTGCCGTATTTGGCGAGATCAAAAACAGCAGCGATGAAATGCGCAAAATTGTCGCCGTGAACGTTGATGTAGCCGGCAAAGCCGAATTGCATGATGTGATTAAGCAAGGTGACGTGATGAAAATGCGTCACATCGCCGACTTTGCCATTCCGGCTCATGGCAGTTTGATGCTCAAACCAGGCGGTCATCACATCATGCTGTTTGACTTGAAACACGCGCTAAAAGAAGGCCAATCCGTCAATGTTGAAGTGACGTTTGCCAACGGTGAGAAATACCGCTTTAGTGCGCCGATTAAAAAAGTCATGGCAGGGATGAAGATGGACTCCAACATGCATATGAGCCATTAATACAGATTCACTGTGCTTAATAATGCGAAGCCGTTTGCCAACTGCAAACGGCTTTTTTATGACTTACAATCGGCCAAACACTGCATATCAATAAGATAAAAATCTTAACTAAGGCATTAAAATTAGATTTCAATAATTACTTTCCATTTGGTCAATTTGTCAGATATCTAAATACTGGATAATTTTTCATACTAATTATCACGAAAATCTAGACACATTATTTCAGCACGATAGTATTAGCGTCCTTAGTCATTTCTGACTCTGATAACTAAAAATTGAAAAACTATTCACTGCAGGAATAATTCTATGCAACGCAACAACATTTTCGCCCGATTTGCACGAGGTAACCTCGTTTTGCAAATCCTCGCCGGTATTGTACTTGGTGCATTACTCGCGACTTATTCTCCGGATACTGCGCTCAGCGTTGGTCTACTTGGTAGCTTGTTTGTTGGCGCCCTCAAAGCCGTCGCGCCAATTTTGGTGTTTATTTTGGTTGCGGCTTCGATTGCCAATCAAAAGAAAAACCAACACACTTACATGCGCCCAATCGTAGTGCTTTATCTTATCGGTACCTTTAGCGCTGCTGTCACCGCAGTTGTACTGAGCTTCCTATTCCCAACTGAGCTTACCTTGGTATCTGGCGCGCAAGGCGCGACACCACCGCAAGGCATTGGTGAAGTTCTACATACCCTGCTGTTTAAACTGGTGGATAACCCAGTCAGTGCGCTGATGAATGCGAACTACATCGGTATTTTGGCTTGGGCGATCGGCCTAGGTATCGCGCTACATCATGCCTCTGATACCACCAAGGCGGTATTTGAAGATCTAAGCCACGGCGTATCACAAATCGTGCGTTTCATCATTCGCCTTGCGCCGTTTGGTATCTTTGGCTTAGTGGCTTCAACACTGGCAACCACAGGTTTCGAAGCGCTGGCGAGTTACGCCCACCTTCTAGCAGTGCTTTTAAGTGCAATGCTGATTATCGCGCTTATCGTCAACCCGCTGATTGTGTTTATCAAAATTGGCCAAAACCCGTATCCGTTGGTGTTCCAATGTCTGCGTGAAAGTGGTGTGACCGCCTTCTTTACCCGTTCAAGTGCGGCGAACATTCCAGTTAACATGAACCTATGCGAAAAGCTTGATCTTGATGAAGATACTTACTCAGTGTCGATTCCTCTAGGTGCAACCATCAACATGGCAGGCGCAGCGATCACCATTACGGTATTGACCCTTGCCGCGGTAAACACCATGGGCATTGAAGTTGATATTCTTACTGCGCTATTACTTAGCATCGTTGCTGCCGTATCGGCGTGTGGCGCATCTGGCGTAGCTGGTGGCTCACTACTGCTGATTCCTCTTGCATGTGGTCTATTCGGTATTCCAAACGAAGTCGCCATGCAAGTGGTGGGTGTTGGCTTTATTATCGGTGTGATTCAAGACTCAGCGGAAACGGCGCTTAACAGCTCGACCGACGTGGTCTTTACTGCAGCGGTGTGTAAGTCAGAGCATTTGAAGTAAGTAACCGTCGGTTCGATTAAAAAGGCTCGTCAAATGACGAGCCTTTTTATTTTTTCACGATCTTGCTTTCAAACGCGCGATGCTAGGGTAGTTTAGGTTTGTCCATCGACGTATTGGAGAAATCCAATTTCGCTTCAGCGGGAATCTCTTGCTTGGTGTTTGGCTGTTCGGCTTCGCTGATTGGCTGCACATTCTCTTCATTCAAAGTCTGCGGCAAAACCTCTTCACTCTCTAAGTCAAGCGCAGGTTGACCACTCAGCGGCGTGGCTTCATATAGCGGAATCTCACGCTTATAAAGTTTGTTCAACGCGCGAATCAAAGCATGCTTGTTAATTTTATTTTCACGCAGCTTACGCAACATAGGTTTGGACAACGACTGCAAGCCCACTACGGTGTCGACCCCGATGGTTAACGCGACTTGGTCACGGCTGCGGCGCGACTTGTCGTGACCAAGCTGCGCGGCCAAAAACAACCAAATGTAAGCAATCGCATTGCCATTCGGTTTTTGGTCAATCCATGCTATCCCAGCTTCATACATGGCTTCGGTATGGCCTTTTTCAGCAGCTCGCTCTACCCAGTAAATACCGCGTTTAAAATCGACTGCCGTTCCGACACCTTGAAGGAAATTCAGCCCATATTTCAAACGCCCTGGATTACTTTTTAGCGTTGCGGCACGTTTGTACCACTGCAATGATAAACTATGCTCGGGCATCGGGTTCTCTTTCGAACGGTGCCAATCGCCTAAAAATAGCATCGACTCAACATGACCACGCTCGGCGGCTTCGGTGATCACTTCCACCGCTTTTTCGACATTTTGCTCCGTACCGCGCCCAGAATAGAGCGACTTACCCATTTCAAATTTTTTATCGAGATTACCTTCGCTAGCAGCAATGCAGGTGCGCCAATACTTGGCTTGTTCTTTGAGGACTAAATCTTCTTTCATTTTGTCGCTGATACGCACAATACCGTACATGCCAGTGATGTTATCCAGCGCCGCTGCGCGGCCATACCAATGCAGCGCTTCGCGAATATTCGTACGCTCGGCTTCTTTGGCCAAAAATAGAATCGTCGGAACATGACCGTTTTCAGCTTTAAGTAGGCGCTCTTCACGCTCTTTTTGGCGATGTTTTTCTATTGTTTTACGATAGGCAGCTTCGCGCTCTTTTCGCTCTTGTTCAAGGCGTTTTTTGCGTAACGAGAGCACCAACATCCAGGCAAACATCGAAAGTAATGCCAGCCCGGTCGCGCCTATCGCCATTCCAATAATGTCCATTCTTTATACTTATTTCTCTGCAATAGTTAAGTTATCGGCACTTAGGTGAAAAAATTGAGCAAAATTCGCCGCTTTATGATTTGAATTCATTCAGTTAAACCCGATTCTGCTATACGGTTCAAGCCCCACGTTGAGTCTCATCAAGCATCTATCGGTTTAATTTGCAGCACTGTCACATACAAAGGCGGTCATATCACTGCAAAGTTTAGCTTGTTAACTGATACATCGCGACACGGGCTTAATTTGAATAAAAAATTTACGTTACGATTTAATGACGAAAACGTGAGACCAACAGCCAATTGAACACATAGATTTGCGACAAAAAGCCTCATCCTGAAGAAAAATTCGGTTACGCTGTAAAAATATTAGCCATGCACGATAACTTATTTTATAATGCGAATTAATAGATAGCATTGTTCAATTTTAACGATTAGGGGCAACACATGAGACTTATCCCATTAAACAACGCCGAGCAAGTAGGTAAATGGTCTGCAGCGCATATTGCGAAACGTATCAATGCGTTTAAGCCCACTGCTGAGCGCCCTTTTGTACTGGGTTTGCCAACCGGTGGAACCCCATTAACCACTTATAAAGCCTTGATTGAACTCTATAATGCCGGAGAAGTCAGTTTTAAACATGTGGTGACTTTTAATATGGACGAATACGTGGGTTTGCCAGCGGATCATCCAGAATCTTACCGCTCGTTTATGTTTAACAACTTCTTCAATCATGTTGATATTCAAGAGCAGAACGTTAACCTGCTTGACGGCAATACTGCGGATCACGACCAAGAGTGCCGTGAATATGAAGAGAAAATCAAAGCTTACGGCAAAATTCACCTGTTTATGGGTGGCGTCGGTAATGATGGTCACATTGCGTTTAACGAGCCAGCATCATCGCTGTCATCACGCACTCGAATCAAAACTCTGACTCATGATACACGCATTGCGAATTCACGCTTCTTTGATGGCGATATCAGTCAAGTTCCTAAGTATGCACTCACTATCGGTGTTGGTACTTTACTTGAAGCGGAAGAAGTGCTCATTTTGGTGACAGGTCATAACAAAGCCTTGGCTCTACAAGCCGCAGTTGAAGGCTGTGTGAACCACCTTTGGACAGTCACTGCGCTGCAGCTGCATCCAAAATCGATCATGGTATGCGACGAGCCAGCAACTCAGGAATTGAAAGTCAAAACCGTCAAATACTTCTCTGAGTTGGAAGCGCAAAATATTGTTGGATTTTAATCACTACGAAAAGCTAACTCACTGATTAGATGAAAAGCCGAGCCAATGCTCGGTTTTTTCACGTTTCAACACCAGATATTCACCACCTGACTCCTACGCCCCAAAAAGTTGCTCAAAGGATGACCACTTCAACGCCAAGCTCAGCTAACCTAACAGAATGGCAAATTGGCTACAGGAGTACGCGAGCGCATGGCAGCAACAAAACACGCGATTTACCAAGTCTTTACCCGACTATTTGGTAACACCTGCTGCGCGAACCAAGCTTGGGGAACCCCAGAGCAAAATGGCGTGGGTAAGTTTTGCGACTTTACCCCGCAAGCGCTTAACGCCATCAAACGCCTCGGTGCGACCCATATCTGGTATACCGGAGTGCTGCACCACGCAACGCTCAGCGATTATCGGCATATCGGCATCAGCTGCGACCACCCAAGCGTGGTGAAAGGCCGCGCCGGTTCGCCGTATGCAGTAAAAGATTACTATTCGGTGGATCCGGATTTAGCCACCAATCCCGTTCAGCGCAACCAAGAGTTTGCCGAATTAATTGCGCGCACCCATCAAGCCGGGCTAAAAGTTATCATCGATATCGTGCCCAATCATGTCGCGCGCGTGTATCAAGGGCTTAACAATCCACCTGGAGTGCGCGATTTTGGCGCAGGCGACGACCTCAGCCAAGAGTATGCTCGCGACAACAATTTCTACTATCTTGGCGGCCAAACCTTTACTCCGCCGCAGTTTCCCACAGGCTTTGAGCCACCGTCTACCCCATTAAGCAATACGCCTTACTACGAATTTCCCGCCAAATGGACTGGCAACGGCGCCGCCAAAGCGCGACCAAATTTTGATGACTGGTACGAGACAGTAAAAATCAATTACGGCGTGCGCCCAGATGGTCGCTGCGATTTCACTCAGCTCGATGACACATTTAGAGTGCAAGACTGCGCTGCGCATTTTCAATTTTGGCAGACTCAAACCGTGCCCGACTCTTGGCAGAAATTTCGCGATATTGCGCTGTATTGGTTAGCGCAAGGCGTCGATGGGTTTCGTTTTGATATGGCGGAAATGGTGCCGGTCGAGTTCTGGAGTTACCTCAATAGCACAATCAAACATCGCCACCCCAACACGCTTCTGATTGCGGAAATCTACCAACCCGATCGTTATCGCGATTATATTCAGCTCGGCAAAATGGATTTGTTGTACAACAAGGTTGATCTATATGACCTGCTTAGAGACATTGTTCAAGGCAGAGATTCGACGCGCCACCTCGGTGATATTGAATGGCGTCAACGCGAGATCGCGCCTTATCTGCTCAATTTTATGGAAAATCATGACGAACAGCGTATTGCTTCTCCAGCTTTTGCCGGCGACCCAACGCTTGGCAAGCCGGCAATGTTGGTCAGTTGCTGTTTATCCAACTCATCAAACCTTGTGTATTTTGGTCAAGAAGTGGGGGAACCCGGCGCTGAACACGCGGGATTTGGCCAGCCCTCGCGGACTTCGATTTTTGATTATATCGGCGTACCCAACCACCAGCGTTGGATGAACAACGGCAAATTCGATGGCGAAGCGCTGAGCCAGGCTGAGCGCGAATTGCGCGAGTTTTACCAAACCCTGCTGAATCTGAGTGTTAGCGCAAGCGCGCTCCAAGGCGATTATCATGATCTCTACGCAGACAATTACCCACAGCTCGAACGCTTGGATATTCAAGACTCTCTGTTTGCATTTGCCCGCTCAAGCCGCGAACAAGTTGTGATTGTGGTGGCCAACTTCCACCCGTCACGCCACGTGGATTTCGCGCTGCATATTAACAGCACAATGCTTAGCCAATGGGGCTTAGGCCAAGGAACCTATGCACTGAGCGATCCGCTCAATCATACGCAGCAGCAACTTATCGTTACCACTCAAGGCGGTGACATTGCGCTAAGCGCACCGCCGCTTTACTGTGGCTATCTCGAACTTATCAAGGAACCATTATGAGCTTACCGTTTGTTTATCATGGTCAAAGTGACTTCTGGGTCAAACGCTCCGAGCACAGCTTGACTCTGACGCTAGTGACCGCTCGCGAAGATCACTATGATCGCGTATTGATTCGTCATGAACCGGATAACGAAGAGTATCTGGTGGCAATGTCTGCCATCGACAACGACGAGCATTGCCAATACTGGCAAGCCACCATCGCCCTCAATACGGATAGTCCATTAACCCATTACACGTTTAAGCTGATGCGCGGCTTAAAGCAATTTTGGCTCAGCGGTCAGGGGGTCGATCGCCGAATTCCCGCGCGCGCATTTCATTTCAAATATAACGCCGAATCGCAGCCGCCAAGCTGGGTCAAAAACCAAGTGTTTTACCAGATTTTTCCTGACCGCTTTGCCAATGGTAAAGCTGAAATTTCAGTAAAAGATGGCGAATATTCACTGCTGGGTGGTAAAGCCTCGGTCGCAAAAACATGGGGCGCACCGGTTGGCAATCACTTAAGCAGTGGCGCCTGTGAATTTTATGGCGGTGACTTGTATGGCGTAGAGCAAAAGCTGGATTACCTGCAAGACCTTGGCGTCACAGCGCTGTATCTCAACCCAATTTTTAGCGCGCCAAGTAATCACAAATACGACACCACCGACTATTTCGAAGTGGACTCGCATCTAGGAGGCAACCAGCAATTTGCCACTTTGTGCGCCGACCTGCACCAGCGTGATATGCGGGTGATGCTTGATGCGGTGTTTAATCACACCTCCACCGACCACCCTTGGTTTAATCGCGATGGCAAACAGCCGAGCATCGGCGCTTATCAAGCTGTGGATTCACCCTACCGCGATTATTATTTTTTTGACGGCGACTCGGACCGCTATATCGGTTGGAAAGGCATCGATTCCCTACCAGTGCTCAACTTTCATAACCAAGACGTTCGCGACATTATTTACGCTAGTGACGATGCGGTCATCAAACATTGGCTAAGAGCCCCATACCACATCGACGGTTGGCGCTTTGACGTCATTCATATGCTGGGCGAAGGACAAGGGGCAAAAAATAACGCCCATTACGTCAAAGCGTTTCGTCAATCAGCCAAGCAAGTTAACCCTGACTGCTACATTCTCGGCGAGCACTTTTTTGAAGCCACACAGTGGCTACAAGGCGAGCAAGAAGACGGTTCGATGAACTATTTTGGCTTTGCCCATCCACTGCGCGCATTATTGGCGAACTTGGATGTCAGCAGCGATCCGATTGAAATCGACATGCACGAGTTTTGCTTTTGGCTCGATCAGGCGCGCGCAACCATTCCTTGGGCTAACCAACTGGCGCAGCTCAATCAACTCGATAGCCACGACACGCCACGTTTTTTCGAAATGGTCAAACACGATGTCACGCGTTTCCATATCGCCAGCGCTTTGCTGTTTGCCTATGTCGGAACGCCTTGCCTTTATTACGGTACGGAAGTCGCGCTAGCGGGCGGTGCTGACCCTGACAATCGGCGCTGCATGCCCTGGCATGAGGTGGAAGGAAATCCGCACTTCACCCTGTTTCAGCGGTTGATTAGGCTGCGAAAATCTCACCCTGCGTTGCAACAGGGCGATTTTCAATGGCTGGCTCAAGGCGAGCAAGGTATGGCGTTTGCCCGGGTTTGTCGCTCATCTGAGGATAGGGTGATTTTTGCCATGAATTTGGCAAGTAAACCCGTGACTTATAATGTGCCAATCTGGCAAATCGGCACATCTGCCCGCCAATTTTCGCGCTTTGCGCAGCCCGGTGTAGACCATGTCATCGACGGTGAGTTAGAACTTACCCTCGCACCGCACAGTTTTGAAATTTGGCACGCCGTTGATTAAATCTGTGCCGAAATAATCAAGCTAAAGCATCGGCCCAATAAAAAAGGCGTTCATCATGAACGCCTTTTTTAGCCAATAAACTCATAAGCTTATTTACTGTTCACCGCTTTGATAAACACTTCTTGGGCACCTTCGACACCAAGCGCTTTAGCTTCATCAAGCAAACTTAAGGCTTTTGGCAGGTTATTGGCCGCCACCGCTTGCTCAATGGCATTAAAATAATAACTTTGCGTATCAGGTTGAACCTTAATTGCACTTTGCGCTTGATCGCTTGAGGTCTTAGCAACAGCACGGTTAGAAAAAGTCCGCGTCGTTACTGTCAGTTCAAATTGGCCAGTATTTGCAGATACATAAATCGGATCAGTTACCATTGGCATCGGCTCACCCGACTGCTGAGCTCTTAATCGAGCTGGATGTGGGACACTAATTTTCTTCCCAACACTTTGATCTCTAGTAAAAATAACGAAATAAGGCGTATTTTGAGCATCAATATCCAACTGGATTTCAAAACGGTTATAGGTCAGAGCATCCGAATGTTTTATTAAAAAATCTTGCGGTGCAATTTCTTTCTGTAATTGAAACTTTTGATCAAAAAACTGCACATAAGGAGCTATTACATGACCTTCTGCCATTTTACTACGCAGAATTAAAGCCACGGTTCCAGACTTAGGTGATAACTCAAATGCTGAGAAATAACTTTTATCCCGTCCAAACAAACCCACTGAGGAAGCCTCAGAAATTTCAAAATTCAGTTTTTCGTTTTCTGTTAGTTGTGACCATTTAAATTCATTTATGTGTTCACAGCAGACTGGAATGGACTGCAAATATTGTGCGGATTGTGCATATGGATCAGTAGCTAGAGAAGAACATCCGGCCAGACTAAACCCTGACAATAAAGCTAAGAAAACACGTCTCATATACATTTCCTACAAAAAAAGTCAAAGGCAGCCATATGGCTGCCTAAATTATCAAACCCCCGAAGTAGCTTGATATTGGTTAGAACCAAATCTCAGCTTCAATACCAAAGCGTACTTCAGAATCATCACCGCCGTTACTCCACTTATAGCTGCTTTCACTTGAAGACATATAAGCTACGTAAGGCTTAATCTGTGGGCGTCCCCAGTAATCAGCATTCACTGTAAATACTGGTGCAACAGTCGCTGAGTAGAAACTCGTGTCAGCACTTTCACGACCCCAATCCGAAGCATTTCCTAAACTTTCTAGCGCATAAGAGAAGGTTGCTTCCATACGGAAATTATCGTTAACTTTATAAGAAGGTGTCGCACCTACAATCAGGCGAGATAAACCATCTTCAGAACCCCATACACTGTTGGTTTCATTGTTATCAAGATTCCAATAAGTGATTTCTGTACCTAATTGAAGCTTATCCGTTACATTAGCAACACCGTAAGACGTCACAAAAATAGATTGATCATCTTTTTGCCAGTTGCCACTCCACTGACCGAAGTTCATACCGCGGTTAGCTGCAACACCTTTACCGTAAGTAACCGCAGTTAGAGTCCAACCATCAAAACCATAGTAATCACGGCTGTATGTAACACCTAAGCCATAGCCGCTATCTGCTGTATCACTATCATCAACATTTGCGCGTGTCATGATTTTCGCATCAAAATCAAAGCGGCCGCCGAGCGCTTCCATACCGTAGTAATAGAGATCAACAGAGGTCATTGTGGTACTACGTTGCTGATCATCTAAGTTGGTATTCTTACAGCTAGTGTAATAATCTTCACTACCATTCGTAGATGTACAGCTGCCTTCACCAGAGTCTGCAGAAACAACTGCCAAGCCCGTATTGTTGTATTGGACACCGCCACCAACACCAGAAGATTGCTTCCAGAATTCTTTCGTAATAATACCTGATTGACGGTTCAAGTATCGTTTACCCGCCCAAATACTCGTCCCTTCGCTTAAATAAGAAAGATCGCCAAGCTCAACATAGGCCTCTTTGAATTCAAGTTGTCCAGTCTCTAGATGACCTTCGTTACCAGATGAAGAACCATAGAAACCACGACCATTGCCACCTTCGTTGTTACCATATTCCGTCTTCAGGACGTACTTAGACCATGCGCCATTTTCATAATTGTCGCCGCGTGTAACGGTGAATTCTACTTGGTTCGGGTTTCCAGAAAACGCGGTGCCCGCAGCACGGTAATCTCTGCGATGCTCATAGCTTTCATTTAAAGCTAATGATTGTCCTACGTTATACAAAAGGTGACCATAACCATTAACTTGCCATCCTTGCTGAACTTTATCTTCTGCGAACGCGGAACCTGCAGCGAGAGTCGCAGCCACTGCGGCAGCAATTACACTTACTTTTTTCATTGTTAACTCCGTTATAGGGTTTTTTATTCTATTTGCGCTTTCTAGCTCATAAAACTGGCACCCAACAAGGCAGAAACTGAGTGACAACGGAATGAGCCGCTAGGCAAGAGCTCTACCATATCGGTTAGGAGACTCTGTTTTGTTTCAACGTTAAGAAGATTACCCAAGGACGAGGAACTTGACTTCCTCCACCCAATACTAATTTTGGGGGGATGAGAAAGGAGGAGAAATTTTCAACTCCTGCCTTTTTAAGGGCTTAATCACAGATTTAAGGAGGAGTATCTGGCTAAAAGATCACAAAGCGATGGACAAAGTGATAGTCGGCTCACTTTTTTCGCCTATGCTGAAATAGAAATGAAATAAAATTACACTGAAAAAATATTCCCTAAGGCGCTTGACCGAAACTCCTTGAAGCCTTTTACTTAGTATTTAGTAAGTTAAAAAGAAGAATTCCATACCGATGAATACGCAGTGCTCACGTCCTTTTCCTCTAGGTGCCACACTCGATACTAACGGGTGTAATTTTGCCATCCACGCACCGGGAAAAGATGAAATTTCACTGGCGCTATTTGACGATAATGGCAACCATCAGCGTATTCCGCTCAATGAAGAATACGCTGGTATTCGCTATACCTATGTACCTAACATCCGCGCTAATCAAAAGTACGGCTATATTGTTGAAGTCGATGGTCTCGCCCACTACATCGCAGACCCTTACGCCAAAAGCTTAGATGCCGCGCTAGATTACAAACTGCCGTTTGATTGTGAAAAAAGTTTTCAGCTGGCCAAATGCGTCGTGAGCAACGACGACTTTGATTGGCAAAATGTGCCAAAGCCCAATCGGGCGCGCGATGAAATGATTTTATTTGAAACTCATGTCAAAGGCGTTTCAAAACTTAACCCTTTGGTAGATGAGCAAGACCAAGGTTGCTACCTTGGCCTCGTAAGTGAAGCGATGCTCAAATTCTACCGCCAACAAAATATCAATACGTTGCAACTGCTGCCCATCGCCGCCTGCATGCACGAACCGCACTTACTTCAAGCTGAACGGGTCAACTACTGGGGCTACAACCCGTATGTGTTTATGGCGCCAGATCCACGCTATGCAGCTAAAGATGCCGTCACTGAACTTAAAACCGCGATTCGTGAATTACATCGTAACGGTATCGAAGTGATTTTGGATGTGGTGTACAACCACACCGCCGAAGGTGGTCAAGATGGTCCGATTTTCAACCTCAAAGCGCTTGATGAGCAGTATTACATCAAACACGGCAAATACTTTGCTAACTTCACCGGCTGCGGTAATACACTAGATTTAGCCTATCAACCGTCACTCAATTTGGTGATGGATACCTTGCGCCACTGGGTCAGCGAATATCAGGTCGATGGTTTTCGTTTTGATTTGGCCGCCACACTTGGCCGTGAAGGCGATAATTTCAATCGTAATTCGGCGTTTTTTAAAGCCATCGCACAGGACCCAATTTTAAAACAGGTCAAGCTGATTGCTGAACCTTGGGACATCGGTCCGAATGGTTACCAGGTCGGCAACTTCCCATTTGGGTGGAACGAATGCAACGATAGATTACGTGATATCACCCGCAGCTTTTGGCGCGGTGACCATGGCTATTTGAAAGAGTTTGCGACCCGTCTAATGGGCTCGCGCGATCTATACAGCGCCTCGAATTGGCCGTTTCGTATGACGGTCAACTACATCACGTACCACGATGGGTTTTGCATGCAGGATTTGGTCTCGTACAAGCACAAGCACAACGAAGCCAATGGCGAGCAAAATCGCGACGGCCACGGCGATAACCGCTCTGACAACTATGGCGTTGAAGGCCCAACTGAAAATACCTTTATTATCGAGAAACGCGAAAAACAAAAACGTAACTTTATGGCAAGCCTGCTGTTTGCGTTTGGCATCCCGCATATTCTCACCGCTGACGTGCTATCTCACACTCAGCAAGGCAATAACAACGCCTATTGCCAAGACAACGAATTAAGCTGGCTCAATTGGCAGATGACACCGCGTAAAGAAGCATTCAAGCAATGGATGGCAGAGATGATCACCGCACGCCAGCGTTACATGGTGCCATTTATTCGCGCGTTCAGTGGTGAAAGGCGCAATCATAATCGCATCACCTGGAGGCGGGTGAACGGCGCAATGATGGAACATGAGGATTGGAATCAATTGAGCTCAGTTGCGCTGCATCTTGGCATCGATGAAGCGGGAGAAGAACTGTTTTACTGCATCAACCAGACCAAAGCGCCTGCGCGTTTTACTTTGCCCGATGAAAATCAGCAAGAGTGGTTGATGATCTGCCACACTGACCACCATCAAGTGCACCAAACCATCGATCATAAACAGGTGCTGATCGCACCCGGTTCAATGGCGATTTTTTACGCCGAGCCACAAGCACCCAAAACCTGTGCCTAATACCTACCTTTGAGTCATTTTTCAGCTTGTGAAGATGACTCAATTTTTTTGTATTTTCATTGCCAATTCATCACTTAACTGCGCAAAATAGCCACTAACTTTCGCCGATTTGGAATTTTTATGCCTGATAAACTGTCAACCTCTGCACTGGCTAAGCAGCGCGGCTTAGTGGCCAAACAACTGTTCGAGCAACTGGCACTGGCTGGGTATATCAATCGCTACCAAGAGCAGTGGGTATTGACCGAACTTGGCACTAAATTTGGCGGAGAATACGTTCAGCACCCAAAATTTGGTCAGTTCATTGTTTGGCCAAGTAACCTACTCATCGATGAAACATCGGCGAATAATCACCTCAGCGCCACGCAACTTGGCGAACGTTTTAAGCTAAGTGCCAAGAAGATCAACCAATTGCTTAGCGAGCTGGGCTGGATTACGCGCAGTGACCAAGGGTGGCAATTGACTGATGCTGGCGCAGCCGTCGCTGGCAAGCAAAAAACCGATTCAGGTTCCAATCAGCAATTCGTACTGTGGCATGCGTCACTGGTTAAAAATAAGCGTCTGCGTCAATCGGTGACTGAATTTCTCGGCCAAGACGCTAAGCTGCAAGCAACCGATAAATCGATCTCCAGTTTTCGCCATAAATTCGAAGCCAAACACCGCACTTTAGATGGTCATTACGTACGTACCATTGGCGAACTACGTATCGATAACTGGTTGTACATGAACGGTATTGTTCACGCCTATGCGCGGCAACTGCCGATTGAAGAGGACGTAGTGTGTGATTTTTACTTACCCGGTGGCAAGGTGTATTTGCAGTATTGGGGGGAAACACCTGAAATGCAAAATGAAGCAAGGCGTCAAAGCCTACGCGAACTTTATCAGCGCCACGGCTTTGAGATGATTGAAGTGAGTGAGGAAGAGATCGATAAACTCGATGAACTACTTCCCCACCGTTTGCGCCCTTACGGCATTAAAGCCTATTAAAGGCCAAGCTACGACTCAATTTAGCGACGTGAATAACGCGCCACGGCCGCTTCTTCTTTTGATACCACAGTTTTACCAATTGGTGCCAAAGAGATACCAGCCAATTTAAGGTGTTGCAGCGCAAATGGAATACCGATGATGGTAACAAAACACGCTACCGCCGAAACAATATGACCAATCGCCAGCCAAATACCGGCTAACAAAAACCAGATCACGTTACCGATAAACCCAAACGGGCTGGTGCCGATGTCCATTTCGCCGCTCAGTTCGCTGCGTGAAATCGCCTCTTTGCCAAACGGAAAAAACGAAAAATTTCCCATCACAAAACAGGCACGTCCCCACGGAATACCAATTAAGGTGACAAACGCCAACAGACCGAAAAACCACCACATCAGCCCCATAACGACACCGCCGCATAAAAACCAGATTATATTCGCAATCGTACGCATATTATCTCCTATTCGAATACTCGCTTATCATGCGCGATAAACCCGCGCTGGGAGTAAAGATGGTGTCATAATTGCTCTATTTCGCAGCCGTTCGAACGAATTATCCGTTGATAACGCCGTTGTACACCGCCGTAATACCACTGATTAAACACAATCCTAATGCGCCGTAGCGAATTTTCTGTTTCGGTAAGCTTTGCGTGGTCAGAACTGCCAGTTTATAGCCAAGCCACGCCGCCGGAATCAACGGAATAGTCAGCCACAGATGGTGAAGAGTTAGATGCCCTGCCGGCCACTGAATTAACAGCGAAATAATCGAGCTAAACACAAAGAATGCCGACAAATTGCCCCGCAGTTGATTGGCTTCTTGGTGCTGCAGGAGCAGCGCCATAGGTGGCCCGCCGATGGCACTGCTGGTGCCAAAAAAGCCGGAGAAGAACCCAGCGATCGCCATACGTCTTGGCGTCGGCTCAACGCGAAACGGCAATAGACTCACCGCGACCGCAAATAGCACCAATAAACCAAGCCACAGAGATAATAGCTGAGTCGACACCATCACCAGTAACACGCCGCCGGCAAGCGAACCGGGAATTCGACCAATTAACGCCATTTTTAAACCGCCAAGCTCAACGCTGCTGCGGTGCTTTAACGCACTGAGCAGCGAAATAAACAGCGCGGTAATGGTGATTGGTGCAGGTACATAATCGGGAGAAATCATAAACAGCAGCGGCGCGGCAACCACCGCTAAGCCAAAGCCAATCGCGGTCTGCACAAAAGAGCCAAGGAAAATCAGTAGCATGGCAATTAGCGCAGGCGAACTTATCCATTCAGACACGTAACATCCTAACTAAACAGCAAAAACGCCATGATAAGCGATAAGCCAATAAATGGCTTGTGTCGATTTACCGGCTACCCGTTAAAGACGATTTTCTACCCATTGACACTGTCTATCCATTAACACTTTCTAGCCATTAACATTTTCTATCCGTTGGCATTTTCTATCCGTTGGCAAAGAGCCTCTGCCAAACGATGGCTGGCAATATTGCGCTCGATAACTTCAATAGGCACTTGGCCACGACTCACACAATGAATCCAGTCATCAATCATGGCGCTAAACCCTTTACTGCCGAGCATTGGTGTCCAATCTTTAAGTGCCAAGCGGCGCTCCTGACTTTCTCGCCATTCACGTCCTTCAACAAACGAGTCAAACTCAAGCGCGCGATTCTCATACACCACACTGACGCGCTCAGAAGTGGTACCAAATTGGCGGTTCATCGATGCAGCAAGCAAGGTCTCGCCGCTTTGCCAAGTCACATCCAAACGTGCCAGTTGCGAGCCTTGACGCTGAATACGAATGTCCACACTATCAAGGTCAGCCTGAGCGTTAAGGTTTACGCTATCGAGGGGGTGAATAAAATCATCAAAGATAAAGGTGCGCACATCACCGGGCTGGGCAAAACGATGCTTTTCCCAGCGCAATGAGCGCAGTTGTCCAAGCTGCTGCTTGGCGAATTCCGGCACCGCTTGGTTAAGTAGCGGCAGGTGGCGACGATTAAACCCAACATACAATGGCTGGTTCACTTGTGTGGCAAGAGTGTACAAGCGTTCAACCTCAGTGGCGTTATCCGCCAACGGTTTATCAACAAAGGTTGCGATACCATGATTGAGGAAAAAAGCCGCCATTTCATAATGCACTTTGGTCGCTGCATGAATCATCACCGCATCAACATTCATGTTCAGTACATCGCGGTAATCTTGGCAGGTTTGGGCGACACGATACTGCTTTGCGAGCTGAGCTAAGGTATCAGCGCTGCGAGTACAAAACACCAATTCAAGGTCAGCACGCGCGGTGATAACTGGCAGATAGGCTTTTTGCGCGATATCACCCAGTCCGATAATGGCAATTTTCATTTTTTGTCACTCCCCTTAAAAAGCCCAGAGGCGATAGTTACACCCCAAGATTTGGCCACTCTACGCTGATAACAGTGAAATTACAGTGACGCGCGCAATTTTCATAACCCACCGCACGAAAACCAAAAAAGAGCCGTTAGGCTCTTTTTTCATTAGGTTGATAACGCGATCAATGATGGTGGGAATCGCTTGAATTCGACTTGGGATCAGGGTCGATATGCAAAACCGGTTCTGCTTCGATATCGTGTGCATTCATCATCGCAGAAATACGCTGCACGGTAGACAACATCTGCGTTTGCTCCCAGGTATCCAGCCCATAAAAACGCTGAATAAAACCATCTTGCAATGGCAAAGGCGCGGTGCTGAGCATAGTGCGGCCACTGTCGGTGAGTTTGGCGTGCACGATTCGCCGGTCACGTTGACTACGCACGCGCTCGACGAGTTGACGTTTTTCCAGCCGGTCGATAATACTGGTCGCGGTTGCCTGACTCATATTGGTTTCGATCGACAGTTGCTTAATGGTGACATCGCCCAAATCACGAATTGCGCGCATCAGGATAAGCTGAGGCCCGGTTAACCCGAGATCCTTATTGAGCTTTCTTGAGTGTAAATCTACCGCACGGATAATTTGACGAAGCGCCACCAGCACCTCTTCATGAGCGTCCAATGCCTTCTCCCTATCATTGATTAAGGAGCCGAACACGTCGGCTCCGGTTGTGCTTACTGCGCGGCTTTCTTCGCTTCAGCGATCCAGCCATCAAACATTTTCTGGTGCGCTTTAATCCAACCTTGCGCATGCGCTTCAATGTCAGCTGATGAGTTATGGCCTTGGCTCATCATCATGTTTTCAGCACTGATGTCGTTGATATCCAGCTTCATGATCTCAAACAGTTTCGCAGCCGCTGGGTTTGCCTCAGCAAATTTCTTGTTGGCAACAATCTTCATTGAGTTCATTTGGAAACCGTAGTTTTTGCCATTTGGCAAAGTGGTATCTACGTCTTTACGATCGCCTGGCAGTGATGAAAACGGCACTTCTAACCACACCACGTCTTTACCTGGGACCAATACACCACTTACCCAGTAAGGCGTCCAAGTGTAGTAAAGAATTGGGTCACCTTTTTTGTAGCGTGAAATGGTATCGGCGATGATCGCAGCGTAGTTACCTTGGTTGTGTTCAACGGTTTTACGCAGATCAAACGCATCGAGCTGATGTTCAATGACCCCTTCACAACCCCAACCTGGGTTACAACCGGTTAAATCGGCTTTGCCGTCGCCATCGGCATCAAACAGTTTGGCCAATTTTGGATCTTTCAGTTGACCGATATTGGTAATGCCGTATTTTTCTGCGGTTTTCTTATCAATCAAGTAACCTTGCGCAGCACCGCTCACATACTCGCCCTTGCGATAAAACTTGTCATCGCCACCGGCTTTGGCGTACTTGTCATTGTGTAGCGGGTCCCAACCGACCGCTAGGTAGGTCGCATCGCCTTCAGCAATCGAGGTGTAGCCGACGTTGTAGTCGACTTCTTTGGTTGGCTTAACGTCATAGCCAAGTGCTTCCATCGCCTTATTAACGATCAGAGTCTGAAATGTCTCTTCAGATACGGTCGACTGCACCGGTTGCACACTAATACCTTTACCTGGTAGTGATTCAGCATAAGCAGAACCGCTCAGAGCTGCGGTAGCAATAAGACTGGTCGATAGCACTTTCTTCCATGAGAGATCCATTAATTTTCTCCTAGTTTTTTATTAAGTTGGTTTGATTTTGATGAGGTTAAGCGCAGGATCAGAGACACAGGTCCGGTCTCATACCAACGTGTTTTGGTATCGCGAGATTCCGCGCCAAGCGTTTGAGTAATACGGTCTAAAAGAATCGCCAGAATCACGATGCCAAGTCCGCCAACGGCGGCTAAGCCCATGTCCAAACGTCCGATACCACGCAGTACCATTTGACCTAAACCACCCACTGCAATCATTGACGCAATCACCACCATCGACAGTGACAACATCAAAGTTTGGTTTACCCCGGCCATAATGGTTGGCATCGCCAGCGGTAATTGAATTCGATACAACATCTGTTTTGGGCTAGCGCCAAAGGAATGACCAGCCTCAATCAATTCTTCAGGCACTTGCTGAATACCGAGAATGGTTAAGCGCACCACTGGCGGCAAAGCAAAGATAATGGTCACCACAACCCCAGGCACGTTACCGATACCAAACAGCATGACGATTGGCACCAAATAAACGAATGCTGGCGTGGTTTGCATTGCATCGAGTATTGGCCGTATCACTTTGGCAGCGGTATCGCTGCGCGCCAGCCAAATACCGAGTGGCAAACCTATCAACAAGCAGAAAAACACCGAGGTCAACACCAACGCCAACGTCGTCATCGATTGACTCCACGCCCCAATAAGGCCAATTACAATCAGCGAGACCAGAGACGACACACCCATTTTTGCGCCGGCAAATTGCCAAACTAATAAGAACAAAATCAGCAGCATAATTGGTGCAGGAGTGGACGTCAGCGCGGTATCAAATGACGTAAGTATGAAGTCAATTGGTACGCGGATAGCCTGAAAAATTGGTCGACCGTGAGTCACCAACCAGTTGAGCGCAGTTTCCACCCAGTGATCAAACGGAATCAGAGCATCTTGAAACGGATGCAACCAGCTAAAATGATGCTGCTCGACTGGCACGCTGTTTAACCAATCGGCATTGGATGACGCTTGTCCAGCGGCTTCACCAGTGCCCCAAGGGTCGCTGGTTTGAGTCGCAGTTGTGGCGGCTTGACCCCAAGGATCGCTTGCTGCTGCATTACTTTCTGTCGACATAATTATTCCCTATCTAAAGTCTGTAACAGGCGAGATTTGGTGATCACACCGTAGTAATTTCGTTGTTCATCCACTACTGGAATCGCGTAAGGTTGATTGGCCACTTGACCGATTAAATCGCTGACCGTTTCATCGGGAGATAAACACACGGTATCGGGCAAGATAGCGCTCGAGAGCGAGCCTTGCTGTTTGTGAGCACTTTTCAGTGAATCGATTGAGACAATCCCGGAGTATTTGTTGGCCTTATCCACCACCACACCGTATTCGCGGTCGTTTTCAAGCAGAATTTGCATCGCCGAGGCAGGACCGTCGGTATCGGATTTTTTAAATACCGCCGCTGGCTGTTTGCGAGCGATATCTTTGGCAGAAATGACGCTGGCAACGTTCACGCCGCGGAAAAATGAACGGACATATTCATTGGCAGGCTGATGCAAAATTTCATCTGGAGTACCGACTTGCACCACCACGCCATCTTGCATAATCGCGATTCGATCGCCGATACGCATCGCTTCATCTAAATCGTGTGAGATAAACACAATGGTGCGTTTATCGTCGTTTTGCAGACGAATCAATTCGTCTTGCATTTCGGTACGAATAAGTGGATCGAGAGCAGAAAATGCTTCGTCCATCAATAGGATATCAGGGTCGCATGCAAGTGCGCGCGCAAGCCCAACACGTTGTTTCATCCCGCCCGATAACTCATCAGGATAAGACTCGGCATAACTATCAAGTCCAACTCGCTCAAGGGCCGTCAGCGCCAATTTTTTACGCTCGCTCACATCCATCCCTGCCAGTTCCAAGCCAAACGCGGCGTTTTCAATCACCGTCATATGCGGCATCAAGGCAAAGTTTTGAAACACCATAGAGATATTATTTCGCCTCACTTCACGCAGCTCTTCGGCTGAAATGTGGGCGATATCTTTATCGCGCAGCAATACACTGCCGCGGGTCGGTTCTATCAAACGATTCAGCAAGCGCACTAACGTCGATTTACCTGAACCGGATAGCCCCATAATGACGAATATTTCACCTTCGTTGATCGACAACGACACGTCTTTAACACCCACGGTTAGCGATGTCTGTTCAAATATTTGGTCTTTGTTTTTGCCTTGTTCGATTAGCGAAAAAGCCTCTTCGGGTTTTTCGCCAAATACCTTATAGAGGTTTTGTACTTCGAGTATGGTCGACATCCATTTACATCCTTGAGCAAAATTCATATGCCCTGTTATTTACACATGAAAACAATAGTACCCTAACCTTTAATTGAGTATTTTTCAAACTTCAATGTCATGAAAAATACAGTAAATATTAATAACTAATTGATTTAAATAAATATTATTTATTGATATTTTAATGCAATTATAATTTCGGATACTAAATATTATGCGTTTTATCTAACTATCGACGATCCAGCTAATTTGTCGTCACACGAAAAAAATGGGCGACTTATCACTGGCTGAATTTTACAAACATCATCATTTCATACTTTTTTGTGACCGATAAATACATTACACCTCTAATATTTATTTCACATAAGATTAATATAAATTAAATACATATAAATCAACTACATAAATAACAATTAGCCAAAAAATTCAAAATAACACCTTGATCATATCCAGCAGACATGTATCCTTTACCCAGAATTTTAATTAGACCTCTAAAGGAAAAGTCGAGTTATGATTACTGCCGCGCCATGGGTCATGTACCCAGAGATACTTGCAAAGGATGAAGAAAAGTGGGTATTTCGAACTCCAAACAAAAAAGACGGCGATGATGTGCATGGTTTGATTGCCAGTTGCCCGCCGCTTGACGTGAACTCATCGTATTGCAACTTTTTGCAGTCACTGCACTTTAATCAGACCTGCGTGATTGCACTGTGTAACGATGAAATTGCCGGGTTTATTTCTGGCTACCGCAAGCCACAACATCCCAATGAGCTATTTATTTGGCAAGTAGCGGTTTCTCCTAAGCATCGTGGTAAAGGTCTCGCCTTTCACATGCTGCAAGAAATTCTGATGCGTGATGCGCTCAGTGACATCGACGTGGTCGAAACCACCATCACTGATGACAACCAAGGATCTTGGAATCTATTTAAGAAGTTAGATAAAGCGCATGGCGAACAAGGTGAAGTGAGCACCTTTTTAGACGAAGAGAAGCATTTCAAAGGTAAACACGATACGGAATACCTGTATCGCATCCCGATTGCTTCGCAGTAACTAACAGCATCTCACTAATTAACGACACCAAAAATTCACTCAAAAAATAGGATAACAACGGCCTCAACATGGATATCTTCAACCAGAAAGAATCAAATGTTCGTTCATATTCAAATAACTTTCCTGTCGTATTTTCAACCGCAAAAGGCTGCTGGTTGCACACCGAGGAGGGCGAGCGCTATCTCGACTTTCTCGCCGGCGCAGGGTCGCTCAACTACGGCCACAACAACGCCATCTTTAAGCAGGCACTGCTTGATTACATCGATGCCGATGGCATTACTCACGGCTTGGATATGCACTCCCAAGCCAAAGCGCAATTTTTGAATGCTTTTAATAACCATATTTTGGCGCCGCGCGAGCTCGACTATAAAGTCCAATTCACAGGACCAACGGGCACTAACGCCGTAGAAGCAGCGATGAAATTGGCACGTAAGGTGACTAAGCGCACTAACATCGTGACTTTCACGAATGGCTTTCATGGCTGTACTGCTGGCGCACTCGCTGCCACCGGTAACCAACATCACCGCGGCGGTCAGGGCGCACCACTCAATGGCACCATGCGCCTTCCCTATGAAGGCTATGCCGGCATTGACAGCCTAGCGCTGTTTGAAACCATGCTTAGCGATAACTCCAGCGGCCTAGACAAACCCGCAGCGGTATTATTAGAAGTTGTACAAGGTGAAGGTGGTCTGAATGCTGCTAGTGAAACTTGGTTACAACGTCTCGAAAAGCTCTGCCGCCAACACGATATCTTGATGATTGTCGATGATATTCAAGCGGGCTGTGGCCGCACCGGTACCTTCTTTAGCTTTGAACCAGCAGGCATCAAACCAGACATCGTAACGCTGTCTAAATCATTAAGTGGTTATGGCTTGCCAATGGCCGTCGTGCTGCTTAAGCCGGAGCTTGACCAATGGCAGCCTGGCGAACATAACGGCACATTCCGTGGTAACAACCACGCCTTTGTGACCGCGACTCAAGCGATAGAAAATTACTGGGCGAATGACGAATTTGAGCAGCACATTCACGCGCGCTCAGAACAAGTGAACAAAGCGATTCAACGTACGCTACGCCGCTATCCATCGCTGTTTGTACGCAGCAAAGGCCGCGGCATGATGCAAGGTATTGAATGTCAAAGTGGTGATCTGGCGAGTGCCATTTCCAAAGCCTGCTTTGATAAGGGTATGGTAATTGAAACCGCAGGGCCGGACGACCAAGTCGTCAAATTCTTCTGCCCACTGACCATCAGCGAATCCGAACTTGAGCAAGGCTTGCATATCTTTGAACAAGCCGTTGATTCGGTTGCTGAAAAACTCACTCAAAAAGCGTCTTAAGGAACCCCAAATGATCGTAAGAACTCTTAAAGAATGTCAAAACAGTGAACGCCGCGTGGTAGCCGACAACTGGGAAAGCGTTCGCATGATACTCAAAGATGACAAGATGGGCTTCTCGTTCCACATCACCACCATCTACAAGGGTACAGAAACCCATATTCACTACAAAAATCACTTAGAGTCGGTGTATTGCATGTCCGGTGAAGGCGAGATCCAGGTGGTCGGTGGTGAAACCTACCCGATTGCACCGGGTACCCTGTATGTCCTTGACCAACATGATGAACACTATTTGCGTGCTAAGCCCGGTACCGACATGGTGATGGCATGTGTGTTCAATCCGCCACTGACAGGCGCCGAAACACATGATGCCAGCGGTGTGTACCCGCTTGTCGACTGATCATCAACAATAAACGAGCCTAAGCGCTCTGATAAGTAAGGCTGAGTATTCAGCCTTCTTTTTGGCTTTTTGTTTCGATTTGAAACTTTTCTGCTTAAAACCTTTCTGTTTAAAACAAGGAATCTAACATGGCTTATACCGTTGAAAAGATTGGCGGTACTTCAATGTCGGCGTTTGACGCCGTACTCGACAACATTATTTTGCGCCCTAACAATCCCTATAATCGCGTATTTGTAGTTTCCGCTTATGGCGGCATTACCGATGGACTACTCGAGTGCAAACGCACCGGTAAACCGGGTGTCTATCGCTACATCGCCAAACGCGATGAGCAATGGAAACAAGCGCTTGCCGACCTTGAGCAGCGCATGCTGATGATCAATGAAAACCTGTTTGCCGATCCGGTCAATCGGATTCGCGCCGACAAATTCATTCGCTCACGTATCAGCGAAGCACAAAGCTGCATCAGCAACATTTTGGATACCTGCCAATACGGCCAATTTTCATTGCGTCAATACTTGCCGCAAATTCGAGAGTTTTTATCTTCAATTGGTGAAGTACACAGTGCGTACAATACAACGCTGAAGCTAAAAACTCTTGGTATCAATGCGCGGTTTGTGGATTTATCTGGCTGGGATGACAAGCTGACTGGCGATCTGGACTCGGTCATCGAACACGCGTTTAAGCCTATCGATGTTAGCCGCGAACTGCCGATCGTGACTGGTTACGCGTACTGTGATGAAGGCTTGATGAAAAGTTACGATCGAGGCTATAGCGAAATGACGTTCAGCCGCGTCGCGTGCATCACCAACGCAGACCAAGCGATCATTCACAAGGAATACCACCTGAGCAGCGCTGATCCACGTGTCGTTGGCCCTGAAAACGTATTACCTATCGGCCAGACCAACTTTGATGTCGCCGATCAACTGGCCAATTTGGGCATGGAAGCAATTCACCCTAACGCCGCATCAGGCCTACGCCAGCGTGATATTCCACTGCAGATCAAAAACACCTTTGAGCCCGAACATCAAGGCACTTTGATCTCCGGACAATACCAACCGGAAAAGCAGCAAAAAATTGAGATCATTGCCGGTAAGAGCAAAGTGTTTGCGCTGCATCTGTTTGATCAAGCCATGGTCGGTGAAGTGGAAAATGTCAGCCATGAGATGATGGCGATGATCGCCGACTCGGACGTGCAATTGGTGGGTAAAGAAATGAATGCCAACTCGATGACTTACTATGTCAGCGGCAATACCGAACGCTTAAACAAGCTGCTGAGCAAAGCCGAAAAAGCGTTTCCAAACTCAACCATTACCGGCTGTATGGTAGCGATGATCTCGGCAATTGGCGCGGCGATCAATACCAATACGGCGCTCAGCAAAGGGATGATGGCGCTGGTCGACAAAGGCGTGTCACCGATTGCGGCTCACTCATCGATGCGTAATGTGAATGTCCAGTTTGTGGTCAGTGATGAAAGCTATGAAGCGGCGATTTGCGCATTACATGAAGCCTTCTTTGAGCCTGACTTTATCAAAGCAAGCACAAGTTGCGCGGCTTAGTTCAAGCGTTAGATAGGCAATAAAAAAACCGCTCATCATTGAGCGGTTTTTTTGCATTTCAGCATCGCCAAATCGCTGGTCCAGCTTAAGCGGAAAGCTGCTCATTTTGAGTACGATACAACACCATATCTTCGATAGTCAGAACTGGCATATTGTGCAGCTTACCAAACGCGACGATTTCCGGCGTTTTGGCCATAGTGCCATCTGGGTTGGTGACTTCACACAAAACACCAGACGATTGCAGACCGGCCATTTGCATCAGATCCACCGTCCCTTCGGTGTGACCACGGCGAGTTAACACGCCACCAGCACGGGCACGAAGGGGGAATACATGCCCCGGACGGGCAAGATCTTCTGGGCGAGCATTGGGATTTGCCGCGGTTTTGCACGTTGTGACGCGGTCAGCGGCAGACACGCCTGTGGTCACGCCAACTTTGGCTTCAATCGATACCGTAAACGCAGTTTGGTTAGCGCTATTGTTGTTTTCGACCATCGGTGGCAGTTGCAAGCGATTGGCTTGTTCGTCGGTCAAGCACAAACACACAATGCCGCTACCTTCGCGAATCATCAGTGCCATTTGTTGACTGGTAAGGGTTTCGACGGCGCAGATAATGTCGCCTTCGTTTTCTCGATCTTCATCATCGAGCAGTAATACACCTCGGCCTTGTTTAAGCGCAGCAAGCGCGTTTTCAACCCGAGTAATAGGATCGCCGAATTCGGCAAGTAGTGATGACTGATTCATGGTGAACTCCTGCTAACAACCAGAATCAGGGCGACTTAACAGAGAAGTGATTTCAACGCGCAATCGCCACACTCCCAAAGCAGTCTGGCGATCGCGCTATTCTCTTTCATCCGGACTGTAACCGTCGGCTCTGGAGTTTGACCAGATCTGCTGACCTCGACGAATCGAGCGCTCGTGGGCTTGTTTGCTTGGTGTCACTTAACGTTACATCCAGCAAACCTACCACCGGTGGGGAATTTCGCCCCGCCCTGAGAACATTAAACAAAAAATTTGGCCCGCCATCGCGAGCCAAATCAGTGTACTCCTTTCCACCTAAACTGAAAAGCGGGCACTGAGTGTCAATGTTCAAACAGGTCGCGATTAGGCCGTATACCGTCGCATACCCTGCCGCCCTTCGATAGAGCGGGTAAAAAAACGAGGCTAGCGCAAAAACAGCCAGCGCATCAGCTTGGTCACTAACGCTTGATGGCGCAAAAGAATTCGGCTGCGCGGCAGCCAAGCGGGTGTCGAAAGCACTGTTTTGGCTTTTGAGAAGGTGCGAAAACCTTCGATGCCGTGATAGTGACCCATCCCCGACTCACCAATACCGCCAAAAGGCGCGTCATCGGCAGCCACTTGCAATAGCGTATCGTTAATCGCCACTGTGCCACTGTGCGTTTGTTCGATGACCTGACGCTCAAGCACTTTATCTTTGGTCATCAGATACAGTGCCAACGGCCGCGGACGGCTGTTGATGTAACTGAGCACATCGCTTAACTGCTGATAGCCAAGCACTGGCAAAATCGGCCCGAAAATCTCTTGTTGCATCAGTAGCATATTACTGGTCACTTCGGTGACTAAATGCGGCATCATCGAGTGTGGCTGCGGCTCATCACCCAGAGTATGAATACGCGCGCCTTTGCTTTTGGCATCTTGCAAATAGGCATGCAATCGCACCCACTGCTGCTCATTGATGATATGCGTCGCCGATTGCCCCTGACGTTTGAAATGATGCTGATAACGCTTTAAGTAGCGATGCACAAACGCCATCTCTTGGCCATGCGGCACAAACACATAATCGGGCGCCACACACACTTGACCATTATTCACCGACTTACCGAGCATCACCGCATCCACCGCCTGATCAAGGTCGGCATCATGGGCGATGATCACCGGCGACTTACCCCCTAGCTCAAGTGTGATTGGCGTTAAATTTTGCGCCGCCGCTTGGGCGACAATGCGCCCGACTCGAGTCGAACCGGTAAACAACAGATGATCAAACGGCAGTTGGCTAAAGTAGCTGGCGATTTCTGCATCCCCTTCGATGGGGAACACATCATCTTCAAGCTCGGCAAACACATCGCGCAAAATCGCATTGGTTTTCGGCGTGTGCTCACTGAGTTTCACCATCACGCGATTTCCTGCGGCCAGCGCAGTAATGATCGGGCCAAGGCTTAAAAAAATTGGAAAGTTCCACGGCACCATCACGCCCACCACCCCAAGCGGCTGGTACTCAACCTTCACCTTGGAAGGCGCTAACAAGCTGCCCGCTCGGCGGCGCTGCGCTTTCATCCAGCCACGCAGATGTTTTAAGGAGTAATTGAGATGGCGCAGCGATGGGAGGACATCGCCGATCAGGCAATCAAACTCACTACGATGGCCGTAATCTTGGGCTAACGCATCCACCAAAGCTTGCTGATTTTCCAGCAACGCCTGTTTTAAGGTTTTTAAGCGTTGAATACGCTGTCGATAATGCGGGAAAGGGTCACTGGAATAGAGCGTTTTTACTTGAGAAAACAGTTGTCTCATCTCAACTTGAGTACGTACATGCTCTCTTTGCCAGCGGTTTAAATTTACCACACGTTCCATGTCCACCCTTCCAAAGTAAAATGTTGGTTGAAGATATTTTTTAATAGTAGTCCGCTTCTTACAACACGTCCGAAACGCGTCATAAATGTCAGAAACAGGTCCGCCTGCGTCAAATTCTCAGTTTTGAACTAGAGCTTGCTTAATGCTGTGTCTAGAGTAGCGCCGAAATCTACCATGAGGATAAACATCAATGAACAAGCGCGTTGTTGCTTTGAGTATCGCTATGACTTTACTCGGCGGTTGTAATCACGAATCGTCACCCCAAAGCCAAAGTCATGCCCCTCAAGTCACTTCCGCGGACACCATCTATTTTGGTGGTGACATACTCACTATGGAAGGCGAGATTCCACAATATGTGGAAGCCGTGGCAGTTTTAAATGGAAAAATCATTTTTACCGGTGAGTATGAAAAAGCCATGTCTTATCGTTTGGCGACCACAAATCTGGTCGACTTAAAAGGTAAAACCCTGATGCCGGGCTTTATCGATACTCAAGGTCAAATTGCCCAATATGGCATTTCCCTTGGTATGGCGAATGTGATGGCGTCGCCATACGGCAGCAGCGATGATTTTTCTAGCCTCAAACAGACTTTGCAAGACTACATTCAAGAGCAAAATATCAAACCGGGTGAATGGGTGGTCGGAACGGGCTACGACACGACGGTATTGCCCTCTCATCCAACTCGACAAATACTGGATGAAGTCTCGACCGAGCATCCGATTGTCCTGATCCACGCATCAGGGCACATCGGCGCGCTCAACTCTAAAGCGCTGGAGCTGGCCAAAATTAACGATACCACGCCTAATCCTCATGGCGGCGTGATTCAACGCGATGGTCAAAATCACCCCAACGGCATTATTGAAGAAACGGCGCTTTGGCCAGTACTACTTAACTTGCCGATGAGCACTGAGAGCGACCGACTTGAACTGCTTGATAACGCGCAGCGCATCTATGCTAGCCAAGGCGTCACCACTGCGCAAGACAGTTCAACGACTCCTGCAGATTTGGATCTGCTAAGCAGCGCGGCGGCTAAAAACCGCTTGTTTATTGATGTGATCACCTACCCGCTGTTGGATCAAATCGGTAAAAAGTGGCAACCGGATTTTCGCAATTATCACCACTACCAATCCAACTTAAAAATTGGCGGTGTCAAACTGAATTTAGATGGCTCGATTGCCGGACAAACCGCGTATTTAACTCACCCGTATCATATGCCGCCACACGGTGAAGACAGCGAATACAAAGGCCGCCCTAACTACACCGATAAACAAGTCAAGCAGTTGGTGAAGTTGGCTTGGGATCAGAATCTTCAGGTTCAGGCTCACTGTAATGGCGATGCGGCGTGCGATCAGTTCCTTAGCGCCGTCAAGGCGATTAAACATTCAACTAAGAAAGATTGGCGCCCGGTGATGGTTCAAGCCCAGCTGACACGTCCGGACCAAATCAAAACGCTCAAAGCGCTGAATATTATTCCGTCATTTGAAATGACTCATATCTATCTGTTTGGCGATTATTACCATGACTCGGCGCTTGGCGATGAAATGACAGAGCACCTTGACCCGGCTAAATCGGCGTTTGATGCCGGATTGCACGCCACTTTCCATACCGACTCGCCAGAGATGCAACCGGATATGTTGATGACCATCTGGAGCAGCGTTAATCGCTTGACCCGCGCTGGCGCGCTGTTAGGTAATCAAGAAAAAGTCTCTGTTTATCAAGCCTTAGAAGCGATCACTAGCTACGCGGCTTATCAGAACTTTGAAGAGAAATACAAAGGCACCATTCAAAACGGTAAAGTGGCCGACTTTGTTATTTTGGA
The DNA here is from genome assembly GCF_900100015.1 of Vibrio xiamenensis. Classification (GTDB taxonomy): domain Bacteria; phylum Pseudomonadota; class Gammaproteobacteria; order Enterobacterales; family Vibrionaceae; genus Vibrio; species Vibrio xiamenensis. The sequence continues at coordinate 210,478 of NZ_FNDD01000003.1, read as the reverse complement.
TAAAAACCCGCTTAAAGTAGAGCCGACAGATCTGCGTGATATTCACGTCGAAACCACGATTAAAGATGGTCACCCAATTTGGCAAAAAATGGCGATGTAGCGCCGAATTTACAATGTAAACAAGACTATCATACGTAAAAAAGCCAGCACAGATGCTGGCTTTTTCTGTTTTGCAACGTATCCAATCATGCCTATGTAGGGGGTCAGGAGCATTTGGGGCTGCGGTATTTATCATGCCTTGAAAACAGACAAACAAACACGTCAATTTTGCGATTTATTTTTTCCGGGTTTGGCATTTTTTTGCAAGCTCGTTAACACAATCTCGGTGCGCAACCAATAAATCTCACGCTAGCCACTCTCAAAAGAGGAACCGCTCAAGGCGCGAATATCCTCAAAATATTCCCATGCCAAACAAGCATCACAGGCAAAGTATCGCTTCTTAAGTTTCTCTTAAGTTTGATCTCTTAAATTGTTCATTACTCACAAAGGAGAGTTGTATGAACAATCGCTTAAATCTCAATGCGCTGTATCTGGAAGTGATCGACGCCAAACATGCTAAATGGCCAAATGCCAAACAGTATATTTCAGAGCGTTACCAACTCGCATTTGACGCGCGGCTCAATGGTTATATGCCAGCGTTCATGGCTTTGATGCAAGGCGACGAATTCGCATCGCTGTGCGGTTTTCGCGGCGCAGAACAAGGCACTCTTTTTTTAGAACAATACCTAGATGATGACGCGAGCACGCTATTAAGCGCGCAATTTGCCACGCACATTGAGCGTCATCAACTGGTCGAATTTGGTCAGCTTGCCTCCTTCAACAAGGGATTCTCTCTGGTGCATTTTTTTCTAATTGCTGAGGCTCTGGTCAAGCGCAATTATCAATGGTGCATTTTTACCGCAACTGACCCTCTTTACGCCATGATGAGACGCTTTGGCTTGCCATTGCGAATCATCGCTGATGCCGACCCCAATCGCATTCCCAACGCCAGCGAAATTTGGGGCACTTATTATCAGCACCAACCGCGCATTGTTGCCGGCAATCTGATTCAAGGCTTAGCGCGTTTAAGCAAGCTGATGCCTGACAACGACTCGCAAGCGATGGGGGATTCTCTATGAGCATTGTCCATGCGTTAAGCCAATTTGCCCGTCAAACACCTGATGCACTTGCGTTAGTCGGTGTGAGCGCCAGCGGCGCACCGCACTCGCTGAGCTATCAAGCGCTCAATCAGCAAGTGCAGCAAGTCAAAACGCAGCTTGAAGCGTTAGCCCCAAGTTGCATCGCGCTAAGCGCCGAAAACAGCCTTGACTGGGTGGTGGTCGATTTAGCCACTATGGCTGCCAACATTGCCTGTGTACCAATGCCGACATTTTTCACTGCCGAGCAGCAGCGCCATGCCATCGCAAGCGCCGGTGTCGACTTAATCATTGGGCATATCCCAAGTGAAGAGGATGACTGGACAGCCATCGATACCATCTGCGGCTATGCCTGTGCAATGCGCAGGCAAGCACCCAACCATCAACGATTACCCGGAACCACCAAGGTGACGTTTACGTCTGGCTCCACTGGCACTCCAAAGGGGGTATGTTTAAGCCAAGAGCAACTCGACAACGTAGCGCAAAGCTTGGCAACCGCGATCAATTTACCGCTGAAAAAGCACCTCACCATGTTGCCGCTGTCCACGCTGCTGGAAAATATCACCGCGGTTTACGTGCCTTTGCTGCTTGGCGCCACCAGCTACATCTATTCCGGCGCCGAAGTCGGCTTAATTGGCTCCAGCCGCTTTGATGCCAGCTTATTCGCCAGCAAACTGGCGCAAATTCAGCCTCACAGTTTAGTGCTGACACCAGCACTGTTGATGGCGCTGATTCAACTCACTCAGCACCAACCGAAACTGGCGCAAAGCCTAACCTTTGTCGCCGTTGGCGGCGCGCGAATCGCCCCAGAACTTATCGAACAAGCCCATCAACTTGGCATTCCAGCTTATGAAGGTTACGGGTTATCCGAGTGCGCCTCAGTGGTGTGTTTAAACACGCCGCAAGCACACAAGGCTGGCTCGTGTGGTCAAGTGCTCTCTCACGTCAAACTGCGCATCGACGACCAGCAACAAATTTGGCTACAGGGCAATACTGCACTTGGATACATTGGCGAAGCGTTTAATGACGATTGGTACCCAAGCGGCGATTTAGGCGCCATCGATGAGCAGGGTTTTGTCACCATTATTGGCCGCAAAAAGAATCAGATCATCACCAGTTTTGGCCGTAACATTTCCCCAGAATGGGTTGAAACCGCAGCTCAGCGTTGGCTACTCGGTACACCGATGGTGGTGATTGGCGAAGGCCAACCCTATCTAAGCGCGATTATCGCCAGTGATGACGATGTCAGCGACGCGGTGCACCAGCTTAACCAAACACTGCCTGACTACGCTCGTATCGGCCGCATTCTAAACGGCGCACAATTTATGACGCAGCGCCAACTATTTACCAGTAATGGTCGCCCGATTCGCGCCTTAATTGAACATTGGGCACAAACACCAAGCGATTTTATGACCATCACTCATATCAGCCGCGACAACTCACAGACTAACGTTTGTTCAGCAAACCTTGCGCCTTCTAACCATGCGTCATCTAACCTCGAGGAACGCCACATGCGCTTTTTTGACACGTTAAAAACTCAAACCCAATCCGCGCAGCTGCAGATGTTAAGCGCGCCCATTTTCTCGGCTTGCCAAAACGGTGAAATCAGCCGCCAAATGTACATCGACTTTCTGACTCAAGCGTTTCATCACGTTAAACACACAGTGCCACTTTTGATGGCGTGTGGTTCACGTTTGCCGCTGCAATACGAATGGCTGCGCGCGGCAATTGGCGAATATATTAGCGAAGAGCAAGGTCATCATGAGTGGATTCTTAACGACCTACGAGCCTGCGGCGCCAATGCCGAACTGGTGCGCGATAACCAGCAGCAAGGACGTGTTTCCAGCGCCATTGAGCTGATGGTGGCATACCTCTACCACCAGATTGATCGCGGTAATCCGCTGGCACTGTTTGGTATGGTTTGGGTACTTGAAGGCACCAGTGTTGGCGTGGGCGGCACAATGGCGAAACTGGTACAACAGCATCTGCAACTGCCCAATGAAGCGATGAGTTATCTCACCTCCCACAGTGTGCTTGATGGCGACCACATTCAATTTTTTGAGCGCTTGATGAATCAAGTCACGGACCCAAGCGATCAACGCGCGATTATCGAGTCGGCCAACATGGTGTTTGCACTTTACGGCCAGATGCTTCACGGCTTAACCGCCGATAACACCCGCATTGCAGCGTAAGGAGAGCCAAGATGGATCTTAACAATAAGCTGGTGTTATTAACGGGTGCTTCCGGCGGCATTGGCGCTTGTCTGGCGCAAAGCCTTGCTAAGCGCGGCGCGCATCTGTTACTCGTGGGCCGTAACGCCGCCAAACTGGAAAAATTGCAGCAGCAGTTACAAAATAGCGAGCAGCACGCATTGTTAAGCGCCGATCTCACTTGCGATGCGGGTCGTGAAGCGCTTAACCATTGGCTGGAAAGCTATCGCCAGCAGGGACAGCGCATCAGTGTGCTGATCAACAATGCGGGGACCAATCAGTTTCAATTTTTGTCCCAACGCGGCAAAGAGTCGCTACAAAATGAACTGAATCTCAATCTGACCACACCAATTTTGCTCAGCCAAGCAGCACTGCACTGGCTTGAGCGTCCGGGAATCATTCTTAACGTCGGCTCGGCGTTTGGCTCGATAGGTTATCCCGGTTATGCAAGTTACTGCGCGGCTAAAGCAGGTTTGCATCGCTTTAGTGAGGCGCTGGACCGCGAACTCGACGGTTCGGGCATTCGCGTGCTCTACCTCGCGCCGCGCGCCACTAAAACCGAGCTCAACAGCCCAGCGGTGAATGAATTGAACCAAAAACTTGGCAATCGCAGTGACGAACCGCAAGTGGTCGCCAACCATGTGATTGAAATGCTTGAGGAAGAGATCACTGCGCGCTGGATTGGTTGGCCGGAAAAGCTGTTTGCCAAAATCAATCAATGGTTTCCAAGCTTGGTGTCGCAATCGATTCGTAAACAACAAATCGCAATCCACCACAGTCTTGGTAAAAACCTTAGCCACCGCCGAACCAACGACCATGATGTCGAGGTTCCTACATCGTCAAAACCGTTATAAGGAGGCGGCTATGAATCGCCAAATTAAGCCATCAGTTACCCATTTGAACGCTGAATTCATTCGTCCATTACAGGCGTTGCTGCTCGGAGGATGCGCCGCCGCTGCGCTCTTTTCCGTTCAGGTCAAAGCCGCCGCCGATCCACTGGTTACGATTCAAAAAAAATGGGCGGTCTGCCAATACCAGCGCCAAGATGAAGATCAGCAAAGCTACTGTTTTGAACAGTTGATTAAACGTAACCAACAAGCCCTCGATGCCGAGCCCAATCGGCCCGAACTAAAAGTGTGGCTGGCGATCAATAAGAGCTCACTGGCCGGCGTGGAAGGTGGCCTAGGCGCGCTGTCCAAAGTCAAAGAGGCCAAAGCACTTTTAGAGCAAGTTATTGAACAAGCTCCAGAAACGTTAGATGGCTCCGCCTATACCAGTTTAGGTTCGCTATACTACAAAGTGCCGGGGTGGCCAGTTGGCTTTGGCGACGATGACAAAGCCGAGCAAATGCTGAAAAAAGCCTTGGCGCTCAACCCCAAAGGCATTGACCCAAATTACTTTTACGGCGATTTTCTGGCTGAAGATGGCCGTAAAAAAGAAGCAATTCACTACTTAACCATCGCGCAGCAAGCCGCGCCGAGACCGGGTCGCCCCGTGGCGGACCAAGGTCGGCAGCAAGAGATTGCAGTGCGCTTAAAGGAACTGGAATAATCAATGCGTCTACTGCTGATTGAAGACGACAAATTACTGGGTGAATCCATGCTGACATCACTAAATCGGCATGGATTCACGGTTGATTGGCTGGAAAAAGGCGGCGGCGTCGTTGAAGCGCTGCGCATGGAAGAGTTTACCGCTGTGATTCTCGACCTCACCCTCCCCGATATCGATGGTTTGGAAGTGCTCAAACGCCTGCGCAGCGCTGAATTTACCCTACCAGTGCTGATTTTAACTGCGCGCGATGACATCAACGACCGAGTGCGCGGCCTTGATGGCGGCGCGGATGATTATCTCGGTAAACCTTTTGCCTTGGAAGAGTTGTTGGCGCGGCTGCGAGTGTTGATTCGCCGCCAATCCGGTAGCGCGCAGCAGCAGATAGTGATTGGCGATCTGACTTTAAGCCTTGCCGAACAATCGGTAAAACACCATGGTGAACGGCTCAAACTGACCAAAAATGAATTTAAGATTCTTGCCAGTTTACTCACCAACGCTGGGCGAGTGATGAGCAAAGAACAGCTGCAACAATCGGTGCATGGTTGGGATGACTCCGGCAGCGATAACGCGATTGAAGTGCACATTCATAATCTACGTAAAAAAGTCGCCGGCAATGTGATTAAAAATATCCGCGGCATAGGGTATATCATTGAAAAATAAACGCGCTTTCTCGATAAAACGCCGCCTCACCATTTCGGTGGTACTGCTGTCTACCGCGCTGATTTTAATCACGCTGCTGTTTAGTTTTGCCTCTGCGCGCCGCGAGATTAAAGAAGTCTACGACGCCAGGCTTGGGCAATCGGCCAAACTGCTGCTGCTCAATTACAGCCTGCTAAGTTCCAAATCCGACCGCGATGCCTATCAAGCCACTTTTGAACAGTGGATGAGTAACATTCACCGCTTAGCGCCCGATGATGATGACGGCCCAACTCGCTACGGTCACCCTTACGAGCAAAACATCGTATTTCAGTTCTATCAGCAAGGCGAACTGCTGTGGAGTTCTGATCCGAAAATGGGCGAGGTCGAACACAGCCCGGATGATCAAGGCTTTGGCTATTTTAATAACCAGCGTTTGCTGTGGCGCTCGTTTCAGTTGCCGCTTAAAGACGGGCTTGGTACGAATATCATCGTCGCGGAAAAACAGAGCATTCGCGATGAGATCATTGATGAAATCGCGCTTTCCACCGCCCTGCCCCAACTGGTGCTGATCCCCTGCTTGGCGTTTGTGGTCACGCTATTGATTGGCAAAAACTTTCAGCCGATTTCAGAATTGCGTTCAGCGATTGCCCAGCGCAGTGCGCATCGTTTGGACAAAATCGTCGTCAGTAACGAAACTCAAGAGCTGTCACCGCTGGTCACCACCCTCAACGATATGCTTGAGCAACTTGAAAAAGCCTGGCAGCGCGAAAGGCGCTTTACTCGTATGGCGGCGCACGAACTTAAAACTCCACTGACCATTTTACGCCTTAACGCCGAAAATGCCCTGAGTAGCCAAAGCCGTGAACAGCTCGATAACGATTTAAATAATATTTTGCGCGGCATTGACCGCACTGACCGCTTGATTCATCAATTGCTGACGCTGGCCAAAGTCGAAAGCACATCGCACATTGACGGCAAACGCGTAAATTTGGATCTGTTGATCAAACGTTTGATGGCGATGTTGGCGCCCTTTGCGCTCAAACATCAGCAAGAACTTGAGTTTATCGGCGGCCAAGCCGAGATAGAGGGCGATGAGATTTTACTTGAGGTGCTGTTTAAAAACCTGCTCGATAACGCGATTCGCTACTCCGGAGCAAACAGTCAAATTTCGGTAGAAATTCAGCAAGATACACAAGGCATTGTGGTATTTGTCAGCGACACGGGCGAAGACTTAATTGCCGAAGCGCGAGAAAAGTTATTCGACAGTTTTTATCGCGCCAATACTGAACAAGGCGATGGCGCCGGACTTGGCATGGCAATCTGTCAAGACATCGCCAATCTGCATCAAGGGCAAATCACCTTATTACCAAGGGCAAATCAGCGTAATACCTTTGCTGTGCGTTTTTACGGCTAACTAAACCACTAAATCTTTGAGTTCGAGATTGGTGGTGCAAAGGAGCTTTTTAAATTGCACGGTAAACAGCTCGGCACAGGCCAGCGCATCGCTGGCTGCCGAATGAGAGTGATAGCTCGGCAAGCCATAAAACTCGCGTAAATCATCAAGTTGATAACTGCTGTGCGCCCCGGTTCGACCTTTGTAACTGAAGCGTTTCTCCAGTTGCAAAGTATCGAGAAAATAAGCCGGAAAAGTTTCAAATTGATAGTTTTGGCGAATATGACGCTCGATAAACGCACGCTCAATATTGGCACTGTGAGCAAGGATCACTTTTCCCGCCGCCGCGTGAAAGAATTTGTCCATCGCATCGACACAACTTGCGCCGGTGGCTAAACGCTTAGGCATCAATTGGTTGACCTCGGCACTTGCCGCTTTGACAAACTCGCCATGGTTAACCAGCAACTCTTCAGTTTGGCCGATATCTATCCCTTGCACCGTTAACGGCACAAATCCAATCGATAATATTTTATCTTCGCTGAGATCAAGTCCGGTGGTTTCAAAATCCAGCGCGACAAATTCCACTTCTTTGAGTGAGGAATGCATATTAGGCAGCGGCGTCGAGAAATAACGCTTTAACCCATCACGCCATTCTGGCTGGATAGGTGTACGCTGGCGAATCGCCTCTGGCGATGGTTTTTTATCCCAGCGTTTAAACAGCTTGCCTAACATGGATTAATTTCCTTTCAAAAACCGCAGCTTGGCGACATCTTGCATTTCACTGATGATCTTAAACGCATCTTTTAAGTGTTTGCGCTCAAAGCTACTAAAACTGTCGGGCTTAATGTGGTTATTGGGCTCGCGGTCATTTTTAATCGCATCGAGTTGATGACGAAAACGCACTTGAGTAATAAAACGATAGGCACCGATGATATTGTCACAACTGTCTTGTGACATACTGCCGTGCTCTGCAGCGTAGCGAAAACGCTCTTCGGTTCCGGTCAGTGAACCGCCCGCTGAGAGGCTAAAAATACGCGCTAAATCGATGATTAAGTTGAGCGCATATTTCTTAATATTTAATGTGTTACTGTTCTCACCACCCTTTTCAAGCACCAAGTTGTTGAAAATGCCGAGTGGCGGCTGAGTATCGATGGCATCTTTCACGAGCGCAGGCAAGAAGTTAGAACTGTTTTGAATGCACTGATGCAGGTGCTGCTGAATTTGTTCAACAAAATCGGCGTTACCGTAAATGGCGCGCACTTCTAAAAATACGCTGATACTTAGCAGCTTATTGTACTCTGGGCTTGAGACCCATTTTTGATAATATTCTTTCCAACGTGAAATGGGCTGACACCATTTCGGCGTAGCCGCCATGTATTTGCCATCACAAAGAGGATAACCACACGCCGCCAAACCGTTGCACACTCGCATCGCAAGATGGGTAAAGTACATACGCTGATCGTCAGTCACTTCGTCGCTGAGTACGATGGCGTTATCTTGATCCGATAGCATGTGTACTTCGTTTCGCGCATGGGAACCGGCCACCATCCACACAAATTCACACGGCGCGGGGCCAAGGATCTCTTGGTTGAGCTGAATCAATCGGCGCGTAAACGCATCCATAATCATCGACATCACTCGGCCTTGGATTTCGGCGCTGACGCCACTTTCCACCAGCGCTTGGAAAATCGCCTGACGTTCATCTTTTAAATTCGCTAGTGCATTCACCGAGCCGGCGTATTTTATTTTCTCAATCAAAAACAGTGACTGGGTACGGTGACCATGCACCAAGTGAGTGGTGGTTATCAGGCCAATCACATCGCTGCCTTTGAGCACTGGCAAGCAGCGAATGTTGTATTCAAGCATCAATGACACCGCTTGAATCACTTTGTCTTCAGCTTGGATCAGCACCGGATTTGGCGTCATGACTTGCGACACCGACAGCGACATATCAATACCTGCCGAGACGCCGCGCGTCATATCCCGGTCAGTGACGAGGCCAACGATTTCATCGCCGCGTTTGACCACCGCGCACGAACTGCGCTGATCGTGACACATGGCGTAAGCCACTTCGCGAATCGACATATCTTGGTTAACGATGGCGATGTTTTCACTGGCAATTTCACCCACGGTGCGAAAGAACAGCCCTTTCTCTTCTTTACTGGCAACGTGTTTTACCGCCGAACTCAAACGCACTTGCGCTTTAACTGCAAAGTAATCAGCAAATTCAGGATGCGCGGCGCACACTTGGTGCAACTCTTGGTGAGGAATCAGATACAGCAGCGAGTCTTCAATCGACACCGCGCGATAACCGTTTTCCGCATTGGTAAGAGGTTCGAGAAAAGTGAAACCGAATTGGTCTTCCTCACCAAGACGCGCCCTAAGTTCGCCAGTTGGCATACGTTGCTCAACGGCGCCAGTGCGAATGATGTAAAGATAACGTTGTTCACAACCTGAGCTAAATTCGATCTCTTCGCCTGCAGTGAGATACTTGACTTTCACTGTATTGGACAAAGCGCTCACCAACTCCTGCGGCAGCTTATCAAAAGGGTCTAAGCGAATCAGAAAATCAAAAATGTTGGGAGTAACCGAAGTGCCCATGCAAACCTCAATAAAATTAAAACAACGTTTTACTTACAACTTAAGTATGAAAAAAAGCAGCCTTTCGGCTGCTGATAGTAAGCCACTTTTTACACTGGATAGTTGTGATATCCAAGCTCTTTTGAAATGTTCTTACTTGCCGTTTGCAATAAGCCCACGTAGTACGACATACGCTTTTCATCAAAACGAATGGTCGGGAAAGAGATAGATAACCCAGCGATAATGTTACCGAAACGGTCGTAAACTGGCGCCGCGATACAGCGCAAACCTGGTTCTTGCTCTTCGTTATCTTCGGCGTAGTGCACCTCACGGATGTGCTCAAGCTCGGCCAATAACTGGTCAACGTTTTCCAAAGTTTTATCAGTGTGCTTGGTAAATTCGACATCTTTAAGTACATCGCGAACAAACGCTTCGTCACGACCCGACAACAGCACTTTACCGATACCAGTACTATAGAGTGGGTTACGACGTCCTACACGCGATTGCATACGCAGGTTATAACCTGAATCGATCTTATGAATGTAAATAAATGCGTTCTCATCCAAAGCGCCTAAGTGCAGGGCTTCATTGGTTTTTTCTGAGATATAGCGCATTTCTTTATCTGCAATAGAGATAAGATCCACGTACTCAAGTGACTTAGAGCCAAGCTCAAACAAACGCAAGGTCAGAGAATACTTATCTGCCTCACCTTCTTGAGAGACATAACCCAGTGTTTTCATGGTTTGAAGGAAGCGGTACGTGGTCGCTTTAGACATCATTAAGCGCTGTGATAATTCAGACACGCCGATTTCTTTTTGCTCGCCCAGTGCCTGAAGAATATTAAAAACTTTTAATACCGAGGAAACGGCTTCCGGTTGCGTCGATTTCTGCATTAAATATCAACCTTTTTTATTCATTTCGCCTCATTATAGCGAACCAAAGTCTCAGAGCCAGTTATTTAAAAAAGGCATTTCAAAATTTTAGAACCATGCACAGTTTGCGGGAAAATTCCGATCTTCATCATCTTTTATGAAAAGGCGTTTCAAAAAAAATTGCAAGCCAAAATCTTTTTCTGTAATGTTGCGTTTAACAGGTGAACAGTCACACGCTGTTCGCAACCTAGATACCACTGAGGAAATAGATATGATTCTTGATTCATTCAACCTAGAAGGCAAAGTTGCAATCGTTACTGGCTGTGACACTGGTTTAGGTCAAGGCATGGCACTAGGCCTTGCTGCAGCAGGCTGTGACATCGTTGGCGTTAACATTGTTGAACCAACTGAAACGATCGAAAAAATGGCTGAAACTGGCCGTAAATTCATCGACGTACGCGCTAACCTGATGAAATTGGATGACATCCCTTCAATCGTTGACCGCGCGGTTAGCGAACTAGGTAAAGTAGACATCCTAGTTAACAACGCAGGCATCATCCGTCGTAACGACGCAATCGAGTTCTCTGAGCAAGATTGGGATGACGTAATGAACATCAACATCAAGTCTGTGTTCTTCATGTCTCAAGCTGTTGCAAAACAATTCATGTCTCAAGGCACTGGCGGTAAGATCATCAACATCGCTTCTATGCTTTCTTTCCAAGGCGGTATCCGTGTTCCTTCTTACACTGCTTCTAAAAGCGGCGTAATGGGCGTGACTCGTCTAATGGCAAACGAATGGGCTGCTCACAACATCAACGTGAACGCAATCGCACCGGGTTACATGGCAACTAACAACACTGCTGCTCTACGTGCAGACGAAGAGCGTAACGCTGCAATCCTTGAGCGTATCCCTGCAGGCCGTTGGGGTCTTCCTTCTGACCTTGCTGGTCCATGTGTATTCCTAGCTTCTCCTGCGTCTGACTACATCAGTGGTTACACCATCGCAGTTGACGGCGGTTGGTTAGCTCGTTAATCACGAATTTAACCTAAAAATGCAGGTAGCATAGTGGACGTACCATTTATTGCTCAAGCCCTCGGCTTTGTGAGCTTTGGTTTAGGAGTATCGACTTTCTATCAGAAAGACGATCGTAAATTAAAAATCATTATGTTGATTTTTAATCTCAACCACCTCCTGCATTATTTTTTACTTGGTTCGATGACGTCGGCGTTAAGCGCGGCGTTGTCGGCGTTGCGTACCGGAAGTGCTATCTATACTTCGTCGAAGTACGTAGCCGCTGCATTTATAGTCTTAGGTTTGGGCTTTGGACTGAAATTAGCGGATAACTGGTGGGATATGTGGCCAATTTTTGGCACAGTAATCGGCACCTATGCGGTATTTATGCTGCAAGGTATTGCAATGCGTGTGGCTTTTATCGTCGGCGCGATTTGCTGGTTAATTAACAACATCATCGTCGGTTCAATCGGCGGTACTTTGTTGGAAATGACGTTATTAACCGTAAACTGCACCACGATTTATCGTCTACTTAAAGACAGAAAGAAAAGCGCATGTCCGACCCAAGCAATGTAAACAAGGGGACATCATGTTTGTTTATAATCAAGACGTGAAATTAGAAGATCTCGGCGATGGCGTGTCACGCAAAATTATGGCGTACAGCGACAACATCATGTCGGTAGAAGTGCATTTTGAAAAAGGCGCTGTTGGCCCGATGCACAACCACCCACATGAACAACTTACCTACGTCCTATCTGGTGAGTTTGAATTTACTATCGGTGACGAAACCAAAATCGTAAAAGCTGGCGATGCTCTTTACAAAGAGCCAAACGTTATGCACGGCTGTGTATGTCTAGAAAAAGGCGTACTACTCGATAACTTTACGCCAATGCGTAAAGATTTCGTTGCGTAAAAGCTTTGTTGTACAAGAGCTTTGCTGAAAAACAGAGCTCTTGAGTAAAAACAACCCGAATTATCCTAACCCTTAAGTCGGCTTACGCCGATGGAGAACAAATTATGAAAATCGCTTTAATGATGGAAAACAGCCAAGCTGGTAAAAACGCAATGGTTGCTGCTGAACTAAACACCGTTGCAGGTGGTCTTGGTCACGATGTATTTAACGTAGGTATGAGCGACGAAAACGATCACCACCTAACGTACATCCACCTAGGTATCATGGCGAGCATCCTGCTTAACTCTAAAGCGGTTGACTTCGTAGTAACTGGTTGTGGTACTGGCCAAGGCGCTCTAATGTCTAGCAACATGCACCCTGGTGTTGTTTGTGGTTACTGCCTAGAGCCATCTGACGCGTTCCTATTCAACCAAATCAACAACGGCAACGCTATCTCTCTAGCATTTGCTAAAGGTTTTGGTTGGGCTGGTGAACTGAACGTTCGTTACATCTTCGAAAAAGCGTTCACAGGCAACCGTGGTGAAGGTTACCCAATCGAGCGTGCTGCTCCTCAACAAGCAAACGCAGCTATCCTAAACAACGTGAAAGCAGCAGTATCTAAAGACGTACTTGAAGGCCTACGTTCAATCGATCAAGAACTAGTGAAAACTGCTGTTGGTGGCGCTCGTTTCCAAGAGTGTTTCTTCGCGAACTGCCAAGTTCCAGAAATCGCTGAATACGTAAACAGCCTACTGAAATAAGTTTGTTGCTCATCTTAGATTATCTTATCGGGAATAAGTGAATCTTTTGCCAGCCTTTGATCGGGCTGGCTTTTTTTATTTTCCGCAGCGCATAATCTAGCTTCCCCCCAACTGACTATGCGAGACATCAGCATGACAGACTTCACTCCTGAACCCCTTCACTCTGTGACGCAATTTAACCAGCCTTGCGATGTGTACTCAATTTGGCCAACACCACCAGCCAAAGGCAAACTCGAACCCACACTTATCGAGCGCAGCACCGATACCACTGCATTTCACGATCGCATCGTGTGCGGTGTACATAACCCAGAATGTATGGTTTATACCCCGCAAAATAGTAACGGCATCGGGATCATTATTTTTCCAGGTGGCGGTTATCAGCGCATCGCGATGGACAATGAAGGCTGCGAGGTGGCAGCGAAGCTCAATAGCATGGGTTACACCGTATTTGTCACTACCTATCGCATGCCGGGAGAAGGTCATCAATATGGGCCACAAACCTCCCTTGCCGATGCGCAGCGCACCATTCGCTGGGTACGTCATCACGCCAAACAGTGGCAACTCGATAAAATCGGTGTGATGGGATTCTCTGCAGGCGGCCATCTTGCCGGTATGTTAGCCACGCATTATCAACACACGATTGGCACCGCAGTAGATGATATCGACAGCCTTGACGCGCGCCCAGACTTTACCGCTCTGATGTACCCGGTTATCACCATGCTCAAAGACCAAACTCACTTAGGCTCGTTTACCGAACTGCTCGGCACTACTCCCAGCGATGAACAGCTGCGCGCCTTTTCAGTCGAGGCCAATGTTCACAGCGCGATGCCGCCGTGCTTTTTAATGCACGCTTGCGATGACTTAGCGGTCAACGTCGATAACAGCGTATTGATGTGGCAGGCGTTGAAACAGCACCAAGTGCCAGTGGAAATGCATTTATTTGAGCAAGGCGGCCATGGTTTCGGAATTCGCAAAGTTGAGAACTTACCTGCAAAACAGTGGCCAGAGCTGTTCCACCAATGGCTTTCGATGCAATTAAGTTAAGCTTGAGTTAATTTTTTGCGACAAGCCATGTGCCATAGTTAACTGGATGCTTATTTCCATACGGATCGGAATCACAATCTTTAAACCACTGTTTTATTTTTATTGATTTGAAGTTTTGTGAAGAGGATAATAGCGGCAGTTATTTTCAGGAGGTTTTTATGAACCCTATTGGTCGAGTGGCCATCATTGGCGAATGCATGGTTGAACTTAAAAAGGTCAACGGACAAGTTGAACAAGGTTTTGGTGGCGATACGCTCAATACCGCGATCTATTTATCTCGCTTAACTCAGTCGCAAGGTGTGACCACTTCGTATGTTACTGGTTTAGGGCACGATCCATTTAGTACCGATATGCTTAACGCATGGAAATCAGAAGGCATCGATACCGATATGGTTTATCTGTCTGACGACAAATTGCCTGGCATCTACGCAATTGAAACCGCCGATGACGGTGAGCGTAGCTTCTTCTACTGGCGTAATGATTCCGCAGCAAAATATTGGCTGCGTGATATGGATCCGGTCAAAGTGGCTGCAGAGTTGTCAAACAACGGCCTGGTGTATTTAAGCGGCATTAGCCTAGCTATCCTGCCAGACGATTGCCGTGAGAAACTGATTGAGTGTCTTACTTTGTGTCGCAAAGACGGTGTTAAAATTGCCTTTGACAACAACTACCGTCCTGCACTTTGGCAAAACGCTGAACAAGCTCAGCATTGGTATACCAAAGTTCTCGCGATTACCGATATGGCCTTCCTTACTTATGAAGATGAAGAGATGCTATGGGGCGACACTGCTGAAGCTCAAAGCATCGAGCGTACCACTCAATTTGGCGTCACTGAGATTGTCATTAAGCGTGGTGGCGATGCCTGTATCGTGATTGAAAACGGTACTCGTAGTGAAGTCGCGCCAACACCGGTCAGCAACATCGTTGATACCACAGCAGCAGGCGACTCATTTAGCGCAGGCTACTTAGCAAAACGCATTCTTGGTGGCAGCGGCGCACAATCAGCAGCAGCAGGCCACAGCGTAGCCGGTACAGTCATTAAACATCGCGGCGCTATCATTCCAAGCGACGCCATGCCAAGCATTTAAGGAGACAACAATGAAAACTCTAGAGCAACAGCTACAAGAAATTAAAGTCGTACCCGTGATTGCCATTAAAGACGCTGATAAAGCGGTTAAATTGGCGCAAGTACTGATTGAAAACGGCCTACCATGTGCCGAAGTCACTTTCCGTACTGAACAAGCGGCACAAGCAATCGCAAACATGCGTGAAGCTTACCCTGAAATGCTTATCGGCGCTGGTACTGTTCTGACTTCAGCACAAGTTGACGAAGCGATTGAAGCTGGCGTTGACTTCGTTGTAAGCCCAGGCTTTAACCCAACAACAGTGAAATACTGTCAGCAACGCAACATGACTATCGTCCCTGGCGTTAACAGCCCAAGCCTAGTTGAGCAAGCAATGGAAATGGGTCTAAAAACCCTTAAATTCTTCCCAGCTGAGCCATCAGGCGGCGTTAACATGCTGAAAGCACTCACTGCGGTTTACCCAGTAAGCTTTATGCCTACTGGCGGTGTAAACCCTAAAAACGTAAAAGATTACTTGAGCATCCCAGCGGTACTTGCTTGTGGCGGTACTTGGATGGTGCCAAATGACCTAATTGACGGCGAAAAATGGGATGAGCTTGCAGCCCTAGTTCGCGAAGTCGCAAATATTATCGAGTAACCCCTACTCGGTTCATAAAGTCCTATTTTGATGGCTTTATTTTTGCCAGCGCCCGACCCGATCGGGCGCTTTTTTTATGCCCTTAGCTTTTCGCTGCGCGATGTCATCGCGATGTCATGTTGATTCGATTTATTAAGTGGATTTGTATGATGCGCTAATACTGCTGCGATTTCTTTACCATCTGTGATAGCGCACCAGTTCCTTTTTCTGGCTCAAAAGGAACCAAATTCTTCGCTATGAACCGACACGGTTTTACGCGCTCCCGACGCGGAAAACCTAAAAATTCCTCCCTGAATTTTTGCCTAGTAATTGGCGTTTCTTAGCCGTGGGTAAAACATTTTTGCTTACGCTGTTTTCAAGCTCTGTTTTTCCGGCATAAAAACGAAAACAGGCGATGAAATAATGAGTAGCACTCCGGCAACCGTCCAACTCACTGATATGCCGTAATCCTCTGATAAAACTCCAAATAGCAAAGATGCTAAAACACCACCACAAGTGACCATAACAGAGCTGATCGATAGCATTGTGGAACGTATTTGCTCTGCGGTATTTTCGTGTAACAACACACTTTCTGAATTATTACCTAGGGTAAAGAAGAAAAAGAAACCTAGATAACACATGGTAAAGCTCCATAAGTGTGTTGTATAAGCTAAGCAAATGCACAAGATGCCTGCTAACACTCGAGTCGTGAACATCAGGGATTTATGTGAGGAGTTAAATAACGCCAGCAGTGGCACCGATAATAGCGACGACGCTGCGGACATCAGAAAATAACAAGCAGAAATCACCCCGAAGACGAAAACACCATAAGACGTTTGCTGAAGCACGTTTGCTAAATAAGGTTGCCAGTAATTTTCGACGCTACTCAAAACCATTCCAAATACCAACGTGGCCTGCATCAACCGACTTAACACACTATGTTTTAACGACTTTTTGAGTACATCTAGACTAGATTTAACAATATTTATTTTGGCATCAATAGATGATGCTTTGACCTGTTTCGTCTTTTCCTTAACCAGTATCCAAGTAACGAAAATTAGCCCGATATTCGCAATACAAACAATGACAATATTAAGGTCATATATGCTGGTTAAATGGAAAGGAGAATTTTTCGCGATGTCAGGTAACCATCCGCCAATAAGTGAGCCAATCGCTAAACCTAAAGTGACAACCACATTGATTTTAGCCAGAGCGGAATGATAGGAGCCATTACCCTGGGTGTATTGAAAGCGGTCATAAAACCACGCATCAAGAGTGCCGGAATATACGGCTCGAGCAACACCTAATAGCACAGCGGCCAAAGTGATTAGTGCGAGATGATAAGCAAAATAAAGTACGATACAAGCGAAACTGTTGAGCAAAAGGGAAACTAAATAAGTATTTTTGCGTCCATACCTATCCGCCACGCCTCCCAGAGGTATTTCAAATACTGCAGTACTTCCAATCCACACCGCCATAACAAAGCCAATATCGCGTAGGCTTAGTCCTCTTGATTGAAATATAAGTGTGATCACTGGAATCATTATTCCAACAATCAACCAATGTAAACCTTGCTGAATTCCGAAGCGTTTGATTAGCTCTTTTGAGTCCATGATAGTAATTTTGACTATTCTTAATTCCAAAAGAATCTCATATAGACCGTTATTGTCTACCAAATAATAAAAAGGTCATTTATATGATACTCTAGAGGTCTAATTGTGATGCGGAGAGAACAATGTGGATGACCGATTAGCGCAAGAAGTATGTGCCATTTTAAAAAAGGAGCTAAGGAAGTGTCATATTTCTTATCGAAACTTAGCCATCGAACTCGGTGTTTCCGAAGTGAGTATTAAAAGATTACTGAATAATTCTCAGCCTCTTTCGATGCAAAGGCTGATTAATATTGCTCATTTGATTAATTTGCCACTTTCAAAGCTTCTTGGCGAGGCTGAAAAGAATCTCTATGCCATCCCTGTATTTACTAAAGAACAAGATAACGCATTTTTTGAGCACCCACCTCTGTTTACCTTTTGGACAGAACTGACTGAGCATCGAACGGCGAACGAAATTGCTAAGCGGCATAATCTCAATCAAGCCTCAACTCACCTATATCTGAGACAACTTGAGAAGCTCAAGCTAATAGAGTTACAACAGCATAACGCCTGCAGGCTATTAGTGCCCACACATACTTCATTTGAAAAAGGCTCGAAATATCCACAGTTTTTTACTCGCCAAGTACTGAATCGACTTCAAGATAGAGTCATCGATTTACCAGCAGAAGATAACCAAGCGTTTCTTATTACTTTAAAAGCAGAACTGACTCATGAGGAGTTCATCGAGATTACTAATATGCTCGATGACTGGATGTTTGATAAACTGCGCGAGAGCCAAGATCTAGGAGCGCGAGAAGGGTTAACGGTCGCACCTTACACATTTGGTTTAATGGCGGCCAAAGGGGCTTTTCACGATACACTGCCATCAATACCAAACCTTACAGGTAATGAATAAGATTTAAAATCAAAGACAATGAATGAGTAACAAACTGCGTGTCCTACTCTGTTTCAGCCACAGAATCCACGCCTAGGGCAATATCGTTACTTTGCCTTAAAATTTCTTATGTTAAAAATTAATGGCGTCATTTCTAAAGACGGATATTGACCAATATGCGGTCAAAAAACAATCGTCACCAAGGATGCTATTTGGTAGTGTTGAAGGGCTAATCTATGTGCGACTAGGGTTCCACTTTGTTATCAAAGGTTCGGACCGAGCGTCGTTATGAGCCATTTTGGGCAGACACCTTAAAGACGAAAAAACTAGGGGGGATAGAAGAGCATAGCTATGTGCACCCTAAATTCGTCTACGAGGTAATTATATGTCTTTACTTGGCTTCGCTTTAGTTCTTCTTGCCGCTTGTTGTCATGCCATCTGGAATTTTTGCGTTAAAAAATTAAATTCTGGACCTGAGCTGATTTGGCTATTTTCCTTTTGCTCCATTACCATTTATCTACCCGTTGCAGTAGCTATTTTCATTGCTAACCCAATCGTAATAGATTTCCGTACTGCTATTTTCGTTGTTGGTAGCGTGATGCTACATCTTGGTTATTTTCTATTTCTTCAATATGGATACCGTCGAGGGGATTTGTCGGTTGTGTACCCGATAGCAAGAGCCTCTGGTCCGATACTTTCTACCTTTCTTGCGGTTTTGATATTAGGGGAACACGTAACACTGCAAACCTTAATCGGGGGAGCCGTCGTTATTGTTGCGATAAGCCAGTTGAGTTCAAAAAATCAAACCAAAGCAAGTAACACATCCGTTTCGTTGATGTTTGGTTTAGGCGCTGGGGCATTGGCTCAAAGTAGTTGATGCCCCGATGCCTTTTGGGTTGGTTTGATGAATAGGTTTATATGATGCGCCATGCGTTTTCGCTTTCTTTGCCCTCTTCGACAGCGCACCAGTCACTCTTTGCTGGCACAAAGAGTAACCAGAAATGCCTTTTGTCCGCACCCGCTGACCGGCACGGTTTTACGCGTTCCCGACGCGAAAAACCTAAAAATTCATCCCTGAATTTTTACCTAATATATTGGTAATTGCTTTATTTTTTATAAAACACTCTTGCCCCTAAGTTTGTTAGAAGCTTAGGTATAGGCCTCTATGCTAATATTTCTCTGATGACAATAACGCTATCTCCAGTTAAACAATTTGGCTATAGCATAGATCGAGAAAGAGTTGCCAGATGGCAACCCTTTACAAACAGAATAATCATTTTAATTAATTTTTTTAGTGTTTGATTCGAACTTTTTCAATTTAAACCAGAGCTTCTTTCGACCATTATTTTTCAAAGTATTTCCTCCAAAACAACACCACTTTCACCATTGGCAATTCTTTGGACAAGGCTATTAACTTGTGTTTTTTTATTGATTGAAGCTTCTGCATTTTGAATATCATTATTTTTATTAATTCTATTCTTATTATTAACGATTTGATTAGACATATTATGCCCCTTATAAAATTAAAATTAAGGTGCACTGAACATAGGTATTATTTTTGGGATAGAGAATTAAGGGAGATTACAGAGAGAAACTTGCTAGGGATGACGCTGGAAAACTTTCTTTATATTTTATCTTGAAACAACTCTTTGTCAGAGCAACTACCTTGCCACACATATGGCAAGGTAGCTAAAATTCAACTGTAAGACTAAATAGTCGTTACATTTTCAGCTTGAAGACCTTTTGGGCCTCTGCCTACAGTAAAAGAAACCTTATCACCTTCAACAAGCTTCTTAAAACCATCGCCTAAAATGCTTCGGAAATGAACAAATAAATCATCGCCATTTTCTTGAGAAATAAAACCGAAACCTTTAGTTTCGTTAAACCACTTTACTGTGCCAATTACTTGATTAGACATATTATGCCCCTTATAAAATTAAAATTAAGGTGCACTGAACATAGGTATTATTTTAGGATAGCGAATTAAGGGAGATTACAGAGAGAAACTTGCTAGGAATGACGCTGGAAGACTTTCTTTATACTTTATCTTGAAACAACTCTTTGTCAGAGCAAGAACCACTATACAGACTTATTTAAGTAAAGATACCTTTATTTTCAATTTAGTTAATCTTACCAACTTAGCCAACTAGTTCGAATAGGCCGTCTTATTTCTATTTTTTAACCTACCGAAGAAACGTGTTCTCTGTTAGAGTCACCGCCAACTACGCTATTGAATAAAGACACCCACAGACCGCATGTCATTGATGGATTTTTATTCACCCTTAGAACTCATTTTAGGAATCCCTAGTGACTAACAACGAAATTTTACGTCGTATCCAACACGCGTTAAACCTTAAAAACGCACAGATAATGAAAGCTTTCGGGCTGGCCGAAGTCACTGTGGCTCACGATAAAGTGGCAAACTGGTTAAAAGATGAAAGCGACAAATCTTGCGTTAAGATGAAGGATCAAGAGTTAGCGGTATTCTTAAATGGCTTTATTAATCTCAAGCGAGGAAAAAAAGACGGCGAACAACCTAAGCCAGAAGTCTCGTTGACCAACAACATGATTCTCATGAAGCTGCGCATTGCGCTAGACATGAAAGCAGAAGATGTGTTGGACGTATTAGAAGTGGTTGGTACTAGTTTAAGTAAATACGAAATTGGTGCGTATTTCCGCAAGCCAAACAACAAAAACTACAAACAGTGTGAAGACCAACTGCTGTGCGAGTTCTTAAATGGTGTGCAGTTTACCAATCGTCCCGATTCTGAAGAGTTTACTGGGTAATTTTTATCTCGAATCGAACGTGGTAATTGATTAAAAAAGCGAGAACCATTTTATTTGGCTACTCGCTTTTATCATGCTAAAGACCGATATCAGAGCCTCACAATCACGTCTACTCTTTGTCTTTCTTCAGTAGATACCTATCAAACCACGCTGAAATCTGGTCGGCTTTTAGAATCAAGACACCCACCGCCCCCTATGACCCTACCAAGCTAAACCCTTAAGCCAGTTAGGGGCCACTATTCTGATCAAGATGTTCCAGACATCTTGTAGTGATTAACTAAAACTGGCCACGTATATAGAGTTTTTCCATGCTTTTGGTCATGCGTGCAGAGTTACGACTGACGCCATTGGTAACACGAATTTGCCCCTTTATGCTTTAACGTAAATTCTCAGTGATGAATGACACCACCAAATTTTCGATACTTTTTCTCATGACAATCAACATAGGTCATCATTCCTTAACTATGATGTGTATCAGCCTATCATTAGAGACTTTTTTGGCCGTATTATTGAGTAAAGCATGGCTAAAAATTTGTATGTATTGGTTCTATCTCTCACAATACTAAACAAGAAAATATTAATAATCAGAACTATAGAACATAGGTCTAATCAATGGGTAGAAGCTATTCCACACGGGACGTTAGAGCGCAAGAAAGTTTCGAGTACTGGCAGAATTTGGTCGGTTCAACCTATTCTGCTTTTACACGAAATACCAATCTGACTGAAGGTGATTTTCAGGGTGAATTGTCAGTGAAATCTTTAGGGCGAAGTGCTCTGATCACTCGTATACTTTCAACGCCTATGGAATACCATGAAAAAGAAGAAGCGAGTTATACAGATGACTACTTTATCTGTTTGTCTTTATGCCCGTATGCACAGTTAACCCAGAATGGTACTACCACGGAACAATTTTCTGGGGATATGGTTATTTACGATAATAACCAACCATTTTCTTACCGCTTTCCGGAAGGGGACAATCAAATCGTAATTTCTGTTCCCCATATCGTGTTTAACGCAAAAGTGAACAACGCGGAGACCTTGTTAAATAAAACGCTGAAATGTGGTTCTCCATTAGGGCGCTTTGTTGGCTCTATGATACAACAGGCATGGGAAACTGAAGAACAGGAAGATATTTTTGGTGACAAAATGCTTTCTGCTATTTTGACTATGTTAAGAAGTGCTTTTGAAGCAGCTTCGCCAGAAGGTAATCACGCTGTCCAACGTGATAAAAAAGATAGCCTGACATTGGTCCAGCAGTTCATTATTGAGCATATCGGTGAGCATTCTTTATCTGTCGAATCAATTTCCCAGCAGTTTCACATGTCTTCAAGAACGTTGAGTCGTCTGTTTAGTAAAGAGAACACTTCTGTTATGCGTTGGGTATGGCAACAAAGAATTAAAGTGAGCTATAAGTTGATAATGACGAACAAAGATGTGCCTATCAGTGAGATTGCACATCAAAACGGATTTTCAAATATCTCTCACTTTAGCAAGATGTTTAAAGAAACATACGGTGTCACTCCATCACAGCTTCGGCAAGTCTAAGCTTGTCATTCAGAACAAACCGGTTGTCCTTTAGAGAGTAACGCTTTCATGCTCGGCCATTCATACTACACATGTCTTTAACGACGTTGCCTGTGTGTAGCGTATGAATATCGTCGGAATAATAATGAAAGCATTAGTCGCCAAGCAGTTCGGAACTCAACCTGTACTTCAAATCGAAGACCGTTCTATCCCTCAGGTAAAACCAGGATTTACTCTGGTTAAAATGCATGCCGCAACCGTTAACCCGCTATCCAATCAGATTCGATTAGGGGGAGTGCCAGCAGCAAGAGCCCCGTTAATTTTAAGTAATGACGGATCAGGTATCGTTGTCGAAAGTGACCAGTTCAAACAAGATATTCCCGTTGCTATCTACGGTGGTGGGGCTTTAGGCATCACAGAAGATGGCTTACAGCAAGAATATGCTTTGGTCGAAAATAAATGGGTTGTAGAACTCCCAGTAGATACTGACCTGAATGTTGCCGCTGCACTGCCAATTAATTACGTATCTGCGTATCAGGCGATAAGTCGAGTTGGACAGTTAAAAAAAGGGAAAACGGTATTGATTTCAGGAGCGACTGGTTCTCTTGGTCACGCTTTGATACAGCTTGTTAACGCGTTAGGTGCGACCCCGATCGGTGTTGTATCAACCAGTCGAAAAATCGCTAATGCATTGGAGTCTGGCGCTAAACATGTGGTGGACCTGTCTTCCCAAGATATGATTTCTACGGTTATGGACCTTACGGAAGGTCAAGGCGTTGACTTAGCCTTTGATACTGTTGCAGGGCAAGTCCTAGGCCAGTTGATGAAATGTTTAAAAACTCGTGGCGCAGTTGTATCTATAGGCTTTGCGGGTGGTTTTACATCGGAAATTGATATTGTTGATGTCGTCGTTTATGAGAAAAAGCTACTGGGATTTGACGCTCATTTAGAAACAGATGAAGACGTGGAACAGGTTTTTGAAGTGCTAAAAGTTCTTTTGGAAAATGGGAAAATTAAGCCACGAATCGACAGTGTATTTCCGTTAGAAGAGTACGATGAAGCCTATCAACATCTAATATCTCGTAAGGCTCAGGGAACAATTTTACTTCAGCTAAACATTAGCTAGTTTCACGATTCGCGGTAACAGCTTGTGAGTGATGTAGTGGTTAGTCCGTATCTCAATTTAAGGTAATTTAATATGTCTGTAGAAAACAACAAAACACTTCGATTGCTAATGCCTCAATGGCAGGGCGGAAACAATCACGCTTATCATTTTGGTGCACAGTTATTGGCTTGGTTAGCTCCGGAAACGAATGGCCCGGTAGAAGAAGTGAATGTCGCTTTTGATGAAAGTCGTCAGTTAAAAAATGAAAATGGTATTGTTGGTCGTTCAGAAATCATTCCCCAGATTCAGCATGCAAAAGAACTGATCGAAAAGCACAGCCCTGAAAGTCTTGTTGTGCTAGGTGGTGACTGTCTGGTTGATTTAGCGCCATTTGCATATTTGCAAGAGAAGTATGGCGATGATCTAGGTATTCTTTGGGTTGATGCTCACCCTGATATTATGACATCAGAAGACTTTGAACACTCTCATGCATCTGTGTTACGTGCGTTGATGGGAGAAGGTGACAGTGATCTGACGAGCTTCGTGAGCACGCCGATTAAAGCTAGCAAAGTTATGTATGCTGGTGTTAACAACGAAAGTGAGTTTGAAGCTGACTTACTGAAAGAGCGTAACATGCGTGTATGTCGCCCTGAAGAAATTAAGACAGATATCACTTCTATTCAAAAATGGGTTGAAGAAGAAAATATTAAGGTACTTGCTATTCACTTGGACCTTGATGTTCTAAGCATTGCTAACTTTGGCTCACTGCTGTTTAAAAATCCAAACGTTCCAGAAGATGCTTACGAAGGTATCGCTCAGGGACAAATCACGATGGAAGATGTCGTTAAGGTTATCAATGTAGCCAGTGAAAAAACTGAAGTTGTGGGTTTGGGTATTGCTGAACACCTGCCGTGGGATTCGTTGAACCTTAAGAACATGCTCGGAAAATTACCTTTACTTGGTAGAAAATGAGTAGTTTTTGTTCATCAATGTGTCAGTGCGATCTCACTGACACAATTATAATCTGCACCCAGTGAGTGGCTTCGTTTATTCGAGCAAAGTCAAAGCTGGCATTTTCGCCGATGAAGTGCACAGAATCTTTCATCTGTTTTTCACCTAGATAATAATCGTGTTCAGACCACATACCTAAGCCACATTTCATGTTCAACATTGGGGAAAAATACGCTTGATAGTATTGTTCAAGGAGAGGTAGATATTGGCGTTCATTTTAGCGATTTGGAAACGAATAAAGACATCAAACAACATCTTACCCGTAGGCAAAGAGTATGAGGTCTCATCATTCTTTAAGCAAAGTCTTCGCCGAGAACCTTTCACACAACATCTGCATTATTTAATCAAATCGGTCATATCACCGGAAGAGTTGTGATATTTACTGAGATCAATACGAATAGATTCCGTTTCTAAAATTACTCTCCACAAGTGGAAGGAAGCTTTCTTCAAGAAAACTTCCTTCGCGCGAGTGAGAATCACTCTATTACGTCAGATAATATTCAGATAGATTAATTCATCTGAATATCTTTGTGGCGACTAACAAAATCTAGACGCTCCTTGCTTGGCTCGTGAATGACCTTATCTTGCTGGTTATTGAACGACCATAAAGTCGCAACATCTTTTTGCCATTGTGGCCATTTAGGCAAACCTTGTGGATTCGGATTGCCGGTTTTAGCGAATTGCGCCCAGCGAGCGGTCATCCTCTGAGACAGTTGTTCATCTTGTTTAGTGACAGGATTGAGTTGTGTAGCCAGATTACCAAATACATAGGGTATTTCACCCGTGTGAATTGCTCCTGGCTGAGTTTCACGATGAGTGGGTGTTACGTAACTAAAATAGTATCGCCAAGTTGGCGTATACTGACTCGCACTGGCAGCAAACCGTTGTGTTGGTGATGTCGCAAAAATATCAGTCGCAAGTTGAGCCGCTTTGAGTGTTTTAGTCTCCGTTCCATAGCCATCAGTCAGTGTCTGCGCTTCATTCCATAGCGTCCCCAACTTGTTAGGAAGTGAATTCACCCAAGCTGGCGGAAAAAATCCAGCTTCGTAATTATTACTGCCAATTAACAGTGGTACATGATGAAAATGCCCAAGAGCAATCGCGGTTTGGGTACTTTCCTTTAGCGAGATATTATCAACCACGGGCATTGTCGCTGTTTTTGCCACTGGCAGTTTTAATAATTGCTGGGCCGACATGCCCTGAAGCTCGTCAAACGATGCATTCAGTATCGATTTAGGCAGTTGTTTTGTGATGTGCGCCATCGCCTGAGAAGTTGTGAATTCAGGTAGCGCAAGAGCGCCAGACTCCATAATCGCTTTGGAAAATAGTCCTTTGCTTTGCGGCGATTGTAACAGATAGCCAACAGAAGCACCTCCGGCTGACTCGCCCCAGATGGTCACATTGTCAGGATCCCCACCAAACTGGGCAATGTTTTTATTGACCCAATTTAACGCTGCTATTTGATCCAGTAATCCCAGATTTAACGGCTTATTGTGACGCTCTTTTACGATCGCAGGAACAGGTAAGACGCTGAAGACGCCAAGACGATAGTTTAATGAAACAACAATCACGCCCTGCTGAGCCAGATGTGAACCGTCATAAAGTGGTAAAGAGCTCGCACCAAGACGAAATGCCCCACCATGAATCCAGACCATTACTGGCAATTTGGCCTTATCAGACACTTTTTTCGGTTGCCATACATTGAGTGTTAAGCAGTTTTCGCTCATTGGCTGAGTTTTAAGTTGAGCTTCAGGGCCTTTAGGCGGCGGAGTTTGCATACATGAGTCGCCAAACTGTGTTGCCTGTTTAATGCCTTGCCATGCCATCACTGGCTGCGGACTTTTCCAACGCAGTTTCCCGACAGGAGGTTGTGCGTAAGGCATCCCCAGCCAGCGATTAGCCACGCTTGTTGAAGCCCCTTGAACAGTCCCGCTCTGGGTCTTAACAATAAGGTCATTATCATTAACAGCGGCATAAAGAGGCTGAGTGAATAAAGCGGAGCCTAATGCAATATAAAGCAATGTGCTCATAAGTTGTGTAAGCGAAATACGTAGCAAATTGGTACTCCTGTTTATGTCTACATTAATTTAGGAAACGAATTTCGTTTCCTAAATTGGAGCATATTAGCTCAATGTTTAAACAATGTAAATTCAGCGAATCAGAAGAAGCTTCTATTTGGCTTAACGAAAAAGAATCGGCGCTAAAAAGTTGAGATCTTGAGAGACTTTCGGACGAATATCATAGTCAGGTACAGGAGGAAGCAGCCCTAATGCTATATCACGCAATAACGGGGCAAGAATCAACGACTGTAAGTATTGCGCAGGTTGTTCAGGACATTGTGGATTTAATAGATGATTTTCCTTGAGTGTCTCAAACCAATTATTGAGCCTCATTTCAACTTGCCCAATTCCATGCTGTTGATAATAAGCCAATAATTGCGATTTCCCCGGATGGTTAGATTGAAGATACTTAAAAATGCCAATTGAAAGTGGATTTAAAATTTCAGCCGAGAGTTCAACAAAAAAGGTTTCGAGAGTATTCATCGCTTCTGCTCGGGTACGAACACTGTCAAGCTTGGGATGGATTTGCTGATCCGTCCATAAGGTGAAAATTTTATCCAATACCGCATGTTTATTTGTATAAAACCGATAAATGGTTTTTTTTGCCACACCCGCCGTGATGGCGAGTTCATCCATGCTAAATACCTCATGACCTTTTTCTAATAGAAGACTAATGGCCGCATTATGAATTTTTTCAAGTAACACTGACTCAGGCAGAGACGGGCGGCCACGTTGTTTATTAGGTAGTTTGGTCATGACAGTTCAATTTATCAGCAAGTTAATAGATATCATCAATCAGCCTATATTATTGGCTGACTATTAGGTAAGCAACAATCCCCTTCCCTGAACAAAACAGCCAATACGTTATTCAGCCGCCAAGTAGCGCTGAAAATTCTCTTTAAGTAACCGATATTGCTCCGCGCCTATTTGCTTTTGCAGCTCTTGTTCAACTTCAGCTTTGACCGCCTGAATATGCTCAGCAACATCGTGACCTTGTGGGGTCAAAGTGATGAGTTTGTCTCGGCGATTGGTTTCCGATGTAGTCAATGTTAGCCAATGCTGAGCGACAAGACGCTGGACGTGTTTATGCGCTGCCTGACGGCTAATATTCATATAGCGCGCCGCTTCACTGACACTCAGCGCCTGATGCTCAACCAAACTCAACATATACACTTCCATTTCAGACAAGGCGCTCGGTAGCTGCTCATTAATGCGCAGCATGGTTTGCTGCCTAAGCTGTTGGTGCATTTCACTGATAAGATCTACAAGCCCCAACTTATTAATAAATTCAATGCTTTTCATTATCTTCCCACTCTGTGTACTGGCACATTGACACACTAATCTACGATCTTGACGCCACTATTATTGTCAACTTAGTTGACAATTTTCAAGATAAATCTAAAATAACGCACAATATACTCTAATGAGTAAATACCATCACACACAGATTATTGAGGAATCAATGGGTAAGAATAAATTTGAAAACTTCGTGTTCTCGATTATGGTTTGCGCACTTATGGTGACAGGCATGACGATCTACAACTTGGTATTACAATCCCACTCAGGCAATGCTATTGCTCACCACTTACTTTCGCTCTCTTTCGTCGGCATTTTTGCGATCGCGTTTGTGATTGACTGGTTTATCGCCGCACCGATCGTTAAATCACTGGTCAAAAAATGGACCAACGATCAAACGCCATTTATTAAAAAAGTATTGATGATTTCAGGTTTGATGGTGCTGTTCATGTGTAGCGCCATGTCGTTAGTCGCTACGCTATTTCAAGGTTTTGAAGGCGATTTATTGCCTGCTTATCTGCATACCTTCGCGATCAATATCATCTTTGCTCTACCGCTGCAGTTTTTGCTCGTCGGCCCCGTTGCCAGACTAATTTTCTTAAAGCTGTTTCAACCACAACCCCTTGCTGCAGCCAGTTAATTAAAAGCATCTAGAACGACAAAGCCGCCAACAGCATAATACTGTTGGCGGCTTTTCTATTTTGTCTAAAGTAACTAGGTGCAAAAAAGCTAAGCTGCGCTGATGGCCTGTTGACGCGCTTTTTTACGGTAATAGACTTTAAGCCAGCCACGGTGAATCAAGCGGTAGTAATATATAGCGCCGCGTACCCACCAGTCAGCAAACATTCCCAGCCACACGCCATAAACGTTCAAATCGAAGTAAATACCCAGCAGATAACCAAGCACCACTCGGCAACCCCACATGCTGGCGATCGCGGTCCACATAGTGTATTTGGCATCTTTAGCACCTTTAAACGCTGCCGGTAATACAAACGATGCGGCCCAAACCGGCGTCATCACTGCATTGATACGCACCAGATCTTTGACCACCTCAATCACTCGCTCATCAGAGGTATACAAACGCGCGGCAAAGTCGGCGCCGACCATAAACACAAGCGCCAATAAGGTCATCAATCCGGTTGCCGCCCAGAAAATCAATTTCATCTCTTGATAAGCTTTGCGGGTACTGTCTTGACCTAAGCGCTGACCAACTAAAATGGTCGAGGTCATTGCCAATGTATTGCCGGGAATATTCAGCAGCAACACGATAGAAAACGTCACCACATTGCCCGCCATCGCAACCGTGCCCATCCCCGCGACCATCACTTGCGTCAATAGCTTACCTAAGTTAAACATCAGCGATTCAACACTGGCTGGCACACCAACGCTTAAAATGTCGAACAGCGTTTCGCGATTGAAACGGCTAAAGTATTGCGACCAGCCAACTTGCATGGTCGAGTTGGTCGCCAAGCAATGCAAAATGATCGCCGCGCCAACCCAGCGAGCCAAGGTAATCCCCAACGCAGAGCCGAGCAATCCAAGCCCTTGCCAACTGCCGATGCCAATATCAACAAAGCCGTAAATCAGCGGGTAACTGATGACCAGATCCAGCACGCTCATGATGATATTACTCATCGCCGGTAACCGCGAATTGCCCACCGCGCGCAAAACCCCGCTACCCGCGAGCGTGATGGCGAGAGCCGGATAGCCCAGCGCCACCACTTTGAGATACATCTCGCCCATGTCTATCACGTTTTGCTCAGCGCCATAAGCAACCACACCGAGAATCAAATGGGCAAAGAACAGGATGGAAATCAGCGCCACCAAAGCCACCATCATCGCCAATTTCATGACTTGTCCGGCGCCGTCTAACGCGGTTTTACGGTCAACACGACCAAAAGATTGGGCTATCACCACTGAGCCACCCAATGCGGTGGCGGTGAGCACCGAAATGATGATCCAAGTGACGCCATCGGTTATCCCAACGGCGGCAATTTGCGCTGCTCCTAAATGGCTAACCAGCACAGTACTGATGATCCCCATCAGTACAACACAAAATAGCTCCAGAAAAATCGGCCAAGCAAACGGCCAAACGCGGCGCTGTAAAAGCACCTTGTGTCTATAACGAAGCCGAAGCCTGTTGCCAGGCTTCGGCTTGTCTAAATCATCAGGAAAGGATTCCCTCACCTTACTACCTCATAACAGTCAAGACATCGCCATCTCGACATGAGACTGGCGATAAATCACATCGCGGTCATAAACGGTTTTGATCTCTCCGTTGATCAATTGTTCTCCGTGAAGATAGCCCCCCGTTGATAACGCGACCGGAATTTGATCATAAACACCAGCGTGAGCCGCTTCGATGGCAAGCAGTGCGTAAGGCACTGGATCGTCAAGGCGTGACTTTTTGTTGTCCATGGTGGTCACAAACAGGCCGCTGTCTGCATCAAAGTGATCGGCCATTAGGTTATCGGCGATACAATCAGCAAGGGTCAGCAGTTTGGGATCATCATGTTCGGCATGCAGTTCCAACAGCGCAAATACGAGATAAGCCGATGAGAGTGAGGACTCACTCGCCACAGACCTTGGCGCTAAGGTTTCAGAATCGAGTTGACCCAATCCAAAGCGGGCAAACATACGTGCAGTTAGATCATGCAGTTCTGGATCTTCGCTGGCAATCGAGGCCCGCATTAACGTAAGTAAGTAAGCGGGATTCGCTGCTTGCCGCGCTAAGGTGGTTCCTTTATCGCCATAATACCCGTCACGCACGAAAGAGTAACCTGTCATATCTTGACCACTGTTCCACATTGGAATGATTTGGTTGGTTTGCTCATCCCATGCGTGAATAAAGTAGGCTTTGATGCCATCCACTACCCAGCCGAGCCACTCAGGATCGTCGAGTTTTTTCACGCATTCCAGCATGGCCAGTGGGTTATCTACAATCACCGGCCAACAATCACGAAACAGTACATTGGCTTCACGCGCCACATCACCAAATTCAGGGCCAAACTGGCGTTTCGCACGATCGCCAAACCACGAGTAGGTCAAACGATCATCATCAGGCACTGGCTCTCGCTGCAATGGTGACGAGAATTGATACACAGGCATACCGGTTTGCGGATGACGAGCCAGCACAAATTGATGATATAAGTGCTTCGCCCATTTTAGCGCGTCTTTATCGCCGGTGTAACGGTAATAATGGCACGCCGCATAAATAAGATCGGTCGACGCATTAACAAAGGTTAAGCCGACTGTTTGGGGCAATTCTGGCCATTTACTTGGGTCAACCACCGGGCTTGGTGTGTAGTGCTGGAAGAGATTCTCCGGGAAGGTTTTACCGTACTCGCCGTGTCGGCTCAGATCGAGCTTTTGCCAATCCATCACATGTGCCGCCCAAAAACCTTTAAGGTATTTTTCGGTGATGTCGGGGCGCATCTGATGAAGTAAATCGTAGAATGGAAAATGGTGTTTAAGCTCGTGAACGCACTCTTTGCTCGCCGGGCCTTCAATACTGCCGGTTTCTAGATGAATAAAACGATGCCCGCCCCATTGCAATAAACCGCTTTTTTGGTCGGTAAAGTTATCAAGAAAGTACGCAGTCGTTAACTGGGCTTGATGAAAATAGTCGTTATCGCCAGTAATCATCGACAGCGCAACCAAACCGCGCATCAAGTTTTGTTGGCTGGCAAAATTGCTCATCGGCACTTCGGTGCCATCTGGGTAGGTCCATTCAATCGGCTTGAGGCTTGCAGCATCAAGCCCATCTGCCAACATCGGGCTTGAGGAAGATTTTCCCAGCTCCAATGCGCGCTGATAAAACTCGGTCAGTGTCGAAAGTCGTGACGTTCGCGTAGCAGACATAAACATTCTCCATTACTAGCGGTAGAAAAAGGCCTTAAGACCAATCGCAAATCAGGCTGATAAAAGGCTTATTTGCGCTTAACCCTAAACCGACAAAGCACCCCCGAGGGGGTGCTTGTATGACGTAAATAGGCTTAGCCAGCAATACGTTTCAGGATACGGTTACCACGACGGATAAAGTCTTTGGCCGCACCTTCTGCATCAGTTTGACCGTAGTCGATCTTCTGCATGTTTTCGCTAAACAGTTCCATCAACTGAGCGTTGTCAGTGTAAGTAGTTGGCGTAATCACTTTAGGTAGAGCTTGTGCTTGCTCATAACCTTGGAATGACAAGCTGCTTGGATCCACTTCACCAGACTCTTTCAGTACTGATAGACCTTCTTTGCTCAGTGGAATACCACGAGCAAGACCTAGAGCGTGGATACCATCTGGATCGTTCAATAGGAAGTTAACCAGTTTCGCCGCTTCTTCTGGGTGTTCTGTGTTACGACCAATAGAGAACATCATTGATGGACGAGCCAATAGACCTGAATCCGTCGCACCTGGTGCCATTGGGTATGGACCAAGTTCTAGGTTCATTGAAGGATCTAAGTTCGCTGTGTATTTCGCAATTGCGGTATCCCACATGTACAAACCAGCGAAGCGGCCGTCGATCCAAGGACGCATTTCGTAAAGGTTACCTTTACCGTAAGACGCGAACTCTTTGGTTGATGGGAACACGTGGTTAGCCACTTGATCCGCATACAATTGGAAGAACGCTGTCATTTCTTTTTGCGTGTAATCCAGTAGGTTAGTTTTGTGACTGATGATGTCTTTGCCTGTGGTTTGTAGCATGTATGAACGGTTCATCGCGAACACGTCACGCGCTTCAATCACAAGTGGGTATGCATCAGGGCCAACGTTTTTCTCAAACGCTTTACCTGCAGCCATCAAGTCATCCCAAGTTTTCGGGTAATCAACACCCGCTTTGTCCCACTGCTGTTTGTTGTAGTAGAACACGCGCGACGTCATACTCACTGGCAGACCGTTGATTTTGCTGTCAACCGTTGTCATATCAATCGCGTTTTTAGGGAAGTTGTCGATATGTAGCGCATTCGCTTGTTTGCTCATATCGTAGAAACCATTACCATCGCGAGAGAAAATCGGTAGCCAGTTCCAGTTAGTTTGCATCACATCCGGCTCAGTGTTACCTGCAACCTGAGTGGTTAGGCGCGATAAGTGGCCGTCCCAACCGGTATATTCAGCTTTCACTTTGATATCCGGATATTTCTCTTGGAACTTCTCAATCGCTTTCAGCGTTGCTTGGTGACGAGAGTTACCTCCCCACCAAGACATACGAAGTTCAGTATCGGCAAACGCAGACGCAGATGTTGCGGCGATGGCGGCAGAGATAAATGTAGTCAGTACCTTTTTATTCATGGATAAGTCTCCAGATTATTTATAGTTTTAGAGAAATATTTTTCTCGGTTTCCTTGTCGAACACGTGCGCTTTGCTCATTTCAACAACAAATTTCACACCTTTTTGCAGTTTCATATCTAGCTTTTCACGCACGTCATCGATTGGCACGCGAGCTGTGTATTCATGACCAAGAACAGAGAAGTAAACGAACACTTCGTGCCCCATGTTCTCCATACGAATCACGTCACCTGTGATGGTTTGTGCCGTTTCGTCTTCAGATAAAGAAAGCGTGACGTTGTCTGGACGAATACCAAATACCGCTTTCTTAAAGCCGTTTGAACGAACGCTTTGTGCTTTCTCTTCCGGCAGTTTCAGTAACTGTTCGCCTAGCTTGACGTACATACCATCGTCTTGTTCCACGATGTCACAATCACGCAAGTTCATTTCTGGCGCGCCGATAAAGCCG
Organism: Vibrio xiamenensis; assembly: GCF_900100015.1. Lineage (GTDB taxonomy): Bacteria > Pseudomonadota > Gammaproteobacteria > Enterobacterales > Vibrionaceae > Vibrio > Vibrio xiamenensis. The sequence continues at coordinate 176,692 of NZ_FNDD01000003.1, read as the reverse complement.
GCTACGAACATGTTTACTGGGTTGTTATAAAGGTTATCTGGTGTATCTACCTGCATGATTTCACCAAGCTTCATCACACAGATACGGTCACCCATGGTCATCGCTTCGGTTTGGTCGTGGGTTACGTAAACCGCTGTAGCAGGACGATTTTCTTCTCTTAGATGACGGTGCAAGTCAGAGATACGCACGCGCATCGATGCACGAAGTTTGGCGTCCAAGTTTGATAGTGGTTCGTCAAATAGGAACACATCTGGTTTCTTAACGATGGCGCGACCTACAGCCACACGCTGCGCCTGACCACCAGAAAGCTGACGTGGTAGACGGTCTAGCAGCTCTTCAATCTCAAGGATTTTTGCCGCTTCATTTACGCGTTGCTCGATTTCAGCTTTTGGCAGTTTTTGCAGTTTCAAGCCAAAACCTAGGTTCTCTGCCACTGTCATGTGTGGGTACAGTGCGTAGTTTTGGAACACCATCGCGATGCCGCGATCTTTTGGTGCCAGGTTGTTCACCACTTTGCCACCGATGGTGATTTCACCACCAGAGATGTTTTCCAGACCCGCTAGCATGCGCAGTGTGGTTGACTTAGCACAGCCTGATGGACCAACGATAACCAAGAACTCACCGTCGTTGATAGTTAGGTCGATGCCGTGTACTGCTTTAAAACCGTTTGAATATACTTTTTCTAGCTTATTAAATTTAACTTCAGCCATTTTACTTACTCCAAAAAATTAACCTTTGATACCGCTGCTGGTAACGCCTTCAACAAAGTATTTCTGTGACATAAAGAACACGACGATTGAAGGGATGATGGCAATAGAAGCCATTGCTAGGATTTCATTCCACTTCGCACCCTCTGTAACGTCGATAGACATTTTCAGAGCAAGAGCGATTGGGTATTTATCAACACTAGACACATAGATAAGTGGGCCTAGGAAGTCGTTGACTGACCACATGAACTGGAACAGAGCAACGGAAATAATCGCCGGACGAATCACTGGAACCACTACATGCCACAATACTTGGAAAGAGTTACAGCCATCGATCATCGCTGCTTCTTCCATATCAGTTGGCACACCACGTAGGAACTGAATCAACATGAACACGAAGAAACCTTGTGTTGCGAATGCCATCGGTAAGTACAGTGGTAGGTAGCTATCAAGCATGCCCATTTCACGGAACATTAGGTATTGCGGAATAAGCAATACAGATTGTGGAAGCAGAATGGTGGCAATCAACATTGCGAACCAAAATGGTTTCCAAGGAATATCGAAGCGGGCAAAGCCGTAAGCAACGATAGTTGACGAAATCACCGTCAGAATCACTTTTGGTATTACGTAAGCGAACGTATTGTAAATATAGTGACCGAAAGTAAATTCAGTACCGGTTTTCCAACCGTTAATGAAACCTTCCATGCTCCATTCGCTTGGAATCAAACTCATTGAAGAGAAGATTTCGTGGTTTGGTTTCATTGCTGCGGTAAACATCCAAAGCAATGGATACAGCATCAAGGCACCAACGATAATCAGTACGGTATAGCGAATGAAAGCGTTGATTTTCTCACGACGTAGGGTGCGATCATTCTCAAGGTTACTGCCTTTCAGCGCAGCGGCTTTATCTTGTGCAGTCATAGTTTCTGACATAGTTATTTACCTCCCTTATCACCTGAGTAGAACACCCAGTACTTCGAAGAACGGAACGTAATCGATGTGAAGATAGCAACCACAATAAATAGAGCCCAGGCAAGTGTACTTGCGTAACCCATGTCGAAGAATTTAAATGCAGTCTCGTAAATGTATAGTGAAATCAAGTATGTAGATTTCATTGGGCCGCCGCCCGTAATTACGTAAGGTGCAGTAAACTCTTGGAACGCTTGAGTGGTTTGCATGATGAAGTTAAAGAAGATAACTGGCGTAATCAAAGGCACAGTTACTTTCATAAACATTTGCCATTTGCTCGCACCATCAATCATCGCAGCTTCATATTGCGATTGAGGAACGTTCTGTAGTGCAGCTAGGAAAATAACCATTGCTGAACCGAACTGCCACGCACGTAAAAGCGTAATAGAGAAGAGCGCGAATGACGGCTCACCCAACCAGTTGATAGGATCAAGGCCAATAAAACCAAGTGCGCCATTAAGTACACCGTCGATAGCAAATAGTGCGCGCCACAATACAGCGATTGCGATACTACTACCCAAAATCGAAGGAATGTAATAAGCCGTTCTGAAGAAGCCGATACCTTTTAACTTAAAGTTAAGGATAAAGGCGATAAACAGAGCGAACGCCAGTTTTACTGGAATGGTCAAGAAAACGTACAAGAATGTAACGCTCATTGACTTCCAAAAGATGTCATCCTCAGCAAGCATATACCGATAGTTTTCGATCCCAACGAATTCTGGTGAAGTCATTAGATCGTAATCGGTGAAGCTCATTAAAAATGACGACACGAATGGAAAAGCTGTAAACACTATCATCCCGATGATGAAGGGAGATAGATAAGCTAATCCAAGCTTACGATTTTCATACATTTTCTCGTCCTCTATATATAAGATTCATTGCCGATGGGTTAGAAGCTTTCCCTAAGACGCCCTGTCGGCTTGCCCTTTTATTAAACGCTTTTAAATATTTCTAACCAGCCCATCTTCGCGTAAATGTGATCTTGAATATTCTTTTATCAATAAAAACTTAAAAAATGTGAAATGCAGTTTCATTTTGAATATTAAAATTAAAATACGTTTATTTATCACCATTAATTTCGAAGCTTAAAATAAAAAATTTAAAATAGGAAAAATAAAATCGTGCGTTAAATCACATTATTTACGGAATGATAAGTTTGATTAGGAACTAATGAATACCTACGTAAGAATGGGAACACCGAGCCATTTAACTCATCAAAAAGTATGATAAATTAATAATTTCACTAATGAAAATAAATACAGACATCAACTGAGAATATATATTAAACTTTCGTCTAATTGATCTAAATCAAATATTTTCCTAAAGCTATCTAAATTCTATTAATAATAGCAATCATCAAATTATTAATAAGATCACAATAATTGTAGCTATTTTATTGAAACACCATTTCATAGATCACGCTTTGGTCAAAAGTGACTTCAAATGGGGAACCTTTACGCATAGATTAGAACTCGAACAGACAATAACAAAACGGTGTTTCGATATGAAAACTAAATTACTTACCTCTGCCATTCTACTAGCAGTGACCAGCACAGCGGCTCACGCGGTTTCCATCAACATGCGTCACGAGTGGACGCCTGAATTCGAAGGAAATGATCAAGTACATAAAGACCGTATTGCGGTTAGCCATCGTTTCGCTAATGGCGTTGGCTTTGAAGTTGAAGCTAAATATAAAAGCGGCGACGGTTTCTTTGATTTTGACCAATTTGTTGATGCAGGTAACCAAGCTAACATCAGCTATAAGATGAAACTCGGTAACGGTTTCGATCTGACTCCTCAATATAAAATTGAAAATGACTCAAGCAGCCATAACCACCAGTTAAACCTAACTTTGGGTTACAAAATTAACGACGATTGGTCAACTTCGTTCCGTCATCGTTACAACTACAAACTCAAAAATGGCGAATATGATTCGCACTACAACCGCTGGACCGTTGGCCTAGGTTATAAAGGCATTGAAGACTGGTCTCTAAGTGGTTCAACCGATTACACCTTTAAAGAAGAAGGCGATGAATCTTGGAAAGGCAATAAGAATGGCTTCACTGAGATCAACTTTAAAGCTGAATACAAATGGGGTAACGGTTGGTCACCATTTGCGGAATTCGGTGTAACTCCAGAGAAGAAAGAAGGTAGTTCAGAGAAAGACACTTGGAAACCTCGTTACCGTGTTGGTATGAAATACAGCTTCTAATAACACGATTTAAATCATAAAAGCACCAGGCCTATTGGGGAAAGTCATCCACTGCTTCCTAATAGGCCTATTCGAGGATCAATATAATGAAAAAAACCAACATTGCATTGTGCATTTCTTCTGCTCTAATGCTTTCTGCATGTACAAATACGTCAACCACGGCTTCTTCTTCGCTTGATGCCAGCGATTTAACTTGGCAAGCGATCACTTTTGGTCAATCCACTGACCTCAATTTTGGCTCCACCATTTTGCCGAACAAAATCGGCACTAACGAAGTGTTAGTCAACGGTCAACCTGCCACACCAGGCCCATTGGCAAAAACCTTTACGGTTGAAAGCCGCGGCGGCAAGTTAGCCAACTCCCATGAAGGGGTGACTTTCTACTACACCAAATTACCAACCGATGTGAATTTCACCATTTCGGCCACCGTTACCCTTGATCAGCTTGGTCCTGAAACCGGTTCCAAACCGAACCGTCAAGAAGGCGCTGGCATTATGGTGCGTGACATTATCGGTGAACCACGCTTGAATCCGCAGCCAGAAGGCCTTGAAGAGTTCCCTTCTGCATCCAACATGGTGATGAACGTGCTGCGCGCCAATAAAAAAGCCACCAATGGCCTTGTGAATGTCAACGCGAACTTCCGCGAAGGGATTTACGAACCTTGGGGAACCGGCGGTAACCGCATGAGTCGCGATGAGTTTGTTAAAGGCGTACCGTTTGGCAGTGACAAACCGTACAAAATGTCTTTGACTCGCACCGATACCGGCTACATCGTGTCTTACGACAACGGTGAACAGCAGCAAACCGAAGAGCTAAAAGGGGCTCACGCGAATATCGTCGAAGTTCAAGATCCGAACTACCAATACGTAGGCTTCTTTGCTTCACGTAACGCCAAAATCACCGTTAGCGATGTGCAAATTTCGCTCACCAAAGCCAACACCGAAGATGCGCCTCTATATAAAGCGACCTTAGATGACGTTGTGCTGCAGCAAGCATCGCCAGACAAATCTGCGATTGCCAATTACACATTGCAATCTCGCGCTAACTATTCTGGCACTTACAGCGTCAGCCAAAATGGTACCAAACTGCTCGATGGCGCGGCGGTCAGCGCTGGCGAAATGTTTAGCTTTGACACCACACTCAAAGCCAATCAACAGCAATTTGATGTAACTTACACGCCCGCCGAAGGCCCAGATTTAACGCCAAAATCCTATTCTCAAACCGTCACTAAAGTTTCGCTCAAAGATCCAATGAACATTGTGGTCAACCCAACCGGCAGCAATGGTCGTATGACTTTAGCTCAAGCGGTTGAGCTGGTTGCACCTGGCGGCACCATCACGCTTGAACCAGGCACTTACAGCGGTATCACTCTACCGGTTAGCGCCAGCGGCACACCAGAGCAAGCCAAAAACCTGATCGCCAAAGATGGCGTGCGTTTTACTGGCGATGTGATGCACGAAGCGAGCTACTGGAATGTTGAAAACATCGAGGTGGACGGCGCACGTTATATTGTTCACGGCAGTCACAACCACTTCGATAGCATGCTCACTCACGATGCGCCCGACACCGGTTTCCAAATTACCTCAAATGCCGGCATTGGCCGCGCATTGTGGGCAAGCTACAACGTGGTAGAAAACAGCGAAAGCTACAACAATATGGATGATTCGCAAATTAACGCTGACGGCTTTGCCGCCAAGATGCGAGTTGGCGATGGCAACACCTTCATTCATTGTGTTTCTCACCACAACATCGATGACGGCTGGGATCTGTTTAACAAAGTGGAAGACGGCGCTAACGGTGCGGTAACCATTTTAGATTCGATCTCGTACAAAAACGGCCAAACCTTGACCGTTCATGAGAAAGGCGGTACTCGCGGTAACGGCTTTAAACTCGGCGGCGAAGGCCTACCGGTTGCTCATATTGTTAAGAACAACCTCGCGTTCCAAAACAACATGGATGGCTTTACCGATAACTTCAACCCAGGCGCTTTGGTGCTAGAGAATAACGTCTCTATCGACAACACTCGTTTCAACTTCTTACTGCGTAAGAGCCCTTACACTGAAAAAGTGAAACAAGGTACGTTTACAGGTAACCGCTCATACCGCTTCTATGTACCAAGCCAGTACAGCGATGTAGTGAATGCCGATACCGCCCAAGACAACTACTTGGTTGAAAACGGCAAAACCGTGAACGACAAAGGCCAAGCGGTTGATTCAGCTAACTTATTGAAACTAAAACAAGCGGCGAAAATCTCTTCCACTGAAACCGTACCAGGTCAAAGTGAAGTGCAACAACTCAAAGCACTGACCACCAAGTAATCTTGATATTTAAGGCTTAGCGCAACATTGGCTAAGCCTTATTTTTTTGCTCCATGATGATTGAATAATAACAACACATTAGGTGCCTATTTATGAAAACATTTCCTCTGCTGACGCTGCCATTGGTGATGGCCTTCCCAGCCATGGCCGCTGACAATAGCTGTTCCAAAGCCACAGACTCTAACCCTTCTTCCCTTGGCGCAACTGGCTGGGCCGAAGGTGCAACGGGCGGATGCGGCGCGCCTGCCGAGCGCGTTTATACCGTCACTAACCGCCAGCAACTGCTGGATGCTTTATACGATGGCAAACCTGCGATAACCGCCGATGGCGCGTGGGTAGAACCTTCTCATCAAAAAAAAATCATTTATGTGAAAGGCAGTATTGATCTTAACGCCGATGAAAATGGCAACGCGATCAAGCCTGAGCACTACATGGCGATGTGCTCAAATAAATTTAACTCCTACGATGTATTTTTCGACCAATACCTAAAAACCTATCTGCCACATGAGTGGAATAAACAATCTTTGGTTAATGGCCGACCACCAGAACTCAGCGGCGAGTTGGAATCGCTGCGCCAATGTTTTAGTAAAAAACAGAGTCAACACATTGTGCTGCGCGTAGGTTCAAACACGTCAATTATTGGCCTTGGCGCTGACGCAGAAATCAAACATGGTCAATTACGTTTAGGCCAACTGCGCTTTGATCGCGAAGCTAATAAAGAGAAGCCATACAACTTCAAAGCCGAAAATATCGTGATCCGCAATATTCACTTCACTGACGCGTTTGATGACTTCCCAGGTTGGGGGCCACGAGACTCATTTAAAGTCGACAAAAAAGAGTTCGGCCAAGGCAACTGCAGCGATGTGTATGTCGACGATAAAACCAATCCGACCGGATGTAAGATTCGTGGTGGACGTTGGAATTCGGAATACGACAACATCACAGTGGAAAACGCGAGCCAAGTTTGGATTGATCACAACAGCTTTAGCGATGGTGACCGCACCGACGATAAATTCCCGCCGGTTTGGCAAGCGCCATACAACGAAAAAACCCAAAAAGTTCAGCACCACGATGCCCTACTTGATGTGGTTGGCGCATCAACCAAAGTCACCATTTCCCACAACCAGTTCAAACATCACGACAAAGTTGGCTTGATTGGCGGTTCGGACTCAGCCAATAAATTGACCGGTTATGGCCCGAGTGCACTGGATGTCACCATGCACGACAATTTTTACGACACCACAGGTCAACGAATGCCGCGAGTCCGCTTTGGCCGCGTCCACGTTTACAACAACGTGTATAACGTCGACTACCGCAAATCGCCATATCCAAAATACCGTTTGGGCGATGCAATGATGGTAGGCACAGCTGGTAAAATCTTTGCTGAGAACAACGTGTTTAACGTACCGGGTAAAGAGAAAGACATCATCAATAAAATGATTGGTTTTAGCTCAAAGCAAAGCAATAAAAACAAATGCATCAAGCAAGGCTGGAGCGAAGCGCAATGTGGCTCTTACTACTATGCGCAAAATATGGTGCTCAATGGCAAAGCGGTGAACTTAATTGATGTCGCCACGAAAAAAGCCGAAAAAAGCAAAAGTAATGCTAAGTTAGAAATTTTGGATCCTAACTCAAACGCCAGCTACTGGATTCCAAACAAAACATACAGCTACTTGCTGAAACCAACCGATAACCTAGAAAAACAAGTTATCGACAACTCAGGCGCGGGTAAGTTAACCCAGTAAATTGCACCAAAACGTGGTAACAAAACACGTCAGCCCACAATAGGAAAGAGCCTCTTTTGAGGCTCTTTTTGTTTTTGCGACACTTTCTCAGCATTCACTGTCGATAAAGTCCTCGCACGTCACGGTTTTATAAACCAAAAACATTAAAATAAAACAACGGTTCATTATTATTGTTAGATAACTTAATGCCTTATCAAAAACATTTTGCCCAATCACCTGCCGAATGGGCACTTTATGATGTGGTCGTCGACTCTCAAGGTGACGGCGATTTTTTAACCATAGGTGAGGCATTAAGCGCTGCGCCAGATGACGACAGTAATTATGTTATTTACCTGCGCAGTGGCATTTATTCAGAACGTCTTAACATTACTCGCCCAAATGTCCATTTGATCGGCGAACAGCAACAAAACACCATCATTGTTGGCAGTTGTGCCAACGGCATGTTGCGTCATGATGGCAAAATTCCTGGCACTTACGGCAGCCGAACCGTCAATATCGATGCCTGCGGATTCTCCGCCACCTCATTGACGATTAAAAACGCTTTTGATTATGAAGCGAATTTTGCCAAACCCGCCGATGATCCAAGCAAACTGACTCACACTCAAGCGGTGGCACTTTTGATCGGCGAACATGGCGACAAAGCACAATTCAAGCACGTCACGCTAGACAGTTATCACGATACTTTGTACGTCAGTGCAGGTCGCAGCTACTTTGAGCAGTGCACCATCATGGGCACGGTGGATTTTATTTTTGGCGGCGGCACCGCGCTGTTTTGGGATTGTGACATCATTGCTCGCCATCGCATCGGCACAACCAGCGCTGAGCCTATGGGTTATGTTGCCGCGCCTTGCACGGCGATCACCCAGAAATTTGGCTTGGTGTTTCAGCACTGCCGCTTAACTAAAGAAGCGAATGTGCCAGCCAACAGTTATGCGCTCGGCAGACCTTGGCACCCAACCACTCAATTTGACGATGGTTTTTACGCCGATCCAAATACGATTGGCCACTGCGCTTACATCGACTGTGAGTTTGACTCACATATTGCCAAGTGGGACAAAATGTCTGGCCGCGATATTGACGGTAACCCGCAATGGTTTTACCCGCACGAGTCACGATTTATCGAAGCCAACAATCAGCAGCATAACACCCAGCGTTTGGTTGATGAGCCATACCAAATCAGCGCGAAAGAGGTAAGTGAATACACACTTGCGAAAATATTTTCGGATTGGCAGCCAAACTTATCTATCGCTCAAGACTTGAATATTACTTTACATGTCCACCAGCCATTAATGCGCTTTCCAATTCAGTTCACTGTGCTGGATAGAGTCGGTAATCGCGCTTACTTTTGCAGTGACGAGAAAGGTAAGATCGCCGCTTCGCTATCCGGACTGACGCTGCCACTGATCATTGAAGCTTATGATCGCAGCCAAGAGTTAACCGTCCACACATTCGTTGCTCACCAACCACAGCTGGGTTCCAGTATTGAATTGAGCTTAGTCACCGAAGTGCTGACTCAGCAGTTACTTGGCGGTCAAGTAGATAACATCTTGCTGCATTCAACCCCGCCTGTTATCTCAAAATCGGCTTGGTTACAAGCCCATCATCAAACATTCCACGCTTTAAGAGAACTTGCCTAGTTAAGCTTTATTGTCTATGAGACTCGGTGAATAAAGGCCTGCCGAGAATATGCAACCACTATACTTTAAAAATTCCAACTTGTTTCGCGTATCAGGAACGAGAGAGTGGTCACATTTATAGAATGGCAGGCAAAAGTGAACCACTGTTTTGATATTAATCACATAAGTTTTTAATTTTTTCGTAGAAAATACGCCGAACGAATTTAGTTAAGTTATGAGATGACGTTATGCAATATGATTACCTTGTCATTGCAGGCTATTTCGCCCTTATGGTGGCGATCAGTCTGATATTTAAGAAGATGGCTAGCAATAGTACCAGTGACTACTTCCGCGGGGGCGGTAAGATGCTCTGGTGGATGGTCGGGGCGACTGCCTTTATGACTCAGTTTTCCGCTTGGACCTTCACCGGTGCAGCTGGTAAAGCATTTAACGACGGTTTCGCAGTTCTTGCGGTATTCGTTGGTAACATGGTGGCGTATGTATTCGCCTACTTCTTCTTTGCACGCCGTTTCCGCAACATGCGTGTAGATACACCAACCGAAGCGGTTAAACGCCGTTACGGCAATGGTAACGAGCAGTTCTTCACATGGGTAATCATCCCACTAAGTGTGATCAACGCGGGTGTTTGGCTAAACGGTCTGGGCGTATTTGCGTCTGCTGTATTTAACGCTGACATCATCACCACGATTTACGTAACCGGTGCTGCGGTACTTATCATCTCTCTATTGAGTGGTGCATGGGGCGTAGTTGCATCTGACTTTATTCAGACGCTTGTGGTTGCGGTTATTTCTGTAGCGTGTGCGGCAGTTGCTCTGTACTTCGTTGGCGGCCCAGCTGAAATCGTCAACAAGTTCCCTGGCGGCTTCGTTACTGGCCCAGACATGAACTACCCACTGCTGCTTGTCGGTTCTTTTGTGTTCTTCATCGTGAAGCAACTACAAAGTATCAACAACATGCAGGAGTCTTACCGTTTCCTTAACGCAAAAGACTCAAACAACGCATCAAAAGCTGCGCTACTTGCTCTTGGTATGATGGTTGTTGGTGCAATCATTTGGTTCATCCCACCATGGGCTTCGGCAATCATGTACCCAGACGCGGCTTCTGCATACCCTGCACTTGGCGCAAAAGCACGTGACGCGGTTTACCTAGTATTTGCTCGTGAGACCATGCCGACAGGTACTGTTGGTCTACTAATGGCTGGTCTATTTGCTGCAACCATGTCTTCTATGGACTCAGCACTTAACCGTAACTCAGGTATCTTCGTACGTAGTTTCTACGCACCTATCATGCGTAAAGGTCAAGCAACTGATAAAGAGCAGCTACGCGCTGGTCAAATCGCATGTCTTGTTAACGGTATCCTAGTTATCCTGATGGCTCAGTTCTTCAACTCACTGAAGCACCTAAGCTTGTTTGATTTGATGATGCAAGTAGCAACACTACTTCAATCACCAATCCTAGTGCCACTATTCCTAGGCGTACTTATCCGTAAGACGCCAAAATGGGCACCATGGGCGACGGTTGTATTCGGTATGTTCGTTTCTTACCTAGTGGTTACTGTATTCACTCCACAAACCGTTGCTAACTGGTTTGGTATGGAAAACATCACTGCACGCGAAGCGGGCGAGATGAAAACCATGATCACTATCGCAGCGCACCTATTCCTAACCGCTGGTTTCTACTGCTTGACCACTCTGTTCTACAAAGAGCAAGCAGATAGCAACAAAGTACAATCAGATGAGTTCTTTAAAGATCTTAATACTGATGTTGTTGCTGCAGAAGGCCAAGACATCGTTGACCGTATGCAACGTGCGAAACTGGGTACGCTAGTAATTTACATGGCTGCGGGTCTGTGCTTGATGGTACTGATTCCAAACCCAATGTGGGGACGCTTAGTATTCTTTGGCTGTGCCGCCGCCGTCTTCCTGGTTGGTTACGCGTTGAAGCGCAGTGCCAATATCGGTGAGATCAGCAGTAAAACAGCGACAGTTCGATAAACTTGATTCATGAATAGGCTGCTAACCCCCGTTAGCAGCCTTGTTTTATTTACAGGAGATTTTCCATGGCGAAAGGCGATATTATCAACCTAGAGTTTGAAACTTTTGTTGATAGCGATACACAAGTGAAAGTGACTCGAATCACACCAAAAGATGTGATTTGTCACCGTAACTACTTTTACCAAAAATGCTTTACTCAGGATGGACAAAAGCTCCTACTTGCGGGCGACTTTGACGGTAACCGCAACTACTACCTTGTTGACCTGAACACTCAAAAAGCGACTCAGCTTACTGAAGGCGCTGGCGACAACACCTTTGGTGGTTTCATCGCAACTGACGACAAATCGTTCTTCTACGTGAAAAACGAGCTGAACCTAATGCAAGTTGACCTTGAGTCTCTTGAAGAGCGCGTGGTTTACACCGTTGATGCAGAATGGAAAGGCTACGGTACTTGGGTTGCTAACTCAGACTGCACCAAGCTTGTGGGCATCGAAATCCTTAAAGCGGATTGGGCGCCACTGACTTCTTGGGAAAAATTTGCGGAGTTCTACCACACCAACCCAACTTGTCGCCTAATCAAAGTTGACATCGCAACTGGCGATCTAGAAGTGGTTCACCAAGACAAAGCATGGCTTGGTCACCCAATCTACCGTCCGTTTGATGACAGCACTGTGGGCTTCTGTCACGAGGGTCCTCACGACCTCGTTGACGCGCGTATGTGGCTAGTGAACGAAGACGGCAGCAATGTTCGTAAGATCAAAGAACACGCAGAAGGCGAATCTTGTACTCACGAATTCTGGATTCCAGATGGTAGTGCAATGGCTTACGTTTCTTACTTCAAAGGTCAATCGGATCGAGTAATCTACAAAGCGAACCCAGAGACACTAGAAAACGAAGAAGTGATGGTTATGCCACCATGTTCTCACCTAATGAGTAACTTTGATGGCACGCTAATGGTTGGTGATGGCTGTGATGCTCCGGTTGACGTTGCAGACGCAGAAAGCTACGACATCGAGAATGACCCATTCTTGTACGTACTGAACACCAAAGCGAAAACGGCGCAGAAACTGTGTAAACACAGCACTTCTTGGGACGTACTTGACGGCGACCGTCAAATCACTCACCCACACCCATCATTCACACCAGGTGATGACGGCGTGCTATTTACCAGTGATTTCGAAGGCGTACCTGCGGTTTATATTGCAGACCTTCCTGCTCAGTTCAAAGCGTAATTCCTCGCTTCGACGTTAAAGATAATCCCTCGCTAATGCGGGGGATTTTTTTTATGTGTACTATCGCACTTTATTAAAAGGTCAATCGAGATGCCGACATCTACACCACCCCAACCAACTCAGCGAATTATCGAGGTTATGGATTACCAATTAGTTTGGTTCGAACGTTATCAGCAAGAACACAGTTCACTGCAGTTGGCATTGAGCACGACCAATCTCGTTGCCATTCATCATATCGGCAGTACGTCGGTTGCGGGATTGTGCGCCAAACCCGTTATCGATATTTTGCTTGAAGTCGAGAGCTTAGAAGTCCTGGACAGGGAAACGCCAAAGCTCGCAACACTGGGTTATGTCGCATTAGGTGAATGTGGAATAGCAGGCCGACGATATTTTCACAAGGGCGGGAATTTACGTAGCCATCAAATTCACGCGTTTTTGGCGGGGTCGTTCGGAGCGCAGCGTCATTTGGCATTTCGTGATTATTTACGAGCTTTTCCTGACATTGCCGCAACTTACGGCGAGCTAAAACGCGAAGCGGCGAAACGCTGCAACAATGACATCACGCGCTATTGCGAATTGAAAAATGACTTTATCCAAACTCATCAACAATTGGCATTGGTTTGGAATGAGAAGGTGTGAGAGAGAATCGGTGGGAATACATCTAGTCGAGCAACTAGATTACATCGTGAACCCTTGGTGAGATAACCGCTATCCAGAAATAACGGTTAGAGAGATAACTTAAACCAATGACGACGGTATTGAACAGGAAGCCACTCAAAAGCTTTTTTGCTGAGCAGGGGTAAAAACAGTGCCAAAATGGCAACAAAAACGATGCCGCCAAACAAATCTGCTGGGCGATGCATGCCAAGCCATACGCGGCTATAGGCCACCAGCGAAGCCCAAATTACCAACGAACTTGCCAGTAAAAAACGTTGCTGGCGAATGAATATGCCACCAAAAAACAGCAAACAAGTGGCAGCAAATACGGTATGCCCAGATGGGAATGCAAAGTTCTTTTCATCCTGCCAGAAATCCGTGCGCCAGTGACTGATTTTGCCATCGATTCGCTCAATTAATTCCTGCTGCTGACGTTTATCTAATTTGTAGAAATGCATCGGGTTTGGCAGCAACAACTCTTGGGTCATAACTTCAGTGTAAGGCCTGGGGGATTCAGTTAATTGCTTAATGGCATTTTTGCCCAAGAAACCTATCAAAAAAATCAGCGCGTATAAGGCAATACGTTTAAGCAGAACCTGACTAGGAAGATTATTGCGAAACAACGCAACCATGCTTAGCAAAGTAAAGGTTATCCAGCCGCCAGGATAAGCAGCAGAATCAGAAATGATCGCCATGACTTGCCCAGACGAATCACTCACCGGCCGATATAAGTCACTGGACGAGGTGCTCAGAACGAAAGGGGTCACCAGAGCGGTCATCGCAGCTAATAAACTTATATCCGCAATTGTGTGCTGGATTTCCTTCTTGTCCATATTCTCAACACCTATTTTGATCATTAACCATGAACTAAATAGTAGAGGAGATAGACCAATAATTTCATCAACAGCAGGTCAATTTGATGAAAGATAACAGATGTCCGTTCGGTAAAATGTCAAGAGATGCACCATCAAACCCTCAGCGTTAAGCCAAGAGAAAAGCGTCCTAACCTGCGCCATAGGCATGAGAGAGATGCAAACAGATACTCGCTGAACGCGCGTGATAACGGTGTGTTTATGCCCGACACTGCCGTTGTCGATTTTCTACGCGTCCACCCCACTCCACTCCTCATTTGCACCAAAACTGCCTTTTTCTCGCCAATTTGCAAATCTATCGATCTATTTGATGCAACCCATTTTGTTATGTTATAACATTTTATAAATAAGTTTTTTCAACGGCGAATCCATGGAACATAGAATGCAGCGGACTCAAGTCAATAGCAGTGAAGACCAGAACGCGACGACAACAGCGCAAGTGGCATCAGTCGACCATGCTGAAACGTCCAACTGTCGCTCTGCCATTGCAGATTCACCGCTGATACTCACTGGTATTTTCGAGCCTCAGCACAACATTGTGGTATGGCAGCGAGCCCTGCAAGACACCCTATCCAAGCAAATTGACGCTGATTTAAGCCAAGGTATGCAATTGCAAATTGCCGCTCAAGTGAGCGCCGAAGAGGCGCAACAAGTGCTGGGTGAAAAACTTGCACAATACCAATGCGGCGCAATGCTTAGCGCCGATATTGCACAACTTGTCGATATGTTCACGGTACTGTTTGAGTGCCAAACAGTCGGACTTCGATTAGCAACCATGGATCAAGCGATGTGCCCTCGTTTTCATGTCGACCGCGTTGGCTGTCGATTAGTCACAGCCTATAGCGGCTTTGGAACCGAATGGCTGAATGATTCAGACGTTGACCGCACAAAGCTTGGAGCACGAGACGCCAATATCACTGACATCGAAGCCGGGCTTTTCCATCACGCTGAACAGATTAATTCGGCTCGGCGTGCAGACGTGGTGTTACTCAAAGGCAGCCTCTGGGAAGGTAATGAGGAGCATGCCGTTGTCCATCGGTCGCCTACGCCGAAAAACCACACTCGGCGTCTGTTTCTCTCACTGGATGTCATTGCCGACTAAAGTGTCGTTTCACCTTCCCCACTATTGCGATTAAGGGTGTTTTCATGACGAATATCGAACGGACAATCGCACAAGCGAAGCGCTTGTGTATCCAACATGGCTCGACGCTAACACCAAAACGTCAAACCATTTTGCTGAGTTTATTACACTCTAAACGCGCCTTATCGGCTTACGAGTTAGTCGATTTCTGTCAGCAACAGTTTGGTGAATCAATTCCTGCAGTTTCCGTATACCGAATTCTGGATTTTTTTCAGCGCATTCACATTGCTCATCGGCTGCATTCAATCAACAAATTTGCTCTGTGCACTCACCTACTTGACGATGACGGAACCAATAGCGGCGTGGTATTTCTGATCTGCAAACAGTGCCATCAAATCAAAGAACAACATGTCAGCCGATCGGTGATTGAATCGCTTAAGAGCGAGATAAAAGATGACGACTTTCAAGTTATCGCGCCACAGATAGAATTAGAATGTCTGTGCAAACGCTGTCGCAGTCGTGAGCAAACCACACATACCAAACACTAATCGCAGCGCCGCCGAAGCGCTGCATCTTTCAAGGCTGAGCGACCCCGCAAAGCTTTTACACTGACCAATAAGTAATGTTATACACGCTATGAACCAATCACACTCGTTGCCCGATATCACAATGGCGGACAAAGCTCGTAACCCGAGCACCCTACAGTGGGTAGGCATGTCTGATATCGCCGTGCCTTTTTTTGTTGCCATTAGTGCCGTTGATTCAACTCAAGTTGCCGCCAAAGCCGATATCTATGTAAGTTTGGATAAAGCCGACGCCAAAGGCATTCATATGTCACGCTTATACCGATTGCTGTATCAACAACTTGCCCACTCCCACTTGAGCGCAGGGCAGATAACGGATCTTTTAGACACGGGAATCAAAACCCAACATGGCATCAGCCAAAGCGCGCAGCTCAAACTTAGCTTTGATCTTACGCTGAGAAAAACATCACTACTCAGCCAACAAGCAGGTTATCAAGCCTATCATGTCGCACTAACCTTCACACAAACACCAAACGCCAGCTTTAGCGATGTTGAGATAACCATTCCTTATTCGAGTACTTGCCCATGTTCGGCGTCACTCTCTCAGCAGTTGCTCGCTCAAGCGATCGACCAGCAATTTGATCAAGATGCGATTGATAAAGAGACCTTACTCAAGTGGATCGAATCCGCGCAAGGATCAATCGCAACGCCTCATAGTCAGCGTTCTTTTGCCAACCTACAACTGCGTTGGAATGGTATTGTCTGCCCAGATCTTCGCGAATTGATTGAATATTTTGAAGCCGCTATCGGTACGCCAGTACAAACTGCCGTCAAACGCGAAGACGAACAAGCCTTCGCCAAGCTAAACGCAGAGAACTTGCTGTTTTGTGAAGATGCCGCAAGACGGCTTAAGAACGCACTAAATGAATTTAGCGGGCTTATTGGCTATCGCTTTAAAGTGGATCATCAAGAAAGTTTGCACGCACATAACGCTGTAGCGTTTGATCAATATGGTTTTGATGGCTGAATGACCTTGATGGCTAAATCGTAAAATTCTTCACACTACCCACAATGATCGACTGCCTAGCTCTTTTGCTAGGCAGTCGCTTTTCACACCAACACATTTATCAATCCCACTTCCCTTGTTAGCGTAAAGTCTGAGATCAAACTTTTGCATGAATAATTTAACCTCATCTATAGTGAATAGGTACCCGTATAATAAGGAGAATAATAATGAATCATGCGCCGTTAATTTCTCGCCTTAACGAATTACCTAGAATTCAAAAAATATTGCAAGAGCTTCTCGAGTTGGTCAATCAAGACGAAGTGGATTTTAAACTCCTGGCGCAAAAACTTTCTATGGATCAAGTATTAAGCGCGCGCCTGCTACGCATGGCAAACTCCGCCCATTTTGGGGGTAATAAAACCGTCACTTCGGTCAACGAAGCATTGATTCGTGTCGGATCTGGTCCAGTAAAAACCTTAGTTGTTGCCTCGGTGCTTTCCAGCGCTTTTCCGAATATTGAAACTTTGGATATGGAGCAGTATTGGAGTGACACATTTGAGATTTCAGTCATTTCAAGCCAAATCGCTCGCGCGGTCAAAATGGATGTTGATGAAGTGTTTACCACTGGCGTGCTGCATAATATTGGCGAGTTAATGATTCATACATTAGAGCCGGAAAAAGCACTGATCATCAACAGTAAAGTGCTTGGTGGACAAGATATTATTTCGGCGCAAGAAGACGTTCTCGATGTCTGCGGCGCGACCTTGGGGGCGATATTAGCCAAAAGCTGGAAGTTTCCAGACGAAATGGTCGATGCTATCGAACATTACCCCGATCCACGAGATGCCGATATCTCGCCAAAATTAGCCGCAATCTTGCATTTTGCTAAAGATATCCATAGTAAATGGGATGATTTCGCCACAGACAAAGATAAAGCGCTCTATCTGGCTGAACATGCAGATTCTCGCTTGCTGAGCGTTTCGGCAACCTTTGCGCAGACCATAGATGCGCATCGAGGGCATGGACGAGAACTGGCCAAACAGATGCTCGCGGCTTAGTGATATGCTTGCACGAGCTCCAATAAAAACGCTGGCGTAGGCCAGCTTTTTTATTCATTGATTTAGCGATTTCAGATGTAACGCTGCGTAAAACTATACGTACTCACCATCAAAGACAAGGTCGTCCGAATCCATTAATAAGATGTAGCTATCATCGCCAATGTTGACCGTCACAGTATCGAGTGAACTGTCGGTTTCACCTTCCACAATCGACACGCTGTCCACTTCATCAGAAAGATAAACCTCATTGGTATAGACCGTTAAACCTTCTTCTGCTGAGCCATTGTGTTCAAGCAACCACGCATCTAACGTGACACTTACGCCACTGATGTATTCAAAATTCTCAAACTGCAACACATCACTTTCTTGGTAAATATACAGCCGATCGTAACCGTCTCCGCCGTCGACATAACGCGTTTGATCGCTCGAAGCTTCTTTGTTGAGGTTGTAATAGAAATAGTCGTCACCGTCGCCCAAATCGACTTCAAATTCCGTCCAACGGCTGGTTGGATCGGTTTCACCACTGGTATCGAAAAAGACAGTACTTTCGCCGAAATAGACCTTATCTCGCCCGCTTCCTGTGGTCACTTCAAACAAATTGCTCCAACTATCCCCGTTACTGTACGGGTTGATTGTGATGATGCTGCCACCGCCTGCAGTATCGCTGCTGGTGTCGATCACGCCGCGCTTAGCGTCAATAATCGAAAGATTCATCGCACCGCCTTCCACATTCACATCCACAAAATCGTAAACACGTAGAAGCCACGAATCATTATCGATGATTTCAACCTCTTTGAGCCCGGTGGTATTCCATATAGAGGTATTGCTGACTAAGGTGTAGTCGTACCCACCGCTCAGGATAAGATCTCTCGAGATATATAGGCCATTATCCAGAGAAAACTCATAATAATAATCGTCGCTATCGACGTTTGGAACATCCACCAAATAGCCGTTGTCCTCGCTAAGATTCACAGAAGAACCGGTACCATCGGTGTTGGTGCTACCCACAATAACGTCCATAAACGCTCCTTGTTATTTTCAAATTAAACATAATCAATAGAAGCATGGAATTTTATCGAATACCGTTCTCATCTCAAGCCAATAGCCGCGAGTCGTCCTTGTTTGGTACTTTTTTACACCCAGTGTAAATAGTTAACTAATTTGCTAGTTGGTGGGACGCATAGCATGATGCCAACACACTTATCCCCGGCTATTCAGTATTTCGCTGCGAAATTTGTCGTATTAGTTTCACAATTCATCGTTAGAGTGAAGAAACATGAAGATTTAGGATCAGCTGTCAATAGTCAGATCCGAGTCTTTTTGGATCATCGTCTTAAATATGCGTATTAAGATATTGTTTATGAACTATATTGGAAAAAACTGGTCTATACTGAAATGATTGAGTTTTAAGTCAAGTTGAGATAATGATCGTTATCAGGCTTAAAACCGATACATAAACCTGCATCATATCGTGATCAGGATCCTCGCTCGCGGTTCGAGCCATAGGTAGATTGAACTTGTTGTATCAATCGAAAAATAAACTAGCTGTTATAAACGCCAAGACAATAATAAGCCGTTCTGTTAGGGAACGACGTTGTAATAGTGAGGTATTCATTATGAAAAAAACTAGAAAAGCTCAGTTGCATCGAATTCGAATTCAATATTGGAAAGAATCGAATAAAACTCCGAGCAACAAAGCTCAATAGTAAATCCCATTAGGGAAAATAAGCTGGCTGAGATGCCAGCTTTTTGATTCTTAGGACTTGGTAAATTCGTTGTCGCTGCGCGCAAAGCGCTGACACAATTCATGGAGAATATGTTTGGTATGGCGTGAATACCAATGGCTATCACGTAAACCAGTCAATTGGATGGCGCGAACTTTTTTCGACTCAAGGCATTGACCAACCATGCGCAGCACCATATCGACATCAAGGGATTTTTCACCATCCCAACGTGGTTCTTTCGATAAACTCGCCAAGTCGATGTCCACCACCACATCATCACAACGCGACAGATACGTCGCAACATTCTGCTTTACTGTCAGGCGATGACGGAAATCGCATTCTTGGTTCAGTAGCCAGTTACAGCCAAGATCTTCCGCATACTCGAACGTTTTACTGTCTTGATTGGTGTCATCAATACCAAGGCACAGCAAGCGACATTCGTTGTAACGAGACAAAGCAAAGTGAAACGCGCTTCCCAGTTCGACATTTAACGTCGCTTTAAGCTGAAAAGATGGACCGATACTCACAATGCCAACATCACGATTTCTGCCAACGAAACCACTCAACACACTCAGAATTGACTCGTGACAGTTGGTCACGATCACAGGTAATTGATGACTAGTCGACAGCAGTTCAAGCTGCTCAGAAAAGCGGGTTTTATCACTATTAAGTAAAGTATAGTGACCAGCATACGCAGGCGCTTTGATACTTGAGAGATCAAACAGCCAATCATAAAAGCTCTCTAAACTCTGCTCTGCCTGTTCGTACTGAGGTAGACTCAAGGGCTGAATTCGTTCACATAGCGTAAGTAGCGCCATGCGCTGAGTCAGTGTTGACACTGAGTGGTATGTGTTACGTCGAAATAGCCCTAGCATAGTCTTTACCTTTCTGGCGGCAGCGCCCTTGCTGCCTGTTGTAGATGCAAAATGATTTTATTCTGGTGACTATCGATGCGATCAGCCGGTGCCATTACCGAAACCGCCCCCACCAGCTTAGTTCCTTTCATCACCGGAGCGCTAAGCCCCGACACACCCGGATCGATTTCAGAGCTGCTCATCGCAAAGCCTTGATCTCGAATCCGTTCAAACTTCTCTAACCACACTTTGCTGGCGGGATCTTGGCCAAAATGGCGCAAAATTTTGTCTCTGCGCGATTCCGGAAGATACGCCAGCATAACTGTGGATGAGGCACCCCGTAACAATGGTTGGCTCTGACCCTGGACATAACTGCAACGGAGTGCCTGCATGCTCTCTTTACGGCTCACACACAAGGCTCTATACCCAACGGGGACCATGTATGCAGCCATTTCACCTGTCTGTTTCTGCAAGCGATTTAGCACCGCATCAATCTCTTCCAAATCATGCTGGCTACTTTCGTAACTGCGCATCAGAAGCAGTGCTGCCGGACCGATGATCAAGGTTTTGTCGATTGGACTTTCTTCGATCAAATTCCACTCTCTCAGTAACTTAAGCTGCCTATATAGGCTGCTTAATGGCACACCGAGCATGGCACTGAGCTGCTTAGCACTGAGAGGTTCATCAGCGATTGCAACTTGCATCAGCAGTTGCAGCAGCTTTTCATTCACAAAACCCGATTTAGAATTCGCTTGCGTCATAAATTATTTGTACCGTCTGACTGTGTTCAAAACAAATCATATTCCCATTTAAAGAGAATTTAATGCATTTCATTTTATTAATTTCTCACTATATGAGAACCAATAAAAATTAACTGAATATTGGCGCGGCATTGCGAATGAATAAAAACCTTTCGTTATACCTAACGCATGCTTATAGAATCTCTGAACATAAAAAAAACGGAGCAGTAAGCTCCGTTTTTTCACCAACCTGATTGAATTACACCGTAAACGCCGCCACTTGCTGATTGAGCGCTCCGGCTTGCTTTTTCAATGACTCAGACTGTTGTAACGCTTGCTGAGAGCCAGAAACCATTTGATCAGAGACATCCTTGATTGACGTGACATTTTGCGTGATTTCGTCGGTTACATGGCTTTGCTCCTCTGCCGCGGTCGCAATTTGAGTTGCCATATCGCTGATCACTGCCACCGCGCGATTGATCTCATCCAGCGCTTGGGTCGCTTGATCCGCATCCTCAACTGAACCTGAGGCAAGGCTTGAGCTACTTTCCATAAAGGTCACCGCTTTTTGAGTGATGGTCTGTAATACATCAATCGTGGCTTTGATCTCCTCAGTCGATGCGTGAGTGCGCTGCGATAGAACTCGCACTTCATCGGCAACCACAGCAAATCCGCGTCCTTGTTCTCCGGCTCGCGCCGCTTCTATCGCCGCATTAAGGGCAAGCAAGTTCGTTTGTTCCGCCACCCCTTGAATGGTTTCTAGTACATGAGAGATCTCTTGGGCATGCTTATCAAGCTCTTGAATGACGGCGCTGGCGCCTTGAACTTCGCTCTCCAAGTTATGGATGGACTGCTTGGTTTTAAGCACCAGAGTGTGACCATTACGAGTACTTTGCGCCG
This sequence comes from Vibrio xiamenensis, assembly GCF_900100015.1. Taxonomy (GTDB): domain Bacteria; phylum Pseudomonadota; class Gammaproteobacteria; order Enterobacterales; family Vibrionaceae; genus Vibrio; species Vibrio xiamenensis. The sequence goes on along the minus strand of NZ_FNDD01000003.1, from coordinate 154,462 downwards.
ACTCTTGCGACGCCTGAGCCGTTTGTTCGGCATGGGAAGCAATTTCTTGGGTCGCCGATGCCATTTCGGTGACGGCAGTAGCGACCATCGCAATCTCTTGCTGCTGCACATTGAGGTCACGTGCCGACTGCTGAGCTTGGCCAGAACTTAACTCGGATTGTGAGTTCAGCTCTTGTGCTTGCTCACGAATCTGTGAAATCAATTTTTGTAGACTTTCTACAAAGGTATTAAAACTCAGAGCAAGACGACCAACTTCATCATTACTCTCTACGCGAATACGTTGAGTGAGATCACCATCACCATTGGCAATTTTATCCAATGCTGCAGCGACATTATTTAGCGGTCGGAATAGGATATTACACAGTACACTGAACAGCAGGATACAAATCGCAACCACCACCACAGTGGCCAAAAACTGCCCCCATAAGCCTTCATATAAAGGTGCTATCAATGAGTCGTAATTGATGGCAACTACGCTGATAAGCTCTGTGCCCGAAATGGCTTTCGCCATCAATACCGTATCAACGCCTTGGCGCTCAATACGCAGTTCTTCGCCTGTGCTTGCGGCTTGCTGAATGTCACTAAACGCTATATCCAACTTGGTTGTCGGCTGATTTAGTAACTTGGCATCGCTGTAAGTGAAAACATTGCCCTGTTTATTAGCGATAAACATAAACCCTTGACCAGGCAAAATGGTTTTCGTCATGGTGCTGACAATATCGGTGATTTCAACATCCGCACCAAGCACAACTGAGTCACCTTGGAGTTTCATCGATTTACCTAGTGACACCACATTCGCCCCCGTTGCCGCTGCGACGGTTGGGTTATCCATAAACACCTCGCCATTCATGGCACTGGCGTTGATATACCAGCCCCACTTTCGCGGGTCATTGTTATTTGGCGGCAATACCACGCCATTTGCGTTGTCTTGGCTGCCATCGGGATATGCAACGAATACGTTATCAAATGCGCCAGACAGTTTGAGTTGGTTGAGATACGTTTTAATTTCGCTTGGATTTGATTGGCTTGACAGCGAAGCAAGTGCTCGCTCTTTTGAGTGAAGCCAATCCGCTACATATTGGTTATAAGATGTCAGTGAACTGGTTAAGCTTTGGGCAACATCATGCTCCATTCGATTCAGCGAATCGCTAAACGCCATAGTTTTAACACAGATGCCGCCGATGATAATGGCAGCACTGGCTGATAGCGCCAGTTTGTTTTTCAGTGAGAGTTTTTTCAACATATCAACCCTTCCCCCTAGTCCTAGATAATTATTTTAATTGTCTACGTAACCTAAGTGCCGCCACGTAATTTATATAATACTTATTTATTATCTGGATATTATTTATTAGGTTTAGCTAATTTGTTGAAAAGTGTCGAAGAAGGCACAGTTTGCAAAATGGTGTTCGTCCAAAACGTGCTTTAGCTCATGCGCAAATAAAAAACCGCTTAATGACGGATCATTAGGCGGTTAATTCACAAAAGTAACGCGACAAAAGACGTGCTGAAAAATGATGGGTAGAGATCAAATGCTCTCTTCAACCGCACCTTCACCCAGCATAGACGAGCATTTAATCTCATATTGATTAAAAGTGAAATAAGTTGGGCCGTGGATGCGGCGTGTCGTCACTTTATCTGACCCAAATTGAACGGTCACATGCGTAAAGACTTTGTTTTTAATTTCGATGCTGTTATCTGCCAAGGCATTTTCAAATTCGATTTCAAGTTCATCACGCGCTTGCTTAGCTTTTTCTAGCCTTTGATTGGCTTGCTGTTTAGCCTGTTCCATTTTGGCCTCTTCTTCAGCAGAGCGCTCTGACTTAGGCTTCTTCTTAAACTCCAACTCTTGCCGAATTACCTGCATGGTGCCTTCTTGAGCTCGGCGATAAATGGCTTTGTATTTCGCCTGACGCTCTTTATAAAGCTGAAAACGCGCAAAAGCATGAATGTAAGTCGCCGTATCGCCTTCCACACCCAGGTTAACGCAAACAACTTTGCCGCCCACTTTCGCTTTACCACCACTTAAGGTGCCTTGTCTGGCTGCGTTATCCATGACAATTAAGTTCTGTCCACAACGAATTTCGTTGTTGAGAGCATGCACTGCCAATTCAATATTTTGCCCAGCTTGCAACTGAGCATACTGGGCATAGTTGGCTCGAATGCTTGCCCCAGACTTAACACTGCAACTGTATTCGTCACCGTCAGAAACCGTGTGTCCAATAATGCCTTTACCTACTTCAATGTCGCCCTGAGCTTGGACATCGGCCGACTCAATAAAACCTCCAACGGTAATCGACCCCGTTGCGCGAACGATCATGTCGGACTCAATATTTCCCGCAACAATCACATTACCTTTAAACTTCACATGACCTGTGGCGACACCCACATTTGGTAAATATAAGGCGTCTTCAACGTCAACCGTGGTCGATTTGATGATTGGCATTCCTGGAATGGAGGCAAGCAGAATATCAGCATCATCTGCAGAGACATGTGAACCTTTACCGGGTTTTAATGGCGAATTTTTACCTGCTGCAGGTTTAATGATTTCACCCAATACCGTCATTCCCGGAGTACCTTTCGTCGCCGGAATACGCTTCATTAACGGTTCATTTTCGCCGACAGTGATCGTTTCACCAAGATTGAGCAGATCGACTTTATCAGCTTCACTTCCTGAATTTGGCGCTAAAACTTGTTTTGTCACGTCCTTCACTAACGGGACGAACTTGGCATCTTGCCCTTGAACCGGATTCTTACCTGCAGCCACAGCTTGTGTATACGTTTCACCCGGCTTAAGCTGATGGCTCACCGCCAATACTTTTTTTAGCGCTAGTTTGTTGATGCCTTTGGTCACTTTGGCGTTGGCAAGTGCTTGAACGATCTGTGGGCCGTTTAGAGGTCGTCCTTTATAAGCACCAGTCACAACCATGGAAGCGATCATGTCATTGTCACTGAGTACAACATCTACGCTGGCGTTACGGATTTGAGCGATAGTAATACCAATAAAGGCTTCACTCTTTCCCTCTTTGGCACAATTCAAAAAGCGATTTACTTCATCTTCAATGACAAAGTAATCTTCCGCTTTAATACCTTGAAGCGCTTCGATTAATCCTCTATCACTAAAATTACCATCAATATGAATATCTGGCGTTAATTTAGCAATAACTCCTTGATTATCATCCGTTAGCGCAACGAATTTTGCCCACATATTACAACCTGTTACACATGCATTTGATCAGCCCAGTTTATAAAATTTCTACGTATAACCCCATTGATAAATACGCAAATTAAGGCACGTATCACTCAAAAATAGTAGAAATCAAACTATACGATTAAATTTAGAGCTCGCTCTATAAAATATTAAGAAAGATGTGTGGTTTATGGAGGAAAATCAACATTAATTCGAATAATGCCCGTTAAATTTACCGCCTACAATGCTGCCAATCACGTCGAAATAGACAAAAGACAACGCGGAGAGACGATAGATTTACATTGTAAATCAGGATGAAAACTTATCGCTTATTGAGAGCTAGGAAAACGATGCTGGGTATCAAAATTATAGATAGCCTCCACACATTTCCCTTGTTTTGAATACTGCAATTTATCGCATAACTCGGTGGCTAAAACGATACCACGCCCATGAGTCATACTTTCACTTGCTGACACCACTTTGTGGTAATCAAACCCTTTACCGTTATGTTCTAACTGGAAGATAATTTGGTGCTTTTGGGGTAGAAAATCAATATCTAACCTTAGCCAAGCGTGTGGGTCTAACTGTTGTAATTTCTCTTCTCTCATCTGATAAAACTGAAAAAAGCCATCTGGGTTTTCTTTTATCTTTGAATCCAAATTCAATAAACCATGGTCTATGGCATTAGCAAACAGTTCAGATAAAAGCGAACACACCAAATCTAAGTGCGCATCGCCATAAAACAACCCACTGAGAAACTGGCGAACTTGATTCATCAAAGCGACTTGTTGAATGAGTCCAGCATCAAAATGCAGTGTGGTGTGAGTAGGCACGCTACTCAAATAACCTTGCTCTGAAGGAAGAGTGACTTGATTACTGTTTGAAATAGGAAATTCCATCGAAAGAATCGATAAGTCGTCACCAGCCGTTTTGTTGGCAAACTGTTTAACCGAATCAAAAAGATTTGGAATCATGTCTTTCCCTTGCAAAATGACCTGTTCTAATCGCTCTTGACCAAATTGCTCCCCCTCCTGATTTTGCGCCTCAATGACACCGTCGGTGTAACAAAGAATTTGCTGCCCCGGCGCCATTTTTAAATGCACAATATCCGCCTCAAACTCATTCGGCTTTAACACGCCAAGGGGCATATGCGTAGAAACTAAATGGCGTAAGATCGATCCATCTGGGCCGACAATATAACCATCGGGTAATCCACCGCCCCACCAAGACACTTCGAAACCATTAGCCCGCACTTCAAACACGCTCGCCGCGAGCATCATTCCCATCGGTAAGAACCCGTACAGCGCGTTGTTCATCTCTAGGACAATGTCGCCAAGAGACAGTCCTTTAGCGACCATGGCGAAAAAAGCTCGAGAAGCAGGAATGGCTGAAATCGCTGCTGGTAACCCATGCCCGGTCGCATCGGCGATCATCACATATACTCCACCATGGGGTCGATTCGCCACCAATATGACGTCACCATTAAAAACCGTTGAAGGCGTTGAAAGGTAGTCTAAGCCATAAATATTACTCGCCTTACAACTCATTCTATCCATTAAATTGGAAAAAATAGACTCAGCAATCGTGTAGTCGTACTGGACTTGATCGCGAAATCGGCACAACTGATCACGCTGAGTTTTTAACTCTTTGTGCATGCGCGCTATTCGGCAATGAGCCAGTACCTTGGCAACCAGCACACTTCTATCGACAGGCTTTAAAATGAAATCGTCACCTAGGGATAGACAACGCTCAAACGAGTCATGATCGTCAAGAACGGTTAGAAAAATGATCGGTAAATGCTGGCCGACAAACTCTTTACGAATCTCTGACGCAGTCGTAAAGCCGTCCTTTTCAGGCATCATCACATCAAGCAAAATGACGTCAGGCATCACTGACATGTTGCGGATGGCTTCAACAACGCCGACTCCATTTTCAAAAGTCTCGATCTGCCTAGCGATACCAGACAACATGTACCGACATAGCTCTCGATTCGTGGCCTGATCATCGATGATTATCACATGCATGATATTGGCCTATTCAATTTTAAATTTTTTATCAAAGCGTGAAATAATCAAAATTTTGCGAACTTGAGGTAGAACATTGATCAGTTTGATCATGCCATCTGGTTGTTCCAAATAGTTATGCATGTTCAAGAGCATACCGAGCCCAGCACTGTCGATGTAATTCACCAAACGCAGATCTATGGTGAACGAGTGATCTTTTCTGTCTACATAGCAGCGACGAAAATCCTGCACTAAGCTAAAGCCGAACGCGCCTTCAATACTGATTGTGACTTGTTTATTATTACTATCTACATGGGTGTTTATACTCATAATTTCCTCTAAAATAGTTCCACTTCACCTTCGTCAATACTGACTTGATTTGCCGCTGGCGCAGCACGATTTTCAATGGTTTCGAGTAGCAGTTGTAATTCAGCATCGACCTCTTCAACCGAGGCCTGATTAGCGCCAAATAGGCGCATCAATTCATTGAGTTGCACAATAAAGTTGAGAGAACCTTTGGCGTAATCCCCTTGCTGCACGATGATGTCTGTAAATTGCAAAGCACGAATGCCATTTTGAACTTGTGTGCCTAATCGCCCCCCCAGTTCATGGATCCGATTCACTTCCAACTCCACTTCCGAGCTGACTTTTTGTACACCACGCAACATTTCATCAACGTGATTTTTTGATTCAATCGCATGTGCCATATCGAACGATGCCATTTCACCAACGGTTTTGTTGGCCTGCTTTACGGTCGCTTGAGCAACACTGATTTCTGATTCGATCTGACGGTTTAAGCTCGATGCTTCCACGGAGAGGTTGCGAACTTCTTGAGCGACAACTGCAAATCCGCGTCCGGCATCACCCGCTCGCGCCGCTTCTATCGCAGCGTTAAGTGCCAATAAATTGGTTTGTTCCGACAACCCGCGAACTTTCTCAAGCAGTTGGAAAACCACATCGAGTTTCTCGGACATATCGTGAATACTATGGACAGCCGAAATGCTTTTCTCCGATATCTTGACCAACATATCGACGAAGTTAACAATCACCGCTTCGGTCTTAGGAAGCACTTGCGCGATATCGCTTTCACTGCCCCGATTGCTAACCAGTAACTCGGCAATATGATTGGTAGCTGCATTTTGCGCTGTAGATAACTTCTCAAGCTCAAAGAATGCCTCATTAAGCGTCTCTGCAGACTCGTCGACCACACTGCGTTGATTATCAAGTGGTTCGGTTAATTGATGTTTGCTCATATCCAATATCGAGTTGATCAGATTTAACGATGGGAAAAGTGATGAATCAGGCTCTTGATGGTTAGGCTGAACCTTTAACGGCTTAGCTGGCTTATGAACCGGTTCACTCGTTGCTTTAGCGCTTATTTTCACCCACGGTAGAACGCAAGCCACTACAGCCAAAACAAATACAACCCAGGAAACGGAAAGAACAAATACCATCGCTAGCAACAAAACCTGTATCGCTATCAAGCCTCTATTTCGATTACTCATCGTCAATTTTTTCATAAAACATCCTTGATTATTGGTCGGCTGATTTCGATAAGTTCTTGCATATTAGCGCTGCTACATCGTTCAAGCTGGCGATATATTTCGCGGCCCCAACATCAATCGCGACCCGAGGCATTCCCCAAACAATTGAAGACTTTTCATCTTGAGCGATAGTTACTGCTGATTGCTGCTTCATTTTGAGTAGACCTTGAGCGCCATCCTGTCCCATTCCGGTCAAAATCACGCCGATTGACTTACTGCCTACCGTTTCGGCAATTGAATCAAACATCACATCAACTGAAGGCTTGTGTCTGTTTACTGCAGGCCTGTCATCAAGCTGAGCATAAAGGTGCGGGCCCCGTCGGCTAACCACCAAATGTTTATCTCCTGGAGCTAAATATGCCCCTCCTTGGATAAGCGGTGCTCTATTAGCGTCAAGTTGCTGGACATTAATTCGGCTAGTGTCATTCAGCCTTTTGGCAAATGATGGAGAAAACAACGCGCTGATATGCTGAGTAATCACGATAGGAGGCATTCCTGCTGGTAAAGCAGCGAGAACTTGCTTAACCGCTTCGGTGCCCCCCGTTGAAGCGCCAATCGCAATTAATTCAATATGGCTGCGTTTGGGAATAGTAAGGCTAGGAAGATTATCGTCATTGGCTACAGATTGAGCAGCCGATAATTGGGTAAACGAACCAACGTTAGCTTCTGCCGCCATCTTAATTTTTTCGTTCACCAACGAACGATAGTCGATCATTTCTGCCGCATTTTCGACTTTAGGCTTAGGAAAATAATCGACCGCTCCGTATTCTAACGCGGCAAGTGTGGCCCCAGCACCATGCTGAGTCAGAGTGGAAATCATGATCACTGGCATCGGACGTAATCGCATGATGTTTTTGAGAAACTGAACACCATTCATCTTAGGCATCTCGATATCAAGCGTGAGAACATCAGGGTTATATCGTTTAATCATCTCACGTGCGGCATATGGATCCTCTGCTTGTCCGACGACTTCAAGCAGAGGGTCGGAACTAATAATTTCTGTCAGTAACGCTCTAAAGACTGGTGAGTCATCAACAATTAACACTTTGATTGTTCGCATCAAAAAAGCTCCACATCGTTGTTTTTATCTCGACGAGTTTTGCGTTCTAACTCCGTTGCATATTGAGTCTCTTGAGCCTTAATTTGATGAACTTCGGCAAACGGAATTCTTTTAAGCCAGACTCGTCCAGAGAGCGGGTCAAACATAATTTTTCTCGGTTCTAATCCACCGAGATCATGAGAAATCACGTCTAACTTTTCGGTTTGCGCATACGACAAAATGAATTCAACATTCTTTTCCCCTATTCGCGAATTTCGCCCCATCATTTGTGCTCCGCCGAATAACTTCACCTTGAGTCGATTCCGCTCTGCGCCCCGCTGCAGCAAATAGTTGATCAGCATTTCCATCGCGTGAATGCCGTAACGAGCAGGCGTTGTGGTCAAGTTATCTGGGTGCCAATGCATTTCCTGATTGTGATTAACGAAAGGCAGTAGGAAATGATTCATGCCTCCGGCACCGATTCTTTCATCCCATATACACGCAGAGATGCAAGAACCTAAGCCAGTACAAATGATCTCTGCTTGATCGGTACAATAAATACCGCCCGGTTGCAGCTTAACCATCGTCGTCCCTTGATAGGGATGATGAAAGCGGCAAAAATGGTCACTGTCATTTTGTGAGGAATAACGATCGCTAACCATTGTTGCTAACACGTCACTGCTTAACATAAATCGTGTTACCAAGATTATGAAATAGCTCTGCACACTCACCGATAGTTTCAGAATGACCAATAAATAGAACCCCTTGCGGGTTTAATTGTTCGTGGTAACGACGAATTAATTTCTCCTGAGTTGGTTTATCAAAGTAGATCATCACGTTGCGACATGAGATAAGGTCAAATTTGTCGTGAATCGGCCAGTTCTCTAATAAGTTTATTTGTTTAAACCGCACTAACCTTTGAAACGCTTTGGCGAACTTAATCTTGCCTTCATTGTTCCCTACACCTTTTAGAAAACAAGGCCTTAAATATTGAGGCGGAATGGAGCTCAACGCATCATTGGTGTACTCACCTAACGCCGCTTTTTTTAAGACGCTTGTGTCTAGGTCACTGGCTAATATTTCAAGGTCATCACACCATTCCAACGCCCCTTCTTTACACAGAGAAGCAATAAAACTGTATGGCTCTTCGCCGGTCGAACAGCCTGCAGACCAAATACGAATACGTTTTTTCCCCATATGTCGCCACTCATCAAGCATGACTTTTTCGAAATATTCAAAGTGATGAAATTCTCGAAAAAAATGAGTTTTATTGGTCGTTAAGCTATTAATAAAATCAATTCTGGTGGCGGTATCACTCTCAATTTTCTTTTGATACTCTTCGAAGCTACGTAGCTTGAGAGCGCGTAATTGACGACTGATGCGACCATAAACCATCGCCCGTTTTTGATCCGATAAAAATATCCCTACATTCTTATGTAGAAACCACTGAATATATTTGAAATCCTTTTCAGTGAATTCGAATTCTTGCCCGCCTGGACGGGAAATGTCGCTAGAGCGCATTAGAACTCTTCCCATTCATCTCCATCCTCACTCGAGTTGAATCGAGCATTAGCAATGCGAGGCTTACGAATCTCCCTAACATTGTCTTTCTTTACCTTTGCAGGAGCTTTAGTCTCTTCAAACGTCGTCACTTTGTTATCGGTCGCAAAGAAGTTCATCAAGTTGATGAGTTGTTTACCTTCGTCCTTCAACGACTGACTTGCTGCCGAAGTTTCTTCAACCAAGGATGCGTTTTGTTGCGTCATTTCATCCATCATGGCAATCGCTCGATTGATTTCATCGATTCCTGTCGACTGTTCAGCACTCGAAGAAGCGATTTGAGCGATTAACTGAGACACTTTTTCGACGGCGTCAACAATTTCTCCTAGAGTCGCACCAGACTCATCGACAAGACGTGAACCTTCTTCGACTTTCTCGACACTGTCTTTGATTAAGCCTTTGATTTCTTTGGCGGCGGCGGCACTCCTTTGCGCAAGATTGCGCACCTCTCCAGCAACAACCGCAAAGCCTCGACCTTGCTCCCCAGCGCGAGCAGCCTCCACGGCCGCATTCAGAGCCAGCAAGTTAGTCTGAAACGCGATTTCGTCGATCACACCAATAATGTCGGAGATCTTTTTGCTCGCGGAATTAATTTCTGACATCGCTGAAACCGCGAGCCCAACAACTTCACCGCCTTTACTCGCCTTTTTGGTTGCGTCGTTGGCAAGCTCACTCGCGCCTTTTGCATTTTCGGCGTTTTGTCTAACTGTCGACGTCATCTCTTCCATGCTCGCAGCGGTTTGCTCCAAGTTAGAGGCTTGTGCTTCCACACGCTGACTGAGGTCGTTATTACCATCTGCAATTTCGTTAGACGCCGTAGCAACCCGAGCAGAAGAATGAGTGATTTTTTCAACCATCGAGCGAATATTAATGATCGAAGTGTTAACCGCATTGGCTAAGCGTCCAAACTCGCCTTGTCGGTTGTCATCCATATCTCGGTTCAGATCGCCATCAGCAACCATGCTCATCACATCAATACATTGACCAAGTGGATCGACAATGGTGTCGAGCAAGTTATTGATGCCCTCACCCAACTCACGCATAAACCCACTGTATACGGAAGTATCAATGCGGTCATTAAGCTGGCCTTGAATCGCTTTTTGCAACAAAGACTCCACCTGACGCTGACCATCTTGCTGCTCGGTAATATCCACCCATTGCAGTGCAGGTCCGATGTAGTGTCCTTTCCGGTCTTTCATAGCAATACAAGTCAAGTTGAACTCTAGATTGCCGACCCTAACGTTTGACGAGAACGGCAAATTATCTGGATTCGCGATGATACTTTGCTGATGGCTCGGTTTTTTATGGAAAATATCCATACTTTGTCCGATCAAACCATTAGCATCAAAGCTTGGCATCGCCTTACGTAACTCCGCCTCTCGTGATTTTAGTAAGGTCAACAAAGAAGGGTTGAGATAAGAAATCACGCCTTGCTTATCTGCCATCATTAAATTGGTTGTCATTCCCTCGACTGCCGATGCCAAGCGGCTCACCTGCTCTTCGTTAGCGCGTTCTTGAGTGACGTCTCGCCATTCTAACGTGTTACCAATGTAGTCCCCTTTCGCATCATGAATTGATGCAACGTTGAGTTCGATAATTAAATCTTTAATTCGAATGTCAGTTTTGTAAGGTAGGTTGGCAGGGTTAGCAAGCAGACCTCGTTGATGCTGAGGGTCACGGTGGAATTCATCAATACAGCGTCCAAGCAGCCAATCTTCAGAGGCAGTAAAGTTACTCCATACTGAACGAAGCGTTGCTTCATGACGACCAAACAAGCTAATAGTTTCATTGTTCACGTAGGTAATTTTTAAATCACGATCAATCATAACCATCGCGGTTTGAGCCTGATGGACAGCAGCTTTTAATCGGGCAATTTCATTTTCAGTTTTTACCGATTCGGTAACATCTGACCATTCAAGAGTGTTACCGGTGTAATTACCATGTTCATCAATAATTGCCCCAACATTTAATTCGATTTTTACATCTTCAATGTCGATGGTTGTGGTGTAAGGCAAATTACTTGGTGTCGACAACATTTTGCGCTGGTGGCTTGGATTACGGTGAAAACCATCAATGCAATACCCGAGTAAATACTCTTCATCTGCCCTAAAATTTGGCCAGAAGCGCTTAAACAGCGCCTCATGTTTTTGTAATAAGGCTATCGACGTTTGGTTTACATAAGTAATCTCAAAATCTCGATTGATCATCATTAACGCCGTTTTTGCAGCGTCTAACGCCGAGAGTAATTGGTCTTTTGAAATACCGCCTTGCTCAGGAACATCGTCTAATAATGAATCTTGAGCTACTGCAGAATAAGATGCTGCTAATTGTTTCTTTCTGTTCCAAAATGCCATTACCGAGTTACCTCTCACATAGTGCTTCTTTTGCTGAAGTTTTGTTAAGCGCCGCTACATCAAACAAGGCTTCAAGATGGATTAAAATTAGATGTTTGTTATCGATGGAAACAATACCTCTGATATAACTTTCATCGATATTGACAGATAGTGCTGGAGCCGGTTTTATCGCCTCAGAACGGATGTCGTAGACTTCAGATACCGCATCGACAATCACGCCTAGCGGTTGCCCACAAGAATCGTTGAGAACAATCACAACCGTTGTTGCGCCAATTTGCGCAGGTTCCAGAGAAAACCGCATTCGAAGATCAACGATCGGGACATATTCACCGCGAATCTCTAGAACCCCCAACATATAGCGTGGAGAATTAGGAACCTTGCGTATTTCACTCCAGCCTCGGACCTCTCTAACATCAAGGATCGGAACCGCATACTCATCGCCCCCTAATACAAAACTAAGAAACTCCTGGCGTTCAATCATGACTCTTATTCCTCAATAACCGTTCAATATCGAGCAATGTTTCAGTATCAAACAGTGACATAACCTGATCGCCAACATTGATCAGTCCTTGCAAATAAGGCGTCACTTTAGACTCACCAACCGAGCGATAAATTTCGTTTTCGCCTTGCTCAATAACATCACTCACGGAGTCAACAACCAGCCCCATCATGCGGTCTTGGTCCTCTCCTTGATAACGCAGAATAATGACCACTGTGGTGGTCAAATATTCGCAAGCGCCGAGGTCAAATCGACTTCTCAAATCAACCACTGGCACTATCAACCCACGAATGTTAATCACGCCTTTAACATAAGAGGGAGCCCGTGGTATAGGTGTCGGTCTTTCCCAAACACGGATTTCTTCAACATCATTAATTTCCACACCATACAGTTCTCGATCGAGGCAAAAACTTAAGAAGTCAGCTCGTTCGCCACTGCTGTTATGAATGTCAGCATTCGCTGGTAAGGTTGATTTTGTATTTGCTTCAACAGAGGCTGAACTTTCCATATCGATGCCCTTACGCCGCTATCCCGTTTTGCTCTTTCGAGCGATTTAAAAACAGAGTGATTAAACCTTGAATGTCGAGAATCAAAGATACCGAACCGTCACCAAGAATTGTCGCACCGGATATGCCTTTCACTTTGCTGTAATTAGATTCAAGGCTCTTAATGACCACTTGTTGTTGATCCAATAGCTCTTCAATCAACAGCCCAACTCGATTACCGGCAGCTTCGACAAAACACAGAATTAAGTTATCTAGCGCACCGCTTTTTCCCATTTCAAGTTCGTCTTGCAGACGTAAAATAGGGATATTCTCGTTACGTAATCGATACAGCTCGACACCTCCAGATGCACGCTTTATACAAGAAGCATCGATTTGAATTGACTCGACAATCGTCAATAACGGTATGACATAGACTTCTCCCGCGACTTTAACCAATTGCCCATCCAGAATCGCCAACGTCAAAGGTAAGCTGATGATGAATCGGCTCCCTTTCCCCAGCTCTGACTCGACTTCGATATGGCCGCCTAACTCTTGAATATTACGCTTAACCACATCCATCCCGACCCCTCTGCCCGAGATGTCAGAAACTTGCTCTGCTGTGGAAAAACCGGGCGCGAATATCAAACGCATGATCTGCTTATCATCCATTTCATCGCGCCGCGCATCTTGAGGTAATACCCCTTTTTCCAATGCCTTTTTCCATAACTTGTCGCAATCAAGTCCCGCACCGTCGTCTTCGATTTCGATAACTATCGAACCACCTTGGTGAAAAGCATTGAGTTTTATTGTGCCTTGCTCTGGCTTATTAGCCGCAAGACGTTTTTCTGGCATTTCAATACCATGGTCGATGCCGTTTCGAACCAAATGAACAAGCGGGTCGACAATACGCTCTAGTACCGTTTTATCGAGTTCGGTTTGCTCACCCAGAATTTGCAAATCAACTTTCTTTCCTAAACGTCCAGTTAAATCCCGAACTAAACGTGGAAAGCGACTGAATGCGAAACTCATCGGCAACATGCGAATGTTGAGCACATTTTCTTGAAGGTCGCGACTATTCTGCAAAAGTTGGTCGAGCCCGGCTTTGAGTTTCTCTAGCTTGTCGATTGAGAAGTCATTACCTATTTCCGTCAGCATTGACTGGGTAATCACCAACTCACCAACCAAATTGATCAGCCCGTCCACTTTGTCGATATCTACTCGAATGGAACTGACGCTGGATTCTGTTTTGCTGGTTTTCGGCGTGGATTTTTCATTCTTAGAATGGACCGCAACAGGTTGAGGCTGTTCAGTTGGCGTGTGTTCATCATTCGTTGTCGGTAACGATTTTTCTGCAGGTACAGATAACGCGTCTGTCACAACTGTCGGTTGTTCAATCGCGTTCTGTTGTTCTCTGGATATCGCTAAGTCACACTCATCCTCTACCCATTCAAACACTTCTTTAATTTGCTGTTCATCAACTTCATGGCTGATGATTATCGACCAGTTGAGATAACACAGTTCCGCTTCGATTTCGACCAGTTCAGGTAATGGAGCAATGTAAGCCTCGATTTGAGCGTCACTATCTAACTCAAGAATTTCTCGAAGAATTCTCAGAGGGTCGTTGCCACTAAAGAACATTTCTCGGTGAGGGCGGAATTCAATTTTCCAGCGGCCTAGCTGGGAAACAGTGTCAGAACTGACAGGCAGCGCTTCTGTACAATTTGAAGAGGAAGGACTGTCGAGTAGCTTGGCGAGTTGCTCACTGACTTGAACTTTTTGTTCTACATCTTCTTCAATACCGGACTCATGCGCTTGGAGCATGGCTGAGATGCAATCACAGCTTTTCAAAAGCAAATCGACAGTATCAGAAGTCAGTTGACGTTGGTGATTTCTGACTAAATCTAAGTAGGCCTCTACAGAGTGGGTAAATTCGCTGATATCAAGTAAATTAAATGTTCCAGCGCCACCTTTGATCGAATGCGCAGCGCGAAATATCGTATTTATCGACTCGTCATCGACATCAGCAACATCTAAATGAAGAAGTATATTTTCCAGCACCTCAAGATTTTCACGACACTCTTCGTAAAACATCTTGCGCAACTGATCCATATCAAGCGCCATACTCTATTCCCTAGCCAAAACTGAACGTACCAAGTATTACGATTTTTAGATAACTCGTTTTAACGTTTTAAGCAGCGTGTCAGGATTGAATGGTTTAACTAGCCATCCCGTCGCACCTGCCAATTTACCTTGTTGTTTCTTATCGACACTGGTTTCCGTCGTTAACATCAAAATAGGAATGAACTTATATTGAGGTTTCTCTCTCAGGGCTTTTACCAATTCAAAGCCCCCCATATTGGGCATGTTGACATCAGAAATAACCACATCGAATTTCATCGAGTTGACCTTAAGCAGAGCATCCTTGCCATCATTTGCGGTTTCAACCTCGTACCCAGCATCCTTTAACGTGTGACTCACCATTTGCCTAATGGAGACGGAATCATCCACAGCTAAAATTCGTTTAGTCATTGCATCCCTCTCTCACTTAATCAATAACGTCAAAAATTTTTTGGAGTCCCAAAATCGTGATCCCTTCACTCAGTACTTTGGGAGGATTAGTTAAATGAATGGAAAGCTTATTGTGTTGCGCGGTGACCATGAGAGATGCTAACGCTTGAATGCCTGCAGCATCGACTCGCTGCACTTTCGAAGCATCTAAAACAACCGAAGACTCTGATTTCTCAAGCCAAGATTTGTAAACTTCTACACTTTCTAATACGGTTGAAATGTCGAGAGATTCATTAAGCACGCAGTCCATCTACACCCTCTTCCTTCATCTGCTGTGTAACCCTCATAAAGCATTAGGTCTTTTGATTGAGTGTAGGAAGAAATAATTAATTATCAAATAAAGTGCATAGTGTTTTTTCTGTCAATAATCACACTAGAATGCAAGCAATATGTATTCATATGATTTGCTTAGATTTGTGAATTAACTATCAGCAGTGATTGTTTGCCGACGAAAAAACAGAGTTACTTTAAATACAGAGATTTATCGGTAACTCCAACAACAAGGATTTCGCGATATAGAAGGGAGAGGATTTAGTTCGATTTACAGTGTAAAACCAGACAATAAATTTTATTTTTACACTGTAAATTACGATTCGCTTTTACAGTGTAAATTGGTCACCAACAGCTTTTTGAGATCAAACCTGAGTTGTGATTCCACTTGTTTTTTTCCTGCAAGATGAAATTCAGCAGCACAAGAACTCCAAGCACTTTGCTGCAAAACTTTTCTCACTACCAAATCAGAGCACGCTTTTAAAACCGTAGAATCATTCAGTATGAATTGAAAAAAATAACCCGCAGCGGCATCAAAAGAGGCTCCCCCATTAACGTAGTTGTGCATGACAGAGCAAGGCTCGATTTCGGAAGCATGATGACAACCGAATAATTTACGCACTATGTCCGTTTCAAGTTTCGAGAATTGGCTAGTTAATAAATAGCTACTTTGTAAATGAAATACGTTCTTCGCTTCGTTAATAGAATCTGATAGCTGTGTTGATTTGAGCATGATAACAGAGTGACAACCACTTGCTTGATCGCGTTGACTACCTAAACGAACAGCAACAAAGCCCAAATTTTGCCAAAATGAAATGAGTTCTGACGTGGCGCCAAAACTTGTCGAAAAAAGCGAACGAGGGCTAGTTTCGATAAGATGATGAACCAGCTGAGTTCCGATCGTTCTTCCTTGCAAAGCCGGATGAACTGCAATACGCATCACTCGGTCGCTGAGTGTTTCGCCGAACTCGGTTAAGCCTAGATGATTAGCCAGAATAGAAGGCACAAGATGCCCGCGAGGACGTTGCTTCCCTAGCTGAATATCGCGAATTCTTTCACAATCCAAGCCGCCCTCTGTAACAGTCACTAAGCACCCAACAATACGGTCTTCAACCAATGCGGCATAAATACAGATCGCGTCATCAGCAAGTAGCGAAACGAAATCATTAGGAGAAGTTTGATAATGAGCTTGAACCAATAGAGCAAACAGCTGCTCGAATCTATCGGGAGATGACATCAACTCTGATTTATTCAAAGGTTCGATTGTCACTTGTTCAACAGAGCAATCACCAATATCATCCAATTCTGCGTTAAGGAGAAAACTCTGATAATGCCATTGCTCGAGCGGGTCGTTTGCGTTCCAGCGGATCGGTTGCTGAATATGAAAAAAACGGCTTTGCGGACGATGTTGTTGCAACCAACGACAAAACTTCACACTAAAGCCTCGACCACACCCTTCGTAACCATGAATCGTGGTCGAAAACACCAGGCGATGGTAACTTTCTACTAAACGTTGAAGAAGTGGAATTGGAATCGCCGAAGATTCGTCAACCAAAACCAAATCACACTCAGGTCTTTGCGAAAGTAACTCATCCGTTGCCATAAACTGAAGCTGACTACCTTCAAACAAGAGTTGGTTTTTAGGTTTGTCGGCCAAGCGTAAACTTTCACTGGCATGTTGAAAAAGTGGATTCACCGCAGCACGATTCGGTGCAGTCACCACAATACGTATACTACGTTCACGCATGAGTTCTGCAGCAGCATATCCGAGCGCGCTGGTTTTCCCTCGTCCGCGGTCGGCGGTTAAAACCAGTGGGCGCTTTCTATGTCCCGTCAGCACTTTTTTAATCAATTCGATGGCATGTTCTTGCTCAGAAAAATTCTCATTCGCTTGATTGTTGGCGGCGAAAGTTGAAGGCTGATATACCTGAGGAAGCATTTTGTGGGAAGAAAGCCAGCACAATTTTTCCAACGCTTGTTGAGCCCATTGCAAGGCTAAACCTTCAAGTTTGATTTGAGTAGAGGTGAAAACTAGCATGCCTCCCCCACTTAATGTTCCTAATGCCGCGCTAAAACTATTGGCATCAAAATCGTTTTCCCAATCACAAATGAGCAGTTGGCATTGCTGACCAAGCAAGTATTGGCCGCGCTTTGCTGAAACATATTGAGAAACCCAATCAAGAGGTTCACCTCCTAATTGAAAAACAGTTTGCTCTTGAAACAACTTTCTAAGTGAATCTAGACACTCACTTTGCCAAACATCATCACCATCAATCACAAACCCGAGGCGGTGCCGAGCACGGCGTAACTGCAAAAGAGATGCAGATAGAAAATGTTGAACAGGAGACATAGGCGACAAACAATCCAAGGAGAATAGCGCGATTATAACAACACTTGCTCGATTTAACATTCGTACTGCAAGCATAAAAAAGGCCGCTGATTAGCGGCCTTAACGATTAGAAGAAATTCTATTGAAGCTTACTCTCAACGAATTGAAGGATTTCTTTCATTGTCTTATCGTCAATTTTCTTCATATTCAGCGCTAGATTATTGCCTTTACGTGTGTAACTCACGCGTCCTTTTACCAAGTCAATTTTATTAACTGCAGAACGTTTACGAGGTGCGAGTTCTTCGATCCATTCCTCTAGCGTTTCAGATACGTCTTTGGTAATTCGCGCCACACCTTGAGCTTCACTGCGCTGCCATACCAAACGACCTTGATCATGGCATTTTTCGATCAATTTCGCTTGTTTGCTGGTATCCAATTCACTGAACTGTTTGTGCAGTTTTACAATCGTTGGGCGCCCTAAATCTGCGACATTCGGATATGCTTGCAATAACTCTAAAGGCAAAGCCGCCGCTTTTAACGCACCACTTACTAATGCTTCGCTGCATTGGAACATTTTGGCTAACGCTTTTTGATCTTCAGCTTCTCCGCTGTCGAGTTTTGACTGCATCTCTTTCCCTTTCTCGTAGAGCGAAAGAGGCTTATGAGCGTTCGCGACATCAGAAAGAAATTTGGCATGTTCTGCATTGATGTTTTCCGCGACATAAACCAAAAATTCTTTGTTTGCCAAAATACAAGACATGCGGCGACGACTACCATCGAGTACTTCGATTTTGCCGTCAGCGCGGCGACGCCCAACGGCTGGATATTGCTGACCACGCTCTTTCAACGTAGACAACACATCCGATAACGCGTGTTCATTGAGGAAAGACTGCTCACGCGCATTTTCCGCAAATACCACGGTTTCTTTTTCAACTTGATTTGCCGGAATCCGCATCAACTCAAAAGCAACCAACTCTTCACCTGCAACCGCAAGTTCAATAATTTGAGCCTGTTCTTTTGCTGCTTTTTGCGCCTCTTGAGGTGTGGTGGCACGACGTTTATCAGCCTTACCAAACAATTTTGCATTTAAATCTGACGTTTTAATGGCCATTTCTCATTTACCCTTGATTCAGTGATGCCCAATGACTATGCAGCACGCGCTCTAACTCTAACGCACTCTTCTGAACCGCATCTTGAGCGGTCGCTAAGGTTTTCTTACCACCTTCAAAATCGCTGATAGTCAAATCAAATACTGTGCTGTAGGTGTCTGCACAAGTTTCAAAAGCTCGGCTACGTGGAATGGTTGCCATCATAACCTGGTCACCTAACAAATAATTCATCTCAGTCAGCACCGAAACCTGCTTCTTGTTATCGTCTTCGAACATGGTCGGAAGAAGGCGAGCAAACTCAAGCCCTTTCCAATCATCTGGGAACATTTCATATACGGTTGGTAGATGCTGGAAAAAGTTGACGGTTGATGCCCAATCCAGTCGTTTCGCTGCGCATGGTATTAATAATGCGTTTGATGCATACATGGCATTCCACACCAAGGGATCGACGTGCGGACCGGTGTCGATCATGATGACATCGAAATCATCGGCAATTATATCAATCAATTTCTCTTTCAAGAGTTTAACAATATCAAGAGATTGATTCTGCGACAGATACTGCCAAGCTTCGGCATTAAACATCGCATCTTCTGGGAAGGCCGATACGGTTTTTAAGTTCGGATATTGAGTCGGTAACAACACATTTTTGTGTAAAAACTGGTTATCAACTTCGACACCTTCAGGGACGTTATCAAGCATGATATCAACCGCTGAATAAATATTGTCATGATCGGTCAGGCTAATTTGCGGGTTAAGGAATAAACGCAGTGAACCTTGTGGATCCAAGTCAATCAGACAAATACGATAACGCTTGTCTAAATTGAGCGCTAAACAAGCCGCCAAATGCACAGCAGTCATCGATTTACCCGTTCCACCTTTTTGGTTTTGAACGTTTATAACCCAAGGTTGGTTATCTTGGTTTTTTTTACGCTCATGAAACTTAGGAATACCGGCTGCGTCCATAAGCATATGTGCTTCAGACAAGGTAATTGAGTAATGGTTGGCATTGTTTTTCGTAAACTGATGGCCTTCTTGTTCCATCTTAGAAATCGCATCGTCCAACTTACGACGAGTTAATCCTGAACGGGTTTCCATTAATGCCTTAGACATTGCTGGAAAATGCTCATCACGACGCTCTTCCAATACGATCTCAATACGGTCAGCTTGTACTTGAGCAGTTTGCTCAGCGAGGCGATTGAGATGTTCAATGGTCTGTTCTCTTGTCATTGCCAATTTCCGTTATTAGTAAGTTGAAAACAATTGTACAGCAATCAATACTAAAAACAACCAAAAGGTGAACATTCACAAAACGACAAAAATCACATTAAAGAGAATTATTTTGACCAAATAATGTACTTAATCACTAAAAGTAAATTATATGTCAGAGAGCTTAACAAAAACGCGCGTAAATTTTACCTGTAAATCCCTCGCCAACTTCATCACATTTAAAATGTTACGTCATCACTTATTTACAATGTAAAGTAAAATAGCCAATTATTTTTCCGGAACGATTATTCTATCCGGCTAAATTACGGACAATGAAACTTGGAACAACCTAAAATCAAAACCTGGCCAAAAAAGTACAACCGTAGCCAGCAATTTAAATTTTTAACGTCGCAATAGAACTTATCGCAAAGATTTACGAAACAATGATCAAGGCGGATGACTTGATCATTGTTCCGGAGAATATTCAGGATAGGGAAACATGATCAAGGACAGGAGGAAATTTAATTGGCTGTTTATCGGATCAGCATAAAATGATCTTTATTCGGATCAATGATCAAGTGATTAACGCTCTCGGAAGCATGAATATTTGGCGCCAATTTACGGTTGAATGTAGATGGACTCTATAATTCAGTTAAATTTGAGCGATTATTGGCGTGGAATCGAAAAGCAGTACTGTAAATAGACGGAAACATGACGACTGCTTGATCATGCTTTCAGCATATATTGTCCACAAGCGATGAGACCTAACAAACACAGCGTGTATTTCAATTTACAATTCAATACGGTAATGACTAAAAAACATCCAAAATTGGTTATCACTTGATCATCGTTCCGTCGAAATCAATCCAACATCGTCGATAAAATTCGATAGCAAAGTAAACAGCAATCATGCCGTCTGTGGATAACCTGTGTCGATACGATGATCATGTTTTCGAGCGATTGATGATCATTGATTCTAAATCACGTTGATCATGCTTTTGATAAAATTTGATCATGCTTTCAATAAGTTAATGATCATGCTTTCGATCTCACTATGATCATGCTTTCCAAGCATAAAAAAAATAGTAACTTTAAAACAACCACTTACAAGGAAAGTTACGCTCGGATCAATAGATCATATAATCAATTAAGATCAGATAAATCAAAAAGATCAGTTATTTAAAAGACACAATTTTTTCTTTATTTATGATCTTTTTTTCTTTATTCTCTTGGAACTATAGCGAAATTACGGCTAGCGTGATATGGATCATAATTAATGAGCTCTGAACAAAAAATACTAATTAAAGCGCCAAGAAGCCACAAAGACGGCCACTTGTTTGAAGTCACTGAAACGGCCATTGATTGGATCGAGCAATATCAACACTTTAAGGGAGTAACGAAAAGTATTGTCGAACTCCTTAATTTGATTTCGCTACGCGGTTTTAGCAGCAAAGATGGTTTTGTATCGACGACAGAACTGATTGAAGCAACAGATGGTCAATTAACCCGTGCTGCGATCCAACAACGTTTGAGAGCTGCGGTTAATATCGGATTGTTTGTACAAGAGTCAGTCCGTTTTGAAGAAGGATTGGCAGGTAAAACGATGCTGCATCGCTTTGTGAATCCCAGCCAGTTAATTTCGGTTCTAGGCTCGACAAGTTTGGTTACAGAGTCAGTCAAACAAAGCGAAAAGCAAAAACGTTCCAAAGCGCTTGCTCAGACTCAAGTCAATAAACGTTTACTCAACGAACACGGTTTAAACACGCCACCAGCGATGAAAGATGAAGCGGACCAATTCGTAGTTTCACCAACCAATTGGGCCGGGATCATTGATCAAGCGTTAGCGCCACCTCGCACAAGAAAAAGTTATCAGAAAACAATGGTGTCCATTTCTGGCACTCGTGCGGTGATTGAAACGCGATCATCTAAAAACATCATGACGGTAGATGATCTGATGACGTTGTTTGCGCTGTTCACGCTTACGGTTCAATATCATGAACATCATCAGGATCAATATCATCTTGATGGCATGCATATTCCGAACAAAACACCACTCTACATCACTGACATCTTGTCACTGCGTGGCAAAAAAGACAGTGGACCTGCGCGTGATTCTATTCGTGACAGCATTGATCGAATCGAATTTACCGATTTCCAATTGCACGAGTTGACAGGACGTTGGCTGAGCGAAAACATGCCGGAAGGGTTTAAAAGTGATCGCTTCCGTTTTATTGCTCGCACAATTACCGCGTCGGAAGAGGCTCCGGTAGAAGGGGCTGACGGCGAAATTCGCATCAAACCAAATCTGTACATCTTGGTTTGGGAACCATCGTTTTACGAAGAATTGATCACTCGCGATTACTTTTTCCTGTTCCCGCCAGAGATTCTGAAACAGCATACCTTGGTATTTCAGCTCTATTCCTATTTCAGAACGCGTATGTCCCGTCGCCACACCGATGTGATGTTACTGACTGAATTAAATCAGAAATTGGCTCGCAATATTGAATGGCGCCGTTTCTCGATGGATTTGATCCGCGAATTGAAGCGTTTGTCGGATGGCAAAGGAAATGATCAATTTTTCGTAGTGAACTTGTGGGGGTATCACTTAACGATCACCGCAATGATCGAGAATGATAAGATCCAAGATTACCAATTTGATATCAAATGCGATGCGGAAGAAGTACTACGTTACTCGCGTGCACGTACTACCAATGCAGGGAAACGTAACATGGCACCGACGTTACCGAACCCTTTGCGTAACGAAATGGTCTCTCGTCAGCAACTGGATGAATTATCTCAGATTATTGATGGTGAATTTGAACCAATTCAGCGTAAACCTTCCACCCCACGGGGCAAATTGGGGCGTCGTGTTAAACAGCGTAAGCATCTTGTCGAGATCAATGCTGATGAAATTACTATTACCTTATCTAAATATACCTCCTCAGAGGCTCTAGAACGCAGTATAACGGCTTTAGCAGCAATGACAGGGCACTCACATGGATCTATTCGAGAAGAGTGTCAGGAGCTCATAGACAAGCTTGACTGGCTCAAAGTCGGTAGTGAGATCATTCCTTATGAAACACTCAGTCAAGTGATCGAGTTGTATAATGCGCAAGATAACAATAAGCATCTTTCAATCGAACGTTTAATTTCTGGTTTGGCGGTGCGACGTAAAGTCTGCAAGCAAGTCTTGGAAGGCCACATCGATGAATCGGTATTTCGAGTGTTAGACGAAGTTGCAATCTGAGTTCGCCAAGCGGGTTAAAAAGTTGATATGTGATCTCAACGTGTGAATGAACAAATCTACTACATTACGCTGACACTGGACTGACATTATAAGGCACGATAGCCACTATGCTTAATCACGAATAGACAACCTTTTGTCCTTTCTGATGAATTCGGGATTAGATTATCCCTGATAGATTGGCTCATATTGTTACATCACTTTGAATTGTTGGCGAGTTCTGCAGAGAGCTCGCTTTTTTTTGTCTAAATTTCACCGTTTCATTCCTTGATCATCGTTCCGTATTAAGTAGCCTCAGTGGTAAACAGAGCGCATTTCGTTGAATCAATAGACTCATTTGAGAAAGAAATAAAATCAGTTTGCGAAGGCGCGCTGGAGAAATTAAGGCGTTGAGGCAGGTTTTAACGGGTAGAAAATGAGAGTTGGATCCACTTACTTTCCGTAGGGACAATTTTTTAAATGTACTGCGAGTTTTTTCGCTATGCAAAGCTAATTTTATCGAAAACCCCACCAAATTTACGATCTATTATAGAAATCACACTCTGAAATAAAATCTCTTAACAAGGGGTAGGCGCTTTGCTACAGATTAGGCGTCCCAGACATGGTTTTTTCGGAGGGTATTATGTCCATTAATTCTATTGACCATGACCAAATCACAGGCTTTTCAACCAAGTGGGATCTCACGGAAGATGACGCTATGCAAGAGAAGCCGCTGAAGAATATGAAATCAGCGGAAGCTCGCCGTCGCATTGAAACACTTCGGGAAATTCGTGAGAGTGGTTTAACCATTGAAGAAGCAAAAGAGCTCGGTTTATTGCATTAGGCCTGGCTACAACTCTCTATTAATGTGAAAAGGGTGGCGAGAATGCCACCCTTTTTGTTTTGTGAGCACCTCTCAACTTCAAGAGTCTGATAAATGATATCGCTCACTACTCGCAGAGATTGTGCTATATTGCCACACTTTGAATTGGTGAGTGGAACAAGCAATGTCGATTAACCTATCTCTTTTGCCAGCCGACGAAAAGAATCGTATCGAGCTGGATAAACAAGCATCTTTCCTTGTATGGAAGTTGAAGCAGGCAAAAGCGGGTCCTGAGGTTATCGACGCTCAGTTAAGTAAGTTGATTGATGAAAGTGAACGTGAATGTTTTGTGCAGTCAATTGACAAGTACAAGCGTGTGATGGGTGTCAGTTAAACCTCATTCAGCAAGGAAATTGAAAACAACTCACTTTTTGCTAAAATCCCCGCGTTAAATTGAATAGAGAGACATCCCGATGGGAAGAAGTTTTGAAGTGCGCAAGGCCTCTATGGCAAAAACTGCAGGCGCAAAAATTAAAGTTTATTCCAAATACGGTAAAGAAATTTACATGTGCGCGAAAAATGGCGGTAGTGACCCAGACATGAACTTGTCACTTAAACATCTGATCGCAAAAGCGAAAAAAGATCAGGTGCCAGCGCACGTTATCGATAAAGCCATTGATAAAGCAAATGGCGGCGGCGGTGAAGACTACCAACCTGCGCGCTACGAAGGTTTTGGTCCTGGCGGTACAAGCGTTATCGTTGACTGCCTAACAGATAACGGTAACCGTACGTTCCAGGATGTGCGCCAATGTTTCGTTAAAACTGGTGCCAAAATCGGTGTTGAAGGTTCTGTTTCTCACATGTTCGATCACCAAGCGGTATTCCAGTTCAAAGGCGATGACGATGAAGTCATTCTTGAAACGCTAATGATGGATGATGTTGACGTAACTGACGTCGAACTTGAGGATGGCGTCATCACTGTATTTGCGCCTCACACTGAGTTCTTTAAGACTAAGACTGCGCTTAACAACGCATTCCCAGATCTAACGATCGACGTAGAAGAGATCACCTTCGTACCTCAAACTCATACACCAGTTGCGGGCGAAGATGCTGAGAAGTTCCAGAAGTTCCTAGATCTTCTAGACGATTGTGACGATGTTCAGCAGGTTTATCATAACGCCGAGCTGTAATTGCTAGCGATTTCTTAGTATTAGAAAGCCGAGTCGTTATACTCGGCTTTTTGCTGTCTGTAAGCGTCAGTACTGTGTTTTATCGACAAATACGACTAGCTAATTTGGATTCGCCGCATTCATGCTTAAAATCGCCTAGAGGCCGTTTTACGCAGTTTACGCCAAGCATGACGTTTCACTGTGGATGAAAAGTGTTCATTTACACTGTAAATAAACCCAAGCGTTACTTATTACAGCGGTCATTATCGCAGCGTGACTTACCGGTTAACCATTTTGATAATGTGTAGCGGTGACGTGCAAACAGTAAATAGAACCTGTCTGTGATAGGGCGAATGATGGGCCAGCGCGATAGGCCAATCCAACGCCCTCGACCGACAACCTTCCAAGCCTGACAAGTTGCATCTAAACCCAGCAGCAGTTTTCCATCTTCAGTGATGCCATGCAGTATCTGCGCTGCTCGCTGCTTATTAATCTCTGGATACGCGCTACAAGCCGGTGAATGAATGTTTATGAGTGCCAAACAATGTTCATTGTCTGCATGACGCAGGCGTGTCATTTCTTTTACGCACAAAGGGCATTGGCCATCATAAAATAGCGTTAAGCGATGCATATCGACTCCAAAGCAGTGTTGCTCATCATATGTGAAACATATTACGTGTGCGCCAATAAGATGATCAACGACAGATTAAATCGCTGTGAACAGGCGAGCTTTTTCGACCTGTGTGTTAGAATATCAGCTTATTTATTAAATGAGATTTCCGATCATGAGTTTAAAAAATGACATCCAGCAGTTAAATAACCGTTTGGATACCTGTCGCCACAAATTAAATGCAGCCAAGTCTCGTGGTGATCAGGAGATGATCTCAAAGTTCACCGACGAAATTGAAAACTTGACTAAAAAGGCGAACCAACTCAAGCACAAGCAGAGCTATGATCTA
The DNA here is from genome assembly GCF_900100015.1 of Vibrio xiamenensis. GTDB lineage: Bacteria > Pseudomonadota > Gammaproteobacteria > Enterobacterales > Vibrionaceae > Vibrio > Vibrio xiamenensis. Next base: position 128,135 of record NZ_FNDD01000003.1, on the reverse strand, counting down.
AATAAAGAGCGCAAGAGCTTGCAGGATATGCCATTTTCTCGGGAAATCACCAAAGCCGAGCAAGCGGATTTAGGCAAATTGAAAAAGTCAGTAAAAGGCTTAGTGATTGTTCATCCTACCACTAAGATCGGTAAGGAATTGCGCTTGGACGCCATGACCGGCTTTGCGCCAAAACCGTTTTAAATTTGACGTGATAGAAAAGGGGCAACATTGGTTGCCCCTTTTTTGTTTAAACCAAAACGCAGTGTCTGGATTTAATAGCCCATCAACTGCAACAGGTTTTCTGCGGTGTGAATGGCTTCTTTGCGATTCGCAATATTCAACTTCTGATACAAGTTACGGATATGGGTCTTTATCGTTGTACCCGCGACATCCAATTCCTGAGCAATTTGCTCGTTGCTAAAACCGGAATAGATAAGGCCAAGTACTTGCCATTCACGCTGAGTGAGTGGGCTGGTACGCACCAGTTCAGGAATGTTCGGGTGATTAATCAGTTTTTCCACGAACTCTTCATCAAAGTGAATCGAGCGGCTGCGCTGAGTGGTAGAAATGGCTTTGGTCAGCTGTTGAGCTCGGTGACGTTCAAGATCGCCAAGTTCAGACTTATGGCCGAGTTTCTCCAGGACATGGCTGATTTTGGCTCCGTCGATAAGGAAGTTGCCCATGATGCCTGTTTGGCTGGTCATCTCAAGGGCTTCTTTTAGATACAAACGAGCTGCCTCATCATCTTTTTTGGTTGCTGCTAACACACTCAGAACGATTAAGTTACGGTTGATGTCAGTAACCAACTGCTTTTTACGCGCTTGAGTTTGAATGAAGTCGAGTGTCGCTTGGGCTTCATCGAGTTGACCAAGGTTGATTTGAGCTCGAGCGATATTACGCCACTGCAATTGAGTAAAATGGTTACACGCTTTTTTAGGTCGATTGGCACTTTCTAGCCAATGGCGCATTGCATCGAGATCGCCACGTGCCTGCCAAAATAGAATCAGCGACAATGAGGCATTGGCCGTCCAGTCAACGTGGTAGGTTGATTGTTTGAGCAAATGTACAATTTGGTCGATAAACTTGGCGGCTTTATCTAGCTCCCCGCGGCCGACGGCAATTCGAGCTAACATCGAATAGCTGTGCAAGTTTTTGCTGCCTGAATGGTTGCCAAGTACGGCTAACCCTTTATAAGCGCATTCCTCTGCTTCATCCAAACGGTTCCAGCACCACAGAATTTGCGCTCGAATGCGCAGCAAAAATTCATGCAGAGGGACTTGGTGGAGCTGGTGTTCTTCAATTAGCTTAAACGCGCTGTCTTGCACTTCATAAGCGGCTTGAACATACCCTTGAGCAATAAGAATTTCGCTCTGTTGAAGCATGGCCCAAAGCGCTTGATGATAAACCTGATATTGACGCGCTAACTTTTCTGTTTGCTGCATCATCGGCAGTGCTCGGCTTAAATGGCCAAGCACGTGATTGACTTCGCCGACCACGGATGTTGCCACGATACGGCCGCGATAGACGGTATTATCTAACTGACTCAGTGCCAGTTCAGCAAGCTCCAAGGCTTTTTCCGGTTCATTTTGGTTGATGGCCACTTGCGCGCGCAGTGCGTTAAATTCACCTTGCTCCTGAGTCGATAACACCACATTAAGCGCGGCCATTTCAGCGTCGATTTTAGTTAGCATGTCTCCAACATCATTGTACCTATGTTGGCTTTGAGCGAGCCATGCTTGCAGCATGCACAATTTAGGTTGGCTATACAGCTGCTCGGCGCTTAGCAGGGCAATGGCTTTTTCTAAACTCTGTAATTCACCGCTATTGAACATGGTCCAGCCGTGTTCGAGCAAAATGATGGCGGTCAATTGGCTATTGTTAGACATCTTGGCGTGGCGCAGAGCCTGATGAGGAACCGACTGAGATAGCCAGGCTTTGGCCGCGGTTTCGTGCAGCTCGTGCTCTTTTTGTGGCATTCTGGCTTGACGTTCATGGGTGAGAAATTCGGCGAACAAATTATGGAAGCGGTACCAGTTTTGCTCTCCCTCAAGAGGGTGAATGAAGAGGCCATAACGATTGAGTGATTCGATCATACTCAGTGCGTCGTCACGTTCAGTCAGCGCCGTCACCAGTGCATCGTTGAAATGATCCAACACGGAACATTGCATTAAAAATACGCGTGTTTCTTGATCTAAAAGGTCAAATACTTCTTCAACCAGATAGTCCCACAAATGGGCGTGATTGAATTGCGACATCGACTCAGCCGATTGGGCGAGCGTTCGACGCTGATGCTGAGCTTGCAGCGCAATGAGCTGCAATGCCGACGGCCAGCCTTCGACGTAGTTACGTAAGTTATCTGCGGTGGTGTCATCAATACCATCGGCGACGCGTTGATTGAAAAAGCGGGTGGTCTCTTCGGTATCAAACGCCAGTAAATCATTACCGATTTCGATCATCAAATCGCGGACTCGCAAGTTCGCGGTGCCAAGTGGCGGGGCTGTGCGACTGGTGACTACCAAAGTGAGATTATCCGGCATGTGCTTGATAAAAAAGCGCATCGCTTCATGAATATCGTCATCTGAGATCAAGTGGTAATCATCAAGCACTAAATAGGCTTCTTGATGAAAATCCGCCATTTCTGCAAACACTTCTCCAAATAGGCTGTGAAAACTGGAAAATTGACGCTTCTCTGCCAATTTCAGGGAATTGGGCATAGAAAAATGGGTCGCCTTGTTGAGCGCCTGCAGTAAATAGTTGATAAAACGAAACGAATCGTTGTCACTCTCGTCAATATTGTACCAACCGACATTGGGTTTATCCGCCAACCATTGCGCTGCCATGGTGGTTTTTCCGTAGCCGGCAGGAGAGCGGAACAGCACCAATTTATAGCAAGGCGCTTGAAGGAGTAGGTCAAGTACTCTGGGACGCACGATGGCATTATGTAATCGGCCTGGACGGGTGAGTTTCGAGGGAATCCACATCTTATTAAATCAGTCCCTATAACGTGTTATTTATTAAAATCGAGTATCTAGGGGCCGATGGTACTGTAAGTCATCCTCTACCGTTATTGATCAACAACTCGATTTTCACCTGATTCACATTTATAAACCAGCTACGCCCCATATTTGTGATTTTTGTCACCTTTGGTGGGTCGCGTAACTGAGATTAAAACCTACATTTGCACAATAACCCCTGTAAATTATGAAAACCAATGCGCTCCAGTGTGACATGGAATACATATTGGCGATTTGGTAGTAGAGATACTCATCGCCGTTATCTGTGCGGCAACTAAGTTTATTTTGTTAGTGGTGTGATCTCTCTCACCGCGATGATGCGTCCAAGCGCACTGTTTGAGAGTTCGATCACTGAGCTTTGAGCGATCCGTAGTCTACGCCCTGACTCCTCCTCCTAATCCACCCTTAAGATAGGAGGATGTTTCACTTGTATTGTAGGTGCACGATATGACTCAGATGAATTAAACCAATCAGTGAGATTTCTGTTATGAAACCTACGCAGCAAAAAGATTTCGATAAAAATGCCTTCCAAGCCAATGTGAAAAAGCATTTATCGGCAACGTACGCGACGACGGTTGAACATGCGACGCCTCGTGCATGGTATTTGGCAATGGGCCGAGCGCTGGCTGAACTGACCACGCTAGACTTATTAGAAACTGAGCAAGATGAGAAAATCACTCACGCTAAAAGCGTGAACTACTTATCTCTTGAGTTCCTTATTGGTCGTCTGACGGGCAATAACCTGATCAGTATGGGCCTTTATGAGCAAATTACCGAAGCGATGGCAGAGCTAGGCCAGAGCTTGACGGACCTATTGGAAGAAGAACGCGATCCGTCGCTTGGTAACGGTGGTCTTGGTCGCTTAGCTGCGTGTTTCATGGATTCTCTAGCTGCTCAAGAATTTCCAACCGTAGGTTATGGTTTGCACTACGAATACGGTTTGTTCAAACAATCCTTTGACCACGGTCGTCAACAAGAAGCGCCAGATGCATGGTGTGGTGTGGAAGGTTACCCTTGGGAAGTTGCTCGCCCTGAATTGGCGCAAGAGATCGGCTTCTATGGCCACGTTGAAATTTACGAGGATCAAGGTAAAGAGCGTCGCCGCTGGGTTCCAGGTATGCAAGTAAAAGCGATGCCTTGGGACATGCCAATCGTAGGCTACGAAAGTGATACAGTTTACCCGCTACGTTTATGGGAATGCCAAGCGATCGCGCCTTTCTCGCTGGAAAGCTTCAACAACGGTAACTATTTTGAAGCGCAGCACGCGCTGATCGATTCTGGCAACATCACTAAAGTGTTGTATCCAAACGATAACCATGAAAAAGGCAAAACACTGCGTTTAATGCAGCAGTATTTCCACAGTGCCGCTTCTGTGCGCGATATTCTACGTCGCCATGAACTGGCTGGACACACTCTGGCGTCACTACCAAAATACGAAACCATTCAGCTTAACGATACCCATCCGACCATCGCTATTCCTGAACTGATGCGTATTTTGATCGACGAAAAAGGTCTGTCTTGGGAAGATGCGTGGGCAATAAGCTCGCAAACTTTTGCTTACACCAACCACACCTTGCTACCAGAAGCGTTGGAAACGTGGAGCGAATCTTTGATTCAGCGCCTATTGCCACGCCATATGGAAATCATTTACGAAATCAACCACCGCTTCTTAAAAGAAGTTCGCGCGAAATGGCCGGGTGATGTTGCCAAGCAGCAAAAGCTTTCCATCATCGAAGAAGGTTTCCACCGCATGGTGCGCATGGCGAACCTATGTGTGGTTGGCTCTTACGCCGTGAACGGTGTGGCGGCGCTGCACTCAGAATTGGTCAAACGTGATCTGTTCCCTGAATTTAACGAGCTTTACCCAAATCGTCTGCAAAACGTGACCAACGGTATCACGCCTCGTCGTTGGTTGAAGTTCTGTAACCCAGCACTGTCTGCGTTGATCACTGACAAAATTGGTGACCAATGGCCGGCGGATCTCGACCAACTTGAAGCGATTGCTAATTTTGCTGATGACGCTAAGTTCCAAAAGGACTTTATGGCAGTCAAGAAACACAACAAAGCGCGTTTAGCGACTTGGGTCAAAGACAACATGGGTATCGAGCTAGATACCAACGCTATCTTTGATGTGCAAATCAAGCGTCTGCATGAGTACAAGCGTCAGCACCTCAATATGCTGCACATCCTGTCTCTGTACTACCGCTTGGTGAGCGATCCTACTTTTGATATGGCGCCTCGCGTGGTTTTCTTCGGTGCGAAAGCGGCGCCGGGTTATCACCTAGCGAAAGAGATCATTTACGCGATTAATAAGATCGCCGAGAAAGTGAATAACGATCCGCGTATCGGCAATAAGCTTAAAGTGGTGTTTATTCCTGACTACCGCGTCAGCATGGCGGAAATCATCATTCCAGCCGCTGATGTATCTGAGCAAATCTCAACTGCAGGTAAGGAAGCATCGGGTACCGGTAATATGAAGATGGCGCTAAATGGCGCGCTGACGATCGGTACGATGGATGGTGCTAACGTTGAAATTCGTGAAGAAGTTGGCGATGACAACATTTACATCTTTGGTCTTGAAGTGGACGGTGTAGAAGCGCTGAAAGCCAATGGCTATAACCCATACGACTACTACAATGCAGACCCTCTGCTAAAAGCGTCGATGGATCTTCTACTAGGCGATGAATTTACTCCGGGTGAGCCAGGTGCATTACGTGCCACTTACGATAGCTTACTTGATGGTGGTGACCCATACCTAGTGTTGGCTGATTTTGCTTCTTATGTTGCTGCGCACGAAGCGATGGACAAGCAATATCGAGACCAAGCCGGTTGGGCGAAGAAAGCCATCCTCAATACCGCGTTAGTGGGCAAATTTAGCTCCGACCGTAGTATTCGAGATTACGTTAATAACATTTGGAAACTGGAAGCGGTCAAACGTTAAGTCAGTTCACAATAGCCAAGGCCAGCGAGCCTTGGCTTGATTCTTTTTGATCACACAACCCTACTAATTTTTGAAGGTGTGAGCAGTCCTTCGGAGAGAGCGATGAAACAACAAAATGCATTAAAACAAGTCGCTGAAATGGCACGAATTGCCGATCGCTACGTCAGCGCCTGGGGCGACGAAGCGAGAGTTGAAGATGAGACGATTCGTCGTCTTTTGGCGTCTTTGGGGTACGATACCAGTAGTGACGACGCGCTATTGAAATCTGCAGAGAAAAAGCACAGAAAAGATGTCCTTGAGCCAGTTTTGGTATTGCGTGAAGGCCAGCCTGTACACGTTGAATTGAATTTGGGCAGCAGTGCTCGTGAGAGCGAGTTTAGCTGGCGCCTTGAAACTGAGCAGGGGCAAATTCTTGAAGGCTATTTACAGTCGCAAATCGTTACGGATGAGCGTGATAATGGCGGCCCACTGACTTTTGCACTACCCAAGGATCTGGAATGGGGTTACCACAAGTTAAGCGTACTGCGTAAACGTCGTAAATCGCCTTACGAAATGATGCTTATCATTACGCCTGAGCAGTGCTACAAACAACCAGCAATGCTGGCGAATAAGAAAATGTGGGGCCCAAGTGTTCAGCTGTACACGTTAAGAACTCAACATAACTGGGGGATTGGCGATTTTGGCGATCTTAAACAACTGGTTGCAGATATCGCATCGCGTGGTGGGGACTTTGTGGGTCTTAACCCAATTCATTCTTTATTCCCAGCCAACCCTGAGGGGGCGAGCCCGTATAGCCCGTCATCGCGCCGTTGGCTCAACATCTTATACATTGATGTTAGTTCAGTGCCAGAGTTTGCCTTAAGTGCGAAAGCTCAGCAAAAAGTCGGCAGCGCCGAATTCCAGCAGCGCCTTCAAAAAGCGCGTGATGCGCATTGGGTCAATTATACCGAAGTGGCAGACCTTAAAATGAGCGTGTTACCGCTGCTGTTTAACGAGTTCAAAACACGCCACTTAGATAAAAATACTGACCGCGCTCAAGCGTTCTTGGCGTTTGTTGAACAAGGCGGAGATAGCTTACTGCACCAAGCGGCGTTTGATGCGATTCATGCCACGTTGCATGCTCAAGACAGCAATATGTGGGGGGGGCCAGTATTTCCTGAAGAATATCGCCGTTTTGAAAACAGCGGTGTGCAGAAATTTATTCAGACCAATCAAGACTTGGTTCATCTGTATATGTATCTGCAGTGGGTGGCAGACAGCCAGATTAACGAAGCGCAAGCACTCGCGGAAGAAAAGGGTATGGCGGTTGGTCTTTACCGTGATTTAGCCGTTGGTGTCGCCGATTCAGGTTCGGAAACTTGGGCCGATGACGGCAATTTGATCTTAGATGCCAGCATTGGCGCGCCACCAGATATCCTTGGACCATTGGGCCAAAACTGGGGTTTGCCGCCGCTTAATCCGCAAACCCTGCAAGCAACGGGATACGATGCGTACATTAAGCTGCTACGCGCCAATATGAAGCATTGTGGTTCATTGCGTATCGACCATGTACTTGGGCTATTGCGCCTGTGGTGGATACCTAAGGGTGAGAACGCAACCAAAGGGGCGTACATCTATTATCCGGTTGAGGATATGCTGGCGATCTTGGCACTTGAATCGCACCGCCATCAATGTAGCGTCATTGGTGAAGATTTGGGCACAGTGCCTGATGAAATTGTCGAAATTCTGCGTGATGCGGGCGTACATTCATACAAAGTGTTTTTCTTTGAAACCTCTAAAGAAGATGGCGGATTTTTATCGCCAGCTCATTATGCACAGCAATCCATGTCTGCGCTATGTACTCATGACATGCCGACGCTACGTGGTTTCTGGCATTGTGATGATTTAAAAATGGGCGCGGAACTTGGCTTGTATCCAAACCAAGAGCAGTTACAAGGTTTGTTTGCTGACCGCCTTAAAGCAAAACAGGGAATATTGGATTCAGTCGCTTGGCACGGCTTCTTACCTGAAGGGGTTGGGCGCGACGCACAATTCGTACCTATGGATACCCATTTGGCTCAGGCATTGCAACTGCACGTTGCTGCTGGTTCGTCTGCACTGCTGAGTGTGCAATTGGAAGATTGGTTGGAAATGGACAAGCCGGTCAATATTCCAGGTACTGTGGATGAGTATCCAAACTGGCGTCGTAAACTGTCGATGAACTTAGACGAGGTGTTTGCCACTGAAAGCGTTAACCAAATCGCGGCACAATTAACCAAAGTACGCGCTACTGCCAGTAAATAACCGTATGATATAGTGTAAAAAGTCGGGCGTTGGTCACTCTACATCAGAGTTGAATTCGCTACACTTTAATCACGTGATAAAGCCCGCGATAGCGGGCTTTATAGTTTTAAGACTAGGTCAAACTGGCAACGTTCGGTTAGGGAGAAACAGTTGAGCAAAAAGAAAGCTACTAAGATTGATTACATACATAACCAGCTGTCACATGCTTCATTTTCAGACCCATTTTCATTTCTTGGGCCATTTATCGACGCTAAGCAAGGAGCGCTTAGAGTGTGGATGCCAGGCGCGAATAACGTATCGCTGCTTATTGACCAACAAGAGCCTCTAGCACTTTCACGCGAGGGCGATTCGGCATTTTTCCTTCAAAACGGTCCTGATTTATCATCGACCCATTATCGTTTACTTGTGGATTGGGGGGATTTCCAACAAGAGGTCGATGATCCATACCAGTATCACAATATCTACGCTGAGTACGAAGATCTTCACACCCCTAAGACCATGTATCAGAACATGGGAGCGCAATTTATCACCCTAGAACGTGGCGGTGACCATGTATCTGGCGTGCGTTTTTTGGTTTATGCACCCCATGCGCAATCTTGCAGTTTGATCGGACCGTTCAATCAGTGGGATGGCCGCTGTTTACCGATGCAGCGTCTGGACTACGGCATGTGGGGCATTTTTGTTCCAGGGTTAGGAGCGGGTACTCAATACAAGTTTGAACTTAAAGGGCCAAGTGGGGAAGGATTACCACATAAAGCCGATCCGTGGGGATTTTTTGCTGAGCAGTACCCATCGTTTGCCTCTGTGGTCTATGATCACCGCGCTTATCAGTGGCAAGATCAAAAGTGGCAAGCAAGGCCGGTTACCGAAAAGCGCAAACAAGCGCTGTCGTTTTATGAGTTGCACCCTGGTTCTTGGAAACGTGGCGCGGATGGGGAATTCTTAAATTATCGAGCGCTTGCCGACCAACTTGTGCCTTATTTGGTCGATATGGAATACACCCATGTTGAACTGATGCCAGTGTCAGAACATCCGTTTTACGGTTCTTGGGGATATCAGCCGGTTGGACTATTTGCGCCGACCAGCCGTTACGGCTCGCCAGATGATTTTAAATACTTTGTCGACGCGTGCCACCAAGCAGGTATCGGCGTGGTGTTGGATTGGGTTCCGGCCCATTTTCCTTCTGATGATCATGGTTTGGCGAATTTTGATGGAACGCCGTTGTTTCATGATCCGGATCCGCGCCGCGGCTGGCATCAAGATTGGAATTCGTACATTTACGATTTAGGCCGTGAACACGTGCGCCGATTTTTAGTTTCCAATGCTCTGTATTGGTTTGAGATGTTCCATATTGATGGTTTGCGTGTCGATGCAGTGGCTTCGATGCTTTATTTGGATTATTCGCGCAGCCATGACCAGTGGATCCCAAATATCGATGGCGGTAACGAAAACTACGATGCCATTGCGATGTTTAAATGGATGAATGAAGAAGTCTATAAATGGTTCCCGAATGCGATGACGATTGCTGAAGAGTCAACCGCGTATCCTGGCGTTTCGGCACCTACTTTTGCTGGTGGGCTCGGATTTGGTTTCAAGTGGAACATGGGGTGGATGCACGATAGTCTCTCTTATATTAAAGAGGACCCGGTACATCGCAAATACCACCACAATACCGTGACGTTCCCGCTGATATACGCGCACAGTGAGAACTACGTATTATCACTCTCCCATGATGAAGTGGTGTATGGCAAGGCGTCGATTTTAGACAAAATGCCCGGCGATGAGTGGCAAAAAACCGCTAACGCACGCGCCTATTACGGTTATATGTATGGCCAACCGGGCAAGAAGCTCAACTTCATGGGCGCGGAAATTGGTCAGACGGCTGAGTGGAATCATGACGATCAACTGCAGTGGTTCTTGTTGCAGTTTGAACGCCATCAGGGGATTCAAAACTTGATTCGTGACTTAAACCATTTATATCGCAGCGAAGCTGCGCTTTATGAACTAGACAGTGAACCGCGAGGTTTTGAGTGGCGCTTGCAAGATGCAGCAGACGCCAGCGTGTTGGCTCATGAGCGTTTGAGCGATAAAGGTGAACGGATTCTGGTGATTACTAACTTCACGCCAGTGCCGCATGATAGGTTCCGTTTAGGAGTACCGTATGTGGGAACATACCAACTGTTATTGAATACCGATGATAAACGCTATCACGGCAGTGATTATGGTATTGCTGAAAAAGTTCAAACGGAAAAAGTGGCAAGTGAAGGATTAGCTCAATCAATAGAACTAGTTTTACCGCCCTTAGCGACGGTTTTTTACAAATTTAGTTAAATTCGATGAGTATAAATTAGCGATAAATCCAGTGAACACTGTATTCGAATAGTACCGTGCTTGGTATAGGTTTAGGTGATACCAAGCACTTATTTCTCAATGTTGGGAAAATTCAACAATAAACAAAAAATTTGCAATTAAATATTAATACTCTCTGTCTTTTCCTTTCCTGAACTGTCTTCTATTTTTGTTCCTAATTTATGAATCTTGTTGCATTTTTGTTGTTAATAAAAACAAATAGAAGTCTTTATTTATCAACCTGTAATGGATCACGTGATTTAGTAAACATTCAACTTGGAAATTATTTTTAAGCTAATGATTTTTAGACCGTAACTGAGCACTTTTATACTTTTTTATAAAGGTTAAGTTTATGTTTGTTGTCCAAAAAATAAGACGCTCAAGTGGTTTTAAACCGTAATCATAACTTGTAAAGTTGGCAAGTAAGGCCAAATTTTTGGTCATATTTACGTTGATTTGGGTGGCTAATAGCATATTTATTTTTTAGTCAGTAGGCTTTAAACCAATTTAAAAAAGACAATATGCGCATTCGCCCCATAAAAATTGTTGTCGTATTAGCGCTTTTTACGGGTATTTATGGCGTTCTTTCATGGATCTATATATGGCCAGGCTTCCACTATGCACAAGCAGAGTTAAGGCGTCTGTACTATGGTGGGTCTTATGATACGAATTACTATAAAAGAAAGATGGAAGGTTTTTCTAAGCTTAAAAAAGACATTAAAAACGCCGATATCATATTTTTGGGTGACAGTCTGACAGAAGGCTTCGATCTAAAAAATCATATTAAGCATCGTAATCTAGTTAATTTAGGTATTTCTAGTGATACTTCATATGGTGTTTTAAATCGAATCGAAATGTTGAGTCAAAATAAAAATAGTATCGTGTTTTTAATGATAGGTGTGAATGACTTAGGTATAAACGAATCTTTTGAAAATATCAAAAATAACGTCACGAGTATTATTGATTATTTGAAGAGTAAAGGCTTATACATTGTGATTCAATCTGTTTTGCTAACCGATGGCAGAAAACGTGACAACCATAATATTTTTCTTCTCAATCAGGAATTAATTAAATTATCTAAACAATCGGGTGTTACCTATTTAGATTTAAATCCTTTTATGGTGAAGAATGGCAAGTTAAACCCTGAGTTTACTTATGACGGCTTGCATTTGAATGCAGCTGGTTATAACGCGTGGGCTCATGTAATAAACGTATTCTTGAATGCGATGATCAAGGGATAAGTTAATTGAAAACAAAAAGTTACCGCCCAGACATAGATGGACTGAGAGCCATAGCTGTTCTTTCGGTCGTCCTCTTTCACATCGAACCGTCGTATCTAAGTGGCGGTTTTTTAGGCGTCGATATCTTCTTCGTTATCTCTGGGTTTTTGATAACCGGGATTATCTATAAAGAGAAATTGGATAATACATTTAGCTTTGCGAATTTTTATGTTCGCCGTGCCAAGCGTATTCTTCCTCCACTATTTCTACTATTGATTTTAGTATTAGGTATTGGTTACTTTATCTCGCTACCTTATGAATATTATAAGGTCGGGATCTCAACGTTAAGTGTATTGTTCTTTGCTTCAAATATGCAATATGCACTGCGCACAGGGGATTATTTCTCTAATGACTCATCTGAGTGGCCGCTACTGCATACTTGGTCATTGGCAGTTGAAGAGCAATATTACTTTACGTTTCCGATAACCTTATTCCTTTTAATTAAGTTCTTTGATAAGCGCAAATTTACCGTTCTGATTGTATTTTGTATCGCCAGTTTTGTATTAGCTGAATACATGTCAAGAACGCCTCAGTATCAATCTCTTAGCTACTATCTGCTGTTTACGCGTTTTGGTGAGATGTTGGTGGGTTCGTTGCTTGCATTGCTGTCGGTCAGCGGTAAGTTGCCACGCTTTCGATCAAATGGACTGGCAACGGTTGCTCTTGCGGCAATCGCTCTGTTGATGGTTTGGGTGGATAACTCTTCGCCGTTCCCAGGCTTCATTGCGTTAGCAATCTGTCTACCGATTGCAATTTTGATCAACAGTGACAACACTTGGGTCAATAAACTGCTATCGAATCGCGTGTTAGTGTTTGTTGGTTTGATCTCGTACTCTTTGTACTTGTTCCACTGGCCTGTGCTGGCATATATTCGTTACGTGTTTGATATCAAGGGTGACGGTTATTCGTTACCGTTTAATATTCAAGTTCTTGCCGCTATTGCAATGTTCTCGTTGGCGTTGATCTCGTTCTTTATCGTTGAGCGCCCGCTACGTAAGTTATCGTTAAAACCGATTTATGTGGGTTGTTACTACTTCCTGCTACCAACCATTATTGTGGGCTCAATCGCAGCGTATGTAGTGTACAACAAAGGTGTGCCGCAACGCCTTTCGACCAACTTAGTTGATGCAAACTTCCAGTACAGCCACATTGATAAAAACAAGTGTCCAGACTTGGTTAACTTGGGTTGTGAAGGTGGTCGTACTGACAGTAATAAGAAAATCGCGTTCTTTGGTAATAGCCACGCTGAACACTATTTCGAGTACGTTTCAGAGCTTGCCAACAAATACGATTACGATGTGAAATTATACGCCTCCGGTGGTTGTGGCCTGGGTTTGAAAGGTTCATCTGAGAAATGCCAAATGGTGAGAAAAGCCTTTGATAAGGTCGCAGATCAAGCGGATCTGATCTTCATTGCCTTCCGCTGGGATACTTTACCGAAAGGGCTTGGCGATATGATTTCTGGTTTAGTCAAAGAAGGTAAACGGGTTGTGGTTTTGGCGCAGCCGCCGCTTCTAACCGTTAACCCAGCGAAAGTCAGCAACTGTATTCGTCTTGGTGTTCATTGTGATACCAATATCACCATTAGCGATGAGTATCCAAAATACAATGAATTGGTTAAGAACATTGTCATCAGTAATGGTGGCGAGTTTGTCGACCCATATGCTTATGTTTCCGATAAGAAAGCTTATCGTGATGGCGATATCCTGTACTATTCCGATGACGACCATTTATCGGTTTACGGTGCGAAATGGTTAGCCAAAGCTTATGAAGGCTCAGGAGCTGGCGCATCAATATTTCAATAATTGAGCGCGAAATCCCTCCGACTTCAAAAATGACAAAGGACCTGATATCAGGTCCTTTTTTTATACGCTAAATTGATCGATTAACGGCAATGGTGCCTGTTGCTAGATGGAATTGTTCTAACTAGATGAAATTGTTCTAACTAGGTGAAACCGTTCTAACTAGATAAAGTTGTCCGAACCATGCCAACAGGCCGATAGGAGAGAAACACATGATTACTGCTTTGTATGCGGCATTATTGGGTGCATGGATGGTCGCTCTGTCAATAGGTGTGATTAAGCAGCGCAAGAGTCACCAGATCTCTTTAGGGGACGGAGGCGTGGGGAGCTTACAAATGGCGCGTAGTGCCCAGACCAACGCAATGGAGTACATTCCCATTACTCTCATCATGATGATGTTAGCGGAATATAACGGTGCGGCACATTTATGGCTGCATTTGGCTGGTGTGGTGTTTTGTATCGGTCGAGTTGCGCATGCGAAAGCGATTTTATCAGCAACGTTAAAATGGCGGGTGAGAGGCATGCTGATGACATTTTTTGTTATGGTGTTACTGGTGATTCTTAACCTCGTATATCTGCCTTACTCTGAGCTGTTTTAAGCAAAGTTCGAATATTCACAAACAAAAAAGGCGAGCTCAAAGCTCGCCTTTTTCGATCCTTTCGATAGGTTTAAATCAATTGCCAGGTAGACAATAAAAAAATACCAATCGTACAGCTGACGAGCGAGCAAACGGTTGTGAGCGCGATGATGTTTGCCGCCAGCGTGGAATTACCGCCCATCGCGCGAGCCATCACGTAACTGGCCGCCGCTGTGGGCGCTGAACTCATCAAAAATACCAACGCTAACTCAATGCCACGAAAACCAAGCCCGATGGCACCTGCGGTGATAGCCAGAGGCGAAATGACCAGTTTGAGCGTTGTAGAGAACCAAGTGGAATGCTTTTCGTGTTTGAGCGAGCCAATATCTAGTGAGCCGCCTGTACATAGTAAGGCAAGGGGCAGCGTCATATTAGCGAAGTATTGACCTGCATCGAGTACCACTTTAGGCACTGGAATGGCTAGGAAGTAAAACACCATACCGATGATGATGGCGATAATGAGTGGGTTTTTGGTTAAGGTTTTAGCGATAACACCAGCGGCCTGCTTACCTGAAGTTTCGCCTTTCGGGCTTAAACAAATAACGGCTTGGATATTATACAGCAGCGTCATTGAGGCGACATACACTGCCGCTAATGCAACGCCTGAATCGCCATAGGCGTTAGCAACGTATGCAAGGCCGATGATCGCAGTATTGGCGCGAAAACCACCTTGAATGATCACGCCTTGATCTTTCGGGTCTGGAAACAGGCGCTTGGTTGCAAATGTGGAAAATAGAAAGAAAGCCAGATTCGCAAGTAAGCCATAACCGATCAGCGGTGCGCTTGAGCCAAAGTCGTGATTGGACTTGATAATACTAAGAAACAGTAACGCTGGTAGCGTGACTTTAAAGACCAATTTTGAGGCGATATCAATGAAGTTTTCATTGATGACGTTGGTGCGTTTTAAAATCACACCAAGTAATAACATTAAGCAAATGGGGCCCGTTATTGAGGCTGAAAACGCCAATTGCTCAACCATGTTTGCCATATCAACTCCTTGAATTCGTGTCCTTTTCATGCAAAGCACGCCATTGTGCGCTGATTTCGCTGGGAAAGAAATTAATTTTACAAAAAAGAACGTTCGTGCTAATAATCGTTCAGTTTGAATAAATAAGTGCAATCAATGACTAAAGGCCGAATCACTCGAGAATTTATTTTGACGCAGGCGTTTGAACTGGCGAGCGTTAATGGTTTAGAAAGCCTCACGATTGGTGGTTTGGCCAAGCATTGCGGCTTGTCTAAAAGTGGCTTGTTTGCCCATTTTCAATCCAAGGAAAATTTGCAACTGGCGCTGGTGGAATTTACTCATCACACCTTTGTGTCGCGGGTCATCGACCCAGCACGCGATCTTGATGAACAGCGAATTGAGCATAAATTACGTTGTCTGCTGGAGAACTGGCTCAACTGGAACCATTCGTTTCAAGGCAGTTGTCTATTTTTAGACGCGTGGAAAGATGCTCAATCTGGTCGTTGTCCACTGCAAGCGGCGTTAAAACGCACCATCGCTATGTGGATTGACTATTTGGTGATTCAAATTGAAAAAGGGATCAGGAACGGCGAATTCAATCAGGCTCTTGACCCAAAGCAAGCCGCTTTTGAGCTCTACGGTCTGTACCTTAGCGCCCATCTGTTTTATTCCATTCATGGCAAATCTGAAAGTGATCGCTATTTTTGGACCGCAGTGGAGCAATTGCTTCAGCGTTGGCAATCAATACTCGAATCCAGTGACTAAGTCACAGTTTAGATGCGAGAGCATCTTAGCGACTTGGTGATGTTTTAATGAAAAAAAGCACGTTCGTTCGAAAAATGACGAGCGTGATGAGGAGAAAGACCATGAGTGAGAAAATCTATTTCAATACTTCTAACAAGTTCAGTTTGAAAAGAACTCTGGTTAATGTGAGTACTCGCTTACATCATACTGTTGCCCCTAAACATGCGGAGAAAGTCGCACGAAAACTGCTGCTGACGCCTGTACGTTCTAAACCAAAAAATTCAGAGCCTAGTGGACTGGTTAAAGGGGAATTACAAACCTCGGAAGGACGCTTGACGACCTATCGACTGGGGAGTGGGCCTGTGTGGCTGTTGATCCACGGTTGGTCGGGAAGCGCCAATCAATTTCTGCCACTAATGGAACACATCGCTGAGCAAGGGTTTACTGCGTTGGCATACGATCATCCGGCTCATGGTTCTAGCGAAGGCGTATACGGGCATATTCCAAGTTTCGTGCGCGGGCTTGAATCGGTGATTGATAGCATTGACGATTTAGCCGGGGTGGTCGGTCACAGTATGGGGACGGCGGCATTGCTGGAATGTCGCCATCAAAAATTGCATGACTGTCCCTTGTTACTGATTGCGCCGGTTTTGGAGTATTTGGAGAATCTGTTTGGCAGCTTACAGCGCTCTGGTTATTCAATGAAACTGTTTAACGCCGTCGCGCAACAACTCGAGCAGCAGTACCACTATCCACTGCAGTCCATTGATCCGTACCGTAAATTGGCGGCGCGCCATTGTCCGACCACCATAGTGCATGATCAACTGGATAAATTTGCGCCATTTGATGTGTCACAGCGCGCTGCGGACGAAATGCCGGCGGTGAATTTGGTCGCAACTCAAGGTCAGGGTCATGGCCGTGTGATGACCTGCGCGCAAGTGATGCAAGCGTTTGATGCATTGACCAAGTCTTAATACCGAGTAATGACATAGGTCATAATGCCATTTGATTATTAATATATTTCCATTGTTATCATGGTGTTAAATGTAAAACCATAAGTTTGATAAGGGTAACAAAATTGCAATGATTATTATCGACTGGTGAAGACATATGGGATCATAGTTAACGCCCATATGGCCTTCATAAGGAAGCATAATAATGAATAGAAATGATAGTGTCCCCTTGCCCTCGAATACCCGTGAATGGTTGTTTAACCGTAACAGCATAATAGTGATTGCCGACATTGTGCTGTTCTTTGTTCTCTACTTTACCCTACCGTTTGAACCTAAAGTCGTATTGGGTTTGAGCATGCTGACGTTTATCGCCATCTTATGGTTAACCGAAGCGCTGCACGTCACCGTGACCGCGATACTGGTGCCCGTGATGGCCGTCCTGTTTGGTGTGTTTGACACTCAAACCGCGTTAAATAGTTTCGCTAACTCGATCATCTTTCTGTTTCTAGGTGGTTTTGCGCTTGCCGCCGCGATGCACAAGCAAGGCTTAGATAAAGTCATTGCCGATAAAGTATTGCTCATGGCCCGCGGTAAAATGAGTGTCGCTGTGTTTATGCTGTTTGGTGTGACGGCATTCTTGTCTATGTGGATCAGTAATACCGCCACTGCAGCGATGATGTTGCCTCTGGTGCTCGGCGTGTTGAGTAAAGTCAATTCAGAAAGCGGGCACAAAACCTATGTATTTGTGTTACTTGGTATCGCATACAGCGCCAGTATCGGCGGGATCGCCACCATGGTCGGTAGCCCACCGAATGCGATCGCGGCCGCAGAAGTGGGTTTAACGTTTACCGATTGGATGGCATTTGGCATTCCAACTGCTGTGATTTTGCTGCCAGTGGCGATTTTGGTGTTGTACTTTGTGGTTAAGCCTAACTTGGACGGTGAGTTTGAGTTAAATCACCAAGCGGTTGACTGGGATAAAGGCAAAGTCGTTACCTTAGGCATCTTCGCACTGACAGTCTTTTTTTGGATCTTCAGTAAACCCATTAATGCCATGCTTGGTGGTTACGCCAAATTCGACACTCTGATTGCTCTAGGTGCGATCATCGCGGTGAGCTTTGCTCGCGTCGTACACTGGAAAGATATTGAAAAAACGGCGGATTGGGGCGTGCTATTGCTATTTGGCGGTGGTATCTGTTTGAGCAACGTCCTCAAAGCGACAGGCACCAGTTTATTTTTAGCCAATGTACTGAGTGAACACATTGCCAATATGGGGATGGTATTTATCATCGCCATCATCGCATTTTTTGTGGTGTTCTTGACCGAATTTGCCAGTAATACAGCCAGTGCTGCGCTGCTGATTCCGGTCTTCGCGACCGTTGCTGAGGCATTTGGTTTATCGCCGGTGGTGCTTTCTGTTTTGATCGCGGTCGCGGCGTCATGCGCGTTTATGCTGCCCGTCGCAACCCCACCCAATGCGATCGTGTTTGGCTCTGGTCACATCAAGCAAAATGAGATGCTCAGAGTCGGATTAGTACTGAATATGATTTGCGGTGTGGTACTGACATTTATTGCCATGTCATTTTGGGCGTAACGACCAAAAATCGACAACATTAAACGTAAAAGGGAGGCGCTAAGCCTCCCTTTTTTTGATTGAGAGATTGATCCACATTATACGGTAAATAGTGCAGAGAAACGCTAGTGTTTATGGCTTTTCTTGATAGTATCGATTTCTAGGAGTTTGGCTAAACTAAAGAATCAGATGAAAGAAACGCTCGTGATATCCGTCTCGTCTATTCACGGAACGAGACACTTTCATGTTAGTAAAATGCTGCGCAAGTGCCTAAAAGGCCTTGGAATTCTTACGTTTGCAGTTATCTGTACAACGGGCGGCACCATCTACTACCTCAAAGATGAGGTGGATTTTGCTAAACTAAAGCAGCATGAATTAGAAAAGAAATCTTCCAGTTTAACCGAAGAATTGGGCTCACTAAGGGATCTTAAATTGAACCTAGAAAGCGATCTGCTGGAAAGGGAAGAGAGGATCAACTTAGTTTCCGATCGTTTGGGTGAACTAGAAAAAGTGCTCGGTATGGACGACACCGAAGGACAGAACCAGTTAGAAACACGGCTTGATACGGCTGCGATCACTTCTTCGGTTCGAATGCAGATGTTGACTCAAATACCGAGTGGCGCTCCTGTGACAAGCGGGCGATTATCGTCTCCTTATGGAATGCGTATTCACCCCGTCACTGGAAAACGAACCATGCACCGTGGCCAAGACTGGGCTGTGAATGTCGGTACGCCGGTTTATTCACCCGCAGATGGGGTCGTGGAAGTGGTTCGTCCAAGTACAAAGGGATCAGGGAATTTTCTGCGCATCCAACACTCTTACGGCTTCTCAAGTTCGTTTTTGCATTTGAGTAAATTTGCCGTTCGATCGGGCGAGTTTGTGAAGAAAGGTGATCTGATTGCTTATTCTGGCAATACCGGAATATCCACTGGTCCGCATCTTCATTATGAAGTGCGTTTTTTAGGTAGAGCGTTAGACCCCAAACCGTTTATTCATTGGGGCGTCAATGACTTTGAATCAATATTTAGCGTAAGAGGTATCCGATGGGAATCTTTAGTAGACAAAGTGGAGTTACGAGTCAGCAATCAGCTACAACTCTCATCACAAAAGGTTGCTTTGTCACCGGGGAGCTAAAACTCGAAAGCGATATTCAAATTGATGGAATTATCGAAGGACAAATTCACGTCAGCAAGACATTGGTGGTGAGTGAATCCGGTCAAGTGAAAGGCGACATTTTTGCATCAAAAGTGGTGATTAACGGCATTTTTGAAGGCACGTGCCATGCAGATAAAATTGAAGTTCTCGCCAAAGGTCGTGTGAGCGGGACGATTTACACCGATGATCTCAGCATTGAGCAAGGTGGTAAATTCAATGGTGTTACGCATCCGGCAAAGCCTAAAGAGCAGCCGATTGAACAGCACGTGGTAGAGATTAAATCCACCACCAGTTCAGCGGCGTCAACGGCAAGTGCACCGTCGAGCACACCATCTTCTGTCTCTTCTACAGCCACGACGGCGAAAGATGCAATAAAACCGGCAGCGGGTGCGAAAGTCGCGCCGACTGAGGTCAAAAAGCAAGCGGTAAAAGGTTAATTACCGCGAGCTAAACATTGCATTCATCAACGTTCTTATCAGTAAAAAGAAGCCTTTTGGCTTCTTTTTTTGTTGTCGGCTGTTTTGCGTCAGTTGCTTGGCAAGCTAGTGTCTTCTTTTCCTCGACCATCTTATTGCCCATCACAGCTCAGTTAAAAGGGCGAAAAATCGTGCTCCATTTGCAACGCTGCTATGGCTTAAACTGTCTGTATCATCAATACTTTAAAAGTCGTTCATTAACCATCGTTTACGCTATACGGCCTGTAACGATGGTTTGCAGTCGTTGGTTCGAATTCAGTGCAACCGCTGCGGATACCGTCATAGCGAGTTCATTGCAACCGCAATGATGCGGTGCTTGCCTGAATAACATTTACTTGAAAGGTTTATCAACCTTAGGAGTCAGAGATGAAAAACGATCTTGAACCCGCTAAAGTCCTGCTTGCCTATGAAAAAATTATCAAAAATGGCACTGAAACCGAGTTCGGAAAAATTTATCAAGGCGTAGAAGCTTATTCCGATTACGACGGATATACCGTGTATATGAAAGGTAATGGCGTTGAGCTAAAAATGGGTTTCCATAACACTTACCATCTCGAATATGAGCAGGAGCGTTTGAAAGAGGCGTTTATAAAAAAAGTGCTGTTGCTGGCTGATGAGAAAAGCTAAACAAAGCCTGTTAGCCAACTTTAGCCATTAGGCTTTGGGAGAAAGATAAGGCAAAGAGCAGCTCAAATAGAGCTGCTCTTAAGTATCCGCTGCGTTTAGTCTTCTTCGACTAGGCTCTCGTCTTCTGAAAAATCTTCATTCGCGTCAGGCTTACTGCGTCCATTTAGGGTATGGAAGCGTTTGCGACCACGGGCTAGCTGAGTATATTTCAACCATGTCCGCTCAAGTTTGGTTTTCGCTTTACCTGGGTTTTCAACCACTTTGATAAAATGCTTTTCCTCCGCATTGTCTGGTTCAAGTTGACCAGATTCAAGAGCAAGCATAGTATCACCGTAGGTGACGAGGATTTCCTCTTCACCAAGAGTAAAATCTCCAGACTTTGCAAATCCGCGTGGGAATTTTACATTGTCGTAAAATCGTTTTTTGCCTGGACGAAATTCGATGTCAGACATGTCACAGCCTCTATATCTGTATTAATGATTCATTGCGAAAATTAGGCGTAATTTCAGCAAAAGAAAAACAAATTTTTTTTATCGTCTTGATAATTTCTGATTATTATTCTGGCGATTCAGTGGCCAAGGAAACAGTGGAATGGACGTAAAAGTCTTCAGAACATTCTTAGAGTTAGCAAAAGTTCGTCATTTTGGTCGAGCAGCCGAAAATCTCTACATTACGCAAGCTGCCGTCAGTGCGCGAATCAAACAGCTGGAAAGCTATTTTGACACTCAACTCTTTATCCGTGACCGAAACAACATCAAACTGACCTCTTCCGGTGAACGATTGGTTAATTACGCCGATGTGATGGTGACCACACTGCAGCAAGCTAAGTTTGAATTATCGATGGAAAATGGCAAAGCCTTGCAGCTGACTATGGGGGGAACCCCTAATGTGTGGGATTCCTATCTGCAAAACTGTCTGAGCGTCGTTACCGGCGCTTTCAGCGGCTACGGCTTTATGGCAGAAGTGATGGGGCGAGAAGCGCTCGTACGCTGCTTACAAGAGCGCACGTTGGATATGGCGTTTGCTTTTGACCAAATCAAAGCTGATGAGCTGAATTGTAAAAAAGTGGCCGATACTGTGCTGGTATTGGTCTCAACACAGCTCACCGATGCTCAAACCGTGTTTGAAGATAAATATGTGTATGTGGATTGGGGCACGAAGTTTTCTTCCGAATACGCTGAGCGTCACCCCAAAGTTCCTGCGCCTTATTTGCGCACCTCGACCGCACGTATTGCGCTGGATTTCATTTTGGAAAAGGGCGGTAGCGCTTATTTGCCGATTTCGCTGGTGGAACCATTTATCACCAGTGGCAAGCTGTTTTTGGTTACAGGCGTTGAAGAGTGGCATCGCCCGATTTACTTAAGCTATCGCAAAGCCAGCACTTCGGTTGAGGCGATTAAACAAGTTGAAGAGTTAGTAAAAGATATTGATCCGATCACCGCATACAGTCTACAAAAGTCGGCGCAATCACCAGGTGATGAATAATCGATGGTCGTCATTCATCTTTAATACGTGGATACATTTCAGAATGGGTCAATCGCAACAAAAAAAGCCTCGGTGAATACCGAGGCTTTTTCAATATGGGGCAATTATTTGCTTAGTGATTGATCAATTGACACTTTACCTGCACCAGAGACAGCTAAAGACACACAAGCAGCGAGAAGCGCAAGCGCGTATTCGTAGCCATTGTTAGTCAGGAACAGGCCGTTTGAAATATGCACAGAGAAGATAGCCACTAACATTGTAAAGCCAGTCACGATACCTGCTGGACGAGTCAACAGACCGATCAACAGTAGTAGACCACCGAAGAATTCACCACCACCCGCAAGACCTGCCATTAGCACGCCTGGTTCGATACCGATTGACGCCATCCATTGACCAGTGCCTTGTAAGCCGTAGCCGCCAAACCAGCCAAACAATTTTTGAGAACCGTGAGCCATCAAAATGATACCAACTGGGATGCGTAGCACTAAAGGTGCGTATCCAGCGCTAGTTGCAGTGATTTTTTTAATTAGTGCGTTCATTGTACTTACCTCAATAGAATGAATATCTGACGTGGTTACTTGGTATTGCGTCAGCGATTGATAATAAGTTTAGGACTGAAGTGGCAGAACGAACACAGTATGTTCTCGATATAGATGTTCGAATTAATTGAATAAGATTTTATGCACATTTATTGTCCAGTTGTGCATTTAAATGGCTGAAATAAAGACAATAAACTTATTTAGATAAAATGTTCGTACACATATCAACCTAACAAAGTTTGATTTTTAAAGGACTTAAACAAAAAAATTGAACTAAATTGAGGGCAAAAAAAAAGAGCCGTTAACGGCTCTTTTCAAACAGTTCATTGCTTAATGCAATATTACACTAGCGCAGCCAGTTGTTGCTGTGCTGTTGCACGGCTTTGTTGAGCTGGCTCATCACCCATGTTTAGCGCTTCTGCATACACAAACTCAACGTCAGTGATACCGATAAAGCCAAGCAGGGTAGTTAGGTAACCATAAATAGAATCACGGTCAGTATCTTTATGAATACCGCCACGGGTAGTCACGATGATGGCTTTGGTGTTTTCTACTAGGCCAACAGGACCGGTTTCAGTGTAAGAGAAAGTGACACCTGCACGAGCGATCAAATCGATCCAGTTTTTAAGCTGAGTAGGAATCATGAAGTTGTACATTGGTGCGCCGATAACCAGAGTGTCTGCAGCTTTTAGCTCCGCAACTAACTTGTCAGATAGAGCAAGGATTTCAGCCAGCTCAGGAGACAAATCATCAGCGCTACCGCGAAGTGCGGTCGCAACGCTCATATCCAATACTGGTAGAGTATCAACGGCAAGATCACGAATTGTGGTGGTTGCGTTGGCTTGGAAAACTTGATCGATAAGTTGGTTTGAGCTTGAGTACTCACCCAGAATGCTAGATTTAAGAACGAGA
The DNA here is from genome assembly GCF_900100015.1 of Vibrio xiamenensis. Taxonomy (GTDB): domain Bacteria; phylum Pseudomonadota; class Gammaproteobacteria; order Enterobacterales; family Vibrionaceae; genus Vibrio; species Vibrio xiamenensis. Next base: position 104,415 of record NZ_FNDD01000003.1, on the reverse strand, counting down.
GTGTTTGACATGGTGTCCCCCATAAAAAGACGTAAATTTGTATCGCAACAATCTATAGCAATGCTGGCAATAACAGAATGCGAAGTCTTTGAGCAAGTTGTTCGAAGTTTTTGAAGCTGATGAATGGTTGCTCAGGGAGTAAAGGCTGTGCGGGATAGGGAAAGTCAGACAATAAACGCGCTGTCATTTGAAATAACAGCGCGTTTGAAACGAGGTGCTAAGCTACAGATTCATTAAACTTTCGAGTGATTCTTCAAACGAGAGTTTGTAGGTATGAAGCTGCTGACCATCCAAAGCGTCAATAGTGACGGTTTCGATATTATTCTGGTTGTACTCTTCGAGAATACCAAGGGATTGCTCAACTGAATCGAGAGTAAAGGTGTGATTGTTTTTTAGCACTATCGTGCAAGCGTGTAGTTTCATGCCAACGTCCTGTCTTTTTATACTGAAACTAAATCTAGTGTATTAGTATGACGTTCGCCAAATTTCTTTTGTGATTTTGTCGACCTTCACTTCCGAAAATGGCTAGTCATTGTGATTCGAGTCGCTACACTGAAAGCACAAAGCCTAGTTGGATACGATTTATGGCCCTGAATTCCTACAGCGTGTTGACTGAGCAAGATTGCCATCACGCTCGTCTCGCTCGTGATCGCCGTTTTGACGGTCAGTTCTATATTGCGGTAAAAACCACCGGAATTTTTTGTCGACCGATTTGTCCGGCGAATTTGCCCAAAGAACAAAACGTCGAATATTTTATTGATCAAGCTGAGGCGCTGCATGCCGGATATCGGCCGTGCTTGCGTTGTCGCCCAGATAGCGCTCCGGGCTCCTGGGCATGGAAAGGCACCGAAACCACGTTTCAGCGCGCGATCAAATTGATTGAACAAGGCGAGTTAGCAGAGGGGTGCGTAACCACGCTGGCCAGCAAGCTTGGTATTAGCGATCGTTATTTGCGCCAGCTATTTGAGCGTTATCTGTCGATGTCACCCAAACGTTACGCACAGTATCATCAGCTGATGTTCGCCAAGCAGCTTTTGCATTCCAGTACCATGAGTATCACCGACATCGCGTTTGCCAGCGGCTTCAATAGCACACGACGCTTTAATGATGCGTTTAGTAAAGTGCTGAATTTAACCCCCAGCCGAGTGAGGCAGAATATGACCACCGAGATTGCCAACCGTTTCGAGTTAACTTTCCACGGTCCGCTAGATTGGCAACGAATGTGCGACTTTTATGCATTGCGTGCTATTGAGGGCATTGAGTGGGTCACCGCAGACAGCTATCGCCGTCATTTTACGCTCAATGGCGCCGTCGGTTGGTTTGAAGCAAAACGGGTGCAGCGCGATAAACTCAGCATTGAGTTTGAGATTTCAGACATTCGCCAGCTAAAACATCTGGTCGAAAAGCTGCGCGTGATGTTTGATCTCAACACCGACTTGGCGGCGGTAGAAGGGCATTTGAATCACATTGCGCCAGGGCTGGTGAAACATTCGGGAATGCGTATTCCTGGGGTTTGGAATGCTTGGGAAGCCGGCGTGCGTGCAATTCTTGGCCAGCAAGTGTCGGTAAAAGGCGCCATTACTCAACTCAATTTTCTGGTTGAAAACCTAGCGCAAGGCGAGTCAGGGTTACGCCAGTTTCCAAGCCCAGAGCAAGTCGCGAATGCCGATTTGAGCTTTTTACGTATGCCACAAAGCCGCAAAGACACCTTGCACCGCTTTGCCAAATTCTATTTAACCGAGCAGCGCGAAGATCTAGACGCTTGGCTTGAACTAAAAGGCATTGGTCCGTGGACGATAAATTATGCGGCACTACGCGGATTATCGGCGCCCAACCGACTGCTGAATAATGATTTGATCGTAAAGAAGATGCTGGTGAACTTTCCTACTGTCACCGTTGAGTCGGCGTCGCCTTGGGGCAGTTATGCCACGTTTCACCTTTGGAGCCACAGCTCATGAACTATTACCACCAATTTGATACGCCACTGGGTAAAGTGACGTTACAAGCCAGCGACGACGGCATCTTAGGTGCTTGGTTTGAAACCCACACCACTCAGCCTGACTCGTTGGGGCAAGCCTCAAATGATCATCCGCTATTAATGCGGGCGAAGTCGCAGTTAGAAGAATACTTTCAAGGCATTCGCACTGAATTTTCTCTGCCGATTGCCGCCAAAGGTACCGAATTTCAAACTCAGGTTTGGCGCGCGTTAACCACCATTCCGTTTGGTGAAACGTGGAGCTACCAGCAACTTGCCGATGCGATCGGTAATCCGAAAGCGGTACGCGCTGTCGGGCTTGCGAATGGCAAAAATCCGGTTTCTATTATCGTTCCATGCCATCGCGTGATTGGTAAAAGCGGTCGCTTAACTGGCTATGCGGGCGGGGTTGAGCGCAAAGCAGCACTACTGAAACTTGAAGGCATTGAATGTAAAAGTAAGTGAGCATTAACTTACCCTCAATTACATACCAAACAGGTGTGCGTTGAGTATTAAGTGCACGCCAATCGCGACGAAATATCCTATCGCGACCACAGGCGTCCAACGCAAATGGCCGATAAAGGTGTAATTGCCTTTGGATGCCCCCATCAGCGCAACGCCTGCAGCTGACCCCACCGACAATAAGCTGCCGCCGATCCCGGCGGTCAGCGTCACCAGCAGCCAGTTTCCTACCGCCATATTGGGCTCCATGGTTAACACCGCGAACATCACCGGAATGTTATCGACTACCGCCGATAACACCCCAACCATCATATTGGCCCAAATCGGATCCCACTGGTTATACATCAGATGGGAAATCACCGATAAATAGCCCAACAAACTTAAACCGCCAACGCTCATCACCACGCCATAGAAGAACAGCAAGGTGTCCCATTCGGCATGGGAAATACGGCGAAATACATCAAATGGCACCACAGAGCCGAGCCTACGCAAGGCGTTCTCATCACCATTGGCGATCGCGAGCGCTTTCTTGCGTGCCAGCGAACGATCGAGGGTCTTGCGTAAATAAAAGCCAAAGAACTGCAAATAAGCTAACCCCATCATCATGCCCATTACCGGTGGAAAGTGTAGCAAGGCGTGAAACGCAACTGCCGTAACGATGGTGAGCATGAATAGGCCAACAATTCGTTTTGCACCGCGTTTAAGTTCCACTTGTTGATGCTCCACTCGCGGTTTGGCTCTGGGCACAAACATCGACATGATAAGCGCCGGCGCTAGATAATTGACAACTGAGGGCAGAAATAGTGGCATAAAGCCGGAGAAGGTCACGTGGCCTGCCTGCCAAACCATCAGGGTGGTAATGTCGCCAAATGGGCTAAACGCGCCGCCTGCGTTGGCAGCGATGACGATATTGATGCAGGCGAGGTTGATGAACTTTGCATTGTCGCCCGCGACTTTCATGACGACTGCACACATTAGTAGGGCGGTGGTGAGGTTATCGGCGATCGGCGAAATCACAAACGCCAGCGAACCGGTTAGCCAAAACAGAGTGCGAAAATCAAAGCCTTTGCCAATCATCCACGCTTGCAGCGCATCAAACAGGCGCCGCTCTTCCATGGCGCTGATGTAAGTCATCGCCACCAAAAGAAACAGCAGCAGTTCGGCGTATTCCAATAGATTATCTTTAAGCGCCAGTTCGGCAACGTGAGTGCTACCTTGAGCTTGGTAAGTAAAGCCAATGATTGCCCAGATAAGTCCGGCGGCAAGCAATACCGGTTTGGATTTTCTCAGTTGCAAATACTCCTCCATGGTGACCAGAAGATAAGCGATGAGAAAAATGATGATGCAAGCGTAACCGGAAAAGGAGTCGGTAAGGTCGATAATATGGCTTTCGCTTGCCACCACCGCGCTGGGAAGGCAGACAATCATAATAATAAATGGCCAAAAGAATGCTGCTCGACGCATGATGATTTCCTCCCTAACTCGCCGCAGTGCTCAATGAGTGTAAGAAGCAATATTCGACTGGGGTGTGAGGTAGGTTGGATCTAATTGAAATGCTGGGATTTGTTTTGTGTAAAGTTCTCAGTTGTACCACGGGTGGCAATAAAAAAGCTCCCGAAGGAGCTTTTTTTATTGTCAGTTCCAAACCACCGCCTTGGGCGGCGGTGATTGTTTACGCGTGAATTGCCACGCGTCGATGACAGTTTTCTGAGAGTGATTAAGCGTCTTGGTTGCTCAAGGTAAACTCTTCTTCTTTTTCACCGGCATTTGGGTCTAAGAAGCGGCTCTCATCCAGTGCGCCTTCAGATTTGGCAACAATCACAGACACACAGTTATCACCGGTAATGTTGACCGCAGTACGAATCATATCCAGAAGACGGTCAACACCCATGATCAGTGCAATACCTTCAAGCGGCAGACCGACTTGGTTGAGTACCATTGCCAGCATGACCAGACCAACACCAGGTACGCCCGCAGTGCCGATAGAAGCCAAGGTTGCGGTTAGAATGACGGATAGGTAATCGCCCATCGATAGGTCGATGTTAAACGCCTGCGCAATAAACGCGGTCGCCACACCTTGCATGATTGCGGTACCGTCCATATTCACTGTCGCGCCTAGCGGAATGGTGAATGAGGCGATTTTGTTGTCAACGCCCATGCGGTTTTTCGCCGTCTCCATCGACACCGGAATGGTGGCATTGGATGATGCGGTCGAGAAGGCAAACATGATGGCATCTTCCATTTTGCGGAAGAAAGTCATTGGGTTTAGGCCAGTGAAGATTTTAAACATCACGCCGTAAGTGACAAAACCGTGGATAAGTAACGTCGCGGTGAGCACTAAGAAGTAGGCCGCTAGGTTAATGATTGCGTCTAAGCCAAGGCTTGTGAACAGCTTCGCCATCAAGAAGAACACGCCGTAAGGCGCAACCAACATCAGCAGCGCGACCAGTTTCATGATCACTTCATTAAGATCGGAAAAGACACCTGCGATACGCTCGCCGGCTTTACCTGATGCGCTTACCGCCACCCCAAATAGAATCGCGAACACCAATACTTGCAGCGTTTTGCCTTCCGCCATGGCGTTAATAGGGTTGGTTGGGAACATGTCGATAAGGACTTGTCCTAAAGAGGGCGCCTCGGCAGATTGGAAATTGCTGGCTGCAGTCAAGTCTGCACCTTCACCTGGGTGGAACAGTGTCCCCATGGTCAGTGCCAGAGTAATCGCAACGGCAGTGGTGGTGATATAGAACGCAAGGGTTTTACCGCCCATGCGGCCCAGCGTTGACATGTCTTTTAGTGAGCTAACACCGCATACCAGTGAGACGAAAATCAACGGCACAACTAGCATTTTTAAGCTTGCGATAAAAATTTTACCGCCTACGTCAAACAGTCCATTAACTATGTAGGCATCGACAAATCCGTTGTCGGCAAAAAGGCTACGAATAATAAAGCCTGTCAAAATCCCCGCGACCATACCGATAATTACTCGGCTGGTTAAAGACAAGGTTTTTTTAGTATTCATAGAGAACACTCCTTATAGTTTTATGCACTTCGGCGTCATTGCGAAGCGAGCAGGAGGTTAGCAGGGGAAACGAAAAACGCGAAAACAAAAGCGTGTAACTTATGTTCTAATGTGATCTAGATCACTATGTGATGCTGGTTTTTAACACCAAATAAACCAAAAGTATTAGGTTTATTCTCTGGCTATTAGCAAGTTATACAGAATATTTATGAATTATAACCACTTTGTGGCTTTTTTCATCGATTCGAACAGTAAACCCTATAGCTATGTCGATGAATAAAAAACCGTTCAACGTTGTATTTCACTCACTTTTCAGTATCTTACTTTGAGCATTCTTCCAATAGCCGCACACCCATTGAGAGCAAAAATATGTCTGGACTGAGCAAAATGACGTTCTTTGAACGTTTTGAAGCCGATATTCTGGCCGGGAAAAAGACCATTACCCTGCGTGATGAAAGTGAAAAAGATTTCGTGATCGGCTCGATTGTCGACGTTGCGACGTTTGAAACCGACCGCCAATTTTGCCAATTGCGTATTTTGGCGGTGACAGCGGTGGGCTTTAGCGAGTTAAATCACCAGCATGCCGAGCAGGAAAATATGAGCCTAGAGCAGCTTAAACAGGTGATTGCAGATATCTATCCCGGCATTGAGCAGCTCTACGAAATTCAGTTTGAATTAATAAAGGGTTTAGCTAGCCACAGTTTGAACGGATGAAAAAGCCCCTTAACCACGAGGATTAAGGGGAAGTTTGAATATTGTCCGCCTTAGTTGAGCGGACACGAGGGTCATCAAACGCTTTGGTTTAAGATGCAGGAGTGAGCTTATCGGTTAACTTGGATAGCGATTTATGCGCTTTTAGTGCTTCAGCCACTAAGTCCGCCACCGCTTCCGCGCCATCTTTTTGAAAATGAGTCACATCCGGTTTAACCAATGTACCCGAGCGACCTTCATAATATGGGTACTGACTTGGGTCGACCACCAGCCATAAGTTTTTCCACTCATCCGGCGCTTTTTGATTGGCCATGGTTAACACGCGAGTTTGCATATCGAGCAGCGGAACTTGGTTTTCCAACGCGGTTTGGCGAACCGTTGCAGTGTAATCACCAAAGAATTGGAAGCCGTTGTTTTTATTCTGTTTGGTGGTGTGTTGAAGCACAGAAATCGGCGTGCCGTTCTTGTTGTCAGCAGTTTTAGCGCGTGGCACTGAGGTCAGCATTACAGGGTTTAATTGATGCTGCTTCGCAAACGCCAAATAACGCTCAAGTGAATACTGGAATGAAAAATCTTTGTGTCCAGCTGGGTACTGCATTTTGCCATCTGCGCTGTTTGGATAGGTACAGAGCGTTGCAACATCCAACGGGCCACGACCGGCTTTTGAACCATCACATTTTTCATCGTTATGGCTAAATTGAATGAAGATGTAATCGCCAGGTTGAACCAACGGCTCCACGTAGCTTAGCCAGCGACCATTGATAAAATCACGTGAACTACGACCAGATTGCGCCGCGTTGACCACTAACAGTTCGTCGTTGCTGAATTTATTAGCAAACGCCTGGCCCCAACCCATACGTGGATACACGTCTTGGCTGTAATTCGAGGCCGTTGAATCACCGACAATAAACAGTCTGGTTTTGGCGTTGTGAACTGCTTTATCGGCTTTGGCGAGTTGGCCATCACTCAACTCATAGCGAGGAATGGTATCGAGGCTGACAATCGGTTTGAAGGTCAAATCGAACAGTGAGGTTTTGGCTAACAAACCAGTTTTGGTGTTGTGGCCAAGGTTGTGAATCACTTGCGATGCCAGTTCATCCATCACGTCTTGATAGCTGTCTGCATAATTGACCGGATCCCAGTCTTGCTGTGGATCGAGGCCGTGCGCTTTAACCACACTTGCAAACGCAGTAGTGAAATTTTGATTGGCTTGCTGCCAAGCTTGGTGAGACAGTGCAGGCAGCTTAGTTTCGGCGGCGAGCACTTGTGGTCCGTCGATATTTTCTTGCGCGGCGACGCTTGAAACCACTAAATCACTGAACGGGTTTACGTTACCCACAGTGGTCTGGTTATTGTTGACGTCGACGACAAGCGAGGTCGCACATACCGAACGTTTGCCATCGCTTTTCAGGCATGATGCGCCGCTGCGATCATCAACGGAGACCAATAGTGGCGGTGTCATTGCTGCGATCGATGCTTGGTAATGGCCTTTATCGTTGGTTTGAGTCGTGGTGGTTTTGCCTAGGCTGTCTTTAACCGTCACCACCGCTGGGAATGCCATGCTGGCATGGGTGACTTGGCCACTTAGCACGCTTTTCTCGCCTAGAGATATATCGGGGGCCCAGCCTGAAAGAATGTTTTGCGTGGTGTATTTGGCGGCTTGTGCGGAACTTAGCTCAGGACGCGTATCGGATTTAGCTGCGCCGCTGCCACTGCTTTGGTATTCCCAAAAGCGTGAATCTTGTGGGTAGAACCAAATTTTTTCGCCTTTGATGTCTTTACCACTCATTTTGTCCCAGCCGTAGATGTGATCATCCATTTGGCAATCAATAAACGCGCTGTGACCAATGGCATTAGGGTCCGCGTAGCGGCCATCAGCAAATTTGGTGGTTGGGTGCCATGGGCGACCAAGGCCATAACTTCCAGCAGGCACATTGGCTTCTTTGGTCAGATGGCAGTGCTTAAACACCAAACCAAATGGCGAATCAATATTGGTGGCTGGCGCGGTTAGATAACCCAGAGGTTCTCCAGCTTTGCCATCATCGCGATAACGAGCAACAATCTCGCTGTTTTCAATCAGCGCGGTGCCGTGGCCAAAAATAAAGTCCACGGTGCCTTCAATTCTCGAGTTATCAAAATAGGAACGTCCGGCGCGTAAATAGAGGGTGTCTTGGTAACTGCTGAGGTTTACGTCTTTAAACTGCGCTTTATCACCGTTGTGGGAAACCAGCAGGGCAACAGCTTGAGTACCGCGTTGGCGGGTTGGATCATTTTCACTCTTGGCTTGGTTAGCAGGGAAATCAAAGCCATTTTCAATCGTGAGTGAGCGAGCGCTGAAATCCGTGGCGTCCACGCTCACGGTTCGGCTCCCAAACGTACCAAATTTTTTGCCGTTTTCGTCTAACATGCTGTTGGCCGTGGTCGCGGTAATGACGGTCTTATCGCGATCTTCACCGATCAGATAGATGTTTGGGCGAGTGATGTGCAGCTTTTCATGGTACACACCGTTACGAATATAGATAACATAAGGTTGCTCGGTTTGCGGAGCGCTGTCGATCGCTTGTTGAATCGAGGCGTAATCAGCAGAACCATCTTGTGAAACCTTCACGTCATATAAGGGTGTTGCGGCGGCAGAGGAAAAGTAGAGTATGGCGGTCAGACCAAGTCCTCTAGTTACAGACTTATTCATGTTATTATTCCTTTATGAAATGACGGATCTTTAAATTAGAAACGCAGTTTCATTATAGAAATTTCACTTCGAATAAACCGTGATCCGGTTAAGAAAAGCCCTGCCACTGCTGGTTTGAAATTATGAGCTTACGCACCTTTTTTCCTATTTATGCTGAGAGAATTATCGCTTGCGATTTCTGTGAGCTCTGGCGGCGGAAAATTACCTTAAGTTGCGGCTTCCCCGGTTATTTAGCAAATTTTCTAACGATTATTAGCGCATACTCCTGAATCGTTATGACTTGGTCGCCGCGCTGTGAATGTTGATCTTTACTTAAAGCGATAACTATCCACAACAGGATGCAGCCGATGTTGGTGAAAGGAAATACGGGGCTTGTGGTGATCGATGTACAAGGCAATTTAGCCAAACAGGTTCACCAAAGCGAGCGCACTATCAGTAATGTGTGCCGAATGATTCAAGGCGCACAAGCGCTAGCGATGCCGATTTTGTGGTTGGAACAAACGCCAAGTAAACTCGGTCCGAGCGTTGATGCGGTGGCCAATTTGATGGCGGGAAAAAAGCCGCTTGCCAAACACACTTTCGATGCTTGCTCGAGTGCTGAGTTTCTTAGTTACGTGAAAGCGGCCAATGTGCGATCTTGGTTGATCTGTGGCATGGAGGCGCATATCTGTGTCTATCAAACCGCGCAAAGTATGATCAAATTGGGTTATTACGTCGAAGTGGTCAGTGACGCGGTATCATCTCGCGACGAAGACAACAAAATTCTCGCGCTCAATAAATGTGCTCTGCAGCGCATCGGTTTAACCAGCGTCGAAATGAGCTTGTATGAAATTTTGGGGGATTGCTTGTCACCAGAATTTAAGTCGATACTGGCGTTGGTCAAATAGCTTGCTGTGATTGTCTGTTTCATAACGTAATGAAATCCATACTTAAAATTGGTTAAGTTTGCATTGCTAGTTTCTCTCGCGTTAAGGTGGAAACTTCATCCATTGAAACGGAGGCACTATGGCAATGCAAAATATCTCAACGCAGCACAGCGCTTTACTTGAGTTGGATTTGGGTCAAGAGCATGTAGTCATTCAGCGCCGTTATGAAGCGCTGGGTGCACTCAACGATTTTCTGATTGCGATATGGTTTTTTGTTGGTAGTTGCTTTTTCTTGTTTGAGGATCTGATGCGCATCGGCACTTGGTTATTTATTCTCGGCAGCGCGCAATTTCTAATTAAGCCGACGATTAAATTGATTAGCCTTGTTCACGTCAAACGCGTTTACGATCGCCATAATCCCAATTCACCTTCTCACCTATAATCACTTCTGTTCGATGATAATTATTACAAAATGTAACCGGTTTCTGAAACCGGTTACATTTTGAGTTTGATTGATCTACAATGAGCGCCAGTGAGTCACCATCATTCAATTCAATCTGCTCATGATTTAGTGAGCGACAAGGGGTATTACGATGTCACAGCAAGGTTTTCCAAGTGATTTTTTGTGGGGCGGCGCAGTTGCGGCTCATCAAGTTGAAGGCGGCTGGAATCAAGGCGGCAAGGGTGTCAGCATTGTTGACGTGTTGACCAAAGGCGAGCACGGCGTGCCACGCGAGATTACCGACAGCGTTGAAGCTGACAAAGTCTACCCTAACCACGAAGCGGTGGATTTCTATGGTCATTACAAAAGCGATGTAGCACTGTTTGTTGAAATGGGTTTTAAGTGTTTTCGTACGTCGATTGCGTGGACACGCATTTTTCCGAATGGCGATGAAGACACGCCAAACGAAGCTGGATTACAATTTTACGATGATCTGTTTGATGAGCTACTTAAATACGGCATTGAACCTGTCATCACCTTATCGCACTTTGAAATGCCTAACCACTTGGTTAAGGAATATGGTAGCTGGACCAATCGTAAGCTGGTGGATTTCTTTGTGAAATTCAGTCAGACGGTCATGGAGCGCTACAAGAACAAAGTTAAATACTGGATTACTTTCAACGAAATCAACAACCAGCGTAACTGGAAGTTGCCGATTTGGGGTTACTGCAACTCAGGTATGATCTACGCTGAGCATCAACATCCTGAACAGACCTTGTACCAAGTACTTCATCACCAATTTCTCGCCAGTGCCTTGGCCGTCAAGCTGGGCCATGAGATCAATCCGGAATTTAAAATCGGCAGTATGATTCACATGATGCCGCTGTATCCGGCGTCTTGTCGCCCTGAAGATTTACTCGCGGCGCAAGCGGCGATGCGGGAAAAATACTTGTTCAGTGATGTGCAAGTGCGCGGTTACTACCCAAGCTACTTACTCAAAGAGTGGCAGCGCAAAGGCATCGAAGTTGAGATGCTTCCGGGCGATGACGAAATTCTGCGCCAAGGCTGCGCGGATTATCTGGCGATCAGCTATTACATGACCAACATCGTCTCTGCCGAGCCGCCTAAGCAAGGTGATACACCGTCATTGTTTGAAGGTAGCCGCCTCAATCCGTATCTACCTGCTTCGGATTGGGAATGGCAAATCGACCCAGATGGTCTGCGCTTTGCGCTATCGGAGTTGTACGAGCGCTACCAAAAACCGATCTTTATCGTTGAAAATGGTTTAGGTGCGGTTGACCAAGTTGAAGCCGATGGCAGCATTAATGACGACTACCGTATCGATTATCTTGGCGCACATATTAAAGCGGTAAAACAAGCGATTACGCTTGATGGCGTTGAAGTGATGGGCTATACGCCGTGGGGCTGTATTGACTGTGTTTCTTTCACCACCGGTGAATACAAAAAGCGTTATGGCTTTATTTACGTCGATAAACACAACGATGGCAGCGGTACGTTGGCGCGTTCAAAGAAAAAGAGCTTTTTCTGGTATCAAAGCGTTATTTCCAGCAATGGGGAAAGCCTCTAACCTTTGCCAACTGGCGCTCACTATTTGGTGAAGGATTTCATTTCGTGAGCCGTTTTCGCTAAACTCGCCGTCCGGTATCTGGTGCCGGGCGGTCCATATCGGAAGTTGTGATGGCGAATATTAACGATGTATGTAAATTAGCGGGCGTATCAAAAGCGACCGTGTCACGAGTAATCAATCAAACTGGGCAAGTCAAAGCCGCGACGCGTGATGCGGTGTTAGCTGCGATGCAAGAGCTTGGCTATCAGCCCAATAGTTTGGCGCAGGCATTGGCGACTAAAATGTCCAATGCGATCGGTCTGCTGTTGCCAAATTTTCGTAGCGATTATTTTGGCTCTGTACTGCACTTTGCCGAGCTTGGTGCTCAGCAAGCGCAGAAGAAATTGCTGGTGGTGAACAGTAAAAACAGCGCAAGTGGTGAACGCGAAGCGTTGGATACTTTGATGATGCAGCGCTGCGACGCCATTTTGGTCTACAGTCGCCACCTTTCTGAAGCCGATTTGAGCGAGCTACAAACTCGCTTGGACGTCCCGCTGATTATTCTTAATCGCCAGTTATCGGCGAACAACCTTCACAGCTTCGGGTTGGATCAATACCAACTTGCCAGTACTGCGATGCAACATTTGTGTCAGCTTGGCCATCGCAATATCGCTTGTATTACCTCACCGCTGGATAGCGATACCGGTACGATTCGTTATTCAGCGTATCAGCATGCACTTGAGGAATTAGGTCAAACACCGCATCCAAGTTGGGTGGTGGAAGGCGATAATACCTTGCTCGCCGGGTATCGCGCGGCACAGACGCTGATTGCCAGCAAACAACCGTTTAGCGCCATTTTTGCGTGTAACGATGACATGGCGATTGGCGCGATTCGCGCGCTGTACGATAGCGGCATTCGCGTACCGCAAGATGTGTCTGTGATTGGAATTGATAATGAACCTGCCGCGGCCTATGCAATTCCGAGTTTATCCACGGTGTCGTTACCAATCACCGAGATTACGGAACAAGCGGTAAGTTTGGCGATTCGTCTGGCAAACAAACTCTCAGCGCCCGCTACACACCAATGTTATTGTGGTGAATTGGTGGCGCGAGAGTCAACTCGTCAGCTTAGTGAGTAACTCGCATCAAGGGGTTTGTTGCGGCGACATTGACGGTATTACAGGCAATAAAAAAGGTCGCGCTGGCGACCTTTTTTGATAATGAGACCTTGACAGAATTAGCGGATCATCGGGTAACGACGCATCAGCAAACTCGCCCAAATCAGAGCCATAAGAGCGATAATAGCGCCAGTATAACCAACGTTATTCAGCGAACTAAAATGAATCACTTGGCTGCCAATCAAAGCGCCCGCACCAATCCCTAAATTGATGATGCCAGAGAACATCGACATGATCATATCTGAGGCGTTGGCATCAATATTGAGGACTTTACTTTGCATCGCTAGGGTTACGATCATCTGCGCGGTGCCCCAAATGAGTACCACACTAATCGCCGCCCAGTGCAGATTCACGCTGGCGAGCATCAGGCACATACACACCATGATAATCGCCGTACCTGCAAGCAGCAGTTTGGTGTTGGCTTTATCGCCCCAAGTGCCAAATATAATGCTTCCTAAAATACCCGCGCCGCCAAATAGCAGCAGCAATAAAGTGGTGAAGCCATCACTAGCCTGACCGATATTTTTCATAAACGGTTCAATGTAGCTGTAAGCCGTGTAGTGCGAGCTAAAAATGATGAAGATGAATAAGTACATGCCCATCAGCATCGGATTTTTCAAAAGCTCTGGCAGTTTTTTCATTGAGCCAGAAAATAGGCTAGGCAAATTCGGCAACAAGCGCATCAAAGCCAACATGATCAGCAATGCACACACGCCAATAACGGCAAACGTTGCACGCCATCCCATCCATTGACCGATAATGCGCCCAATGGGTACGCCCAGTACCATTGCCAGTGATGTACCTGTTGCCAATACGCTCAGTGCCAAGGTTTTTTTCCCAGGAGGCGCGACACGAATCGCGATCGATGCGGTAATCGACCAGAAGATCGCATGGGCAAACGCAATTCCGATTCGGCTGGCGATCAGTGACTCAAAGCTCCACGCAAACACCGAGAAAATATGACTGGCGATAAACAGCGTAAAGACGCCAAGCAGCAATTTCTTACGCTCGATTTTGCTGGTGAGCATCATCATTGGTAGTGACATCGACGCCACAATCCAAGCGTAAATAGTCAGCATCCAACCTGCAGACGCTGGGCGAATACCAAAATCGTGGGCGATATCAGACAACAACCCAACCGGGACAAATTCGGTGGTGTTAAAAATAAAGCCGCTGAAGCCTAAAGCAAACACGCGCAAATATTGAACGTGACGAGAAGCGCCGTCCGCCACAGAAACAGGTTGAGTCATAAAAGTTACAGAATATAAAGGAGGTGATAGTGTGACGATTATCTCGTTTTTTTATTATAAGTAAAACAAATTTGTGAGCCCAACGTTAATTTATTTTATGTATCGATGGGTTTTCTCATTTGGTGAGAGTGGCGGGATTTTGTACTGGGGTTGATGATAAATTGATCAAATAAAAAGCGCCCATTTAGGGCGCCTTTTTTAAAGCTTAAAAGCGTTGTTTATGATGCTTCGCTTGTCTAACTTATGGCGGTTATTCAGCAAGGGCTTTATTGAGCGCTTGTTGTAGCAGCTCATGATCCGGCGCCATATCGGGTGCAAAATGCGCCACGACTTCACCTTGTTTATTGATCAGGAATTTCTCAAAGTTCCACAAAATATCGCCTTCTTTACCTTCAATGCCGTAGCCTTTAAGTTTCTCTACAAAGCCGCTATCAGGTGCGAAAGTACGCTCAGGAATCGCATTTAAAAGCTCAGTGTAGAGCGGGTGACGGTTGTCACCGTTGACGTCAATTTTGGAAAACATCGGGAATTCAATACCAAATTTACTGGTACAAAAGCTTTGAATTTCCGCTTCGCTGCCAGGCTCTTGCGCACCGAACTGGTTACAAGGAAAACCAAGAACCTCAAGGCCTTGAGATTTCTTTTCTTTATACAGCGCTTCAAGAGCTTCATATTGTGGTGTGAGACCACATTCAGAGGCCACGTTAACAACCAGTAAGACTTTACCTTGGTACTCTGCAAGCGTTAGCGGTTTGCCATCGATTGAAGTGACTTCGATATCGTAAATAGCACTCATGGAACTTCCTTTGTTAGGTTTGTTGTGTATTACCAAGATGGCACAAACTGCCACGAAAATAAACCGTCTAATCGCGTGAATTATTGGTGGGCTTAAAATAAAAAAGCCCACAAAATGAGGGCTTTATATCATTATTAAAGGTGTGGATTATTTGGTTTGGCGCTGCTGTTGCTTATGGGCCAATTTTTGTTGGCGGCGCGAATCCATGGTTTTGTTGACATCACCGCCGACGTGATCTTCGCCGCGCTGTTTCGCCAATTGCACCTGCTTCTCACGTTCACGAAAACGGGCGATTTGCTCTTCGCTATGAGTGCCATGACATTTCGGACAACTCACCCCTTGCTCAAACTTATCAGACTGCTTGTCTTGCTCGGTGATAGGTAAGCGGCACGCGTTACACACGTCAAAAGCACTTTTTTCGAGCGCGTGATTGACCGCCACTCGGCCATCAAAAACATAGCAGTCGCCTTGCCATAGGCTTTGCTCTTGTGGTGTCTCTTCAAGGTATTTCAAAATGCCACCTTCAAGATGGTACACCTCATCAAAGCCTTGCTCTTTTAGATAAGCGGTGGACTTTTCACAGCGAATACCGCCAGTGCAGAACATCGCAACTTTCTTATGCTGGTTTTTATCTAGGTTGTCCGCCACGTATTGAGGAAACTCGCGGAACGTCTCTGTATGAGGATTGACGGCGTTTTTAAATGTGCCAAGTTCAATTTCGTAGTCGTTGCGGGTATCGATCACCAGCACTTCTGGGTCAGAAATCAAATCGTTCCATTGCTCGGGTTTGACGTAAGTGCCTACCACGTGACGCGGATCGATGCCTTCAACACCCATAGTGACAATCTCTTTTTTAAGTTTCACTTTGCTGCGGTTAAAGGGCTGTTGTTCGGCGTAGGACTCTTTGCTTACCGTGCCTTGTAAACGCGGTTCGGCTTCTAGCCACGCAAGTAGGGCATCGATGCCCGCGCGTTTTGCGGCAACCGTGCCGTTGATTCCTTCTTGGGCCAATAGCAGTGTGCCACGAATTTGGTGCTGTTCCATTAGCTCGTGTAGTGGTGCTTGCAGTGCTTGGAAGTCTTTGAGCTCGACAAATTTGTACAGCGCACAAACGACATATTGACTCATAACAGATCCTTAAACTTAGGGTTGAGGTGATAACGCGCGCATTATAGCCGAGCTTGATGGCGACAAATACCTATAGGATTTAAGGATAATAGAGCGCTTGAAATTAAGCTTTCAAGCGCTAGCCCACGATAAGGATTGGCGGGAAAGAGTATTAACGCGAGGTTAGTATTGCGTCGAAGCGATGTGATTGCCCATCGCAATCAGTGTATCGAGAATGTGCTCGCCGTCGGCGCGAAGGCCATTGTGTTCGTACTGATTGGTGATCCAAGCTTTGCTGTTTGGAATGTGTTTGAGCGTTTGACGACTTAAATCCATTTCAACAAACATATCATCCGCGTACATCGCGCAGGTCACCGGCACAGTATTTTTCGCCAATACGGCGCGGTCGTAGAGTCGCCCCCAATCTTGTTTCTCGGCCAATAACTGCGCGGCTTGTTTCAGCGGTTTTAAGCAGTTGTATTGGTCAAACATCCAAGGGAACACCATTTCGCCAGTGAAGTAGAAATGGTTACCGCTTTGGTAATTAAATTCTGGGCGAGTTTGACGTACACGTTCAGCGCTCCAATTGGACGCAAAACCTTGGCAATAGATGGATTCGTGCAAGATGGCATAAATCGGGTTGGTTTGAAAACCTTGTTCCTTAAACATCATATCGAGGAATTCATAACGCATCACGGTTTTGCCATCCACTTCGATAAGCGCATTTTCCAGCGCATAGTAAGTGGGCAAAAAGCTATCGCTCATACCGAAATTAATGCCAATCTGCTGAAATTGTTCAACGGTAAATCGCTGACCATTCGGGAGATATTCCTCATTGCTGAGCAAGTGATCGGCGATACGTTGGCAAAGGCTTTGCGCCTGTGGGAACTGGGTAAAAAACGCTTGGTTTTTATCCATCGTGCGCTCAAAAGTGGCTTGGTAAACTGTATCTGGGTTTGGGTCAATCGAGGGTACGCCACCGGTGATATAGCTGCGTAACAGGCTGCTTGGGAACATAGACAGATACGTCAGTGAGCAAAAGCCGCCGTAGCTCTGGCCTAAAATCGCCCACTTCTCCACGCCCATCTGTTGGCGGATGGCCTCCGCGTCACGCACGATATTGTCGGCGCGAAAATGGCTCAAATAGTTGGCTTGTTGCTGCGCGGTAAGCGGTGCTAACGTTTGATGGCTTATCACACTGCTATGGCCGGTGCCGCGTTGATCAAGCAGCAACACGCGATAGTCTTGCAGCGCGCGCTTTAACCAGCCGCTGTGACCATTCGGGCGCGGTGAGGGAAAACCTGGCCCCCCTTGTAGATAGACCAGCCACGGTTTGTGACTGTCGCTGTCATCGGCTTGAGTCAGTTCGCGGCAAAATACGGTGATGTTGCCTAGGCTGTCGTCTGAGTAGTTAAGGGGCAGAGTATAAAATTTTGGTGTGTATTTGATCCCTTGTTCGACAAAGGATTGGCTGACTGTGTGCATAGTGACTCGCTAATACGAAAGTTTTGGCATTCCATTTTCGCCGTCATTGTGAAGCATCTTTTGGCAAAGCAAAAGCCTTTTGCTCGCCGAGCGTGCGATGGCTGTGAGCGAGAATATATTCAATTTACACTGTGAATCAGCGGCTTAAACGGTTTGGATTAGCGATTGCTGCGCGATTCAACCGCGTCAATATGTTCAATCACCGATTGTGGCAGCGGCGCCTTGTGTCCGGTTTTAAAGTCAAACATCACTATGGTGGCTTTGCCGAGCGTCGAGATAGCCTGATGCTTACGGCTCAGCACTGCGTATTCCATGGTAAAGCGGTCGTCTTTCACTTCAATGATCCGCGAGCCAACCACTAAAGTATCCGGAAATGTCACAGGCAATTTGTAGCGGCAACTGGTTTCACTGACAACGGGACCTATGTTGCTTGCGGAAAGAATTTTCATCAAATCAAGTGCTTGGCAGTAGTCAATTCGTGCGGTTTCAAAGTAGCGGAAATAGACCGCATTGTTAACATGTTGTAATGCATCCATTTCTCCCCATGCGACTTCGATTTCAGTATGCACGGGATAGTCACTAAGCAAGCTAGAATCGGTCATTAGCGTTCCTCTTTGAATTGAAGTTTGAGTTTTTATTCTAATCCGAATTGTGTGCGAAAAATGAGACTTGTTATAAAAATGTGATCATACTTGAGGTTGTAATCGGCTCGCTTTACTTAACGGTTAAGCGGCGTTACTTTGGGAATTATTCTGAGTTGGTGGAGGCGTTAAGATGTTGAACTATCCGGGCTTTCAATCTGCGACCGTTGCACAACGAACAGACTGGACCTCAGAGCTATTTAGCTTGCGCATTAGTGGCGCGAAATTGGATTTCAAAGCAGGTCAATTCACCAAACTCGCCTTACCGGATACAAGCGGCCAACTCATCAGTCGCGCGTATTCCATCGTTAATGCCCCTATGAGTACCAACGACATGTTGGAATTTTTGGTGGTGGCGAATACCGATGGACAACTGACGCCCAACCTCCAGCAACTTGCGATCGGCGATAGCATTTATGTTGGTGAGCGCGCCAATGGCGATTTGACCGGCGATATTGTGCCTAAATGCGCCAATGACTTATGGCTGTTGGCGACTGGCACCGGAATCGGTCCATTTTTATCGTTGCTTGATGATATTCATCTGCGTCCGCGGTGTGAAAATATCGTTTTAGTCCACGCGGTGCGTTATCAGGCCGATTTGGTTTATCAATATTTGATTAAGCAACTCGTGGCCTTTTATGAAGGGCGTCTGCAATATGTGCCGATCGTCAGCCGCGAAGAATCGCCATATTTGCAAGGGCGCATTCCCGAGCTGCTTGAAAACGAGCAATTGTTTGAACAAGCGGGTGTCACGATGACGCCAGAGCAAAGCTTTGTGATGTTGTGTGGTAATCCTGAAATGATCAAATCCACTCTGGCGCCGCTGCAGGCACTTGGTCTTGAAAAATATCGCGCGGCGAGTGGTGGCAATATCGTCTACGAGCGCTACTGGTAATTTTGATTAATAACGACTGGAACATCTGATATGTTGTAGCAAAGGATTTTTTAACAATCAGGATGTGTCTCGATGGAAATCAAAGTCGACCCTATTACCCACCCACAAGTACTCGAACTGCTCAATCAACATCTGCAAGATATGAATAGCAACTCGCCGGAAGAGAGCGTGCACGCATTGGACGTTTCAGGTCTGCAGCACCCATCGGTCACCTTTTGGACCCTATGGAATAATGACCAACTGCTTGGTTGTGGCGCGCTCAAGCGCCTCGATGATCAACATGGTGAAATTAAATCCATGCGCACAGCAACCAGCGCGCGCAAACAAGGCATCGCATCGAAATTACTCGCGCACATCATTGAGCATGCCAAGCAGCAAGGTTACCAACGTTTGAGTTTAGAAACTGGTTCGATGGAATTTTTCCATCCTGCGCATCGCTTGTACCAATCGTACGGCTTTGTCGAGTGCGGACCTTTTGGGGATTATCAGCTTGATCCTTACAGTTTGTTTATGACCCGTGAGGTGTAACGGTTTGTGGCTACGTTACCCTTTAACATTCGGTTAACGGTTTGAATTACATCTAGTTATGTAAAATTTTGGTCAGAGCACGGCCCAGTTTTTTGACAGCTTGACTCGTTACACTACGCTTAAATAGGCAACAACGTCAGTAAAAGGAGATGCTAATGGCAACGTTTAAGCAGGATATTCCCAATCGAGTCACTGTCTATCACGATGATCTTGAACAAGAAAAACAGTTAAAAAATGCAATGCTTCCCGAAAAACCCCGCTACTTTAACGGCTCACCAACCTACAAAGCCGACACCATTGAATCATTTCGTGACAAACTCAGCGACATTGGGATGAGCTTAGAAAAATAGCCTGCTATTTCGTTCGAGCTGCCACTGTGAGTGATAGCTTTGATCCAATAGCCACTTGATGAAAGCCGGTCGAGAGTCCGGCTTTTTTTGTACCTTCTGTACTGCCTCAGCCCTACGAAGAGTTCAAGAGTAGCGACAAGGAGAATAGTACCTAGTGAGCGTTAAGTAGCGGTTCTGCGCTTTTAGCCACATTCAAACGCAGCGCAAACAACGACACCAGTAGCATCAATGCGGCAGCGATATAAAAGCCCCATAATGTCATATTCGCGTAACTGAGTAGCGCAATTAACACATAGCCCAGCGATTGAGTCAGGGTGCTGAGCATTCCCATCGCACCATCGATTCTGCCGCGGATATTCATGTCCACTTGATGATGCATCCAGTTGGTTCTAGCGATGCGATTGAGCGCATTAAAAAAGCCAAATCCAGCGGTGAAGGTAACTAAATACAGCGGTGTGGATAGGCTCATGACGACCAACAATCCGCTAACACCAAAAAGAGCGAATTGAATCAAGGTCGGGGATGACCAGCGAGCTAACAATCGGCTAACCACTAAACCTGTCACTAACGAACCCAAGCCAAAGCACAGATTGTAAGCGGCAAACCATTGCCCAGAGACATTGTGCTCAGCAAACCAAATCGGTACCAGTTTGGATAAGTAAGTCAGCATTGGATAAGTCAAACACGACAGAAAAACCAGCGTATAGAAGCGCTTTTGCGCACCGAGTTCTTGGCGAACTAACCCCAAATCTTGGACGAGAGAATGGTGTTTGCTGGCGATGAATTTTCTGGTGTACGGAGTTAGCCAGTAAGCGATAGCTGCGATGGTGGATGCCAAAGTGGCAAACAGAGCAAATTCGAACATCCCCCAATGCTCAAGTAGCACAATGCCAAGTGCGCCAGCGCCAAGCGTAGTGCCTTGCATCACCACCTCTTGCTGGCCGGAAATACGCGCATACTCATTTTGGGTATAGTTTTCTTGAGTGAATGCGTTGTTGGTATTCCAAGCTAAATTACTTGAGACCCAAAACAGCAATTGTGCTCCGGCGAGTAGCCAGTTTGACTGTAATCCTGCGGCATAAACCAAAGTGACAATCAGCGCGACTGAAGCTTGCAGCACTTGATTAACGATGAGCAGTTGCTTACGGGAATAACGGTCAATCAGGCGCGAGAAATACGGCGTTGCAACAAATGAAATTAGGGTGCAGCTTAGCGCCACTAGGGCGACAAAGGTGCCCATATTGGGGCTTTGTAACATCAGCCAAGGCAGGGCCATCATAAACAGTCCCGATGAGATGCCATCAAAAAAGCGCCCGGTTAAATACGCGAGAGTTTTGTTTTTCATTGAAATTATCCATGTCAATTGCGGTATTTATTGCTACTCTAAAACCTCAAGTTAACTTGAGGTAAAGCGGTTTTTTAACCAAGGGAATGGCGATGGAATTAAGTGTTGGAGAAGTGGCGAAGCGCGCTAATGTTAAAGTATCCGCGCTGCATTTTTATGAGCAGAAAGGGCTTATTTTTAGCGGTCGTAATGCGGGGAACCAACGCCGTTATGAGCGCAGTGTTCTAAGGCGGGTCGCGGTGATTAAAGCCGCGCAGCAAGTAGGTTTAACTCTTGAAGAGATAAGCCAAGCGTTTGTGCACCTGCCTAAGCATCAGGCGCCGAATAAAAGTGAATGGCAAGCGATGGCGAGTTCGTGGCATCAACTTCTTGAGCGTCGAATTCAAGCGCTGAGAAAACTGCAAAACAGTCTTGGTGAATGCATTGGTTGTGGGTGTTTATCTCTTGAGCGCTGCGCGTTGCAAAATCCGCAGGATAAATGGGGCGAGGTGCGCCCAGGAAGCAATTTGGTGGTGCCATCAAAACCGTGATAATTCAATATTGGTTTTAGCCACCGAGTTACGGTGACTAAACCTTGGGTTCTTGGTGTTCTAGATCAGAATATAGCCCCAAGTAAATGCGGCTAGTGCCAATGAGACAAATACTGCGGCAGAGCCAATGTCTTTCGCACGTCCACTCAATTCATGGTGTTCATCACTGATGCGGTCAACCACAGCTTCAACCGCTGAGTTCATTAACTCGGCAATCAATACGATGGCTAAACTGCCGATCATTGCCAACTGCTCAAGTTTGCTGACTGGCAGAAAAAACGCCACAACGATTAACACCAAGGCTGCGACACTCTCTTGACGAAAAGCGGCTTCGTTGCACCACGCAGCTCTCAATCCTTTAAATGAATACCCGGTGGCGTAAACGATACGCTTAATCCCAGTGTGACCTGTTTTCATTACGAATAGTTCCTGATTTTAGGGTTGTGTGTGGTTGACGCTGTCGCCAACTTTATAACTGTTTCGCGCGGTATAGTAATCTTTTTCAAACGCTAGGCTGCCCCACATCGCATTCGCATGGGCTTGGTCGATAACATTTTGTGCCACCGGTGCTGGTGAGAGTTTATCGACGTTTGAATCATAGCGATAAGTAGCGATACCTTGGCCGGGCAGCAGTGTGACCACTTGGTTATTTGCCGTCATCCAAGCAAAGTTCTTATCACGTTGCATGAGTGCGCGCTGCTTTTCAACGGGCACGGGTTTGGTGAGGTCAAAACCTATCATAGGGTTCACGCTGTTGATGCCAGCTAAAGAGAGTAGAGTCGGTGCTAAATCGATTTGGCTGACTAAGCGATCATCTTTGTGAGCTTCAATTCCGCCGCCGAAAATGACCGCTGGAATATGAAAGTGACCAATCGGTACCGGTGACGATCCAAAAGATCGCGCATCGTGGTCGGCAATCACCGCAAATACGGTGTTATTCCAGTAGCTTGACGCTTTGGCTTTGGCAACAAACTGACCAAGGGCATAATCGGCATAATGCACCGCATTTTCAACGGTATTTTTCGGCTGATTGTAGGGCTTAATGGTATTGTCTGGGTATTCAAACGGACTGTGGTTTGATGAGGTAAATACCAAGCTAAAGAAAGGCTTACCTTGTTTACTCAAGCGAGTAAACTGCTGATCCGCTTTATTGAACAGATCCTCATCGCTCGCTCCCCAAGAGCCGACAAATTTCGGATTGGTGAAGGTCGGGAAGTCTTGGATATCGGTAAAGCCGTTACCGAGGAAAAAGCGCTTCATATTGTCAAAATGGCTTTCTCCACCGTAGATAAACTGGGTGTGATAGTCATTGTGAGCCAACAGATCGGCAATGGTAAAGAAGTTGGTTTGGCTTTTACCGAGTTTGACCACCGAGCGCGCAGGCGTTGGTGAGAAGCCTGTCGTTACCGCTTCTAAACCTCGCACTGAACGCGTCCCTGATGCGTACATGCGAGTGAATGCCCAACCGTCGTTGATCAACTGGTCGATATTTGGCGATACATCAATGCCTCCTAAGCTTTTAACATAGCGAGCGCCGTGGCTTTCAAGCAGTAAAATGACAATGTTCTTTTGCGATTGCTGATTACTGGCGTAACGCTTGGCAAGTGTCGGCGCTTCTCCGTTGACGAAATCATTAGGGCTGACATTCATTGAAGCGCGCACTTGTGCCACGATATCTTGTTGCGGCATTTTCGGGTAAAACTCAAAAGCGTTGGCTTCACTGCCCATCTGCTTGGCAGCAAAAATTACCGCATATGACGAGTTTAGAGTCAGATCATTCACCAGAGGATCGCTAGAAAATGCCACCATTGCAGGGTTGAGTGGTCGATGGCCCAAGGTTGAGCGAGCACCGAGAATGCCAATCGCCAACACCACAACCGCGATAACCGGTCGCCAATACCATTTCGGCATAGCCAAATCGCGAGTGATTGAACGGCTCCATTTCCAACCGATAACGAGCGTTGCGATGGTTACCATCGTGGCCAATAGTAATTCGAGCTTATAGCCACTCCATAACATGCCAAACACTTCTTTGGGGTAGACAAGATACTCTATAAACAAACGGTTAGGTCTAAGGTCATATTCCGAGATAAACGGCGGCGTTGCTGCTTCCATGTAGACCGCAAGCCAAAGCCCTGCGGTGATCCAAACACGCAGTACCCAGCGCCAGACTTGGCCAAGTCGGTGCTCGCCGCTTAGCAGTGGCGACAAAAACGCAGGCAGAATAAATAAGAAACAGATCGAGGCGATATCAATGCGTAAACCGCTTGCAAAGATAGAAAACCATGATGAGAAAGAGTCGATGCGTTCTGCTTGCCACAGTGATAGAGCGATCCGTGATAGGGTGAAAATTAAAACAACAGCGATGCTGGCCATCGCAATAGGGTAAAGCGGGCCTAATCGTCTTTTAAAATTCGTCATAACTTAAGTTCATTCCTTTGCTGCACTTTAGATGCCTATATGGTGGCGATAACAACCTTTAGTGCGAGTCTAACGAACTGAACTTAAGAATGGCTTAATAAATCGAATTTCATACCGCCAAAGTTTGAGTTGTTTAACAATATTTCATTCTGTTTGTGGGTCGTTGATTTTCATATTGAATTGCATGCGATTTTATTGTGAGCGAAGCGGTGAAGTGTGAGAGCGTGAGGTTTTGATTAGGAACCCAAAGTACTAGTGATGCAAAGCGTTAAGCAAAGGCGTTGTTTGAAATCCCATGATGCTTAGTTCGCAGGTACGATTTAAGTATCATGGGTGGGTGAAGCACTCTGCTTAGCAGAGTGCTTTGCGGATATTAGCTCGGGGTGTTTTCGCCGCTTTTATCAATATTTTTGTCAAGATGCTCTCCGGCAATCAAGGCATCAAAACGACGATGACCGTGCAGTGGCTCGAGGTCTCTTTCATCAGCAATCAAATCACGCACTGAAGGGCTTGCTTCAATTGCGCGTTCTAAATCTTCGACTGCTTGATCTTCAGCGCCAAGACGTGAATAGGCGCAGGCTCGTTGGTAAAGCGCTGGACCGTTAGCATCATCCACTTCTAGTACGCGGTTACAGATGCTCATCGCCCAGTGATATTCGTTTATTTCCATTGCGGCGTCAGCTTTGTACGTCAGCGCTTCTAAATCACCAGGGCGTATACGCAAGATTTCATCGTAGACTTCGATACGTTGTTCTGGGGTCGGCATGCTTTGAGCGCGAAGCCATAAGTTATGGATTTCGTTGATTTTCTCGATTTCTTTGTTGTTTTCACTGATGATGCGTGTTTTACGCTTCAAATCGCGCTCCAAAGCCAAAAATTTCTTCTCATAGTCTTGGGCGATTTTGTTCAAGCGTTTATCGGCCATTTCTTTGGTGTTGTGTTTGATATCGCGCAGCGATTGCCAACCGAACAAAGCAACCATCGAGGCAACGCCAGCAATGATATAAAAGAAGTAAGTGACAGTGACGTTGGCGTAGTTGAGAGATTTATCCGCCACCGCTAATTCGCGGTCGGTGATTTCAACGGTCAGCTTACGCTCGAGATCTTGCTGGTCTTGGCGCAGCGACTTGAGCTCGTCAAGGATATAGCGCTCCATCAGCGGTCTATCTAACATATCGGTTTGCGAATACTTTTTGGCGTCTTCGGCATGCACCGAAAAAACCGCGAGGAGAGAGGCGAGTAGTATGACTAACAATGGACGCATTAACCTAAACCTATGTGAATATTTAAAAATTGTCGCCGCTTACGATAACAAAATGTTAAGGGTAAGCGCAAAAATCGCCATATCAAAACGACCTTTTCGGAATCTAAATTGGATTTTACCTGCTAAAACGTGCCGTTCTGTAAATTTTAGGCGAAGAAGTTTACAGGAAGCTATGTTGTTAAGTTAGGGGCGACCATTTTCTAAAAATATTAAATAAATTTTATGCAATCGGTTACATTGTGTTTTATTGTGATATGCGTCACCTTTTTGTGCTTATTTGGTGAACTTTTATTCTGAATTGAATTAAAAAAACGCTCAATTTTATAAACTAAAGCGTTAGTTATATTTGATATTGAAAAAACACCTTTTCGGCTTGTTGGTGTCATCAATTTCTTTTTTTGTGTCTTCTGCGCCTCTCCCTCCTAGCGTGCAAAATGAAATTGAAAAAAGTCAGCAACAGCGTCTTGAAGCGATTAAGCAACAAGAGCAGCAACTTGAAACGTTAACTCCTTTACCCACGCTTCCTGAATCTCCAATTCGGGAGGATGGATCATGCTTTGAGATTGCTTCGATTGGCTATCAAGGAAATACGATATTTGATAATGATGAGCTAAATCAATTGATTAACTATAAGCCTCAATGCTTAGGTTTGGCGGGGATCAATGAAATGCTACGTAAAATCACCAACCTCTATATTGAGAATGGCTATGTAACATCACGAGCTTATCTAACACCACAAAATCTTAAGTCTGGGCATCTCAATATCGTGATTCTTGAAGGCCGTTTAGAAGGCATTCGCTGGAATGGTCAGTCTAATAGCTTGCTTGATTTTGCCTTTCCTTTACTCAACGGACGAATTTTAAATTTGAGAGACATTGAGCAAGGACTCGATCAAATTAATCGTTTACAGCGCTATAACGCTCAAATCAAATTGGTTCCTTCACAGAATCAGGGTTACACCATCGTTGAAATAACGACGCCAGAAGCTGCTTTTTGGGGCAGTTCTTTGGGATTCAATAATGGTGGTTCAACCAGTACCGGTGAGACACAATTATCGGTGTCGTTAAGTGGAGAAAACGGCTTAGGCGGTCTTGAATCTGTGTCGATTTCGGGCAGCAAAAGCAGTGAATTTTCAACTGCGTTTGACTCGCAAAGTGCCAACTTGAACATTGATGTGCCTTGGGGATATTGGAATTACAGCTCTCAGATGACCTATTCCAGTTACGAGAATAGCTTTGAAAATAATGGTTTTAATATTTCTACCGATGGTCACACGAATGTCTATCAGCTTGGGGCGAATTGGTTATTTTTTCGTGATAGTCAAACCAAAGCGAAATTGACGACCTCTGTGACTCACCGTCGTGAGCGTAATTATTTGCTTGGAACCAAACTTGATAGTAGCAGCCGAAATTTAACCCATTTTAGCATCGGTGTGGAATGGAGCTCTCGTCTAGGTAATGCGTTTGTCACGGCGCAACCCAAATACAGTAAAGGCACTGAATGGTTTAACGCGATTGGTGATACCGGTCAGTCATCAAGCGCTCCGATATCAAAATTTGACCGTGCAGATTTAACGCTAAGTTATACCTATCCGCTGTCACCCAAGCTTCGTTATTCCACGACATTATACGGGCAATGGAGCAATGACACTTTATACAGTAACCAGCGTTTGAGCATTGGTGGTGAATATTCGGTTCGAGGGTTTAAGAACATCTCGATCTCTGGTGATGAAGGTTATTACTGGCGTAATGATCTGACGTATCAAATCGGTCAATGGCCAGTGGTTGGGCAAGTGAGTAGCGTACTCGCGCTCGATACCGGCACGATTAAAACCGATGAACAAGATGAGCTTGAGCGTGGGTCTTTGCTTGGCTCATCCCTCATCATACGAATGGCTCATCGCTACTATTCCAGTTCTGTTTCGATAGGCGTTCCTATCCAACACCCAAATCAATTATCCGCTGATGACTATGTCGTCAACTACCAAATTCGCTTTGCGATATAGAGCACAAGGTAAAGCAACATGACTTCTTGGCAAACTCGATTTAACCGCTTAATGGTGTACACGTTATGTTGGACGATTAACGTTCAACCGGTACTCGCAAATGTCGTGGTGAGTAACAGCAATACTCAAGTTTCTCAAGCCGCCAACGGTGTTGAAGTGGTTAATATCGCGGCTCCAAATAGCAAAGGCTTGTCGCACAACCAATACGAGATGTTCAATGTTGACGCCTCGGGATTGATATTAAATAACGCCACCCAAGCGCTTTCTCAATCGCAATTGGCTGGTATTGTTGAAGGCAATTCCAATCTTAAAGGACAAGCCGCGAGCGTCATTCTCAACGAGGTGACCGGCTCTAATCGCAGTCAGCTCAACGGATATACTGAGGTTTTGGGTAACCAAGCCAACGTAATTTTGGCGAACCCTTACGGGATCACTTGTGATGGTTGTGGATTTATCAATACGCCACGAGTCACGCTCTCAACGGGTACGCCGCAAATTAGCGATGGGCGTTTGAGTGGATTTGATGTCTCACAAGGTAATATCAGTATTGAAGGGCTTGGTCTTGATGGGAGTAACCAAACTTACTTCGATATTATTACGCGCGCGGCCAAAGTCAGTGCGGATATTCATGCCAAAGATCTTACGGTTGTCGCTGGTGATAACCAAGTTGATTATCAAACCAATCATGTTACTCATCAAAATACCACTGGTGCAGTTAAGCCAGAGGTTGCTATTGATGCTGCTGCGCTAGGTGGCATGTACGCAGGGCGCATTCAACTGATTTCAACAGACAGTGGTGTTGGCGTTAACGTTGGCAATCTTGCTGCAAGCGCTGGCAACATTCAGATCTCGGCAGACGGGCAAATCACCCTTGGCAGTGCGAGTGCCACTCAAGATATTTCTGTTACTACTGCTAAACAGCTTACTCTCGCTGGTCAGCAGTATGCAGGGAATGATTTTAACGCCCAAGCAAACTCGATCGCGGTGACAAACGCAACCCTTGCTGCGCAAAGTGAGTTGAGCTTAAGTGCTGAACAAGATATTCAGATCGCACAATCGAGCGTTAATGCCGGACTTGATAGTGATGGCACGATTACTCAGCAAGGTAAGCTAAACGTCAGTGCACAATCATTGACGTTAGAGGATGCTCAAGTGGTCTCTAGCGATGAGTTAACGACGAACGCATCGCAAGTGAGCCTTAATGAAACAAGCCAAATTCAAGCGACTCAAGCTGAGTTAACCAGCCTTTCTTCTTTAACGAACCAAGGCGAGATTCAAGTTGCCCAGCAAGTTGCATTCTCTGGAGACTCCTATCAGCTAGCTGGTGATGGAAGCATTAGCGCGCAGCGTATTTCACTTACGGGCGGCGCAGCAGATATTAATGCTCAATTACAAGGCTCGAATATCAGCTCTCAACTCGATAGCCTGGCTGTGGGTGAACAAGGGCATCTTAACGCCAGTCAAGCACTGGATTTAACCGCCCAGTCGCTGACCAGCCAAGGCGTTTTACAGTCGGCAAAAAATATTGATCTTACGGGTACGGATGTTACGAACCAAGGTTCACTGATTGCTGGGAACAATATTCAAGTTAGTGCGACGCAAGATGTGACCAATAGTGGTTTACTTTATAGCGGGCAAGATACCCGTTTGAATGTCGATGGCGATGTAGTGAACCAGCAAGGCGATATGCTGATTGGTGGTAATTTTGTCTCCCAAGGCATGACTGATGGTGAACGCAGTGCCGGATTCTATAACCGTTCGGGCAATATCGAAGCGCAAGGGGATATCACTCTTAACGCGGATACGATTGAAAATACTCGCGTAAAGGCTGAAGAAACGACCGCCAGTATTTCTAATAGTGCTCCGAGTAAAATAACCAAGACAACAACTTTATTATCGGCAACTGAATCTTGTCATGATGCCGGTGGTGGTAGTGCGTCAGGCGGTCACGAAACCTGCAGTACCAAGTATGTTTATTCCGGTATTGCTGAGCAGCGAGTCATGTCATCTGATGAAACGATTGTCGATATTGAAGGTGATACCTCCAGTATTAAAGCCGGTAATAATATTCATATCGGTGCGGATTCTTTTTCTAATATCGCGTCGCTGATTTTTAGTGAAAATGCGCTTTCTATTGATGCCACTACTGTTGCCAACCGAGCGCTTCAAGCGACCAAAAATACAGTTTATGCAAATTATCAAGCGGCTGGTTTCTCCACTTATATAAAGGGAACAAAGCTTACTGCAAATCGTAAGATCACAACCGAAACCGAGCAAGGTGAGCTCTACAACGCATCAATCATTGCCAATGGTGACATCAGTATTAATGCGACGGATTCTGTTGACAACGGCACGACCCAAGCGAATGCACAAGGCTCCGATTTAGCACTGCCGGGAGCGCCCGTGGTGACTCTGCCTGACGATCAAGCTGACAACGCGTTTATTAGTGACAACGATGTTGCGTTTCCAAATTACACGATTCCTGAGTCGCCAAACGGACTATTCGTCCCTAGTACCGATCCGCAAAGTCATTATGTTATTGAAACGAATCCATTATTAACGGATATTGGCAATTTCATTGGCTCGGATTACTTCCTTGATAAGCTCGATTATGAGCCAGAGCAAGACATCAAATTCCTCGGCGATGCGTATTACGACACGCGCACCATCACCCAAGCCATTTTTGAGCAGACAGGCCAGCGCTATTTAAGCGATGAGGTGGGCAGTGATCTGGCGCAAATGCAGGCGTTAATGGATGCAGCAGCGCAGGCGCAATCAGAGCTTGATTTGCAAGTTGGAGTGGCTCTGACATCAGAGCAAATCGCCAACTTAAGCCAAGACATTATTTGGTATGAAAAAATCACTATTGATGGTCAAGAAGTCTTGGCACCGAAGTTGTATTTGGCGTCGGCGACAGAGCAAAGCCTTGCACAAGGTGGTGCGTTAATTTCAGGTAATGATATTGAAATCGCCGCCAATACCATCACCAACCAAAACGGTTCAATCACTGCAGAAGGGGATATTGACCTTAGTGCGCAAGATAGTATTACCAACCAAAATGGGGCGATTGACGCGCAAGGTGACGTGTCATTAGCCGCGCAAAACGATATCGCCAATATTGGTGCAAGTATCTCAGGTAACGCAGTGTCTTTAGTCAGTACTGAAGGCAATGTGCTCAATCAGACTCAGGTAGAAACGCTCAGCGTTGATGCTGGTGGTCATTTGGTAAAAAATTCGCCAGCCAGCAATGCATCTGACGTGTTGACCAATGTCGGCAGCACGGCTTCAATCACAGCGCGTAATACGCTGAATATTGATGCAGGTAAAGACATTAACATTGATGCCGCGAACCTTGCCGCGCAGGGTGATATTGCATTGAATGCTGGTGGTTCCGTTAATGTAAGCGCTGCTCGGAATCAAACCACTAACTTCCAAACTGATGGCAACGCAGTGCAAACGACATCCGTTGTAACCAATATTGCTTCCGATATCAGTTCAAATGGCAACTTGGTCATTACGGCGCAGCAAGATATTAACGCCGCCGGATCCAATTTTGCTGCGCTTGGCAATTTAGCTCTCAGTGCCGGGCAAGACGTTAGTTTTACCACGGCGGTGGATGAATTATCACAGACGCTGACCAAGCGAGGTCATCAGGAGTCTTCCTCTTCGGTCACCCATCAAGGGGTGGGGCTTAGCGCGGATAACATTAGCATTGCCGCTGGCGGCGATTTAGCGATGACATCAGCCAAGTTGGATGCACAGCAAGGGGTAAGCCTTGCTGCAGATGGTGATGTAAGCTTATTGGCTGCAAATGACAGCACTTACAGCTATGACAAAACCACTAAGAAAAAATCATTTGGCCGCAAAAAAACCACGATTGATGAAAGCTTAACGGAAAGCGTGAATGCCACTGAGATAGCGGCGAGCAATATTACCATCAGTGCAGGAACGGACGCCGATGGCCAAGCGAGCGATTTGACCTTAGTTGGTGCCCAACTTAATGCAGATAGCAGCGTCAATTTGGCAGCCGATGGCGATGTGGTACTTGCCGCGCAAAGCTACCGTGAATATGAACGTCATGAAACGCAAAAAAGTGGCTTTGGTGGTTTAACGGGTAAGAATACCGGTAGCATTGATGATGCTACGTTACTTGGCAGCGCTAACGTGATTACCGGTGCTGATGTCTCTATCCAGTCGGGCAATGATATTGGGGTGATCGCCAGTAATATCAGTGCCGGTGGTCAAGTTGACCTCGAAGCTGAAAACCAAGTGGTGGTCGGCGCGGATTATGCGCAGCGCAGCAGTCAGCAATGGAGTGAAGAAAGCAGCTTGCTAAGCGGCGGCGATATCTATTCGATGAGCTCCCACCGCGAAGGGGTGACTTCGTCCACCGCACAAGGTAGCCAAATTCAATCTGGCAGTGACTTAAACATTTCTGGCGGTGACGTCACTTTAGTGGGTTCAACCCTCGCGACCAATGGCAGCGCCAACTTAAGCAGTCAATCGGGCGATATTCAAGTGCTCGCGGCAGAAAACCAAACCAGTTCCTATTCGAACGACGAACAGATGTCGATCGGTTTTGGCGATGTAGCGAATGCTGCCAATTTTGCGTCACTTGCACTGGGTAACTTTACTGGATTGCTCGGTGGTTTAGAGGATCTAAAAGATGGTCGCGTTTCGATGCAGATTGCGCAGGCGAGTTATGACAAAGTCGATACTCAAACTCAATCAACGTCGCATACAGCATCGTCTATTATTGCGAAAAATGATGTCACGTTGGACAGCCAGCAGGATATTGTCATTGAAGGTTCTCAGTTAGCTGCTGACAACGATGCTGATGCCCAAGGCAATTTATCGCTCAGTGCAAAAGGCGATGTATTAGTTCAAGAAGTTAAAGATACTTATCAAACTCAAACCGACCAAACTCATGGTAGTGCAGCGGTTAATTTTACCGTTAAACATCAAATAGCAGATACTTACGATGCCTCGGTGGCACTCAAAGACTCAGTTAAAGCGCTTAAACAAGCAAAAGATGATTATCAAGATTACAAAGACCAATTATCAGAGTTAGAAGAGAGTTACGCTAAGCTTCAGCAAGACTTGGACAACAACGTCGCGGGTGTTTCACAGGAAGATCTAACCGAATTAAGCAACCTGATTTCCGCGTCTAAAGCCGATGAATCTTGGTATACCGCAGGCATTGCGTTGGCTACGGAAGATGTGGCATCCAAATCTACTCTTCTTGCTCAGCAAATTCATACTTCAATGGACAGCAGTGTTACTCAAGGATTTAACGCTTCCCTTGACGTTAATATGAGTGTTTCGAAAAATACCACGACCAATAGTGGTACAGCTTCCGTTGCATCTGCGCTTTCAGGTCAAAATGTCACAATCAGCTCTGGATTAAACGACGAGGACGAGATTACTGTCCAAGGGTCGACTATTTCCGCTTCGGATACTCTTGCTCTTTCGAGTAATACCATCAACGTAACGGCGTCTGAAGATGAAACTCAGAGTCAGAATTCAGGGCAATCTGGCTCCATTTCGCTTTCTTTATCAGCTCATGGTGCTGCGACCGGGGCAAATATTAATGCCAATTTAAGTCGTTCTGGTAGCCAATCTAATTCAACGAGTTATACCAACAGCTCATTGTCGAGTAACCGCATTACTCTTTCCTCACAGCAAGATACAAATATTATCGGCGCTAATGTTAGCGCAGGTTCTGAATTGGAGGTGAATGTCGGCGGCGACCTTAATGTCGCATCGGTACAAAATCTGAATACTAGCAGCAGTCACAATCAAGGTGTAAGTGGCGGACTATCGACCAGCACGTCGAATTCTGCGAGTGGAACTGACATCAACGGGGTTAATGGTGGGTTTAACTTAGGGAGTGGCACTTCTTCTAACCGAAATACCATTACTACATCGATTATTTCTGGGGGCAGTGCTGATATTACTGTTGCTGGGAATACCGACTTAAAAGGTGCTGTGCTCGCTACAAGTAATGAGCAGGGGGAAGATTTAGGGGCGCTATCGCTTTCCACTAATACGTTGACTTATTCTGACCTCAGTAATACCAGCTACCAAAGTAATCAGAGCGCCAATGTAAGTGGCAATATCGGAACAGATAAGACAGGTCAGTTTGATCTCTCTGAGGGATCGTCAAACCTTCAGTATAGCGATGAGTCGAATTATCAAAAGACTAAATCACTCGCAACCATTGGCTCGGGTGATATTCAAGTTACTCAAACTGATGACGAGCAACTGACTTCTTTAAATCGCGATATTACTCAATCTGATAAAGATCTTTACGATGTAACACGCCAGCAAGGCGATTTTGATTTTACAGTGGATCATCGATTCTTCTCAGAAACTGGGCGCAACAAAATATCAGAGGACGTGATGGTCACTGATATGATTCGTGAAAGTATTGCGCTGGCGATAATGACAGAGCGTGTTGGTGTTGAAGACATTGTGTTTGAAACACAGAAACAATTGGATTCGTATAATGCGGTGAAAGCCAGAATTGCCAATGATCCTCAACTGGCCGCTGCATTACAAAACCCAGATTTAACCGCTCAAGAAAAAGAAGCGATGCTTGATGATGTTACTCATACGGTAATGGTAGAGCTTGGCTATGAAACGGATGGGTATGAAAACAAGATTATCGACAAATCAGACGATGTTCGCCTAGGTTTCCATTCTGATGAAACGGGTGATGCGTACATCAACGATGCTAGGATCGGAGATACTAAGCTACTGAATCAAGTTGCTGTACATGAAGCTGTTCATGAGATGATCGCTCAGGATGTCGCCAACGGTGGTCAGCAATACTCTGATACGGAAAACGAAACCTATGCAGACCATTTTGGAAGCAATATAGGGGATTATCTAGATGTTGGATTAGGTATTAATGGCTATGGTGATTTGGCTAGTAGTAATAACCATGTTGGTAATACAGAATTTGGAGTTATTCAGAATAATTCTGAATATGATGGACTAGATAAAAGCAAAGGAGACAACTTTGTTTGGTTGCTGATCCCAGCAATCTCTCCTGAATTGGTTAGTGGGGCATCGCTTTTAGTTGCAGGCGCAGGTATTTCTTATGGTATTGCTAGTAGCGACATGGTGTTTGGCTCGTTTGGAAGTTCTCATGGTTCTGGAGTACTTAATTGGAATTTCGAACCCCAATATTCAGACCAGGAAATTCAGCAGTTAGCGCAACTGTATAATCAATCTTTAGATGATTATAAATCAGCTGACACAAGCCGAGATCGTAGAGCCTCTTATGAATACTTACAGCAGCCCCAATTTTCTGCGGAAGTTGTAGCTAAAGCTGAAGAGTTGCGCAGTAATAGTGAGAAAGCCGACTCAATAGATCCTTCGACTTCATTACCTGTTCAAGACAGCCATGATCCGACTACGGTAACCGAGTCAGCAGAGCCGATAGCTCCGTCAACAGAGACGACGGCAACCAACGAACAAGGGTTGGGTAGCACAGAAAGCCCATCAGATTCGGGTGTTGATCCATTATTGGATGTGACCTCTAGCTCTACTGACTATGAGCCCAACCAAGGAGCCGTCGATAAAATGGAGGATTTCCTAAATCAGCCGGGATTTGGAGAAATTGTAGCAAATAGTACGAAAAAGAGTCCCAAAAAATATCAAGGTCAGCGAGTTTATGAAGTTACTGAAAAAAAAGGAAATATATTAAAAGTAGGAGATCAAGTCTATTTGGATGGTAAGCATAAAGACCATCTTGAAGTTTTCAATAAACAAAACAAAATAAAAGTTGTTTTAAACCTTGATGGTACTGTTAATGAGAAAAAAACTAAGGTAGCTTTAAAACAGGGGAGAACTTTACCAAAATGATTGAAAACTTAAACAACTTATCCAAGTATCTTGAACGTTTACCATTAGAACCTGCTGTTGACGTTAGGAGTATTAATCAAGAAATCGATGACTTATCTGAGGATATAAAGAGTTTTAAACAGAGAATAGATGAGCTTCAAGAGAGGCTCAGCGAAAATGAAGAGGTCGCACTACTAAATTCTTTAATTCTAATTAGAGCGTCGTTGTTGGATATGTCTACAGGATTTTCGAATTTAGCAGATGAATGTGAGAAAATTATTATTCATGATGGTTGGTCAGAATAACGAATTTGCATTTTCTTTGACTTTATTTTATCAGAGATGAAGAGAGCTAAGCCTGCGCTTAGCTCTTGTCGTTTGGTGGGGTTAATAAGTTGGCCAGCCGTCTGAATCCCAGTTAAGAATACTGATTAGCATTTTGGGGGTTCCGTCATCTTCGGCATCGTAGGCGTGGCGGATAATCACATCGGTGTTGAGAATATCTTGGCCGCCTGGTCCAACCCAGCGGTCATTACCTGAGTCAAAGATTTCGACGTTGCCATCGAGCATGGTTTCGCCAGATTTATTCACGTAAGGGCCAGTGATGTACTCAGAGCGGCCATAGGCGATTTGATAAGTACTATCGGTGCCTTGGCAGCACACGCCGACAGAAACGAACAGGTAGTAATAACCTTGGCGATAGATGATGCTTGGCGCTTCAATGCCGCCAGAGCGAGCCGCCAAATCATATAACGGACCAAATGGTTTCATGGTTTCTGGGTTGATACGCGTTAACTTGATGCCTGAGAACCAAGAGCCAAATACCAGCCATGGCGCGCCATCTTTGGCAACAACCAAATCCGGGTCGAGCGCATTATAATCATCGTCATTTTCGGTGGTATTGAGTACCAAGCCGTCATCTTGCCAGCCGCCACCAACGATGCTGTCAGTTGAGGTTAAGCCAATCGCAGAGGTATTTGAACCAAAAGTGGACACGGTGTAATACATCCACGCGGTGCCATTATAGAATTTGATGTCTGGCGCCCAAACGTTAAGGCCGTCGTTCTCGGGTACATAGTCGGTCCACCAATCTAAACCGTCAGCGAAAATGTTGTCGGCAGCAAGCCATGTCAGCCCGTCGGTTGAGTATTTACCAGCAATACCGGTTTCGCTGGTTTGAAATTCCCACCAAATACCGTCTTCATAAGTTAAGGTTGGATCGTGAGTGACTAAGTTGCCCGACAACTCCCAGTGGTCTTCACTGCCGCCGGTGACGGATGGATCGTAGGGCTCAGATTCAACGCTGGCGGTTTTGGTAAGCGTCCACAACTGAGCATCATTGGCGGTGTATTCCCATTGGTCGACGTTGGCGCCATCGGAGGTATCAAAATCATATAAGTCGAGAGCTTTACCGCTATTGACGTTGATAAAGCTGTAGTAACCGTCGTTTTCCTCGATGGTCCATAACTGGCCGTCTTGGTAGTTAAATTCCCACTGGCTGACGTTAGCTCCATCGTCGCTAGAAAACTCGTAAACTTCCAACGCTTTGCCACTGTTTAGGTTGATGATCGCGTACTGATCATCGCCTTGGTTAGTGATTAACCATTTTTGGCAGTCGTAGCCAGTATCAGACCAGACGCCGACATTGTCGCCATCATCACTCAAACAACTGGTGACTTCGAGCAACTTATCGCTGTGTTTTGAGGTAATGGTGTAAACCCCGTTATCTAATGCCAGAGCCAGTGGACTGGCGAGCACGGCAGAGCAAAGTAATAAACCCGTGTGATGTTTTTTCATTGTGTTTCCTTATTTGCATTATTGGATACGATATATAATCGGTAATGTTCTAAACGACATTTGTTCCACAACTGTATAAGTGTTTTATAACTTCATAATTGCTTGATGAATATATAAGCGTTTTGCCAATATAAAAAGTGATGTTCTGCATGAAATAAAATGTAAAAACAACAACTTAGTTTTTTAATAATATAACAAACTGATTAGGCTGTTTTTTGTTTGTGATATTTATTTATCGTTAATTCTATTATTTTAAGTTTAACTAGTTATTGTTTTGTTTATATTTTATGTGACAATTTATTTTGGTAATTAAATTAATAAAGTGAGCAATCTGCAGCACGTTATTTATTTTCAATGCGCGATATCACCAGTTCTGATGGCGGGTGATGGTTTTGGGTGTTGCTGAAAAGTGGCTAGTGCTGCGTAGTGCTTTTGGTCGACTGGTCGGATTAGAAAATTGCGGAATATGAAAAATGAAGCATATAGAAAAACTTACCTTGAAATGCGTCTGTGTTCACAAGGCGACTTGGACAGAAACTGCGCCGAATTATTAAATCCAAGAATAGTTTGCTTTATTTATTATAAATAAGCCTTGAATTATTTAACCTTTACATTGCGGTTAATACATTCTCTTAACATTCTGTTTTATATGAATAATATAAATTATCAATCACTTAGCTTTGTTTGTCGTGGCTAGATTTTTCGTCCAATGTTTAGCGTTGCGAATGAATATCGCTCAACCTTGTTCGGTTGGGCGAATTTATTACGCATTGAGGTTGAGAAAGTGATTCTCAATTGAGTTAAATAAGATAGGGAAATAAACACAATGGCTGAACAGACAGCAATCAAATCCGTCCCAACTTTTGGGGCAGATATCGAGGCCGAATTAGTCTCAGGCGCCCATTCAATTGGCAAACTGTATGACTTTCAAGGGCTGATGGCGAGTGCGGAATCGTGCAATTCGTCACGCCCAGCAGTGTTTCAAGATATCAATGTGATGGCGAGTGAACCGGTTAAGGTGGGCAATCAGTATTACGTCTATCCGCAAATTTGCGAACTCAATAATGGCCAAAGTTTGAGTGAAAAAGACACCATAGAACAAACTTCATTTCGAAGTTTTGAGAAGGAAATCTCCACGCGTGCCGGGGTTCGGGGCCGTTATGGCGCGTTTTCGGGCTCACTGACTATGGAATACAGTCAAAATGTTCGCACCGAAAAGAGCACCCATTTTGTCGCTATTAATGTGATGTGTCAGTACGGGACGCTTCGTCTGGCCAATTATCGCGATTTAGCTCTGATACCAGAGTTTGATAACGCGCTTAATTCGCCTGAAGTGCCAGCTAAAACGCTGTTCAATGAGTGGGGAACCCATATTGTAGCAGGGGTGCGTTTAGGGGGGAGAGCCTCTTATATGTGTTCTGGCAGCAGTCAACACTATTCAAGTTTGCAGCAATTTAGCACCCAAGCTAAAGCCAAGTATGCGCGGGTGTCGGGGTTTGCGGAATTTGGTATTAGCACTGAGGTCAACACCAGCGATGTTTACTCGCAAACAGGTTTGCAGATTCTCGGTGGCGATCCGAGCTTACTCAATGATCAGCAGTGGGATGATTGGGTGAGTACCGTTGCAGATAACCCAGATTGGATGGCGTTTACCGATAAAGGGCTGCTGCCTGTTTGGGAGCTATGTAAAGACAGTACTCGCAGAGATACGCTTGAGATGGAGTTTACGCGTTTGTATACGCCGCGCTGCTATGATCCGGTGTGGAAAGATTATTCTCGGCCAGGTGATCATGGCATTCAAGTTGGATGTTTTACCGTGGATCCGCTTGAATTTGTTACCGGTTTTGGCGCGCGGATTAACAGTAAGTGCCACTTTACCCGCTGCGCCGTGCAGTTTGAAAACGCTGCCACTGGGTTTAGAGAATGGCGAGTCGACGGTGACAAAAACAGCTTTAATCCGGGAGATTATGAACGCCTGGTTGAAGTGCCAGAAGGCTGCGCGCTGACTGGACTTGGTCTGCGAGAAGAAAGTAATAACCTCAACCGTTTAGTGGCTTACTACCAGTTGATTACTCAGGTTAAAGACAAATTCAATCAGTCGGTTTCGGCTTTAGAGCCGCTGGTCTCCCATATGCACGCGCCACATAGTAGCGGCGGCGGGTTTGAAGTGGTGTATGAACCAGAAAACAATAATGGCAAAGTAATTCAGGGCATCAAAGTCAGCTCGTCCAGCCGCGCCAAAAGTGTGGTGGCATTGAAACTGTTGCAAGCGGACTTTATGTTACCAATCTCCAAAAAAGAGTAGTCGTTCTTTTTTTGTTGCCAACTTTTGACTGCTTTTTAAGTAAACCACCTTATGTCTTGTATGCACAGGCGTAAGGTGGTTTTTGCTTTTACGGTCCCTACATCGCCACTGACTTTGGTACAGGGTCACATTTTGTTAGTGATAAGAATATAATTTGGCTTTCATTGATAAGTGTCATGTATAGAAAGCCCAATGCGTTTATAAAATGGCTTGGCAGTTAACTTAGCACTTATGGATGAATGAGAATTTTTAATGACCAGCCGCATCACTCGCAATAAAACTTACCCAGCGAACGCTAATCTGATTTCGACAACCGATCCGCAAAGCCATATCACTTACGCCAATCCGGATTTTTGCGAGATCGCTGGCTATCAGCCCGAGGAACTCGACGGTGAGTTGCATAATATCGTGCGTCACCATGATATGCCCAAAGCGGCGTTTGCTCAGTTGTGGCACTACCTTGGCCAAGGTAAAAGCTGGATGGGGCTGGTTAAGAATCAGTGTAAAGATCGCGGTTATCATTATTGGGTGTCAGCGTTTGTCACCCCGATTCGCGATGCGCAAGGCCGCGTGGTGGAGTATCAATCGGTACGCTCAAAGCCAAGCCAGCAGCAAACCGAGCGCGCCGAGGAGTTGTACCAAACGTTGCAAGCCGGGAAAACATCACGTCAATGGCGTTTTCCACTGCATCAAATATTGGTGGGGTTATCGTCGCTTACCTTGGTGGGCTGCGGCGCGGAATTGGTGCTTGCGCCGTCATGGTTGGCTTCTTTGGTGGCGATAGTGAGCACCGGCTTACTTACGACTTCCATTTATCAACATCAGCGTTATCGGCATTTAAGCGAGTTGGCACAGCAAGCGTACGTCAATCCATTGATGGAGAAACCGTATACCGGACATTTTGATGATTACTCGCGCTTAGAGCTGGCGTTATTGATGCGTAAAGCGGAGCTTCGCGCGGTGACTGCCAGAGCGACAGAGACGTCGGGGCAGATATTGCACTCGGCTGAGAAAGAGTTTGCCAATATTCAAACCATTGGTCGTAGCTTAGAGCAGCAGTGTGAAGAAACTCAAAGCGTGGCAACGGCGGTGGAAGAGCTCACACATTCGATTCAAGATGTGGCGAACTCGGCTGCTGATGCCCATGGTTTGACTCAAGCTGCGGCGCTGCAATCTGCTGAGAGTCAGCAAAGTTTGGCGAAAACTGACCAAGCGATTAATCAGCTGGTCAGTGCTTTGGGTGAGTCGCAGCAGATCATCGATACCTTGCAAACCGAGACTCAAGACATTCGTCAGGTGTTAACCGTCATCAGCCAAATCTCAGAGCAAACCAATTTGCTGGCGCTCAACGCGGCGATTGAAGCGGCGCGTGCTGGTGAGCAAGGGCGTGGATTTGCGGTAGTGGCGGATGAAGTGCGCCAATTGGCGGCCAAAACCAGCGATTCAGCCGATGAGATTCAGGCCATGCTCAACCAATTTCAAGGTACGGTGACGCGCGCGTTTGATTCAATGCAGCATGGTATTGAGCTTTCTAACCAGTGCCAGCAACGAGCAGGCAGTACCGGTGAGGTGCTCAAAGACATCAACCATAAACTCACGCAAGTGGCTGACAACAGCCATCAAATCGCCAGCGCGGTTGAGCAGCAAGCAGGCGTGACTCGCGAGATCAACAGTAATATCGCCAATATCCAGAGTTTGGCCAATCATACCTCTGAGCATTCGCAAAGCTCAGTGCAGCGTACTCGCCAGTTGGTGGACGGTATCGAAGCGTTAAAACGGCTAATGCAGCAGTTTGTTGAGTAGCCAGTTTGTTGAGTAAGCAGGCGTTGAGTAAAGAAAGTGGAGTAAAAAAGGGCGTTGGCTGGGTGACTGTCCGGTGGAAGGTTCCTTTTCTCACCGGGCAGAAATTGGCGTGTGACAGTTTAAGCCGCTTAGGCGTGGAACGTGTCTAGGTTCGGATTCCAGAATGCTTTGTCGATGCGCTGGGTCAGCTGTTCAAGCGTCAGGTTTTGTTCGGCGCTTGCGCCTTCTTCAATCGCTTGAATGGCAACCGCGTGGGCAATTGCTTTGGAAATATCCAGCGTTGATTCAATCGCTGGTAACACTTCGTAGTCAGTGTTGCGTGCGCATTCAAAGCTCGCCAGTGCATCCATGGCTTTTTGCAGCATAGTATCGGTGATCGTGGTGGCATTAACCACGTGTGCGCCAAGGCCGATGCCTGGGAACACATAGACGTTATTACACTGTGAAATGACATGGCTGCGACCTTCAAATTCGATTGGCGCAAACGGGCTGCCCGTCATCACAATCGCTTGGTCACCAATCCAGTCGAAAACTTGTTGTGGCGTTACTTCACAAGCGCTAACTGGGTTTGAGAGTGGCATGATAACCGGCATATGAGTACCTTCTGCCATGGCGCGAATTACCGCTTCGCTAAACAAGCCCGTCACACCCGTCACACCAACAATCACGTCAGGTTGAATGTGCTTAACCGCTTCAAGCAGCGCTAGTGGTTCGCCGGCTACAGGGCGCTCAGATGTCGGGCGCGCCAGCGGCGTTTGCATTTCATTCAGAGGGTCATCGGCAAATAACACGCCGTCACGGTCAACAAGGTAGACAGCACCTTGCTCAAATCCAAAGCTGCGATTGATAAGATCCGCAATCCCACAACCGGCTGAACCACCACCGACGACAAACACTTTGGCATTCTTGGCTTGTTTGTTGGCTTTGGTCAGCGCACGTTTGATTGAAGCGACAGCAACAGTGGCAGTGCCTTGAATATCATCGTTAAAGCAGCGGTATTGATGCTGGTATTTTTTCAGCAGCGGGTAGGCGTGGTTGTTGCTGAAATCTTCAAACTGAATGATGGCATTTGGCCAGCGCGCGGCAAGCGCACTCATCACTTCATCAAGGTAGCGGTAAAACTTATCGTCTTCGATACGTGCTTGTTTATCACCTAAATATTGAGGGTCATTTTTAAGCGCTTCGTTGTTGGTACCTACATCGATACACACAGGCAAAGTGCGCTCTGGAGGAATACCGCCTACGGCAGTGTAAAGTGACAATTTACCAATCGAAATGCCCATGCCGCCAATACCAAGGTCACCAAGACCCAGCACGCGAGAGCCATCAGTAACCACGATGATATCGATGTCTTGATTGATTTGATTAACTTGCTCCGCTACCGATTGACCATCGCGGTAAGTGAGGTACAAACCACGTGGTGAAAAGTTAAGGTAGCTGTAGTTCTGACACGCGTCGCCAACCGATGGCGTGTAAATGTACGGCAGGCTGTCGCGAATATTTTCACGAATGTAGTGGTAAAACAGTCGCTCGTTTTGATCTTGAACATGACGAAGCGTTAAGTACTTCGACAGGTTATTGTTTGCCAAATCGAGAGAAAAGCGGATCTGAGCGGTCTTTTTCTGAAGATTTTGCAGTGACATGTCGACGGAAGAAAGCGGGGCAAGCCCCGCATTTGAATTAATATTAAATTCGTTTATCTGTGACATAACAAGGCCTTATAAGAAAAGTTCTAAAATAAAAGTGGCCAGAATCAACATGAAGGCACCACCGAGGCGGGATGAAATCTGTGCAAATGGCATCAGACTCATTCGCTTACATGACGCGAGAACGGCGACATCACCCGTTCCACCCATATTTGCCATGCATAAACCGCCAGTAATGGCTGCTTCAATTGGATAGAAGCCTATTAAACGCCCAACAAGAGCGCTACCGACTATGGCGCCCATTACCGTTGCAACTACCATTGCAAGGTTGGTCCATGTGAGTGCCATAACAATTTGGTCAAGGTTGGTGTAAACCACACCGATACCTACGAGGAGAGCAGGCGTTAGGTTGTTGACCACGAACGTGCTCCATGCGTGTGCCGCGCGCTCAAGTTCTCGTGGCATCACACCAGAGATTTTCACGAACGCCACAAAAAGAATCATTAATGCGTAAGGGTGCATTTCAATCACTGAGCTCAGCAAAGTGCCGACCAAAAACATTGTGATTGCAAGCAGGGCACCAACACCAAGTGCTTGAACAGAAGCCGGTGCGTCATGTTCTTCTTGTGCTGGTTTATCAAGTTGCTCACGCATAAGTTTACCGTTACCGGTGAGAGACGGAACGGCGTTGCCAAGTTTGTCTAACAGACCCGCCATCACGATCGCAACCGCGTTACCAATCGCCAGTGCTGGAACCATTTTTGACATCAGCGCTTCGGTTGACATATCGGTGCTGCCTTTCATGATCTCAACCAAAGGCACTGCGCCTGCGCCCATGCCGCCGCCCATAATTGGCAGTGCAATCAGCATGATAGAGTTGAAGAAGCCTTCACCTAGAATCGCGCCAACCAATCCTGCAAACAGGAATGCGCAGGCTACACCACCGAAAATAACCGGAATGTATTTAAGTGCTGCTTTCTTAAGGACTTCGGTTTCCATGCCCAAAATCGAGCCAGTCACAAGGCTTGCAATAAAGAACGACAGGAATCCGCCACCTTTAACAAACGTAGTCACTGTGGTGACAGTGTCAGCAGGAATCAAACCTGAGTGGAAAATATAAGAAGAGCCGAAAATGACCACAATCGCACCACCACCAAAGTACTGGTTGATGATTGGGGTTTTGTTACCGACCAAGTTTAGGATGTAGCCGACAACAGCCATCACGCCGAGGGCGCCAATCAGGCCGCTTGGCATTTTGTTCTCGATGGTCGCAACCATGATGACAACAGCGGAAAGCGCAAACACAATATTAATCATGAGTTTATCGCGTGAAGATATGACATCATTGTTAAACATATA
Source organism: Vibrio xiamenensis (assembly GCF_900100015.1). Lineage (GTDB taxonomy): Bacteria > Pseudomonadota > Gammaproteobacteria > Enterobacterales > Vibrionaceae > Vibrio > Vibrio xiamenensis. The sequence continues at coordinate 60,126 of NZ_FNDD01000003.1, read as the reverse complement.
TTACTCGCTTGTAGGGTTGTTTTAAAAATTTTGCGAAGTTTAACAACTCTTGCGACAAGGAAGATTGAGAATTGAGGTAATGTAACTATTAAAACCTTTTGTAACTTTTGTTCATGGAAGGTTGAGGTTTTTTAATCAAAAGTTGGATAAATTTTGACTCGGAAAAGATAACCACGGAAAATGCGCCGCTAAGTTTACATTTGAATAGTGACTGATTATGAAATTGAAGAGTCATTTAGCGTTAAGTGCCATCGCAACCTCAACCGTGGTTGTGATTACTGTGCTGTACGCTATCTATTTCTTGCTTCAAAATCAGTATCAGCAAGGGCTGCAAGAACGCGGCATTGAGCTGGCGAAAGTGCTGGCGCACGATGGCAATATTGTCGCCGCGGTCAATCTGGCCAATGAGGATCGCGAGCAAGACATCGTTGATTACATCGAAGCGATTCGCGCCCAAACCGATGCCTCTTATATTGTGGTGGTGGATAACCAGGGCTTGCGCCTCAGTCATCCCAACCGCGAGCGTATCGGCAAACATTTTATTGGCGCAGACATTGAGCCGACGCTACAAAGCGGCCTCATTCATAGCAGTGAAGCCAAAGGCTCCCTTGGTTTGGCGATTCGAAACTTTGTGCCGCTGATGCAAAACGGTCAAGTGATAGGCGCCATCTGCGTGGGCTATTTGTCTGAAAAAACCTCGCGCATTGTGATGGCCCAGTACCGCGAAATCGGCTTGATGATAGGTTTGGTGTATGTAATTGCGATTACCATGACGCTGCTGATCCTATATAAAATGCGCCGCACCTTTTTGGATTATCAGCCCGAAGAGATCGTGGCGAAGTTTCGCGAGCACGAGCTGATCCTCGACAGCATTCGCGATGGCATCATCGCCATCGATCAAGACTTGAGTGTCACCACTTTAAACCGCTCGGCAACGCTACTGCTCCCAAGTATCGCCCAGCGCGAGCAGCAGAAACTTAAGCTTGGCGACTTTGCGCCGACACTGGCGCACTTGGTGTTGGAAAATCGCGGTCGCTACCATCAGGGTGAGTTTTCACTCGGGCAAACTCAGTATCGCGCGCACTTGTATCCGATTTATCGAACTAAGCAGTTAACCGGTCATGTGGTGGTCTTTTTTGCCAACCTGAAAACCAGTGAGCTAGAAAAAGAGCTGATGTATTTGAAAAATTACGCTCAGCTGCTGCGCAGTAAAACCCATGAGTATTCGAATAAACTCAATACTCTATCTGGCATGTTGCAGCTTAAAAATTATCAACAAGCGGTGAGCTTTATTCAGCAAGAGAGCGATAATTACCAAGCGATCGTCAATCATATCGTTCACTATGTGCAAGACAGTGCGATTGCTGGCTTGCTGCTGAGTAAATTCAACAAAGCCTCGGATATGGGCGTCGATTTCTCGTTAGACAGCGACAGCCGCCTTGGTCAGTATCCAAAATTGGTGACCGATAAGCTCATCACCATTATTGGCAACTTAATTGATAACGCATTGCTGGCCGCTTGGCAGCAACGGGATAAACATTCACCACAGGTGTCGGTGTATTTAAGCGACCGTGGCCAACATTTGCTGGTCGAGGTCGCCGACTCTGGCGCCGGTGTAGACAGTGCGATCGCCAAGCAAATTCTCGATTTCGGTGTGTCGACCAAACAAGCGGGTAGTGCGGGTGATGAGCAGCATGGTGTGGGTTTGTATCTAGTGCATCAATTGGTGAATTTTTTCTCCGGCAGTTTGGAGTGGGAACGCAGCGAAGCGCATGGTAATGAAGCCGTGAGCACAGTGTTTAGTGTCTATTTAGATAAACAAATTTTGAATCAGTATGACTAATTTCAGCGTAATGATTGTCGAAGATGACGTTCGCGCCAGCTATTTGTTGGAGTCGACCGTTAACCAAGACAGCGATTTTCAAGTGTTGGCGATAAGTGAAAGCGTGGCTGATGCCATGCTGCAGTATGCGGTGTTTCAGCCGCAGTTGATTTTTGTCGACATCACTTTGCCCGACGGTAACGGCATTGAATTTATGCGTCGGCTACGCAAACAAGGCGCGCAGTGCGATTTCATCATGACCACCGCCGAGCGTGAAACCACCACTGTCGAGCAAGCGGTGCATTTGGGTGTGATTGATTACCTCGTTAAACCGATTCGTATGTCGCGCGTTATTCAAGCGCTGCAAGATTACAAAGCCTATAAGCAACAGTTGCTTAACCAGCAGCAAGTCAATCAAAGTGATATCGATATGCTGCTGCGTAAACGCGCACTCAAACCCGAGCGCGACACGCCTAAAGGCATTGATGCCACGACGTTGGAAAGCTTAAAAGCCTTGCTCGAGCAGCAGCAAATAAGTGAGTTTTCCGCTGAGGAGATTGGCGTGCAGATGAATGTCAGCCGAGTCACCGCAAGGCGCTATCTTGAGTTTTTGGAAAGTGAAGGTGTGGTGCAGTTAGTGCTTAACTATAAAACCGGCGGTCGCCCACAGCGTTTGTATCGCACTGTGTTAAACAAATAAATTTTTGATGGCTAATACCGATGCTCTTCGTCGATGGTGAAGGGTGTTTTTATTCACCCACCTTATTTACTCTTTTATTTAATTAATACGCTTATTTTGACCAGCTTCATCACATACGGTGCAAGTCATAAAATAAGCGGTTTGTCCCCTACAAATCGCGATCTAAATAACTCTATTTGATTGTGATTAAATATCAGTCTGTACATTTTGTGAGCACAATATTTGTTTTATATCGTTTAGGTTGTCGCTACAAATATCTCGTGTCATAACCACACACGGCACCGCCAGCCATTTAAGATTCTCAAGGTAACGTTGATTTTCAAAGTGACATTGACTGCCAAGGTAACGTTTATTATCAAGGTTACGTTTATCATCAAAGTTACATTGAGACGTTCGCCCGTGGTTGATCATAACAATATTAAGCTAGAAATAAACGCCTAACCGGAACGTGAATATGAATAAGACTTCTCCCTCAATGTTGGCTTCACTACCCCATCATAATTGCTCCCCGCAGTGCTTGATGAATGCGATGTTTCTAATGCGATTTACTGGAGAGATATTACCCAGTACTTAGCGTTAATCGACAGTCATCAATATCGAGATAATGCTTCGTGTGCGAGGGCTTTCCTCCTGACGCGTTGAATTATTTTCTGCGACTTAATGCGTGTTGAGCGGTCTCGCACCAAAGTCATCACATAATTAAGGACAATCAATGATGAAAGTACTTCCATTAACCATGGTTGGGCTGACTCTGGTTGCTGGTTCAGCGCACGCTGAATGGTTTTTCAGAGGCACGCCAAACCAATGGTCAAGCACCCAATTGGAAACGCTCAGCTCGAGCGAATTCGAGACTTGCCAAACCTTTGCTGAAGGGGATAGTGATGGCGGACCGAGATTTAAAATCGATCGCTACGGCGATTGGACCGAAAGCTATCCGAGCAGTGATTACTCGGTCACTGCCAATCAAAGCTATCAAATTATCTTTAACAGCAGCACTTCCAGTATTAGCGTCACCCAAGTTAGCAGTTGTGACGACGATAGCAGTAGTAGTGACGATACATGGTATTTTCGCGGCACGCCCAATGATTGGGCTAGCACAGAAATGTCGACCTCAGACGATGTGAATTATTGCATCGAGCAGAGTTTTGGTAGCGACGATCCGCGCTTTAAAGTTGACCACTATGGCGATTGGACCGAAGCCTACCCAAGTGAAGATTATCGCGTCGATGTCGACAGTGACTATCAAATCTGTATCAACGCCGACAGCAAAGAAGTCAGCGCGACCTTGCTTTCGAGCCAAGATACCCAGGCGCCCAGTGTGTCAGCATCGCCAGCGCCAGGCAGCTACCAAGATGGTCAAACGATCAGTCTGACGGTCTCGGATAATCAAGACGCGTCTCCCACTTTGTATTACACCATTGACGGCAGCGACCCCACCAGCAGCTCTGATATTTATCAAGGCGAAAGCATTGCGGCTAACGATTTAGGTGATGGCGCTGACTTAGTGATTAAAACCTTGGCAGTGGATGCCTCAGGCAATCAACAGGTGCAAAGTTTCACTTACTATATCGGTGAGACGCAAACCTCAAGCACGGATTTTCGTGAAGAGACCATCTACTTCCTGTTAACCGCGCGTTTTTACGATGGAGATAGCAGCAATAACTACTACAATCGCGATCGCATCAAAATTGGCGACCCTCAGTGGCGCGGCGATTTTAAAGGCTTGATTGAGAAGTTAGATTACATTCAAGATTTAGGCTTTAGCGCGATTTGGATTACGCCGCCGGTTGAGAACCGTTCTGGTCTCGATTATCACGGTTATCACGCGTATGACTTTTATACCGTTGATCCGCGTTTAGAATCACCCGACGCCAGCTATCAAGACTTTATTGATGCGGCCCATGCCAAAGGCTTGAAGGTGATTCAAGATGTGGTGATCAATCACTCCAGCCAATATGGATTGCGTGATCAAGTTTGGATCGACCATTTGCCAATCAAATACTACGTTCCAGAGGGTTCAACTCAGGGCGAAATTGACAATGATCCCTACTTTGGCAACTTAGGCGATTATCAGTCGGATTATCGTGATGACAACGATAACAGCGCGGCGCCGGATTGGTTTAAAGAAAGACATAGCTCTGATCCAGAAGGTGTCGAGCCGCTGGTTGATCCAAAAACTGGCACCACGGTACCGCTTGCGGGCTACGATGCTAACCGCTTCTTTGGTATTGATTCCACGACCTTAGACCCTGATTGGTATCACCAAGATGGCTTTATGTCTGGCGGTGATTGGGAGAACCCGGAATCGCTGCAAAATAAACACATGGCCGGCGATACCATAGATTTAGCGACCGAGAATCAAAACGTTAAGGACTATATCAATGGCGCGATTCATCAATATTTGGATATGGGCGTCGATGCCATCCGTCTCGATACAGTCAAGCACGTTGAGCGGAATGAGCTACTAGAGTACGTCAATGACTGGAAAGCGTATAAGCCAGGGCTGTTTGTGTTTGGCGAAAACTTGGTTAAAGGCACTGGGTTTGGTTCTGAACTGGATAACGACAATGCTTCCGCCGTCATCCGTCCGTGGTGGTACACGCGCACCACGGAAGATCCGTCAAATCCAAATGCGGGTGGCGATTCTGGTTTCTCGGTACTCGATTTCTCGGTGTTCTCTACCTTTCGCGATAACGTCACCAAAGGCAGTTTTGGTGGCATTGGTGGCGTGCTTGGATGGGACTGGGTATATGGCGATGCGACCAAACTGGTGACGTTTTTCCAAAACCACGATGTCGGCCCTGATAACGATTTCAAATATCGTTATGGCGGAGAGGAAGGCAATGCGGCGATGGCGTACAACTTAATGTGGACCAACCGAGGTATTCCAACCCTTTATTACGGTGAAGAAGTGATGTTCCAAGCCGGGCTGCCACAAGATATTGCCGGTAACAGCGACACCATTGACCAGACTGGACGCGCTTATTATGGCCCTTATCTTGATGATATGCAGACTACCGAAAACTATCCGTTGTTCAAACACATTCAACGTTTGAACGCGATTCGTAAAGCGGTGCCAGCGCTGCAAAAAGCGCCGACCACCCAAGTCAATGAATGGGGTTCAGGTATTAGCTATGTGCGTGATTACAATCAAGGCGAAAGTTATGCTGTGGTTGGCCTTGCTAATGCCGATGGACAAACCATCAGTGTCAGTAGCGTGCGTAATGGCACCTATACCGATGCGGTGACGGGCAACCAAGTGACGGTTTCTGGGGGCACGATCAGTTTTGATGTCAAAGGCTACAGTGCTGGAATTTATGTCCTAAACGGGCCGGGCAAAATCGGCGAAGACGGCACCTATTTACGTTAACTTGTCGATAAATGTAAGGGCTGGATTTCCAGCCCTTTTTATTGCGCGTTTTCGTGCGCCTCATAGGTGTCAGCAAAGTCGACTTTGTAGTTGTCTTTTCCTGAGTTTTTCACCGCATACAGCGCTTCGTCCGCGCGCTGAAACAGTGGCTCGACTTGCGCGTAGTCGGTGACTTTACGCGTTGCAGCGCCGATGCTGACGGTAAGAAATTTGCTGGTGGGTGAGAATTCATGTTTGATGCCCAGTGATTCGATTTTGCGACGAATAATATGCAGCTGTTTTTCGATATTAATTGGCGCGTCGCTGGCAAAGGCAAAGCAAAACTCTTCGCCGCCGAAGCGACACACCAAACATTCCAGAGTGGTTTCAATATCATTGAGTGCTTGAGCTAAGCGCTTGAGGGCCTTATCGCCATGCAAGTGGCCGTAGTTATCGTTAAACGGTTTAAAATAGTCGATATCCAGCAGCACAATGGCGATGTACTGAAAATGGTGTTGATTAACATAGCGTTCAAGGGAGTCATATAATCCGCGGCGGTTGGCAATGCCCGTTAGTGGGTCGTGATATGACTGCCATTGAAGTTGAGCGCCGCGCACTTCTAATTGGGTGATGAGTTTATTGATGTGATGGGCAAACGAACGCATCTCTTTAGAGTAGAAGCTTTTGGCATTGGGCAGTTTTCCACCGGTACGCTGAAAGGTTTCTAATACAATTTGTGCATCTTTTATCGGCCTCACCAATATCGAGACCACGCCGATATTAAACAGCATCATCAAGGCGACAAAACCCGATAGCGCCGAAAGTTCAGAAAGCGTGACGAATTTAGGTTGATGCTCCGAATGACCGATGTCGATGGTTAGCCGATCGTCTCCGAGCGGATCTTGCTTGAATAATAAGCTGTGATTGGAAAGAGGCGTTGCCAAGGCGCCTTGCCGCAGGACTTGAATCGAAAGATCGACACCCGTTGCCAGAGCAATGGCATTGGTAAACATCGGTTTAATTTGGCGCAAAAACACTAAATAACCGTGGCGGCAATCTCGCTCGTGGCTATTGCATATTTTCGAGGCGGCAAGCAAATACGGTTGGTTGTCAAAAATCGTATAAGTTACTAGTGATTGAATGTACTGCTCGGGAAAGGCACTGACCTGATTGAGCAGCGCGTTGACCTTAGGCTGCGAGCGCTCATCAAGAATATTTTTCTCTTGCACGGTGTCGCCGCGATACCAGCCGCCCCAGATAAAGTTCCGCTTGTCATCGAAAATGGCGATACCGTCAACTAAGTTTGGTTCGGTCGCATCTATACCGATGTTATCCATCACAAACTCATCACTGGGATCTTCGGTGTATTTAATCATTGAATCCCAAGCAGCGTAATCTTCCAACGATGTTATTAGCTGGTTTTCAGCCAATGTGAGTAGCACTCTAACGCGTTCAACTTCGTTTTGTTGACGTTTGACAACCGCACTGACTTCGCGATCAAAGCTCCAAAAAGCTTTGAACGAAAAGTAGAACAGTAGAAACAGCATGACCAGCAGTACCGACATCAGCAAGGTCAGCTGCTGTAAAGAGAGATTTTTTAGTCTACGCACTTCACATTACTCATTGTCCATCACGACCGACTGAACGTCTTGGTTGATCCATCTTTAGTTTAGAAGAAATCCCTATGATATCGACTTACCGTGCGTTGTCTTTTACTTTCTCATTTAGAGTATTAATGCGGCACTTGTGAAGTGACTGTTTATTGATAAATCTAGTTTATTGAGAGTTAGGGGGACAGCTTGAATAAACCGGTTAAATAATGTCGTGTGATGAAGGGGAGTTTTAGCTCGGTTCTGGTTGTTTTTTCACCAATAGATCCCCATTTATAAAACAGCACCACAGTATGTGTGAGCTTGGCTCATACCACTTGCGTTGTCTTTTATGGGGTATATAGGAGGCAAAACCATGACTCGACTTCCCGCACTGCATTTTACTGTTTCCGAGGTTCACCGCGGCGACGCTCCTGACCATCGCTGGCCGTTAGTCGATGTGTTTCCCAAACAAGCGTCTGGCCAATATTTTTTGGTTGAAGACTTGCACCGTCTGCCAAGTAATTTGATTGTCTATCTACTGCGTTGTCAAAGGGCGGCCGCGGCGAAAACGCTGCACTAAAGATAAAAGACTGACGGTTTTCATCGTTTAACTGACCAGCGGATGGTATTCGGGTGTGATTGGCTTATGCTAAGGTAGCTAAGGCTTTCGAGCTTTATTTACGCCGACTTGTCGGCATATCGATCACTATAACCGTGCAAACATCGCCAAGTGGCGAATTTGACAATAAGTCCGCTTCCCCTGAAATGGTTGAAACGGCTAAGGATTATGAATGAATGGAAACCATCTGGATTAAGAATCCACTCGCGATTTACACTGGCAATGAGCAGGATGCTCGCGGCGGGATCGTGGTTCGCGAAAATACCATTGTTGAGCTTGTGGCGCTTAATGCCACGCCAAGCAGCGCCATCGATTCGGTGGTTGATGCTAACCAACATGTGGTCACGCCTGGGCTGATTAACGCCCACCACCATTTCTACCAGACATTGACGCGCGCTTATCCTGATGCGCTAAATAAAGAGCTGTTCCATTGGCTTAAAAGCTTGTATCCGGTTTGGGCCAATCTTGATCAAGAGATGATGAGCGTTGCCACTGAACTGGCGCTGGTGGAGCTGATGCGCTCTGGGTGTACCACGGCATCGGACCATCACTATTTGTTGCCGACTGGGCTTGAGCATGCGATTGATTTGCAAGTCGATGCTGCGAACGCGCTGGGCGTGCGCGCGATCTTTACCCGCGGTTCGATGAGCCTAGGCGAAGATGAGGGCGGTTTACCTCCGCGCCACACCATTCAAACCGAGCAAACCATCGTTGATGACAGTAAGCGTTTACTGCGCGACTATCACCAAGCGGGGGATGGCGCGATGATTCAAATTGCGCTGGCGCCGTGCTCTCCGTTTTCGGTGACCACCGATTTAATGAAAGAAACGGCCCACATTGCACGCCAAGAAAATGTCATGGTACACACCCATTTGTGCGAAACCATTGATGAAGAAAATTTCTGCCTTAAGCAGTTTGGCCTGCGACCTGTCGATTATTTGGAAGATGTGGGCTGGCTTAATCACCGCACTTGGCTGGCTCATGGCATTCATTTCAATAGTGAAGAGATTCAGCGTTTGGGGAAAGCGGGCGTTGGGGTGAGTCACTGCCCAACCTCAAATATGATGCTGGCATCGGGTATGTGTAAAAACCTTGAGCTGGAAGCGGCAGGGGTGAAAGTCGGCCTTGGCGTCGATGGTTCGGCGTCAAACGATGGCTCGAATATGATTGCAGAAGTGCGCATGGCGATGTATCTGCAACGTTTGCAATATGGTTCGGCCAAAGTCAGCCATTTTGATGCGCTGCGCTGGGCGACCAAAGGTTCGGCACTGGCGATGGGACGTCATGACATCGGTGAATTATCGCCGGGTTATCAAGCGGATGTCGCGATGTTTAAGCTCGATGATATTCGTTTCTCCGGCAGCCATGATCCTTTGGCCGCGCTGCTGCTGTGCGGCGCGCAGCAAGCCGACCGAGTGATGGTGGCCGGAAAATGGCGTGTGCATGATGGTGAAGTGATCGGCGTTGATCTGCAGCAGTTACTCGCGCGTCACAGCGCAGCGGCAAAACGCTTGGCGACGCTTTCAGCCGCTGCAAAGTCGTAATCGCAAGCCATTCATATATTTACCCATAAAAAAGACCAAGCCTTAGCTTGGTCTTTTGCTGCCAAAGGCTTACTCGGTTATCGTGCTTGCTTAAATCGATTGCTCGGCAGGCGAATCTGGGCGCGTAATGCGCGCTTGGTTACGTGACGTTTGGCCGCGTAATGTATTGACAGGTGACTTGGCATTGCCAAGTTGTCGCCACCAAGTGCGAAACACTGGGCTGCGCCGTGGTTCAAACGTCTCACCAATCATTGGTACCACCAACGCCACTTCGGCTTGTTTGGCGCCAGCAATCAAATCTTCAATCGGTTCATCCCACTTGTGGGTAAACAGTTCAAAGGTCGACCAGTGTACTGGAAACAGCGCCCGCGCGTTAACGTCTTTAAACGCTTGCAGTGTATGTTTGGCCTGCATGTGCCCCCAATTTTCCACTGGATAACCCGCTTGGCTTTTGACGTTGGCGGCAACTTCGATAAACGCGATATCAAATGGTCCTAGTTGTGCGCCGATCTGGGCGAAATGGCTGTCATAGGCGGAATCACCGCTGTAAAACAGCGCGCCATTTTGACCGCGAATCGCCCACGAGCACCATAGCGTTTGGTTGGAGTCAAAGCCGCTACGCCCTGAGTTGTGATTGGCGGGTGTGGCGGTAAAGTGAATGCCACCGAGAGTGTACGACTCCCACCAGTCAAGCTCTTGAATGTTTTGTTCCGCCACGCCCCATTTCTCAAGGTGGCGACCGACCGCCAGCGGCACCAAAAAACGCACCTTATGCTGGGCAAAATAGCGAATGGTACTTTCTTCAAGATGGTCATAGTGATCGTGGGAGATCACAATCACATCAGGTAGCGGCAGTTGGCTGCGCTGAATTGGCGCAGGAACATTACGTTTGAAACAGCGCTTGGCTAAGCGCGGCGCTGCATAGTCAAACACCGGGTCGATGAGAATACGTTTACCGTCCAATTCAACAAATAAGCTCGAATGACCGAGCCAAGTGACACGCAGTTCATCACTTATAGACGCCAGTTTTTGGCAATCAACTTGCTGGTAGGGTAGCTCAACTTGTGGCTTTAAGTGTTTGCGTCCAAACATAAACTGGCGCAGCACGTTCATCATACTGATATCGCTGGGTACGCTTGGCATCCGCGAAATGACCTTGTTGCCGTTAAATTGAGCGGACGCGGCGATTCGAGCCCGGCGGCGCTGTTCACTACTAAAAGATTCGCTTTGATCGTGATGTTCAACACGGCCTTGAGGCTTGGGCTGCAAACTGGATTGTGTGAATTTACTCATCTATTTGACCTTTTTGCGTTGTCGCTACAAGTAAACGTTGGTGTATACTTTATGCACTTACCCAGAAAAAGTAAACAGCATCGTTTACCTTTATGTTTAATAAGTGCTGAGATGACGAAAAGAAGTGAAATAAAACAAGAAGATATCATTCTATCTGCCATTGACGTTTTTTCTCTTAAGGGCTTTGAACAAGCCAGCATGGAAGGGATTGCCAAACATGCGGGTGTCTCCAAACGCACTCTATACAAATATTTTGCCAATAAAGATGTGTTGTTTGAGGTTATTGTAGGGAAGTTAATTTGTCGCTTTGATGACAATCACCGCCCCCAATTTGAACCTTGTGTGTCAGTCAAGCAGCAGCTTGTTGAAATTACCGCGCTGCAAATGAGCTATCTCACCAGTGAAGAATTTCAACGCACGGCGCGTTTAGTGATTGGCGAGTGTCTACGCAATCAACAGATGTCGCAAAAGCTTGGCGCACAGTTTAATGCCATTGAAGATTCGTACGGCTTGTATCAGTGGGCAGAGCAAGGCATTGCAGCAGGGAAACTGCGTATCGACGATGTTGCGATGGCGATTGACCAATATGTTGGTAGCATCAAGGCCAGTGTATTTTGGCCGATGATGATGGCGCATGCTCAGCCTGCGAGCGAAGCCCAGTTTCGTCAAGCGGTGGATTTCGCAGCGCACAGCTTTAGCGCCAGTTATGCTGTGGCTTAACGGTTAAAAATTCGCCCCAGACGCGGTATGCCTCTGGAGCGATATTCATTATTGCTGGGCTTGTTTGGCAATTTCACGTCGCGCCAGTTCGAGAATATGCTGAATTTTGTCTCCTGCTTTGCAGCTCAGCGCGAAGTAAAACGCTTTGAGTTGCAACTCTTCGCTGCTATAGCGCTCCTCACGTAAGTTATAGAAAATTTTCTTCAGCACTTTATCGGCATTATCGGTAGAGCATTTTGGCAAGTAAATCAAAAGCTCGCCGTTTTTCAGATCAATCAAATAGTCACTGTTACGAATAAACGCTTTGATTTGGGTTATCAAATGGTTATAGGCATCCTGGGCTATCGCTTGACCATATTTAGCGGTAATTTGCTCATGGCCATAACGCACTAAAATCGCCGAATCTTCAACATCATTGTTAATGATGCGAGTGAGCATGGCCGATTTAAGAAACTGCGAGTTGTAGATCTGCTGCGATTCATCTTCAAACCAATCTTGCTCAAGGATTTCTACACGGGTGGCTTTGGCTTGTGATTTTGCCAAGTTGATTGCACTTAACGCGATGAAAATTGCGCAGGCATACAGCAAAGCGAGATAGCCGTTTTGTCGCCAAATATCGAGATAGGAAATATGCGCGCGCAGAGTAAAACGCTCATTAATCGCGACTTCTTTCACGTAATTCAGGCTTTGGTGTGAAGTTAGGAAAATATTGACGCCAACCTTATTTGAACTGCGTGATGGCACTGCAACGATAGGCTGGGTAAAAAATGCTTGCAGTGGGATCTCCAACATTAGCTGCGCCACTTTTTGTTGCTGATGCTCAATAGCTGCGACGGTGATCAGCGACGGCTGATGTTGGCGCATGATCAAACTGTGGTACAAGTGCGAAGCTTGTCCTAACGCTTTTGGTATTTCACTGCATAAAACGGTCGTATCGCAGCGGCGATATTCAAAATTGGGTTTGCCAAGTGAGAATCCGAAATGTGAAAACAGCGTATTAGACAACGATGAATGCAAACTCATTTCGCCATAAAGGCGATGAGTAAAAAACTGCGCCGAATATTGGCTAAGGGCAAACAAGCTATTGAGCATAGTTGCATCTTGAGCGGTAATTTTTTGCTCGTTTAATAGCGGCGTCAGCGCTGTCGATGTTTGTTCAAGCATGACCGGCTTTTGGATCAGACTGGTCTCTAATTGTTGCGTGGTTAAAAATAGTTTTTGGTTTGAAAGTTCAAATACAGAAATAAAAGAATTAAAGTCTTTTAATTCTTTATTAGTCAGATCGTTACTATTTAAAATGATATAAGCGCAATGAATTAAAAATCCGAAAAAAAGGCTAATTAATGCAGTGATAGCAACTTTTTTCATGGGTTACCTTGGTGTTTTTATGATAAAGGAATTTTATCAAAGCACGCTGGTTGATGAGCAATATGGGGAGTGAGAATTGTCTGATTACACCTTGAGAAAGCGGTTGAAATCAGTGGGGAATGTGACTGTATGGCCCTAAGAAATGTATACTTACTATATAAATCATGAGCTTATAGGTGTGCCATTAACCATGGCATGACGGGATGTCGATAGGAAAGATTAAACAAACTCAGTGCTAATTATCCTAAGTATTATTTTTTAAAAATAAAATAATAAAATTAGCATGAGATATTTTTGATTATTTTGTTATTAATGAAATACTGTAATTTATCAATATTTCATGATTCTTTACTGCTCGGCACATAATTTAAATTTCCATTAAGATCTCGATCACTAATAATATTAGTTATATTTTAAGGATTATTAGTTTGATATATAGTTTGAGCTCGAAGTAGCCAACTATGATATTGAGCTAACATGCTGCTGTATCTATTTCTCCCCCCTCTCTCTATCTGCTTTAGGTTGGTTACTTCGTATCACAATAACTTACCTCTTACCCCTGCGGAGAATAAAAATGTTGCACTCAATAAACCGCTGCCGCGTGATTAAGTCACTGTTGTTTGGGCTGTTTAGTGCCGTGATCACCCTGCTAACCTGCAGCGTTCAGGCCGAATCGACGACGTTTACCAACCCAGTGTATGAAAATGGCGCTGACCCATGGCTGATGTACTACAACGGAAACTACTACTCCACGACCACCACATGGAGTTCGCAATTGGAAATGCGCAAATCGCCAACTTTGGCCGGGCTTGCCGATGCGACGCCAGTGAATATTTGGTCTGAAACTAACGAAGATCGCTGCTGTAATTTTTGGGCATTTGAGTTTCATCGTTTAAATGGTCCAAATGGTTGGCGCTGGTATGTGCTTTACACCAGTGGTCGCAGTGGCACTTATGATTATCAACATCAGTCGGTACTGGAAAGTGTTGGTGATGATCCTATGGGGCCCTATGAATACAAAGGCTCGCCAATGCCAGATAGTTACAACATCGACGGCAGTTACATCACCATCAACAATCAGTTGTATTTGATGTACTCCCAGTGGCAAGACGATGAACAGAAAAACTTCATCATTAAAATGGAAAACCCGTGGACGGTGAGTGGCGAAGCCAGTTTGCTGACTCGCCCAAGTGAAGACTGGGAGCGCGTTGGCTTAAACGTTAACGAAGGGCCTGAGCCTTTGATTCACGATGGTCGGGTGTTTGTGGTGTACTCGGCAAGCTACTGCGCAACGCCAGATTACAAACTTGGTTTGCTTGAATTGACGGGCGACGATCCGCTCGATCCTGATGCTTGGACTAAGTCCGATGAACCCGTATTTACCAAAGCGAATGGTGTCTATGGCCCAGGCCATAACGGCTTCTTTACCTCACCAGATGGCAGCGAAGATTGGTTGGTCTATCACGGTAATGCTGGTGAAGATGACGGCTGTAGTACGCTACGTTCGATGCGCGCCCAACCCTTTACTTGGAATGATGATGGGACGCCAAACTTTGGTGAGCCGGTGGCAAGTGGCGTCGAAATCGATGTGCCATCTGGTGAAAATGGCCCAATGTGGGTGATGCCAGAAGCGCCGATGATGCGTGTTAATCACTACACCACAGAGTCAAGTGATGATGACACCAGCTTAGCGTTGCAAGGCAGCACACCACTGATTGTCGATCAATTACCCGATGGCACTGTACGTTTAGCGGATTATGCCGGGCAGTTCTTAACTGGCGCTGAATGTGCTGGTGAGCAGGGCTTTTTACCTTGGCAAAATAAAACCTGTCAAAGATGGACAGTCAGTGTTAACGACAATGGTTTATTAACTTTTACCAATAGCGCGGATGAAAGCGTGTTTACCGCCAGCGGTTGTAGCGGCGATGATTGTGACCAATTTGGCCTCTCACCACTGAGTGCGGTGGCAATTGTCAGCGGTCAAAGTGGCAAAGTGTTGACCGCGACTAGCAGCTCTACCGAGCAGCAGCCATGGACCAATGAAACCAGCCAAAAATGGTGGCTACAACCACAGCAAGATGGCACGGTGACCATGGTACCAGACAGTGAACCAACCCATTGCTTGAACGTCAGTGGCAACAGCACGGCATTTGGCAACTGTAGCGACGACACCAGCAAATGGTATCTGCGTCCACGCGACGAGGGCGGTTATCGTTTGGTTTCTAAAGCCAGCGAGAAGGTGATGGATCTCACCAACTGCGATCTCAATGACGGCATCGCGATAGGTGTTTACGCCGATCTGGATAACATTTGTCAGCGCTTCTATTTACGCGATGTTGAGTAACTTGCGTGATGCAAAGTAACGGTCTGCGCTATGGTGATTGGACTTGTTTTTGTGGTTAGCAATGGGGCACTGAGCAAGCCAGTTCTTTAGCGTAAACCTCTTATCGTGAGACGAAAAACAAAAAGCGGCCAATACGTTGAGCCGCTTTTTTATTGTTGTTTTGCACCTGCACGGTCAGTCGTGACGTTCTTTGTGTCGTGTAGTTTTCGGGTAGTGAAGTTATTCGACTGGCTCGACCCACATCACGCTGACTTCCGTTTTGACCACTTTCACGGTTTGACCGCGACGAAGCGGTGTTTGGCTGCGTACTTTCCAGTTGATGCCGGAATACGCGTATAACACGTCATCTGAAGTACGGTCGATGTCGCCCGTCAACACGAACGTCTGCTGGGCAAAATCGGAGTGGGTTTCGTCCGTTACGCTGCGGTTTTGCATCGCTTTAAGTGGTTTCCATAGTAGCAGCGCTAACATAAACGTCAGCACTATGCTTGACCACATCGCTTGGTTCACACCAGCCTCTAGCCAGCCGAACTCCATCGCGAGACCAGTTAAAAACACCGCCACGCCAACAAAAAACAAAATAAAGGTCGAAAACCCCAATAACCCGACTTCAATTGCCAGCGCGACAATCCCCGCGGCCATTAATAGTTCTGGCAGGTAATCGAGTAATCCATTCATGGTTAGCCCTTATTGTGCTGGTTCAATGAATTAATGATCGACATACCTTGCGCTACCAGTGCGCTGGCATCGGTAGCGCTATCTGGCAATAGCACCACAGAAGACTCTTTGGCGATCGCGTGTTTGGCTTCGATGGCTTTGGTTGCAAGGTCAAGCTGAATCGCTTTTTGACCTTCTTCGGTATTGGCCGCATCACCGACGGTTTTCAGTGCTTTAGCTTGTGCGTCGGCGACGGCAAGAATCGCTTGCGCTTCACCTTCCGCTTTTAGGATTTGTTCGGCTTTATCTGCTTCTGCAGCCAAAACCTGCGCTTGTTTCTGACCTTCAGCGACGTTGATAGCGGCTTGACGATCACCTTCTGATTCAAGGATTTGCGCACGTTTTACCCGTTCGGCTTTCATTTGTGCTTCCATCGATTCCATGATCGAACTTGGCGGCACAATGTCTTTAATTTCGTAACGTAGAACCTGAATACCCCACGGCTCTGATGCGATATTGATCGCCGCAACGATATTGGTATTGAGAAGATCACGCTCTTCAAACGTTTTATCCAGTTCCATCTTACCGAGCTCAGAACGCATTGTGGTTTGAGCGAGTTGGGTGACCGCAAATACGTAGTCGTCCACACCGTAGGTCGCTTTGTATGGGTCTAAAACACGAAAATATAAAACGCCATCGACGACCAATGAGATGTTGTCTTTGGTGATCGCCGATTGTGAAGGGACGTCTTGCGCTTGTTCTTTTAAGCTGCGCTCTGCAGCAATGCGGTCGATGAACGGAATAATGAAGTTAATGCCAGCCAATTTGGTGGAGTGAAATTTACCAAATCGTTCGACTAACCATGCTTGGTTTTGCGGAACAAATTTGATGCCACTCTTTAAAATCGCAATGATTAAGATAAGCGTAACGATTGGCACAATGTTAGAAAATATGATGTCCAACAGATTATTCATACTGGGTTTCCTAGCGAGTTATTATGATTGTTTTGAGTCTACAACCAAACTCTTATACGAGTGTGGTTGGCAGCCAAATTCGTGTTGGGCGTCCATAAATAAGGCTTATTGATAATTTGCTTAGTGTTCTGAAACGCGTAAGTGACGTCATGCGCTGAATCAGAACGCTATTTAAAGCCAAAAATCTCAATTGAGCAACAAAGTTCACAGAATAATGCCAATAACAATAACGACTTAGAAGAGTCTGTTTGCGCCGTGAATATTTTATAAATGTGGCATTTTTGTTACGGTAATGAAGTAAACATGAGGTTTACCTTCGTTTCAATTTGACAGGAGTCCATTTTGAATATTTCAAAAAATCTAATGACAGCGCTCGTCAGCGCGGCAACATTTACTGCGACTTTCAATGTGGCGCAAGCGGCTGACCATATTGCTAATCCAGCGGTTATCGCTCACCGTGGCGATTCGTTTAACGCACCAGAATCGACCGTTCCCGCGTATTTGCTGGCGTGCAAAACTGGCGCGGATTATCTTGAGCTCGATCTGCAGCGAACCAAAGACGGCAAACTGATTGCGCTGCACGATAACAACTTAAAGCGCACCACAAATATCGCCGCTGTGTATCCGGATCGCGCAGATGATCCGGTCAGTACCTTCACCTTTGCTGAGCTTGAAAAGCTTGATGCGGGCAGCTGGTTTAACCAAGCCTACCCAGAAAGGGCACGACAATCGTTTAAAGGGCTTAAAATCGTTAGCCTTGATCAAATTAGCGAGATCGCCAAAGCGTGCGACTCAAAACCGGGCTTATACATCGAAACCAAAGTGCCAAATCTGTTCCCTGGCATTGAAGCGGATCTCAAAAACTATCTCGCCAGTCACGGTTGGTTGGACAAATCTCAGCAAGGAAAGATCATCTTGCAGACATTTGAAAAACCAAGCTTAATCGCGCTGCAAAAAGAGATGCCTAACGTGCCGAAAATTTTGTTGCTGTGGACAGGCGATGGTTATATCGATGAAAAACCTGTGGCGAAAAAAGCCGATGACGAGTCTTGGGCGGATTACTACACACGTGTCGAAGTCGCCTCAAAACAAGCCTTTGCTGATTGGCTCGATTTTGCTAAACAAAATGGTGCTGCAGGGGTTGGCCCATCAACGATTCAAAGTGAACACGCGGGGGATTTTTCCAGCCAGTTTAGCTATATGGATCTGGCGCTGCCTTGGATGGTGAAAATGAGCCACGATAAAGGCTTGCTAGTGCATGCTTACACGGTCGATCAGGTCAAAGATTTTGAAATGTATCGTCAGCGTGGTGTCGACGGTTTCTTTACCAACAAACCGGAAGTGGCTGCGAAAGTGTTCCATCGTCAAACGCCTAGTGATGTTGAAAGCCTGTTGACCAAGCTTTCCTACTAACTGCTCAATATTATTAGAATCAATCATTTGCTCAGAATATTTGATATTTTGAGCGACTAACGAATGAGCCCTGTTGCAATTAGTGACAGGGCTTTTTGCTTGTGGCTCTCATTTGAAAAATTTTAAATTAATGGTCGGTTGATCTGGGTCGCCAACTTTTAGCACAAGGATTACAGTCGCTTAAAAGGAAACGTGATGATGTCAACTCGACGATTTGTACTGATTTACACCGCGATGTTTGCGCTTACTTATCTGGTTCGATACCTGTTTTTGAGTTTCGGTATACCGGTAGGTTACTCATTTAATGCTGGGACTTACGCGGGCGAGAATTTTTTCACCCCGGCAGAGTTGTGTTTACTGGCGGTGTACGGTGTGATGGTGTATTGCTGCGTGCAACGCGCTGCGGTAACTGGGCGCACCTATTTGCTGTTTATGCCCCTGACCGCTGGCATTTTTGACCTGTTTTTCTCGCTGGTGGTGTTCGCGCCGACCACATTAAACTTGCTTGGCTTTGTGTTTGGTGTGCTTGGCCCACAAGATGATGATATTGAGCTGCGCATGCACGTTTAGCTCAGTGATAGCGCGACTCTCATTTGAAAAAAAGCAGCCTAACAAGGCTGCTTTTTTAGTGGTTAACGCATATTTTTATGCTTTTAACTCATAGTGTTGCGAGAATGCACACTTATTTGGCTAATTTGTAAGCAAGGACATAGTCACCCGTTTTGGTGCCGATTGAGCCGTGCCCACCGGCAACAATCACTACCATCTGCTCACCTTGGCTGTTGAGATAAGTCATTGGCGTTGCTTGGCCACCTGCGGGAAGACGTGATTTCCATAACACCTGGCCGCTGGTTAAGTCATAACCGCGAATATAGTTATCCATCGCTGCGCCCATAAACGCAACGCCACCTCCGGTGATGATTGGCCCACCAATACCGGGAACGCCCATCTTGATTGGCAGTGGCAGCGGCGTCATATCCTCGATAGTACCGTTTTTATGCTGCCACTCGACTTTGCCAGTACTGAGTTCGGCGCCAGCAACAAAGCCCCAAGGCGGCTGTTGGCATGGTACGCCAAGTGGCGACATAAACGGATTGAGTTCAACGGCGTATGGCGCACCTTTGTTTTCATTAACGCCGTGTTCGCCAGTATTCACTTCATCTGCGGAATATTTGTCACTGTCTTTGTCAACGATGGTGGAAACAAACGCAAAGCGCAGTGGCATACCAAACATCACTTGGCGTTTAGGATCTACCGCCACACTGCCCCAGTTAAATACGCCAAAGTTACCTGGATAGACAATCGAACCTTGTTTGGATGGCGGCGTATAGCGGCCTTCGTAACGCAATTGTTTGAACTTAATGCGACAGATCATTTGATCGAGCAATGACGCGCCCCACATGTCGCTTTCAGTCAATTTCGGCGGATTAAAGCTCAGTGCCGAGCTAGGCTGAGTTTTAGACGCGAAATCCCCAGCGATGGTGCCTTGCGGCGCCGGTTGTTCACTGATCGGTAAAATCGGCTCGCCGGTTGCTCGGTTAAGTACATACACGTCCCCTTGCTTGGTGGCTTGAACCAAAGCTGGGACCGTTTTGCCATCAATGGTTAAGTCGACCAATACCGGCTGCGCTGGTGTGTCCATATCCCAAAGGTCATGGTGTACGAACTGCTGAACCCATTTGGCTTGCCCGGTTTTTGCATCCAGAGCGACTACCGAGCTTGAGTATTTTTCTTCGGCTGGATTGCGATACATACCCAGCTGATCCGGTGTGCGGTTACCCATTGGAAAATAGATCAGCCCAAGTTTGTCATCGGCACTGGCGACGGACCAACTGTTGGGTGAACTGACGGTGTAGGTTTCACCGTCTTTAAGCGGTGAGGTATCGCTTGGATTTGCCGAATCCCAGTTCCACATCAGCTTGCCGCTGTGAGCGTCAAACGCGCGAATCACCCCAGATGGCGAATTGATGTCGTAGTTGTCATTCACAGAACCAGCCACCACGACCATGCCTTGTGTGACAATCGGAGGTGAGGTTGAGTAGTAATAACCGGCTTGCTTAAACGGCATATGCTGCATTAAATCCAGCACGCCATCTTTGGCAAAATTGCTACAACGTGCGCCAGTTTTTGGATCGATGGCGAGCAAACGCGCATCGGAGGTCGGCAAAAATAGCCGAGCATCACACTGCACTGGCGCCAAATCTTGGGTGTGCAAGTTGGCTTTGGCGTTTGCAGGAATAGTTAGGTCCGCGTTAGTTGGATCGCTTGCGGGTAAGTAAGAGACACCGCGGCAGGTTTGATGCTGACGCTGACTTTCGGCAGGTACTTTGGCGTCATACACCCAGCGTTTAGCCCCCGTATCGGCATCAAGTGCCACCAACCAGTTGTGCGGCGTACACAAGTACAAAGTATTACCCAGTTTTAGCGGCGTAGCCTGATAGGTGGTTTCCGTGACATCTTTTGGGCCTTTTTTATCGCCGGTTTCAACTCGCCATGCTTCGCTTAATTGCGCGACATTTTGTGTGGTGATTTGACTTAGCGGTGAGTAGCGCTGGCCATAGTTACTGCGACCGTAACTGCTCCAAGCATCGTCAGCAATGCCGCCCATATTTGGGGTGGCGTTGACGGCTGTGGTTGGCAGTTGGCCGCCGATGTCGTGTGTTGTGTTGGCAAGCGAGCCGAGTGTTAGCGCGCTACTTGCCAGCCAGATGACCAGTAAAAAGCCCGCTGAGTAAGGATTGGATTGACGATAGCCAAGCAACAAAGGAATTGCAGCGAGTAAAGGAATTCCCATTCGAGATGAGAGTGGCCACCAGTCGAAACCTGCGTCCATTAGTGCCCAAATAATGGTACCGAGCAGAAACAGCGCATAGATATAATTGGCGAAGATACGTCGTTCAGTGAACAGAAAAAAACAGGTGAGAAGTAGAGCGGCACCGGCGATGGCGAAGTAAATACTGCCTCCGAGCGAAACTAACCAAATTCCTCCCGCTACCAGTGCTAACCCTATCAATGTGAGTAAGACGGCGAATAGCCTCATGAATGCTCCTTAATTCATACGGTCGTGAAACTCGTGTGTATTTATTTGTGTGAATTCATAGACAAGCGCGATCTAGCGTGGAATAAAATGTGACTAATGTCAATTTTGTGAGTGTAAAATGAATAAAAAATGTAAACAAAAATTTAAAAACTGTGATTGCAAAAATGAGGCTAGACAAAAAAAGGCCCGTGAATGGGCTAGCATTAGCGGGCCGAAATAAACACAAGACAGAGATAATTTTTAATGTTTTTAAGGGGTTTGAAATTTAACGCTTAAGTCGCCTGCTTGGATTTAAGCACAGAGAATCCCGCATCTTTGGGCAGCAAAATACTGTCAAACATCGCCAGCAGCGCAAGTACGCTCACAAACCATAAAGAGAGTTGGAAATCGCCGAGCTCGGGCTGAGTACTGCTGCCTCCATGGACCCAACAGGCGATTGCCAGCGCTAGAGCACCAACCGCAATCCCGACACCTATATTCATCTGAATAAACACTGCTTGTAGCGTATTGGCATCACGCATGTAACGTTTAGGCATATCGGAATAACTGATAGTGTTCATGGCGGTAAATTGCAGTGAACGGCACATGCCGCTAATAAACAGCACGATGATAATCGCCCACACCGGGGTGTCTGAGGTGAATTGCGTCATCGCAGCAAAACCGAGTGCAACGCATAAGCCGTTAGTCACCAGCACGCGCTTAAAACCAAAGCGGTTCATAATCCAAGTGGTGGCTGGCTTCATACAAAAATTTCCAGCAAACAACCACAATAGCAGCGCCCCGGCTTCGACTGGGCTAAAGCCAAAGCCAAGCTGAAACATTAGCGGCAGCAAAAATGGCGCAGTGGAAATCGCAATGCGAAACAGCGAGCCGCCAAATACCGATAAGCGAAATGTCTCGACGGCCAACGGTTTGAGATTAAACAGCGGGTTATAGGCTGTTAGCAAATGACGGGTGGTGATGGCTAATATGACCAAACCGACGACCAATAAACTAAGCGCTAGGGTAAGTGTAATGTCTTCGCGGCTACTGGCTTCAATTCCGGCCATAAACAAGCCAAAGCCACTGGCGCTTAACAAAAATCCGCGTAAATCAAAGTGATCCTGGGTCGATTGCTCACCGATAGGGATCAGATATTGAGTCGCGATTAGCGCAATCACACCAAGCGGCACATTGAGAATAAAGATCCAGTGCCAACTCCAGTGACTTGCTATCCACCCCCCCAGAACCGGGCCAATTAGCGGCGCGGCGAGTGCGGGCCAGGTTAGAATAGCAATAGCGCGCACTAGCTGTTGTTTGGGAGTATCGCGCAGCACCACTAAGCGTCCAACCGGCACCATCATTGCTCCGCCAAGGCCTTGCAGAACGCGCGCAAACGTGAATTCAGTCAGGTTTGAGCACAGCGCGCACAGCGCTGAGGCGAGCGTAAATATCACCAGCGCCAAAGAAAAAATCCGCCGTGAGCCATAGCGATCGGCCGCCCAGCCGCTGACCGGAATAAACATCGTCAGTGCGACCAGATACGCCGAAACGCCGAGCGATAGATGCGCAGCGGCGGTATTGAAGTCCTTGGCAATCGCGGGTAGCGCTGTCGTGATAACCGTGGAGTCAAGGATCTCCATAAACATGGTTCCCGCCACCAACAGTGAGGTGGCGGTACGCCTAGTGAGCGTTAGTCTCACACAGTTTCCCCTGCTTGAGTCAGCGCAGCGAGCTCTTGCTCACTGAGTTTAAGTTCCATCGCTTTGGCAAAACTCTCAATATGGTGAGCTTTGGTCGCACTGGCTATCGGCGAGGTGACCGCCTGTTGGGCAACCAACCATGCAAGCGCCACTTCAGCGGGCTGCACATTATGCGCGCCAGACACTTCATCCAAGACGCTTAAAATGCGAAAACCTTTGTCGGTGAGATATTTACCAATCCCATCCCCGCGTTGGCTTTTACTCAAATCTTGCTGACTGCGGTATTTGCCAGACAGAAAACCCGACGCCAAGCTGTAATAGGTCACGACGCCGATATTTTCTTTAATGCACAAACCTTGCAAGTCACGATCAAAACCATCGCGGTCAAACAAGTTATATTCCGGCTGCAGAACTTGATACGTCGGAAGCTTATTCGCTCGCGCTTTTTCTAGCGACTGATTGAGCTGAACGGCGTTTAAGTTCGAGGCACCGATTGAGCGAATTTTGCCTTGTTTTAGCAGTTCGTCATAAGCGCTTAATGTCTCTTCATAAGGCGTATCATCAGGCCAGTGCGAGAAATACAAATCGATATAATCGGTTTGTAAGCGGTGCAATGAGTCTTCAACCGCCTGCATGATCCAGCGTTTAGAAAGGCCTTTTTTATCAGGGCTGCCCATGTCTGAACCGACTTTAGTAAATAGTGTGACTTTGTCACGTATACCTGGGCGCGCTTTAAACCAATTACCCAAAATGGTTTCTGATTCGCCGCCTTGATTGCCGGGCGCCCAAGCCGAATAGACATCGGCGGTGTCAATGGCGTTAAAGCCCGCGCCGACAAAGGCATCGAGAATTTCAAAGCTGGTTTTCTCATCAATGGTCCAGCCAAATACATTGCCACCAAACACCAGTGGCACGATATTCAAATTCGTATTTCCGAGTAATGTTTTAGTCATGACATTCTCCTTGGCTTATGTTGAGCAAATTCAGTCTAAGGCTGATTTACGTTATGACTGATTCATTTCATGACGGATAGATAGGGTGTATGGGATGTTGAATTAGGCAATATCGTCAACCACTCCGCCGTCAACCCGTAGCGAAGCACCGCTGGTAGCCGCGGATTGTTGCGAGCACACATACACCACCATGTTGGCGACTTCTTCAACGGTTGCGGCGCGTTGAATCACTGAGCTAGGGCGATTGGCGGCGATGAATTCTTTGGCAACTTGTTCAACGCTTTTACCGCTGCGTTTGACTTCTTCATCGACCATGGCGCGAAAGCCGTCAGATAAGGTTGGGCCAGGTAGCACGCTGTTGACGGTGACGCCACTGCCCGCTAGGCGTTTGGCAAGGCCTCGTGACAGTGCGAGCTGCGCGGTTTTGGTCACGCCGTAATGCACCATGTCAGAAGGAATATTGCGTGACGATTCTGAGGAGATGAATACGACGCGCCCCCAACCTTTATCTTGCATCGATTTGACTAACGCTTTGGATAGGCGAACACCTGACATCACGTTGGTTTGCCAGTAGTTTTCCCAAGTTTGATCATCGGTTTCAAAGAAATCGAGCGGGCCATAAATCCCAGCATTGTTGACCAAAATATCGACATCCGATACCGAGTCAATTAAGGTCTGGCAACCTTGCGCGTCACTTAAGTCGGCAGCAACGGTTTCCAGTTTGGCATCGGGTAACTCCGCAAGCAGTGCTTGTTTTGCACGTTCGGTACTTTGTTCGCTGCGACCATTGAGAATGACTTTCGCACCGCATTCGGCTAATCCCTTAGCGATGGCAAAGCCAATACCGCCGGTTGATGCGCTCACCAGTGCGGTTTTGCCGTCTAAACGAATCTCCATTGTGACTCCTTATTTGCGTCTCAACTGTGGGTGTTTGTCCAACATCACTTTGACTGTTGGAAAGATGGATGGTTAGAAAGATTTATTGTAAGCACGGCAATGAGTTGATTAAATGGAGATAGTTTCAATAGCCTCTTTCCAAAAGGGAAATAATGAACGGATTGACCGATTTATCGGGTATGCGCGTGTTTGAGCGGGTAGTGAGCCTTGGCAGTTTAACCGCAGCGGCGGCGGACTTAGGTATGTCGCTTGGCGCAGTATCAAAACGCCTTGCCAATTTCGAGCAGCGCGTAGGGACTCAATTGATTCATCGCAGTACGCGCAAATTGTCGGTCAGTGATGAAGGCATTGTGCTCTATCAGCATATTCGGCGCATCTTGCAGGAAGTTGAAAGCGCGGAAGAGTCGCTGCGTAATCAAAAAACGCAGTTGTCAGGGGCGCTGCGTATCACGGCGCCAAACAGTTTTGGTCAGCGTAAGTTGTTACCGACGCTAAGTGAGTTTTGCCGCCAATATCCGCATATTCGCCTTGAGCTGGTGTTTAGTGATGAAGTCAAAGATTTGATTGAAGACGGCATTGATGTGGCGATTCGCTACGGCGAACTGCCAGACTCACGTTTGGTGGCGCGCAAGCTGTTAACCAACAAACGCATTTTATGCGCATCGCCGGAGTATTTGGCTCAATTTGGCCATCCTGAAACGCTGCAAGATCTCACGCGCCATCGCTGTATTGTGATGGGCTATCACAGTGAAACGGAATGGCGCTTTGTCCATGGAAAGGTGCATATCAGCGGTTATATTGTGTGTAACGATGGTGAAGCCAGTCATCGACTCGCTCGCCAAGGGCTAGGTATTGTGATGAAATCTTATTGGGATGTGGCCGAGGATTTGCAGCAAGGGCGTCTTGTTCAAGTGCTACCGAAACTGGCGCTGGTGGATGCGCCGATTAGTTTAGTGTACTTGCGTAGCCAAGACCTCGCGCCGCGTGTCAAAGTGCTGGTGGAATTTTTAGTCGCTGAAATGGCGAAGATGGATCAGCGCGCTACGGGGAGCTTTTAAGCGTATGTGCCGGGGCAACAGCGGCTTTCAACTTAGTGCGGTTACTGCTAAATTTTATCTATTCTCAATCTTTTAACCTGTTATGAGTACAAGTGAATTTCTATGAAAATATTCAGCAATTTTGAAAGTGGCAATATTCAAGTCGAAAAAGCCGAAAGCCCTGAGGATATTCAGCTGTCGATTCCGGCCGATAATCAGTCTGAATTCGCCCAGTGGTTCCATTTTCGCCTTGAAAGCGAACCGCAAGTTCAGCACCAGTTTAAATTGCTGAACTTAGCCAAATCCGCTTATCCAGAAGGTTGGAAAGATTACGATGTGGTCGCCTCATATGACCGCGAAGAGTGGTTTCGTGTCCCGGCCGAATTTGATGGTGACACATTAAGCTTCAAAGTGATTCCTGAATTTGGCTCGATGTATTTTGCCTACTTCGCACCTTACTCATACGATCGTCACCAAGATTTACTGCATCAGGCGCAGATGAGTCATTTCGTCAAACTTGAGACCTTAGGTCACACACTCGACGGTAACGATATGAGCTTGCTGACGATTGGTGAGCCAGATGAGGCGAAGAAAAAAGTCTGGATCATTGGCCGCCAGCACCCTGGCGAAACCATGGCGGAATGGTTTATCGAAGGTTTGCTTCAGCGTCTTCTTGATGATACCGATACGGTTGGCCGAGCGCTGCTCGATAAAGCAACCTTCTATGTGGTACCGAATATGAATCCAGATGGCAGTATTCGTGGTCATCTGCGCACTAACGCGATTGGCGTTAACCTCAACCGTGAATGGCAAACGCCAAGCATGGAAAAAAGCCCGGAAGTGTATCTGGTACGTGAGCGTATGTTAGCAACGGGTATGGACATGTTCCTGGATATTCATGGCGATGAAGCGATTCCGTACAATTTCGTCGCGGGTAGCGAAGGGGTGCCGGGGTACGATGCTCACATGCAGGAGTTGGAAAACGCCTTCAAGCAAGCACTACTGACGATTTCACCTGAATTTCAAGATGAAATCGGCTACGCCAAAGACAAGCCGGGAGAAGCGAATTTGACCGTGGGTTCGAACTGGGTCAATCATCAATTTAATTGTTTGTCTTATACCGTCGAGATGCCATTTAAAGATCATATTGCCCATCCCGATGAGTTTTATGGCTGGTCACCAGAGCGCAGTGTGGCATTTGGTCAAGATGTGCTAGGCGCAGTTTGGGCGATTGTCGATAAGTTGTAGTTTTTTTTCTGCGTATCAATCACACCGAAAACCAGAGCTAAGCTCTGGTTTTTTTATGCGCTAGAGAGATTAAAATCGATTGGCTTATGATGAGTTTACATATTGAATTATGGTGATTTTTTAATAATTGCGATCACGTTAACTTTTTTCGTCACCCGTTTTATAAATCACATTGCACTGCCGCCTAATGCTTTTATGTGCTGGGTAGTAACAGGCAGTGGGTCTTCGCACCGGAAGACAGCGTCAGTTCAATGGCTAGTATAAAAATGGTTGCTACTCAGCACTTCTAGTTCCATGCATTGGCAAATTTATAATAAAAATCAATATTCATCAGGACATTCTATGAAATACAAACTCAGTTTACTGGTTGGCGCTTTATGGCTTGCCGGTTGTGCAGGAAGCACTCCTTACACCTACTATGTTCAACCTACGCCCTTGGTAGCGGAGCAGTCAACGTACGCGTTAGGTAAGGTGACAGTGCATCTGAGTTTAGGCGATGGCGCTATTGAAGGTGACCGTACCTTTGCTTCAGAGCAAGAGTTACAGCAAGAGTTTAACCAATATTTGCAGCACTATTTAAAGCAAAGCGGCTATTTAGCCAAAAACGTCGCCAGTGCTGACGCTGTTATTGATGTCGATATCGGCTTTAAACGCACTTTCAATATGGGCGGACACTCGCTAAATAAACCCGAAGTGACTCACAATGTGGTGCTGAGCAAAGATGGGACTAAATTGGCTTCATTCCAAAATGGCCCTTATTTGACTAAGTATGCGTATTTAGAAGATTTGTCGGTCGATCTCGAGATCGCGAGTTTTAATTGGGATGCGCAAGATGAACCTCGTGATGTCGACTTAGTTTCTAAATTGCTGGTGGATGAGATCGTCCAAATTGGCGAATAATATTTACTCTGATATAAAAACGCCCGCATTTGATGCGGGCGTTTGGTCAATATGTTGGACTCGTTTAATTAAGCCACGTAGGCGTAATCTGGATCATCCACAAGTAGGCTGTATTCTTCGCCATCAACAGTAACGATCACTTGGCTAAAGTCATCAAAATCGTAATGAAGATCGTTTAGATAAGCCGCTTGCGAGACTTCAATATCTTCAACTGTGTATTCAAGATCGCTCGCGAACTGGATATCAACACCCGTTAAAACCAGCCCTTTGCTGCTACCGTTGTTTTCCAATAAGTCACCGTCAACGATCAAGGCCTCAGAATTTAAACCAGCAATGACTTCGAAGCCTTCGATATCTAAGCGAGAATCGCCATTAGTGTAAAGAGTATCAACGCCGTCGCCACCATTGATATGGCGCTCTTGGTTGCTATAACAAGATAGGCCTAGGCTTTCGATGTCGACAACATCGTCACCCGCACCCATGTCGATGTTAAATTCGGTCCATTTTGAACCACCAAAATCAACCATAGTTAGGTCGTCATCACCTTCACCAGTATTAATGGTGAACATGTTGCTCCAGCTAATGCTGTTGCTCTCAACACCGATAAAGATGCTGTCGCTAGAATCGCTACCTGAAGTATCGATATTGCCACGTTTGGCGTTAAAGACTTCGATGTTGGATACATCAAAATCTGATTGATTGGTGATGGTGACATCGATAATGTTATCGACGGTGATCGATTCATACGAACCTTCGACTTTAGCTTCTTTAATTGTTTCGACATGCCAAGAGTCAGCAGCTACGTACATAGTGTTGTAGCCCCCAGTTGAGTTATCACCGTAATCAGCAATGCTAATTTCATCACTGAGATAGCTACCTTCGATAAGATAGCCGTTGTCGGCAGTAAGGTTTGCCGATGATCCCGAGCCATTTTTGTTGGTCGTACCAATAATTACACTCATCGTAAATTCCTTAATAAAGTCGACGAATTTTTCGGATTAAGTAGGGGTTACTTAAATGAGCGCGTATTTTAGCGAAGCGTACAACAAATCACCTACTCTCTAGTTAGTAATTGGTACTTTTTTTGGTACTAAGTAAATTTTAAGACGTTATATTTATAATAAATATTTAATCTTTTTGGTGTAATGATAAGTGTATTTTACGCATCAATAAATTGGCGCCTTTACAGGCGTTGCGTGAATATATATTTGTTATAATTTCCTGTTTTATAAAATATTTTTTTGATTTTAATTGAGCCTTTGACTGGTTTTTTAGTTTATTTTTGAAGGATTAAATGACTAGTTTTATATTGGAATATGCTGGTTTTTAATTAAGATTTAAGCAAAATATTTACAACCAAGCATGAGCGAAACTTTACTTGCTTGAATGTAAATAATACATCGAGCGAATGAATGCTGTGCCTATATAGCTATTGAAGCTGAAATTAGGCTCATAGTTAGGCTGTATCAAGGTTGGGATTTTTAGTGTTTCTTGTTTAATCGAGTGTAAATTCGACTTTTAAATTTATTGTTTTTACGTTTTTCTGCAAAAAGTTTGATAACGCCTTTCTGCAAAATTAAATTATTTGGATAGGTAATCATGTTGCCGCTTTCATGCTTTATGATGACGTGGAACATGGTGATATCAATAATCTCTCCCCGCACATCTTCTTCTTTGTCCATCACTTTTACCAAATCCCCAACGCGATAAGGGAAGACAAAGAAAATCAGAAAACTGGCGGTGACGTTACTCAAAATCGACCATTGGGCGACCAATGCAACGCCCAAGACTGCGAATATTGATGATAGAAAGAGCGTGACATCTCCATAACCAATGCCAGTGATGATCAGCAGTAGTGAGAAAAATACAAATACCAACATGACATTAAAGCAGCGCAAAATAAAACTCAGACGTGGCTTTTTGACTTGCTTATTGGCGGCAAGGCGTTTTATCGCGACATTAGAGACACGTTTAATCAGTCGATAACAAACAAATAGGCCAATGCATAAGAGGATTTTGTTGATGATGGATTCAGACAGGTAGTGAGAAATCAATTCCATGGTAGATAAGCGTTCAAATGTTTGATAGACGCATAGTAAGCCAGCGCTGCTTGTTCGCCAACGTTTTGTTTAAGTTGCATGTTGTTGAACCGAAGGAGATGGCAGTGAATGGTCGATAAACACTTCAATGCGATCTCGGCCACTGTTTTTGGCGTGATATAAGGCGCTATCTGCGTTGATAAGCGAGCTTTGAAATGAATGATGAATATCGCACTGGGCAATGCCGATTGAGCAGGTCACTGTGCTTTGATTCGGCCAATCATGTTGCGCTAGGTCTTTACGAATTTTACGCGCTAAAAAATGGGCAGGCTCAGTGTCTTTACATTCCACTATGGCCAGAAACTCTTCACCTCCCCAGCGGATCAAGGTGCCCTGAGTCTGTAATCGACCTTGCACTATCGCACTGAACTCTTGCAACACTTGGTCGCCAATATGGTGGCCGTATTGGTCGTTGAGTTGTTTGAAATGATCGAGGTCCAGATACATCAGACAGAAGTTGCTGAGATTCAATTTTAAATGTTGGATTTTTTCTAACCCACCATTACGGTTGAGCGCTTGAGTTAACGGATCATGCATGGCTTGTTGTTGCAAAGCATCACTTCGCTCAGAAAGGCGAATCAGTTTTTCTCTCAGTAGTTTCTGTTGGGCTGAGGAGTGGGCGACCAATTTAAAAATATGGAACAGAAACAGAACTAGCCAAGCCAGTGTCAGGCTACTCAACAGAATCGAATTGGATATGGCGTGGCCTGTAAAACGAATCGCGTTGACCCTTATTTGGTAAACACCTTCTGGCGCATCCTCGGGCGTTAAAATGGAGAGTTTCACAATGTTGGTTAAGTCAACAACACTGTTCTTGATATCGGCTTGGCTGTTTTTACGCCACCAGTCGGCGACCTGAATATAGTTAAGTGGCAGGGTTAACCCTTTACGGTATTGATAAGTATCTAGGTCGATTTGATGGGTTTTATATTGCCAATGTTTGGGGAGGCGAGGGTCGTAGGTTTGCAAATAAAGTCTGATTGGGAGGTTTTGCACCGGCCAACCATTGCGAGTCATATCGATATCCACGCTCATTTCGCTAAAGTCACTGATGTCGATACCTTGGGTGGCACTATCACCTAAATGGAAAGTAAAGGTACAAAACTCATGTTGACCACGCTCTGGAATTTGGCATAGAAAGCTAGGCCTTTCCGCATTAGACGGAAAAGGTATTGCGATGGCATTCGTGTCTTGGTATTTCTCAGGCGAAGCAATTGAACCTTGATAGTCCAAAACGTTGATGCTTTTTTGGGAGAAAAAATGCACCGACAGTAGCGTCACCGTAAAACCAATCAGGAAGAGTAGCTTTCCTTGATTTCCTAGCATTCTGAACATTATATTTATTGTGTGTATAGTTTAAGTATATGAATCTACATGGGATATTTATACTAAACTTATGGTTTATTATATTGTTTATTACGATCAACTTAAAAGTACGAATGTAACGTTTGCATTTTCATATCAAAGTCGCGTTAACACACCTTTTCAACCGCCAAGACAAACCATTCGCTTGCTCTGCATTTCGATGTAACGTGCCGCAACTTTTTCGCCCTAAAGAGTCAATCCGATAGCCTTAGCTTGCTGTGCTGATCAGCAAAATTCTGCTGACATCAGGGTTGGGTTACTCGATGAAAGCGAACGCGCACTTAGGGCATTACAACCATATTTTTAGTGATTGTTGGTATATGTGATTTATAAAGTGCAACATATCATAAAGTTACAAATATTCAACTGGTCAGACCGCAAAAGTGAGATAACGGGTGCGGGCTGGAATTGAGCCGTTTTGAGGTATGAGGTTGGGGCAAAAGAAAGCCCACGTGAGGGATACGTGGGCCAAAAGGGCACCTAAAGATGCTTAATGTTTGGAGATGGTCAAATAACAATCCATATTGCGCTTTGAAGAAGTTTGAGAGTTCGGAAAACTTCGCTTCAGCTTGACCTCAGTTAACTTATCATTTGTGTATTTATTGTTAACAGTGTTAATTGTGTAATCATAGTTTGCACATATAAGCTGTTTAATTATAACAATTTATTTATATATGCAATTGGGTTCTAATGCCGATGACGCAAACCGATGCGGTTTTTGTCGTTAAAAACTTTCTCAAGTCTAAAGTTGGTCGCCTATATACTACTAATGAATGATTTTGGCGGGAGAGGCCATTGTTGCGTTGGATGTTGTGGTTGGCCATTGCGTTGCCGATTATCGCTTGGGGAGGATTACAGCTCTACCACGAAGTCTGGTGGGTGGAGAATCTAAGCTCAAGCCCATTTGTTTTCCTAGGCTATTTCGCGCTACTTGCGATTTTAATGTTTGCTTTGCACTACTGGGCGCACTTTGTGGTGGCGGTAGGTGTTGCTGCGGTGTATTTGATGATGGCGGAGCCAGATCAAAACCGAGTGCTGGCGCACTGTGCGACACCAATTTCATTTGGTCAATTTACGCTCACTAATAATCCGTTGACGCAGGCGCAGCTTAAGCAATTGCTTGCCGCCCAACTTGATATGTTGGTGATTCAAAATATTTCATCGCAACAAGATCTTGAAAGCCTGCAAAGCCTATTAGTTCAATATCCATATCGTTATCATTCAACGCCTAAATCCACGGGTAATTCACAGTGGATTATGAGCCGCTTTATGCTTAGTAATGTGTCGGAGTTCCCAATTGGTTACGGTTATCAAGCGGTGAAGTTTACGTGGCATCCGATTCCGCAAAAACAGATTTCCGTCATCACCGCCCAACTGCCATATCCGTTTGATGACGCCAGTTGGAATTTAAGAAATGCCTTGCTA
This sequence comes from Vibrio xiamenensis, assembly GCF_900100015.1. Classification (GTDB taxonomy): domain Bacteria; phylum Pseudomonadota; class Gammaproteobacteria; order Enterobacterales; family Vibrionaceae; genus Vibrio; species Vibrio xiamenensis. The sequence goes on along the minus strand of NZ_FNDD01000003.1, from coordinate 27,085 downwards.
CGTGGGGTCGAATCTCAAGTCTTTATTGACGAACAAGACGAAAGCTTAGTGATTGGCAACTTTAGCATTTCGGCGACGAATTCACGATTTGCCCGGTTGTTCCCGGGCTTTGAAACTGCGCCGGTGGCGAGTTGGCCAACCCATTTGGGTCGTTTACCACTGCCGTATTTTATGATGTTGAGCCTTGATCATGTATGGTTGAAATCGTTGCAATCGGGGCGAAGAATCTGCATGCGCAGTTCTCAGCCATTGTTTGCCGATCAACTGCATCGCTTAGTGAAGACGGTGATTGGCTTTCAGTAATCAAACCATGCTGCTGTTTACGACTTACTAGCAACAATACCACCTTGAGTTAAGCGCGCTGGGTCTAATAGGTTTTGCAGGGTTTCTCGGTCTAGCTCCGTCTCTTGCTCTGCGACATCAATAATTGCCCGGCCTTGCTGATAAGCCTGCTTGGCAATCTGCGCTGCTTTGGCGTAGCCAATAACCGGGTTGAGCGCGGTGACCAGAATCGGATTCTTTGCCAGCGCAGCCTCAATATTGTTCGGTTGCACACGAAAATCTTGTATTGCTTTGTCGGCCAGTGCCATAGCACTGTTACTGAGCAGCTCAATACTTTGCAAGATATTGTGCGCGATGATTGGCAGCATCACATTAAGCTGAAAATTCCCCGCTTGACCCGCAACCGTTATCGTCGCATCGTTGCCAATGACTTGAGCTGCGACCATCGCCGCCGCTTCTGGAATCACGGGGTTTACTTTACCCGGCATGATTGACGATCCTGGTTGCAGGGCAGGCAGCTCAATCTCGCCAAGCCCAGCCAACGGGCCGGAATTCATCCAGCGTAAATCATTTGAAATCTTCATTATTGCCACTGCCAGAGTTTTAAGTTGCCCCGACAAAGCGACGATAGCATCTTGGCTACTCAAATTAAAAAATGGGTTGTCGCTTGGCGAGAATTTGATACGTGTCTCTTGGGATAGGGTGGCGGCGAACGTGCTAGCAAAGCGTGGATCCGCGTTAATACCGGTTCCGACAGCCGTCCCTCCTTGAGCAAGCTTTTTAACGGCGCTTAAGCTGTGCTGAATTGCCGCTTTTGCGTGCTGGATCTGCTGCTGCCAGCCGCTGATCTCTTGGCCGAACGTGATCGGCATCGCATCCATCAGGTGAGTTCGACCCGTTTTGACCACATTTTGCAGTTGCTGCTGTTTACTGTTCATCACGTTAATCAGGTGATCAAGTGCCGGCTGCAGTTGGCTCTCAATCGTCAGCGCGCAACTGACTTGGATTGCGGTTGGAATCACATCATTACTGCTCTGTCCCATATTGACGTGATCATTGGGGCTGATATCGGTGTGCAGTTGACGGCCTGCTAGCGTGGCGATCACTTCATTAGCATTCATGTTGGTGCTAGTTCCTGAGCCTGTTTGAAAAACGTCAATTGGGAATTGATCGTGATGCTGGCCTTCAACGATGCTTTGCGCGGCGTCCGCAATGGCAACGGCAATATCACCTTCCAGCAAACCGAGTTGTGAATTACTCAGTGCTGCCGCTTGTTTGATGTACGCTACGGCTTGAATAAATGCGCTTGGCATTGTGATGTTACTAAGCTGGAAATTGTCGACTGCCCGCTGAGTTTGAGCTTGATAGAGAGCATCTCGTGGCACTTTTACTTCACCCATGCTGTCTTTTTCGATACGAAATTGTTGAGTCATATGTGAGATCCTTAATATAAACAATCGATTAATCGAACGGAGCCTGAATGCGCAGCAGTTGGTGCTTGAGGCTGAGAAACTGAATATCGCCGTTATCGTAGTAAGCGTAGTAGCGTTTTAACGCCAGTAGCGGAGCATGAATAGAATCGAGGCAGACACGGCGAAACGTGCGGCTGCGATTAGGATCTTGAATCGCTTCGAGCAGATGAAAGTAGACTTGGCGTAAAAACAGCTCACACAATAAGCAGTTTTCATGTTTGGTATGCGGTTCGTAGTAAAACGCTAAAGCGTGCGCGCTATGAATGTAATCGTAGATGACATCCGGTTCAAAACCGCTCAGTGAGTGGGTGTTACGAAAGCGGTCTTGGGCAGCAAAGTAAGCACTGTAAAGATAGTTTGATGGAGACACGGCACACTCCTTTATAAGTAATGATAATTATTATCATTAAAGAGTGTGAAATTCAAACCCTACTCTGTGATATTTTATAAATGATTCTGTGCTCAATGGCTGTTGTGAGCGAATTTACGCTGGTGTTTGAGGGCTTAATAATAAAAAGTGGTCATATCAATGACCACTTTTATACGCTATTAGCGATTATCGGCTTGGGGATTAAGCGCTCAGTTCGGCAAGAACGTGATGCATCGAAGGCACGACGCGATGACCCAGTGCCAACACTTCATGGCTTGGCTCAACCAAATCGGGAATTTGGTAGGTGGCCATTTGCGCCGCCATTGACGCTTTGACACCATTGTTGGAATCTTCAAAGGCGACACATGCGCTCGGCTCAATGCCTAAGCGACTTGCCGCCAACAGGTAAATCTCTGGATCTGGCTTACCATTTTTGACTTCGCAGCCCGTGGTTAAACCAGAAAAATAGCCATCAAGACCAGCAAGTTTGAGTTTAATTTGCGCGGTTTCACGCGCGGTTGAAGTGGCGACTGCGGCTGGGATTTTATGACTTTTCAGCCACTCGAGCAGTTCGATGACCCCTTCTTTAACCGGAATGGCATGGTGTTTTACCACTGCGTCATAGCGCTTTCGCCACTCTTGGTGCAGGGAAGGGTAGTCAAGTTCAGGGCCATAGCCTTGACGCAGGGTTTCTTCGATCCCCGCGGCGTTACGACCGATCACTTGTAAGTAAAGCTCTTTAATAAAAGGCACACCTTGCGCAAGGCAAGCTTGTTCGAAAACATCCATACAGACGCGCTCGGTGTCGAGTAGCAGCCCGTCCATATCAAAAATCGCGGCTTGAAAATTCATCGGTACAACTTATTTGCTGGTCAAAGACAAATTGTGACATAAATCCAGTTGTGAGATCTAGCGTTGGCTAGTATTGGCGAAATGAATATTGGAACAAAGCCCATGTCATCTTTTCTAATGCTTTGAAAACTAACAAGTGTCACTTTGGTGTCGGGTATATGACGTGAACATATTGGCGATTTTAGCGCACAATAATCAGGCTCATTGATAAGGAATTTGAAATGTTAATAAGAAAACTTCGTTTAGAACGCGGCTGGTCGCAAGATCAGTTGGCGACATTAAGTGGCTTAAGTGTACGAACCATTCAACGCATTGAACGCGGTGCCACTCCGGGATTAGAGTCTCTAAATGCACTTGCGGCGGTATTTGAAGTCGATATCGAACAGCTCAAACACGGCGAATCGTCATCGTCGTGGTCACTGGAAGAGCAGCAAGTTTACGAACAGGTTAAAGAGATCAAAGGATTTTACTCCCATTTGATCTCTTATGTGGCGGTGATTGCTATGTTGTTCGTCATCAACTTAATTGTTTCGCCAGGTTATATTTGGGCGATTTGGCCGATGTTGGGGTGGGGGATTGGCCTAACCATTCATGGTTTAAATACCTTTGAAGTGATGAACTTGTTTGGCGCCGATTGGGAACGTAAACAGGTCGAAAAGCGTTTGGCAGACAAAAATTCACGCCAGTGAATCATTTATGAGACACTTTGCGTACATCAGTTCTTAAACTCATTGATTTTACGAATATAAATTGTGAGACTGTGAGCTCTACCCGCTAGCAAAAGGACTGAGCATGGAACAGATACGCGTCGCTTTTATCGGTTTAGGAGTCATGGGATATCCGATGGCTGGGCATTTGCAAAACGCCGGTTATCATACTTCGGTATACAACCGCACCGAGCCAAAAGCTCAGCAATGGGCGAAACAATTCCACGGCCAAGCATTTAAAACGCCAAAAGAGGCAGCACAAGAGTGCGATATTGTCTTTATATGTGTTGGCAATGACGATGACGTGCGCAGCGTGGTGTACGGAGAAGACGGAATTTTAGCTGGTCTGAAAACTGATGCGATTTTGGTTGATCACACCACGACTTCCGCGGAGCTTGCCGTTGAACTGGCACAAATTTGCCAAGAAACAGGTCATCAGTTTGTCGATGCGCCGGTGTCCGGTGGTCAAGCTGGCGCAGAAAATGGCGCTTTAACCGTGATGTGCGGCGGTCAACAGAGCGCGTTTGATATCATCAAACCGGTGATTGCAGCCTATGCGAAGCAAGCGGATTTACTAGGTGAAAATGGTCAAGGCCAACGCTGTAAGATGGTTAACCAGATTTGTATTGCTGGTGTGCTTCAGGGCCTAAGCGAAGCTTTGATGCTGGCACAGCAGTCAAACCTCGACATCGAACAAGTGGTCAACGTGCTCAAACACGGCGCGGCTGGGTCGTGGCAGATGGAAAATCGCTCTGTAACTATGGCGAAAGATCAATTTGATTTTGGTTTCGCCATTGATTGGATGCGTAAAGATTTGGGCTTTTGTCTTGAAGAAGCCAAACGAGTTGGCATTCGTTTACCGATGACAGAGCAAGTTGATGCAGAATACGCCAGTTTGCAGCAACAAGGGCTTGGCCGCATGGATACGTCGGTACTGTTTAAAGCGGTGAAGCAACAAAGCGAGAAATAACGCGTTCAGAACATGCCTAACCGTGATAAAAAAACCGCTCAGCTGAGCGGTTTTTGGTTTTAGGTATTAGCCGTATAAGCTTTCAAGCTGCTCGGCGGCGCGGAACTTCTCATGCTCTGACAGCGTTTTAGCGTAACGCTGAATATTGGGGAAACGTTCAATTAAGCCAAAGCGTGCAACGATTTCAACCACAAACGACATCATGATGTCGGCACCAGTCAAACGCTCTTCTACTAAGTAGGTTTTACCTTCGAGGCGCTGGTCAAAATAGCCGATCACTTTGACGCATTCGGCGTTCGCATAGTCACTTAGAAAATTGGTTTTGGCGCCGTCTTTTGCGACAAACATCTTCAGCAGTAGCGGCAGCATCGCTGAACTTTCAGCAAAGTGTAGCCATTGAATATAATCAAGGTGCGCTTTGCTGCCGGGTTTGGGTGCCAGTTTATCGGCGCCATAGCGATTGATGAGGTATTCGGTGATAGCGCCGGATTCGGCGATCACTTCTTCACCATCTTCAATTACCGGTGATTTACCCAGAGGATGAACCGATTTCAGCTCTGGCGGCGCGAGAAAGGTGACACTATCACGCTGATAAGGCACGACTTGGTACTCAACGCCGAGCTCTTCTAGCAGCCAGATGATGCGCTTGGAGCGAGATTGATTTAGATGGTGAAGTTTGATCATGCGAATTCCTTATTGAGTTTTAACCACTAACTTGCCGAAGTTTTGCCCTTCTAGCAGCCCGATAAAGGCTTGCGGTGCATTTTCTAGCCCTTCGACGACGTGCTCGCGGTAATGAATCTTTCCTTGTGCAACCCATTGTGACATATCTTGGGCAAACTCGTTATAGCGGTGACCGTAATCGTCAAAGATAATAAAGCCTTGCATTTTGATGCGCTTAATCAGCAATTGTCCCATCAACATTGCCATTCGATCTGGCCCGTCAGGTAGGGAGGTGTTGTTGTATTGTGAAATTAATCCGCACAACGGCACACGTGCTTTGCTGTTTAAGAGCGGCAATACCGCGTCAAACACTTTGCCGCCCACGTTTTCAAAGTAGACATCTATGCCGCTATCACAGGCATTTGCCAATTGATCGGCGAAATCCGCCGCGCGGTGATCGATACATTCATCAAAGCCAAGCGTTTGTTTGGCAAACTCACATTTGTCAGCGCCGCCCGCAATGCCGACCACTTTGCAGCCTTTAATTTTAGCGATTTGTCCGACCATAGAGCCTACTGCGCCAGTGGCGGCTGCGACGACAACCGTTTCGCCTGCTTGCGGCTGACCGATATCCAAAAGCCCCATATAAGCGGTAAAACCAGGCATACCTAACACGCCAAGAGCATGAGATGGGTTTTGTGGATTTTGGCCGAGTTTAAGTAACCCTTCGCCTTTCGATACCGCATAGTCTTGCCAACCCGCGTAAGAGAGTACCCACTCACCAACCGCGAAATCGGCGTGTTTGGATTCCACAACGCGGCTGACGGTGCCGCCCACCATTACGGCATCGATGGCGACTGGCTCGGCGTAGGATTTGGCATCGCTCATGCGACCACGCATGTATGGGTCGAGTGACAGATATTCGGTGTGTAGCAGCACTTCGCCATCGGCAATCGTCGGTTTGGCGACAGATTCTAAGCGAAAGTTGTCGGCTGTCGGTGCGCCCACTGGGCGAGAAGCCAATACGATACGTCGATTGTTATCTGGTGTTGTCATTGTGATTACCTTCATTAGACCAGTCGTCTAGTTTTTGGATGAAAAAAGCCATTGTCTATCACAATAGCGTAATGTTAAGCGACGTTGCCGCGTGTTAATTATTTTTGGCCAAGGCGCGCTTTGGTGCTGTTAAGGCAGCGCTCTAAACCTTGTGCATCTTGATAAAGTTTGTGCAGTACGCTGGCGCCAATCCACATATTGTAGATATCTATGGCGCAGTCGTGACTGTTTTCAACTTGGATTGAACCGTCTTTGATGCCTTGTTCGATAACTTGAGCCATCGCTGTGGTGATTTTACGGGCACCATCAGCAAGGGCTAGGCGCATGGATTCAGACAGGTCAGACACTTCGGCGCTGAGTTTCACCACCAAGCAGCGATTAGCATTGCAGGTGCCGTTTTCCGTCTCTTGCCAGCGAGTAAAATAGGTAAGTAAACGCTGATAGGCGCTTTGCGAAGTGTCGTTAAATAGCTCGTCAAGTTTTTGCAGATAGTTGCAAAAGTAGTCTTGGATCAACGCCTCACCAAACTGCTCTTTGGATTTAAAGTAGTGGTAAAACGATCCCTTAGGAACGTGGGCGGTGTTGAGCAACTGGGCGAGCCCCACACTGGTAAAGCCTTTGCTGACCACCAATTGGTAGCCAACATCCAAAATGTGTTGCCGAGTATCGTGAAGTTTTGTATTCATGGCGCCACTATAAAAAAGATTAGACCAGTCGTCTAGTGATTTATTCATCAGCTGGTTAGGCAAACAAACAATGTGTTTGAATGCTGGTTTTGTAACCGTAGCGAAGGTTGGTAACGGCAAATAAAGGTTTATAACCGAAAATAAAGCGTTTTAGCCGCTGTGGAATGTCTTAGCGTAAAGAAACTGCCATCAAATGTTCAAACCATTGCGCTGTGATAGCGTAAACCGCGTTAAGGTTGGTTAACCAAGAATAAAGGAGTGATGGCTATGATCCGTCATGTGGTGTTTGATATTGGAAACGTGTTAGTGCGCTGGTCACCGCAGGAAATCATCAAACTGACTTTTGGGGCTAACGCTGATATTCCCCGTCTTAGCCGCGATATTTTCCTTGGTGAAACCTGGCGTCAACTCAATTGTGGTGAGATTAATGAAGCGCAAGCGGCGTTGCAGTTTCAAGCCGAGTTAGGCTTTAGCGCCGCGCAAACCGACGCTGTGTTTTATTACGTAAAACATACCCAATGCCCGCTCTATGGTTCAGTCGAATTAGTTAAACGCCTCAAGCTTGCGGGTTATCAGGTGTTTGCACTGACCGACAATTTGCATGAAATTGTGGCTTTTCTAAAGCAGCAATACGATTTCTGGCCGCTGTTTGAGGGCGCAGTGGTGTCAGCTGAAGAGGGCTGCATGAAGCCGAGTGAGGCGATTTTTTCGATATTGCTTGAGCGTTATGATCTCGACCCGAGTCAAAGTGTCTTTTTAGATGATGTGGCGAGTAATGTCGCTGGTGCAAAGAGAGTTGGTATGCAAGGGGTGGTGTTTGAAAATGCCGCGCAGGCGTACGAAGCGTTACAGGGTTTGGGCGTCAAAGCTTAAAGACGATTTTGCCAATGTTAGGAAAAGGTTTGGATAATAAAAAACCGGCGCTAGCGCCGGTTTGATTTGAGTTAGATAGCAAATGGGAGTAGCTCAAAACCGAGTACACCGCTAATGCTCATCACCGCAACCAAAGATATTTTGAATACGGATTTTGCCCACGCTTCGTAGTTGTTATCGTCCACTGAACGGAACGTCACTTTTAGCCAGTAGAAACTGACCAGTGACGACACCGCAAGATAAGCGTAACTGGCTTGGCCAAGTGCGAATAGGGCAAAAGCCACTACTGCAAAAGCCACCACATACGCTTTCATGTGACGATGTGCTTTGCTGATGCCTTCTTTTACCGGCAGCACAGGAATGCCTGCGTCGCGGTAATCCTGCATACGGAACATTGCGATTGCGTATGAGTGCGGCATCTGCCACAAACAGAACAGCACAAACAGCAATACGGCATCGATATTGATGTAGTTAGTCACCGCTAAATAGCCCACAAGAGGGGGCACTGCACCGGAAATACTGCCAATCAAAGTGCCATACACCGAAGTACGCTTGTACCACATGGTGTAGAAGAACACATAAAAGATGTAACCGAGCAGCACGACAACCGTCGCCAGCGGGTTCACCAATTGATAGAGCGTCACCGTGCCAAGCACCAACAACACCAGCGCATAGATAAACGCGTGATCAACGCTTATCGAACCGATCACCATTTCACGTTTAGCGGTACGCGCCATTTTGATATCGATATCGCGGTCAAAAATATTATTGACCACACAACCCGACGCAATCACAAGCGCAACGCCTGCAAGGGTCGGTAGCATCAAACTAAAACTTACGGCTTCCGATTTAGCAGCGAGGAAGAACCCCGCCGCTGCTGAAATCAGATTGCCGATGATGATGCCGGGTTTCGTAATAGACAGGTAGCTTTTCAGCATCTTGCACCTACAACATCATGTTTGAGTGCAGGTTCCACATGATCCACAGGGAACCGGCAATCAAAATGAGGACAACGATGGCACTAAATACCAAGGAAATCATGTTCCATTGGCCTTGCTCTGACTTCACTTCCATATGCAGGAAGTAAGTAAAGTGCACAATCACCTGAACAATCGCACAACCAAACAGAATTGCGTAGGTTGTGGTCTCCGGCAAGCTTTGCGTGTAAGCAAAGTAGAACGGAATGATGGTTAGGATAAGTGAAAGGACAAAGCCTTTCACATAATCGCGGCTACCAGTGTCTGCAGTGTCGTGTTGATTACTCATTACATCACTCCTAGCAAGTAAACAATGGTGAAGACACAGATCCAAACGATATCAAGGAAGTGCCAGAACAAACTTAGACATTGGAAACGTGTCTTCACAGTGTCGGTCAAGCCTTTGCTGCTTAGCTGCTGGTAAGCAACCGCAAGCCAAATAAGACCGAAAGTCACGTGCAGACCGTGAGTACCAACTAGAGTAAAGAATGCAGATAGGAACGCGCTGCGCTGCGGACCAAAGCCTTCTTCAATCAGATGATGGAACTCGTAAATTTCCATGCCGATAAAGCCCAGACCTAATAGGAAGGTCACGATCATCCAGCGTTTCATGCCAGCAAGATCTTGGCGCTTCATCGAAATCATGCCAAAGCCAAACGTGATACTACTGAACAGTAGCAGCATGGTTTCAACAAATACGAATGGAATTTCGAAGATGTCTTTACCAATTGGGCCGCCAGCGTTGGCGCCAGAAAGTACTGCATAGGTCGCGAACAGAGTCGCAAACAAAATACAGTCACTCATCAGGTAGATCCAGAAGCCGAACAGTTTGTTGGCACCTGCATCGTGATGATGTTCATGAGCGTGAGTATCAGCGTGCATAGTTCGCCTCCATATCGTCTTCGCTGTCGTTGTCTTTGCTAGACGCTTTTGCCGCTTCCGCGAGTTGAGCACGACGTGCCGCTTCAATAGCTTTAATTTCTTCGACAGTTACGTAGTAATCGACGTCATCGTTGTAGCTGTGACGAATACATGTCACCACGATACCGATGAAGCTGATTGCTGCTAACCACCAGATGTACCAAATCATCGCAAAACCAAATACGGTTGCCCAAGCTGACACATACATACCTGTTGGGGTATTTTTCGGCATGTGAATTGGTTCGTATTCTTCTTCTTCCATTGGTTTGAATTCGCCACGCTCTTTTTGGTACCAGAACGCATCAAGTTCGTCGCCTTTTGGAATCTTAGCGAAGTTGTAGAACGGTGGTGGAGATGAGGTTGCCCACTCAAGAGTACGGCCATCCCACGGGTCACCCGTTAGGTCACGGTTTTGTGCACGGTCACGGAAGCTCACGTAGAACTGAATGAACTGACACAATACGCCTAGAGCGATAACCACAGTACCCGATGCTGCAACAGCAAGCAGTGGGAAGAAGTCTGGGTCGATGTTTTGGCTGATACGACGAGTCATACCCATAAAGCCAAGTGCGTATAGTGGTAGGAAGGCCATTAGGAAGCCTACGATCCAACATACAAATGCACGTTTACCCCAAGTTTCGTTCAGTGTATAGCCTGTTGCTTTCGGGAACCAGTAAGTGATTGCCGCAAAACAGCCGAATACAACACCGCCGATGATAACGTTGTGGAAGTGTGCGATCAGGAATACTGAGTTGTGTAGAACGAAGTCAGCACCTGGTACCGCCATCAGTACGCCAGTCATACCGCCGACACTGAAGGTGATAAGGAAACCCACCGTCCACAGCATTGGCGTGGTGAAACGAATGCGGCCTTTGTACATGGTAAATAGCCAGTTGAAAATCTTAACCCCGGTCGGAATCGAGATGATCATGGTGGCAATACCAAAGAAGGCGTTAACGTTGGCACCAGAACCCATGGTAAAGAAGTGGTGTAGCCATACTACGAAGGCTAGGACTGTGATAACAATCGTTGCCCACACCAGTGAGGTGTAACCAAACAGTTTCTTACGTGAGTATGTCGCGGTAACTTCTGAGAACACACCAAAGATTGGCAGAATCAGAATGTACACTTCAGGGTGACCCCATGCCCAAATCAGGTTGACATACATCATCATGTTGCCGCCCATGTCATTGGTAAAGAAGTGCATACCTAAATAACGGTCAAGCGTTAACAGTGCGATGGTCACGGTTAGGATTGGGAACGAGATGATGATCAGAATGTTGGCACATAGTGATGCCCAAGTGAACACTGGCATCTTCATCATTGGCATGCTTGGTGTACGCATACGGAAGATGGTGACAAAGAAGTTCACACCGGTAAGCGTAGTACCGACACCGGATATCTGTAGTGCCCATATCCAATAGTCGACCCCGACCCCTGGACTGGCAGCAATACCTGATAGTGGTGGGTAAGCAAGCCAACCAGTACGACCGAATTCACCCAAGCCTAACGACATGTTGGTTAGGATCACACCAACAACGAATAGCCAGAAGCTCAAGTTGTTGAGGTATGGGAATGCCACGTCACGCGCACCAATTTGCAGTGGCACGATGATGTTCATCAGACCGATAACCAATGGCATCGCGACAAAGAAAATCATGATCACGCCGTGGGCGGTGAAGATTTGGTCATAGTGGTGTTGCGGTAAGTAGCCAGCTTCGCCAGCCGATGATAACAGCTGTTGGCTACGCATCATGACCGCATCGGCAAAACCGCGGAGCAACATGACCATCGCAACTGCGATGTACATGAAGCCTAATTTTTTGTGGTCTACTGAAGTAAACCATTCATTCCATAAGTATTGCCATTTGCCCGCTTTGGTGATGGCTGCAACTACAGCAATACCCACTAGCGCGATCACGGTCAGAGTGACCATGATAATTGGCTCATGATATGGAACCGATTCGAGAGTTAATCTTCCGAACATAGGATTATCCTTCCTCTGAGACTAGGCATGCTGCGTCAAAGCTTGCGTTCATCGAACCTGGATACTGAGTCACTACGTTAGTAAACAGTTCTGGAACGACTTTAGAGTAATACGTCACTGGCGCATCGATAGATGGCTTAGCCAATGATTTATAAGCAGCAAGGTCTTCAAGGGTATCTGGGCTGGCTTTCACCTGTTGTACCCAGTTGTCGAAGCTGGCTTGGTCAGGCAGCGCGGTGGCAGTGAATTTCATGTGAGAGAAACCTTCACCACTGTAGCTGGCTGCAACGCCTTTGAAATCGCCTTCGTGATTTGCAATCAAGTGTAGACGCGTCACCATGCCAGGCATGGCGTAAATCTGACTACCTAAACGAGGGATAAAGAATGAGTTCATGATGTTGTCAGATGTCAGTTTGAATTGAACTGGTACATCTTTCGGGAACGCCACGTAGTTCACCGTTGCAATCTTTTGGTCTGGATAAATGAATAACCATTTCCAGTCTAAAGAGACCACTTCGATCGTCATGGGTTCGACATCACTCACTAACGGCTTGGAGGGTTCCAACTCGTGAGTAGAGTGCCAAGTGATGGTTCCCAAAATCGCGATGATGATGATTGGAATCGTCCAAACAATCACTTCGATTTTAGTTGAGTGCGACCATTCTGGCGCATACTCTTGATCCGTATTTGACGCGCGGTATTTAAAAGAGAAGTAGATAGTCATCAAAATTACTGGGATAACTACAATGAGCATCAACAGTAGTGATGTGATAATCAGTTCTTTTTCTTGAACACCAATAGCGCCTTTCGGATTAAGCAATGCAGAATCGCATCCCGAGAGCATAAGAACGGCTAACGCCAGACCAGCCCGCGGCAAGATGCTTTTATATCTTGAGGCTTCCATTAACTTTCTCGATGTCTTATGGACCTAGTCCAGAAGCCCTGCGTGGGCATCGCTGTCTAAACTAAGGTCGTTATCGTCATTAGAATATGTATGTGTTGAGCGTATTGTAATGTCGCACTTTCAATCGCAATCCCTTTCTCACATATGAAATCTGGTTAAAACCCTGCTTTTTATATGGTCAAAATGTTACAACTGAGAATGCAATGTTACAATCCTGCAATTATGCTTAGATCGTAAACGAACCTCACCACTTAAAATTGAAAACTTAGATTTCAATAATGGTTAATAGTATGGTGATCTGTTTCCTTGTATTTGATTTGGAATGACTATCGCAAAACCTCCGCAGCCCTAGTGGCATATAGGCACGTTACGGATGTGTTACTTCTGGCTTTGCCAATTAACCACTCGTTAACATTCATGTGGGGAATACCATTCTAGTTAACGGTTTTACCAAGTTGAAAAAATAATTGGATAAGTTGGCATGAATTTTGTCAAAGATGATTTTGGAACTGGGGAAATATGTTAACTGGATCAAAAACCTTGAACTTAGTAGGGAATAGCGGCGAACTTGGCGCATGTGTCACGTTTTTGCTCGTTAGGGCTACAAAAAGTGATGGGGATCTCAATTGTGATGTGCGTTCATAAAATCGGCAATTGCACCAAAATATAGCTAATAAAAATGACACAAATATAGTTGTGAAATTATTTACAATTATTTAATAAGAAAATTTATCCAAATTTAAATTAATTTAAGACACGACAATTAGGCCATGGAAATTAAATTCCATAGCCTAAAAGTGATAATAGGGTTCAAACTTTTTATTTAATAAGTATGGCATTAAATAATGAAGTGAAGACAATAACTTTCATTCCTTGAAAGGTGAGTCCACGTCCCTGTGACTGAGCTTTTTAGTCTAAATGCTGATAAAGACTAACGTCCACTTTATAGATGGCATTAAAAAAATACAAATGAATAACGCTATCAAAAATGGAATGATAATTTTCAAGTTTTCCGATTCCGAATCGTTTATTTATGGGTGTATATTTCAAAGCGTTTTCGGATAAAAATTATTTTATCTCTTCTAAAGGTAAGTCGTGAAAATTAATTATCATGGCTGAAATATTTCTGTGAATTTTTCTTCTCATCTTGGGAAATTTCATCTGACGGAACATTTCAGTAGTGAAGTTAACTTCTCAATTCACCATTTAGAAATTGAAACTGTAAGGTGATTTTATGGAAGCTAACAGCACAAGTGATTCAATCATGCTGGCAGGAAAGAGGATTCTGATCACTCAACTGGGTTTAGGCCTAGCGTTTGTTGTTTATGAACTCTTCTCTAACGGTGCGATTGGGGTTGAATCTGCTTTGACTGGCGTTGTGATTGCGATTGTTCCTTCGATGATCGGCATGATGTTCGCTTCTATGAAGTCGAAGATGAAACCCTCGGAGAGTCTGCGAGACTTAATGAATTTAAGTAGAAATATCAAACTGATATATACAATTATCATGTTTGTGTTGACGTTTAGATTCATGGCTCTTCGTAACATTGTGGTCTTGATTGCGTTTTGTGTGACTATGCTAGGTCATTTCTTGACGCCGTTGTTTAAAGACCAGGATGAAAGGAAGGCTTAAATGGCGAACGTTCAAACTGCTCATGAATACATCGAGCACCATCTGACCTTTCTCACTGTTGGCGAAGGCTGGTTCGGAATCAACCTCGACTCCATGATTATGGTGTGGTTGTTCGGGATTATTTTTATTCTTGCGTTCCGTTTTGCGGTGAGCAAAGGAACAAAAGGTGTTCCCGGTCGATTCCAGTGTTTGATTGAACTGATATTTGAATTTGTCGATGACCTCGTCAAAGAAATATTTCAATCAAAAGACAAATTAATAGGCCCATTAGCACTAACCATTTTTGTGTGGGTATTGTTAATGAACTCTATCGATTTGTTACCAATAGACTTCGTTCCGGCATTAACAAAAGCAATGGGAATTAGTCACTTCCGCGATTTACCGTCAGCTGACGTAAATGTCACCATGTCGATGGCATTGGGCGTATTTATTTTAGTTATCGGTTATACATTAAAAACCAAAGGTTTGATGGGTTTTATCAAAGAGCTAACGACACAGCCTTTTGACACTCCATTTTTGTACCCAGTGAATTTTATTTTAGAACTCGTAACACTGATTTCTAAACCAATTTCATTAGGTCTACGACTTTTCGGAAATATGTATGCAGGGGAAATGATCTTCATCCTGATTGCATTAATGCCTTGGTGGATGCAGTGGGCACTCAGTGTGCCGTGGGCATTGTTCCATATTCTAATCGTAATTCTTCAAGCCTTTATCTTTATGGTATTGACCGTGGTTTACCTCGGTATGGCAGTCGAAGAACATCATTAATTTTTTAATCTTAATACTTGAATTAATTTGTATTTTTAGGAGTTGTTATGGATATCGTTAGCGCAGTTCTATACGTAGCAGGTGCACTACTGATCGGTCTTGGCGCAGCAGGTGCTGCAGCAGGTATCGGTAATCTTGCTGGTAAATACCTAGAAGGCGTTGCTCGCCAACCAGATTTAACCCCAATGTTGCGTACTCAGTTCTTCATCATGATGGGTCTTGTGGACGCGGTACCTATGATCGGTGTTGGTATCGGTTTGTACATCATCTTCGCTGTAGCGTAATTCGAATACTTAATTTTCAACACGTTATAGATGTGAGGGTGCTATGAACATAAATGCTTCAATGTTAGGCCAAGCAATCTCGTTTGTGATTTTTGTCTGGTTATGCATGAAATACGTCTGGCCACCACTCGTAAAACTTCTCGACGAGCGCCGAGCTGAAATTGCGCAAGGCCTTGAACATACTGAAAAAGCGGCGAAAGAATTGTCGCTTGCGCAAGCGAACAGCGATCAAATCATTGCTGACGCGCGCAAAAAGGCTCAAGCCTTAATCGAGCAAGGTAAACAGCGTCAAGACCAACTGGTTGCAGACGCAGTGGAGCTGGCTAACCAAGAAAAAGCGCGCATCATCGAAGAAGGTAAAGCGAACGTCGACAATGAGCGCAACCGCATTCGTCAAGAGCTGAAAGAAGAGATGGCTGACCTGGTAATTGAAAGTGCCAGCAAGCTGATTCGTCACAACTTAGACAGTGCTTCAAACCGCGAGCTGGTGAACCAATTCATCAGTGAAATTTAAGGGGGCAGCGCATGTCTGAGATGACAGAAGTAGCTCAGCCTTATGCCAAAGCGGCGTTTGATTTCGCAAAGGAAAGCAACTGCTTAGACGATTGGCAACGTATGTTTGCCATCATCGAAATGGTACTGGAACAGCCTAAAGCGGCGATGGTTCTTGATGACCTCGATGAGAATGGTTCTGAGCAACCGCTACTTGATTTGATCCTATCTGCCGCAGGCGAATGGCTCGACAAGTACTTTGAGAACTTCCTTAAAGTGATGGCGGAAAATCAACGTTTAAAAGCGCTGAGTGACGTAATCGATCAGTTCCGCAAAATGAAAGCGGATTACGAACAAGTGATGACAGTGACAGTGTGGGCTTCCGAGCCTCTTGATCAGGAACAGCTAGAGCGGCTTACTGAGGCGTTAAAACGCAAACACGGTAAATCGATCACACTGGAACAGCAGCTGGATCCATCCCTTGTAGGTGGCGTGGTGATTAAGGCCGGAGAGACCGTTTACGACGGCAGTATCCAAGCCAATATTGACCGACTCTCCACTGACCTGCATGTTTAATGGGGTATAGAAATGCAATTAAATTCTAATGAAATTAGTGAACTAATCAGAGACCGTATCGTCAATTTTGACCTTCAAACTGAGGCTCAAAATGAAGGTACGATCGTATCGGTAAGTGACGGTATCATTACCATTCACGGCCTAGCGGACGTGATGCAAGGTGAGATGCTTGAACTGCCAGACAACCGTTATGCCCTAGCGCTTAACTTAGAGCGCCACTCTGTGGGTGCGGTAGTCATGGGTCCTTACGCTGACTTGTCTGAAGGCATGAAAGTAAAAGGCACCGGCCGTATTCTTGAAGTGCCTGTTGGTCCTGGTTTGCTTGGTCGTGTAGTAAACACGCTTGGTCAACCTATCGACGGTAAAGGCGCAGTTGATTACGTGCAAATGGATCCTGTTGAAGTTATCGCACCGGGTGTAATCGACCGTAAATCGGTAGATACGCCAATCCAAACCGGTTATAAAGCCGTTGACTCTATGGTGCCAATCGGCCGTGGTCAGCGTGAGCTTATCATCGGTGACCGTCAAACCGGTAAAACCGCGATGGCGATCGATGCGATCATCAACCAGAAATCTCTTGGCGTAAAAGCGATTTACGTTGCTATCGGCCAAAAAGCGTCAACCATCGCTAACGTGGTTCGCAAGCTAGAAGAGCACGGCGCACTTGAAAACACTATCGTTGTGGTGGCGTCAGCATCTGAAGCAGCAGCGCTACAATATCTAGCACCATACGCAGGCTGTACCATGGGTGAATACTTCCGCGACCGCGGTGAAGATGCCCTAATCGTGTACGATGACTTGTCTAAACAAGCGGTTGCGTATCGTCAAATTTCACTATTGTTGAAACGTCCACCGGGTCGTGAAGCCTTCCCTGGCGACGTATTCTACTTACACTCTCGCCTTCTAGAGCGTGCTGCGCGCGTTAACGAAGACTACGTAGAGCGCTTCACTAACGGTGAAGTGAAAGGCAAAACCGGTTCTTTAACTGCGTTGCCGATTATCGAAACCCAAGCGGGTGACGTATCAGCGTTCGTACCAACCAACGTAATCTCGATTACCGACGGTCAAATCTTCTTGCAGACTCAGCTATTTAACTCAGGCTTACGTCCAGCGGTTGACCCAGGTATCTCGGTATCTCGTGTGGGCGGCGCTGCGCAAACCAAGATCATCAAGAAACTGTCTGGTGGTATTCGTACCGCACTGGCTCAGTACCGCGAACTTGCGGCATTTGCCCAGTTCTCGTCTGACCTTGACGAAACCACTCGTCGCCAGTTAGACCATGGTGAAAAAGTAACTGAACTGATGAAACAGAAACAGTACTCACCAATGACAGTGGCAGAGCAAGCTCTGGCAATCTTCTCAGCTGAGAAAGGTTTCCTTGGTGATATAGAACTCAGCGATATCGCTAAGTTTGAAGAAGATCTGCTGTCTTATGCGCGTCAAAACGTTCAGCCGCTACTCGACAAGATCAACCAAACGGGTGATTACAACGATGAGATTGAGCGCGAATTGCAAAGTCTGCTAGAGAAATTCGTCGCAGTGCATTCGTAGAGCAATCATCGCGTCATTAGTAGGAGTCCGTTATGGCAAATACCAAAGAGATTCGCACCAAGATCGCCAGCGTAGCGAATACGCAAAAGATCACCAGTGCAATGCAAATGGTCGCCGCCAGTAAAATGCGCAAAGTGCAGGACAACATGGAGGCATCCAGACCTTACGCGCGCAACATGCGTAAGGTAATTGGCCACGTATCTTCGGGTACGTTGGAATATAGCCATCCGTTGCTTCAAGAGCGCGAAATTAAGCGTGTGGCCTACATCATCATCTCCTCTGACCGTGGTTTATGTGGTGGTTTGAACAGTAACTTGTTCAAAAAGGTGATGGCTGACATGCAAGAGTGGCAGGAAAAAGGCGTTGAGGTGGATACCACCTTAATCGGCTCTAAAGCGATTGGCTTTTTCCGCTCTTTTGGCAAGGTGATTGCGCAAACGTCTGGTTTAGGCGATAAGCCGCGAGTCGAAGATCTGCTCGGCACCGTGAATGCGATGATGGAGCACTACTCAGAAGGGAATATCGACCGTCTGTACCTAGTGTGTAACCAATTCGTCAATACCATGGTGCAACAACCGCGTGTGATTCAGATGTTGCCGTTCCCGAAAGAAGATATCGAACGCGATAAAGACGCTCGATGGGACTACATCTACGAACAAGCGCCTCGCGACATTCTTGATCACTTGATTCAACGTTACGTGGAATCTTTGGTGTACCAAGGTGTGGTTGAGAGTATCGCCTGTGAGCAAGCAGCGCGCATGATGTCCATGCAAGCCGCAACCGATAACGCTGGCCAACTGATCGAAGATCTGCAGCTGGTTTACAACAAAGCTCGTCAGGCCGCCATCACTCAAGAACTGAGTGAAATCGTTTCAGGCGCTCAAGCGGTTTAAGAAAAGAATTTGAGGTTTTAATTATGAGTACTGGCAAAATCGTCAAAGTCATCGGTGCGGTGGTCGACGTAGAGTTCGAGCAAAATCAAGGTCCGAAAGTCTACGACGCGCTACAAGTCGCTGCTGGCGATCAAACATTGATGCTAGAAGTACAACAACAGCTAGGTGGTGGTGTTGTACGTTGTATCGCAATGGGTACATCAGATGGTCTACGACGTGGCTTATCTGTTGAGTCAACTGGTCACCCAATTACCGTTCCTGTCGGCGAAGAAACACTTGGCCGTATCATGAACGTGCTTGGTGAGCCAATCGATGAATGTGGCCCAATCGGTGAAAAAATGTCTTACGAGATTCACCGTGAAGCGCCAAGCTACGAAGATCAGGCAAACAGTACTGACCTTTTGGAAACCGGCGTAAAAGTTATCGACCTTATCTGTCCTTTTGCGAAAGGTGGTAAAATCGGTCTGTTCGGTGGTGCGGGTGTAGGTAAGACCGTTAACATGATGGAGCTTATCAATAACATCGCGAAAGCGCACTCTGGTCTATCTGTATTTACCGGTGTAGGGGAACGTACTCGTGAGGGTAACGACTTCTACTACGAGATGAAAGAAGCGGGCGTACTGGACAAAGTAGCCATGGTTTACGGTCAGATGAACGAGCCACCGGGTAACCGTCTTCGCGTTGCATTGACCGGTTTGACTATCGCAGAACGTTTCCGTGACGAAGGTCGTGACGTACTGTTGTTCGTTGATAACATCTACCGTTACACCCTTGCGGGTACCGAAGTATCTGCACTGCTTGGCCGTATGCCATCAGCGGTAGGTTACCAGCCAACACTGGCGGAAGAGATGGGTGTTCTGCAAGAGCGTATCACGTCAACCAAGTCTGGTTCGATCACTTCTATCCAAGCGGTATACGTACCCGCGGATGACTTGACCGACCCATCGCCAGCGACTACGTTCGCCCACTTGGATGCAACGGTTGTATTGTCTCGTAACATCGCAGCGCTAGGTTTGTACCCAGCGATCGACCCACTTGACTCAACGTCTCGCCAGCTTGATCCTTTGGTTGTTGGTCAAGAGCACTACGACGTTGCCCAACAAGTGCAAATGACACTGCAACGCTACAAAGAGCTAAAAGACATCATCGCCATCCTAGGTATGGACGAGCTGTCTGAAGACGACAAGCGTTTGGTATCTCGCGCACGTAAAGTGGAGCGTTTCTTGACTCAGCCTTACCACGTAGCGGAAGTCTTTACTGGCCAACCAGGTGTATTTGTACCACTTAAAGACACCATCTCTGGCTTTAAAGAGCTGCTAGAAGGTAAGTACGATGACATCCCAGAGCAGGCATTCCTGTACTGCGGTACCATCAACGAAGTGCTTGAAAAAGCGAAAACGCTGTAACGCGCGGGAGGCATCATGGCAATAGGGGTTTCACAAAATACGTTTCAATTGAACGTGGTCAGTGCAGAGGGAAATTTGTATTCCGGCCCGGCTCATGCCCTTGCTGTTGCAGGCCAAGACGGTGAACTCGGCATTCGTCCGGGTCACTCTCCGCTGATCAGTAAACTCAAACCTGGGGTCGCCCGTATTCAGGGCGACCTGCAAAAGCCAGAAGAGATTTTGTATGTTTCTGGTGGCTTGGTGGAAGTTCAAGCTGATGTGGTGACTGTGCTGGCGGATACCGCTTTGCATGGTAAAGACATCGACAGTTCTCGCGCGGAAGCGGCGCGTAAAGCGGCAGAAGAGAACATTCGTCACCACGATGACAACCTTAGCTTTGCTCAGGCTCAGCTCGAGTTGTCCAAAGCTTTGGCCCAGCTTAAAGCGTTTGAATTGAGCATGAAAACCCGTCGTTAATCGAGTTGTGATACTCAAACGGCTGCTAAAAACCACCTTAGGGTGGTTTTTTTATGTCTGCAATCTGGCGAGCTAACTTGTTGTATTGGCGTTGATATGTCGGTTAAGCCGCAATAAAAAACGCCCACCGAAGTGAGCGTTTACTTGCTTGGTTTCATTGATTGATGGTGTAGAAATCGCGTCTTAGCGTGACTGAATCACATAGCGTGACTGAAGAATATCGCGTTACTGCAGCATATTGGCGTAGACTTGCAAGCCGCGCTCGGTGAGTGAATACACTCGACCTTCCTCTTTCTCAACCAGTTTGCTATTGACCAGATGTTTAAGGTGAAAGTTGAATTTGGTGTGATCTTGAATGCCTACCACACGGCATAAATCCATGAATTTAAGCTTGTGATGCACTTTTAACTGCTTCACCACCATGCGGCGAATCGGGTTCGATAGCGAACTGAAAATCACATCGCGGTCTTCATCATCCATGATTACTTTTGGTGCGTGTTCAGCGTGAACGCGTTTCAGCGTTATCGATAACGAAGGTAAGTTGAATGGCTTAGTGAGGAACTCATCGGCGCCTTTTTTCATCGCATCGACCGCCAAATCGACGGTGGCAAAGGCAGTGGTGATGATAATACCGATATTAGGTTGTAAGCGGCGCAGCGAGGTGAGGGCGTCAATGCCAGTAATACCAGACATCACCACATCAAACAGGGCCAGATCATAGGTTTGCTCGGCAGCGGCGTCCAGCGCGTCTTCGGCGCAGTGACAGGCGGTCACATCAAACGATTCGAGGGTTAGCGCTTCTACTAAGGCTTCACGCAGCTGTTGATCGTCTTCAGCAAGCAAAAGTTTTAAATTCATGACCGTTTCCTCGGCAATTGGACTTCAACCGTTAAACCATGAGGATTATTGTTGATTACGATCTCACCGCCATGTTGCAGGACAATTTTTTTGCAGATAGCTAGCCCCATTCCCGTTCCTTCACCGACCGCTTTGGTGGTGAAAAACGGCGTCATCATCTTATCCAAAATCGCGTTTGATACACCGCCGGCATAGTCGGCGATTTGAATGACCGCGTTTTTTTTCGCTTGGAAAGAGTGAATCGAAATAAGCTTATCGCTGGTGTTGGTACTGGCATCGATGGCATTGCCAATAATATTGGTCAGCACCTGTTCGATAAGGCCAGCGTCGCCATCGATAGTAAGCTCTGCGTCGAGATCGGTCTCCACGGTAAAGTCGCTTAAGCGAAATTGATTAAGCGATAACGCGGATCTAATCACATCAGACAAAATCACGGTATCGCGTTTAAGGTTACTCTGGTGCGCGTAATTGAGCACTTCTTGGCTAATTTCAGCCGCACGCGACAGGCCAAGGCGAATGCGATCAAGTTGGCGTTCGCTGGTCTGTCTTTGTTGTTCATCCGCTTGAAGGTGCAGGTGATGGCTGAGAATATCGCAGCTCATCAACGCGCTACTGAGCGGAGTTTTAATCTCATGGGCGATGGCAGAAGTGAGTTCGCCCAGTTCTCGAAGTTTTTGGTTTTGCAGCGATAGCGCCAGTGCTTCTTCAATCAGTTGTGAGTGCTCTTCATCAAACACCCGCAGCACAGACCAAGTCGCCACCGCCAGCACCACAGCGAAACCGCAGCGCAATGCGATAATTGACGAGCCCCAAGCGGTGTTCAAGCCACCAATACTCAAGCTATACAGCACCACCGCCAGCCCCATTAAAGTAAAAGGCAGTGCTTTGCTATATCCCTGACGGCTGATGGTGGCGCCGTAACGGATTATGGCAATACCGCTTAGCACTCCGCACACCAAACCAAATATCCACTGCATGTGCAATGTGACTTGGTTGAGGTACGCAAAATACTCCAGTGCATTGTAGTGATAGGCCGCGCCGATAAAAAACACCGCGGTCAGCGCCAAAACGCCTTGTCGCAAACGGCGCATTAAGCGCCAGCGTGTTAGCGGCAGCATATGCCAGCAAAACAGCGTCAGTGCCAGCATCGAAGCGCACAGTTCAATGGTATGAATGGTTTCCAGCCAGCGCTGAGGCTCGGCTTGCTGAGCGTACATCACAGTGTAGAGCTCAAACCATTCGTGAAAGCCACGCAGCAAACAGAACAGTGCTAAAAACGGTAAAACCTTGGCGATGGCAATGCGACTGATTTGCAGTTTTCTAAACAATATGGCAAAGGAGATAGCAAAAAGTGCTAAGCCATGAAATAGATAAAACTTAAAAATAATCAGCATGTCCATCGGCTCAGTCTATGCCAGTGCACAATACCGAGCAATGAGATTTCACTGCCATTCGCTCACAGTAATTTTCCAAAAATGAAGGCTGAATTTAGAAGTCAGCATCCTGTTGAAAAATCATGTGTTGTTTGGTGTAAGGATGGTCGAATTCAAGAGTTTCTGCGTGCAGATGCAAGCGCTTATCACGGGTGCCATACAGGCCATCGCCAACCATCGCCATATTCAGCCCAAGGTGATGGGCGCAGTGCACGCGTAGTTGATGAGTGCGCCCGGTATGTGGGTACAAAAACACCTTACTTTGGCCGTGTTTGGTTTCGATCTCTTGCCACTCGGTACGCGCGGGTTTGCCGTGTTCAAAACACACCAGTTGGCGCGGTCTGTCATCTGGGTCGCCGCGCATTGGCAGGTTGATTTCACCGCTTGGCGACGGGACTTCGCCATCAAGCAGGGCAACGTAGCGTTTTTTCACCGTGCGGCTGATGAACTGTTTTTGCAAACTTTTATTGGCGCGGCGAGTTAATGCAAACACCAGCAGTCCAGAGGTCGCCATATCAAGGCGATGGATAACAAACGGGCCTTCAACGTCTGAAAATTGCTGCTGCAAGCGCGTGAACGCTGAATCGCTGATGGTCTTGCCCGGCACCGACAATAATCCGGATGGCTTGTTGACCACCACCATCGCATCATCTTGATACAGCAGCGCCATTTCAATGTTCTCAGCCCAAGGCTTTTCAAGCGGGTTGGCTTCGACATTCAAGCCGTTAAGCATATGGCTGAGGATCGGGTGGCATTTACTGTGACACGAAGGGTAGAACTGGCCATGTTTGCGCACTTCCGATTTGGGCGACACACCCCACCAAAACTCCGCCATTGCGATTGGCGTATAGTGATGGGCAAAGGCGTACTGGAGCATTTTCGGCGCTGCGCATTCACCAGCGCCAGCGGGTGGCACGTTAAGACCGGTCTGGGCAAAAATAGCGTTTAAGCCGCGGGTTTGACCCAGTCCGTTGAGAAACTGGTATTGATCAAAGAGCTTTTTCTGCAGCGCATGAGAAAGCTGTTTACGTGTTGCCTTCAGGGTTTCTAATTGGCGTTGCAGTTCGCTAAGTTGCTCAGTTACGGCGGTGATTTTGTCTTGCCACTCAAGTTTTAAATATTTGAGGGTATTTTTATCGGCGACACTGGCTTTAGCGAGCGAATCTAGCGCTGCATTCAGCGCCTCGCCGCTAAGGGTTTGCTCGGCTTGGCTGCGCTCCAGCTTGCGCGCAGCGCGCGCGGCAATCATCTGTTCGCGCTGAGTCGCTTCTGCTTGCTGATAATCTGCATTTAGAGTGGCAAGCTGCTCTGTGAGTTCGACAAACCGTTGGCTTTGGCTAAGAGTGGTCACTTGGTGGTTAATTTCGGTGATTTCGCTCAGTTCAGTGCGAAAAAAGCTGTCTTTTGCCAACATATCAAAGACGGGGGGCACAAATCCGGGCAGCAAATTTTGATCGGCAATTTTGCCAGAAAATGCCGCTAAATAACCCAGTTCGCCTTGCGTATTCTTCACCACCAGAACACCAAACATTTTGCCGATCGCCGCCGAATTGGGCTGACCGCTTTGCAAAGCGTCAACACCGAAATCATGCTGCCAATCCGTTTGGCTGATGAGATGTTCTTGTAGCTGCTTGGCGGCCAATTCACACAATGGATGTGGCTGATAATAAAACGGGAAAGTGAACTGCTCGGGCAGATCAATCGCGTTGATATCCGCTTGAAAGGAAATAAAGCAAGGGTCTGTGTGTGGCATAGCAAAATAACGTCAAGTGAGCTTAGGCGGCGATTGTACATAAATCGCGCCGAATTGCTATTGGCTTGCCGTATTTGGTCCGCAGCGTCTTTGTACCACCATCACTTAACACGATGAAATGGGGGGCGGAACCTTCAAAGAAAGGGGGAGAAGAAGATTCCGCGCCGCCCAAAGTGTCCCGTAATCGCGCGTTTTAATGCCTTGTCACATCGCCATCGCTGGCTGAGGTGCTTGGCGCGCATCAAGAGCAAACAACGGGTTGTTTAGCTGGTTTTGCACTTTAAAGAAAAACGCTTCGCGGCGCTTTTCAAGCAAGTTTTCTATCAGCCGCTCTTTAGCACCTTCGCCGAAATGGAGCGCATGCTGCTTAACCTGAGTGATCTCTGCGTGATTAAGTTGATAGACTTCGGATTGGATCTGCGCTTCAGCTTCCTTTCTGATTAAACCTTGAAACTGCAGCAACTGAATAATAATTCGGTCTAACTGATGTGTTTTCTTTGCCATAACTGATGAATTTCTATTGTTATTATTTGGTCCTTTGGTTGTTACTATGCGGCAAAGATCCTCAAGGATTAAACAACGTATTGTTTGCGATGTGACATGGGTTCTGAAACCAATAAATCGGCAGATAAGCGCTGAATATTCATGCATTCAAAGCTTGGATCAGCTTATCAATTTTGCTGCAAATATAAGCTTTTATAAGCAATTTTTTGCGCTCAAAAATTCATTAGTCATTTAGTTTAAAGGTGGAGAAAAGTACCAATCTTTGTCGATTGCCTGCACATGAAAGGTGTTCTGATGCATATTGAGGCCATTCATCATCGTCACAGATATTCTCATTCGTGGTGTTGATGGATGAATGACTTTTTATGTATGGCAATAAAGGACACAAAGATGGTTGTTTTTGGTGAGACGAATACCGATGGCACAGGTTCAGCGGCGAATCTTAGCGAGACGAATGGCGAGAGCATCGGCCTGCTTGACTGGCAGTTCGACAGCATTGCTTATTTTCTTCACGATAACTTTGTTTATGAAGGAGAGAATATTTACGCGTCAATCCAAAATGTTGATCTGACCTTTGCACTGGATGTCACCAATAATGCTGAGTGGAATCAAACTGGTTTGAAAGAGGTGTCGGTAACCGATGGTCAATTGCAAAACGATGGTGAATTTAGCCAAATCAATATCAGCGGCTTTGTCGACGTACATATTGATAGCAGCGATATGATCGAATGGCTACCTGATTATGAAGTGCTTGATATCAGCGTTTATGAGGCCAAACGCGGCGCGATTGATGTTACGGGTGTGACCAATGATGTGCATATCGAAATTACCCCATACAGCAACGGTGAAGGCTGGAGTAACACCTTCAGTGTTGCAACTGGCGAAGGCGACGATCACATTTCTTTTGATGCCTTTATCAATCCAAATCGCTTAGCTGCCAGCACTTCACGTTGGACCGAATTCGACGTTAACTTGGGCAGTGGCGATGATACCTTCTACTACGCATTAACCGATGCTGAACTCGCTGGCGCAAAGCGCCTGGTTGAAGGCGGTGAGGGTTTTGACACGCTGACACTCAGCACCGATACCGACGATTTAAGCTTTAGCGATTTCGAACTTGTCACCTGCACCTCGAACTCTGGCGTGTCACTGAGCGTTGATAGCGATCTTCTGGCTGAAAATGCAAGCGAGCTCGGTTTCATTCTCGATGATGTCAGCGCGCAATTTAGCGATGACTACACCAGCATCGAAGTGGCCGATTTAAGCCAAGCGCAAAGCAATTACCTTAGCGAGCATGACCTTGATAGCAGCGAGTTTGCTGCGGTGACGGTCACTTACGGCGATGAAAGCTATACGCTGCTGACTAATGAAGTGAGCGATGCTTGGAGTTAATCCAAGTTATACCCGTCTTACTTGAAGCTGCAGCGGTGTTGGCTACGTTTGTTCACCCCAATCACATAGTTATCTATGCTCATGGGGCCTCACTCACTTGCCGCCTACCTGCAACTCCAAGTACTTTGGGTATATATCGCTGATGCTTTTAAAGTGAGTAAAAAGGCTTCCCGCGGGAAGCCTTTGTTGATCTTAAGTTTTGATTGCTTTGAGCCAAGGGTTATCAACCTGGTACGGATTTCATCATACTGGCGCTGGCGACTTGTTTGCGCCGCTCGCCCATCACCAAGAGCAAACGTTGCAGGCCGATAAAGCCAAACAGCAAAATGCCGACGATAATTTTGGTCCACCACGAACTGAGCG
>NZ_FNDD01000001.1 GCF_900100015.1 Vibrio xiamenensis | reverse complement strand
ATACTTTCGGTGGGACTATCACAACCAAGTGAACGTGATCTGGCTGAATATTTAATTCCAAGACTTCACAATCTTTTATATTGCACAAAATGTAGATCGAGCGGTAAAGCTCCTTACCTACATTACCTTTCAAGATCTTAAATCTATACTTCGGCGTCCATACTATGTGGTATTTACAACGCCAATATACATGTGATGAACTTCTGTAGTCGCCCATGTTTTTAGTTTCCTCTTACTTGTGGTGAATAAGAGACTTACTTCTAACATGGGTATTCCTTCGGGCAATAGCCCCAAGGGACAATCACCACCGCCCTAGGCGGTGGTTTAGAGCTGACAATAAAAAGCCCAGCATTGCTGGGCTTTTTGTCATTAACCGATAGATTAACCAAGTAGACCAAGAGCCGCGTTTGGCGCCTGTTTCGCTTGAGCCAATACCGAGCTTGACGCTTGGCTTAGGATCTGCGCTTTGGTTAGTGCAGTCGTCTCTTTGGCGAAGTCGGTATCTTTGATACGGCTCTTCGACGCATTGACGTTTTCGTTAATGTTATCCAAGTTGTTGATCGCGTGGCCAAAACGGTTTTGGAACGCACCGAGTTCTGCACGGTGACTATCAACAAACTTAAGCGCTGCATCGACAACCGCAACCGATTGTTGTGCGCCGCCCACAGACGTTACATCTAGAGTATCAACGGTCACCGCAGAACCTTCACCGATACCTAATTCACCGGCTAGGCTACCACCAAATGTGGCGGTTCCATCGACTTTGTTGCTGTCTGTGAACAATTGCAACTTACCGTCTTCGTCGACTGACGCTTTCACCATATCGGTTTGACCGTTGATGTAAGTCGCGAGCTCTTCGATATCATCTCCTGCTTTCGCATTGATTGAGATGGTTTTCTCGCCGTCAAGTTTGTCGTTTAACGTGATAGTCAAATCGTTAGAACCAGACTGAACAGACCAATCTTTATCTTTGCCGTTTTCAGCTTTGTAGCTTGTACCACCCATCAATGCGTTATCACTACGCATATTATTGAGCGTAAGCATTACCGCTTCGCCGTTATCAGCACCGATTTGGAACGATTTAGTCGCGAACGTGCCGTTAAGTAGCTTGTTACCACCAAAAGATGTGGTTTCAGCGATACGGTTTAGTTCGTCGTTCAATGCGGTCACTTCTTCTTGAATCGCCACACGTTCAGACTTAGAGTTTGAACCGTTCGCCGATTGTAGTGAAAGATCGCGCATACGCTGTAGAATGTTAGTGGTTTCGTTCATCGCACCTTCAGCGGTCTGAGCCATTGAGACGCCATCATTCGCATTTCGTACTGCGACATCAAGACCACGGCTTTGGACGTTCAAACGGTTCGAGATTTGCAAACCTGCAGCATCATCCTTCGCGCTATTAATCTTAAAGCCTGAAGATAGACGTTCCATAGAAGCTTGCTGAGCACTGCTCGCACTATTTAAATAGCGTTGAGCGGTCATTGCTGAAACGTTTGTATTTACATTCACTGCCATAGTGATTCTCCTGTTGATTCTCCGACGAGTCGGAATTTATTTTGGTTTTCCGACGTCTCAGATCACCACGTTCTCTCAAAGTATCCTTATTAGCGACTCGGTTGAGATAAGCTTTAGAAGAATTATCGGCTGTAAAAGAAATCCTACGAATTTTCACCAATTAAATGAAGCGGCACACATATCACAACAATACCGCTAAAGTTTTCGCTCTTGCTGTCGGGGCAAGATTGTTAATAATCATCACAAGTTATTGCATGTTCTTAACAATAAGCGACACGTTTACCCATAATCTTGTTTTCAATCAGTATGCATGCCCTTTTAAAATGATAAAACGCCTCACTTCGAAGTCACACAGAGCGTAAGAATCATTAGCTCGACTTCATAACCAAACGGGCATCCAAACTCGCTTTGGCTAGGCGTTACACTAGAAAACATAATAAGGAATAAGGTATGGATTGGTATCTACTCGCGTTTAAGAATTATCTTGGCTTTCACGGCAGATCGAGACGTAAAGAGTTTTGGATGTTCGTGCTGTTCGATACTCTGATTCGCATCGTACTTGGATTGGTAGAGCACCGCTTGCAGATTAGCTTTTTAAGCCCTGTTTATAGCTTAGTAGTGTTCCTGCCTTACGTTGGCGTTTCGATGCGTCGCTTGCACGATACAGAGCGCAGTGGTTGGTGGTTGTTATTGAGCTTGATCCCGGTGATAGGAACATTAGTGCTGCTGTTCTTTATGGTTTTAGAGGGCACTCAAGGCGACAATGCCTACGGCTCGGCTCCTAAACATTTAGCCTAAACAACACAAAGCCCGCAGCACATGAAGTGATGCGGGCTCGAAAATCACCCTTGCAGGGTTTAAAGAACACAAACGAGTCATTCAGCCGTTTCTATTCTCGAAAAAAGAAAGCCCCTTTCCTTTGAGAGAACCGGGGCTAGGCGGTAGTTAAGCCAAATGTGGAGATCGAGAGAAATGACACATTTTAACTACCTAGGGGTCGCGAGGATTAATCTCGAAGTATAAAGCAGGTTTGAGAGAGAACTTTATACTCGATAATAACCAACTCGCTTGCCAAGAAACCTTTATTAACCTCACGTCTGAGACAACGTCAATAAAGGTTCTTTTACTACTGCAGCAACGTTAGTGCAGAGTTTGGCAACTGTTTTGCTTGGGCAAGAATCGATGTCCCTGCCTGTTGCAGAATTTGTGATTTCGTCATCGCAGTGGTTTCTTTGGCAAAGTCCGTATCACGGATTCGGCTATTTGAAGCTGCAACGTTTTCTTGGATGTTCGCCAAGTTATTAATACTGTGGTTCAAACGGTTTTGAATCGCACCAAGGTCGGCACGTTGTGAATCAACGTATTTCATTGCCGCGTCGATAACACCGACAGCATTTTGCGCGCCACCAACGGATAACACATCGATGTCCTGAACCGTGGTGTTCTTACCTGGGCCGCCTTCAAGGCCAAGCTCACTTGCCAAGCCACCTGAAATATTCAGCTCACCGCGAATATTTGGCTCAGCAACAAATACTTGTAACTGTCCTTTCTCATTGACTGACGCCTGAATCTTGTCATTTTGACCATTGATGTAAGTGGCTAACTCTTCCACGTCGTCGCCAGGTTTAGCGAGCAGATCAAAAGTGACTTCCTCACCTTCTTTGGTGGTGAATTCAAACTTCATATCTCTGGCATCAGGTGGTACCCCCCAATCTTTGTTCTTGCCGTTTTCGGCAACAAAGGATTGGCCACCCATTTGGAAATCGTCGGCACGAATACTGGTTAGCGCAACAATCATTGCCTCACCTGAGCTGGCACCGATTTGGAAAGAGGACTCACCAAACGAACCGTTAAGTAGACGGCGACCACCAAACGATGTGGTTTCTGCAATACGGTTCAATTCGTCTTGCAGTGCGGTCACTTCCTCATTCAACGCTTCACGCTCTGATGTTGAGTTGGTGCCGTTTGCCGATTGCAGCGCAAGGTCACGCATACGTTGCAGAATATTGGTCGATTCGTTCATCGCCCCTTCTGCGGTTTGCGCAATCGAAATACCATCGTTGGCGTTACGCATTGCCACATCAAGGCCTCGAGACTGCGCGGTTAAGCGGTTCGAGATTTGTAGGCCTGCCGCATCGTCTTTCGCACTGTTGATCCGCGCACCTGATGACAAACGTTCCATAGAGGTGTTTAAGTCACCAGTTGCTTTGTTTAGGTAACGTTGAGCGGTCATCGCTGAAACGTTGGTATTTACGTTAATGGTCATAGGTTGCTCTCCTAGTGAGTTCGCAAGTGCTTTGCGAAGCGGCCAGCTTAATCTCATTTGGAAGCACTGACCGAAATATGCCTTGCTTAAACCTAGCTATTGCCGGTTTACGAACTGTCTGTTCACACAAAGGTGGTTAATCAAGTTACGTATTACCTATATCAATATGCGTGCCAAGTTTTTAAAAATATTTTTTAACTTTAAATTTCAGTCACTTATAGATATTTAAAGTTATATTCCACACTGTATACATCTTTGCCAAACTATTCTTTTTAGCTATCGGCAACAGTGTTTGCCGCTTATTTTGCCGCCTATTTGCCAGCGGCATCCCTAATCATCTTTTGCCGCTCACACTCCGCACATATGGCAACAGCACATAAGGCAATGGAGTGTGGACTGCAATTAGATATAGTTGAAAAGGGTCAAGTCTTTGGTTTTACCAAATGCTTGTTGTGATGCTTGCAGTGCACGTGAATTCTCATTGAACTCAATCACCGCATCGGCATAGTCCAAATCTTCGAAGTTACTCTTGGATTTGGCCAAAGTGAGTTTGAAGTCTTCGTGTTGCTGCTCTTGAATATCAAGTGTACTTAAACGCGCACCGACATCAGAACGTGCTTTGTTTAAATGAATAAACGCCGCATGAAATTCTTCCGTCACCTGGTGCAGCTTGGCGGTGTTCGATAGATCCGATACTGAACCGTCGGTGTACTTCATCGCATCTTTGAACGTGTCAAAAATGCTAAACGTCTTTCTTGGCTCAAGCGAAATCTCATCGCCTTTGTTGATTTGACCTTTAACATGAATGGTCAAGCCTTCATATTGAATGCCTTTTTTCGGATCGAATACATCCGCATCAACGATCGAGCCATTACGCTCAAGTTGATAGCCGTATTTATGATCCGGCATATCGACAAACGTCACTTTATATGACGCATCATCATCGGCATCAGAGTTGGTCGCCCGTTCTAATAGCAATTCAGAAGCGCCTTTCAAATCGTAATTCGGTTCGTAATCGCCAAATGGGTTATCAATTTCCATAAACAGCTTGCTGCCTGGATCATTGATGGCCATTTCCATGCTATTGGCAATTTTCATCTTGCGCTGATAATCATCGCCTGCGTATTCAACGTTACCATCACGGTCGCGAAAGAACGGTTGGTTTTTCGGCTTAGTCCCGGCAAAGATGTAGTTGCCTGACTCATCCTGAACGTTAGCCAAACTTAAAAAGTTATTGGCAAGTTCTTCCATTTCACGTTTCTTAGCTTGACGGTCTTCGACCGATAACGAACCATTGATGGTTTCCATCACTGTTCGTTTTGCTTCATCCGCATAATCTTCAGCGTTAGCAATGATCACTTCATGGTGCTCAAGACGATTTCGCGTTAACACGATGGCGTCCATATACTGGCGAAGTTGCTCAGATTGCTGACCAATATTTTGAATGTAATGGGTCGCTAGCGGATCATCGGCCGCCTGCATCAACTTCTTACCAGACGCCAATTGAGCCTGATTGTGATGAATTTTACCTTCTTGACGACGCAAGTCATTTTGCACCGATTGATAGTTATGGAAGCTGGCAATACGATTCAACATGATTTATGCCTCCCTACTTCAATGCCAAAATGGTGTTAAACGTATCGTTGGCCGTCTGCATGATGCGCGAAGACGCCATATACGCTTGTTGAAATTTCATCATGTTGGCCGCTTCTTCATCGAGGTTAACGCCGGAAATCGATGCAATTCGTTCCTGAGCGGCCTGTTTTTCCAAGCGAGCCACATCGGTAAGACGCGACGCAGTCGACTTTCTCAACCCCATTTCAGTATTGAGGTCGTGGTAGACGTCTAAAATCGTCGACTCACCATTATTTAGCTTTTTATCTGTCTGAATATTCTGCATTTTGATCAAGTTGCCGTTATCACCTTCAGAGGGGACAAGGTTTGCCGTAAATTTGTCATTCGGCAATGCCCCTTTGGTGAGTTCAAAGGTGGTTCCTTGAACGGTCACCGGACCATCTGGCGGATAATCTTGTGGCTGCATCAGCACTTTGCCTTTTGGATCGGTCACGGCAAATTGTTTCCCATCCGGCGAAATCACCACGGCAAACTCGCGCAGGTCTCCGGCATCTTTAATATGGAACTGCGCTTTACCTTGGGCAAACGTGGTCGATGCTTCATAACTTTGTGCGGCAATCGCTTTGGGATCATTGGTGGCCATTTTCATCTGCGCTGCGCCAAGGCGAGTTGGACGAATCATCACCCGTTCGCCGTCCGCCAAATCTTCACGAATCTCGATACGTAGGCCATCAACCACAATATTGCCGTCTTCCATTGGCGCTTCAAAACGGTCGCCATTTGGTCGTGTGACATAGTAATCGCCGTCAACATATTGCAGGTCATATTCGCCGGCCACCATTTTTGAGGTGTTGTCGATATACACGCGCAGCTCGGCCTCAGAATTAGAGTGCGCAATCACCCTTGATTTGGTGGCAATGTCGGAGTTGATGTCGGTAAAGATATTGCCGCCGACTTCACCGTTAAGATCTAAGCCTTGTGATTGCAACACGTTCACTTCCTGAGAAAACGTGGTTGCCATTTTGCCGAGTTGATCCATCAGATACGGAATTTGCTTGTCTCGCATATCCAACATCGCACCGATTTTGCCGTCGATGTCTTTGCTGGTAATCGGCTTGATGCCCTTGCCTTCAATCATTGCCAAACGGCGCTGATGAACATCAGGATAACCATCGATCATTTTCAGCTCACTGGCTTCGGTACCCGACACCAAGGTGTGGCCGTTACCAATATGAACGTTGAAACCTTCAGCGTTTTTACGTGGCGTCACAGTCACTTTGGTGTACTCAGAAAGCTCGTTCACCAATTTTTCGTGTTTATCCATCAGGTCATTGTGAGGGCCTGGAGTACGCATCATTAAACGGTTTAAATCACGAATCTCAATCGCTAACTGGTTGATTCGCTTAATACCTAAATCCAACTTACGGTTGGTCACTTCGTATTGGCCACGAATGGTCTCTTGGAAGTCGTTCATGTTTTTGGTGATTAGGTCCGCTTTTTCAAGCACCACTTTACGTGCGCCGACATCATTTGGGCTGTCGGCTAATGACTTGACCGAATCAAACCATTCGTTGAGGTTTTCAGGAATTTTTTTCGACGCAACCGACGATAGCATGTTAGAGAGCATCTCTAGATTCTCTTCAACATCGACCTTACGTGCGTAGTGAGTCGTGGAGGTATCCAGCTCTTTGACGGCAAACTGATCCCACGAGCGGCGAACATTTTCCACATGCACACCCATACCAAACGTCTGACCACCATACTGACGCGGCATGTTTGTGCCTTGTATTACAGACTGGCGGCTATAACCTTCTGTATTAACATTAGAAATGTTATGACCTGTGGTGTTTAACTGTCTCTGAGACGTAAGCACACTTTGTGCACCTAAATTCAGAAGATCCGACGCCATACTGCCCCCGAAAACCTTTAAAAATCAGCTGTTACTGAATCACTAAAGTTAATTGAGCAATATGCGTGCCAAGGAGAGTTTTTTGTGGTGAAAGAAACAAAAAAGCTTGCTGAAAAGCAAGCTTGATGGATTACATGTTATCGATTTTCTGTTTCACTTTGAGTACTTTATCTGCATAGCTTGGGTCGGTTGCGTAACCTGCGCGATGAATCCCATGGATAAACTGCTCAGAATTGCCTTCATGACGAAGTGCGGTGGTGTATCTAGGGTTTTGCTTAAGAAAACGGACATAGTCGTTAAAGCTGTCTTGGTAGCTGTCATAAGAGCGAAATGCCGCTTTTTCTTGCACCGGAATACCTTGATGATATTCCAGGGTTTGCGTGGCCATCTTATCACCGCCCCAACGCTTGTCCGCCTTAATATTAAATAAGTTATTGCTGCTACCTTGGCTATTGTGAATCACTTTCTTACCCCAACCGGTTTCAAGTGCAGCTTGCGCTAGCAATAGCGAGGAATCGACACCAAGCGCTTTTGCCGCTTTTTCGGCATAAGGTTTCATCGATGCCACAAAAGCTTCTGGAGAATCAAAACGGCTTGGTTGTGCCGGTTGATTTTCCTCTACCGCTTGAGGGACATTTTGTGCCGCTTCAGATTCGGCATTTGCCGCTTTTGCGCGTCGGCCCGCATCGATTTTCTCCATCAACGCACCGAAATCTTTTTCACGCGCCGCAGCACTTGGGTTCTCAATCTTACCAGAACCAAGCTGTGCGACGATCATATCAGCTAGGCCCAAAGAGCCTGAAGCACTCAATTCACTGGCGCGCTGTTCATCCAACATTTGGCGAAAAAACTGCTGATTCTGGCTATCCATGAGACCCGATTCAAAGGTGGCATTGGCATCACGCATCGACTTAAACAACATGGTAGTAAAAATGGCTTCAAATTGCTTCGCTGCCGCTTTTAACGCTTCATGTTCTTTGTCTTTATCGCTGCCCACCGCTTGGCGACGCAGCGTATCTAAACTGGCAAGGTCGTGAATAAATCCAATATCGTTACCGTTATTCATGCCGCCTCCTTAAATAATGATCAGCTGACCTTCAATCGCGCCCGCTTGCTTAAGCGCTTGAAGAATCGCCATTAAATCCGAAGGTGCTGCGCCCACTTCGTTAACCGCACGAACCAGATCATCCAGCGTTAAGCCAGGTTCAAATTTGAACATTTTGCCTTTGGCTTCAGAAACTTCAATTTGTGAATTAGGTACAACCGTGGTCTGGCCGCCAGAAAATCCATTCGGTTGGCTGACATTCAAGTTTTCTTTGATTGCCACCGTCATGCCGCCGTGGGTTACCGCTGCCGGTTTCAAACGTACGTGCTTACCAACCACAATGGTGCCAGTGCGAGAGTTGACGATAATTTTTGCCGCGCCATCTGCCGGGTTGAACTCAAGGTTTTCTACTGCAGACAAAAAGGCGACGCGCTGACTGATATCACGAGGCGCACGTACTTTTACTGAGGTGGCATCGACCGGTGAAGCCATTTGCGGGCCAAGGAAGTTATTGATCGCATCAGCCATACGCTGCGCAGTGGTAAAATCGGATTCAAGAAGATTAAAAGTGATGTAATCACCACGGCTAAATGGGCTAGGAATCTCTTGCTCCACGATTGCGCCGTTGGAGATCATGCCTGCCGCTGGGTTGTTACCGACAATTTTCGAGCCATCGGCGCCGTTGGCACTAAAGCCGCTCACCACAAGGTTACCTTGGGCAATCGCGTACACTTTGCCGTCTAGACCTTTAAGCATGGTTTGCATTAAGGTGCCACCGCGCAAACTCTTCGCCGAGCCGACCGAAGAGACAGTCACATCAATAGTTTGACCTTGTTTCGAAAACGCTGGCAAGGTTGCTGTCACGATAACTGCGGCGACGTTTTTGGTTTTTGGCTTAGTGCCTGGCGGCAATTGAATGCCGAAATTACGTAGCATCGCGTTAAAGCTTTGATCAGTAAAGGGCGTAGACTCGCCGCTACCCGGCAATCCAGTCACCAAACCGTAACCGACCAATTGGTTACTTCTGACGCCTGCAACCTGCGAAACGTCTTTAATTCGCGCCGCATTCGCTTGGCAAGCAAGCACTAGCAGGCCAGTAAACAACAGAAGTAGCTTTTTCATGGTGGTAACCTTCACTCTCAAGTCGAGCGCCAAAAGCTCGACTTTATTAAACTCTATAGAGCGACATTAAAGAATCGTGCCAAGAATCCAGGTTCTTGCATATCTTGGTTGGTTCCAGTGCCTGAATATTGAATTCGAGCATTGGAAATACGGGTTGATGCGATGGTGTTGTCGTAATCGATATCTTGTGGACGGATGGTGCCGCTTAAGCGGATATACTCGTCACCAGTATTCAATGTTAACCATTTTTCACCGCGAATCAGCAAGTTACCATTAGCAAGCACTTCAATCACTTCGACCGAAATCGAGCCACTGATGCTGTTGCTTTGATTCGCTGCTGCACTGCCTGAGAAATTGTTGTCGTTTTTCAAACCGTAAGAGAAGTTATATTCTCCAACCGTCAAATCTTTACCACCAACACTTAACGGGTCCATCGATGCATCATTAGACTTAGACAAATCCGCATCGGAACTTTTCGCCGCTTTGGTCGCTTCGTCAAGGGTTACCGTAATAATGTCACCAATACCACGAGGCTTAGAATCGTCGTACAAACTGGTGGCTTTATCTGCATTAAACAGCGATCCAGTTTCTGCGGCGTAGTGCTCAGGTTGATGTTTAGGGTGAATCGGCGCCCAAGCCGGATCGTCAGCCACGGGATCTGTACGGCCACGTAGGGTATCAACAGTGCCTGTAGTATCTTGGCTAGTTTTATCCCCTTCCACCGCATCCACCGTCGTGGTGCCCTGCTCAACATTAGCAGTATCAACTGGCGGCTGTAACAGAGCACAACCTGACATCATGGATGCAAATACTAAGGCAAGTAAACGCTTCATAACCCTATCCTCAAAACACGCTTAGAGCTGCTGATTGACAAAACTCATCATTTTGTCGACCGCTGAGATCACTTTGGAATTCATTTCGTAGACTCGCTGAGCTTCGATCATATTTACCAGCTCTTCGGTCACGTTGACGTTAGACGTTTCCAACATCGATTGGCGAACTTCACCAAATCCATCTAGGCCAGGGACCCCTTCTTGTGGGTCACCACTTGCGCCAGTTGGCAAATACAAGTTCTGACCAATGGGTTCAAGGCCGCCAGGGTTGATGAAATCAACCGTGGTGATTTGCCCCAGTACTTGGTTATTTTGTTGGCCACGAATACGCACTGACACTTCACCATCATTACCAACGGTAATGCTGGTCGCATCATCAGGAATGGTGATTTCAGGTTGCAGTGGATAGCCCGAACCTGAAGTCACAATCACGCCTTCATCATTGACCGTGAACTGACCATTACGCGAGTAAC
The DNA here is from genome assembly GCF_900100015.1 of Vibrio xiamenensis. GTDB lineage: Bacteria > Pseudomonadota > Gammaproteobacteria > Enterobacterales > Vibrionaceae > Vibrio > Vibrio xiamenensis. Next base: position 362,672 of record NZ_FNDD01000001.1, on the reverse strand, counting down.
CGATATTGCCATCAGGCATTAGGATCTGGAAGAAGCCATCACCTTCGATCATCATGTCCAAGCTGTTGTTGGTAGTCTGAGTATTACCTTGGGTATGGACCTTTTGGGTTGCGACAACCTTAGAACCTGCACCAAGCATCAAACCACTTGGTAACTCAGTGTTTTGCGACGACTGGCCGCCAGGTTGGTTAATATTCTGATAAAACAAATCTTCAAACACCGCGCGGCTCTTTTTAAAACCGACGGTGGAGGCGTTCGCCAAGTTGTTCGAAATCGTGGCGATGTTTGTTTGCTGGGCATCTAAACCCGTTTTACTTACCCATAATGCTGGTTGCATAATCTTCTCCTAAACCTTTATCAGCTCATACGAAGCAATGTGTCTGATGATTTATCCATCTCTTCAGCGGTTTTCATCATCTTGGTTTGCATTTCAAATTGACGTTGCAGGTCAATTAAGCTGGTCATTTCGCCGACAGCATTAACGTTACTGCCTTCGAGTGCACCAGTAAGCAACTTGACGTTCGCATCAGCATCGTAGGTTGCATTAGGATCTTTAGAACGGAATAAGCCGTTCGCATCTTTATACAGTGATTGATTTGGCGTGCGGGTCAGTTTGATTCGATCAACGATCTCCATTGCATCTGCCGGGGCTCCCATTGGCACAACCGAAATGGTTCCGTCATGGCCGATTTCCACTTTACTGATCGGGATCGGTAAAGTAATTGGGGCACCCGTTTCTCCGAGTACAAGATTGCCGTTGCCGCTGGTTAGTAAACCAGTAGGACCGATATTGAAGTTACCATTGCGGGTTAAACCTTCTTTACCTGTCTTATCCATCACCGAAATCCAGCCGTCACCTTCAATCGTGGCGTCAAGATCGCGGCCAGTGGTGATCACACTGCCTTGAGCAAAATTATGTCCCGGACGCTCGGTCATACTAAACACGCGGCTAGGTAAACCTTCGCCGTACGCTTGCATAGAACGAGCATGCTCAAGGTCGGCACGAAAACCCGTCGTACTAACGTTGGCAAGGTTGTTGGCTCTAAGTTGCATGGCTTGCATATTTTGCTTGGCGCCACTCATAGCCAGAAACAGTGCACGATCCATAATTTGCTCCTAAAATCATTCTTCGAAGCTAATAAAGCAAACTGTGTGCCAATATATTTTTTTGTTACAAATCAGATAATTATTAAAAAAACGAGAAGAGTGCTGAAGGGCTTGCCGCTAGATCGGCAAAGGCAAACCACCAGCTTTTGCCGCTGATGATTTGCCAGAAGATCGTTGATTAACGAATTTGCAGGATGTTTTGTTGTAGCTGGTTATGTACTTCAAGCGCACGCGAGTTTGCTTGGAAGTTACGCTGAGCGGAGATCAAGTCCACCAGCTCTTGAGTCATATCAATGTTCGATTGCTCAAGCGTACCGCTACTAATGGTGCCGTAAGAACCTTTGTTAGACTCACCCCAGATTTTATCACCAGAGTCTTGAGTCGCATCCCATTGGGTGCCACCTTTTTTATCCAAGCCTTGTTCATTGGCAACACGAACCAATGCCACACGGCCAAGAGTGACTGCTTCACCGTTTGAATAGGTACCTAACACACTCCCTTCTTCATCAACGTCAACTTTGGTCAAGAAACCAGTTGTCGCACCGTCTTCATCAAACTTAGTCAATTCAAACGGAGCGGCAAATTGGGTTGCCGAATCCAGTTGGAAGCCTAGCGTTTGACTGACGTCCGCACCGTTAAGGTTGATTGGATTGGTACCAGAACCCAGTGGCTCAGACACAATCGGGTTACCACTGTTTAAGCTTGCCAACGTACCATCATTGTTAAACTTCATGGTGATACCGGTTTGCCCGGTTGGCGAAACGGCATCACCACCAGCGATATTAATCGGCTTTTCACCTTCTTGGTCGGTTACTGTGTAGTACGTTTGCCAAGTGTTGGTCTGGGTTTGATCTTTCAGGTAATACGTCGTCATCTTGTACGACTGACCCATAGAGTCGTAAATCGTTGAAGATGTCGAACGGTTATAAGTTTCAGGATCTGTGTAGTCAAAAAGAGCAGGATCCTTAATATCACCGTTCGCTGGTAAGTTCACACCCACTTCAATGGTTGACGTTTGTTTAGGCTTACCAAATTCTGCCGGAATATTTATCGGTTGAGGCTCGTAAGAAAGCACTTCACCGGTATCTTTATTCACGTCATAACCCAACAAAAATTCATCGGTAGAGGTTACCATATAGTTGTTTTTATCTATATGGAACGCACCGTTACGTGTCAGCTCGTTTTGCTGCGGAGTTAGGCGATCCTTAGAGACCGCGAAGAATCCGGTGCCCGAGATACGCAAATCCATTGGGTTATTAGTATAAATACTTGAACCCTCATGGAATTGTTGCGCAACTTTCTGAGCTTGAACACCTTGTCCAGGGGTGGTTTTTGCGTGAGTAAACAGTGAATTTGAGTACACATCACCAAATTCAGCACGAGACTCTTTAAAACCAAACGTGTTGGCGTTCGCCAAGTTGTTACTAGTGGTATTCAAGTCTAATTGAGCAGCGGATAAGCCACTAAGTGAAATATAAGACATTCCAAATCTCCTATCTAGCTAGCGTGTTACGCTTTGCCAACTTCTAGTACTTCAGCAAGTCGAACTGGCGATTCAAAGCCAGCCAGATTGAGCAGTACGTTGCCATTGCCTTTGCCAAGTAGCACACTGTTTACGTTTGCATACGTTGATACAGGGAACTCTTTGCTCTCGCCATCAAGCAAACCCGAGGCTTTCACCTTGTATTTGCCTGCCGGCAATGGATTACCGTTTTGATCTTTGCCGTCCCATTCAACACGGGTATCACCGGCTGGTTTTGCACCTTCAGTAAAAGTACGCACCAACTGACCAGCTTCGTTTTCTACTCGAACAAACAAGTTGTCGAGTGCTTGCGGAAGCTTAACCATTGCGGCCATGCCCGCGTTGTCTTTCTTGATTCCTGCGGCACCAGGAACCAGAACATCGCGGCCAACCAGAGAAGACGCTTGTAACGCTTGGTTTGACGTCATCGACGTGTTCAAAGTCTCGAATTGATTGTTCATCTTTCCGATACCATCAACGGTCGCGAATGAAGCCATTTGCGCAATCATCTGGTCGTTTCCAACCGGCTTAAACGGGTCCTGTTGGGCCAATTGCTTGGTGAGCAGAGATAAGAAATCTTCTTGCTTAAGATCTTGCTTACCTGTGGTCTCATCGGGCTTTTTCTGGTCTTGCAGTTGTTTAAGCTGGTCGATATAGGACAAGCCGCTTTGACCAACGTTATTGATACCAGCCATACGCTATCTCCTACCCTATTGACCCATCTGCAGCGTACGCAGCAGCATTTGTTTACTGGCCTCTGCAATCTGAACGTTGGTTTGGTACGAACGTGATGCAGAGATCATATTTGCCATTTCTTCCATTACGTTAACGTTAGGTTTGTAGATATACCCTTCGTCATTCGCAAGTGGATGATCAGGGTTGTACTCCGCAGTTAGCGGTTTATCGCTTTCCACAATGCCCAATACTTTGACTGGAACATTGTCGTCACGGTTGTAGCGCGCTTTACTTAACTCAGCACCGAACACTGCATGGCGAGCTTTATAAGTATCTTTCGCAGAGCTTGCGATACTGTCAGCGTTGGCCAAGTTGCTCGAAGTGGTGTTTAGACGAACAGATTCAGCACTCATTGCAGAACCAGTTACATTGAATACATTAAATAAGCTCATCTAATTAATCCCCTTTGATTGCTTTCGTTAAGTTCTTGAATTTACCGCCCAAGAAATCAAGTGAAGCCTGGTGTCTGAGCTGGTTTTGCATAAACAAATTACGCTCTACATCGACATCCACCGTATTGCCGTCACCGGTATCCGGTTGAGTTGGAACTCGATATAGTACTTCCCCTGTCACATTGGTAGAGGCAGCAATATGCCGCCCATTGGTACGGCTAAGACCAATACTTGCCTCCGACGTTGCCGCCTGCAAAGCTTTCTGAAAGTCCATTCCTTTGGCTTTGAATCCAGGTGTGTTCGCTTGCGCAATGTTAGTTGAAATCAACTCACTATTGCGTTCACGCACGCCCACCGTGTATTGGTGGATACCTAAAGCATTGTCAAAAGAAATGGCCATAATTGCCTCTACACTATGAACTGACTGTTACTAACGATAACAAAGCAACTAGCGTGCCAATATATAAATGTCACATCAAATTGCTTTTGACTCGAGGAGTGGAGCAAATTCTGCGCCAACGGTAATTAAACGCTTTTGCTCCGAAGAGATTGGAATGTCTCATTGCTATATATAGCGCAGACCCAACAAAAAGCCCAGCAATGAGCTGGGCCTATGAATAGCGAAGAGTGGACTACTTTTTCAGTTTATAAATAATGCCTGGATTACAGCGTACCATCTCAAATCGGTCGGTTAAGCCAGTCAGTGACTCCGATGCACCCAGCAGTAAATAACCACCAGGGTTTAAGCTGCTCGCCATTTGATTGAGCACTTTCGATTTCATATCCGGTGAGAAATAGATCAAAACGTTGCGACAAAAAATAATGTCAAACTTACCAAGTAGTGCGTAGCTTTCCATTAAGTTTTGCGGGCGAAAACTGACTAAACGCTTAACGTTATCTTTCACTTTCATGCGGTTATCGCCGGCATCTTCAAAAAAAGTGCGGCGACGCTCAGGAGACAAACCACGCCCAAGCGCTAAGTTGTCGTATACACCAGCGCGGCACATTTCAAGCATATTGCTCGAGATATCGGTGGCGGTAATCGATACGTTAGGCAATAAACCCGGTTTCTTTTGCTGGGTTTCAAGAATCGTCATTGCCATAGAATACGGCTCTTGGCCCGAAGAACTTGCCGCTGACCAAATTTTAATAGGGCGCTTGCTTGCCGCTATTTCCGGCAACAGTTTGTCAGATAGCACGGTAAACGGGTAAGTATCACGAAACCATAAGGTTTCGTTCGTGGTCATCGCATCAACAGCGGCAACACGAAGATCGCGATTTCTGCCAGTCACCACATCTTTCAATAAATCAGACAACGATGCTAATTTAAATTTAGTCACAAGAGGACTAAGTCGGCTTCGAACAAGATATTGTTTACTGTCTCCCAGCACGATTCCGCACTGGGATTCCAAAAAGCGGCTGAAATCGCGATATTCTTGATCGCTTATTGTTATCGCTGTCATTGATATCTCTTTATTTGGTTAGTGCAGCTTTCACCGCATTCCCTAGCTCGTCCGGATTAAACTTCGCAATGAAGGAGTTAGCTCCAACACGTTCAACCATGGCTTGGTTGAAAACACCACTAAGTGAAGAGTGAAGAATAACATATAAATTCTTTAAATCCGCATTTCGTCGAATTTCTGCAGTCAGAGTATACCCATCCATCTCTGGCATTTCGATATCGGAAATGACCAACGAAATTTGATCGTAAATGCTTCCCTCTTCTGACATTTCAATCAGTTTGTTATAAGCCTCTTTACCATCTTTCACCGAAATGACTTCAAAGCCAATTCCGGTAATCGCTCGTTCAACTTGTTTACGTGCCACTGTTGAATCATCGGCAATCAAAATGCGGCGTACAATTGGCTTTTCAACTTCCGCTTTGGCGATCTCTTCACCAATGCTGCTGTCCATGGTTTCATCAACTGGCGCAATTTCTGCAAGGATTTTTTCAACGTCGAGTATTTCAACCAGCTCATTATCAATGTTGGTTACCGCTGTCAGGTAGTTCGATTTACCCGCCCCCTCTGGTGGCGGCAAAATTGCTTCCCAGCGCATATTGATAATACGCTCGACCGACGAGACCAAGAAAGCTTGAATGGTACGGTTAAACTCCGCGATCACGACGAAGCACTTATCGATGTCTGTGGTGGCACGACCGCCAACCGCGAGACTAAGATCGATAACAGACACAGTATGGCCGCGAATATGTGCCACCCCTTTAACTAAACGGTGTAGGTTTGGCATCGACGTTAATTTTGGGCATTGAAGAACTTCTTTGACTTTAAACACGTTAATTCCATAACGTTGTTGTCCCATTAGACGAAACGTCAATAGCTCTAAACGGTTTTGACCAACCAGTTGTGTGCGCTGATTTACGGAATCCATGATACCCGTCATAAGCTCATCTCCATGAAAACTTTCTTATAAAAAATGGTAACCTACCTTCAGTAATAAAATCAGAGACAAAGAATGATGTTGAACGAATCTATCTCTAAAATAACTTTCCAACCTAAGTGTAGAGCTTTCTATAAACTTTTTTCTAAGTGTATCGGATTTTTATTAATTTTCTTTAGTACTTGTGCGCTAAGCGCAACTGAAAATCAGATCCATGCGATCCAAACCGCGGCGCAAGATTACATATTAGACAATATTGATTGGCCAGAAGGCGGAACACTCGAGGCCAGTGCGAACGATCTTGACTCACGAATCTTAGCCACCGACTGCCCAACAGCGCTTGAAACATCCTCGTCGTCACTCAGTTCAAGTGCCAGCAGCATTACCGTTTTAGTCGAATGCCCAGCAGACAACTGGCGCATCTATGTGCCCGTTAAACTGACACGAACTGGGCCACAAGTCACCCTAGTCACCGCACTGAACCGAGGTCAGACCATAGGCCCTAACGACATCACCATCAGCATGGTCGATTTGCTGCGTCAACGGCGGCAAGGGTTTACCAGTGCCGAGTCCGTCATCGGCGCAAGAGTTAAGAAAAACCTTCGTCCAGGCGAAGTGTTAGAAAGCAACGATATATGCGTTGTGTGTCGTAATGAAACCGTCTTGATTAAAGCGAATAAGCTCGGCATGACGATCTCAACAAAAGGGGTCGCATTAAGTGATGGCGCCCAAGGTGAACAGATTAGAGTGAAAAATAGCAAATCCAATCGTATAATTGAGGCAAGAGTCACAGGGATTGGTGAAGTCACCGTTCAGTTTTGACGCAAAATAGGCGAGGATAATAATTAGTAAAAAAACACTAAAGTTATTCACATTTACGTCGATATTGACAGTACAGGTTTTTCACTCTTTTTGTTAAGAAGGCAATTATGGCAGGCATAGACAACATACGTAGCGGACAAACGTTGACAACCTCAACGCGCAATACGTCACGTACGACAGACAGTAACTCATCAAGCAACACTGAATCGGCGAAATCGACCTCTTCAGCAGCGCAAGATGCCGTTTCACTGAGCTCGCAAGGAAAGGCGATTGGTGAAATGCATAATCAAATGGCCTCTCAACCGGCTTTTGATAAAGCGAAAGTTGCGGCAATCAAAGAAGCGATTGCAAATGGCTCATACTCAGTTGATCCGGAAAAATTGGCTGATAACATGGTCAAATTCGAGAAAGAACTGGGCGGGTTATAACCGGATTTAATCTATGGCAGCGTTAAAAGATTTAGTTGAGTTTCAATTACAGAGCGCAAAATCGCTCTCTTTGCTTCTGGAAAAAGAAAAAGAAGCCATCACTCAACGTATCTCAAAAAACATCGAAGCCATAGCGCATGAAAAGATCACTTTGATCTCTCAATTACAAACCACTGACGAACGGATCAAACGCCATCCTGAAGTGAAAAACCTGACTGACGATCCTGAACTGAAAGTCTATGTTGATGAAATCCGTTCGGTTGTGCATGATTGCCAACAAGCCAACGACGTCAATGGTGAAGCGTTGAGAAATGCCCAATTGAGTTTTAATAAACTCAATAACCTAATGAAACAGAGCCAAGGCAAATTGGGAATGACCTATAACTCCGACGGCCAAACGCAGAATGTTTCAACCTTAGGTACAAATGTGAAAGCCTAAAAACGGCAAAAACATTCAATAAAAAAGCGGCAATCATTGCCGCTTTTTTATTATCAGAGAGATTAAGAGTTATCGATTCAAAACAAAATCAAAATAGCGTTTGCTGGCGCTTTTCAGGAACTTGCTGAACCTCACCGTAATCGCGTAAACGGTTCATTTTGTCGATGCTTAAACGCAGCTCGGTTACGTAACTATCGCCCACTTTATAACTTCTCACCACCTCAGCACCACGAATGACGCCATCCACAGCCCCCGAGGTTAATTCGGTACCTAAGCGCTGATCGCGTAAATCTGCTCGGCCACTTACACGCATGCCATACACTTGTTCCGCCAGCTCACGATAGGCATCGATTTTCGATGCGCGCATCGCACGGACTTGCTTCTCTTCATCGTTACTGCCTTTTTGCTCACTAATGCTGGCATAGCCAACAGAAGTCAACCAATCACCGGTTCGCATCGTAGTTAACGGCTGGCAACCCACCATAGCTAACGCAGCCGCCAGAAGTAATAGTATTCTCATCTCGGCTCCTATGGTCGCAAAATCACAGTGTAAGGTTGTGTCATGGTTGGATCCGAACGAATCAACACACCATCTTCAGTACGCATACTATTTAGCGTATCAAGATCGCGACCAATGCGATCCGCAGGTAAGAAACCTTGCGCTGAAGCCACTACGATTCTTGACTGCATACCGACCACTCGAGCATTAACCAGTACACCACCTTCTTGGCGCAGCATAGTACCGGTGAGTACATACTGAATATCCTGCTCTTTGGCGAGATCTTTCCAATCACGGCTAAAGGCGAAATCCCCTTGCTGAGTGACTTGAATAGAGCCTGTGGTTTTGTAGTCGACGACTTTAAAGCCGCGGCGTTGGAATTGATAAATAAACCCTTCCGAAACCGAATTGCCCAGCCAGTTAGTCGCATCCATATTTTGCAAATCGACAAACGATGTGACAGCAATTGGCGTGCGCGCCGATACACTGGTATTCGACACCATTAAGTCATCCGTCAGACTTTCGACGAAAAAGTCCAAAGTATGACGCGGACTCTGCATCAACATAAACTGCGAACCAGGATAGGCCGCTTTACCATTATAAATGGGAGCATAGGAACAAGCAGTAAGAAGCACTGCTGGCACTAAGGTTAGCCACTTTTTCATTCTCTTAATCTCCAGAAATTTCGGCATTTTTGCCCCACCCTTTTTCTCTCTGTAAAAAAGTGGAACACTCTTTGCTTTTCTAAATCTGCTACCACTTAGAAACGCATTGCCTAAATCAGCTAAGACAAAACTAGCAAAAACCGTACCCAACTGGTAAAGATGTCATGAAAAAACTGTTTGTTCCCTTATTATCAGCGTTTGTCTATTTAGCGAGTGCGCCCTTTAGCCAAGCGGCTTGGTACGAAGTGACGGGTACATCGACCGTCGTTTCATCAGAAGCCAAAGCACGCAGCGATGCGCTCGAAGATGCCATCTTTAAAGCGGTGAGTTTTGCCGGAGCCGATGTCGGCAGCATCAGCAATTTGCGCCAATTCCTGCAAGTCGGCCGTAAGGAATATCAATTCAGTAACCACGAAGTCCACTCAATTGTGATTGAACAAGAGCGCATTCGCGGCAACACCGTTGTGGTGACCGCACGTATTGATATCTACCCATCGGCAACAGGTTGCCACGTTAGCCAGTACAAAAAGACATTTTTGGTCGGCAACATTGATATCGCTTCGCCGCAACAGGCGGTGATGGGGCAAATCTACGATGTTGGTGATGACTTTGCTGAAGTCTTAAACCGCCAGCTTGATGTGGAATCCAGCAGCTTTATCTCGGTGGGCACGACCGATTTCGCAATAGATAAACGCTACCCAGAGCGATTAAAAATGATCGCCCAAGATAAAGGCGCGCAATACATCATCGGCGGTGTGATTAACGATTTAACCGCGACCATTGAGCAAAACGCGCTTTCGGAAGATGTTATTAATCGCCAATTTGCGCTTGAGATGACGGTCTTTGACGGCAAAACCGGCAATGCCGTTTATAACCGCAACTATCGAGAAGTCGCTCGATGGCCATTTGCAAAAACCAGTAAAGTCGATACTAAAAGTGCGCGTTTTTGGGCATCGACCTACGGCGATATGCTGTTAAAAGTCAGCCGTAACATCATGCTCGATTTAGAAGCCGAAGTATCGTGTAAAGTGACCTTACCCGAAGTGGTCGCCAAATGGGGCAAAACCATCACTATCGATTTAGGTCGTATTCACGGCGTGAAACTTGGCGATAAACTGCAGCTTTGGCACACAGGATCATTTATCGACCAACGCGGTATTCCACGTAATAAAGTCGCTCAGACCGATGTTACCCTCACCGTATCTCGCGTATATGAAAACGAAGCCGAAGTCACCGTTGATCAACCAGAACTGACTGGCGCCATTCAAATCGGCGATGTGATGCACAAACTATGACCGTTCGAACGCTCAAGACTTAACTTTAAACCAAAATTCAGTATGATAAGCCCATTGCTCCCATGGCACAGCTGGATAGCGCGGCCCCCTCCTAAGGGGCAGGTCACAGGTTCAAATCCTGTTGGGAGCGCCATATACAATAAGGGCTAAGCGGTTAATACCTGCTTAGCCCTTTTGCTGATTGAGATATCTATGTAGCAAATGTGTAGCATTTTAATTGATGCTACACGAATTTGTGTTCTAGATTAGTTTTGGACAGAAGTCATTTTCGGAAAATTGAACATTAGCAATACATGAATAACTATGGGTATGGAAAACTATTTCCGAACTCATGATTACGGTTGATTTAAAACACCGAGACCCCATATTCTCAAATTTCTAAGTGGTTCAGTTCTGGACGCAACTTAACACCCTGAGTTGTTCGGCGTAGTCGTCTTGGTCGTTATCATCAAGAGCTTCAATAATTTCCTCAATTGGTAATTCAGCCCCCTGAGAAACCAAATTTTTCAATTCGGTGAGGTGGTATTTATCAAACTCCCCTTCGCAAACGACAAAGTCCCAATCCATCCCTTCCATGGCAGATTCAGATGGGACGTAATCAGGGTACCATCTAATTAACCATTCAGGCTTAAGACGAAACAGCAAACCAAACAGGGAATAATCATCACGATGCCAGTTTGCCCAATAAATATTCTGATCAAATACCGTGTCTAAGGAGTGAATTTTTCCAAGCAGCGTCTTAATCGCATTTTGGTCGCTGAGCTCCACCCGGAAGGCTGTCTCAGACAAAATACAGGCACAAGCCGATACTAACGCCTGCTCTGAAAACACTTCATAATGGCCTAGCAGAAAATCCAGTAAACTAAACTCGCGATTGTGGTCACCAGCAAAGGTATTGGCAAGCAATGCATTATGGTCAATCTCCGCACCAATCGCCAGCAGCTCCCTGATTAACGGCAGGGAGTAGTCATTGGCTATATGCCAGATATCTTCACTGTCATCTATCACTAAACTTCCGTCTCGAGGGAATGTTTTTAGTAGCGATAAAATCTCGTGAGTCCGCCCGGCCTCAAGCTCCCATATGACTTTGTTGTGATCCAGCTGCTGGTAAATATCTAGGTCGCTGATCACATTGTGACGCCTAAGCTCTTCAAACATGGGAAGACAGCGTTTGTGCTTGGCGATATCATTCACCCAACGACTGACATTATTCGCTTTCAAAAAGGCAAAATGCTGATTCGAAAAATGATGTTCGACATCCCGCATATTTCGGATCAGCGTGCCGTCTGGGACTATATCCGCAAGAAGCAACAGAACATGTCCTACGTAGTCACAATGCGTTACCTTGGCCTTTACCTCGGGGTCAATCTTGCTCGCTTCTATCAAAGTAAACAAAGTATTGAAGTCTTCTATAGGGCCAACGCTTTGAAGCTCAATCATCAAGAGATTAGCACGATGATCACCAATACGGGTTTGCTTTGAGCGAACCGCAAGTCTCTTAACCAGCCACGAATATAGATCCAGATCAGAAATAGCGCCGCCTGCTCTCAGGTCGTTAATCATGCTGATACCATTATCTTCTTTCACTAACTGAGTTAACCAGGATGCAATTCCGTCTGCTTTGAGCATGCCAAAATTACCCTGTGCAAGTTTTTGTTTGATATCCATCATGTTTTTAATCACCACAACGCCTCCTTACATTACGTATTTAATTACGGGAGTAGTAACCAATGTTTTCGGTCACCGTACATTATTGCCATAAAGGATGGTAGCTAACGTTACACTGAGTATGCAGGAATCCCGTAATGATTTAGTAAAAATCGTCAAGTAAAGAAGTTTTTGGACAGTTTCAATTTAGAACATGAGGAAAGTTACCAATTTCCAGATAACTTTAGGTATTGTAAAGTGAGTCGAGAAAAGCAAGCGAGGTGGGTAAGGTTGCGCTAGTTGAAAGGTTTGATTGAAGTGCGCTCTAGTTTCGTCAAACAGCACAAACAAACCATAAATAGCTAAAGATAAATCTCCCTTACATTCCGTTCTAGCTGTATAAATATGAGTTCCAAGAGAGCCATACTACGCGTCAAGCTAATGCGCTATAAACCATCCTCACCAACTTGAGATTGATGAGAACTCGTAAAATCCAGCACCTCTAGTAGGCACTGCCACATGTTAAAATACGACAGTACTCAAAACAGTATTAATTCCGCTTAATTGTTACACTTACATCAAACGCATGATACCCAACGCTGATTACCGAATCTGGAATGATCACGCTAGTGAGTGCTCTCGAGTTGTTACTAAACGCCTCATCCCCAATGGTGGTCACCGAATCTGGAATGGTCACGCTGCCGAGCCAGTTATCAGCAAATGCTTTCTCGCTAATTGTGGTCACCGAATCTGGTAGGGTCACGCTGGTGAGCCTGTTGTTTTCAAACGCCCCATACTCAATGGTGGTCACCGAATCTGGAATGGTCACACTGGTGAGCTCGTTGTCACGAAACGCCTCATATCCAATAGTGGTCACTGAACCTGGAATAACAATCCCATGTCTTACTCCACCATAAGAAATGATTACCTTCTTGTTCTCAGAGCCATCACTATTACGAGCAAAAATAAATCCATCTGATGGTGCATCGTTAAAGGTGGATAGTCTATTATTATTAAATACACCACTACCAATGGTAGTCACAGAATTTGGCAGGGTCACGCTGGTGAGTCTGTTGTTTTCAAACGCCTCATCCCCAATGGTGATCACAGAATCTGGTATGGTCACGCTAGTGAGCTGATTTTCACGAAACGCAGAATCCCCAATGTAGATCACCGTATCTGGAATTGTCACGCTGGTGAGCTTGTTGGTACTAAACGCCTCATCCCCAATGGTGGTAACCGAATCTGGAATGGTCAAGTTGGTGAGCTTGTTGCCTCGAAACGCTCGATATCCAATAGTGGCCAATGAATCTGGCAGGGTCACGCTGGTGAGCTGATTTTCACGAAACGCAGAATCCCCAATGTAGATCACCGTATCTGGAAGGGTCACGCTGGTGAGTCTATTGTGATTAAACGCCTCATGCCCAATAGTGGTCACCGAATCAGGAAGGGTCACACTGGTGAGCTTGTTGTGACTAAACGCCCCATACCCAATAGTGGCCAGTGACTCTGGCAGGGTCACGTTGGTGAGCTTATTGCCATAAAACGCGTCACTCTCGATGAGTGTTACCGAATCTGGCAGAGTCACGCTGGTGAGCTTGTTGGATCGAAACGACGCACTCCCAATAGTGGTTACAGAATCTGGAATGGTCACGCTGGTGAGCTCGTTGTCACCAAACGCATCATACCCAATGGAGGTTACCGAATCTGGTAGGGTCACGCTGGTGAGTCTATTGTGATTAAACGCCAGATCCTCGATGGTTGTTACCGAATTTGGCAGGGTCAGTTTGGTGAGCTCGTTGCCATTAAACGCATACGCCCCAATAGTGGCCAGTGAATCTGGCAGAGTCAGGCTGGTGAGCTCGTTGCCTCGAAACGCATGGCTGCCAATGGTGATCAACGAATCTGGAAGAGTCACGCTGGTGAGTCTGTTGTATTCGAACGCCGACTTCCTGATGGTGGTCAACGAATCTGGAAGGGTCACGCTAGTGAGCTGATTGTCACGAAACGCAGAATCCCCAATGTAGATCACCGTATCTGGAAGGGTCAAGCTGGTGAGTCTGTTGTATTCGAACGCCCGCTCCCTAATGGTGGTCAACGAATCTGGAAGGGTCACGCTGGTGAGCTTGTTGGTACTAAACGTCTCAACCCCAATGGTGGTAACCGAATCTGGAATGGTCACGTTGGTGAGCTCGTTGCCTCGAAACGCATAGTTGCCAATGGTGGTCAACGAATCAGGAAAAGTCACGCTCGTAAGCTTATTTCTACGGAAGGCATTCTTCTCAATGGTGGTAACCGAATCTGGAATGATCACATCGGTCTCTTCACCTCTATACGCTACAACTATTGCTTTGTTGTCCGAACCATCAGGATTTCTAGCATATACCAACCCTTCCGTTGGATGTTCACAGCCAGTAAGAAGAGCTAGACCAATTAGACTAACAAGAAACCGGCCAGTTGATCTCGTGAATTGTTTTTTTGATAATGTCATTGTTACACTCGATTTAGATTATCATTCTCTTTTCTCTGCGAGCGCATAAAAAACGCTTACAAACAGTATCTACAACGACCTCAACCTGGCCTCAATTAAGCATCTTTTACAATTCTCGATCAAAAGGTTACAGTGGCTTTTTCGATCGTCTTCTATTACAAAACATTTGGCATTTTCTGTTTAACTTAACGTAGGCTCTTTTGGGGCTTCTGGTCTTTCTTCTGAAATGATAGGAGCAGAGTCGTATCTCGGGGAGTCAAGTTTACTGATGAATAAAAGGACGATAACAATATTTTCAATGATTTATCATCCCTAAAAGGACGTTAGGATGATTTCACTACCCAGAAGGTTACTTTGACTAGAAAAATGCCCACAATGAAGGCTTAAATTGCTTGGCTTGCATTCTATAGGATAACTTTTTATTGGGTAAAACTAATGCTCGATGTTGTAGATTATTTAACCTAACGCGTTTTGGGGCAAAACCTTGTTACCCCCAAGCATAAAAAACACCCCACTTGCCCCACTTTGTATGGTATTCAGTGGAGCAAGTGGGGTGAGGATTTTAGGATGCAGAGGTTAGATAGGAACGATAGTTGGAAAACAGTAACGATTGATACCGTCGAGCATTTTCTTTTCTAGAATACCCTCCTTGCTAAGTAGTGAAAGAGCCCTCCCTACCGTATTCGCTTTTGAATAATCGATATGTAAATACTCACAAATTTGCTTAGTGGTCATCCACTCTCTTGCTTTATCTTCACATGTCGTTATGTGCTCTAGAATAACCTTATACCAAGCGCCCTTATCAACGTATTTAGCCGACTCCTGAGCTACTAACGCTTGCTCTTTGGGTGAAAGCATCCAAGCGTAATTTTCAATTACAAGCAAGTGCTTTACCTCTAGCCAGAACTGCCGCAATTTTTCCGGTTCAACCAAAGAAAGTTCCCCTGTTGATTGATAACGCCAACCCAAAAGCTCGTTGAGCATATCCATATCAGCGGCACCTTCCAGTTCAATAACGGCATAACGTGAATTGCCCGTTTCATCTCTTAAGAAGTCCATACCATTCACGGTTGCTATCAAGTTAGTTTGGCGTGGCTTTTTAATATCATTTCTTGCATAGGGCGGACGAACCGTGTCGCAAGAGCGGCTAATAAATGCTTTTAATGCGCCTTGACAGTTTTTCGTTGAACGCTCTAATTCTCCCAGCTCGACAATCCAAGAGCGAATCACTGAAAGTACACTATCTTTGTTATCAGGATTGAGTTCAGCCCCTTCCAAAAATGCCCCAGGCATAACCGTCGCAATACGCTCAACAAAAGCGGTTTTCTTAAACGACTGCTCACCTTGTAGGACAGGTACCAGCTTAGATTTAAAGTTAGGTTTAATCAGTGATGCAACACACCCCACTAACCAGCGCTTTAATACGATGGAAGCAAGCTGTGGATGTTTCGCCTTAACGCAATTTAGCACCGCATCGACTCTTAACTTTCCATCCCAAACACCATCCAACCAATTAGCTATCGGGTGATAACTTATCTCGGCGGCAATTGCCGAGAAATGATCATCAATTGCCGCTTTAGGCACGCGGTGAATTGAAGCAAGTGAAATAAGTTCGCTGCGAATAATGTCAGGCGAGCCAATTCGTTCAGCACCCCGAAAAATATCTTGCTCAAGCGTCATTTGATTTACTCTAGCTTGGTAACCAGAGCACTCTAGGAGTGCTCTTAAGTTATCGGCAGTATTCAAAACGATAGGTTTTCCTGATTCCGAATATCGAAGATGAGGAAATTCAGGTGACAGGGATTGTTCAGCCATTAAAACCACCTCTAATCGGCAAGTGATCAAGTTTAGTGTGGTTCTCTAGCCAGCGATCCAAGTCTTCTTTTAAGTAACGAACCGCTCGGCCAATTTTAATAAATGGCGGGGCGACCGTTCTGTTACGGCGTTGCCCCTCCATTCGAGCTTGACGTAGAAAAGAACGGCTCATACCAATATAAGCGGCGGTCTCTTGTTCCGTGTATGCGCGTTTCTCAACGGTAGCGATAGACATATTATTGTTCCTCATTGTTGGTTGAGCTTTCATTCAACACGAAGAAACTTGTCTGTGCAGATTACCGTGCAGCTATACGTGAAGCTTTTTCCTCACCTCACTAAGTATGTTTTGAAAACGTCGATATGAGATTGATCTCGTTGTATCTCCGCGACCAAAATAATGCAGGTCGTCCGCTGTGATTTCAAAAATCAGTGCATCGCAATCGAATTGTCGGGTTTGCTGCGTAACATCCAGTTTGAGTAAGTGCCATATTTGGCGAGATTCATATTCGGGATAGTGTTGCAGAATGTCATAGACCATTTGCTTTATCGGATGAGTAAATAACAGGGGTTTAACCGAACCTAACCGAACATCAGTACTACTAGTAACCGAATCTAACGGTACAACAGCGTTAGAAGTAACGCTTGATACGCATTGGTCAACGCTATTGGTAACCGAACTTAATACTAAACCAGTGCTTTCGGTAACCGAAGGTAACGGTTGACCACTAGTACTCTTAACCGTTGCATTGAGTGTTGAGTTTTCGGTTTCTTCAACACTTTCAACCGAAACATAACGGTTGAAGTTAATGCAATTCGTACCAAAAGCACTCATTAACTCTTCTATATCAATTCTTAATTGCCCTACTTCAACCTTACATGACGCCACTTCAAGCTGCTGAAAGTGCGTTGAAGGATAACGCTTCCTCATCTCTGAAAAATCGGCTTGTGGAAAAGTCCGTGAAAACAGGTTAACCATACTTCCAGCCAGTTGCTCAACCGTTGAAGAAACCGTAATTCCAGCGTATGCAGCAAGCTCTTGCTTCGGTTGGATGGGAGCTATTTTTAGGTACTCGAAACCTGCAACCTCAACACTTGGAAATGCATCAGATATAGAACGCCAACGGCAAATCGATTTCGGCTCTAGAATGGTAAAAAACTTATTACTCTGAGGCGCAAGTGTTAAAGCAAATTTTTCGGACACCAGCGGGCTGAGCCTAACCATCCCTTTGTAATTAAAGATAGAAACTACTTTAAGTGAATCTTGGTACTGAGCGACCGCACCTAAATTCTTGGTATCGATGTAAGCACAGAAATGAATCTTATGGTGTTCTATCGCGTCTAATACTTCCCCTTTGGATAAACAGGTTTTATCCGGTATATCGTCTAATCGTAGAAATCTTCGCTGATGCTGAATCATTACTTCCCTGATAGGCTTTGATGTATATGGATGAACACAATTAAACACCAAAATACTGTACAAATAAACAGTAAAAATTTAACTTTATAGCTCGCTATAGTTACTGAGTATGAGATCAACACCAAAAACTGATGTTTCTTCAAAACCTTCAAAAACACTATAAATTACGGCAAGTTAACTACCACTACAGTCAGACTAAACTTTTATAACAATGCTAAAATCGAACGATATTTATCCATTAATGGTGCATCGATGACATCACAAAGCATTTTTCCTGTCGGTTCTATCGCGTATGAAAACGAGCAACACGACAAACCCAATACCGTAGAAGAAACTCAAAATACGGAAAGCTTCTTTCCCAAAACCTCAATGGCTTATGAAAGTGACGTAAAAGAAGGAAATATATGCCCTGCCGTAGGCGCGGGTCATAGAGCACCAAGGGTAAGAGACGGTGTAGTCAACTACTTTCAAAATGAAGTTTGCCAATATGATGAACATTTTGTAATCCAATGCTCAGAAACGAAAACTCCCTGCCAAGAATTCGCTTACGGAATTAAAACAGCATCAGGTTTAATCGAAGGAAAAACGTCTAGTGATGGAAAAACATCACTCGTCACAAGTGATAAGCAAGAAAGCGTAGAACTCGAATATCTATGCCAATTAAAAGTAGGACTACGATAATGGCTATAGCAACATCTAAAACGTCACCTCAAAGTAACACCATTGGCAAAATCTTCGATTGTGAAGTATTTCATATTGATCAAATTCCAGATGCGATGAGAAAGATGGGTTGGGAAGTCTCAGCCCGAATCATGGAACACTGGTTTAGCATATCTCCTGCGTATAAAATGAATATAGATGATAAGAGAGCCTATTTAACAGGAGATCCAAGATTAATACCCGAAAGTGTAGTCGATAAGTCAATAATAAAGATGCAATGGGCTTTACAGTTTGTGCAAATCCAAGATGGAATACAAAGTTTATCAAAAGAATGGAATAGTCCAAGCGGGATAAATGAACTACGAACAAAACTAAAAAATGCCGGTTGGAATGGAAATAATTCAGTCAGAATTGGTGATAGTAATGACACACTTGAATTAGAAGCTACTGCCCAAGTTAATCGTCTTAAGGTTGGTGATTATTTGGATGACCTAAATGATTGGTATGGAGCAATTGGAAATGCCACACTGAAAATAGTTGTTAGAGGTCAGACTCAAGTTAAAAATGATGGTTCAAGCATATTTTTAGTTGAAAAGTATGGATATTATATTAAAGATACGTATGACTTTTTATCTGCTAGAAAATGGAGCTTCTGGGGAGGTTCTGAACCTTTAGGAATCTGGAGTAAAAATGGAGCACTAAATAAAGTAGAGAGCGCAATCTACTTTGAATCCTATAGCCTTCTCCACTATGGATACTTAGCCAGAAAATTCTCTGGTTACGTACCAGTGTTTAATAGTGATTTTAGAAAATGGCAAGACAAGCATAATAGCGGTGGCGACTTTTTCGTTTTTTCAGATGTTTACTGGGTAACGGCACCAAGAGAACAAAATATCATAGCGATAGAATATAAATGACGGCAAAAAAAATCTTAATCACCTTAATTTCATTACCAGTGCTAGCCTACTGGCTAGTTCTTTCGCCAGTTATACCGAATAAAAATATTCATAAAGGTTACTATACATATAGTTACGATGGAAAATGGAAAATAGCGGTCTATGACGTATCACCAACCACTCCTATTTCATTAGTTCAATACATACAGGAAAAGCGATACATTGTATTATACAATAAAAACGATGAATACATCGGACAAAGCACACCATTCTGTTATCAGTCGTTATTTGACTATAATGTAGCATTTCCGGGTAGCAACCTTGACGACCTGACCTTCCTTCCTGATGAATGTGACTATAGTATTCCAGCCAAGAACCCAAGATGGTGGAGCAAAATCATTAAATTTAGATTGAGCTTATTATAGGTCTAACGCGCAATGTATCGAGTTATTTGGGCGTTTGTTGGTCCTGCGTTCATTCTTGGTTATGCATGGATATGCTCGACTTTCCTTCCCTTCCCAATAGGTTCTGTTGAAAAAGTTCTCTATGAACCTATTGGATACATTCCCGCCGTTCTATTTGGTGGTTTCTTTGGTTTAATCCCCATTTTTTATCACCGTTTGATCGAGGTTGCTTTTCTAAAAGAAAGTAAACCTGACAATAAGCTGCTAGCAGTATTATTTATTATCGGTTTAGTGGCAGGGCTAGTGATCAATCAGGCTAATTATTTCCTCGTCATTCAACCAAACCATATGATTGAGTGCCCGAAAGAGCTTGGTTATAAAAACAACCTTATGAGCTTCTTTGTAAACGACTTATCACTATGTAAAGAGCTATAAGCACTAACCAATAAGGTTAACTGCCGCCGCTTTATGCTCTGGCGCTAAGTGGGCATACCTTAGGGTCATTTTTAGATCGGAATGACCCAATAATTCTCGAACTGTATTTAAATCAACACCAGCCATTACCAGTTTGCTAGCAAAATGGTGGCGCAAATCATGGAAACGAAAATCCTCAATAGCAGCGTCACTGAGTAGCTTCATCCATGGCTTTTTAACATCTGTTAGCGGTTTGCCCTCACTGGAAACAAAAACGTATTCCGATAGAGGGTTTTGCTCTTTCCAATCAGAAAGCACATCAATCACTGTGTTATTCAAAGGGACGGTACGTGTCTTTTTGGATTTGGCATTCTCGGCTTTTACTGTTAGATAACCACGCTCAAGCACTACATCTTTCCATGTTAACCCCAACAGCTCGCCACGCCTTAAGCCCGTATTCATGGCTGTGATGACTAAAGGTTCCAGATAATCGACAAACCTGACATTCTCAAATGTCTCGAACAACGGCATATTTCTCTCTAAACGATGAAGATTTGCCGAAATGCGTTTGTTTCGAACCAATACATCCCGCTGCTTTACCGCGCCCAATAGAGCATTTTCTTCATCAATTGATAGATAGCGAATACGAGTATTGTCTTCTCGAATCAACTTGATGTTATGTAACTGGTGAGATTCAATAATCTCCCACTCTACCGCTCTTGTCAGCGCCGCTTTAAGCCGATTGATAGAGTAAGTCAACGTTGCGGGTGATCGCCCTAACTTACGTCTTTCTACGATCCATTGCTGGATATCCCACGAAGTAATTTCAGTGACATTACGATCAAGAAGGTGATGAAAACTACTGCGTATATTTCGGTAAGCTTTATGTGCCGTCTTAGGATTTTGCGAGATCAAATAAGGTAAATAGGTTTGCTCTAAGTAAGTGCCAAGCTTTAGGTTATTAGCAATCTCAGCTTTCTGAACTTCTTTTCTATCAAAGTGAACATCAATACCTTTTGCAACCAAGCCTGCCTTTTCTTTGGCTAAATCGCGAGCTTGTGCGGGAGTCATTGAAGAAGCTGCGCCTAATAAATAATTTCTCTGCTTTCCGTTGAACCGATAAAAGAAGTAATACTTAATAACGCCCTTAGGTGAGATACGCGCATGAAAACCACTGACTTCAGTATCATTAATTCTTTGGTCGTCGATAGACAGGCCCTTGATCGATGAAGCCGTAATTTTTTTCTTTAGCGCCATACACCCTCCATTTGTGTAGCAAATATGTAGCTAAAACATTGTACTTACGCATTAGACAATGAACAACAAAACACAACAATTAAATAAAAAATCATTTAAATACAATACATTAAATCACAACGAGATTCATCAACGTTCACTACCGAACACAATAAAAACGAACTCTTAAGGGGCAGGTCACGGGTTCAAATCCTGTTGGGAGCGCCATATACAACAAGGGCTAAGCGGTTAATACCTGCTTAGCCCTTGCTACATGTGTCCACATAATGACCATATAATTGAGGTTGCTCCCTTTTAAAAGGCCAGACATCAACACTGTAACTATCACCACCAAATCTGACACCCATTCAAAACCTTCTAAAACGCTATATATTAAGTCGAGTTACCTAGTATTACGGTCAGAAAGATTCCCCCAACGGTGTTAGCATCAAACTAAATTTATCCATTAGTGATTAAGCAAAGTTATCAGATTCGGATTAAGTATTTAGGCGCGAAGATGTTTAAACATATAACAGCAACCTTAATTTCATTACCAGTGCTAGCCTACTGGCTAGTTCTTTCGCCAGTTATACCGAATAAAAATATTCATAAAGGTCACTATACATATAGTTACGATGGAAAATGGCAAATGGCAGTATATAGGGTATCACCAACCACTCCTATTTCATTCATTCAGTACTTACAGGAGAAGAAATATATTGTTTTATACAATAAAAACGATGAATACATCGGACAAAGTACTCCATTCTGTTATCAATCGTTATTTGACTACAATGTAGTATTTCCGGGTAGCAGCCTTGACGATCTGTCCTTCCTTCCTGATGAATGTGACTATAATATTCCAGCCAAGAACCCAAAATGGTGGAGCAAAATCATTAAATTTAGGTTGAGCTTATTATAGGTCTAACGCGCAATGTATCGAATTATTTGGGCGTTTGTTGGTCCTGCATTCATTCTTGGTTATGCATGGATATGCTCGACATTCCTTCCCTTTCCAATCGCTTCTGTTGAAAAAGTTCTCTATGAACCTATTGGATACATTCCTGCAGTTCTATTTGGTGGCTTCTTTGGTTTAATCCCCATTTTTTATCACCGTTTGATCGAGGTTGCTTTTCTAAAAGAAAGTAAACCTAACAATAAACTGCTTGCGGTGTTATTTATTAGCGGTCTAGTGGCAGGGCTAGTTATTAATCAGGCTAATTATTTCCTCGTCATTCAACCAAATCATATGATTGAGTGCCCGAAAGAACTTGGTTATAAAAACAACCTGATGAGCTTCTTCGTAAACGACTTATCACTATGCAAAAAGCTATAAGCACTAACCAATAAGATTAACCGCTGTAGCTTTATGTTCTGACGCTAAGGGGCAGGTCACAGGTTCGAATCCTGTTGGGAGCGCCATATAATAACCATACAATTGAAGTTGCTCCCTCTTAAAAGCCCAGAAATCAGCACTGTAACTATCACCACCAAATCTGCCCCCACCCAAAACCTTCCAAAACTCTATATATTATGTCAAATTACCTAGTATTACGTTCAGAAAGATTCCTCCAACGGTGTTAGCATCAAAATAAATTTATCCATTAATGATGAAGCAAAGTTATCAGATTCGGATTGAGTCTTTAGGCGCGAAGATGTTTAAACATATAACAACAACCTTAATTTTATTACCAGTGCTAGCTTACTGGTTAATTTTATCACCAGTGATACCGAATAAAAATATTCATAAAGGTTACTATACATATAGTTACGATGGAAAATGGAAAATAGCGGTATATAACGTATCACCAACCACTCCTATTTCATTCGTTCAGTACTTACAGGAAAAACGATACATTGTATTATACAATAAAAACGATGAATACATCGGACAAAGTACTCCATTCTGTTATCAATCGTTATTTGACTATAATGTAATGTTTCCGGAGAGCGACCTTGACGATCTATTATTTCTTCCTAAAGAATGTGACTACAGCATCCCCGCGGTAAACCCCAGATGGTGGAGCAAAATCATTAAATATAGATTGAGCTTATTATAGGTCTAACGCGCAATGTATCGAGTTATTTGGCGTTTTTTGGTCCTGCATTCATTCTTGGTTATGCATGGATATGCTCGACATTCCTTCCCTTTCCAATCGCTTCTGTTGGAAAAGTTCTCTATGAACCTATTGGATACATTCCTGCAGTTCTATTTGGTGGTTTCTTTGGTTTAATCCCCATTTTTTATCACCGCTTGATCGAGGTTACTTTTCTAAAAGGCCAGACATCAGCACTGTAGCTATCACCACCAAATCTGACACCCATTCAAAACCTTCCAAAACGCTATATATTACTTCAAGTTACCTAGTATTACGGTCAGAAAGATTCCCTCAACGGTGTTAGCATCAAACTAAATTTATCCAATAATGATGAAGCAAAGTTATCAGATTCGGATTGAGTATCTAGGCGCGAAGATGTTTAAACATATAGCAGCAACCTTAATTTTATTACCAGTGCTAGCCTACTGGCTAGTTCTTTCGCCAGTAATACCGTATAAAAATATTCATAAAGGTTACTATACATATAGTTACGATGGGAAATGGAAAATAGCGGTATATGACGTATCATCAACCACTCCTATTTCATTCGTTCAGTACTTACAGGAGAAAAAATATATTGTTTTATACAATAAAAACGATGAATACATCGGACAAATTACTCCGCTCTGTTATCAGTCGCTATTTGACTATAATGTAATATTTCCGAATAGAAACCGTGATGACCTATTATTTCTTCCTAAAGAATGTGATTACAGCATCCCCGCGGTAAACCCCAGATGGTGGAGCAAAATCATTAAATTTAGGTTGAGCCTTTAATTTCATCATAAAATTAAATTAATTGCCGCTGCTTTATGCTCTGGATCTAAGTGGGGATACATTAGAATCATTTTCAGTTCGGAGTGACCCGATAACTCTCGAACCATATTTAAATCAACACCAGCAATTATGAGTTTGCTAGAAAAATGATAGCGAAAATAATGGAGACGAAAACATTTAATAGCAACATCACTGAGTAACTTCATCCATGGTTTATTAACGCCTATTAGCGCTTTGCCTCACTAAAAAAACATCTCTCGCTTGGAAATTTAGCTCTTTCCAATCAGAAAGGTCGGCAATCACTGTGTTATTCAAAGGGACGATACGTGTCTTTTTGGATTTTGTATTCTCGGCTTTTACGGTTAGATAATACTAGTGCTTCGAGTTACCACTAGAGGGTCTATCCCCTCCAATGATGGTTCAATCGGGTTTAAGTGCTATAAATATAGTGGAATAACGTGAAAATTTGGATTTGTAGTCAACATTATATTTTCCATAATTTTCAAAGTAGTGGATGTAATTTATTCTAGGTAATAGAACTATGTATGACCTATTTCCCCATTCAGTGACTGATATAGAGAATAGAACACTTTAACCAAAGCAGCTCTGTTACAATCGTAATTGGTGTATCTCTAGTCTCAGCTGGAGTATTATTTTGCACAGTGTCTCTTGGAACAGGTTGGTGGCTAGACACCGCCGACAATGAAGACTATATATCTGACAATTTGTTAAAAATGAAAGAGTCTATGCAATGATACTAAAACGCACATTGTTTATTAGTTTATTTCTATTCCTTCTCTATGGATTTCATCAAGCAGGATTCTACGAGGTTTTGTGGTCTCCATTTACGGAATTACCAGAAAAACTCCGAGTGTGGCCTTATATAAATTATGCTCTTTTGATGTTTTGTTTTGTCTTTTTTGTAGGGATTGTAATTATTGCCACTCATCAAACATTTTACACAATCAAAACGGGAGACATGATATCTCCCATGCATTCAAAAATGTATTTATATCTTATGTTCATTAGCATCGCGTTGGGAATAATGGCACTTATTCCAAGATACTATCTGAGCAACAAACTTGTTGACTCTCATTACGTACAATGCAAAACAGAATCATATACATCTAGGAAAAGTAGTTGGAATACTTACGCAAAAGATCTCACATTATGCATATCAAGCGCAGAATAAATTCAACATATACTCTGCGTTTAATGTAGTCAACCTAGCACCTATCTTTTCGATCATCAGACGTAACGACTTCAGAACAAACTCTCTTCATTTTAAATTGAAGTGTCAGATATAGTACGAACTAACTAACACACCTAAAGTTATCTTAGTCCCAATCTTCTCCCCAGTCATCGAAATCGATATAACTCAATATTTCTTTAACTAAGGGTAACTCTTCATCGTATGCCACTCGGACGGTTGGAGCGATATTTTCGTTCATAAAGCAATCGTGGTCAGAATCATGCTTTGACACATATTGAAGAAGCAGTGGTAGAAACTCAACATCGCCAGTTGAAGCTAACGCATTCGCTAAATGACAAAGTGAACTACCTTCCCCATTTGTTTCCCAAAGAGTCTCTTCATCACATTCGGTTTCGATATAATGACAATAATTAGCCAGAATTTGCTTCATCAAGCCAATATGCTCACCGATGTGTGCTTTGTAAAATGTTTTTTGTTCAATTATGTTGTGCTTAATATCGAGTAGCATAAAAGAGAAGGTATTTCCTCTTCGCGCAGATTCAATATCTTGTGACACAGTAAGCATCTGTTTGAAAGCTTGCTCTGGATCATCGACAAAAACAGCAACATTGGCGCCTATTTTTTCAGCAAGTCTAGCTTCTGGTAGCCAAGTTCGAGTAACTTCCGTTTTGGTATTAATCTCTTCTGATTGGCCATCAATGTGTAACAACAGTGTCTTATCAGCAAACGTGAGTAAAAGTTTATCTTCTTGCCAGTCGATCGCTTTTAACCAACTATATATGTGCGTAAGCTGATGGTAATAATCATCGATATCATCGTCTTTGCCGAATTGAATAATTTCAGCATCGACACCACAATGTTTAAGTTCAGAAGCTGTGTAAGTTCGGACAGGGAGCTTACGAATGATCTCCGACTTATCTATATCAAATAGGCATAGTTGAAAAACAAAAGTAGATTCATCGTCTTGGATAATGACAGGCATCTCATCCCAACACAGCATGACACCTAAATTCAGCTCCAAATTAAGGGCTGGTAAACAGAAGTCTTCATCATGGTTTCCGATATGGGGTAACTCGATGATTGATTCTTGCTTTGATAATAGATTTAAACGATAAAAACTATGCGGTTCTGGTTCTTTGTAACTAGAGCATATGTATAGCCAGAGCTCATTCGCGAGGGGACTAAAGGGACGACGAACGCATAAGTCATACCTATCTACGTAGACGTCATCACCATAAGGAAGACGATGTTCAGATAAGATAGATAAATTTTTAGAATCTAGGCGAACTAGCGTTGGTGTATCATAGTCATTTTTATCGATGAAAGTTACTTCAATCATAAAAAGTCCTAATCTCGCACCAATACTAATATATGCCTCTACCTTTTGGGTATGGGTCAAGGTTTGTGAAGGAATATGATAACGGCAAAATTTACCTTGCCAATCAGCTAAGTAAAGGTAATCGCCCCAAGTCTCTTTAAGTATCAGGCGGCTAAGTTGCGCTTGTAGATACCAGATAACAGTTTCATTACCATCACCATGAGTTTCAATAATTATTAGACCAGGGCTAAGATCTGCGCTGATTTTTTCAACACGATAACGGGATTTTTGCATCTTAATATATTTACTAAAGATAAAATTAGTTATAAATTAGCAAAAAACGGTCATACAGTGCAATATTTAAAGAGATAAAAATATTTATTGAAATAATTCAACAGAAAAACTCTATTAGCACTGATTTTGATTTTTAAGTACTTAATTTTAACCAAATACCAGATACAACAAGCTTTAAATATGGAATAAATGGCATTTTAGATAAATCCCATCACATGAATCATACTAACTCTTATTGATATAACTCCCGTAAAGATTCATAAAAATCTTATTACTGTGTAACTGTATCGAATAAATATTTTAGAAAATGGCAAGATAAACACAATTCAGGAAGAGATTTGGTATTATTCTACGATGTGTACGGGTTATCACCATTAAACGAGCATAAAGTTATTGAGATAGAATGTAAATGATAATGAAAAAAGTATTGTTAACCTTACTGTGTTTACCAGTGTTCGCCTACTGGCTTGTTTTGTCTCCAGTTATCCCAACAGAAAAATGAGTGTCGGTCACTATATATATAGTGAAGATGGAGAATGGAAATTACGAATATATAGGGTATCTGTATCTACTCCTGTATCATTTATTCAGTTCTGGCAAGAGAAGAAATATATTGTACTGTACAAAAAAAATGGCGAGTACATAGGACAAAGTACACCTTTCTGTTCTCAATCCTTTGATGATTACAATATATTATTTCCAGATAACTATCATAGTGATCTATGGTTTATGCCTGAAGAATGTGACTTTACTATTTATATCGACAAGCCTAAATGGTGGAGAAAAATCATTAAATTTAGGTTGAGCCTTTAGCTAATAAAATTAACTACTAGCACGGAGTGGACATAGATTACTTAGGTCATTTTTAGATCGGAATGATCCAATAACTCTCGAACAATGTTCAAGTCAACACCAGATATTACAGCTTACTAACAAAATAGTGGCGAAAATCATGTAAACGCAAATCCTCAATAACAGAGTCACTGAATAGCTTCATCCATAGATTTTTAACGTTAGTTAGTGATTCCTTACTGAAATTCCAATGAGAAAATACATTAACCAATACGTTATTCAAAGGGAATGTAACTCTCTATTTAAATTTGGCACTCCAACTTTTACGGTTAGATCACCACACTATCGCATCACATCTTTTCATGTTAATCCCAACAACTCGCCACGACGTAACCCCGTATTCATTACTGCGATGACTAGAGGCTCTGGATAACAGGAAAACCTGATGTTCATTCTCTTTCCAAATCAACTTGATGTTATGTAACTCATAAGGATATATAATCCTAACCCTGTCACTTGCGTCTGAACAGCTTTATTGAGAATAACTTTTTAGACCGTGGCCAATTTCAGTTGACCGCTGCAATGAGTCTTACTGTGAAGATTTCGATGTAATAACTTTTACCACAAATACATTGAAAATTAGTTGAAACCAAAATATCGTCCAATAATCGGAAGGTATATTCTGTTCACTATATTCATAAATAGGGTAGATGGCGTCAGCCAGCGTGATGAAAATAAACACCCCAGAAAAACACTTGATCGCGTTACTAGAAAAAAACTATACACCTTTATAATGGGCAAAAAGCATAACTATACAGATGTAACCAAGCAACGAGTTAAAAAACTCGATCACTCTTTCAACCGAGTTACCTACTTTGGACATTGCAGCGAGAGTCGAACCACCAATGATAAGAAACGAAAACAATACCAACGCTTGTTTTTTCATAAATACCTTTATTATGGGCAAATAAAAGGAAGGCATACCCCTCCTTTCTTCATGCTGGTAAGATCGACTCTATTCCTGCTTTCTATAACGCGTAATAAATGGAATACCATAACCGACAACCAGTAACAATGCCAAGCCATAAAACGCATAGACTTGTAGATAATAGAAACATATCCATGCTGCCGCAGCAAAACTGATCCCGAAAATCAGTAGTAATAACTTATCCATTAGCCAAACAGTCACATTCTTATTTCCAAAATTATAAAATCGTATATTACCAAAAATCCGAGTGATAACTTAATATTTAAACATTTCATGCCTACACATCACTAATTTTCCCAGCCAAGCAGTTAAAATCTGATTTTCTTAACCATTACCGGTCTCTCATCCAAGCAGCATTTTACCGATTTTTCACTTTATCGAAAACCAGTTCGGCAATGTCATTAATGATTTAGGAAATCCTAAGGATTGTAGACTACAGTAAGAAAATGCATTATCGAAAATTCCTTTTACATCGAATTTTATAATTAACCCTCCACCATCTAAAGTATACCTTTCATTTAAATTCATCAAATTAAATATCTAAAAAATAAATCACCCACCAATAACAATTACATTAAAAACACTAACAAACATTCCACAAAATCAATAAAAACCAGAATGTTACAAAATAAGCTTTATATCATGATATTTAATTAGTCATTGGAAAATTAATATAGATAATAAAAATTCGAATTAAAACTTATCAGAAACCTCAGAAAATGTATTTTATATACAAAAATACCCCCTATAGATAATATTGATATAAAACCATCAGACTCTATTGAACATAAGTTCTATATTTTATTTCTATGGAGTAGTTTCACCAAGATATAAGTCACTCCACCATAGATTAACACCATAAGTATAATACTGTTGAAAATGAACATGCTCGACATATACATAAACGAATCTTTTAGTTCAATGATTTCAGGGATAATACCGATAACAGGAACAAGTATCATCAAAACATAAAGCATTGGTTTGGAAAAATATTTTTTATCAAATGCGTAACTATAGAAGGCTAACAAATAAAGCAGTTCTACCAACGAGGTCAACCAATCAAATGGGCTTTGGTACATCTCTTTTAGAGCAATAGGGTCGCTGGTAGACATAACCCCTAAACAGCCAATAATAATGGCCACTGTCAAAAAGAACATAACCTTTCTCAAAACCATATCTACCGCCAGTATCCATGCATGATGTTATTTGATACATATATAAACGTATAATAAGATCAATGCTATCAACATATTTTCGCTCAAAAGTTTTGCGGAACTTCGCGTCTGACGAATCCTGTTCAATCGCTTTATGCATCCGCCGTCGAAACTAAGAATCGCTTAAAACTTTTTATTTCAATCGATTATTTAAATTTTCAACTAAGAAGTGAACGAGTTCGTTCGCGTTTATTTACCTAAAATCTTACCTTAGTTCTGGCAACTTACGCCTTTTCATAGACTAACCACTGATATTTCACCAGCCCTATCTTATATCAATCAATTGTATATAAACAGTATTCTTTCATTTTTATAAATTAAATCATCTCGTTACACTCAGCGAAGATACATTTTAATAAAACCAAGATAAGTAATGGGGACTAAAATCATCCATAATAATACATTATCTCACTAAAAATTTTCGATTAAGTCAGTAGTTATTAAAATGCGGCACTTATTCAAAAAAATACATTATGTTAATGATATACTAAAAAACACACAATAACGTTAATATTAAATCACATTGATGAACTCATTTATGATGAAGTAAAATCATCAAATTCGAATTGATTATTTAGGCATAAAGATGTTTAAACATATAACAGTAATCTTAATCTCATTACCCGTGCTAGCCTACTGGTTGATTTTTTCGCCAATCATACCAGAAAAAAAGCTGGATAAGGCATTTTATACATATAGTGACGATGGAAAATGGAAAATTGCGGAGTACAGAGTACAACCAACCACTCCTATTTCATTTATTCAGTACTGGCAGGAGAAAAAATACATTGTCCTATACAATAAAAACGATGAATACACCGGGCAGAGTACACCATTCTGTTATCAATCGTTATTTGACTACAATGTAGTATTTCCGGGTGACAACCTTGACAAAATGTCCTTCCTTCCTGATGAATGTGACTATAATATTCCCGCCAAGAACCCAAAATGGTGGAGCAAAATCATTAAATATAGGTTGAGCTTGTAATAGGTCTATAACACGCAATGTATCGAGTTATTTGGGCGTTTTTTGGTCCTGCATTGATTCTTGGTTATGCATGGATATGCTTGACATTTCCTCCCTTTTCTATGGGCTCTATTGAGAAAGTTCTCTATGAACCAATTGGATACATTCCCGCTTTTTATCACCGTTTGATCGAGGTTGCTTTTCTAAAAGGCCAGACCTCAGTACTGTAGCTATCACCACCAAATCTGACACCCATTCAAAACCTTCCAAAACGCTATATATTACGTCAAGTTACCTAGTATTACGGTCAGAAAGATTCCTTCAACGGTGTTAGCATCAAACTAAATTTATCTATTAATGATGAAGCAAAGTTATCAGATTCGGATCGAGTATTTAGGCGTGAAGATGTTTAAACATATAGCAGCAACCTTAATTTCATTACCAATGCTAGCCTACTGGTTAATTTTATCGCCAGTTATACCCAATTCTGAAAATCACCCCATCTACTATAAATATAGTGATGATGGGAGATGGAAAATTGCTATATATGATATAAGTGCAACAACACCTATATCATCCATACAATATCTTTTAAATAGAAGATACGTGGTTTTATATAAATCTGATGGAGAGTATATTGGTCAAAGTACCCCTTTCTGCTTTCAAAGTTTCTGGGGATTTAGCGCATTATTCCCAAATAACACACATAACTCTTTACTATTTATACCAGAATCTTGTGACTACACGATTCCAACGGATAAACCTGAATGGTGGAGTAAGATCATCAAATTTAGATTAAGTATTTAGGTGCATAGATGTTTAAAAAAATGATCCTGACTTCCCTGACTATACCGGTAACGGCATACTGGTTTTTATTATCACCTGTAACCCCAAGTATAAACGATGAACATACGTTTTATGTTTATAGTGATAATCGCAATTGGAAAGTTGGAATATATCGAGTATCACCAACAACACCTATTTCGTTAATACAATACTTTCTACAAAAAATATATAGTTCTCTATGATAAGGATAATAATTATATCACCCAAAGCCCCCCTTTCTGCTTACAGTCTTTTGAGGATTTCAACGTAGTATTTCCTATACATACAGATTTTATTAATACCAAGGATAATGTTTACTTTATACCTGAAGAATGCGTTTACACTCTATCAACAACCAAAAGCAATTGGTGGAGCAAAATTATTAAATTTAGGTTGAGCTTGTAATATATGACATTAAAAAGATTCATTATCGCTTTACTTTCAATACCACTACTCTCCTACTGGTTAATTTTATCTCCAGTGATACCCAATTCTGAAAATGATTACGCCTACTATACCTATAGTGATGATGGGAAATGGAAAATTGGTGAATTCCCGGTTTCAGCAACAACACCGATATCATTTATACAATTTCTTTTCAACAAAGAGTACATGGTTTTATATAACGACAAAGGTGAATATATCGGACAAAGCACGCCTTTCTGTACGCAGTCGGTTCTAGACCCAAATATTTTATTCCCAACGAAAAGTGATTTATTTGTTCGTTTTATTCCAGAGACATGTGACTTTAGCATCCCTGTAGAAAACCCCAGATGGTGGAGCAAAATCATTAAATTTAGATTGAGCTTATTATAGGTCTAACGAGCAATGTATCGAGTTATTTGGGCGTTTGTTAGTCCTGCATTCATTCTTGGTTATGCATGGTTATGCTTGACTTTCCTTCCCTTTCCAATGGATTCTGTTGAAAAAGTTCTCTATGAACCTATTGGATACATTCCTGCAGTTCTATTTGGTGGCTTCTTTGGTTTAATTCCCATTTTTTATCACCGTTTGATCGAGGTTGCTTTTCTAAAAGAAAGTAAACCTAACAATAAACTGCTAGCTGTATTATTTATTATCGGTTTAGTCGCAGGGCTAGTGATTAATCAGGCTAATTATTTCCTCGTCATTCAACCAAATCATATGATTGAGTGCCCGAAAGAGCTTGGTTATAAAAACAACCTTATGAGCTTCTTCGTAAACGACTTATCACTATGTAAAGAGCTATAAGCACTAACCAATAAGGTTAACTGCCGCCGCTTTATGCTCTGGCGCTAAGTGGGCAGGTCACAGGTTCGAATCCTGTTGGGAGCGCCATATACTACAAGGGCTAAGCGGTTAATACCTGCTTAGCCCTTGCTGCATATGCTCGCATAATGACCATACAATTGAAGTTGCTCTCTTTTAAAAGGCCAGACATCAGCAATCCCCCCAAAAAACTGACACCCATCCAAAACCTTCCAAAACACTATATATTACGTCAAGTTACCTAGTATTACGGTCAGAAAGATTCACTCAACGGTGTTAGCATCAAACTAAATTTATCCATTAATGATGAAGCAAAGTTATCAGATTCGGATTAAGTATTTAGGCACGAAGATGTTTAAACATATAGCAGCAACCTTAATTTCATTACCCGTGCTAGCCTACTGGTTAATTTTATCACCAGTTATACCTGATGCTAAAAGTGATAACGTTTACTATACATATAGTGACGATGGGAAATGGAAAATAGCAGTATATGACGTATCACCAACCACTCCTATTTCGTTAGTTCAGTACTTACAAGAGAAAAATTACATTGTTTTATACAATGAAAACGATGAATACATCGGACAAAGCACTCCATTCTGCTATCAGTCGTTATTTGACTATAATGTAGCATTTCCGGGTAGCAACCTTGACGACCTGACCTTCCTTCCTGATGAATGTGACTATAATATTCCAGCCAAGAACCCAAGATGGTGGAGCACAACTATTAAATTTAGGTTGAGCTTGTAATATATGACAATTAAAAGATTCATTATCGCTTTACTTTCAATACCACTACTCGCCTACTGGTTAATGTTTTCGCCAGTCATACCAGAAGAAAGTCTTGATAAGGCATTTTATACATATAGCGACGATGGAAAATGGAAAATTGCGGAGTATAGAGTATCATCGACTACCCCTATTTCATTTGTTCAGTACTGGCAGGAGAAAAAATACATTGTTTTATACAATAAAAACGATGAATACATCGGACAAAGTACACCATTCTGTTATCAACCGTTATTTGACTACAATGTAATATTTCCGGAGAGCGACCTAGACGTTCTCTTATTTGTCTCTAATGAATGTGACTACACCATCCCCGTAGTAAACCCCAGATGGTGGAGCAAGATCATTAAATTTAGGTTGAGCTTGTAAAATATGACATTTAAACGATTCATTATCGCTTTACTTTCAATACCACTAATCGCCTACTGGTTGATTCTGTCTCCTGTAATACCTAATTACACAGATGAATATACTTATCATTGGAACAGTAAAGATGGAAAATGGAAATTTTCTATCTATCATATTTCTGTAACCACTCCCATTTCATTCATTCAGTTCTGGCAAGAAAAAAAGTATCTTGTATTATACAATTCAAAAGATGAGTATATAGGACAAACGACTCCTTTTTGTCTGCAATCATTTATGGACTTTAATATTCTACTACCTAACAGAAGTCATAATTCAATATGGTTCCTTCCGGATGAATGTGACTATAGCATTCCTATAGATAAACCAAACTGGTGGAGCAGAATTATTAAATTTAGATTGAGCTTGTAAAATATGACATTTAAACGATTCATTATCGCTTTATTTTCAATACCACTACTCGCCTACTGGTTAATTTTATCTCCAGTAATACCGAATAAAAATATTCATGATCCGTACTATACATATAGTGAGGATAGAAAATGGAAAATAGCAGTATATGACGTATCACCAACCACTCCTATTTCTTTAGTTCAATACATACAGGAGAAAAATTACATCGTTTTATACAATGAAAATGATGAATACATCGGCCAAAGCACTCCATTCTGTTATCAATCGCTACTTGACTACAATGCAATATTTCCGGATAGCGACCTTGACGATCTATTATTTCTTCCTAAAGAATGTGACTACAGCATTCCAGAGGTAAAACCAAGATGGTGGAGCAGAATCATTAAATTTAGGTTGAGCTTGTAATATATGACATTGAAAAGATTCATTATCACTTTACTTTCAATACCACTACTCGCCTACTGGTTAATTTTATCCCCTGTTATCCCAAATTACGAGATGAGCTCTTTCCGTTATACATATAGTGAGGATGGGAAATGGAAGATTGGCTTATATGACGTTTCGGTAACAACACCTATTTCATTCGTACAATTTTGGCAAGAAAAAAAATATCTCGTCCTTTATAACTCAAAAGGAGATTATATAGGGCAGACCACACCTTTTTGTCTTCAGTATTTTGAAGAATTTGACATCTTGCCGCCTAACAGCAAACACAACTCAATGTGGTTTATGCCAGAAGCATGTGATTACAACATCCCCATAGATAAGCCCCGATGGTGGAGCAAAATCATCAAGTTCAGATTGAGCTTGTAGAAAACGACGGTTCTAACTCTCTCTTTCAAAGCTTCCCCGATCATTTTTACCCATATCTGCGCTTGTCATATCTGGTTTATGCTTTGGCACTGATCTTGAAACTGACCTAAGGAATTGGTCAACGTTTGTCGGTTAATGGAGTGATTGAGCCTGTGACATACAGCCGTCATTTGCTGAAAAACGCAGGAACTTGATAAATTTTACCAATTTCATATAGGGAAAAATTTCAGTGAAATAGGGATAATTTCGATGAAAAAGGCGCTAGATTGGTCTAACTACCACGATCAAGGCATGGGCGATGCGTATGCCGACATTCCCAAACATGGCGGTAACTTTGCGAAAGCCGTTTCGGTATGTATTCGTAGTGGCGTTTGTCAGCAACCCGACAACAAAGGCGTGATGTGTCCGAGCTTTCGGGTTACTGGTGACCCAAAACTCTCACCGGGCGGACGAGTACAACTATTAAAAGCGGTACTTAATCAAAGCGAAGATGCGATGCTTTCTGATCATTCGCTCGCCACCTCGCTTGAACACTGTGTATCTTGTAAAGGCTGTAAACGCGACTGTGAAAACAGCTTAGATATGGCTGCAATCAAAGCAGAATATCTAGCGCAAAAGCGTCGCTCTGGCCACCGCTCACTGCGTCAATGGTTGTTCGCCGAATTTCCCTATCTCGCCTATCGTTATCCAAGTTTGCGCCACATGATTGCATTTAGAAATCGCAGTTCAATACTAAAGCGAGTTTGCGCGAAGTTACTTAATATCAATCCCAATATCGATCTGCCCTTACCGGCAAAAGCGCCCTATCAAGATTCACGCTTGCAAGCCCAGCGTAATCACAGCGCGACACCAAAACGGCTAGACTCACGCGGAGTGGTTTTACTGATCGATAGCTTTACCGCCTTGTTTCATCCACATATCGTCACCGACGCGCTGAAAGTTCTGCATGCCGCTCACTATCACGTGATTACGCTTCATCCCACTTCACAGTCAAACGCACCTATTTTAGACAGTGGGCGCAGTCTATTTTCTCAAGGCTATACCGGACGAACCACCAAACAGGCACGCGCGCTGATCGACAAATTACAACCTTATCTGGCATTAAACTATCGAGTAGTTGGACTAGAGCCATCGACACTGTTGATGTTGCGTGATGAATTTTTAATGCTCAACTTAGGTGAGCAAGCCAAAACTCTGGCGCAAAATACGCTGTTGTTTGAAGAATTTGTGGCTCGGGAAAGCCATGTCGGTCGTTTGGCGCTGGATTTTACGCCTAGCGAAGGGCAGCAAGTCATGGTTCATGGTCATTGCCACCAGAAAGCGGTGGGCGCGCTTAAATCGATGCGTAAAGTGCTGCGCCTAATTCCCAATTTAAAGTTTGAATTTATCCAAGCCAGTTGCTGCGGCATGGCCGGCAGTTATGGTTTG
Source organism: Vibrio xiamenensis (assembly GCF_900100015.1). Lineage (GTDB taxonomy): Bacteria > Pseudomonadota > Gammaproteobacteria > Enterobacterales > Vibrionaceae > Vibrio > Vibrio xiamenensis. The sequence continues at coordinate 325,843 of NZ_FNDD01000001.1, read as the reverse complement.
GAAGCTGAGCATCACGAACTGTCGCGCAAAATGGCGCAACTTGAGCTGCTACCGGCATTGAATGCTCATCCCGATGCGACCATTGTGTGTAATGGCTTTTCGTGTAGTGAACAAATCTACGCGTTAACCGAGCGTAAACCGCTGCACCTTGCAACTCTGCTTGCCAGGCATTTAGTACACCAGTAATTGCCCCACCAGCCTACAGCCTCATTCTGAACCAGCGGTGCTCATGGCATTAGATAATTAACGCCATTATTTGCCATGCGAATGTTGCCTCTTGCTGCGACAACTTAACTTGCTGCGTTGCCAATCTCATTCATCACACCAATAAAAAAGCGCCGATTCTGCGCGTAATTTATCGCTCATTCTCAACTCTAAAACCGGTTGTGACCCCATTCAGAATTTAAAACCAAAGATTGCAAAAACAGAATGAAATACCATTAAATGGTGTTAGCTTGTTAGTCATACCAAAGAATGATTAAGAGCCAAATTGGGGCATAGCACTCAGTTGAGCTCACTCCAATGACTTTAACGAGAATCCGCTCATGACCCATAAACGACTATTTGATGAACTCACAATTGAAAGCATGGAAAGTGGTGATTTTATTTGCGCTGTCGACAAAAAGGAAAATCGGCTCTGGCCTATTGAGATCGATGCACTGTGGACGCAACCCAAAGGCAACAGCTACTTGTTTATGATCAAAGCCCATCACGGCGATGATTTCTTCTACCGTCAGGCATTTAAGACCGAACAAGAAGCGATGAATTACATGACAACCGTGAGCAGCTTAATGCACGAGCTCGGCCGAAAAAAAGTCGAGCGCCAACTAAGACGCTAAATGGCTGTTTATGCTTTACGTTCAGCTAAGCGATACGTGCATATAAACACTACATCTACTTGAGCAATACATTGACTTAAGCAGTACCTTTACGCCAATACAACACATAACTATATGGTCAGCATCTCAACAACTAAGCAGTGGTTCATACCTGCCGTTGCGGGTTTCATCATTAGCAGCAGTGCTTTTGCTAATTCGCAACCAACGCCAATCGATAAGCAAAATCGCCTGTATTTCGGCGTCGATTGGGTGACAAACAATCAGATCGCACTGGAAGCAAGCGGTACAACCATTGAGGAGGATAGCGAATTTGGTCATTTTGGATACAACCTTGCCCTTGGCTATGAACTCGCTTTGCATCGCGGAGTAAAACTCGGCGTCGAAGCGGAATATCGCTCTTTAGGCCAGGTGAGTTATCAAAATGTCTTAGATGTCGATGGCTCTGGCGTATTTATTAACGCCAAGCCAAGATTTATCGTCGACTATGATTGGGGCGATATGTATATCGCGCTATTAGCCGGCATGGGACGCCTAGAACTTGAAGCTGAATTGCCGGTAAGCGGTCTTTCGGGCTCTCAAACCGAATCGGCTTACCAGTTTGGTGCCGAGTTAGGCGTGGAACTTAACCAACAAATTCTTGTACATCTAGGTTATCGCGCCGCCTACGTTAGCGTTGGCGATCTTGATGTGACCGTCGATGGTGCTTACATCGGCGCGCGATATTTATTCTAATTCGATTCAGCCCATGGCATGAGGGATTTAGCTTAGCGTGAGATCCCTTATGTCATCACTATTACCATTTTCCATCACTGAGCGAATACCGTTATCACGTGCCGACGTGCTTGAATACATCTGACTGGTACCAATGATCTGATGATTCGCCGCTACTAAGTTGAAATATGGCTTGTCGTTCGTCGAGATTTCTTTGGCAAACTGCGCCTCTTGCTGCGAATTCACCTGTACCGATTCGATACCGTTTTGTGCGCCGCTTTTTGCTTCGTACATCTGACTAGATAGAATAATTTCGCCGTTGCCCGCTTTTAATACGAATTTAAATTTGTCATTGGTGCTTTTGTCGATTTCAAACCAACCTGCCATGATCGTTTCCTCAATATATTTTGCGTTACCGACACAGACGTCTATGTCGAAATAAATGACAGTTTGAAGTCTAAGTAGATAACTCAAATCAAAATTGAGAATTGCCCAACCTCTCTATGTGCTGGACTCGATAAATACTCGCCAATAATCAACAGGCTGGATAAAACACCCAGACAAAAAAAGGCTAAGCCGCTTGCGCGCTTAGCCAAAATACACAAAATATCAAAACACAGGAAAGAAAAGATCAGTAACCTACTACCGCGCCATCGGTACGCGACTCAGTGCCGCCGACCAGTACTTGGCTATCGGGGTCACGCAATATTGCTTGACCGCGACCAAAACTGCCGCGATCTGGAGCAATCGTGACGTCGTGACCAAAAGCTTGCAGCGATTGAACAATATGAGCTGGCATTTCTTGCTCAACCGTGACTTGATTGCCTTTAAGCCACTGCCAGCGTGGTGCATCCAACGCAGATTGCGGATTAAGCTCAAAATCGATTAAGTTCATCGCCACTTGCATATGTCCTTGCGGCTGCATAAAACCGCCCATCACTCCAAATGGCCCAACCGCTTTGCCACCTTGGCTAATAAAGCCAGGAATAATAGTGTGGTAAGTGCGCTTACGCGGCTGTAGATAATTAACATGGGTTTCATCGAGTGAAAACGTATGGCCGCGGTTTTGCAGACCAATGCCAGTGCCAGGAACCACCACACCAGAACCAAAGCCCATGTAGTTACTTTGAATAAACGACACCATGTTGCCTTGGTTGTCGGCAGTCGCGAGGTAGACAGTACCGCTGGCTTTGGGTTCGCCAGGACAATGCTGCTGCGCGTAACAAGTAATCAGTGCCGCGCGCTGCGCCGCATATTGGTCACAAAGCAAAGATTCAGTGCTGACTTTCATGTCGCGCTCATCGGTGATGTAGTGCAAGCCATCAGCAAAGGCGAGTTTCATCGCTTCAATCTGCTTGTGCATGTTTTCGGCATCATTATGTTTGACGGCATCAAACTGTTTCATGATATTAAGCGCCATCAACGCAATCATGCCTTGGCCATTTGGCGGAATTTCCCACACATCATAGCCACGGTAATCCGTTTTCACCGGTTCAACCCACTCGACTTGGTGCTCAGCCAAATCTTCATACGCCAAGTAGCCACCCGCTTGCTTGGAAGCCTCGGCCATTTTTTTAGCCAGTTCACCTTGATAGAACGCCTTGGCATTGGTTTCCCCAATCGCGCGTAAAGTGACTGCGTGATCGGGAGAGCGCCAAACGTCCCCAAGCTCAGGAGCACGGCCATTAGAAGTGAAGATTTTTAGCCACTCATCAAACACTTCGCCTTGCTCGCTTTCACGTTTCAACTTGGCAAATTTCACTGCCGCTTTGCCCCAGTTTTTAGCCAAAGTCGGGCTGAGCGGATAACCGTTTTCAGCGTATTCAATCGCCGGAGTTAAACATTCGAGTAAAGACAATTGACCCCAGCGCTCATTAAGCGCGGCCCAAGCAGACGGCGCGCCAGGTACCGTGACTGGCGTCCAACCGTAAGTCGGCATTTCACTCTCCCCAGCAGCACGCACTTTGTCAGCGCTGATCGCTTGTGGCGATAAACCGCTGGCATTTAAACCGTGCAGCTTGTCTTTAATCCAAACCAGCGCAAATGCGTCACCACCGATCCCATTAGAGGTTGGCTCGACCACAGTCAACGCCGCTGCCATCGCAATGGCGGCATCAACGGCGTTACCACCCTGTTGCAAAATTCGCAACCCAGCTTGTGAGGCCAGCGGCTGAGACGTCGCCACCATGCCATTGGTGCTGTACACCGCGTTACGCTGCGATGCATAAGGGTAAGAGGTTGAGTGAATTTTCATAAATTATCCTTCTTATTACTTTGGATCGAACGCATCACGAAGCGCATCGCCAAATAAATTGAATGCCATCACTATGATGAAAATGGCCATTCCCGGCCAAATCGCCATCCATGGCGCTTGTGTCAGGAAGCCTTTGGCGGCATTCAGCATACTGCCCCAGCTTGCAGCTGGCGGTTGCTGACCTAAGCCAAGAAACGACAAGCTCGATTCGGCAATAATCGCGCTCGCCAGTGATAAAGTGACTTGAATAAACAGTGGTGCCAAAATATTCGGCAGAATGTATTTGAGCAAAATACCAAAGTGGGAAACCCCAACCGAATTCGCCGCTTCGACGTATTCCATGTATTTCACTGACAATACTTGCCCACGCGTTAAACGAATAAATAGCGGCACATTGGCAATACCGATGGCGATCATGGCATTGGTCAGGTTAGCCCCCAGCGCTGCCGCCAGAGCTATCGCCAAAATCAGCGATGGCATCGCCATAATTGCTTCGGTGCAACGTGAAATCACCGCGTCAAAATAACCACCGAAATAGCCGGCTACCATGCCAAGTGGCACGCCGATAATGAAAGCGATAAACACCGAGAAGAAACCCGCCATCAAGGAGGCACGCGCGCCATAAAGCAAGCGGCTGTAAATGTCGCGGCCGATTTCATCGGTACCGAGCCAGTACTGCATTGACGGCGGTTTACGCACCGCCATCCAGTCGGTTTTGGTCGGGTCATAGTGCGCCAGTAGCGGCGCAAACACGGCAAGCAAAACGAAAATAACGATGACGCTCAGACCGATCCAACCAATCGGATTAGCGCGAAATTTTTTCCACGCTCGATTTTGTGACCATTTGGCCCACCAGCCCAATTTCGCGTCGCTGACGTTGGAATAAACAGCAGTGGTCATTAGTACACCTCTCTGTGGCGCAGTTTAGGATCAAGCACGTAATAAGCGATGTCGGCGACGATATTGCTGACGATGAACATCAACGCAGAGAACATCACCACACCTTGAACGACTGGAAAGTCACGGTTAAATACTGAGTCGACAATTAATTTGCCAAGCCCCGGAATGGTAAATACTTGCTCGGTTAATACCGCGCCGCCTAGCAGTTCGCCAAACTGAATGGTCGCCATGGTCACAACCGGGATCAGCGCGTTACGCAGCGCGTGTTTTAGATAAATGACTTTTCGCGATACCCCTTTAGCGCGGGCGGTGCGAATGAAATCAGCGGCCAACACTTCCAGCATGGCGCCGCGTGAGTGGCGAAACAGCGTCGCCGCTAACCCAGTGCCGAGCACGAATGCGGGCATAATCATGGTTTGTAGGTTTTGCACTAAGCTTTCGGTCGGCCCTACATAGCCTGAGGCAGGAAGCAGCCCCCAGCGTACCGAGACCAAAAGGATCATCATAAACCCGAGCCAAAAGTTAGGAATCGATTGGCCCGCCAGTGCGACTAAACTAGAAGAAAAGTCCCAGCCAGAATTTTTCTTAACCGCCGCAATCACACTCATTGGAATACTGATGACAATCGCAAACAGCATGGCAAAGATACTCAGCTCGATGGTCACAGGTAATTTTGTCAGCAGCAGCGAAGTCACCGATTCATCACTGCGAATCGAAGTGCCTAGATCGCCTTGCAACGCATCCCCCAACCAGTAAAGGTATTGGTTGATGATTGGCTCATTGAGGTGATAAGCATCGCGAATATAAGCAATCGCCTCTAGGCTGCGATCTTCCCCAGCCAGAATCAGCGCCGGGTCGCCAGGAATCAGTTTTTGCAAACCAAAAATAAACAGCGAGATCAAAAACAGAGTCGGTATCGCGGTATAAATACGCTTAAGAATAAATTTCAGCATAGGACTTTCCTTGTCTAAGAGGGAGCACACTCCCTCTTAAGCGGTAGAGCGGTTACTGCACATCACGAAGACGTGGCATGCCGTCTCCATACGGTTTGAAACCAGTGATGTCTTTCGATACACCCCATTGCCATTTCGGGTGGTAGAGATAAAGTTGAGGACGAGTCTCAAGCACTTTCTTCATTGCACTGGCGTAATATTGCTTACGTTTTTCAATATCCGCTTCGCTTTGCGCTTTAATCAGCAAGTCTTGAACTTCTTTATCATCAAAGCCGTTTTCGTTAAGCGGCGCGCCTTCGCCGTAAAACGAGTAGATGTTGCCATCTGGGTCAACACGGCCACTCCAACCAAGAATGTAGGCTTCGTATTCACCTTTGCTTTGCGCTTGCAGTGAGGTGGCGAATTCCATGGTTTTCAGCTTGATGTTGATACCAGCTTCAGCAGCCATGGCTTGAATCACCTGGCCAATCTGTGTGGCTTCAGTGGTATTGGCGATCATCAATTCGATGTTCACTGTTTTCAAACCCGCTTGTTTGAGCAAAGCTTTGGCTTTTTTGATGTCGCGTTTTGGCACTGGCAGGCCTGGCGCGTGGTATGGGCTGTCATTGCTCACCCATTGGTTGTCGACCAAATATTGGTTGGCAAACACCACTTGATTAATCACGTTACGGTCGATGGCGTACTCAAACGCTTCACGCACCAACGGATTTTTCACCGCCATGTCTTTATCTTTGTTCGCGCCGTAGCCAAGGTTAAAAGTAATACCGTTGTAACCGATGCCGGTCGCTTCCACTAGGCTAAGCTGTGAATCTGCCTTTACGCTGCCCACATCGCTTGGCGCGAGACGCTCTGCGATATCTAACTGGCCCGCTTTCAAGTTCGCCAAACGAATGGTGGAATCTGGCAATGGCAAAAAGGTCACTTTGTCGAAGTGATAATGATCCGCTTCCCAGTATTTGTCGAACTTGTCGAGCACGATGCGGTCTTGAGAAACGCGATTATCAAATTGGTATGGGCCGCTGCCAACTGGGTGATGGCTAAAGTTTTTACCTTCAGCTTGCGCCGCCTTTGGCGACACCATCATACCGGCGCGGTCCGCCAGCGCAGCAAGCAGTGGAATGTATGGCTGCTTGAGCAAAATTTTGACTGTGTATTCGTCAATCACTTCCACGCCAGACACCATGTTAAGCTCACCTTTACGACGTGAACCTTCGATGGTCATCGAACGATTGATGTTGTATTTCACCGCTTCAGCGTTAAATGGTGCGCCATCATGGAAGACCACGTCTTTACGCAGTTTCATCACCAAAGCTTTGTTGTTATCTACCCATTCCCAGCTGGTCGCCAGCATAGGTTTGAGGTTCATCTGCTGGTCGATGTCGATAAGCTTATCAAACAGCGAAGTGTAAACTTCACGACCCACCATAGTGCGGCTTAAGTCTGGATCAAGCGCATCTGGGTCGGCGTTCAACCCGATGGTGATGTCTTTAGCATTCGCTAACGGCGCAAGGAGCGCCATCAACAACAGCGTTGCTTTTTTCATTTTCATACTATGTCCTTATTGCGATGGTATTAACCTTCGTGGTGATTCCATGCTGCTCTTCACGATGAAGAGACGCATTTATCATGAATAAAGCTGATAGAGCCGACGTCGAGTCTGATAGTCATCAGACTCCAACTCATCGAGCTGAACGGGTATAAATTCAGGCACTTGCTTGTGCTGAAAACAGGCGACTTGATGGCTGCTCAGTGACTCACTAGCCGCAACTTTCGCCACTTGAGGATGCTCCTGCCCACAGCGCAAGCCAGCGTATTGACAGCGCGAACGGAAATAGCAGCCTTCAGGAAGTTGTTTCGGGTTGGGAATTTCGCCTTGCAAGGTTTTCAGCTGATTCGACCCCGGCACTGGATGGGGAATCGAACTCAGCAGCGCTTGGGTATACGGATGACGCGGATGATTGAACACCTCTTCGGTAGTGCCCATTTCAACGATCTGGCCGAGATACATCACGATCACGCGATCCGCCATATGCTCAATGACCGATAAATCATGAGAGATCAGCACCAAGGTCAATCCAAACTTGGCTTTAAGTTCGTTCATCAAGTTAATGACTTGCGCCTGAACTGACACATCTAATGCCGAGACTGGTTCGTCCCCGACAATCAAAGTCGGCTCACTCGCCAGTGCGCGCGCAATGGCGATACGCTGACGCTGACCACCACTGAACTCCTGCGGATAACTGTTAGCGTGAGTGCGCGCTAAACCTACAAGTTCAAGCAGTTCATACACCGCATCGTCCAATGCTTGGCCTTTGAGTTTTTGATGAATCTTGAGCGGCTCGGCCAGAGTTTTAAACACCGTCATACGCGGGTTTAACGAGGCAAACGGGTCTTGGAAAATCATTTGCAGCTCTTTACGCAGCGAGCGCATTTTTTGGCTGCTAAGCCCGGTTAAGCTCTCCCCTTGGTAGATCACATCACCAGAGGTTGGCGCGTGTAAATTCAGCAGCATACGACCTAATGTTGATTTGCCACACCCCGACTCACCAACAATCGCCAGCGTTTCGCCTTGTAGCACATCAAAGCTAACATTGTTGACCGCGTTGACCACATCCGCACCGCTTTTAAACTGTTTCACCAAACGTTTGGCAGACAGGATCACCGAAGGGGTAGTTTGCTCAGCCGACATGACGCATCTCCTTGCTGTCGTTGCTCTCATTGGGTAACGAGAAATGTTGCTCAAGCGGCGTAAACCAGCAGTGGCTCACATGGCTTGATTGATGGCTGACCGCAGGAGGCAAGCTCTCACATTTTTCACTGGCAAACGGGCAACGGGTTCTAAAGCGGCAACCGCTTGGCATCGCCGTCACCGCTGGAACCATGCCTTTGATGGTTTGCAATGTGTCGCGGCGCTCGCCGATGCGAGGAATCGAGTTTAAAAGACCGATCAGATAAGGATGCTGCGGGTCACGGAAGACTTCTTCCACCGGACCACTTTCGACCACACGACCGCCGTACATCACGATCACATCGTCAGCAATTTCAGCCACCACGCCAAGGTCATGAGTAATAAATAAAATCGAGGCTTGATGATTATCTTGCAGATCTTTCATCAACTTAAGAATTTGCGCTTGTACAGTGACGTCCAGTGCAGTGGTCGGCTCATCGGCAATCAGCAATTTCGGGTCATTAATCAGGGCCATCGCAATCATGATGCGCTGGCGCATGCCACCGGAGAGTTGAAACGGGTATTCGCTAAGACGGCCTTGCCCAGAAATGTTGACCTTTTCCAGTGTGCTGAGCACTTTCTGTTCCACTTGCTCAGCAGATAAGTCGCGATGATGGGTGCGCACCGCTTCAGCAAGTTGCTCGCCGATGGTCAGCACTGGATTGAGCGATGTCATCGGTTCTTGAAACACCATGGCCAATTGGTCACCACGTTTGGCTTCCATCTGGCTATCACTCAAAGCAAGAAGGTTTTCACCTTGGAAAAGGATTTCTCCGCTGGCTTGCAGCTGATTTTTCTTGGTCGACGACAAAGGATGCTGCAACCCCATAATGGTTAACGAGGTGATGCTTTTACCACAACCACTCTCTCCCACTAAGCAAGTCACTTTGCCTTCACGCAGTTGAAAACTGACGCCATCCAAAATACTGGCTTGTCCTTGGTGAGTATTGACGCTCAAGCGCAAATCACGCACTTCGAGCAGTGGCTCCTGTTCCATGTCGTCTCCTATCGCTATTCCGTTGCTAAATGATGACAAAAATCAAAATATCGATATTTTTATATATCGTCAACTTTTTATTTATATGCATATATATTTATTTTTATGATATATTCCCCACAATATTGATATTGATAAACAGTAGGTATCGCTATGAGTAATAGCAGCAGTGAACCGTTAACCACCTCAGAAATGATTTACCAAGCGCTCAAGCAAGACATCATTCGCGGCGTCTACCCTAGTGGTGAAAAGATCAAACTCGAAAGCATTAAAGAGCGTTATAACGTCAGTTATAGCCCATTGCGCGAAGCGCTATCGCGTTTGGCAGAAAGTCAGCTATTGATTAACTCTGGCCAACGCGGGTTTCGTGTTCCAGAGATGTCGCAAGACCAATTTGAAGACATTACCGAAACACGGATCAAACTTGAGTGCATGGCACTTGAGATGGCGATGACCAAAGGCGATATGGAGTGGGAAAGCCGCATCGTTGCCGCTTATCACCTGCTCAGCCAACAAGAAAAGTGCGTGCATGAACAAGGTGATACCTCGCAAGAGAGCCGTGACCGACTCGATACGGTGCATGAAGCTTTTCACCAAGCATTATTGTCAGGCTCACAATCTGAGTGGCTGCTGTTTTTTGTTAAAAGTTTAAATGCCCAGTTTGACCGCTATCGCCGCTACAGCGTGACCTTTCAATTTACGCAAAACAAAAGCGTCGCTTATCACCAAAAACTCAAAGACTTAGTGCTTGAGCGTAATATTCCTGAAGCAATCAAAGTGTTGGAAGAGCACATTCGCCATTCAGCCAAAGCAATTACAAATCAAGGCATCAACAACTAACACGTAACTTTAATAACCAATACTGAGCGTTAAACATAAAACGCTGCACCATCTAACTAACGCGGAATTTAGCGCGTTAATTTCACACCTTGGGAAGGGATACCATGACCACCTTAATTGATGTTTTTTGTGCGTTTTTTCGCATCGGCCTCTTTGGCTTTGGCGGCGGACCAACCATGATTCCGCTGGTTCACGCCGAAGTCGTCAATCGCTATCACTGGATGAGTGATGACGAATTTTCAAATGTGCTGGCGATTGGCAATACGCTGCCTGGCCCGATTGCCACCAAAATGGCCGGTTACATCGGCTATAAAGTGGCCGGCTATACCGGCATGTTACTGGCGGTGATTGCAGTGGCGGTACCGCTGGTGATTGTGATGGTCGCCGGGCTATCGCTGCTTAATCAATATCGCGATATGCCTTGGGTATCCGGCATGGCGAACGGAGTGATTCCGGTGGTGAGTTGGATGCTTGCCAAACTGACTTGGGATTTTTTCGCCAAAGGTTATAAAAGTTTGGGGATTACCACCGCTTGCATCATGAGTGTAGCGGCGTTCGCGCTCATCAACCTTGCGGGTATTCACCCGGGCATCATCATCGCGGGTATTTTACTCGCGGCCATGTTTAAGCCGGCTCAACCTGCCACTCAAACGGAATCGTAATCATGATTTACTTAGATATTTTTCTAGCGTTCTTTATTCCCAATATCGTGGGTTACGGCGGCGGTCCGGCGATCATTCCGCTGATTGAAGATCAAGTGGTTGGCAACTACCACTGGATGAGCACCACTCAGTTCTCAGAAGTTCTGGCGCTTGGTAATGCTTTGCCAAGCCCGATTGCGACCAAAATGGCCGGCTATATAGGCTATCAAGTCGGTGGCAGTTTAGGGGCGATAATTGCGCTGTTTGCGACGATTGCGCCGACGCTTATCATCATGTTGCTGGCGCTTAGGCTACTTTACCAATTCCGCGATTCACCAAAAGTCAAAGCCATGAGCCAATGGGTACTGCCGGTCGTTACCGTATTAATGGCGGTATTAACCTATAAATTATTTGCTCACGGTGTGACCAGTTTCCCTTACCACTTTGCGCTGCTATTCGTATTCGCTGCGGTTACCTTAGACAAATTAAAATGGCATCCGACCTTAGTCATCGCAATTAGCTTGGGCTATGGCGCTTTTTTGCTATAAAGCAAAATGGTATTTATAAATAACGTTACTTTGCCCCAATCTTTTATGATTGGGGCTTTTTCTTGACGCTACACAGACAAAGCTGACATTCCATTCATCTATTCTTTCCTTTTATAGCTATTTATCTAGCGCATTTATTAATAAGAATGTTGAAAAGCAAACAATGAAAAAGAGCAACCTGGTTACCAATACTGGCCATCGCTTTATTTCTAAAGCTAAGACTGCATTTAAGATACATATCCACACACCCGACGATACCGTTTTGCACCGTTCGGTAGGTTATATTCGCATTGGGGAAGAGAGAGGATTAAAAAAGGCCATCAAGCTTCGCAATGAACTTGGAAGCGAAATGTGGGGAAAATTTTGGCGCCGCCTGTTAAAAGATCCATATCTGATGACCCGTCTTCCACACTCTCTAGAGCCCAAGATTATCTATAAACCTCGCCCAACGAAAGATGACCCAAATGCCAAAGATGAATGTTATATCGCGGCATGGCGTAATTACGACGAAAACGGCAAGTTGATATATAAAAGTGTGGTGTGCTCTATCAAAAAGCATGGTCGCCTTGGAGCCTATACCAAAACCAAAAAAGCGTTATTAGAAGCGAATAAAGAGAATCTGGAGATCCTTGAATTCATGGGAAGGCTATCCAGTATCGATTTGAAATAGTCTTTATTAAATCGCTTTTGCTTCCTTTCTAAATAGACAAAGCCCTGACCAAATGGCCAGGGCTTTTAATTACCAACTGATGTTGTTTTTATTTTTTTATTTAATCAAGCGTTCGATTATTGTTGAACTTGGTAATCAAATTCAGGAACGATGATTTCTACACGACGGTTTTCAACACGACCTTCGTGAGTTGCGTTTGAAGCGATTGGGTTTTTCTCACCTTCGCCAGCAGTAGTGATACGTGAAGCATCGATACCTTTTGCAACTAGAGCGTTAGCAACTGCGTCTGCACGTTTTTCAGACATCACTTGGTTGTAAGCTTCAGTACCAGATGCATCTGTGTAACCGATAACTTGAACATTTGCTTGTGGGTAAGTGTTCAAGAAGTCAACTAGCTCGTCTAGTTGCTCTAGGCTGTCAGCTTTTAGTTCTGCGCTGTTTAGCTCGAAGCTACCAGTGCCAAGACGTTGGGTTTCGAAAGTCTTAGTGATAACTTCTGGTTCAGCTGGCTCTTCAACAACCACTGGCTCTTCTTCAACAACAACTGGTGCTGGTTCAGCAGTTTCGCCAAATTTGTAAACAACACCGATAGTTGCAGAGTTGCCCATTGCACGAACTTGGTCGTTGTTGATGTCAGTGATTGCTTGGTATTCTACGCGAACAGCTACGTGCTCGTGAGAATCAAATTCGATACCAGCAGCACCTAGGTATGAGTAGTCATCTTCGTCACCGTAGTTTACGAATGCGCCACCGAATTTACCGTAAAGAGAGATATCTTCAGTAATTGGTAGGTTTACTTTTGGTGCCAAAGTGTAAGCTTCTACTTTGTCGTTGTTTAGACCTTGGCCGTCAAATTTACCTAGGTAATCGTAACCCGCTTCGATTGATAGGAAATCCCACATTTCGTAACCGATGAACGCGCCAACTGTTGAATCATCTTTATCACAGTTAACTGTTGCACTTGTACATGCGTCATCTAACCAAGATTTACCTGCTTTAGCACCTACGTAAACTTCTGCCATTGCTGAAGTTGATGCTGCCATTAGAAGTGACGCTGAGATTACCGCTGCTAATTTTTTCATTTTGATTCCTCTGAAATCCGCTAACTGCTCGCGCAGTCAAAATCGTTGGGTTGGTTAGCACAGGAGTTCATTCCGACCTCGTTTATGATTAAGCCAACGAGCATGGTTACCGAACACCTAATTGTTTCACTTCCGTTTGATTTTCTTTTCCGACCTAGCCACTGCACTCAGCGGCTGACGGGGAAAACTATAATCAATTTTTGGCGACTTTGAAGACGAGAAATGTCAATAAAATGTCATGACAATTTAGTGACGAAGCTCAAAATTAGCGCTCAAGCCTTATGTGAAAAGGGTTGCAGAAAAAAATCATCAAATTGAACTTCACCGTCAAACCATTGTCGGCGTACGGTAATTCCAAAAAATAAGACCGAATGACGTAGGATTTAACCGATAAATTTCCAAAAAGGCAGCGGCAGAACATAAAAAAACCGCGACTTGAAGCCGCGGTTTTGTTCGAGAAAAGCAAATTTTTACTGTGCGTTTGCTTCACGCTCAGCGATGAAATCCAGCGCCATCTTAATACGTGAGATAACGCGATCTTTGCCAACTAGTTGCATAACAGCATCAACAGACGGTGATTGACCGCCACCCGTCACAGCGACGCGCAGTGGCATACCGATTTTACCCATGCCGATTTCCAGCTCTTCACACACTTGTGCAATCACAGTATGCAAACCTTCTGTGCTCCAATCGCTCACAGCTTCAATTTTGCTCAGTGCTAATTCAAGAGGCTCTTTCGCCACGCCGCGCAGATGTTTCTTCGCCGCGCCCGCTTCAAACTCAGCGAAATCTTCGTAGAAGTAACGAATTTGCTCCACCAACTCCACTAGCGTATTGCAACGCTCACCGACCAGTTTAATCACCTCAGTGATCGCTGGGCCATTTTCAGTGCTGAGTTTTTGGTTATCTAAATGCCACTCAAGATGTTTTGCCACGTACTCAGGATCAGAAGTCTTGATGTAGTGGTTGTTTAGCCAGTTGAGTTTATCGGTGTTAAACGCAGATGCCGATTTTGAAATCGCCGACAAGCTAAAGTGCTCAATCATCTCTTCGCGCGAGAACACTTCTTGGTCACCATGAGACCAACCTAGGCGCACTAAGTAGTTATTCAGTGCATTTGGCAAGTAACCTTCGTCGCGGTATTGCATCACAGACACAGCGCCGTGGCGTTTTGACAGCTTGGCACCATCATCACCAAGAATCATTGCACAGTGTGCAAACACAGGAACCGGAGCGCCCAGTGCTTCATAGATGTTGATTTGACGCGGCGTGTTGTTGATGTGGTCTTCACCACGAACCACGTGAGTGATGCCCATATCCCAGTCATCAACCACAACACAGAAGTTGTAGGTTGGCGAACCGTCGGTACGGCGAATGATCAAATCATCCATTTGCGAGTTACTGATTTCGATACGACCACGAATTTGGTCATCAAAAACCACACTGCCTTGTTTTGGATTGCGGAAACGAACTACACATGGGTCGCCATCTTTCGCTGCGTCATTGACTGCTTTAATTTTTGGATGGTTAGCATCGTAGCGTGGCATCTCTTTATTCGCTTCTTGCTCAGCGCGAATTTCATCCAACAACTCTTTTGATGCGTAACATTTGTAAGCTTTGTCTTCAGCCAGCAGCTTATCAACCATCTCGTTATAACGATCAAAACGTTTGGTTTGGTAGTATGGACCTTCATCCCAATCCAAACCCATCCAAGTCATACCCTCAAGAATGGCATCAACCGCCGCTTGAGTTGAACGCTCTAAATCTGTGTCTTCAATACGAAGTACAAATTCACCGCCTTGGTTCTTTGCAAATAACCAAGAGTAAAGCGCAGTACGCGCACCACCAACGTGAAGGTAGCCAGTTGGACTTGGAGCAAAACGAGTTTTAACCGTCATTATGATATTACCTTTGTTTGACACTGCCGCTTATTAAAGCAATAAGCGAGCGCTAAATTTTGGGCAGTATTCTATCACTCACAGCACGCAACTCCAACGCCACAAAACATCTTTCTATGGTACCAGTTTAGATTGTTGGCTTGATTTGGCTGTGTCTAAGTTTTGAAGAGCAGCCACCCTTGACCTTGACCTTGCGGTAAGGTTTAAGCTCTGCAGTAATTCAAGTTTTCATGGAGGTCATCAATATGGCAGCGATGAATATTCCACTGCGCGGGCTACATTGCATGGGCTGTGCACGTAAAGTAGAGAAAGCCCTTAACGCCGATCACCAGGTCGAGATTCATCAGTTAACGCCCGAGGCGGTAACCCTAGACAGCGATGTGAGTTTCCGCCAACTGGCGCAAAGCATTGAGCAAGTCGGTTACCACGCCGGGCATCACTACGAGTTGTCACTCAGCGGCCTGCACTGCGGCAATTGTGTCAATAAACTCAAAACTAAGTTGGATGAGCAAGACGATATCGGTGAATACCAAGTCTCCACCAGCGAGCTGAGTATCGATACCCTACTTTCTGAGCCGCAAGTGATTGAGTTGGTTGAAAGCGCCGGGTTTAGCGCCATAAGTAAAGATTCGCTCAACGATACTCCAAAAACCGAACACTATCAGTTCGCTCTGAGCGGCCTGCACTGCGGCAATTGTGTCAATAAACTCAAAGCTAAGTTGGATGAGCAAAGCGATATCGGTGAATACCAAGTCTCCACCAGCGAGCTGACTATCGATACCGCACTTTCTGAGCCGCAAGTGATTGCTCTGGTTGAAAGCGCCGGGTTTAGCGCCGTAAGCAGCAATTCGGTTAGTCAACCGATGGTCGCTGATAACCCTTCCGTTGAATCCACGCAGCAGCAAAGCGCAGAACACCAGAGCGAACAAACGCGCCCGCAACTGATTGGCTCCAACGACGAGCTATCTCAAGTAAGTGCTGACTTACAAACCGGCCATCTGCTGATTAAAGGCATGACTTGCGCCAGTTGCGTTTCTTCAGTAGAGAAAGCGCTGGCATCGGTGAATAACGTCGAAAAAGTCCAAGTCAATTTGGCCGAACAATCTGCACTGATTAAAACTCGCGTTGCCATCGAAGAGCTTGAGCAAGCGTTAACTTCGGCGGTTGAGAACGCGGGTTATCAAGCCAAAGTGGTTCACGACCCCGCCACTCAGCAACAGCAGCAACTTGAGCAGCAGCAAGCACTTAAAAAAGAGTATCGCCGCGGTGCGATTGCAGGCCTTGTCATCGGTATTCCCCTGATGTTGTGGGGCGTATTGGGCGGCAATATGATGATTCAAAGCGGCCAACAACAGATGATCTGGGGGCTGGTAGGCATGGTATGTTTGGCGCTGCTGGCTAGCGCAGGACGCAGCTTTTTCGCCAATGCCTGGCAAGCACTGAAGCATAAACGCGCCACCATGGATACTTTGGTGGCGCTCGGTACTGGCGCAGCTTGGCTGTATTCGATGGCGGTGGTGATTACGCCAAGTTGGTTCCCTGCCGCTTCCCGCCATGTGTATTTCGAAGCCAGTGCGATGATTATCGGCCTGATATCACTGGGCCACTATATTGAAGCCAAGGCGAAGGCGAACACCACTCGCTCGCTGCAATCACTGATCAACTTACAGCCTCAGCAAGCCACTTTGGTGACCGCAAGCGGCGATCAAACCATCGATGTTGCCGATATTGAACTGGGCATGAAACTGCGCATCAAACCAGGGCAGAAAGTACCTGTCGATGGCAAAGTGCTACAAGGCGAATCTTATGTCGACGAGTCGATGCTCACTGGCGAGCCGATTGCGGTGAATAAATCGCTCAATGACAGCGTTGCCACCGGCACGCTCAACCAAGACGGCAGCTTAGTTATCGAAGCCACTGGCATTGGCAGCGATACCATGTTGGCGCGCATCATTCAGTTGGTGCGCCAAGCGCAAAGCAGTAAACCTGCCATTGCTAAATTGGCTGACCAAATCTCCTCTGTATTCGTACCTGTGGTGGTTGCCATCGCCATTTTCTCGGCGCTGATTTGGGGCTGGCTCGGCCCTGAGCCCAAAGCCAGCTATATGTTAGTGATTGCAACCACGGTGCTGATCATCGCCTGCCCTTGCGCTCTGGGATTAGCAACACCACTTTCGGTAACGGTTGGCGTTGGCAAAGCGGCAGAGATGGGCATTTTGATTAAAGATGCAGACGTACTGCAATCGGCCAGCAAAATCGATACGGTGGTGTTTGATAAAACCGGTACGCTGACCGAAGGCAAACCGACGGTTAGGCAAGTATTTAGCTTTACCGATGACGAGGCGCATTTGCTGAGCATGGCTGCAGGTGTTGAGCAACATTCGGAACACCCACTGGCTAAAGCCATCACCCAATACTCTGCGCAGAACAAGATCGCGCCGTTAAATGTCAGTGACTTTAACAATCAACGTGGCCAAGGCGTAAGCGCCAACTATCAAGGCTCAGCGCTGCGCGTGGCGTCGATTCCCGCACTTGAGCAAGACAATATTGATCTCAGCGTCGCCAGAGAAGCACTACAAACCGCGAGCTCACAAGCGTGGACGCCGATTGGCGTGGTCCAAGACCAACAACTGATGGGGATCATCGCCATCGCCGACGGCTTAAAAGCCGAAGCCAAGCAAGCCATTCAAGCGCTTAACGCGATGAAGGTGCGCTCGGTGATGCTCACTGGCGACAACGATGCCGTGGCGCAAACCCTTGCCAAACAGCTCGGCATTTCTCAGGTCATTTCACAAGTATTGCCCGATGAAAAAGCTCAGCATATTGAAGCACTGCAAAAACAAGGCGCCAAAGTCGCGATGGTCGGTGACGGTGTCAACGACGCACCCGCGCTGGCGCTGGCGGACATTGGTATCGCAATGGGCAGTGGCAGCGATGTGGCGATCGACAGTGCGCAAATGACGTTACTCAACACCTCACCACTCGCGGTGGTCAAAGCAATTCAGCTCTCGCAAGCGACGGTAAAAAATATGCGCCAAAACTTACTCGGCGCGTTTATTTACAACTCACTGGGTATTCCGATTGCCGCTGGCGTGCTCTACCCGGCGTTTGGCTTTTTGCTCAGCCCCGTGGTTGCAGGCGCAGCAATGGCGCTGTCATCCATTACTGTGGTCAGTAACGCGAATCGCTTAAGACTGTTTGAGCCACAGCTAAAACATCATTAAATACACCATCGAGGGCATCATGAAACGATTTGCTATTTCCTTATCTCTGCTGGCATTTGCATCTGCAAGTGCTTTGGCCGAGGAGGTCATTAATCATAAATCCCCTTACTGCGGCTGTTGCAGTGAGTGGGCCAAACATATGCAGCAATCCGGCTTTACGGTCAAAGAAGTACCTCATCAAGACATGGCACCGATCAAGGCCAAACTTGGCGTGCCGAGTGATTTGGTGTCTTGCCACAGCGCTGAAATTAACGGTTATGTGTTTGAAGGCCATGTTCCAGCACAAGACATCAAAACCTTTTTGGCGTCACCACCTAAAGGCGCAAAAGGCTTAGCCGTGCCGGGGATGCCGATGGGTTCTCCAGGAATGGATTATGGTGATAACCGCCAAGCCTATTCCGTGATGATGTTTGATGAAAACGGTCATCATCAAGTGTTTAAGCACTATTCGGCAATGTAATTCAAAAGTTTAATTGCACACTTGCTAATCAAAGTCACCTAATTACCCACTTTTTCAGGGGCTTTGGTTAGCACATCTCTATCATAACCTTCCATTCATGGTATAAACTAGCTGGCGTGATTTATTTGCTATTGTTATTTTGCTGCTGTTGATTTTTATATTCTGCGCATGCAATCCCCAACCAAAGGGACTAATCCATGATACGTGTTGTCGCACTCATCCTCTGTTTGTTTTCCGCCGCTCTCAAAGCGCAACCCATGTACTGGATGGCTCAAAAAGGTGAATTAAAGCTGATGCTACTGGGCTCAGTCCATGTCGGAGACGATAGCCTTTACCCACTTCCCGATCCGATTAATCAATTCCTTACTCACAGTGATGGCCTGATCATCGAAACCGATGTACGCAAGTCTTCTGGAGTGAACTATCCCACTTCTGACGTCTCTGCCAGACAAGTCCTTAGCGAACAGCAAATTACCGAACTAAGCGGTATTGCCAAGCTGTTTGAACTCGATGCAAAAACGCTACTTGATGCTCCACCTTGGGCGGCAGCATTGAGCCTGCAGATGAAGCAGCTCGAATACTTGGGCTATCGCAGCGATGACGGCGTCGACTTGCGTTTGGTATATCGCGCGACCACCAAAGGCATTCCGGTACTCAGCCTTGAAACCTTGCAGTTTCAAGTCAATTTGTTAACCAGCCAGCAAGATGCGGGCAAAGAGATGCTGACCAGTTTTATTGATGAATTTGACGGTGCAGAGAAAGCGATCAAATGCCTGCTCACCAGTTGGAAAACCGGCGATATTAAAAGCTTAGAGAAGTTTGCCGAATTGTCTGAAATGTCGCCTGATTACGAACAACAGTTTATTACCCAGCGCAATCACGATTGGGCCAATAAGTTGGCCAACAAATTCGTTACGCAAAGTAAAGGTAACTATTTAGTTGTGGTGGGTATGTTGCATTTGGTTGGTCAAGATAACCTGCTTAGCCTACTACGCCAACAAGGCTTTGTTATCACCAAACTCAGCGAAGACGGCCAAGCCAACTGCCAGTTTGAATAACCTTATTTAGCACAGCTCATAGCCAATAAAGCCTCGACAATCTCGAGGCTTTTTTATTTGTGAACGCAGAAAAATAGAAAAGAGCATCGACTCTGGCCAACTGTTTCAGGCGCAACTGGCGAACTAGCCCTCGACCCGCTATATCCCGAATACAAATTTCTCGACGAGTAAACGTAAAAAGCCGCAGTATTGCTACTGCGGCTTTTTTAAATGTGGTCGGTGAAGAGGGATTCGATCGGACTGGCGTTCCAGCCCTCGACCCGCTATATCCCGAATACAGATTTTCGACGGGTAAACGTAAAAAAGCCGCAGTATTGCTGCGGCTTTTTTAAAAGTGGTCGGTGAAGAGGGATTCGAACCCCCGACCCTCTGGTCCCAAACCAGATGCGCTACCAAGCTGCGCTATTCACCGAAATCGTTGCAACATTCGCTGCCAACGGAGGCGTATAATACTGATTCTCACTATGAACGCAAGCCATTTACTGAAGTTTTTTATTTTTTCATTTCATTCGCTCAAAACTCCAGCACTTTTCCCAAAGTGTGACTGTAAACACAGGCTTGCAGCACCAAACGCATGCAATTGCGTAGCCTTGATCCAGATCAGAGTTCATTTTTTAACCAAGTCGTATTTTAGCCTTGTCTTCGATGATTTTGGACCAGAGATAGCGTCTTATTTATTGCCCTATTCGGTAATGCGTAGAGCAAGGTTGATGCAATGACCAACCACTAATAAGACGAGAATGTACAACGGGTTTCTCTTCAAAGTTCAAAATCATCAACGGCAAATCTCCTCACTAAATCGCTTAGCGTTCATTAGCGAATAATGAACTCTCGCTATGCACCGGATTAGATGACTTATCTAATCCGGTTTTTTATGGTTTAACACTTCACCACAGATTCAGCCCTGATATACTCACAATATTGTTGCCACTTGTTGAGAAGCCGTTATGTCTCAAGACGATGATTTTTCTCTCTTTCAAGAGATGATGGGGGATGTAAAACCGCTCCATCATGACACCGCCGAGCACCAAAAGTCTCATTCAGTAACGGAAGCCCAGCTCGCAAAACGCGAAGCGGCGATTTGGTTAAACGAAGATAATCCAGAATATCTCTCGACCGATCACGCAGAGATGATCAAACCTGAAGATGTGATCGAATTTAAACGTGATGGTGTGCAAGACGGCGTGTACCGCAAACTGCGCCTAGGCAAATACCCGATTCAAGCGCGCCTCGACTTGCACCGCAAGACCATCAAGCAAGCACGTGATGAGGTGGTGCGTTTCCTCAAGCAGTGCATTGAGATGGACATTCGCACCGTGGTTATTGTTCACGGCCGCGGTGAGAAATCCAATCCGCCAGCATTAATGAAAAGCTATGTCGCCGCATGGCTAGCACAGATAAAAGACGTGCAATGCGCGCACAGCACCCAACGTCATCACGGCGGCACTGGCGCTGTGTATGTGCTGCTTCGAAAAAGCAGCGATAAAAAACTTGAAAACCGCGAGCGTCATCAAAAACGCATGGGCTAGTGACGGGTTTGGTGCTAATATCCACGCCCCGATAAAAGCAGCTGTAGGCTGCTTTTTATGTCAACAGCCGTTGTGAAACGTAATAAAGAGCATGCTATGTCACAAGAATCAGCCAAACGTCTCAATAAATACATTAGCGAAACGGGCTTTTGTTCGCGTCGCGAAGCCGACAAACTGATCGAGCAAGGTCGCGTTACCATCAATGGTCGCATTCCAGAAATGGGCACCAAGGTGTTGCCTGAAGATGATGTGTGTGTCGATGGCAAGCCCGTTGCCAGCAAAGAAAAACCTATCTATATCGCCCTGAATAAACCCACCGGCATCACCTGCACCACCGAGCGTGATATTCCGGGTAATATCGTCGATTTTATCGGCCACAAAAAGCGCATTTTTCCTATTGGGCGTCTAGATAAACCGTCAGATGGTTTGATTTTTCTGACCAATGATGGCGACATCGTCAACAAAATTCTGCGCGCCGGTAACAACCACGAAAAAGAGTATGTGGTTCGCGTCGATAAACCAATCAGCGATGAATTCATTCAACGCATGAGCTCGGGTGTGCACATTCTTGATACCGTAACCCTGCCGTGTGAAGTCAAAAAAGAGACCAAATTCTCGTTTCGAATTGTGCTCACCCAAGGGTTAAATCGCCAGATTCGCCGTATGTGTGAAGCGCTTGGTTACGAAGTGTATAAACTGCGTCGAGTGCGCATTATGAACATCAGCCTGGATGGCATTCCTAACGGCGAATGGCGCTATCTCACCGATGCCGAAGTGGCTGAGATTTTGGCGATGTGTGAAGACTCAAGTGGCACCGAAGAAGCGTCTAAAACCGATGTGAAAGGGCGCAAAATTCGCAAAGCCACCGATGCGAAACTGTTTGACAGCCGCGAAGAAAATCAAAGCTCAACCGCCAGACGTAACAGCACTAAACGCACCTACAAAGGCAACAATGCCGAAGAGTTTCGCCACGCGCCTAACTCGAAAAAATCGCGCGGCGAGCAGCGCAATAGTGGTGGCAACAATAAATCCAAACCGGCCACCAAAGGCCGCGGTGGCAAACCGAATTCGCGTCCAGCCGATACCCAGCGCCCAGCCAACAAACCGCGCGTTGGCGGAACGTTGAGCTTGAAGAAATAACCCTGAACTCGTTGACACATCGTTAAGTCAACCATCGTCCAGATCAAAAAAGGGAGCCTAAGCTCCCTTTTGTCATCTTCGGTATCGGTGAATTATTTAGTACCGAAGATTTTATCACCAGCGTCACCGAGACCTGGGACGATGTAACCTTTATCGTTCAGCTTTTCATCGATTGCGGCGGTGTAAAGCTCAACGTCTGGGTGGGCTTTTTCTAACGCCTCAATCCCTTCTGGTGCAGCAACAAGAACCAACACTTTGATCTGCTGACAGCCTTGTTCTTTAAGAAGATCAATGGTTGCGATCATCGAACCGCCAGTGGCTAGCATAGGGTCAACCACGAGCGCGATACGCTCTTCGATGTTAGAAGTCAGCTTGTTAAAGTACGGTACAGGTTCAAGCGTCTCTTCGTCGCGGTAAATACCCACCACACTGATACGCGCACTCGGCATGTGCTCAAGTACACCGTCCATCATGCCAAGACCGGCACGTAGAATCGGCACAACCGTCACTTTCTTACCTTTAAGTTGGTCAACCTCTACCGGGCCATTCCAACCATCAATCGTGACTTTTTCGGTCTCAAAATCAGAAGTCGCTTCGTAAGTGAGCAAGCTACCAACTTCAGTGGCTAATTCACGAAAACGCTTAGTGCTGATATCACCCTCTCGCATAAGACCCAATTTGTGTTTTACTAGCGGGTGTTTTACTTCAACAACTTTCATTTTGTTCTCCGACAATAGGCAAAATTTAATCAAACCTGCTGATTATATACGATATCGCTGCAAATATCTTGAACTATCCCCGCCTCACTCGGCGATGAGACGAATTACCTTTTTAGTGCGCTAAAAACCCGCTGCCACGCTCGATATCAGCGCATATTCTTCGCTCAATTTTCACTACAAAGCGTACTTAAAAGCGCCAAAAACTAACGATTGCTGACACTCGCTGGGTACGAAACTTCCTTTTGACGAAAGGAGAATAAAAAAACTCGCGCAAACGTTTGCTCTTTAACTTTATACACTGTTAGAATAGCGCCGTTTTCATATCCACAGATAACCGAGGACTTCCCTGTGAGCGGTAATAACTCTTCACTTAGTTACAAAGATGCCGGCGTTGATATTGATGCAGGTAACGCGTTAGTCGACCGAATTAAAGGTGCTGTAAAACGCACTCGTCGCCCAGAGGTCATGGGTGGTTTAGGCGGATTTGGCGCCCTATGTGAAATCCCAACCAAATATAAGCACCCGGTACTGGTTTCAGGTACAGACGGCGTAGGAACCAAACTTCGCCTTGCATTGGATATGAAAAAACACGACACCATTGGTATCGACCTTGTCGCTATGTGTGTCAACGATTTGATCGTTCAAGGTGCAGAGCCACTGTTTTTCTTAGATTACTACGCAACAGGTAAACTGGATGTCGATACGGCTGCCAACGTGGTTTCAGGTATCGCAGAAGGCTGTATTCAATCTGGCTGTGCACTGATTGGCGGTGAAACTGCCGAAATGCCTGGTATGTACGAAGGCGAAGACTACGACGTTGCCGGCTTCTGTGTTGGCGTCGTTGAAAAAGAAAACATCATCGATGGCAGCAAAGTTCAAGCCGGCGACGCATTGATCGCCGTTGGCTCAAGCGGCCCACACTCAAATGGTTACTCTTTGATTCGTAAGATTCTAGAAGTGTCTAACGCGGATAAAAACGAGCAACTTGAAGGTCGCAGCATCGGTGAACACCTACTCGAACCGACAAAAATTTATATTAAATCTGCACTTAAAATGATTGCAGAACACGACATTCACGCAATTTCACACATCACTGGCGGCGGTTTCTGGGAAAACATTCCTCGCGTACTGCCAAAAGGTACCAAAGCGGTTATCGATGGTAGCAGTTGGGAATGGCCAGCGATTTTCAACTGGCTACAACAAAAAGGTAACGTCGATACACACGAGATGTACCGTACCTTCAACTGTGGTGTCGGCCTTATCGTTGCATTGCCAAAAGCGCAAGCAGACGCAGCCGTTGCTCTGCTAAAGCAAGAAGGTGAAAACGCTTGGGTTATCGGTGAGATTGCAACCGCACAAGATGAAGAAGAACAAGTAGAGATCAACTAAGCATGAAAAGTATTGTTGTTTTAGTTTCAGGAAATGGTTCCAACTTACAAGCCATCATTGATGCCTGTGAAACCAACATTAGCGATGGCAAGGTAACGGCTGTTTTTTCAAACAAGGCAACAGCTTATGCATTAGAAAGAGCCAAAAACGCTGGCGCGGCTGGCGTGGCTCTTGATCCAAAATCGTTCGATACTCGCGACGCATTTGACCACGAATTAATGCGTCAAATCGATGAGTTCAAACCTGACCTTATCGTGTTAGCCGGTTATATGCGAATTTTGAGTAATGAGTTCGTGCGCCACTACATGGGCCGTATGATCAACATTCACCCGTCGCTACTGCCCAAATATCCAGGTCTCAACACTTACCAACGTGCGATTCACGCGGGTGACGAAGAACATGGCACCAGCGTACATTTCGTGACTGAGCAGCTTGATGGCGGCCCGGTGATTCTGCAAGCCAAAGTGCCTATCTTTGATGAAGATACCGTCGAGACACTGACAGCAAAAGTTCAAACCCAAGAACACAAGATCTACCCTTTGGTGGTGAAATGGTTCGTTGAAGGGCGTCTTGAAATGAAAGAAGGTAAAGCGTTTCTGGATGGCGAATTGCTGGGCATTCATGGTCACGCTGGTGATTAACCACTGAGTTAAATTCGGCATAATCGCCGCAGTTAAATGGTTTCGAAAAGCGAGCTTGTTGCTCGCTTTTTTATTGCCTCAAAAACCTTATCGATATTAAAGCAATCATAGTTTTCGCTGCTTTGAACATCAAAATCTACCCCCCATACTTTGATAGTGACGGTGGTGATAATTCCACCAAGCAGTTCGCTTATTTGAGACAGAACAAGCTCACACTTTGTGTTTAACTAGAGCAATGTGTATATTTGAGAGTAGTTATCATTTAGTAGTAGGAATTATCCATGCAAGTATACGATTGTTGTGACCTTGTCCGTGAGTTGTACGCTCAGATTGGAAGTGGTGATCAAGGCTATGTCCCTAAAGCGATTGGCTGTGCGCTACGCGCGCTTAACGACATCGCATCTGACACCTCACTCCCTCAACCGACACGCGAGAAGGCCGCTTTTGCTGCTGCCAATCTATTAATTTCTGACTTTGAGGATAAGTAATGAATCTGGCCAATTTTGAAAAAATGGACCCAAATATGCTGATGAGCATAGTGAACATGAAGCTACGTGATAACTTCTCAGGTGACTTGGACAAACTGGTGAACTACTTTGACATCGACAAAGAATCATTGGAAACCAAGCTCAATAAAGCCGGTTACGACTTTCTCCCAGAAGCCGGACAGTTCCGCTAAGCGCATCAAACCTTAAAAACACAAAAGCCGTGGCAACTGCCACGGCTTTTATTTATCTACGAAAAGAGGTTTATCTGCTAATCAAGATTAACCTAGGTTCTTACGTGCGTTTTGGAACATACGCATCCAAGCACCGTTTTCGCCCCATCCTTCTGGATGCCAAGAGTTAGCCACTGTACGGAACACACGCTCAGGGTGTGGCATCATAATGGTTACGCGACCATCTTGAGTGGTTAAACCGGTGATAGCATTTGGCGAACCATTCGGGTTGTTTGGATATTGCTGAGTTGGGTTACCCAAGTTATCCACGTAGCGAATCGCCACCGTACCCGATTGCTCAAGCGCGGCAAGATGCTCGGCATCGCGCACTTCAACGCGGCCTTCACCATGTGATACCGCGATCGGCATACGCGAACCTTGCATGCCATCAAAAAATACCGAATCCGACTTTTGCACTTCAACTAAGCTAAAGCGCGCTTCAAAACGCTCAGATTCGTTGCGCACAAAGCGTGGCCATAAATCAGCACCAGGAATCAGTTCTTTCAAGTTGGACAGCATTTGACAGCCGTTACAGACACCAAGTGAGAATGTATTGTCACGGTTGAAGAAGCCTTCAAACTGGCTGCGAGCTTGTTCGTTAAACAGAATCGATTTCGCCCAACCTTCACCAGCGCCAAGTACGTCACCGTAAGAGAAGCCGCCACATGCAACCAGGCCGTGGTACTCATCAAGTACAGCTTTACCGGTTAGGATGTCGCTCATGTGAATATCCGTGGCTTCGAAGCCAGCGCGGTCAAACGCAGCAGCCATTTCAACGTGCGAGTTAACGCCTTGTTCACGCAGCACAGCCATCTTAGGTTTCGCACCTTTGGCAATATACGGCGCTGCCACATCTTCATTGACATCAAAGCTGAGTTTGACGTTCAAACCTGGGTCTGAATTGTCTTGCTTAGCCGCAAACTCTTGGTCCGCACAGCTTGGGTTATCACGCAGCGCCTGCATTTTATGCGTGGTTTCAGCCCAAATCGTGCGTAGCTCGCTGCGAGAACGTTCAATAACAACGTCGTTCGCAGCAGTAATAACAAAAGTATCGCTGTCGTTAACTTCACCGATGACGTGTGAACATGTCTCAAGACCATATTGCGCCAAGGTAGCATTCACTGCATCTAAATCGCTGTTGCGAACTTGAATCACAGCGCCAAGCTCTTCGTTAAATAGTGCCGCGAGGGTATCTTCGCCAAGCGCTTCAATATTAGCCTTAACACCACAGTGACCAGCAAACGCCATTTCAGCGAGCGTCACCAATAGACCGCCGTCACCTTTATCGTGGTATGCCAGCACTTGATCGCTTGCCACCAACGCTTGAACCGCATCAAAGAAGCCTTTTAGCTGCTCTGCGTTATCAACATCAGCCGGTTTGTCACCAAGCTGTTTGTAGACTTGCGCCAGCGCTGTCGCGCCAAGACGGTTCTTACCATTGCCTAAATCGATAAGCACTAGGCTGGTATCGCCTTTGTCAGTCAGCAGCTGCGGAGTAATGGTTTTACGCACATCTTCAACACGAGCAAACGCAGTGATGATCAGCGACAGTGGCGAAGTCACTTCTTTTTCAACGCCATCCTCTGACCATTTGGTCTTCATCGACATTGAGTCTTTACCTACTGGGATGGTCAAACCAAGCGCTGGACATAGCTCTTCACCCACCGCTTTTACTGCTTCATAAAGACCAGCATCTTCGCCTGGGTGGCCGGCTGGAGACATCCAGTTTGCCGACAGTTTAATACGTTTGATATCACCAATATTGGTTGCTGCAATGTTGGTTAACGCTTCACCAACCGCTAAACGCGCAGAGGCGCCGAAATCAAGCAGTGCCACAGGCGTACGTTCACCCATCGACATCGCTTCGCCGTGGTAAGTGTCATAACTTGCCGCAGTTACTGCGCAGTTGGCCACAGGAACCTGCCAAGGGCCAACCATTTGGTCACGCGCAACCAAACCCGTTACCGAGCGGTCACCAATGGTGATAAGGAAAGTTTTTTCTGCCACGGTTGGCAGACGCAATACGCGCTCAACCGCGTCGTTAAGCTCAATACCGTCACGATTAATCGCTGGGTTATTCACTTTTAGAGACGTCGCTTCACGATGCATTTTTGGTGTTTTGCCAAGCAGAATGTCCATTGGCATATCAATTGGTGTGTTATCAAAGTGCGAGTCTTCTAGCACTAAGTCACGCTCTTCGGTTGCGATACCCACGACCGCATACGGCGCACGTTCACGCTGACAGATAGCATCAAACACGTCCATTTGCTCAGGCGCAACAGCAAGCACATAGCGCTCTTGCGATTCGTTACACCAAATTTCAAGCGGGCTCATTCCTGGCTCATCGTTTGGTACATCACGCAGTTGGAAACGTCCACCACGTTCGCCATCATCCACCAGCTCAGGCAATGCGTTTGAAATACCGCCCGCACCGACATCGTGAATAAACGCAATTGGGTTATCGTTACCCATTTGCCAGCAGCGGTCGATAACTTCCTGACAGCGTCGCTCCATTTCTGGGTTTTCACGCTGCACAGAAGCAAAATCAAGATCTTCAGCCGATTGACCAGACGCCATAGAAGACGCCGCGCCGCCGCCAAGACCGATATTCATCGCAGGGCCACCTAACACAATCAGTTTGGCGCCAACCGGAATTTCTTTCTTCTGTACGTGCTCGTCACGAATGTTACCCATACCACCAGCGATCATAATCGGCTTGTGGTAGCCGCGAACTTCTTCGCCAGCGTGAGAGTTCACTTTCTCTTCGTAAGTACGGAAGTAACCAAGCAAGTTTGGACGACCAAACTCGTTGTTAAAGGCAGCGCCGCCAAGTGGGCCTTCCAGCATAATATCCAGCGCGTTAACGATGCGACCTGGTTTGCCAAAATCGGTTTCCCATGGTTGCTCGAAGTTTGGAATACGCAAGTTAGACACAGTAAAGCCAACCAAACCTGCTTTCGGTTTGCCGCCGATACCAGTTGCGCCTTCGTCTCGAATTTCACCGCCACTACCTGTGGATGCGCCCGGCCAAGGAGAAATGGCAGTTGGGTGGTTATGGGTTTCCACTTTCATCAAAATATGCGCGTCTTCTTGATGATATTGGTATTGACGCGACTGTGGATTTGGGAAGAAACGCCCCACTTTTGAACCTGTCATCACCGCAGCGTTATCTTTATATGCCGATAACACGTGATCTGGCGTGGTTTCAAAGGTATTTTTGATCATTTTGAACAATGATTTTTCTTGCGCGACGCCATCAATGGTCCAATCGGCATTAAAAATCTTATGACGGCAGTGCTCTGAGTTTGCTTGGGCAAACATCATTAGCTCGATGTCATTTGGGTTACGACCAAGCTTGGTGAAGTTCTCAACCAAGTAGTCAATTTCATCTTCTGCCAGTGCAAGGCCAAGGGAAACGTTTGCTTTTTCAAGCGCGCTACGGCCCCCGTTTAACACGTCAACTGGGGTCACAGGTGCAGGCTCTGCCTGAGTAAACAGTGCTGCAGCCGCATCGAATTCAGTAAATACCGTTTCCATCATGCGATCGTGAAGTAAGCCCTTCACAATTGACAGTTGCACGTCGCTTAAAGGAGAAGAAGATTCAAGGTAATAAGCCGTTCCGCGCTCGAGGCGCTTCACTTTGGTTAAGCCACAGTTGTTAGCAATATCAGTCGATTTTGAAGACCAAGGCGAGATAGTGCCTGGACGAGGCGTCACTAGAAGTAGCAAACCTTGCGGTTCGTGTTCTTCAATAGTTGGGCCGTAGGTTAGAAGTTTCTCTAACTTCTCTGATTCTGTTTGATCCAAATCAGCCGTTAGATGAGCAAAGTGCATAAACTCTGCGTAAATTCCCGTAATCGGGAGTGCTTGTTCACGACACAGTTCCAACAGTTTACTTACTCGGAACTCAGAAAGAGCTGGGGAGCCACGCAAAATTCTCATGTGCTTAGGTCTCTTATACGATTGATTAAGGTAATATTGGAATAAATTCAGTTAGTTATGAACAAAAAACCAAGAACTCATACCGATTTCACCTTGTATTTCGGGCGCATTATATCGGAATTATTTTTGTGATGTAACACCAAACGCAACCGTTTGCGTCATTTTTTTTGTCAAATTTGAATTGCGGCAGGTTCGGCTAACAGCTTGGACAATAAATCACCACAGAGAGAAGTCTTACTTGCGATGTGAACTGGCTCTGTTATAAATGCCCTACCGGATAGTGAGAATCTCTTGATGAATACCCATTACCAAAAATTTTTACGCTGCAGTCTGAGCATTTTTGCCACTTTACTTTTCCTGACGGGCTGCCAAATTGAATCGAACCCAAAAAGCGCTCTCGACAAGATTCGCGAACGCGGCGTATTGCACGTCGGTACCCTAAACAACCAACTCTCTTATTACATTGGTCCAGACGGCCCTGCCGGTCTTGATTACGAAATCGCGCGCGAGTTCGCCAACCAGCTTGGCGTTAAGCTGGAAATGAAACCCGCGTATCGTATCTCTAGCCTTTACCCTGCGCTGGAAACTGGCGAAATTGACCTAATCGCCGCTGGCCTTAGTCAGTCGGAAGATCGCGTGCGCCGCTTTCGCACCGGACCTGCGTATTACTATGTCAGCCAGCAATTAGTGTACAAAAAAGGCAATTGGCGGCCGAGAAACATTGAGCAGTTAGTGGCTAGCCTGCCTGAGCTAACCGCCGCTAACCAAGGCCACTCAGTACTGAATATCGTTGGCGACGCCCACTTTAATCGCACACTTTCAGCGATTCAGTTCCAAAACCCTGATTTTGAATACAAAATTTCTCCAAATGCCGATGTTAATGACTTACTCAAGCAAGTCTCTGAGGGCGATCTGATGTTTACCGTGGCGGATTCTGTGGAAGTGTCACTTTCCCAGCGCGTCTACCCTGACTTAGCCGTGGCGTTTGAACTCACCGAAGACCAACCCGTGTCTTGGTTTACTCGTCGCTCTGGTGACGAAAGCTTGTATGCTTTGATGATCGAATTCTTTGGTGATATGAAGCAATCTGGCCGCTTAGCCAGCCTTGAAGAGAAATATTTAGGCCATATCGGTACGTTTGATTATGTCGATACTCGCGCCTTTATTCGTTCACTTGAAACCCGTCTACCGAAATGGTCTCCGCTGTTTAAAGAGTATTCTGATGAATTTGACTGGCGTTTAATTGCCGCGTTGGCTTATCAAGAATCGCACTGGAACCCGCGCGCCAAATCACCAACCGGTGTACGTGGCATGATGATGTTGACGCTACCAACGGCGAAAAGTGTTGATGTGACTAACCGCCTTGACCCTGAGCAGTCAGTACGCGGCGGGGTTGAATATCTACGCCGCATGGTGGCACGTATTCCAGACAGCATTAACGAGCACGAAAAAATTTGGTTTGCTTTGGCATCCTATAACGTGGGTTACGGCCATATGATGGATGCGAGACGTCTGACCAAAAAACAAGGCGCCAACCCAGATTCCTGGGGCGATGTGAAAGATCGTCTGCCACTGCTGCGCCAACGTAAATACTTCAGTCAGACTCGTTATGGCTATGCACGAGGTGATGAAGCGCGTAACTATGTCGAAAACATTCGTCGCTATTATCAGAGCATAATTGGCCACGTCGAGCAGCAATCACCCGATAGCAGCGATGTGGACGTCAATGATCTTACCGTGATTACGCCTCCGCAAAGCGTTATCTCAGCTGCAGAAGCCGTCAGTGGCGCGCAAAGCCTGATTGAAGAAGAGTCACCGGAAGTGCCACTGGTCGATGAAGAAGCGCTTGATAGTGATGACCAAGATCTGGAAGAGAATGGTGAAGTTAATCCTGATGAAAAAGACACTCCAGTCTCACAACCGCAGCCAAACAGCCATGTATCGGGAAGTTAAAGGGAAATTTCACTAACTCGCCGATAACCTGCAAAAAAATGAGGGGAACATGCGTTCCCCTCTTGATATTCACAGCCAATATCCCTACATTATTCTGCGCCTAACCAATGGCGACAATTAGCCATAACAGCCTTTCTTTTAGAACACGATTCTGCGTCAAACTTCGATACCACTTAACTTAAATTCCATTGAGTGCTGAAGTGCGAGCGAAACACAACTAAGTTGAAAGGACGGGCTAAATCTAAGATGGCGCAAACACTAAACGCCATTTTACTGATTGGTTGAATATTACGTTGGAAACTGGGAGGAGCTCGATGAGAACTCGTCGTGTACAAGCAAAACGCTTGTATAAAACCGTCTCTGCTAACCGTCGTAAACGCAAGCTAGCCAATAATAAAAAGAAAATTATTTGGCGACACAGAGCCTTTATGCAGTTGTTAGCTTAAATTAAAGGAAAGTAAACACCAGCGCGGTGTTTACTGACCTTTATTATCCCGCTTGGCTTTAGCATCTAAATTCGATTGCACTTCACTTTCATCACTCGCTTGTTGCGCCTGACGAGCCGCTTTGATCTCTTTACGACGACGCTTAAAAAACGCTTGCAACTGCTCACGGCACTCTTGCTCAAGTAATCCTGCTTCCACGCTCGCATAATGAAATGCCGCATCGCTGGCAAACAAATTCAACACCGTACCGGCAGCGCCAGCCTTTAAATCCGGTGCACCGTAGACAATGCGTTTGACTCGGCTATGCAGCAAAGCGCCCGCGCACATTGGGCACGGCTCTAAAGTGACATATAAGGTCGTATCAAGCAGACGATAGTTTTGCAGCACTTGCCCCGCCTGGCGCAGAGCCTGCATTTCTGCATGCGCAGTGGCATCGTGGTGAGAAATAGACTGGTTCCATCCTTCGGCAATCACTTCACCATCACGCACTAACACCGCGCCAACCGGCACTTCGCCTTGTTGTTCGGCTTGCGCCGCAAGCGCCATGGCTCGGCGCATAAATTGGTGGTCTTGCTGGCTAAAGTTGACGTCAGACATGTGGCTATCAATTCAATCTATTTGGCGAAAGTTGACGCGAAGTATACCGTTTTCGCAGGTCTAGCTTAAGCGCTAAATCATCAGCGCCCTTTTAAGCCTTGAACTAAATGTTCCAGCAGCATTTTGGTCTTGTGGGGCAAAAAACTTTTCTCCGGATACAACGCCCAAATGCCCTCTTCTTTTTCACGAAACGGCAACAACAGTTCGACTAAGCTACCTTGCTGCAAATCTTGGTGAACATACACATCCGGCAACTGGGCAATCCCGACCCCTTTACGCGCCGCCATCGCGAGAAAATGACCGCTGTTACAGCGAAAACGGCCATCAACACGAATTTGGCGATGCAAACCTTTTTCACTAAAACGCCAATAGGGTTGCGAGCCGACCAAGCAGTGATGGGAGGCAAGCTCTGCCAGCGAGTGCGGTTGACCATATTGCGCTATGTATTCTGGGCTGGCACAAACATGCATTTGGCGCGTACCGAGTTTTTTAGCAACCAAATTGGAATCAGATAAATTGCCAAGGCGAATCGCCAAATCAAACCCACCTTCGACGATATCGAGCTGGCGATTGGTCAGTTCAATATCAAGTTCCAGATCACTGTGCTGAGCGGCAAAATCGGTCAGCAGTGGCGCCAACTCGTTTTCTCCAAAATAGACCGGCGCGGTAAGGCGAATTTTCCCTTTGACCGCCGATTGCAGCTCAGTTAACGCGCTGTTTGCGGTCTCAAGCCCAGACACCAATTGCTTACAATGGTGGTAATAAAGTTGGCCAGCTTCAGTAAGCGCGACTTTACGTGTAGTGCGTACAAACAATTTCACCCCAAGGTGGGTTTCTAACCGCCCGATCCGACGACTCACCTGCGCAACGGAAGTTGAAAGCTGCTGCGCCGCGCGCGTAAAACTCTCAAGCTCTGCCGCCGCAACAAATTCTGAAATGCCTTCCCACTGACTCAATTGGCCTCCGATTATTACAAATACGTAATAGTGTTTTGCTTTTGAGGCGTATTATAAAACGATAAAAAATAATTAAACTAGTCTTGTATTATTCAGCCAACAACACGAAGGAAATCCAATGACTGATAAATTCATCAAATCACGCGCGGCGGTGGCTTGGGGACCAAACCAACCTCTGAAAGTCGAAGAAGTCGACGTTATGCTGCCAAGAGCGGGCGAAGTTCTGGTACGAATCGTGGCAACTGGCGTTTGTCATACCGATGCATTTACCTTGTCTGGTGACGATCCTGAGGGTGTATTCCCGGCAATTCTTGGTCATGAAGGTGGCGGTATTGTCGAAATGGTTGGCGAAGGCGTCACCAGCGTTGAAGTTGGCGATCACGTGATCCCGCTTTACACCGCCGAATGTGGTGAGTGTAAGTTCTGTAAATCAGGTAAAACCAACCTATGTAGCGCAGTACGCGAGACGCAAGGTAAGGGCCTAATGCCGGATGGCACCACGCGTTTTTACAAAGATGGCGAACCCATTTTCCACTACATGGGTTGTTCAACCTTCTCTGAATACACAGTACTGCCTGAAATTTCACTGGCTAAAGTGAACAAATCAGCACCGCTTGAAGAGGTCTGCTTACTCGGCTGTGGCGTGACGACAGGTATGGGCGCTGTGCTAAAAACCGCGAAAGTGGAAAAAGGCGACAACGTGGCGATCTTTGGTTTGGGCGGCATTGGTCTGTCTGCCATCATTGGTGCGCGTATGGCAGGCGCAGGTCGCATCATTGGTATCGACATCAATGAGAGCAAGTTTGACCTCGCCAAACAGCTTGGTGCAACCGATGTCATCAACCCGAACGACTACGATAAGCCAATCCAAGAAGTGATTGTTGAAATGACCGACGGCGGCGTTGAGTATTCGTTTGAGTGTATCGGCAACGTCAACGTGATGCGCAGCGCGCTTGAGTGCTGTCACAAAGGTTGGGGCGAATCCGTGATCATCGGTGTCGCTGGTGCTGGCCAAGAAATTTCTACGCGTCCATTCCAATTGGTAACGGGTCGTGTATGGCGCGGCAGCGCATTTGGCGGCGTTAAAGGTCGCAGCGAACTGCCTGGTATTGTTGAGCAATACTTAGCTGGCGAATTTGGCCTGCAAGAGTTTATCACTCACCGCATGGGGCTAGAGAAAATCAACGACGCGTTTGACTTGATGCACGAAGGCAAAAGCATTCGCAGCGTCATCATGTTCGATCAGTAATTAGCCAACCGAAAAGGTCACAGACCAAAGGCCCGTTATACGGGCCTTTTTATCAAGGAGCCATGTATGAGTCTTGCTTTACATAGCCAAGCCAAAGTGTTTTCCGGCTGGCACAAACAATACACTCACACCTCAGATGTCCTCAATTGCGATATGCGCTTTGCGATTTTTCTTCCCGAAAGCGCCAGTTTTGATAGCCCAGTTCCGGTACTGTATTGGCTGTCTGGACTGACCTGCACTGACGAAAACTTCATGCAAAAAGCCGGTGCGTTTCAAAAAGCGGCCGAACTAGGCATTGCGATTGTCGCGCCAGATACCAGCCCACGCGGCGAAGGCGTGGCTGACGACCCTGAGCAAGCCTACGATTTTGGCCTCGGCGCAGGGTTTTACCTCGATGCCACTCAACCGCCATGGAATCAGCACTACCACATGTATTCTTATGTGACCAAAGAGCTGCCAAAACTGATTGAAGCGCATTTTCCTGTCACCCAAGTGAAGTCAATTTCTGGCCACAGTATGGGTGGTCATGGCGCGCTAAGTATCGGCCTGAAAAACCCGCAGCAATATCGCTCGATTTCAGCATTTTCGCCGATTGTGCATCCAAGCATTTGCCCTTGGGGCAACAAAGCCTTCAGCCACTACTTAGGCGATGATAAAGCCACTTGGCTGGCTTATGACAGCTGTGAACTACTGAAAAACAGCACACAATCTGTGCCAATTTTGATTGACCAAGGCGAAGCCGACAACTTCCTTGCTGAGCAGCTTAAAACTGAATATTTTGTCGCGATTGCTGAGCAAATGGATCGTGATATCGAAGTGCGCATGCAGCCCGGCTACGACCATAGTTACTTCTTTATTCAAACCTTTATCGCCGAGCATTTGGAATTCCACGCCCGTTACCTCAAATAGACGCGGCGATCCCAGATGATGCGATAAATGCAGCAAAAAAAGCTTTTGGTCACCAGTAGGCCAAAAGCTTTTTAAGGTTCAAACTCACTAAATTGCGACAGCAACGTTTGCGCTGAAATATGTTGCTGCGCGCCGTGCCTGTCCTGCCACCACGCCTCCATTTCAATCACTTTCAACGACCCTGACAGCGCGATTGTCGGTACGCTCCAACTTAACTTATAGACGGGATGAGTAGCATCTTGGCCATCTCGCACATCACTGGCAAAGTCGGCAACGCTGATAGATGACAGCGCCGTTGAAGCGCCGCGCGAGGTAAACCACTTAAGCTTGGCATCCATGACTCGAAGTGCCGCTTGGCTATGCTCAGCAAACTCAGCGCGCTTGGTTAACTCAGTTTGCATACGCATCATAGCCAGCCCAGATATCGCGATGAGCAGCATCGCAATCAAGACTTCAACCAAACTAAAACCGCCTGCTCGAACAGGGTTACGGCAATGGCTTCGGTCACGAAAATGGAAATTACCTTGTCTATTTGGCATACCAACTGCCCTCGCGCCACTTAGCATCAATCAGTCTTGATAACGGCGCATTCAGCAAATCTTTGTCTAACGTCACGGTTAAAGGCTCTGCGTATAACGACCAATAGCTCGGCGTGTCGAGCACCAAGCCACCACGCACATTCCACTCACCATTCGAAAAATACGCCACGTTATCAAGCGCAAGGCTTTCCTCACCGCTGACCAAACTTTCAAGCTGGGCGTATTGCTCTGCCGCCATCCGTTGCCAATCGTCAGCGACTTGGGCGTCAAATGCTGCGCTGTCTTCCACTAAGTGATAGAGCAAACCATAGAACTGACCATCACCGCTTAAAGAAATAACGCCGCCGTGCACGACTAAAATCACGCCATGTTCTGCGCCGCCAAGCGCTTGCGATGCTTGCTCAAGAGCAAAAAGATCATCGTTGTCCAAATGACAACTTCCGTACACCCAAATCAAGTTTTCGCCGCCTTGCAGCGCGGCTTCAATGCGCTCACCGCAGTCACTGACCAAGCTTGGTTCAGGCAAGGTTTGCGCGCTAAACAGCATATCACCACCGCTAGTCGTCAGTGGCGTGACGGCAATTTTGAAAAACTCACGCTGCGCCATGACCTCAAACCACTGCGCTCTTGGCACACCAAACAGCGATTCAAAGCTCGCTAAATTGGGCTCGTAGCGAATGTCTTGTTCTAGTTGAGTGGAAGTGGTACCTACCTCAAGATGCAAAGGCGTTGTAAGAGACAACTCGGTTTGATACTCACTGCCGCAGCTTTGCATTAACCCAAAACCAGTATACGGACTATCGATGTCACTTAAGCCAAGGTTTTGTACTTCACCATGCATGAAAAGCGCGCCGCGATAACGCAATATCGAACACGCCCACTCGCTATCATCAAGCGGTAAATGGGGCTCTGGGCTCACCACCAGCCCATTGGCTAAATACAGATGGGAGCTTGCCTGCACGGCACTCGGGTTGGACGGCGTCGCAAGCTGCAAGGTTTTACTTACAGTGGCAAAACTGGATTTCGCCACGATTGAAAAGACTTGATGACTCAGTTGAGTGACTTCAATTTGGCTTTGCCCCAGTACTTGGCATTCAGCTAAGCTCTCTTGCCACAATAACGGCGCCAATCTGGCAGCGCTAAATACACACTCAAGCGCGCCTTGCGCTTGCCAAAACTGCTGGCGAGCAGACACCTCATTGTTGGCGCGCTTGATTTGATACAACACGCTTTTATAACTGGCCAATGTCAGCAATAACGCCGCCGCCAGCAGCATACTGGTAATGAGTAGCGTCGCAATCCCCCTTTGCCCTCGCCTCATTGCCAATTGTCACTATGAATCTGCAGTGATAGTTGCTGCGTCACCTGCGGCCATTCGGTCAAAGCTGCGTTAAGGGAAAGCTCAACACTTTGGCGTTTAGCGTTCTCACCGACGAGCGATCCGCTTGTGACGCTAAAGCTGGTGATATTAATAAGATTGGGATCAAATAGCGCGTAACAATATCCACCAGATCCTGATGCGGCGGCGGATACCATGGTCAGCAGTTGTGCAGACGATTTCTCGCAAATTTTAAGGCTGTTGTGTGTGCTAGATAGCGCCTCTAGCCGATACACCACATGAAATAAGGGGTCACTTGTGGGCTCAGGTTGGCGATACACAAAACCTAAGGCGCCAGAGCTAACCGTGAGAATATCACTGGCCGCCGATAACTTGAGTGAGTACGCTATCTGACCGTTATAGCCCGCGCGTTCGGCATCTTCTTTCAGCTGCGCCATGGCTGAGCTTAGATTTTGACTCAGCATCAACTGACGACTGAGCGACAAAGCAGAATTTTGGCTACTGATAAACATACTGCCGATCACACCAATAACCAGCAAAGAGAGCAACGAAGCGACCAATAACTCGACTAGGGTGGCGCCGCGCTGAGCAAGCATCACGTGGCAATTAAGAGGCGCAGTTTGGGTAACCGTAAGCCGCACCGTGTTCTCCGCAAATTTTAATTCGGCTCGCACCGTAAGAGGTCGACAACTTCAGCGACTTAGTTTGCAAATTGACTTGATGAAACTCGATTGAACCATTGTTAATTTTGCCGCGTACACCATCAAACTTGATTTGGTCAGCAGCAAAGTTAGGAATGACTTCAATTTGCGCGTATGGCGCGCCAGAAAAACGCATTAGAACTTCACCATCTTCGTCTTGAGAATCGGTGAGCTGAATCTCCCATTGCCCTTGTGTAGCCTCAGAGTTGGGCATCACAAAATGCGCCCACAAGTCTTGGTTACGATAAATCGCTTCGGATTTGGCTTGGTAGAGAAAGCCTTGCAGTGAACTGGCTAAGCTGGTCATCTGCGCTTGGCCTGACAATGCAGAAAAGTTAGGCAATGACACGCTGAGTAAAATCGTCATCACCGCAATACTGATAAGTAATTCAAGTATGGTAAACCCACGACTCATTCCCAAAATCCTTTTCAAACAATGAGCTGTCTATAACTTTGATGCTTTAATCCTACCAGTAACTCGCAATCACGTCGCACATTCGCGTCGACAACTCGAATAATTTCGAAAAAATAGCTGCAAGGAAACAGTGATGAAGAACAAAGGTATGACCTTGGTCGAGTTAATTATAGCGGTGGCGATTATTGGTGTTCTCGCATCCCTTGCCTACCCCAATTACAGCCGCTACGTACTCGAAAACCATCGCAAAGCGGTGCAAACCGATATGGCTAGAATTCAACTCCAACTTGAGCAAAACTACTTAGCTGGCTATCAGCTCAGCGGCATTATCTCCTCTGGAGAGTGTATGATTTGTGCCGGCGATGCCAGTCGCTATCAGATTAGCGTTTCAGCCAGTACTCACAGTTACACCATTCTCGCCAATCCTAAAATCTCAAGTGGCCAGCATCTCGACCGCTGCGGCGAATCGAGCTACCAACAATTGACGCTCTCCCACAACGGATTATCCACACCGGATGAATGTTGGCGCTGAACATCGCGCGTAAAAAAGCCTGCTTAAAGCAGGCTTTTGGCTGACTCATCGTATCCGTTATGCGGGATTGGGCACCCAAGCACCTGTCACTTCTGGCTGAGGAAAGCCGCTAGTAAGCACACGTAAATAAGCGTCTTTTGGCGTGTTATCGCCTTGGCCTTGAATGCTGACAATATCTTGTGGGCAAGCGGAAAACGCCACATAGCAATCCATCTCGGCGCGCAGTGTTATATAATCACCAGGACGCGTCACTGTTGGCAAAGTGTTTAAGGTAATACCGTCTGGCTGGACTTGAATATTCATGAAAATATTCAACGACGCCAAATTACCATGTGGCAATGTCACGCCCAGTTCTTGCATCGCTTCATGCAAATTATCGTGGCAATTACGGTGTGGTTCAGTACAACCCAAAAGCTCATAACGTCTTGCATCACAAGCCGCCATAAACGAATCATGAACACCGGGAGAAGTGTCTTCAACCAAGGTTAGAATCGGATGGCGTTGGTCGGTAATAAAGCTATCTCCAACCACTGGATTTAAACGCTGATTCCACACCCGAGTCGCTTCCATACACATGTATTCGTTTATATCAGCGGCGTTATATGCCCAGCAGTCGACCACTTGAGTGCCATGCACATTCACTACTTGAACTGCTTCGCCTTTGGCTAAGCGCACCGCTTTGCCATAACGAGCAGGAATCGTCATTTCTTGACGACATACTATTTCATTACTCATTCCATTCTCCTAGGCGCCCGCGTTGAGATAGCGAGTCATACGAGACTCAGTACGACGGGCAAGCCAATCAATAAGGCTGTTTAAAATCCAATAAATGACCGCGACAGTGAGGTAAATTTCCAGCGGTGCATAGGTATCTGAGATGGCCTGTTTAGCGGCATACATAAACTCCTGCACGGAAATCACCGACAGCAGTGCCGAGTCTTTGATTAAGCCAATCAACAATCCGACCAATGGGGAAATCATCTGCGGCAAACATTGCGGCAACACCACTTTGCCAAGGGTTTGACGTCGACTCATGCCAAGTGAATGACACGCCTCCCACTGACCACGTGGCAAATTCATAATCGCTGCGCGAATGACTTGTGCAACATAAGGCGCGTAATAAAGCGTTAACGCCACAACCCCAACCGTTGGTGAGGACCAAACAACGTTGTATTCAGGAAGGACGAAATACAACACATAAAGCACAATCAGCAATGGCAAAGTTAGCGTGATATCCGAGTAGATTTGCGCAACTCGGCGCAGCCTTAATGGATTACGTAGCAGCACAAAGGCGATAAACGCGCCGAATAACAGCGTCAACGTGGCGGACAATAAACACAGCTGTAAGGTGTAAATAAACCCATCGGTTAACGTCGGCAGTGAGCTGATGACAGAAGACCAATCCATTCGCTTACCCTCTCTTCAACTCAAAATAACGAGCGCACTTAATTAGCGGAAATGCGATCAACATGTAGCCGAGTGCCACTATGGTCATCACCGTGCTAGCTTCATAAGTTCGCGCAATCACAATTTGCCCTGAATAAGTGAGCTCAGTCAGTGCCACAACCGAGGCCAGTGGCGTAGTTTTCAGTAGAATGGTGAATTCGTTGACCAGCATAGGTAAACTGGCGCGCAGTACTTGCGGCGTCGTGATATACCACCAAGTCATTCTGCGTGTTAACCCTAACGTTCGCGCGGCCTCAAGCTGACCTGCGGACACCATCGAGTGGTTAACGCGCAATATTTCACTCACATACGCGCCGCTATTAAGGCCAATGGCGATAACGGCGGCCAGCATTGGCTGACCACCAAGTCCAATCGTCGGCAGGGCAAAAAACACCACAAACAATTGCACAATCGCTGGCGTACCGCGCATAACACTGACATAACAGCGGCCTATAAAACGCCAGAAACGATAGGAACGAAGTTGTAAATAGCAGCCTAATTGCCCCATACATAAACTCAATAGCGAGGCCATCACCGTCAATTGCACCGTGAGCCATAATCCCTGACCAAGTTCAGGAAGCGCCGCTAGAACCTGTTCACTTATCCCCATCGTTGCCTCTATTACGCGTTAAAGTCGAATAAATCTTCGGCGACCGATAACTGCACTGCGCCAGGTTTGTCGTTGCCTTCAATGCCAGTGTTGCAAGTCGAAACGATAAACTGAGTATCGCTCACAACGCGGCACGTCAGGCTGTTTCCGGCCTTGGTTAAATTTGGCTGAGGAACAATATTGCCTTCACGGGTCAAATCGACATGCATAAATAGATTGATGGGATCCGGTAACTTAGGCACCGACATACCCAGTGCATTCAACTGCTCCTGCACCGATTCCACACACCCTTGCCCCTGATATCCATTTTCAGCAAGCCATGAAGTGGTCGAACCCGGAAGCAATAAATCATGACGTTTCACGTCGTCTTTACCCAGCACCATGACCGGACGACGACGATTGTTGACCATACGCATTCCCGAACCGAGCAAATAGCTATTACTAAACACACGGGTGTGGTGCACCGACAACCATTGATTCGGCTCCGCTAGACTAAAGCCAAATAAAGAGGCCACTGCACCATCTTCCAGCGCCGTGATGCGAAGTAATTGGCCACGTAGTACTTTAATCGTACCCGCCGTACCCGCCTCAACAGTCACCGACTCGGCCAACTCTCGGGCTCCAGTTTCGCTAAACGCTTCTCGCATTAACAACATGCTATTCTCCTGGTTCTAAATCGGTTGGTTATCAACGCGAACGTCAATAGGGGTCACTTGTAGGCCATTGCCTGGAATGATGTCTTGAGGACATGAAGAGACCGAGCACACCAAATCACACAAAGCTTCAAAAGTAATGGCATCGCCAGGCTTACTATTGGGGTCAGTGACTTCCATTTTGCCATCAGCGGTAACCGGACCGTTTTGAAACAAGTTAAACGGCTCAGGAAGGCTGTAATAGGTCACGCCAAACTCGCGCATTCCTTCAAGCAAGTTATCAACGCAGTTACGATGCCCTTCTACCGCGAAATCAATGCTAAAACGAGTACGGTCACAAGCCGGTACGTTGGCATCATGAATACCAATAGTATCGGAGACGATTTTCAACATCGGACGATTGTGACTCGACCACAGCTCATCTCCTGGTTTAAAAAACAGTGAGCGAAGATGCTGGCGAGTATGCACCGGCGATAACTTCTCATTGATATCATTGGCGTTCACCGCAACAAAATCTGCAGCTTGCTGCCCTTCACTATCAATCACGGTAATGTGCTGACCTTTACGCACGGTAAAGGTTTGGCCTTGACCAGCAGGTACATGAATATTCTGGCACATCAATTTTACTCCTCAGAAATAAAGTTATCGGCGGGTACGGTGAATGTCGCACCGAGGAACTGCTGCTGCAATTTGGCCAACTCACCACTTTCTTGCATTGCCAGAATGTGTTTACTAATTGCTTGGTTTAACGCTGTATCTTGTTTGCGAGTTGCCCATCCCATCCACTGTGTTGGGCCGAGTTCGCCAACTTTCTTAAGCCGATTTGGGTATTTGCTAAGCAGAGGAGCCAGCACAGAAATGTCATCCATCACAAAGTCAGCACGTTTGGTCATTAAAGTCGAAACAGTCTGATCGAGCGTATCAACACTGATGATGGTGATGGGCTTTTTGCCCGCTTTAGTAAGGGTTTGGTTAAACTGTTTGAGTAGTTTTTCTGGAACACTGGTGCTTTTCACTGCGCCGCGTAAACCGGATAAATCGTCGACCGAAAGCGTTTTAGTCGCGAGTTTTTGTGCCAGTTCAGCGCGCATCA
Organism: Vibrio xiamenensis; assembly: GCF_900100015.1. Taxonomy (GTDB): domain Bacteria; phylum Pseudomonadota; class Gammaproteobacteria; order Enterobacterales; family Vibrionaceae; genus Vibrio; species Vibrio xiamenensis. Next base: position 282,524 of record NZ_FNDD01000001.1, on the reverse strand, counting down.
TGACACCATTGACGGTTTTGCTGTATGGAACTGTGAACGCGACTTTTTTCGCTCGTTCAGGCGTGTAGTTAAGTGAAGAGCCTTCCGCATCAAACGATCCAGAAATAAGCCCAGGTAAAATGCCACCAAAGGACATTTTCTGCATTTCCAGTTTAACGCCAAGCTCGCTGGCAAATGACTTCATGATCTCGACACTGTAGCCGACGATCTCACCACTGCTATTGGTAAACTCGTAAGGAGGGAACGTTGGGTCGATCCCCACTGTCATTTTTCCGCTACTTTTGATATCCGTAAGGGTATCCGCATTGGCGGTGGCGACCGCTCCAAGCGTTAACGCCGCCATCAGTAAGGTGGTGACTTTTTTCATCTCTAGATTCCTTTACTTGCATAAAACACCTCTAGAGATAGAGCAGTTATTGTGCCACAAATGAAAACCACTCGTTTAAATAACCACCAAAAACACAAAATTAACCTTTAAAATCAAATGGAAACATTTGTTTCAAAATTTATTTTTATTGTTTCACAATTTTCTTAATCAGTAAAAAGATACTCAGAAATAATGATAAATTGCACAATAAAGGGGAGTTTTGTGAGCCAAGTCGCACCAAACTAAAGCATGAATTAGCTCAATTCATCGATCCATTGATGCGTTAATTCAATTCGCGAGAGCAAATCTTTGCCACTTTTTTCAACTTTCTGGCCAACTAACGAGGTCAACAAGTTACACACCCCAGACAAGGATGCGGTACTGTCAAACATCATGCTACTTTCGGTGTGACAACGAAGAATCCACTTAGCATGCTTGACTGATTTACCAGACAACGAGTCAGTGATGTAAATCATCGGCACATCCAATTCACTCAACGCTCCCATCGCCGAATCTAGAATGGCCATGCGACGTCTTAACCCCACACAAATAGCAATATCTTGTGGATCCAAAGCGGCAAGATGCTCAGCCAACGAATCTCCCGTACGCGGAAGCAGACGTACATCCTGATGCAAATTGATCAGGTCACGATAAATCACCGTGGCGATAGCGTAGCTGTGACGCCAGCCCAAAACCACCACACGCCTTGCTTTAGCGATGGCCGACGCCATTTCGTCAAGCTGCTGGAGATCAATTAGCCGATAGGTATTGACTAAGTTCGCGATCTCTTTTTCTAGATGAGATTGCACGATGTGCTCGATGCTTGGAGAATCAGCCAATGGCTGGAGATAAAGCGGAGATCCACTGTTTTGCATCTCGCGCGCCTGACGACGAGCTTCGTCATAACTTTCATAGCCTAGGTGTCGAAAAAATCGCGATGTGGTGGCTTTGGAAACCCCGGCACTCTCAGCTAATTCTGTTGCCGTATTGGTCGCAAGTTTTCCCGGCGCTGCTAGTAGAACGTCAGCGAGTTGCTGCTCGTAGCTCGACAGCTTATCCCAGTCTTGGCGAATTCGATTCTCTAGTGAGAGTGATTTTTTAGGCATTTCTCGTTCCCCTACTACCTTATTTCCCTTGCCTTAAAATAAAACCCCACATAAAAGCAGAGCATGCTAAGCCTACACTACAATAACTGTGCCAGTCATCAGACACTTAATCAAAGCCAAAGCAAGGCTGGTATTTTACCAGACATAAAAAAAGTGGCCCTTGTTTACCACAAGGACCACTTGATAAGTCGTTATTAACGCTTGATTAGCTAGTTAAATCGTCAAAGAACTTCTTCACACCTTGGAAGAACCCTTCCGACTTGGGTTTATGCTTGGTTGCCGCATCACCGCCGCAGGACTCTTCAAATTCGCGCAGCAGTTCTTTTTGACGCGCGCTTAGGTTTACTGGAGTTTCAACGGCTAATTTCACAATCAAATCACCCACACCACCGCGAACGCCTTTCACACCTTTACCACGCATACGGAACATGCGACCGGTTTGAGTTTCAGCTGGAACTTTGAGGTTCACGCGGCCATCAAGGGTTGGCACTTCCACTTCACCGCCAAGTGCCGCCATTGAGAAACTCACTGGCACTTCACAGTGCAGGTTGTTACCGTCACGGTCGAAAATATGGTGCTCCTTAACATGGACTTGCACGTACAAGTCACCGGCTGGTGCGCCCATTTCCCCAGCTTCGCCTTCGCCAGAAAGACGAATGCGATCACCAGTATCAACGCCAGCTGGAATTTTAACGTTAAGGGTTTTGGTTTTCTGTTTGCGACCTTTACCGTGGCACACTTCGCAAGGATCTTTGATGATTTGACCCGAACCGTGACAGGTTGGACAAGTCTGTTGCACCGCGAAGAAACCTTGACGCATCTGAACTTGGCCATGGCCATGACAGGTAGGACAGGTTTGTGGCGATGAACCTTTCTTCGCACCGCTACCATTACATGAATCACAGTGAACCAGAGTCGGTACTTCGATCTCTTTTGACACACCACGAACCGCTTCTTCAAGCGTCAGTTCCATGTTGTAACGTAAATCGGCACCACGCTGAGCGCGCGCTTGACCGCCACCACGGCGTCCACCGCCGAAGATATCGCCAAACACATCACCAAAGATATCGCCGAAATCTGCACCGCCACCACTAAAGCCGCCGCCACCGAAACCACCGCCGCCTTGTTCAAATGCGGCGTGGCCATATTGGTCATAGGCTGCACGTTTTTGTGAGTCGGTCAGAATTTCATACGCTTCTTTTACTTCTTTAAATTTATCAGCCGCTTGCGCATCATCCGGATTACGGTCCGGGTGATACTTCATTGCAAGGCGTTTGTACGCCTTCTTAATATCACGCTCTGAGGTGTCACGGCTGACACCTAATACTTCGTAAAGATCACGTTTAGACATGTTGCTCGTCACCAATTGTTACTGCAAACGGCCCTGTGCCGCTTGGTGGTTATATATCGATATAGATAAAGGATCGCCTTAGCTATACGGACACGCTTTACACATAGACGGGCGTATGAGTTTCCCCAAACGCCCGCGCAAATGAAGCATTTCAATGTTATCTCTTCATTTAAGAAGTGCGGTAAGACTATTACTACCGACACTTCCTATATCAAATCAAGAGATCAAACCAAGAAATTATTTCTTGTCGTCTTTCACTTCTTCAAACTCGGCATCAACAACGTCGTCTTCTTGAGCTTGTTGTTGGCCTGCATCAGCGCCTTGAGCTTGCTGTGCTTGAGCTTGTTGCTGAGCGATTTCCATCAGTTTTTGAGCAGCAGCCATCAGAGCTTGAGTTTTCTCATCGATAGCAGCTTTGTCGTCGCCATTCTTCGCTGTTTCTAGCTCAGAAATTGCAGCTTCAATTTTCTCTTTCTCGTCTGCTGGTAGAGCATCGCCTGCTTCTTCCACTTGCTTACGAGTACCGTGGATCATTTGGTCAGCTTGGTTACGTGCAGTCACTAACTCTTCGAACTTTTTATCCGCTTCTTTGTTGGCTTCTGCTTCTTGAACCATTTTCTCGATTTCTTCGTCGCTTAGACCACCAGAAGCTTGGATAGTAATCTTCTGCTCTTTACCGGTGTTTTTGTCTTTCGCTGACACGTTCAGAATACCGTCGGCATCCAAGTCGAAAGTCACTTCGATTTGTGGCATACCGCGTGGCGCAGGCTGAATACCTTCTAGGTTAAATTGACCTAGAGATTTGTTGTACATCGCTTGCTTACGCTCACCTTGCAGAACGTGAATTGTTACTGCGCTTTGGTTGTCTTCAGCAGTCGAGAACACTTGGTTCGCTTTAGTTGGGATAGTGGTGTTCTTCTCGATAAGTTTGGTCATCACACCGCCCATGGTTTCAATACCAAATGACAGCGGAGTCACGTCAAGAAGAAGAACGTCTTTCACTTCACCAGCAAGTACGCCACCTTGAATTGCAGCACCAATCGCAACTGCTTCATCAGGGTTCACGTCTTTACGAGCATCTTTACCAAAGAATTCAGCAACTTTCGCTTGAACCATTGGCATACGAGTTTGACCACCCACTAGGATAACATCGGTGATGTCACCAACGGTTAGGTCAGCATCCGCTAGGGCAACTTTTAGTGGTTCTAGAGAACGTTGAACTAGGTCTTCAACTAGAGATTCTAGTTTCGCACGCGTTACTTTAACGTTCATGTGTTTAGGACCAGTTGCGTCCGCAGTCACGTATGGCAAGTTAACGTCAGTTTGAGAAGCAGATGAAAGCTCAATTTTGGCTTTTTCTGCCGCTTCTTTCACACGTTGCATTGCAAGTGGATCTGTTTTTAGGTCAATGCCTTGCTCTTTTTTGAACTCATCAACCAAGTAGTTGATCATGCGGTTATCAAAGTCTTCACCACCTAGGTGAGTGTCACCGTTGGTTGCTAGAACTTCAAACGTTTTCTCGCCTTCAACTTCATCGATTTCGATGATTGAGATATCAAATGTACCACCACCAAGGTCGTAAACTGCGATAGTGCGGTCGCCGCCTTTTTTATCCAAACCGTAAGCAAGTGCAGCCGCTGTTGGTTCGTTGATGATACGTTTAACTTCAAGACCTGCGATACGACCAGCATCTTTAGTTGCTTGACGCTGAGCATCGTTAAAGTAAGCAGGAACAGTGATAACTGCGCCAGTTACTTCTTCACCAAGGAAATCCTCAGCGGTTTTTTTCATTTTCTTCAGTACTTCAGCTGAAACCTGAGGAGCTGCCATTTTTTGGCCTTTCGCTTCTACCCAAGCATCACCGTTGTCGGCCTTAACGATTTTGTACGGCATGATTGAAATATCACGTTGTACTTCTTCGTCTTCAAAACGACGACCGATTAAACGCTTAATTGCAAATAGCGTGTTAGTTGGGTTGGTTACAGCTTGACGTTTTGCAGGCTGACCAACTAGCGTCTCACCATCTGTATATGCAATTACCGATGCTGTTGTACGCTCACCTTCAGCATTTTCAATAACGCGAGGTTTGTCGCCATCTAATACAGCAACACATGAGTTAGTAGTACCTAAGTCAATACCAATGATTTTACCCATCAGGCTATCTCCGAATAAATTCTATTTTCGTTTGGTTATATCCCCAATGTGGGGATGGAGAATTGGGATTCAACCCTGCTCACAAACAAAAACAATAATGTTTGCTTCTCTTATGCACCTTAGATAAGGGCGGCAAATGTGTTTTCAAGGGCGAATGAAAAAAAAGTTGAGGTTTTTATTCGTTTCGCTGTGTATTTGTACAAATCCGCTGTTTTCAACCATCAGGGTTAAAAACTCGGCGCAATAAAAAGGAGGCTACAAAGGCCCCCTTTATCTCTAACGAACACCCAAAAGCTTATTTAGATACCATTACCATGGCAGGACGAACCACTCGACCATTGAGCTCGTAACCTTTTTGCATCACGAACATCACGGTATTTGGCTCGTGATCTGGGCTTTCCTGAATCGACATGGCTTGATGAAGTTCAGGATTAAACGCTTCGCCTTCAGGGTTAATTTCTTTAAGGCCAAACTTAGTCACTACATCAATAAAGGTTTTGTGCGTTAACTCAACACCTTCAAGGATTGGCTTCACCAGTTCGTTTTCAGCATCTGCAGCTTGAATTGCGCGCTCGAGATTATCGATAACTGGTAATAGCTCTTCAGAGAACTTATTTAGCGCGTATTTGCGCGCTTTATCAATCTCTTGCTCAGAGCGACGACGCATGTTTTCTACTTCTGCGCGAGCGCGAAGTACACTGTCTTGTTGCTCTTTGACTTTCGCTTCGCTCGCCAGTAGCGCCGCTTCTAACTGAGCAATTTTGCCATCTACGTCATCGGATTCTTCATTCCAATCGATGTCCGCTTCCATACCTACAGCATCAACTTCCGCGTCTTGTTGCTCGGCTTGCTGCTGCAGCTCTTCTTCGTTCAATTTATTTTCTTCGTTGCTCATGAATATCTCCGAGAATTCAACCTTAAAGTGGTCATCACTGATACCTTCAGCGTCAAACACATAAAAATTCGCATAAATACGTAACTTGCCATTATTATGGGGATGACGAGACTCGATTCAAGCCCAATTAGTGCGGAAAAGTTATGAAAACACCTTTTGACACCATCGCCATCATAGGCAAGCCAAGAGATCAGCAAGCAATTCAAACTCATAAAGAGCTTTATTGCTGGTTATCCGAACAAGGCTATTCGGTGTTTATTGATGATAGATTGCGCGACATTCTGGCGGATATTCCGGCGGAACACTTCGCTAGTTTGCTCGAACTGGGCGAAAAGGCCGATTTAGCCATCGTAGTGGGTGGTGATGGCAACATGCTTGGCGCAGCTCGGGTACTTTCCCGTTTTGATATCTCAGTGATTGGCGTCAACCGCGGTAATTTAGGTTTCCTCACCGACCTCGACCCAGAAGAATTTCGCGTCACGCTGAAAAACGTGTTGCAGGGCGCATATATAGAAGAAGAGCGTTTTCTATTGGAAGCAGAAATTCATCGCCACGGACAAATCAAAAGCCACAATACTGCGCTAAATGAAGCTGTACTTCACCCTGGAAAAATCGCCCATATGATTGAATTTGAGGTGTACATCGATGACAGCTTTGCGTTTTCTCAACGCTCTGATGGCCTCATAGTATCAACGCCAACCGGTTCAACTGCGTATTCCCTTTCTGGTGGCGGTCCGATTTTATCGCCAAGTCTAAACGCAATTTCCTTAGTTCCGATGTTTCCACACACTCTGTCTAGCCGCCCGCTGGTAGTGGACGGTAATCGCAAAATAAAGCTGATTGTTTCTCCTTCTAATCGCGGCACTCAAGAGGTGAGCTGCGACGGACAGATCTCTCTTCCCGTTTCACCGGGAGACGAAATCCTTGTTTACCAAAGCCCTAATGTACTGCGCTTGATTCATCCTCAAGATTACAGCTACTACCATGTTTTGAGGAGTAAGCTCGGTTGGTCAAGTAAGCTGTTTTAGTACCAAAGATACTTTCGGCCTAGAGCGGTTTTCGGTCCCAAAAAATCAATCGAACAAAAAAAAAGCATTTAAGCATCTTTACTGTATAAAGAAACAGTATATACTGTCTTCTTATACAGTATTGTTTAATTATACAGGTGCAAAAATGCTGGCTCATCTTAGTGTTAATAATTTCGCTATAGTTAAGTCTTTACAACTTGAACTGCCTAAAGGCATGACCACAATTACCGGTGAAACCGGTGCAGGTAAATCAATTGCAATTGATGCTCTTGGCTTGTGTTTAGGCGGCCGCGCTGAAGCGGGAATGGTTCGCCCCGGTGAAGAAAAAACCGAGGTCAGCGCTGCATTTTTGCTCGATAACAATACCCATGCTACCCGCTGGTTAGAAGACAATGAACTGCTTGATGGCAGTGAATGTATTTTACGCCGTATCATCACTAAAGAAGGCCGTTCACGCGCCTTCATCAATGGTAGCCCCGTCCCTCTTTCACAACTTAAAGCCTTAGGTCAGTTGCTGGTGAACATTCACGGTCAGCACGCTCATCATCAACTGATGAAAGCTGAACATCAAATGTCGATGCTTGACCAATACGCAGGTCACCACAATTTGTTAGACGCGACCCGTAATGCTTATCAAAAGTGGCGCCAAGCGGATAATCAACTCAAGCAATTGCGCGAAAACAGCCAGCAAAACCAAGCTCAAAAACAGCTACTTGAATACCAAATCAAAGAACTCAATGAGCTGGCGATCGGTGAAGAAGAATTTGCCGAACTTGAGCAAGAACATAAACGTTTAGCCAACAGTGGTGAATTGGCCTCAACCTGCCAGCAAGTCATCGAACTGCTTTACGAAGGTGAAGACGTCAATGCGTTAGGCATTTTACAAACGGCAAGCCAATCCTTGATCGACATCGCTGAAATGGATAAATCGCTCAGTGAACTGCCTAACCTAGTCGCTGAAGCCATGATTCAAATTGAAGAAGCCAACAACGAACTGCGCAGTTACTTAGAAGGGATCGATGTTGATCCTGCGCGTATGGCGTTTGTCGAAGAACGTTTTTCAAAAGTAATGTCGGTTTCGCGCAAACACCATGTGATGCCAGAGGAACTGTTCCAACATCACCAAAACTTGCGTGAACAAATTGAACAACTGGATTGCTCTGACGAACGTCTGGATGCCATGGCCGCAGAAGTTGAAGGACATTACCAAGCATTCTTAGTCACCGCAGAGAAGTTGCACAAGTCGCGCAGCCGTTATGCCAAAGAGCTGAATAAGCTAATCACCAAGAGCATGCATGAACTGAGCATGGAAAAAGCGCAATTTTCCATTCAAGTCGACAATCAAAGTGACCACCCTACTCCACTTGGTACTGATTCGGTGTGTTTCTTAGTCTCGACCAACCCAGGCCAACCACTGCAAGCAATTTCTAAAGTTGCGTCTGGTGGTGAACTATCGCGAATTTCTTTGGCGATTCAAGTTATCACGGCTCAAAAAGTTGATACTCCAAGCCTTATCTTCGATGAAGTGGATGTCGGTATCAGTGGTCCAACCGCAGCGGTTGTCGGAAAAATGTTGCGTCAGTTGGGCGAATCAACACAAGTACTGTGTGTTACCCACTTGCCACAAGTAGCTGGCTGTGGTCATCAGCAGTTGTTTGTCGCTAAACAAACTAAGAAAGGCCATACCGAAACGCAAATGCATCGCCTTGACCAAGACCAACGAATTTCGGAACTGGCAAGATTACTTGGCGGCAGTGAGATTACAGAATCAACGCTGGCAAACGCCAAAGAGTTATTGATTGCAGCTTAGATTAAGTAGAAATATTCGCTCAACTTTGCAACCAAATTCAAAAATCATGGTCTGAAACAATTCAAAAGGTGGGCATGTTTTTACTTTAGTGCCCAGCTTGTTTATCATCACCGCAGTTTTATGATTTCTTAGCAACAGAATTTGAGTATGCAAATTAAAAAGTGGCTTGTCGCCCTACCACTCGCGATGACAATGCTTACGGGCTGTTCTCTATTAGAAAAGCTCGTGTATCGCATCGATATCAATCAAGGAAATTATGTTGAGCAACAAGCTGTAGAACAGCTCAAGTTTGGCATGACCAAGGAACAGGTTCGTTATGTGATGGGGTCACCAATGCTCATTGAAAATGGCTATCCGGATACTTGGTATTATATCTACCACCATACTGAAGGCCATCATGACTCGATTCAGAAAAACCTGGTTGTGAACTTTAACGATCAAGGTCAACTGGTTAACGTGAAAGGCGATTTTGACGCCAGCGATAAATTTTTCGAGCGCCTAAACTAGTTAGCAACCAGCAACAGTTATCTATTTTATCCAGATAATCGCTACGTGATAGAAAAAGGCTCGCTTAATGCGAGCCTTCTTTTTTACGTAAAGCGTTAGGTTTGCCACCGGTAACAGGATCCGCTGTCCCAGCCGCTTTGGCTTGCTCAGCCCGTTTACGCCGAATATCTTTAGGATCCGCAAGCAGCGGGCGATAAATCTCAATTCTGTCGTGATCGCGTACCGTCGCATCGAGTTTTACATTACGGCTAAACACGCCCACTTTATTCTTATCAAGGTCGATTTCTGGATACAGTTCCAAAACGCCAGATTGAGAAATAATTTCTTCGACTGTCATGGCCTTGTTGACCACTAAGGTGAATACTCGCTGTTCCTCAGGAAGCGCATAAACAACCTCAACATGAATCATGTCTGACTCAATACTCATAACACTGATATACCTGTTTCGCACGTTTAGTAAAAGCATTGACCATATTATTGGTCAACTCACTAAAAATCTTACCAAACGCAAGCTCAATCATTTTGCTTGAAAATTCAAACTCTAGTTTTAGCTCGACTTTACATGCCTGTTCATCCAGAGCAGTAAAATACCATCCACCGGTTAAGGTTTTAAACGGACCGTCGACTAAGTTCATGATAATCGCTTCACCAGCAATCAGCGTATTCGAAGTAGTAAAGGTTTTACTGATCCCCGCTTTTGATACATCAACCGATGCCACCATAGTTGAAGATGTCGATTCAAGGATCCTCGAACCAGAACAACCGGGTAAGAAATCGGGATACTTAGCGACATCGTTTACGAGATCAAACATCTGCTCAGCACTAAAAGAAACTAACGCAGAACGACTGACTTGTTTCATACAAACTCCTATTACTACAGCCCGATTCTCAAGCTTTGGTTAATTTTACTGTTATTCACGTTTTGCGCAAACAAAAGCATTTCCTAAGCCGCATTCGATCCGTATAATGCACCCACTATGGCAAAGAAGAATTCAAAACAAAAAGCGGGTAGCAATACCATCGCTCTCAATAAAAAAGCTCGTCACGAGTATTTCATCGAAGATGAATATGAGGCGGGTCTTGAGTTACAGGGCTGGGAAGTTAAATCACTTCGCCAAGGCAAAGCGAATATCGCTGAAAGCTATGTTTTCATGCGTGACGGAGAGGCTTTTATCAGCGGAATGACCATTACGCCGCTCACACAAGCGTCAACCCACGTGCTCTGTGAGCCGACGCGCGTGCGCAAACTCCTATTATCGCGCCGTGAACTCGATAACCTATTCGGTCGAATTAACCGTGAAGGCATGACGCTAACTGCACTATCACTTTACTGGTCGCGCTCTTGGGCAAAACTAAAGATTGGTGTGGCGAAAGGTAAAAAACTTCACGATAAGCGTACTGATCTCAAAGATAAAGATTGGCAACGCCAGAAAGCTCGCGTAATGAAGAGCTCACTGCGTTAATCTTAACCAAACGGTCGCATAGAGCTAGACAGCGTCAACTTATCTGGTACTATGCATCCACAACCTTGGGGCTGATTCAGGATTCGACGGGAATTTTGCAGTCTAAGGTGCATGCCGAGGTGCGGTAGGCCTCGTTAACAAACCGCAAAAAAATAGTCGCAAACGACGAAAACTACGCACTAGCAGCTTAATAACCTGCTCAGAGCCCTTCCTCCCTAGCTTCCGCTTGTAAGACGGGGAAATCAGGAAGGTCAAACCAAATCAAGCTGGCGTGGATTCCCCCACCTGAGGGATGAAGCGTAAGAGATAATTCAGGTTAGCTATTCGTTCGCGTGTCGGTTCGCAGGCGGTAGTGAAATTAAAGATCGACTAAGCATGTAGTACCGAAGATGAATGGTTTCCGGACGCGGGTTCAACTCCCGCCAGCTCCACCAATTCATAGTTTAAAGACGCCCTAGGGCGTCTTTTTTCTTGCCTTTAACAACATAAAATCAATAACTTAGCGTATTTTAACATTAATTAGCTTCCTAGGACTTCTTTGCTTTTTAGGTACATCAATAGGTACACTATCAAAGCTCAATCACTTTCAGAACTGATTAAAATAATCCAATAATCAACCTTCCAACGATGACTATATTTCTAGAATTGTAAATTATGTCTCATTACCTAGATAATTAAAAAATGTCTTTCTACTTAGCTAAGATAAAAATTTTATTTCTATAGTATCTTATGGTGACCAAGATAAAACTTCACGCCATCTTTAAAATTATCAATAAAAATCACATATCTAATCTAATAAATAAATAAGAGATATTAAAAAGATCAAAGGTAATTAATACCCACAGACAAAGTTAATATATTAGCTTAGATACTAATATATAACGCTCCACTCTGTCGCAACTTCCCTCCTATTTATAACTAAACCTATATATGAAAAGCGTTCCGGTGTCATGCTGCAACTTTAAGTTTCATATTCGAGACTCATGATATGTTGGAGATCACACTTCAAAAATCTATGGTATGTTACTCACAAAATTGTGCTCATTTTAGGAACAGATACATGAGCCATTTCTATCGAGATTTATTATCTACGATTCTCATAAATTTTACATAACATGTAGATAAAGAGTGTTTAAAACTTCCTATTTGCATCATTTTAGTAAAAGCATTCAGAAAAACGCATTGAGGGCGCGGTGAACCTTAGGGCGGTAGCGTGTATTCGGTAATTTGTTTCTTGGAAAATTTTCAAGATTTAGGACCTACCGCTTGAGAGTCATAAATACGAAATTAGTTAAATCATTAAGCTCTGATCTCGTTCATTTTAATGATGATTAAACAGAATGATTTTTTAAATCATCATAGTAAGGAAAATATACTTAAATGATAGGTAATATTTTAAAGTGGCAAACCATGTCAAAGGCCTTTATTTTCATAACCTCAATGGGCCAGGTTGCTATATTAGCTCGACTACTAGAATTATCTGATTTTGGTGTCGTTGCTATCGTTATGGTGGTCATCAATATCTCACAGATATTAGCTGATCTTGGCATGGCGAACTACCTTGTCCATCGTCAAAAAATCTCCGACACTTTAAACTCTACTGTGTTTTGGTTTTGTGCATCATCAGGCATATTACTTTTCGCATTTCTATGTGGAATAACTCCTTTTGTCTCTGATATGTACGATAACGCAGAAATAATGTCTTTATTGCCCTTGGCAGCGTTAACGTTTGTTCCTCTTTCTCTTTCAGCTCAACTCCAAGCTAGATATGTTTGTGATTTCAAACTCAATCAGTTAGCCAAATATGATATGGTCTCAAGGTTTGCAGGGACAGTAATGACCGTATCCACCGCTTATTTTGGCAGCGGAGCGGCTTCTATCTTCTACGGTTCCGTTTTCACAAGTTTTGTACGTTGCGCATTAATTTGGTTTTATGCCGATAAAAGCTGGTATCCAAAATTCACATTCTCTATGGAGGATGCGAGAGGAGCTTGGAAATACGGCATCTATCAGATTGGATCTCAGCTAATCAACCAAACCATCTTAAACTTAGATACCTTACTGCTTGGTTTCTATATTGATAGCAATCAACTGGGTGCGTTTAACCTTGCAAAACAATTAACCCGTAAACCGTCAGAATTCATACTGCCGATTGCAAGAAGTGTTAGCTTGCCTCTGTTTGCTTCATCTCAAACTGATATGGCGAAAATGAATTCTTTAGCAAGAAAGGCTCACACTTACGTTTCTGCAGTTTTGATTTTTCCATACGCAATAATGTGCCTTTTAAATGAGGAACTTATCTCATTTGTTTATGGTGCAGGGAAGATGGAAGTTGCTTACTTCATGATACCTCTTGCCTTGTTCTGGGGCTTCCGTTCTGTAGGCGGAGCGTTAGTCGGAGTGCTTACCCAGGGGTTGGGTAAGACCAAAATCGACTTTTACTGGAACTTGTTCGGATTATGTATATTCAGCCTTATGTACGCGATCATCGCTCGTTTCGGTGCATATCAATTAGCTTGGGCAAGTGCCATTCTTCAATTGGTATTAATGAATATCGTATTCCTGGTATTCTATAAAAGAATCATTCAGTTTAAATACCCATGGTATATTTTGCCAATATTGACATTTACGGTCATTTCAATTGTTTCAATTTATGCAGCCCATACCCTAACTAGCATGTTTGGTTCGGTTGTTATGAATAACAATTTCATTTATTTGGCTTTGGTATCTCTGATTTCAATCAGTATTTACTATATCGGCTGTTATATAACTTATAACAATTCCGCACCTATGCCTTCTCCAATGAAAATTTTTAAGAGAAAAAATCAAATCAAAAAGAAAGCACTGTAAGGTCAAAAAATGAAGATAGCTGTTTATTCAAATAACTTTCCAAACATATCTCAAACATTTGTTATTAATCAAATCATTGGATTAATTGATCTTGGTGCTGAAGTCGATGTCATCGCTAGTACCATTTTAGAAAACGCTGTCATGCACGACAGCGTTGATAAATATGGTCTTATGGAAAAAGTCATATGCCATAAAGTGTCGGACAAGCCGAAATTATCTCGATTTATATCAACGCTAAAAAACTCAATTAAACTACTATTTAAGGGACAAACAAAAAAACTGTTCAGTGTACTATCTGACGAATTGTTAACTAACGACCAAAAAGTAGACTTAATCTATTGGGCAAGTATTAGCCAAGCCCCCATCAAATATAACAATGTCATTTGTCATTTTGGAACAAACGGATATTACGTATGTAAGATGAGAGAAATAGGATTGATTGAGGGCCCTATTTCAACCGTGTTCCATGGGTATGAATTAAGCCGCTATAATGCTCTAAGAGATAACTCACGCCAATACAAAAAACTGTTTGAACTCGGTGATGTTATGCTCCCAATAAGTGAGTTATGGAAAAGCAAGTTAATTGAGCTAGGCTGTCGCCCTGACAAAATTAAGGTTCACAGAATGGGAATAGATGTGAACGATTTTCAGGTTAGAGATGTCAAATCAGAACTGTCAAATCCACTAAAAGTTATCCAAGTTGGACGTCTGACAGATAAAAAAGCGATTCTAGATTCAATACATGCGGTGATACTCGCTGCAAAAGAAATCGCGATCGATTTTACAGTCATTGGTGAGGGTGAGCTATACGAACAAGCAAAATCTCTCGTTGAGAGCTCAAATGCGAATGGCTTTATTCACCTGCTAGGCAGACAACCCCAACAAGTTGTTAAAGAAAAACTCGATGAATCGGATGTTTTTATTTTACCTAGTGTCAGGGCTAAAGATGGCGATATGGAAGGCGTTCCAGTTGCTCTAATGGAAGCCATGGCCAAAGGCTTAATAGTATTATCAACCTATCACTCAGGTATACCCGAATTAATCGAAAATGGCGTTTCTGGCTATCTAGTGCATGAGTCATCAGTAAATGAAATTACTGAAACTCTAGTAAAAATAAGATCTCTATCTAATGACAAAATTGAAAAGGTGAGATTAAACGCCAGAAACAAATGTGAAAAAGAATTTAATAACGCAGTTCTAAATCAGCAGCTTTTCGATTACTACAACTAATTAAATAGTAAAGTGATTTTATATTTAAAAGATATAATAACTTTGGAGCTTAGGTTTCAACAAGGTGATAAATTAAAATGAAGTATTCAATTATTATCCCCCACTTTAACGACTTCAAATCTCTAGAAAGACTATTAGATAGCATTCCAAAAAGAGAAGATATTGAAGTAATCGTCGTAGATGACAAAAGCACAGAGACATATGACTTAACCAATATAAAGTCTAAGTGTAACTTTTTGAATAATACTTCAGGAGTTAAAAGTGCTGGCACCTGCAGAAACTTAGGATTAGATATCGCCCAAGGAGAGTGGCTACTATTTGCAGATTCAGATGACATCTTCACTCCAAATGCATTTGAATATTTAGATGACGCATCAAAGCGAAACGATGATGTTATCTATTTTAAGTCGACCAGTTTAGTAGAAGGTAGCGAAGAGACTTCTGACAGAAACTTATATTTGTTAGATATGGTAGAAAATAACTTAAGAGATGGAGACCAATCGATTAGATATCGATATTACCCACCTTGGGGTAAATTAATCAGACATCAATTAGTTATAGATAATAATATACGATTCGATCAAGTTATGGCCTCTAATGATGTGATGTTTTCAGTAAAGACCGGATACTACGCAAAAACAATCTCATCTGTAGACAAAGCGATTTACTGTGTTATGCAAAGGGAAAATAGCTTAACAACAAAACCTTCTAAGAAGAATCAGAAGATCAGGCTTGTAGTCGATTTGAATCGCAACGACTTCTTGAATGAGCGCAACTTAAAGTATTATCAAACATCGGTAATATCGCTAATTTCAATGTATAAAGATGTGTTTTCTTTTGACACTTCAATGCGACTAATTAAATCATTTTTACTTTTCAAACAAAGAGTAATGCCAAACAACCTATACAACAAGTTAGTAAAATAATTTAGACACCATCAACCAAATCTCAAATCATCAGCTAACAAAACGTTTAACAAGAGTTTGCCTATTCATAACTAAAAATTACAATTTAAATCTAAAATATAGCCCATAGAAAATTTATAAATCTGAATAAAAGTTAAATTCAGAACCTGCAACTATATGTTATTATTGAGTTAACTATATGAAAAAAATACTAGTCGTCGGTAACCACTGCTGCTCAAATAGAGGTGATGCGGCAATTTTGAGAGGATTAATAGACTTTATTGATGATGAGTATCCAGAATACAGAATTGATATAACATCTCGTTATGCTGATGGGGCCAAATGGTTTTTTGACAACGACGTTTACCCTGATATATTAGCTAAAGAGAAGAATAGACCAAGATCAATACTAGGAAGATTAGAAAAGAGAATATCGAACAAATGGCTATTGCCTTTATATATTGACGGTAAGTTAAATAACAAAAAAATTACACCTAAACAATATTCTGAATTTGCTAGTTTTATAGAAAAGTATGACTTAATCATTCAAGTTGGAGGTTCATTTTTTGTTGATTTATATGGTATTGGTCAATTCGAAGCTGCCGCAGTAGCCATAAAAGAAAAGAAACCTATTCTTATGATTGGCCACAGTGTTGGGCCATTCAAAGATCTCAATGTAGCTAAAATAGCAAACAAAATCTTTGCTAAAACCGATTCTCTGATATTAAGAGAATCAGTCAGCGAAGAACACTTAGATGAAATCGGGCTAAATAAAAGTAATTATGTTTTAGGTAGTGATACTGCATGGTTAATTGATCCTGAAAAATACCCATCAGATATTGCTCACCTAGAAGCTAAATATATTAAAAATCGCCCAACTATCGCAATCACTATGCGAGACTTGGCTCCATTTGATGTCAGACTTGGTGTTTCACAGTCAGATTATGAGCAAAATATGGCCTCATTGTGTAGATTCTTAATCGATAGCGGCTACAATATCGTGGCAATGTCGACCTGTACCGGGTTTGACAGCTATCACCGTGACGACCGTATACCGGCTTTACGTGTCAAGCACTTGCTTGACGATTGTGAAAACTTCTCGGTTGTTATGGAAGAGCTTACCGATGTCGAGCTGGGTAATCTACTGTCTAAGTGTGTACTGACTATCGGAACAAGACTCCATAGCGCGATCCTGTCGATGCGATTTGGTACGCCAGCTTTTGCGATTTACTATGAGCACAAATCGCTGGGTATCCTGAATCAAGTTGGTATGGCTGAGTATTCTGTTGAAATCAAAGATATTGATACTGATGACTTTAAGTCGTTAGTGCTTGAAAAAATATCGAATATTGATTCTGAGAAAAAAACGATGCAGGAAAAACTGAGTATTGAATTTGAGCGTTGTAAAAATGTCATTAGACATGAATTTTCTAAAGTTCACAGCAGCCAATGTGAACAAGTAAAATTTGTTCAAACTGCCACCGCCTCAGTGTGACGTACTCAGTTCAGCACAATAGCACGCCGATATTATAGCCAATATATTGCTATCACTCGGTGAGTAAAAGGACGCCAATCGGCGTCTTTTTTATTTAATTCTTCCATTTCCTTCTTCACCAACCGTCTAAAAGCAAATCTCGCTGTCAGATTTACAAAAAACCTTACTATTCATAAATTCCATATATTCATTCAATTTCCTTTTCTATATAGTAATACTCCCATTCAACCTAAAGATGATGTTTTCACTGTTGGTTAGATGATTGTTAAAGGAAATTGGAGCATAAGGAAATCATGAAAAAATCTTCACTAGCACTTGTATTAGCGCTGCTTAGCAGCGGCTGTGCCACCACTCTCTCGACTTCTGAGTCAACGTCCGCTCTTCAGCCTAAAGTACTTATCGTGACTATGTTTGGCGGCGAAGCCAAACCTTGGTTAACCACCAATCGTTTTACTCATAGCTATTCTTTAGCAGGCTTAAGCTCTGAGTATCCAGAGCTTAAATGTAGCGATGATGATGTTTGTGTGGTGACAACCGCGATGGGCTTTGCCAATGCAGCAAGTACGATGAGCGCTATCGCTCTCAGTCCAAAATTAGATCTCACGAATACTTACTTCATCATTTCAGGTATCGGCGGTGTTGATCCCAATGATGCCACCTTAGGTTCAGCAAACTGGGCCCGTTATGTGATTGACGGCGGACTTATTCACGAAATCGACTCAAGACAAATTCCAAAAGATTGGCCATCTGGCGCATTGGCCCTTGGCGCAAGCAAACCGGGTGAAAAAGCCAAATGGAGCGCAGGAACTGAAGTTTACAAACTCAATGACGCTTTGGTAAAAAAAGCCTATAACCTGACTAAAGATGTCGAATTGGCCGATGGTGAACAAGCTCAGAAATATCGTAAGCAGTACCCAGCAGGTACGCCTGGCAGCCAAAAACCGACTGTCGCGATTTGCGATACACTGTCAAGCGACACCTATTGGCACGGCTCGATGATCGCTAAATCGATGCAAGACTACGCGTCAATGTTAACCAACGGCGAAGCCAACTACTGCACCACTCAAATGGAAGATAACGCCAGTTTAACTGCGCTCAAACGCGGCGCAGAGGCAGGCAAACTGGACTTTAGCCGCGTGCTTGTGATGCGCACGGGTTCCAACTTCGATCGCGAAGCGCCAAAACAAACGCCAGCCCAGTCGTTATCATCAAAATCCGGCGGATATATGCCAGCCGTGACCAACGCGTACCGCGTCTCTAACACCCTAGCTGAAAAGATTGTCAGCGATTGGGCTCAGTGGAAAGACGGCGTTCAATAGCGATTACTTCCCTCGCCCAAGCCGCTAGCTGATTCGTCCTAGCGGCTTGATTTCCTCGCCTTGAACACTCTGAAATCTCGTCCAATCGTGATTCAACACGCCCTTTATCACACTTTTATCACTTGCTACCAAAAGCTAAATAATCGCACCGAGATGAAAAGTGCAGCCATTGAAAACGGCATAGTATAAACGCGAATGACCTCTCAAGCTGGAAGCGTTTAGTATGCAAACCATGACGTCGAAAGCCCTTCCAATATTGACTCGTCATGAAACACCTGACAAGGAAGGGAGAAATCAACTATGCACACGCAATTAACGCGCTTTGCCCAGCGACCGCTTAGAGAGTTGCTCATCGCTGCCAGCCGTATCGCTCTGATTCTATTTATGGGATTCACTATCTCAGCCTGTAACGATTACGATGATACCTATCAGCTCACCATCTCTTCGGAAAATGGTAGCGTTAGCGTTTCACCAGAGGCCGACAGCTATGCGGCAGGCACAACAGTCACAATAACAGCCACTGCCGATAGCGGTTATATTTTTAGCGGTTGGAGCGGTGACAGTAGCGCCACTGACACCAGTATTACTCTGGTGATGAATGAAGATAAAACGCTCGAAGCCAACTACGATGTCGGCGTGGTAATCGAACTAGCCGAGGCCACTAACGGTCAATATACCGTAGAGCCGGAAGTCAGCTCTGGTGATACGGTTGCGTTTGGCACCGAATTTACCATCACTGCCACGCCCGATGACGGCTATATCCTCGATTCGGTATACAAAATGATGGAAGTCGTCAGCGGCTGGGAAGATTATGTCGATGAATCATTTAGCTCCCCATACACCATCACGACTGATGCCGATGACGCACGCTTTAAAATCTATGGGGGCGATTTAGATAAATACGTCATTGGTGCAGGGTTTGTCGCTGAAGACACTTGGGGAGAGCTACAAGAAACCCTGAATGTTGTCTATGCCACACCGGGAAGCAAGTCGCTTAAATACGATGTCTATGCGCCGCCGGGAGCAAGCGATTTACCAATCATCATCATTGTTCACGGCGGAGGCTGGAGTGTAAATAATGAAGACATTATGCGCGGCCAAGCACGTTACCTTGCCGAGAGTGGTCGTTATGTTGTCGCCAGTATTGATTATCGCTTGCTTACTGATCTTGATGATCCTGCGCCAACCAAAGCAGACATGATGGAAGATGTCTACGGCGCCATTGCCCACATTCAAGAAAATGCCGAAGTCTATGGTGGTGATCCAAGCCGTTTGATTCTGACCGGTGACAGCGCTGGCGGTCAATTATCGGCTAATACCGCCCTACTCGCCCCTTATATTGGTGATGGCGATTATACCGGAGAAATTGGCAGTTCTTACTTTTCGCCGAGTTATGTTCCTTCTGGCATGAGCGTTGAAGACCTAAAAACTCAAATCAGCGATTCGATTATTGCGGTTGCCCCAAGCTACGGTGCATTTGTTAGTAGTGATGGTATTGGTGAAATGGACCCAGCGGTCGAGCCGATGAGCAATATTCCAGATGCCAGCGAGCGAGTGTTGCCGCCTTACTATGTACAAGTTGGTTCAGAAGACACAACTGTCGGGACTGAGAACGTTCAGGCCTTTGCGACCGCTCTTGAAGATGCGGGTCAAGAGGTCACCTATGTCGAATATGAAGGCGCGAGCCATGCTTACTTTGACTGGAAACCAGCCCCAGATGTACAAGAAGTATTTAACACCGTCGGTAAACCTGCGCTGGATGACATGCTCACCTATCTCGATGCCATCGTCGACGCGCTTGATAGCGACGAATAACCTAACGAAGATTGCTGCATTTACAATCACAAAAGCCGAGCACTACACTCGGCTTTTTATCGCATGTGGCTGTTCAACTTTGATTAAGGTTGAATCAAACGAAATTCTGATTTGGTTAAAATCGCATCTTCAATATCCACTAGGCTTAAACGGTTATAGCCGTAAAAGTTAGGGGTAAAGTTTTCTCTGAGATCTTGCGCCGCTTCCACAATACCTTCACCCAGCATCAAGTTATCAACCAAGCGAGTCAATAACGTGCGCTGCTGAGGAGCAAGCTCTTGTTCAAATTCAGAGAAACCACTGATTGAAGTATAAAGGTTGCCAAATACGCCATCGGTATTCTCTTCAACGTAATAAGAAATTGAACGCGATAGAGACGCTCTTAAATCGGTCACATTTTCTTGCGCGCTGAATGGACGATTCAACAGTTGCTCTCCACCAGCAGAAAGTGAAGTATCAGGTGCAAATCCTGCTAATGGAAACACCAAGTAAGCCGCAATCGCCTCATCTTTAACCACTGCGGAAAGAATAAACCGATCATCGCGATAGTATTTAATCGTGTCTCCAGCGCTTGAGCGTTTGATGTAAATTGGCGCGCCAAATGTCTCATCTAACACTCCCGACGACCCTCGAATATAAATCTGCGATAACTTATCTTGGGAAGGAATATCGGTAAATTGCGACAGTGAAAAATCGTAAATTTTTTCGAGCGCATCCATACTGTCATTAAAACTGCCCAGTGCAATCGCAACTAAAGAAACCAGAGCAATCAGCTTGCCCCACTGCTCTTTGAGCGTTAGCCGAGTTCTCGAAGTAACGGGTTCGGCTTGTTGATTGAGCGATTCGATATTATCCATTACAACTCCTTAAACTCGGCAATCATATCGTGGGCAAAGGCTTTGATCGGCGCGATCACATCGCTAAGTTGTTCAAACTTCTCCTCGCCAAAAAATTCAATTAATGGTTCGTGGTATTGCACACTAATAACAATACCCGCTCCTAACACGATCAAAAAAATCAATCGAATCATTATGCTTCCTTACATGGCAATTTTGGGTTGGTATAAGGCAATACGAGAAGAGACTTTCTTGAGATAGTTCTTGGTCTCATCATAAGGTAAATGCGTAATTAGACGCTGATACACTTGCTCTGGGGTCATGGTATTAATCACTTTTGCAGCGATACGAATATTGGTCGAGCGATCAGAGTTAAACGCCTTGGCGACATTACCAGCCCCAGTGTTGTATGCCGCAATCGTGCAATACAAGCGGCTTTGCTCGTTGGTAATGCTCTTTAAATACTGGCTATCAAGAATGTGCAGGTATACCGTTCCCGCTTCAACATTGACCCCAGGACGATACAATTCCGCCTCAAGCATAGGTTCATCGCGATTATTGACTTTGCGGTTGACGTCACGACCCGCAGTGGTTGGCACAATTTGCATTAAACCAAACGCCGGAATATGCGACTTGGCTTGCGGGCGAAAAGCCGATTCACTGTGCATGATGGCCATCACCAATGCCGGATCAATCGACCATTTTTCACTCTCTTGCAACACCAATGGCTGATACTGATTCGCACGTTTAGATAAGCTGTTATTCGGTAAGCTTATTTTATAGCTCACCACCTTTTTAACCGCTGGCGTACTGCTGTTACTCAAAGCCGCTACTTTTATCGGCATCTTCGTTTCTGGCGTGTTTTCCGCTTGCGCTTCAACTTTCGCCACCTCAACTGGCGTTTTTTGTAACGGCGCTGTTTTTGCCAGCGAAGCATCTTGCTCCGCTTTAGCAGAAGTTGCTAAATCCTCGAGTGGTGCCTGCACTGTTTGTGGTTCTGAGGTATTCAGATTAGTCATGGATGCTGGTTCAACGAATGCTTCAAGCTGGGCGGTTTTGTCTGTAACGGCATCACTTTCGACCGGAAGTACAATCTTTTCTGACTCTGCACTTGCTAATTGTGGTTTAGCCTCAACCGCAATTTCTCTCGAGGCAACGGCAGGCGTCGACGTCTCTGCTTCAATAACCTTAGGAGCATGATTGGCATCTAACTGTGCAACCTTAGGCTCAACGATACCAAGCTCTTGACGTTTGTGCTCAAACAACTGAGTCATAGCCGCAATACGCTGTTTAGCTTCTTCGACCAACGCCATTTTCTTAGCATGAGCGCGCTGGTAGATAAACTTGTCGGGAATCCCGGTTTTCGCTGCAATCAAGCGCTCTGCTTGAATGTCGTATTCGTTCATCTGCTTTTGAGTCTGCTGCACAATAAAGGCTTTTTCGACACTCTGTTGCTGGAGAGAATAATCCACAACTTGCTGTGAAATTTCGGCATCGACTAAGCTATCTTGCAACGTGAGTTGCTGATGTTGTTTTAGCGTTTGCTGAATCTGCTCTTGTGTTGCTTGTGCATCAACCAACACGGATATCGTACTGGTGTTGTTTTCGTAGTCGACCACCTTGCGAACAGTATCGTCAGCGCTGTATTCAACTTCGAGGGTATTGTCAGAGACCTGAGCACTGCCCCAGGTACTAATCTGGCTATGACGAGTTTGATCCAGCTGTTTCGTGTATTGCTCTCGCCAAGATTCGTACTCGTCTAAACGAGCATTAATATAATTAACAAACTCTTGATAACGTTGTTCTTTAGACGGTTTTTGCGTCGCCTTTTTTAGCTCATCAAAAGCGTCATTACTCACAGAGGGCGGCGCAGATAAAAGGCCTGCGAGTGTCATCGCGACTAAATGTCGTTTGTGTAAGCGCATAGATATTCCTAGCCACAAAAAAAGAAGGAGAGCAACGCCTCCTTCTTTTTTGATTGATTACATTGCTTTGAGTGAATTCAGAGCATTAGTCAGATCTTCAGTGGCTTTCTCACCATTGAACTGATGCCATAACTTTTGCTCTTGGCTTGCTGCATCAACGACTTCATTGATATTGGCTTGATACGCTTGTTTATCCATACCAACCAAAACGTAAAGTCCACCAGCAGGGCTAACTTGGCTCACAATCAATTTGCTGTCCGTTAAACTGCGCGACACCACATTTTTGGTTACACTCTCAAATGTTTCGACAACATTCTCAATTGCGCCTTGTTCCGTTGAAGTGTTAACTGAACTCTCCACCGCTTGTTTAAACATATTGCTGACGTCGGTTTGGAATTGAGCCGCCAATTGCACGCGCGCATCATTCACGGCAACTTTGCGCATCACGCCAATGCCAGCGGCACTTTTCTTCGCGTAACCTAGCGCGCCTGCGGCGAGATCGGTGGGGATTACATCACAGACCCAAGCTGGCGCTTCTGAAGTCGGCGAATCCGGGAAGGTACATGGCGCGAATTGCTGCGCTTGTTCAACCGTTTGAGTACTTGAACATGCCGCCAATAGCGACAACGAAGTAACAGCTAATAGTGTTTTTTTCATCGCTTACAATCCCAATTGCTCGCCAAAACCTTTCGCTTGGCATTCTAAATCCAACAGACTAGTACACTTCTTAGGTACGATTTGCGCGACATCACCTTTACGAACTTTCAATGCGGTTTCTTCGTCGATACCAACCCAAGAATATTTCGCTTTGATGCCGTGGTTTGGAATATTCACAACCTCACCTTCACCAACAGCGAAAGTTTCTAGCTCACCCTCAGAGTTTTTCATAATGGTTGAGAATGCGACGGTATCGTTCGGTTGAACGTTCTTATCAGAACCAATTGCAATTTTTACCATATTGCCAGCTTCACATTGGCGCAGTTCAAGAATTGAAGCTTTAGCGGCAAGTAACGTTTTGATTTCGTTGTTATGTTCAGAGGCTTCTTCACCAGCTTTGCTGGCAAGGCCTTGGTATTGCGCTTCAGAAATTGGGCAGCTGGAGTTGCTAGTTTCAGTGGTAAAAGAGTGATCACCTGAAAGCTCAATGCGTTTAACTAAGCCCATATCCGGTAAGCTGACGACTTTGACAACCGCGGTCACATCAACTTCATACGAACATTTCGCTGGAACGTTAACCGTTTCGCCTTTTTTGTTTTTGTAGCTGTAAGCTTTATCATGGCTCTTAGATAAATCGCTGCTGGTGACCTCAGTCAGTACCGCGTAATCAGCGATTGGCACCCCTTTACTATTGTAACGGCCACTTTGCTCCGCTAGTTTGATTTCGCCTTTAAGTTTGTTCGCCAATTTACGGTCAACCAGATGGGTACCAGTACTGGTTACATGGCTTTCTAGTGAATTACGAATAACGGTTTGCAATTTACCTTTCGCTGAATCTTTAAACTCAAAATCCACCGGTAAAACAATAACTTTCTTATCTTCGTTTGACGTTGCTGGTACTTCTGCCGAAGCAATCGGAACCGTAGTATCCGGAGTACAAACCGCATCAGGTCCTGTACTAATACACCCGGAAAGCATGAATGAAACACCTAGCGCCACCGCTGATTTATTGAACATAATAGACAACTCCATATTGTTTTTTGTTATTAAAATCCAAGGGACTCCCATAGCCCTTGTTTATCGATAATTTCTGAAAAGTTTCTCTCTGCCGCTTCTTTCGATAAGGCATAATTAGAAATGGAATTGCCGCTAGAAATAATTTCCTTATTAGCTAATGTATTTCCTTTTCTTCCTTTAAAATTCAAAGTGGTGAATTTCGTTGATATATACGCATCACCAACTTTGCTCTGTCGAAGTTCAGAGTTAAGTTTCAAAACATGAGTCACAGACGAAGACTTCCTAAATGTCGTTTTCACTTTTTGATTAGAAAATTTGTCTGCTAACAATTCGGCACTTTTATTTTCAGATTTATCAATAACAAACTGAACAACAATATTTGATTGTACTTTTGATAATGTGGAAAT
The DNA here is from genome assembly GCF_900100015.1 of Vibrio xiamenensis. GTDB lineage: Bacteria > Pseudomonadota > Gammaproteobacteria > Enterobacterales > Vibrionaceae > Vibrio > Vibrio xiamenensis. Next base: position 257,387 of record NZ_FNDD01000001.1, on the reverse strand, counting down.
TAATTTATCAAGCTCGGGAGCATTAGGAACGGCTGTTGGATTTAATGCGCGCAGCATCGCTTGACGCACCAAAACTTGCTGGGTTTGCGATTGTTGATTTTGGTTTTTTAACCACCAGATTAAAGGGTCTTGATGGGTAAGAGCATCAAGCTGAACTTTGGCTTGACGATCAATTTCTTGTATATCATTAATTAATTGATTTTTAACAACTTCACGGTCAACCTCAGCCTGTACATAATAGCCAATATCGTTATTTTCAACCTTGGTGTAGCGTACACCAGCAAAAGTCACCGAGGCCGTTTTACTATTCACTCGGTCATCAAAAAAAGAATGCGTTTTCGAACTAGTGTTTTGGCTTTGAACGAGCTCACGCGACGCTGAACTGGAGTTAATTTCAGTCCAAAGCTGAGCGTTAATCTGGCTGAGAGCGGCTTGTTTCGCTTGAGGTAGGTTTCTTCCTTCACCTACCGACTTAAGCACCAACTCATTACTCATTTGTGGTTGGTTATACCAATTAGGTGCCTGTGTCGATTGGCACGCGACTATCCCCATAAGAATAAATGGAATAGATAATAACGGTGTGTTTTTTATCATAAGGAATATTCGAACTTAGTTATTAGCCACATCAGAATGATGTACTATATGTCAGAATATTCCTAAAAAAATGACTTTATGAAACAAGATCACATTTATATGAAGATGATCTACTTTTTATTTGTCGTGCGTCATAAAAATACAACACAACTCCTCTAAATTTATAAATAAAACCAAATTAAACACAAAAATAATAATAAATTTAAAAACATAAAATATATAAAACGACAAACATTAAAAAGATAAACTTGAAATAATAAAAACGCCTTTACTAATTTTATAGTAAAGGCGTTTAACGATATTAATTATTTAATGGGTCTTAAGCATCCATATACTGACGCCAGCCACCAAACTGGGTTATTTCAGTGGCGCTGTTTAAGCCTGACGGCTCGCAAATAAATCCGCTCACCCATTCGCCGCAGGCGAGTTCAACTTTACCTAAACCCAATGGATGAGGAATTTGCGCCAGCAGTTTGCCTACATTGGCAACGGGGAGTTGCCATACTTCAACATCAATGGTCGAGTCTGAGGATTCATCTCGCACAAGTCCAGGGCGTGCAATACCCTCCCCGCCAAGTGCATAAAAGCGGTAATTGGCTGAAGTTCGAGTATGGCTTTTTAATACGCCGCCAAGCTCTAACAATTGGTGGTTGAGCGCGAGCCCTTGCATATGGGCACCGCACACCAACACATCCATGACATACTGCTGGGGCAGATACTTCCCAGTCGCACCAAGTGGCAAACCACTTTGTTGCTGCCACGCATCGGCCAGCGCAATTAAAGCGCTATCACTGTGCGCTGGAGCAAACAAAGTAAATCCAAATGGCAATCCAGATGGGCAGAAACTGCTTGGTATCGCGAGCGCCGCGTAATCCAATAAGTTCATAAAGTTGGTGTAATAGCCCAAGTTACTGTTGAGCGTGATGGGGTCAGCGTTAACGTCAGCGATAGTATAAGTACTGCCCGCCGTTGGAGTTATCACCACATCCACACAGGATAATCGCTCATCACAAATCACTTTGTACGCTTGAAGTTGGTACATGGCGTTAAAGGTATCGGCGGCAGAAATTGACTTCGCGCCACCAATAATAGTTTCAATCACCGGCAGACAGCGTGAACTATCTTGATCAAAAAACGCTTGGATGGCGGCGTAACGCTCAGCCACCCAAGGGCCTTGATATAAAAGCTTGGCCGCTTGCAAAAACGGCTCAAGGTCAAATTCCACCAGTTCAGCGCCAAGCGCAGCAAGCTTAGCCACCGCCGACTCAAAACCGGCCTGATACTCGGCGTTACCAAAAAACTCAAGCTGGCTGGCACTGGGGACGCCGACTTTTAATCCACTAAAAGCGTTTGGCACTTGGCTGCTACTTGGCAGATACGGACGCGCATAACAATCTTGGTTGTCATACACAGCAACCACTTTGTGCAAAATCGCCAAATCACTGGCCGCGCGCGTAAATAAGGTCACGCAATCTAGGCTTTTACACGCCGGGACCACACCGCTGCAGCTGAGCAAGCCTTTGGTTGGCTTGAGACCAAATAGGTTGTTAAACGCCGCTGGCACACGCCCCGACCCTGCGGTATCCGTACCGAGCGAAAAGAACACTTGATTGGTCGCAACACTCACCGCGCTACCCGCGCTTGAGCCGCCAGAAATATACTCTGGATTAAAACTGTTACGCGTTTCTCCCCATGGGCTGCGGGTACCGACTAGACCGGTCGCAAATTGGTCAAGGTTGGTTTTGCCAAGCGGCACTGCGCCAGCTTCAATCAGCAGCGCTACCACAAACGCGGATTCATCAGGCGCATAGCTGTATTCGCGGCAACCGGCAGTGGTATTAAGCCCGGCAAGATCGATATTGTCCTTGATAGCAAAAGGCACACCATAAAGCGGCAGATCCTCAACGCTAAATTGTTCAAGGTGAGATAAATAGTTTTCCAATTGCTGCTCAGAGATCAGTGAAATCCAGCTGTGATGCTCATCTTGCTTAGCCTGCTGCCACTTTTCACTAAGCAGGGTTCGCACTGAAACCGTACCGCTTTGATACGCCTGCAGTAACTGTTCTATGGTTAAAATGTCGTCCATGTTAAACCACTCCTTGGGGTTGTAATTCACTATTAATAATCATCAATGGCTGGCCGGCTTTGACTTGCGCGCCACGCTCAGCGCAGTGGATTTCGACCACACCATCACACGGAGCCACCACTTCTAATTCCATTTTCATTGCCTCTAAAATCATCACCACTTCACCAGCTTTGACCGTTTGGCCGGGCATTTTCACCATTTGCCAAACATTGCCAGCGACATGACTTTCAATCAGGGTTTGCGTTTCGCTCAGCTCAATTGCGGCGTCATCGACCTCTTGGCTTTCTTCGATGACAAAGTTCGCCTGCCCAGACTCAACCCAGCGCAAACGCTCAGCTTCAAACGCTTGCTGCTGACGCGTTTTACATTGCTCAATCTCTTGGTGATGATTTTCCAGTAGTGCTTGGTAATCACTGAGCGAGAAAGTGGTATGTTCTATTTTGAGTGGATATTGACCAAGCGGATGACGCTCGCGAATCTCTAGTAGTTCCTCGGCGCTAACTTCGTAGAATCGAATTTGGTCAAAGAAACGCAGTAGCCAAGGCTTTTCAAATTCGGCGGTTTGACGGTAGCGATTCCACATTTGCAACGTTCGACCGACGAACTGATAACCACCCGGCCCTTCCATGCCATATACGCACAGATATGCGCCGCCGATACCCACCGCGTTTTCGGGAGTCCAAGTCCGCGCTGGGTTGTATTTGGTGGTCACCAAACGGTGGCGCGGGTCAAGCGGCGTTGCCACCGGCGCGCCTAAATAAACATCGCCTAAGCCAAACACTAAATAGCTGGCATCAAAGACGATTTTTTTAACCTCATCGACACTGTCCAAACCGTTAATACGGCGAATAAACTCGATATTGTCCGGACACCAAGGCGCATCTTTACGCACCACTTCATCGTATTTGCGAATCGCCAAACGTGTGGCTTCATCGTCCCAAGACAGCGGTAGATGTACCACTCGCGCAGGCACTTCAAGCTCATCAATGTTGTCCATTTCAAGCTCTAAGCGCTCAAGCAGTGCAAGTAGCTGCTCGCGCGGCAGTTGCAAGTTGTTGTAGTGGATCTGTAGCGAGCGAATACCCGGTGTTAACTCAAAAATACCGTCAACCTTAAGCGCTTCAAGCTTGAGCATTAATGCGTGAACGCGAAAACGCAGCCGAATATCCAGCACTTGTGGGCCATACTCGACCAGCAAAAAGTCTTCACCGCTTGGCCGATACACCACTTGCTCGCCAACCTGCGTTGCAGCAAGAGTTTTGATGACTGGAGTGCTAAGCGCGCATGGCGCAAGCGGCGTTTCACACATATTAAGGCTGGCGATTTGGCCAAGCTGCGCTCGCTCAGCAAGCTCGGCCTGCTCTAAGCTCACCGGAATAAAGCGAATTTGGTCGCCCGCTTTGAGCTGACCCATTTTCCACAAATCGGCTTTGATGATGGTTGCTGGGCAGACAAAACCGCCAAGGCTTGGGCCGTCTGGGCCAAGGATGACAGGCATATCGCCAGTAAAATCGATCGTACCGACCGCATAAGCGTTGTCGTGAATATTGGAGGGATGCAGCCCGGCTTCACCGCCATCTTGGCGTGCCCAGTTGGGTTTCGGGCCAATCAAACGCACTCCGGTGCGGCTGGAGTTAAAGTGCACTTTCCAGCGCGCAGCAAAAAATTCGTTGATGTCTTGATCAGTAAAGAAATCCGGCGCGCCATGCGGACCATACATCACGCGAATTTCCCACTCAGAAGTGAGCGTTGGCAGCGTTGCGCTCAAGCCAACCCGTTTTTGCGATGCGCTTGGTTGGCTAAAATTCTGTTGACTGTAATTCTGTTGACTAAAATGCTGCTGGCTTAAATGCAGCACGTCGCCAGCGCAGATTGCGCGCCCAGCGTGGCCACCAAATTGCCCCAGCGTGAATGTGGATTTGCTGCCCAGATAATCTGGACATTGCAGCCCACCTTCCAATGTCAGGTACGCTCTTGCGCCAGCGCCAATCAGTTTACCAATACTGAGCACTTGGCCGGATTTGGCAAATGTCACCACGCCATGCGCAACAGGATCGCCATCCAGTTTTGCCTCAGTCAGAGCGCCGGTCAGCACAAAGCTCTTATCTTGGTTAAATTTAAGCGTCGGGCCGCTTAAGATCATCTCAAGCCCAGCGCTCTGCTCTGAGTTACCCAGCAGTTGGTTGCCGAGGCGAAAGCTCAGTGAATCCATTGGCCCCGAAGGTGGCACACCGATATTCCAATAACCTTTGCGCCCTGGATAATCTTGAATCGTGGTTTGCGTGCCGCCACTGATGACATCTAGACTGCACGGCTGATAAACAAAGCTGTTTAATGTTTGGGTGATAACCGTGGCATTTTGCACGGGTTCACTGGCAAGTAACTGCTGCAGGTACGCCTGATTATGTTCGATACCGTAGATGCTGGTGTGTGCTAATGCTTGCTGGAGTTTATCCAGCGCCTGTGCTCGGCTTGGCGCGTGAGTAATGATTTTAGCCAGCATAGGATCAAAAAATGGCGACACGTCAACGCCTGCTTCAATCCAATGTTCAATACGCAACCCATCGATTTGCGGCCACTGCACATGGCTGAGCAGCCCAGCGCAAGGCTGAAAAGCTTTGTTGGCATCTTCAGCATACAAACGCACCTGAATCGCGTGGCCGGACGGCTGATAACTGCGAGCAAAAATGCTTGGGTCGAGATTGCCAGCGGCAAGACGCACCATCCACTCAACCAAATCAACGCCAAACACTTCTTCGGTCACGCCATGTTCCACTTGCAAACGGGTATTCATCTCAAGGAAATAAAAGGCTTGGCTTTGTTGGTCAAACACAAACTCCACGGTGCCCGCGTTGCGATAGTGAACTTTCTTAGCCAGCGCAATTGCCGTAGCATGCAGATCGATGCGCGTCTGCTCATCTAAATTTGGCGCCGGCGTCTCTTCGATGACTTTTTGATTGCGGCGCTGCGCCGAGCAATCGCGCTCCCCTAGCGCCACTACCGCCCCACGGCCATCGCCAAAAATCTGCACTTCAATATGGCGCGCTTGCTGAATAAATTTCTCGACAAAGACTCCGCTGTTACTGAAATTGTTTTGGCTAAGGCGCTTAACTGAATCAAACGCTTGGCTTAGCTCACTGGCGTTAAAACAGCGCTGCATACCAATGCCGCCGCCGCCCGCCGTGCTTTTTAGCATCACCGGATAACCGATTCGCTCAGCTTCTTCGAGCGCATTTTCAAGGTCGGTCAGCAAGCCACTACCGGGAAGAAGTGGCACGCCAGCCGCCAGCGCTAGTTCGCGCGCGCTGTGTTTAAGGCCAAACTGACGCATCTGATCGGCAGTTGGGCCAATAAATTCAATATTTTTCTCGCTGCATCGCTCAACAAACTCGGGATTTTCACTCAAAAAACCGTAGCCGGGATGAATTGCCTGCGCGCCGCACTGGTTGGCAATATCAAGAATAAGCGTTTGATTAAGATAAGTATTGGCAGCAGCGCCAGCTCCTAAACTGTATGCTTCATCAGCCATTGCCACATGCAGGCTTTGCGCATCAGCCTGGCTATAAACGGCAACGCTGGTGATCCCCAGTTTTTTCAGCGTGCGAATCACTCGACAGGCAATCGCACCGCGGTTGGCGATCAGCACTTTATTGAAAAGTGGTTGCGACTGAGGTTGAGCACCTTGGCCTTGAGCGACCGCGTCACGGCTCAGCGCTTTATGACTAAGCGGATCATTGTTCAACTGTTTATTGTTAAGCATCGACGAATCCAATCCTTCGGGTCGTCCCGATTGTAGAAATTGAGCGCGATTGGGGTCGTCCCCTGCTCAATGATTGGCAAGTTACGCGTCCCACACAATGACTTCAACCGGTGTTGGGTTGTAGGCATTACAAGGGTTATTCAGTTGTGGGCAGTTGGAAATCAGCACAATCACATCCATCTTGGCAGTCAGCTCGACATATTTGCCCGCACCACTGATACCGTCTTCAAACGTCAGGCCGCCTTGCTCGGTAACCGGCACATTCATGAAGAAGTTAATATTGTGGGTAATATCGCGCTTGCTCATACCAAACTGTTCATTTTCCGCCACCGCGAGCAGCCAGCTATCACGACAAGCGTGCATGCATTTTTTTTCTAGCGAATAACGCACCGTATTACTTTCCGTGGCACAAGCACCGCCAAGAGTATCGTGGCGTCCGCAAGTATCGGCGACAATTTCCAGCATCTCGTTGCCTTGGTCCGACAAAATTTTTGTGCCGGCGGTGAGGTAGATGTTGCCCTGTTCGCGAATGGTGTCGATAGCGCTATAGCGTTCGCCGGGATCATTGGCGTTATAAAACAAGGTATCTGCGGCTTGGTTGCCTTCTAGATCCAAAATACGCACCGTCTGGCCTTGCTTAACCACTTGCATGTAATAATCACCAGCGGGAACCACATCACTGCGCAGTGCATCTTGTGGGTTTAATCGACTTTCAACAATCATGGTTATCTCCTTAATGCTGGCAATCGTTGTTAAGTAAACAATCGCTGTGAGTAGAATGAAGGTGGGTTAAATGCATGCGGCGGTTATTTTCAAACGCGCGGCCATTTTCTGGGCGCGAGGTTAAACACGCGTCATCAGCGCCAAGCGGCTGAGCTTCCAGCATTTGCAGTTCAACGGGTTTGAACGGGTATTCTGTGGCAGGATTCATCGGGTGTGGGCAAGTAGTTAGCACCACAAGCGTATCCATTTCAAAGCGCAGTTCGATGCAATCACCAGGTTTGCTGTGCTCTGTTTGATAGAGCAAATCACCGTTTTGCGCCGTTTTAACGCAGCTAAACAAGTTCAAGTTAGCGGCAAGATCGCGCTTACCCAAACCGTATTTGGCGACTTCCACCAGCAAGGCATCATAGCCATTTTGCTTCCATTGGTTACGGTCGTGCTGATAGTCGCGCGCGCCCCATTTACTCTCAACTTTGTGTTTGTTCGCCACGCCGCACACGGTATCGATCCACGCGGTGTCGTCGCGCACAATCGAGCAAAATACATGGCCCATATCCGAGTACAAACAGTGGCCTTGCGTCAGTTTAAAAGTGTGCTGGCCTTTGAGGGTATCTGGTGCGTTGTAGCGTTCCAGCAAGTTGACGGGGTTATAAAACAACATGCTGACGTTGGCGCCACCTTCAAGATCGATAAGGCGTAAAACATGGCCTTTTTTTACCGTCAGTGACCAGTGCGCAGCGCCGGGAATCACATCACTAAATATCGGTTGTTGAGAAGAGCTTACTTTTTGAAAATCCATAATTAAATCCTTTTGCTTAAGCTATTTTTTGCCGAAACACCGAATGAACATCGGCAAGCTTGTCGTGTTTATCCTCGTCATGGTTGCCGATAGCAATATCAAACGTCACTTGCGCGCCAAAGCGCTCAGGAGCTTGAGTGTCTTGGCGTACATGGTCAAACACCCATAAACGGTTACCAAGATGGAAACCTTCGCTGAGATCATGGGTGATCATAAACACCGTCAGTTGCTGCTCGCGCCACAGCTTTTTAATCAACACATGCATGTCTTTACGAATGCCGGGGTCGAGCGCGCCAAACGGTTCATCGAGAAGTAAAATGCGCGGTTTTTTAATCAAAGCTTGGGCAATGGATAGACGCTGGCGCATACCGCCAGACAGCTCATGCGGATATTTGTGCTGCGCTTGCGAAAGTCCAACTTCGTCTAGCATCATCAGCGCCTTATCGCGCGCCGCTTGCTTGCCTGCACCCACGCAGCGTCCAAATAGCGAACTGGTGAGTGAGTTGCTAGCAAACTCAAGTCCGAGCATGACGTTTTCAAGCGCGGTTAAATGAGGAAAGACGGAGTACTTTTGAAACACCACGCCGCGCTCAACGCTTGGCTCCGCACTTAATGGCTCACCATCAAGCAAAATCGCGCCGCGCGAGGGCTGCTCAGTACCGAGCAGCATATTAAGCAACGTGGTTTTACCGCAGCCAGATGCGCCAACAATACTAATAAAGTCACCGGGATAGACATCCAGATTGAGCCGCTCAAGCACAATGTTATCGCCGTACTCTTTCCATAACTGTTTGATTTCAATAAGAGGCTTGGTCGACATATTATTCTCCTTGCGCTTGGTGGTACCAAGGGCTGACTTTGCGTGATAGCTGTTTGAGCAGCCAATCCATGGCGTAAGCCAATATGGTGATCCACAACACGTAAGGCAAAATCACATCCATCGACATATAACGGCGCACCAGAAAGATTCGATAACCCAGACCTTCGGTCGCGACAATCGCCTCAGCAGCAATCAAAAACAGCCATGCGCTACCTAGAGTGAGTCGAATCGCATCAATCAGGCGCGGGAAAATCTGTGGCAACACCACTCGCACAATGATTTGCCAACTGTTGCCGCCGAGAGTTTGCGCTTTAATCAATTGCTCTTGCGGCAAACTTTGCGCGCGCAACTGAATATCGCGAATGATGATTGGGCAGATGCCGATAAAAATCAGCACCACTTTGGACAGTTCGCCAAGGCCGAAGCTAATAAACAAGATCGGCAAAATCGCCATCGGTGGAATCAAAGAAATCGCCGTCACCACGGGTGCCAGTGACGAGCGAACCAGCGGAATCATGCCGCTTGCCACCCCAACAGACAGCCCAATCAACGCGCTAAAACCCACGCCGAGCGCTAAGCGCTGCAAACTCGCTAGCGTGTCAACCCACATTAAGTACTCGCCGGTGCGTTTGCTGGGCGTTAACGCCATACGATCAATGGCATCCCAAAACGAGCTAAAGGCTGGCAGCAGTTTATCGGCAGCATTGGCCGCCAAACGGGCATCGGACGCACTGATGTAAACCACCAGCAAAATCACAAACGGCAGTAGCCCGAGCATCAATTTGCCGTACTGCGACGGCTGGCGGTTGATCAATTTGGTCATAGCCACTCCAATCGGTTGTCGTCGGTTCCCTGAACGCTTGCGATGCGCCTTTTCTCACTAGCAGAGCGCAAGCGATTCAGGGATTGCCTATTTACAGCTCGCCTTTGGCTGCCATGGTCATGTATTTGTCGGTAAAGCGCAGTTTGATGTTGCTTGGATTACCAAATACGCCCGATGGAGTTTCAATACCGATGAAAGATGCATCTGGCGCACCTTCGCCAAGCAAGCCGTGGTCAAAGGAAAACTCCGCCACTTTTTGCATGGTTTTCTTCAAATCACTACTTTGAGTGAACTTAACTGCTTCACTTGGGCTGTAGAACATTTTGGTGTCGTCAAGTTGAGCGTTAAAACCAGCCAAGTCGGTACCTTCAGCTTTCGCCATATAGGTTTTTGCTACATCGGCTTTGGCTTGGTCTTTAGACGCCATAATGCCCATAATTTCGTACCAAGCGCCGGTTAACGCTTTACCAAATGCAGGGTTGTCTTTGAGGGTTTGGCTATTCGCCACTAGCAAATCGATGATTTCGCCAGGTGTTTTTGATGAGTCAAACACTAAAGAAGTATTCGGCTGGGATTTGATTTCGGAGAGCATTGGGTTCCACGTTACCACGGACGAAACATCATCCGTGCTAAACGCAGAGACGATATCGGCATCTGAGGTGTTAACGACTTTAACGTCTTTCTCGCTCAAACCGATGCTTTCCAGCGCGCGCGCCATTAAGTAATGGGATACGCTGAGCTCAACCAAGTTAACGTTTTGGCCTTTGATGTCTTGAAGGGTTTTATCGCCTTTAAGCACAATACCGTCGTTACCATCAGAGAAGTCACCGACCACTACCGCCGTTGAATCCACGCCGCTGGCCGCAGGAATGGTAAGCGCATCCATATTGGTCATTACCGTTGCGTCAAATTGACCAGCGGTGTATTGGTTGATTGACTCAACGTAGTCATTGACCTGCACGACGTTAATATCAATGCCGTATTTGTCAGCCCATTTATCCAAAATTCCGGAATAGTCGGCGTAATCCCACGGCATCCAGCCGACATAAATCGACCAAGCTAAGGTGAATTCTTTTTTCTGTTCAGCGTGCGCTGCTGGAGTAAAGAGAGGAGAAATAACAAGGGTTGCCGCTAGGCTAATCGCAGATAACAGTTTTTTACTGCTTGTTTTTTTACTGCATTGATTGGTATTCGAGTTTGTGGAAAAGAAAAGTTGTTTAAATGGCTGCATAGACCACCTCCGCTGTGTGTCACTGGAATAAGTAAACGAGAGAGCATAACCAATGAAATTGGTTGGCCTCCCGGGCTTTTATCCCGCCGTGTGACCTCAGAAGAGGTTGACAACTCTTGGACCAGCGCTGCACATGCAGCCGGAACCCTAGATGTCTATTAATCAAATTGTATCAGTGGTGCTAACATCACTGAGTTATGCTCATCGCAACTAACTGCAAGTTAGAAAGCAATGTGTATGCCATCATTAAATCCCATTGATTTTTATTGAATTTATTACTTTTAACGGTATAAAAATAATTTTTTTGCACCAAGCTCAAACAAACCTGTCCCCATATTGATGCAATTCACGCCGCCGTCATTAGCGGTCTAGAAAACAAAAAAACCAGCCCATAGGCTGGTTTTTCTCTTGTTGACAAAGATGAGCTTAGATTAGAAATCGTAGCTGGCGGAGATAACCACCGTTCTTGGATTACCTAACACGAGGTAACCAGAACCTGGGTAGCCACCAGCCGAAGCCCAGTAGTCTTTGTCCAATACGTTTTCGACACGTGCTCGCAGAGTCACATCATGTTGATCAAGCTTCATTGAGTAACGCGCACCTAAGTCAAAACGAGTCCATGATGGCACTTTAAGCGTATTGGCCTCATCTGCGTATTGAGAGCCTGTATAAACAGTGCGCTGCTCCAATGTTAAACCTTCAACAAAGGGTGTTGCCCACTCAAGGTTAAGGTTGGCTTGTATTTCAGGTACAGAAATAGCCGTTTTTCCTTCGTTGCTGCCATCCGATGTTTTGCTCAACTCAGCATCGGTATACGTCACACCGCCCAAAACCTTAACGTTTTCAATCGGCATACCATATACCGTCAGTTCAGCACCTTGGTTAATCTGTTCGCCATCTTGTGTCACGGTATTATTGACCACTTGCTGGCTCGCTTTATTGGTTCTAAATAAGCTAAACGTACCGCCGTAATAGATGTTGTCATACTTAATCCCGGTTTCAACTTGAGTTGAGACGTAAGGATCAAGGGTTTTTCCTGAATTACTATAAGTACCGGAAACAGTAGTACCTGGAGTTAGCGCTTCTGCGTAATTCGCATACAAAGAAATTGAATCCGACGGTTTGTACACAATACCTGTGTAGGGAGAAATCGCTGAATCGTTGTATTTCGAGTCTGATGCACCAGTAGTATAGTCATAAGTATTGGTTTCCATTTGTTGGAAACGAGCACCCAAGGTGACCAATAAGTCATCGTTTAATAGTGAAAGCGTATCCGAGGCAGCGATACCAGAGAACTTATTTCGGTTAGTGACGAGTGGATTGTCTAAATCTCCTGCATAGGTGGTCGCATTTTTACTTTTCAGGGTGTAGTAAGAGCCAGAAAGCACTAAGGTGTGGCCAATAGGACCGGTTTCAAGTTGGTGACGTATACCTGTGTCCGCAGAGAAAATCTCATCTTCTCGAACATTTTCCCATGGTCCCCAAGTGGTATAGTTCGAGAAATCACTATCGGTCGCGTAGATGTACTCGAGTACATTGTGCTCTTTGCCTTTTCGAGCCCCTGTTGCAAGCCACACTGTGGTATCGGATGAAATGTCATACTCACCGCGGATAACACCAAAAAGTTGCTTTTCATCAGTATAAGTCCAGTCTGATACGAAATTTTCCGATGCATCTGGAGCTGAAGGAATGGCGGTTGCTGAGGTGGTTAATACACTCGCGCGTGGCGAATCAATGTGATGATCTTGATACCCGGCATCAGCAGAAAAACGGAAACGCTCACCGCTGTGGTCAAAACCAATTGAAATCACACCAAGCTCTCGGTCTTGATCTTCAACCGATGTTTCGCCATTGCGGCCCACTAAGTTAACCCGAATACCATTTTCTTGGTCATCACCAAAACGGCGACCGAAATCCAATGCTCCGTATGCTTGTCCACCGGTTTCTGTCCCTACCGTCACGCGAGTCAACGGATCTTTCTTCGCGCGCTTAGGTACGATATTGACAGAACCACCTATGGCACTTGCAGAATCAGAAACCGATGCGCCATTGAGAAAAGCACTTGCTCCGCGAGAAACTTCCACGCGCTCAATCATCTCTGCCGCAATAAATTGGCGAGGGACAATGCCATAGATTCCATTCAACGTCATATCATCTGAATAAACATTGAATCCACGAATCATGTAAAGCTCTTGAAAGTTACCAAAACCACGAGAGACACGTACAGTCGGATCATTTTGAAGTACATCAGCAACACTTTGTGCTTGCTGGTTTTCAATCAACTCTTGCGTGTAGTTGGTGCTGGAAAACGAGGTATCCATAGTATCTAGGTTACCCAACATACCCGCGCGACCCGTCGTCGCAACTTGGCCACCTTCGTAAGCATCACCCAACTCAACCTGCGAACCAATAACGGTCACAACCTCAGTTGTATCATCTTGTGAAGTGGAAGTGGTTGAGTCTTGTGCGAAAGACAATGTGGAATGTCCGACACTGAGCGCGGCGATCACGCTAAGTCCGACTTGAGAAAGGCGATACGGTGCCATATAAACCCCTGCTATAAACGATAAATTAATCAATAATTATTTTTTATGGCAGGAATGATATTGCTAATGATAACGATTTTCAATAATAAACAAGTGGAGTATTGACCGTAAATCAACAAATTAAGACAACTAATTAATTGTTTACATAGAATAAAAACAAAATATAAAACAATCTAAACGAGCTTTTACACCCGTTTAGATATCAAAATGACGCTTATTGAGCGTAAGACACACGCGACGTTATACGATTAAAAATCAGTAAGCCAAGAAAATACAGCGCACCGATAATCGCCACTAAGGTGCCGGCGGCAACTTGGTTTGGATACAGCAATACTTGGCCAAGCCAATCGGCCCACAGCATGGTCGCCCCACCAATTAAACTGCCTAGAATAAGCTGCTGCTTGGTTTGCTGCGCGCCCAGCATGCGAGCTAAATGCGGCGCGACTAATCCCACAAAAGACACCGGCCCCATCGTTGCGGTGACGACAGCGCACAGCATGGCGACCAAACCGAGCAGCAATAGCGACATCAGCGAAGTATTTAAACCACGTGCTTTGGCAAACGGTCGGCTAATCGACAGCAGTGTCAGTGCTCGCGATGCGGTCAAACTCAAACCAAACATCACCACCACTAACGCGCAAAGTAGTAAAGCTTGTGAGCCAGTCACGCGATAGGTAGACCCCGCCAACCACTGCAAAATGGTATAACTGTCTTGTGAACCTTTAGACAGGCAAAACTGAACAAAAGATTGCAACAAAGCACTGACTGCAATGCCGGTCAAAATGACGCTCGATGGCGCAAACTGCTGCTTTCTACCCAGTAAAATCAAGACAACGAGAACCGCCATACTGCCAACGAATGCGGCGCCCCACTGACTGGCGACCAGAGACTGACCAAAGAAAATGCTGGCAAATACTAGTGCAAAAGTGGCACCAGAAGAGACACCAAGAATATCCGGACTCGCCAGCGGGTTATAAATCAAACGCTGTAAAATGGTTCCTGCGAGCGCAAGACCAATTCCGGTAAACAGCGCAGTGACAGCGCGCGGCCAACGCAGCAACCACTGATATTCATTTGGCCATGCCCACTGCCAGCTGTTATCGCTTGGTTGAAAGCAGAAATAGACGCCAATCCCCACCAGCAACAGCAGCACTAAGCTACTGCCCATGACTGGGCTAACGCTAAAACGCGAACCTGGCAACGCCACCGCAATACCGTCTTGGGCTTTTAGTTGGCGGCGACTAAACCAAATAAGCGCAGGCGCGCCAATCGCAGCGGCGGTTACACCACTTGGCACTATCTGCCCAGCCCATAAGGTAAGTAACTGAGCCAAAATATCGGTCACCAAAAGCAGCAAAGCGCCAAAGATCAAACTGGCGATAAGCTCTAAGCGTGGCGTTCTGGTGCCCAAAGAGCGCACAATATTTGGCGTTAGTAAGCCAATAAATCCGATCAACCCAACAGCGGTGATCGATGCCGAAACCAGCCAGATCCCCACCACCATTAAAGCGAAAAATGCTGGAACCACCGACAGACCGCGCGCCTGCGCGCCATCATGGCCCAAACGCAGTAAGGTCAATACTCGCGGCGCGAATGTCAGCAGTAATACCAAGGGCGCCAATCGTGGCACAAGCCATTGAATGGTTTCCCACCCGTTTTGTGCCAAGTCTCCCGCGCCCCACATAAAAATGTTCTGCGCGTAATCTTGATGCAGTAATACGACTGCGCCCGCGATCGCTCCGAGCAAAATATTCACCACCATGCCAGAAATCACCATTGGCAGGCCAGTCATGTTATTGAGTCCGGTGATCAATAAAATCAATGCAAATGCCAGTAAAGAACCGGACATTGCCGCCATCGCGCTGTAATCGGTAATTGCCTCGGGCCACCAGATGCTGACGATAATCAGCGCCAACCAAGCCCCTGAAGAGGTGCCCATGGTTAATGGTGAAGTGAGAGAGTTTTGCGTGAGTTGCTGCATTAAGCTGCCGACCACGCCAAGAATGGCGCCGACAACAAGGGTAATCACCACTCGAGGCAGCTGCGCATAAGCAAAATTAAAATCATCAAATGATTGCGCGGCCTCTGGGCTAAGCGCTAAATGCCACTGGGAACTTAGCGCTAGAGGTTGATTCAATTGCAAGCTGGCGATCGCGGCAAGCAGCATCACCCCGACAGCCGTCGCTAAGGTTTTCCAACTCATGAGTTCGGCGCCACCTCAAGCAAAGCTTTGGTAATCGCCTCTGCGGTATATTGCAGTGACATGGCGCCGCCATAACTCCAAACCGATTCAACCGAATTCACTTTATGCATGCGCACAAAAGGCATTGCGCGCCACAACACTGATTTTTGCAGCTTTTTCTCTTCGTTAAATGGCAAAATGTACAGCACGTAGCCATCAACATTTTTCAGATCTGAGATCGGCTTTTGCACAATCCCCCACTTACTGGCAGGCAATGGCATCGCAGGCGTTAACCCTAAACGCTGAATCACATAGTCAGCCATCGATTTGTCGGTATAGATGAAGGTCGAGGTGGTATTGGCAAATCGCATCACTAGTGTCTTCGGCATGGTTTGACCAAACTTATCCTGCAGCTGAGCTTTAAGTTCGTCAAAGCGCTTATCCAACGCAGATAATTTTTGCTCTGCAACGGCCTGTTTACCAAAGACTTGTGCTAGTTGCTTAAACTGCTGTATCGCAACTTCGGCTTCGTCATCTTTGGCACTGAAGTTGGTATAAAACAGTACCGGGGCGATTTGTTTCAGACGTGGAATCAAATCTTGCTGAGATTTGGTCACCAAAATTACATCGGGCTTAAGCGCGGCAATCTTTTCTAAATTCGGCTCACCGCGAGTACCGACTGGTTGCGTGGCTGCTGGAATTGCCGGTTTCACCACCCAATCTTGATATGAGTCCATATCGGTACCAGCAACAGGGGTTACCCCTAATTCGACCACTTGCTCAAATAAATCCCAATCCAGAACCGCAGGGCGAGTCGGCATCGCGGGCAACATCTGCTCGCCAAGAGAATCAACCACTTTAAAACCATCAGCCTGAGCAGATAGAACCCAACAAAACGCCAAGACAAGGCTAGTGACGGCTTTTCCTAAAAACTTGACTGTTATGCGCATACAACCGCTACCTTGTTGTTGGATGAATTTGAAGAATCTGGATGGTCAATTAATTTGATTGGAGTCTGATACAGACTTGACAGTTTTTGTTCGTCCATTTGCTCACAAGCCGGACCAGAGAAAGCCACTTTACCTTGCTTAAGCGCGACGATATGGGTGGCGTAGCGCAGTGATAGATTGAGGTCGTGCAAAATCACTATCACGCCACAGCCTTGCTGTTTGTTGAGCTCTTCAAGCAATGCCATCAACTGATATTGGTGCTGAATGTCGAGCGCTGATGTCGGTTCATCTAAAATCAATACCGGAGACTCTTGAGCCAATAACATGGCAACCCAAGCACGTTGACGTTCACCACCAGAAAGCTCATCGACTAGCGTATCGGCAAAATCGCTGACCCCAGTCTTCGCCATTGCATTTTCAATCACCTCAGCATCTTCTTTGCGCCAACGCCCAAGCGCGCCGCGCCAAGGAAAACGGCCTAAACGTACTAATTCACGTACCGTTAGCCCCGCACTGGCTGGCAATTTTTGCGGTAAGAAAGCCACTTGTTTAGCCAGAGTTTTTGCATTGTAGTGGCTGATATTTTGCTGATTGAGCTCAATACCGCCTTGATCGGGGGCTTGCTGGCCCGAGATGAGGCTCATCAAAGTAGATTTTCCTGAACCGTTATGGCCGAGCACTACAGTGAGCTGATCCGTTGGAATCGAAAGCTGATCAATGTCCAAAATAGTTCGTTGGCCACGAACCATTTTGATTGCGGATAACTCAAACATGCACTGCCCCCTTTGGCTCTTCCAACTCTGAGTTGAGAACCATTTTAATTATCATTTCCAATTCAAGATTGGCTATTCTACTGATTATTGCGTTGATGAAAAGCCAATAAAACTAAAGCAACCATCGCTTATTGGTGTTTTTATCACCCAGAACAGCGTTATTAAATAACGCCAAACCCTTAGGAATTCTATAAATCATCTTTGATTACCCACGCTACGGGTGGGAATTTAAGCGACACAAACAACCAAGTCGGGTATTGAGACTTAATTGCAACACCATTGCCATGATGTGCGACAGGTTACGAGAAAAAACACTTCAACTGCTTAGCATTTGTTCACGACAAGTAAAACGGATAGCGAGCAGAGCTAGCCAGCCGAAACAATCCAGTAGGATAAGAGATAGATCGGCAGGAAACAGAAGCAATAAACCACATGGCAAAGCACTTTTTCCTAGTGTATAAATCGCCTCTAACAGAACGTCAAATGGTATAACTCCCACTAAAGAACGATTAAAAAACCAGCACACCACCCAAAAACTAAACTTTTAATAATCCTTTTGATTACACAAAAACCAGAAAATACCACCAAAATAGTTATTGAAATCAGCAATAAACATCCAAAAAACATAAAATATTCAAAAGAAATATTTGGATACACATCAGGCCGATTGAGCTAAGTCATTAGAAGCATTCAACTTATTTTCTAAAAATAATAAACTTCAATTTTTTCCAACAAGATCCATCAAATTTTGATATGGATTGAAATGTGATCTATCTCTAATATTGTCCGTAAGCACTGAGGTGCGACACACTTAAATAATGACAAATTGAGGTATTACCATGACTAAATTAGCCACTGCTATTTTTACTGCTGTTCTATCAACTACTTTCGCTGCTGGTGCACTAGCATCAGACATTCAAGTCAAAGCTGAGCACAACGGTCCATCAACTGTTTTTCGCGTAACAAAAGCTGGTGAGCCTTTAGCTAACTACCCTGTCGAGATTTCTGGTATTGATGCAGACCAAAACATGACCTCTGACAACGGTAGCGTTTACTTGCGCCCTGACGTGCTTTCGCCACGTAAAGTGACGTTGACTGTGATCGACGACAACGGCGAAAGCGTATCAGAATCAACCTTGGTTACTGTTGACCGATAAACACATGAAGTATTTTAAGGATTAAAATTCAAATGGATGTGAATTTCTCAACGCAAGATCACTAACAAGGCGGTTATTTGTACACAAATGGCCGTCTTATTTTTCGACTAACACAAACTTTACAAAGTACTCGTCCTAATCTTATTCCCGCCTCTCCTCACTCATTTTTTTCATCCCTCTTTGAGCACTGTTTTAGCTTTGAGAAACTCGACAATAAAAACCTGCTTATTTGATTAAATGCCTATATTTATCAAGGGTTAGGTACTAATTCGTGCCTTTTGTAATGCGTTCAATCTTTACACAGGTCTAACACTTGTAAGCGGGGTAAAACCTATATTTTTCGTCCCTAAAATTGGTGGCGAATCTTTCGCCAGAAATCGAATGACTTGTTTAACGACAACGAGTTATCACAACTGGTAGTCAGCATGGTATTAAGCAAAATCAATCAGCAAAATAACCTCATTTATTTGACTCTGGCACTGACTGCGTTGCTGATCAGTAGCGCAATTATGCCGATGCTCAGTGATGGCGTGCTGGATACCATGTTTAAGGCCTTTATCGCTATCACTCTTAGTGTGTGCTTATTTAGCCTACGTTTTGACAAACGCTGGTTTCGATTGCTGCTATCTGTGCTGGTGATCTGGCTGGCGTTATTTGTGCTGGGAACATTTGGCGCGCGAAGTTTTAGCGAGAGCATGATTTTGCCCCTCACCTTCCTATTTTTTCTCGGCACGTTTCGCGCAATAGCTCGCCAAGTACTGTTTAGTAACCAAGTGACCACCAATCAGATCATCGGTTCGGTTGCGTTATTTTTACTGCTGGGGCTAATGTGGGCACTCGCTTACCTGTTTTTGCTGCAGTTTTCGCCCCATGCCCTCTCTGGCATACCGGAGCAATCTTGGAGCGCCAATTTTTCAGCCGCTGCCTATTTTAGCTTTATTACTCTGACCACCCTCGGCTATGGCGACATTTTGCCAACAACACCGATAGCGCAAGTGATTGTCTATTTAGAAGCCATCACTGGCGTATTTTACATGGCAATCGTGGTGTCGAGCTTAGTCAGCACTCATATTGAACATCAAGGTAAAACAAATGGATAAGCAATCCGAACTTCGTCAAAACAAAGTTTTCGTCAACAACATGGTCGAATCGGCCATACGTATCGGCCTATTGGTTGTCTTACTGGTGTTCACCTATGACATCATCAAGCCGTTTATTATCCCTGTGCTTTGGGGCGCGATCATTGCCATTGCGTTACTGCCCGTCACCAACTGGCTTGAACCACGTTTGGGTGGTCGACGAGGATTAGCCGCTGGGTTAGTGGTGTTATTAGGGATACTGATTCTGATGTCACCATTCCTGACCGTCTCTGGGTCAGTCTATGATGGCGTCACGCATATCGCTGATGCTCTGCAAGAAGGAAATGTCGCCATTCCGCGCCCAACCCAAAAAGTGGCGGACATTCCGCTCATCGGTAATAAGCTATTTGAAGTGTGGCAGTTGTTTGCGACCAACATGGAACGCGCCATCACCAAATTCTTGCCAGAAATTAAAACTGTGGTTGGAACCCTAGCCACCATTTTAAGTAGCGCGGCAGCAAGCTTTGCTATGTTTATTATCGCTCTGATGATTTCCGGCGGCTTTATGGCGAAATCTGACACCGTATCGCAAACCCTACAGGTGGTCGCGGTACGCACGGTGGGCGAACAAGCCGAAGAGTGGACCACAATGATTGCCGCAACCATTCGTAGCGTTCTGGTTGGCGTGATCGGTGTGGCCTTTATTCAATCGATGATCATTGGCACATCGTTCTTTGTGTTTGGCGTCCCTGGCGCAGGTATTCTCACCTTGCTAGTGCTGATTTTATGTATCGCACAAATGCCGGCTTTGCTCGTTGTCGCTCCGGTCATGTTTTATGTTTACTCCACTGCAGACACTGTACCAACGGTGATTTTTGTCATTTGGTCTTTGATTGGTGGCTTATCCGATAACTTCCTTAAGCCTATGCTGATGGGACGAGGCGTCGATATTCCAATGCCAATCATTTTGGTCGGGGCGATTGGTGGCATGCTGTTTTCCGGTATCATCGGCCTGTTCTTAGGCGCGGTCATTCTTTCGATTTGGTATGAGCTGTTTATTCTTTGGCTCAACAAAGCTCCGGAAACCAAAGCCGCACTTGCCACTATCGTGAGTGAAGAAGAAGCAAGTGACTGATATTTAATATCCCACTCATTCGCTATAGGCCAGCCAACACGCTGGCCTTTTTATTTTCCGCCTTTCAAGCCATTTCCCTCACTATCCGTTCGGCCTAAAACGCTCATGCTCTTTTAGGATGAATCCGCTGAAATTTCACTCAAAAGCCAACAGTTAAACTGAACGTTTTATATACAGAGCATTTGCATTAATTCACTTATAAAGCGAATATTTATATTTAAATAAAGAAATATAAGCATTAACTAATAAAACCATCTAATCATAAGCTTAAATAAAGAATTTTGCGCCATTCATCACGAGAGAGTAGATAAACAGACAAAACCATTAACAACAGCATTACAAAAAGGGTAATATTCCGCTGCAATAACAAACACAACATACAAAAATAACAGGGAATATACTTATGCAATCATTCGTTGATTTTCTTAACGGAATCATCTGGAGCCCAGCACTGATTTATCTGTGCCTTGGCGCCGGACTATTCTATTCAATGATGACTCGTTTTGTACAAGTTCGTCACTTCTTTGAAATGTGGCGCTTGCTTTTATCGGGAAAAAGTTCAACTAAGGGCATCTCATCATTTCAAGCCTTAGCCGTCTCGCTGTCAGGCCGTGTCGGTACAGGTAACATCGCAGGTGTTGCTGCTGCCATCGGTTTTGGTGGCCCTGGTGCTATTTTCTGGATGTGGACCGTGGCGTTTTTAGGCGCAGCAACAGCTTATGCAGAATCAACGCTAGCGCAGATCTACAAAGAAGAAGACAAAGGCGAATTTCGCGGCGGTCCAGCCTACTACATAGAAAAAGCCATGGGCCAGAAATGGTATGCGTGGATCTTTGCTATCGCGACCATTTTCGCATGTGGCGTATTGCTACCAGGCGTACAATCAAACAGTATCGGTAACGCAGTAGAAGCGGCTTTTGGCTCTGGCGCAATGATTTCAACGGCGATCGGCACCTTTAGTTTCGCGAAAATTTTCACCGGCACCGTTATTTCGATCATTTTGGCGTTCATCATCTTTGGTGGCGTGAAGCGTATTGCCAACTTTACTCAAGTTGTGGTGCCATTTATGGCGCTGGCCTACATCGTAACCGCGTTTATCATCATTCTGCTCAACATCGCTGAACTACCACGCATCTTCGCGATGATCATTGATGATGCATTCACACCAATGGCAGGCTTTGGCGCAGCAATTGGTTGGGGCGTAAAACGTGGGGTTTACTCCAACGAAGCTGGTCAAGGTACCGGACCACACGCAGCAGCGGCAGCAAACGTTGACCACCCTGCACAGCAAGGTCTGGTGCAATCTTTCTCGATCTACATTGATACCTTGCTAGTTTGTTCAGCAACAGCATTTATGATTCTGATCACTGGCTCCTACAACGTGCAAGGTGAAGACGGTTTTATCATCCAAAACCTTGCAGCCAATATCGGCGCAAACGGACCTGTGTTCACTCAAATGGCGATCGAAAGTGCCCTACCTGGTGTTGGTAAGCTGTTCATCGCAGTCGCACTGTTCTTCTTCGCTTTCACCACCATTCTGGCGTACTACTACATTGCTGAAACCAACATTGCTTATATTCGCCGCACGGTAAAAGTTAACGGACTAGCGTTCTTACTCAAGCTAGTTATTATCACGGCAGTCTTCTACGGCACCATCAAAACCGCTAACTTGGCGTGGGCAATGGGTGATGTGGGTGTTGGCCTTATGGCTTGGCTCAATATCGTGGGTATTCTGATTCTGTTCTTTATGTCCAAGCCTGCCATTGTTGCGCTTAAAGATTATGAAGAGCAACAAAAGCAAGGTGTCACCGAATACACCTTCAACCCAGTTAAATTGGGCATCAAAGGCGCGAAATACTGGGAAGATAAGTACTTACGTCAAACTGGCCAAGCACCACAACAAGAGGCTACCCAGCAAGTCGAAGGCGACGCTGAGCGTGTTACTTATTAATACCTAGACGAATTAAATTCACAGATTAATCTCGAGATATAAAAAAGGGTTAGCCAATGGCTAACCCTTTCTCATTGATAGCGGTTTAACTATTTATCGCTTGGGTAGATCTGTTTCCAATCGTTTTTCATATCGGCAATCAACCAGCCTTTGCTTTGTGCTTCATCAAGTCCTTTATCAAGCTTGCCAACTGATGAGAAGCGATCGTACTTCCATTCACGCTTATCATCAGTGTGGTGAACATACATCGCAAGACGAGCACCGTCACCCGACATCGTCCATTGCAGCATCGCTAAATCACCGTCAGAGTTCCCAAACGCTGCCACCGGGCGACGACCAATCGCCTGATAGATCTCAACCGGTTTGACTTCTTTATCGTTATTCACGCTGACTTCAGGCAAACGCCACATCTGCATCTTGCCATCCACTTCACGCATCTCTGCCGAAAGACGAGTGCCAATCACCTGCTCTGGTGGAATATTGTAAACAGGCGTCACCCAAGCGCGCATAAATGCATTGCCGCCGCCCGAAACGATGTAGGTTTTAAAGCCATTACTGCGAAAATAATTCAACAGCTCCAGCATTGGCTGAAACACCATATCGGTATACGGTTTGCCGGTTAACGGATGTTTAGCGGTAGCAATCCACTCTTTCACTTGCTTGTCGAACTCATCACTGGTCATCCCGGTATGAGTTGCAGCGACAATTTTAAGCGCATCTTCGCCAGTGAGTTTGTCCAACTCATTATTCAACACCAGTGAAAAGGGTTTGGTGGTTTTCCACTCAGGGTGTGATGGTGCAAGTGCTTTTACTCGGTCAAAGGCAAACAAAATTTGAAAATACATCGGCTTCTCAGACCACAAGGTACCGTCGTTATCAAACGTCGCAACACGTTCATCAAGCGGCACATATTGGTCGGAGTGCTCATCGGTCACTTTATCCATAAACTGCAAAATTGCCGTTTTGGTCGGGCCATCATTCCAAGAAGGTAGTGGGTCACTGGTTTTTGCCAGTGCAAACTGAGATGCCATTACAGAAAGCATCGCAAACAGCAGAACGCTCTTTAGCGCATGTATGATTTTCATTCGGCAATTCCTGTGCTTAGCGAATTAGGAGGTTAGATGCGAGTGTAAAATAGAACCTCGAACGAAAAATTAGATAAGCGTGAATTGCATGCGGTTAGGGTGAAAAAGCGTAGATGATCTCAACAATAAAACGCGCAAACACTGCGTCAACGCCTCACAGTGACAGCATTAAACAAAAACCTACGCGCAAAAAAAGCGAGCCTAAGCTCGCTTTAAGTATTGATGCTGATAACACGTTGATACGCGCTATCGAAATGCAATTATGCAGTAACCGTTTGTGCGTTAACTGCAGCTGGCTTCTTAGCGCCAACAGGCAGAACGGTACGGCCAAATTCATTGTTTAGTACTTGCGCCATTGCAAAGTAGATCGCACTTGCACCACAGAAGATACCGACGATACCCGCAGTAAAGCCAATTGCACCGCTACCTGTAAAGTCACGAGCTGCAAGTAGCGCAAATAGAATGGTCAGTGAACCAAATACCACGCGCTTTGCCACTGGGTAGCAGAAAGTACCAATGAACATAAAGCCAGTGAAGATACCCCAAAGAGCTAAGTACCAACCCATGAAGTGTGCAGGGCTTGCAGGAAGACCCATGTATGGCATAACAATCAAGCCAACCAAAGTCAGCCAGAACAAGCCGTAAGAAGTAAACGCCGTAGTACCGAAAGTATCACCACGCTTAAAGCACATGATACCGACAATCACTTGGCTAAGGCCGCCGTAGAAGATACCCATTGCAAGGATCATTGAATCCATTGGGAAAAATCCAGCGTTGTGGATATTAAGTAGAATGGTAGTCATACCAAATCCCATAAGACCTAGCGGTGCTGGATTGGCCAGTTTAGTCGACATCGATTGAGCCCTTTTCAAAAATGTGGATAAAAATTACGCGCGAATTTTAATCAAGGTAAAAATAAAAGATAGCTCTCATTTTCAAAAACTAAGTTTTCACTTTTAAATAATTAAAAGCATAAAAACCACATAAAAAACTTTGTCGCTCAATCAATACAAAATCACTGAAAAAGCCTACAAACTCAATGAATTTTGATGTTTTTTAGCCACAAAAAAGCCTCGACTAGCGAGGCTTTTATTTATACGGTTAGGAAATTATTCCCACTCAATAGTCGCTGGTGGCTTACCAGAGATATCGTAAACCACACGTGAAATACCATCGACTTCGTTGATGATACGGTTCGATACACGACCTAAGAAATCGTATGGTAGGTGTGCCCAGTGCGCGGTCATAAAGTCGATGGTTTCCACTGCGCGCAGTGATACAACCCAATCGTATTTACGGCCATCACCCATTACGCCAACCGAACGTACAGGCAAGAACACAGTAAAGGCTTGCGATACTTTGTTGTACAAATCAGCAGCGTGAAGCTCTTCGATGAAGATCGCGTCAGCGCGACGCAATAGATCGCAGTACTCTTTCTTGATTTCGCCAAGTACACGTACACCTAGGCCAGGACCCGGGAACGGGTGGCGATAAAGCATGTTGTATGGCAAACCAAGTTCAAGACCAATCTTACGCACTTCATCTTTAAACAGTTCGCGTAGCGGTTCAACCAAGCCCATTTCCATATCGTCTGGCAGACCGCCAACGTTATGGTGTGACTTAATCACGTGCGCTTTACCAGTTTTTGATGCTGCAGATTCAATCACATCTGGATAGATAGTACCCTGAGCTAACCATTTCGCGTTCTCCAGTTTCTTCGATTCTTCATCGAACACTTCAACAAACACATGACCAATGGTTTTACGTTTGACTTCAGGGTCAGATTTGCCTTCAAGCGCTTTCAAGAAACGCTCTTCTGCATCCACGTGAACAATATTCAAACCGAATTTATCGCCGAACATGTCCATAACTTGCTCAGCTTCATTTAGACGTAGCAAGCCGTTATCAACGAATACACAGGTTAGGCGATCGCCAATCGCGCGGTGAACCAGCATTGCCACAACAGACGAGTCAACACCGCCTGACAGACCAAGAATCACTTCGTCATCGCCAACTTGCTCTTTAATACGAGCAACTGCATCTTCGATGATCGATTCTGAAGTCCAAAGACGCTCACAACCACAGACGCCAAGAACAAAGTTCTCCAGCATTTGTAAGCCTTGCTTAGTGTGAGTCACTTCTGGGTGGAACTGAACGCCGAAGTATTTTTTCTCTTCGTTGGCCATTGCCGCGTAAGGACAAGTGTCCGTTGAACCCACTTTGATGAAATCAGCCGGAATCTCAACCACTTTATCGCCGTGGCTCATCCATACATCTTGTACGCCTTCAAGATCTTTAAACAGCGAACATTCGTTTACTTGTACTTGCGCGTAACCAAATTCACGCTCGTTAGAACCAGCAACTTTACCGCCAAGCTGTTCAGCCATGGTTTGCATGCCGTAGCACACACCAAGTACAGGAACACCTGAGTCAAACACGTATTGAGGTGCACGAGGTGAGTTAAGTTCAGTGACACTTTCTGGACCGCCAGAAAGGATGATGCCGTCTGGATTGAATTCACGGATGTCCGCTTCTTCTACGTCCCAGCTCCAAAGTTCACAATACACACCGATTTCACGAACACGGCGAGCAACAAGCTGCGTATACTGAGAACCAAAATCAAGGATCAGAATACGTTGGTCATGAATATTTTTCGTCATTTTGGGCAATCTTATTAGCTAAGTGATGAAAACGGAGGCGAGTTTACCCGCCTCACTTTAAGGCTTCAAGAAAAAGCAAACGTTTACGTTGGCTTTATTCCTTAGCCCAAACGGTAGTTCGGTGCTTCTTTGGTAATCTGAACATCGTGGACATGCGACTCTTGCATGCCTGCGCCAGAAATACGTACGAACTCCGCTTTGGTGCGCATAATTTCAATCGTAGCAGAGCCAGTAAGACCCATGCTTGAGCGTAGACCACCCATTTGTTGGTGAACGATCTCTTTAAGACGACCTTTATAAGCGATACGACCTTCAATACCTTCAGGTACCAATTTGTCTGCCGCGTTATCGGTTTGGAAGTAACGGTCAGAAGAACCTTGAGACATAGCGCCAAGTGAACCCATGCCGCGGTATGATTTGTAAGAACGACCGTTGTAAAGAATAACTTCACCTGGTGCTTCTTCGGTACCAGCAAACATAGAGCCAACCATCACACAAGATGCGCCAGCAACGATCGCTTTACAAATATCGCCAGAGAAACGGATACCACCGTCAGCAATAACTGGAATATCAAATTCGTTTGCAACTTCAGCCGCATCCGCAATCGCAGTGATTTGTGGAACACCGACACCTGTAACGATACGAGTAGTACAGATAGAACCAGGGCCGATACCCACTTTAACAGCGCTCACGCCCGCTTCGATCAACGCTTTCGCGCCAGCGCCAGTTGCAACGTTACCACCGATGATATCAAGGTTTGGATACGCTGCGCGAGTATCACGGATACGTTGCAGCACGCCTTCTGAATGGCCGTGAGAAGAGTCGATTAACAGTACGTCAACGCCAGCTTCAACTAGAGCAGCAACGCGCTCTTCGTTACCAGCGCCTGCACCAACGGCAGCGCCAACACGAAGACGACCACGCTCATCTTTACATGCGTTTGGCTTACGTTCTGCTTTGTGGAAATCTTTTGCGGTGATCATACCGGTCAATTGGAATTCATCATTCACAACCAGTACTTTCTCAACGCGAGCTTCGTGCATTTTTTCCTGAACTTCTGCGCGAGTTGCCCCTTCATTTACTGAAGCGAGGCGCTCTTTTGGCGTCATCACTGAAGAGACTTTCTTGTTTAGGTCAGTCACAAAACGTACGTCACGACCAGTAATGATACCAACAAGCTCATTGCTTTCAGTGACAACAGGGAAACCTGCAAAGCCATGTTTTTCGGTAAGGGCTACCACATCCGCGATGGTCGCTTCAGGGTTAACGGTAACCGGATCAGTTACCACACCAGCTTCGAATTTCTTAACTTTACTGACTTCAGCCGCTTGTTGTTCAATCGACATGTTTTTATGAATGAAGCCAATACCACCTTCCTGAGCCAGTGCGATAGCAAGGCGAGCTTCAGTCACCGTGTCCATCGACGCAGAAATCATTGGAATATTCAGAGAAATATTTTTGGTCAGCCGAGTGCGAAGATCAGCTGTATTTGGGAGAACGGTGGAGTGTGCTGGTACGAGTAGGACGTCGTCGAAAGTCAGCGCTTCTTTGGCAATTCTTAACATTTGCAATATCTCACAACAAGAGTTTAAAAGAGTTAACCCAAGCTTTATCGTTTCGCATAATAAAGACATTTGGATTAGATATTGCGGTGGGATTATACGGCGAACGCAATCGCTTGGCTACACATTTTTGTAGATTTTATTTGCATTCTACCCCTTGATATGTATTATATTGCCGCTAATTTCCATACTCACGTCTTCGGAATTAGCCCATCATATTATGACCAATCAAAATATCTTCACCGTTTCGCGTTTAAATGCCGAAGTTCGCTTATTGCTAGAGAATGAAATGGGAATTGTTTGGTTGGTTGGCGAAATCTCCAACTTCTCTGCGCCGGTTTCTGGCCACTGGTACTTCACCCTCAAAGACAGCCTAGCACAGGTCAAATGTGCGATGTTCAAAGGCAATAATCGTCGTGTCACTTTTAAGCCCAAAGCGGGCAATCAAGTGTTAGTCAAAGCGCGCTTATCCTTGTACGAACCTCGTGGTGACTACCAGTTAATTGTCGAATCCATGCAACCGGAAGGTGACGGTCGACTGCAGCAGCAATTTGATGAGCTAAAGATGAAGTTGGCAGCAGAGGGTTTATTTGCCCAGGCGAGTAAGCGCCCTCTTCCAGAGCATCCACAACGTGTTGGCGTCATTACCTCCAAAACCGGTGCTGCGCTGTATGATATTTTAGATGTACTCAAGCGCCGCGATCCGAGTTTGCCCGTAGTTATCTACCCGACCATGGTTCAAGGTGAAGAAGCCGCAATTCAAATTGCTCAAGCGATTGGACGCGCTAACGCACGCAATGAGTGTGATGTGTTAATCGTTGGTCGTGGCGGTGGTTCACTAGAAGATTTGTGGTGCTTCAACAACGAAATCGTTGCCCGCACCATCGCCGCCAGCCAAATTCCAATTATCAGTGCTGTGGGTCATGAAGTGGATGTCACCATCGCCGACTTTGTCGCTGATATGCGCGCGCCAACACCTTCGGCGGCAGCAGAACTGGTCAGCCGTGACAATAGCCATAAACAACAGGCTTTTAGTCAACGACAACAGAATTTAACCAGCAGTGTATTGCACTATTTTTCTAAGCAGCAACATCGCCTAGACATGTTGTCGCATCGCTTGGAGCGCCAACATCCTAGTCAGCGCTTAATTCAACAAGCGCAGCAACTTGATGAACTGCAAATCCGTTTGTCACGTGCGATGAACCTGCGTATTGAACGGCAACGCCAAAAAATTCAGCGTCAGGAGCACGCGCTGCAACTGCACTCCCCTGTCCATCAGCTCAATCAGCAGCATAATCATCTAGAGCGTAGCCAGCATCGTCTGCAAGAAGCGATTAAGCGCCAATTGCTCAATCGTGAACATCAACTCGCTTTGGCCGCAGAAAAGCTTGATGCCGTCAGCCCACTGGCAACCCTCAAGCGTGGCTATTCAATCACCCAAGATAGCCAAGGTAATGTGATCACCGATGCGAGCCAGTTAAGCCGCGGAGACCACTTGGTTACTCGCCTAGCAAACGGTGAAGTACGCTCGACCGTCGACTGATGTATCGCAGCTACTCGCTTAGCGCAACAAATTCAAATTGCAGCCGAGATTTAGATTTCAGCTCATTACAGGTATTGCAGAAATAACTCGCCGCTCCGCACGCTTGCAGCTTTTCAAGTTCATGACCGCATTCTGGGCAATGAGCGATTTTACGATAGCGCTGGTCACATTGACGGCAAACATACCCCGAATCCCACTCAAGTTCTTGGTTGCAGCTTGGGCAAATGTTGTCACTCATGTTTTCTCTCCTCAATACAACTGACACGATCGTAAACGCGTGACCTTCTGCATCACATTGATCTTAATCACACTCACGTCATGATCACCTATTCAGCCGCTATAATTCCCAGTAACTTACACAGTAATGCCATCGCGCCAATTTTCACTCTTCGATTATTGAGATCAAAAAAGATCATTTCCAGATCGAATGCAAAAGACTCCGTGTTCAGCGATCACCCCTTAAAAGAATTTTTATATAACCACATACCGAAAGCATAAGTTACATGTGCTGTCTTTGGATTTTAAACAATATAAAAAACCAATTTTTATATTTTTAGGTAAGAAATTAGAATTTAATAAAAAGATCACTTAATGCGATGAGCCATTTACATGGGTGTGCATTTCGATAGTTTGGTCATCTATTCGCTTAAGTTCAACTTGGTACTCACCGAGCTCAGCAAGGGATTCAATGTGAGTGCCACCGCAAGGAATAATCGCTTTACCCTCAGTCCCCAAGTCACATTCCCAATAGCGTGAATCGGTCAAACACTCCCCTTCACAGCGCATATTGACTGCCGTACCTGATTCAACCCAAGACTTAAACTGCTGATTTAATTCGTTTTCAATCAATGGCAATTGTTCAAGCATCTCTGCTGTATTGAGGCCACGCTTACGTAGCGTCTTACCTAAACGGTAATTATCAATACAACAATCTGCGCTCACAAAGCTGGTTTGCTGAGCATAACTGTTGAAATCCCGGTGACCTAACGTGTCTTTTCTATCAGCATCTTTGCGCCAGAATGACTGTTCAAGTACTTTGTTGAGCGCCAAATAAGCAATGTGCCCAGCGCTATGACCGCGACTCAGTGCCTGTTGGTAGGGTTTCTCCACAGTCAATTCTACTTCATCACCTACTTTAATAGCACAATCTACTATTTCGATACGATGTACCACCAAAAACGCCCATCCCGGTGTATCTCTTTTTACACTGATCTGTTCACCGACTTGGAACGTCGCGCTGTCGGAGTGATAAGCACCAACCAGACAATCTGTGACCGAATAAGCTTGTGTACCTAAAGAGATGGTTCCTTTGTCTGCCGGATGATCAGGCCAAATATGGCTCACAGGATGAAATGGCGTAATATCGGTAACCACATCACAATAATTTGGCTGACGATCAATGTATTGAACCTTAGCATTGAGTTGCCACGTTTGGTGACAAAATCGAACTTGGGTCGGTGTGACTGTCATCGTAAATTCCTTTTTCTAAACATCATCTTATAAGCTACAAAAGTCAGCTGACATAAAAAAGCGCCCGGTAGAAACCAAGGCGCTTTTTTTTAATGCTAAGACTATTTCTTGCGGTTTTTCATCATGCTCATCAAGCGCTTACGCTTTCTGTCTTGAGACAATGTCGCTTTGGTGGTCTTTTTCTCAAACGGGTTTTCGCTGCTTTGGAACTGAATGCGAATTGGCGTACCCATGATATCTAATGACTTACGGTAATAGTTCATCAAATAACGTTTGTAAGAGTCTGGAAGCTCGTTAACCAAGTTACCATGAATGACAACGATTGGTGGGTTATACCCGCCCGCGTGGGCATATTTAAGCTTCACACGGCGACCACGTACCATCGGCGGCTGGTGATCTTCGGTTGCCATTTTCATGATTCGCGTCAGTACTGAAGTTCCAACGCGAGTGGTCGCAGATTTATACGCTTCTTGCACAGATTCAAACAAGTGCCCAACACCGGTACCGTGCAGCGCAGAGATAAAGTGAATACGAGCAAAATCAACAAAGCCTAAGCGGCGGTCGAGCTCTTTCTTCACATGCTCTTTTACATCGAAATCCAAACCATCCCACTTATTCACCGCAAGCACAATTGAGCGACCAGCGTTAAGTGCAAAACCAAGTAAGCTTAAGTCTTGGTCTGAAATGTTCTCACGGGCATCAATGATCAGCATCACCACGTTAGCGTCTTCGATCGCTTTTAGTGTTTTCACCACCGAGAATTTCTCAACAGTTTCGTTGATACGTTTACGGCGACGAACACCCGCTGTATCAATCAAAACGTATTCACGACCATCACGTTCCATTGGAATGTAAATCGAATCACGCGTTGTGCCCGGCATGTCATAGACGACCACACGCTCTTCACCCAAAATACGGTTGGTCAGCGTCGATTTACCGACGTTTGGACGGCCGATGATCGCCAGTTTAATCGGTTGATCTTGCAGACGCTGGAACTCTTGCTCCGCTTCTTCTTCGCTGTATTCAAGCTGTTCGTCTTCTTCAACTTCAATATCAGTGAGATCTTCCAACTGGCCAGTTTCTTTAAGGAACTGCACAGCAAATGGATTCAGCACACGGTCAATCAATGCACCTACACCACGGCCATGTGCCGCTGCGATTTGGTACATGGTTTCCATGCCAAGCTGCCAAAATTCGGCGCTTGCCGCATCAGAATCAATGCCATCAACTTTGTTGACCACCAAGTAGCTTGGCTTTTCAACTTTACGCAGGTGATTCGCAATCGCTTCATCAGCGACAGTCAAACCCGCACGGCCATCAACCAAAAACAGCACTACATCGGCTTCTTCGATCGCCGCCAGTGACTGTTTCGCCATTTCGGTTTCTACACCTTCTTCACTGCCATCAATACCGCCGGTATCAATCACAATAAATTCGTGTTCACCCAATTTCGCTTGGCCGTATTTACGATCTCGCGTTAGACCAGGAAAATCCGCCACAAGCGCATCACGAGTACGAGTTAGGCGGTTAAATAATGTCGATTTACCCACATTCGGACGCCCAACGAGGGCAACAACAGGTAACATAGCAACCTCTACAATATTTCTTTTATGTAGTTATAGGTAATCATAGAGCGCTTTGCTCTGTCTTTACCTATAACCACATGACTTAAATTTGACTCAATAAAACGGCTCCTAGCTGTTACCAACCAGGAGCCGAATGAGAATTGTATCACGTTATTATTTGTGGATCGTTAGTTTCTTTACTTCGCCATCGCGAGTTACCAAAACGTAACCACCGTCGACCTCAATTGGTGCGACTGCAAAACCGCTGTCATCAACCAATTGTTGCGAGACAAACTCACCAGTATCGCGCTCTAACCAGTGCAAGAAACCTTCGCTATCACCGACAACCAAGTAACCATCGATGATGGTTGGTGCAGTCAGTAAGCGGTTTTCCAGCTTATCGTTGGTCCAAATCTCAGTACCACTACGAGCGTCTACAGCGGCGAGATGATCGTTTTGGGTCACAACAAAGATGCGACTGCCATCTGTCGCCAGATCGTTTGCTGAAGAGTATTGGCGTTTCCATGCAGGCTTGCCTGAACGTAAATCGATCGCCGTTAATTGACCGTTATAACCCGTGATGTAAAGGATTGGCCCCATAACAAGCGGAGTGGCATCCACATCGACCAAGCGATCAATCTCAGTTGCGCCTTTTGGTGAGCCGATTGGCTGTTGCCAAATCAGTTGACCTTTATCGACAACAGCGGCAGCTAAACGTCCATTGGCCGTGCCCCAGAACACACCACCACCAGCAGCAACCGGTTGGCTGTCACCACGTAGCGTCAAATTCGGAACTTCGGTACTGATGGTCCATTTTTGCTGACCCGTTGCTTGGTCAAGGGCAACCAACATACCACGACTGGTATTCACGATAACCAGATTGCTGTCTGTGGTTGGCGCAGCTAGCACCTCACCTTCAACATTCGTGGTCCAAGAGACTTCACCTGACTCTGCATCTAACGCAACAACTTGACCGTTTTCGCTACCGATAAAGATCTTGTTATAGCCAGGAGTGATACCACCAGACAAACGTGCAGGAACATCTTGTTCAAGGTCACGTTGCCAAACGGTTTTACCATCTTCAGGATTTAATGCTTTCACAAGGCCGCTGCGACTTGCAACAAACACTTTATCGTAAGCGTAAGCAGGTTTTAGCTTTGAAAAATAACGGCCAACACCATCTGCGATAGAGGTTGTCCATAACTTTTCAGGTGTAAATTGATTGGTGACTGTCGGCACTGGGGCCATTACAACGGTGTCTTCTTCACTAGCACAGCCAGCAAGCGCACCCACAACAACAGCCGAAATCAGAGCCCGACGAAGCAATTTATTCATTCAATTATGCCTTTTTATTTGGCTAAATCATCCAGTTTCATTTGAAGAGCTTGGCTCGCGTCTTTATCTTGCTGAGCTTCAGTGTAGGCGATATATGCCGCATCTTTGTCGCCTTGGCGAAGTAAGATGTCACCACGAAGTTCTGCTACACGGCCTTGCCATGATTCATCTGTAATGGATTTAAGCGTATCAAGGGCAACTTGATAATCTTGCTTTTCAGCGTGCAAACGAGCGAGACGATAATTAATCACGGTCGACAACGCATCATCTTTGGTTGCGCCTTTAGCCCCTGAAAGTTGCTCGATGGCTTGGTCAAGTTGACCCGCTTCGACTTGAACTTTTGCTAGTTGTAATGCAGCCAATACCGAGTATTCGGTATCTTTGTTCGCATCAATAAAGCTTTGTACAGCCGATTGCGCATCTGCGCCTTGATTTTGAAGAGACGTCATAGTCGCTGTATAAGCTTTTGACGCAGCTTCTTGTGCTTCAATTACAGAATCTTGGTAGAAACGCCAGCCAAAAATGCCGCCCAAACAAATTACTAAGCCTGCAACAACGGGTTTACCGTTCTCTTTAAACCATTCTTTAATCTGTTCGACTTGCTGTTCTTCGGTATCGTAGAGTTCCACTTCCTGTCCTCTTAAATTCTAAAAAAATGGTGACGTCAACATCACCATTTAATATTTGGTTTTTGAACTTAAATCAGTTCTGCGAGTTTCGCTGCTACTTCACTTTGTGGGTATGTCGTTTGCTCACCACCAGCGAGGTCTTTAACCACGACAGTGCTTTCAGCAACTTCATTTTCACCCAAAACAAGAGCCACAGCCGCTCCGACTTTGTCGGCGCGCTTGAATTGTTTTTTAAAGTTACCGCCGCCGAAGTGATTCATCACTCGAAGACCAGGAACTTGTTCGCGCAACTGTTCGGCCAGTTTCATACCAGCCATCATTGTACCTTCTCCGGCTGTCACAACGTAGACATCAACGCTACGACGAACCTCGTTTAGCTCTAAAGTTTCAAGCATGAGAACCAAACGCTCTAATCCCATTGCAAAACCGACCGCTGGTGTTGCCTTACCGCCAAGCTGTTCAACCAGCCCATCGTAACGGCCACCACCACACACGGTACCTTGCGCACCTAGGCTTTCAGTAATCCATTCAAAAACAGTGCGGTTATAGTAATCGAGTCCACGTACCAAGCGTTCATTTACTGTGTATTCGATACCTGCAGCGCTAAGAAGTTCACACAAACCGGTAAAATGTTGTTTAGATTCATCGTCTAAGTAATCAGATAGACGCGGCGCATCACCCAGAATCGCTTGAACATCTGGGTTTTTGCTATCCAAAACACGCAACGGGTTGGTGTGCATACGGCGTTTGCTGTCTTCGTCAAGAACATCCATATGTTGCTCAAGGAACGCAATTAAAGCGGTACGATAATTTTGACGCGCTTCAAGCGAACCGATCGAATTGAGTTCTAAACGAACGTGTTTATCAATACCCAGTTCACGCCATAGACGAGCGGTCATCATGATAAGTTCAGCGTCAACATCCGGACCGTCAAGGCCAAACACCTCAACACCACACTGATGGAACTGACGATAACGACCTTTTTGTGGACGCTCATGACGGAACATTGGACCCATGTACCACAGGCGCTGTTCTTGGTTGTACAACAGACCGTTTTCAATTCCTGAACGCACGCAGCCTGCGGTGCCTTCAGGGCGCAATGTTAGGCTGTCGCCGTTGCGGTCTTCAAAAGTATACATCTCTTTCTCAACCACATCGGTCACTTCACCAATCGCACGGCTAAATAGATGAGTCATCTCAACGATTGGCATACGCACTTCATTGTAACCGTATGCGCTGATTACATTTTTAGCTGTGTTCTCTAGCTTCTGCCAAAGCGGAGATTGAGTTGGGAGGCAGTCGTTCATGCCTCGAATTGCTTGAATAGTTTTTGCCACAATACTTACCGAAATTCTGGTTGAGATGAATTAGTCTTTAACATCGATGTTGATACGGTTATTGTCGTCCATCATCGCTGCTTTGGCTCGAATTTTTGCTTCGAGTTGGTCGATCAAATCATTGTTATCGAAACGCTCTTTTTGGCGTTTGCCATCTTCGTAAAAAGCACTTTTCTTAGCGCTACCAGCCAGGCCAAGATGCGACACTTCCGCTTCACCAGGGCCATTAACTACGCAGCCAATGATCGACACATCCATCGGCGTCAAAATATCTTCAAGCCGCTGCTCGAGTGCATTTACGGTACCAATCACATCAAATTCTTGGCGTGAACAGCTTGGGCACGCGATAAAGTTAATGCCTCGTGAGCGAATACGCAGTGATTTCAAGATATCAAAACCGACTTTGATCTCTTCAACAGGGTTGGCCGCCAAAGAGATGCGTAGCGTATCGCCAATTCCCTCTGCCAGCAACATGCCTAAACCAACGGATGACTTGACCGCACCAGCTCGAGCACCACCCGCTTCGGTGATCCCAAGGTGGAGAGGCTGATCAATCTGTTTGGCGAGCAAGCGGTAAGAGTCAACCGCAAGGAAGACATCTGATGCTTTAACGCTGACTTTAAACTGATCAAAGTTCAGGCGATCAAGAATATCCACGTGACGCATTGCCGATTCAACGAGAGCTTCTGGCGTCGGTTCGCCGTATTTCATCTGGATGTCTTTTTCCAATGAACCGCCGTTTACGCCAATACGAATAGGAATATTTTTATCACGTGCGCAATCGACCACCGCGCGAATTCGGTCTTCTTTACCGATATTGCCAGGGTTGATGCGTAGACAGTCAACACCGTACTCCGCCACTTTCAGTGCGATACGGTAGTCAAAGTGAATATCTGCAACCAGCGGTACTTTGACTTGCTGTTTGATAAGTTTGAACGCTTCTGCCGCTTCCATGGTAGGAACGGAAACGCGGACGATATCAGCGCCCACGTTTTCAAGAGATCGAATTTGCGCAACCGTCGCTTCAACATCGGTTGTACGCGTATTGGTCATGGACTGCACCGCAATCGGTGCGCCATCACCAATAGGAACGTCGCCCACATAAATACGTTTAGATGGACGACGTTTAATCGGGGATTCGTGTTGCATAGTCTTTTCTAAGGTAAGGTGAATCTAGCTACTTTGCCGGAAGTATACCCAGAAAGGTCAACAGGTTCACTTGCTAATGTCATGGAGACGTTTTCTGGAGCGCCTAAAACGACACGATACGGCTTAGTGCCTAGCAATTCTACACTTTGACCGGCTTTTTTTACGCCTGTCGCTAAAGTTTTACCTGAAGCGTCTTTGACTTGAATCCAGCAATCGGCGTCAAACGACATCACGAGGTGATTTTCTGCCACCGCAGGGGTTGCTGGTTCAGCCGCTTCAGGCTCTGTAGGCTCTTGAATTTCTGCGACTTCGTCTGCTGGCTGTTCAGCATCTGCTGCTGGTTCTTCGGTTGAATCTTCTGCTGCAGAGGCTTGCGTTTCGATCTGTTGATCTTCGGCATCTTCCAATGCTTCAAGAGAGGTGAAATCGGTCGTGGTTGGTGACTCTTCGCCTGCAGCGCTTGCTGGCGTTTGAGTTTGCGCTGCGCTATTGAGTTTCTCAGCCGCTAAATCGTCATTCTTTTGGTTTTGCCACCACCATACCGAGGAGATACCAATAATAATGGCAAAAATCCCCCAAGTGAGTAGCATGATGCGACTGTCGTGCTTTTCTTTATTCGTTTTGCGAGAAAAGCTCTGCATTTCATGATCTTGCGGCTTAACACCACCGCTCACATCCAATGCCCCCAACACCTCAGTTTCATTTAAACCGACCGCTTTCGCATACGAGCGTAAATAACCACGAGTAAAAGTTGCAACTTGACCATCTTCAAAATTATTGTCTTCAATATTTTGAATGATGGCTAAACGCAGGCGAAGTCTGTCTGCAATTTGTTTTTGGCTAAGTCCTAATTGTTCACGTTTTTGTTTTAAAAGTGTACCTGGCTGCAGTAATGGAGAGGTTTCGTTCTGTTCTAGTTCGTTTTCAATACTCATAAGGAGTGATATCTCTTTAATTTGTAGCCAAACCTAATGCCACTTTTGTTTTTGTTCATTTAGTAGTGACACTCATTCAGGCGTAATGTTTGGAAATTGAATCATAAAGATCTGCCTATTTTGATGAAATCGTCTCAAATAGGATAAATCAATTAGTTAATTCAACATTCTAATAGATATTAGTCAATACACAACACGACGAAGCTTTAGAAATCGCAGACGGGTCAAGCTTTTTCCCAAAATTAACAAACGAGTGACCTCAACCTGTCGTCTTGCAAATAAAAAAGCCGAAGTTATTACTTCGGCCTTATGAATCAGGTCTTACTGCATCGCTTTGACCGGGATAGCTTCCCCTTTGGCAGCAGCGAGCATTTTTGTACGTTTGGTACGGTCGATAACATCACCCACAAGTTGACCACAAGCCGCATCAATATCATCCCCACGGGTCTTACGTACCGTGACGGTATGACCCAGTTGCATGAGCGTCTTTTGGAAACGGTCGATGCGAGAATTGCTCGGCTTTTTATATGGCGAACCTGGATATGGGTTAAATGGAATCAAGTTGATTTTACACGGCGTGTCTTTCATCAACTGAGCCAATTCGCGTGCGTGGTCCATGTCATCGTTAACATGATCAAGCAGCACATATTCGACAGTAACTTTGCCGCGGTTGGCATTGGAGGAGGCGATATAACGACGCACTGAAGCAAGAAAGTCTTCGATATCCCAACGGTCATTAATCGGCATGATTTCGCTACGCAACTTGTCGTTTGGCGCGTGTAAAGAAATCGCCAATGCGACATCAATCTTGCCAGTCATTTGGTCAAGACCAGAAACCACGCCTGAGGTAGAAACCGTCACGCGGCGTTTTGATAAACCAAACGCGTTGTCATCAAGCATTAATTCCAGTGCTGGGAGCAAGTTTTTCATGTTCAACAGCGGCTCGCCCATACCCATCATTACGACATTAGTAATTGGACGGCGACCGGTCTCTTTCTCAAGCCCGATTTCGCGAGCAGCGCGCCACAACTGGCCGATGATCTCTGAAACTTTTAAGTTACGGTTAAAGCCTTGCTGAGCGGTTGAGCAGAACTTACATTCCAGCGCACAGCCGACTTGCGATGAAATACACAAGGTCGCGCGGTCATCTTCAGGAATGTAGACGGTTTCCACGTCTTGATCGCCAACACGCATCGCCCATTTGATGGTGCCATCAGACGAATGCTGCGCTTCAGAGACAAACGGCGCTTTCACTTCACAGCGTTCGATCAGCTTAGCTTGCAACTTCTTATTGATGTTGGTCATTTTCTCGAAATCATCAACACCGAAATGGTAGATCCACTTCATGACTT
Organism: Vibrio xiamenensis; assembly: GCF_900100015.1. Lineage (GTDB taxonomy): Bacteria > Pseudomonadota > Gammaproteobacteria > Enterobacterales > Vibrionaceae > Vibrio > Vibrio xiamenensis. Next base: position 218,156 of record NZ_FNDD01000001.1, on the reverse strand, counting down.
GATCGGCACGAAACGCTTTTTCACCCAGCTCTTCAGCGAAAAACTCACGCAACCCCTTGCGATCAAAATCGAGTAGATTGATTTTCTCAGTGGTCATGAAACCTCACAAATGACGGAACAATAATTAAGGGCGCGAATTGTACAGCCTTTACTCAGTGACAACAAGAGGTGTAACACCCTGTAATTACTAAGGCATTAAAAACGCAGTGATTAAAGTTTATACAGTAAAAATTCTCTGTAAAGCGCAATAATAAGCGCGCTTCAAGTCTAGGCGGTTTGCTGTTTGATTTGCTCGACAATGGCTTTTAAGCCATTACCGCGCGATGGGCTTAAATGCGTAATTAACCCCAGTTGATCAAAGTAAGTGTCGATATCAAAGTGCTGAATTTGCTCGGCGGTTTTTCCATTGAACGCGGCCATCACCAATGCAATCAGCCCGCGTACGATACGCGCATCAGAATCTGCGCAAAAGAACCACTGCCCATCGACACATTCACTCACTAACCAAACACTGCTTTCACAACCCGCAACCGAGACTTGATCGCTTTTTAACTCGTTTGGCATGTTCGGCAATTGCTTACCCCACATGATGACTTGGCGATAACGCGCTTCCCAACCAGCCAATGGCTGCATGGTGGCAATCACATCGTCAGCACCAATCTGCTGACCAAACGGAGAACTTGGCAATGAACTCATAAATTAAGCTTTGGTGTGTTTTTGAATCAATTTTTCAATGATACGGGAAACGGCGACAAAACCAAATGTCGCGGTCACGACAGTAGCGGCGCCAAAACCGCTGGCACAATCCATGCGTTTTGGTCCTTCAGCGGTGGCTTTTACGCCGCACACACTACCATCCGCTTGCGGATATTTAAGCTGCTCGGTCGAAAACACGCAGTCAATGCCAAACTTACGCTGCGGATTGGTTGGAAAATTATGGTGACGACGCAAAGTGTCTTTGATTTTCTTGGCCAGCGGGTCTTGGATAGTTTTGGTCAGATCGGCGATTTTAATTTGCGTCGGGTCGGTTTGACCACCTGCCCCACCAGTAGTAATAACTTTGATTTTGTTACTGCGACAGTAGGCCAACAACGAAGCTTTCGCGCGCACGCTGTCAATCGCATCCAGCACATAATCATACTGTTTCGACAAATATTCGTGCTGATTGTCAGGGGTAATGAAGTCGTCAATCAAATTGACTTTACACTCTGGGTTAATCAGACGGATGCGCTCCGCCATGACTTCAATTTTACTCTGGCCAACACTGCCGCTCATCGCATGGATCTGACGATTGATATTGGTGACGCACACGTCGTCCATATCGATCAAGGTCAGTTCACCGATACCGCTGCGCGCCAGAGCTTCCACCGCCCAAGAGCCAACACCACCAATACCGATCACACATACATGAGCTGCGCGAAGAATCTCGACCTGCTGATCACCATACAAACGGCGAGTGCCGCCAAAACGCTGGTTATAGCTGTCAGAAGCTGGAGTCTCAAGTTCACGCATAATGATGTCCAATCGGTACAAAAACAAAGAGTGCGATTTATACGCACTCTTGGGGAAAATGTCTAGGTTTTGCCAAGCCAGGCTACTGTTTCTTTTCTGGCGGCATTGCCCAAGGCGCTTGGGTTGGTGAATTTTCTAGGCCCAACTTCCACACTCGGCCAAAATGCTTATAGTGGCCTGCATCAGTACCAGCACGCGGCCCCATACCATGGTAAAGATCGAGGTGATTTTGTTTCACCGCACCGCCAGTATCGAGCACGATAAGCAAACGCAGTTGGTGCGCGCCGCTCCAAGTGCCATCGGCGTTCAGTAGCGGTACTTCGGCAAGAATCGGGGTTCCCATTGGAAATACGCTTCTATCGCCCGCCACCGATGCCATTGGCAAAAGTGGAATACCCGCCGTGCCAGTCACCGGCGCGGCTGCGCGCGGCTCAAAGAACACAAACGATGGGTTTTGCTCAAGCAGTTCTTTTACCGTTTGCTCATCATGAGCCAGAACCCACTCTTTGATCGCTTTAAGCGACATATCTTCACGCGCGACTTCGCCGCGATCAATCAGCACCTTACCGATACTGATATACGCTTTGTTGTTTTTGCCCGAATAGGCGAAATACTCCAGAGTGTCATCTTCATAATGGACGAAACCGCTGCCCTGCACTTCCATAATAAAAGGGTCAATCATGTTAGCGGCATAGCCAAGTTCTAGTCCTTGGCCGGTTAAAGCACCGTCATAGATTTCTTGGCGTGTCGGGCAATCTTGGTCGCATTGCGGTTTAGCATACACTGGGTACTTAAACTGGCTATCAGCAGTATGACGTAACTCCATCACAGGGGAAAAGTAGCCGGTAAACAACACATTGCCTTTGCTGTCACCACCACCAAGTTGCGCCGCTTGCACGCCGTATTTTTCTAGCTCTTGCGGATCGCCACTTTCTAAAATCCAATCATTAAGTTTTTGATACAGAGGTTGATACATGCTCGCCATTGAAGGCGAGTTTTCAATCACTTGCTCGGCTTGATTGTAAAAAGTGCTGTAATCGCGGGGTTGGTTCGATTCAATCGACGTCACCGGATTCAAAATTTGTTGGAAGTCGCCATCTCGGTATTGTTGGGCACGTTCGGTTGGCTGCGCGCAACCAAATAATAACGCTAAGGTTGCGAAAGGAATGCATTTTTTGAACACAGGAATCATCCTCAATTTTAGTTGGCTGCAGGATGACAAACTCTGTTTCAAATCTCAATCACCAAAGGATCATTCATCGCCATTTTTGTGTTTTTCTGACAATTGAAAAACAGGCTGATAATAAGGCTCAGAGACCAGTTTCATCTCTGTGTTGGTATGGTCTTTCATTTTGTAACGAAGTGTTCGATTGCCAAAGGTATAGCTGATTTCGCTACCATTAAATCGAAAATGTGTTGCAACCACTCGGCCTTTGATGGTCACCCCATACTGATTCAATAAGATGCGCTCAGCAGAGTATGACGGCACGTTTTGTTCAACCCACACACCGTAAACACTAGAGTTAGGATTGAGTAGTGCGTTGAGCTTATCGGTGATATTGCCAAAGACAGAAATTAGAACCAAGGTACCAACGACAGCAATTGCCACCACTAAGCGCTCAACGCGTTTTCTTTGCGGGTTTCTCATGCCCTCATTTTCCTGATTTTCTGCTATTACTTTACTCACTAAGTCTTTCCTAAGTGTTGTCTCTATTTTCATACAGTCAATAAATCTACTTAGGACAAAAGTGCTCAACAATAACGGCAGTAGCAATTTGGCGTGCTAATTCCAAATTTAACTTGCTCTCGGGTGAATAAAATAGCACCATTTATACATACAAATTCAACCAACTAGGTATCTATCTTGTGAAAATCAGAAGCACTGCACTGGTCAAAGGCTTTCGTCAATCCGCGCCATACGTCAACGCTCACCGTGGCAAGACTATGGTCATCATGCTCGGCGGCGAAGCGGTAGCCGACAACAACTTTGCCAATATCATCAGCGACCTGTCTCTTCTTCATAGCTTAGGCGTGAAACTGGTTGTTGTGCACGGTGCTCGACCACAGATAAATGAACTACTGGAAGAACATAATTATTCAACTCCATACCATAAAGGCATTCGCATCACTGACGAAAAAGCACTTAATTTTGTCATGCAAGCAGCCGGTAGGTTGCAATTAGCCATTACCGCACAGCTGTCGATGAGCCTCAACAATACACCGATGGCGGGCACTCAACTCAATGTCGTCAGTGGTAACTTTGTGATTGCCCAACCCCTTGGTGTGGATGACGGTATCGACTATTGCCATAGCGGTAAGATTCGTCGTATTGATAGCCAAGGCATCAAAAGCATGCTTGATCACGGCTCGATTGTTTTGCTCGGTCCGATTGCCAGTTCCGTCACCGGAGAGTCGTTCAATCTGACCTCTGAAGAAGTGGCAACCCAAGTCGCCATTAAACTCAAAGCCGACAAGATCATTGGTTTTTGTTCTGAGCAAGGGATCATGAACGATGATGGCCACGTCGTCGCGGAGCTATTCCCACGTGAAGCCGAAAAAGTACTACAAAAGCTTGAGTCTCAATATGATGGCGATCTTGAGCAATCATCCGGTACGGTGCGCTTTATTCGCGCCGCCACCAGCGCTTGCTTATCTGGCGTGTCACGTGGGCACTTGGTCAGCTACAAGGAAGATGGCGCGTTAATTCAGGAGCTGTTCTCTTTTGATGGTATCGGTACTCAAATCGTGACCGCCAGCGCCGAGCAAGTGCGCCAAGCCGAGATCGATGATATCGGGGGGATTTTGGATCTGATTCGCCCCCTCGAAGAACAAGGTATTTTGGTGCGCCGCTCCCGTGAACAGCTCGAGCAAGAAATCACTCTATTCACCATCATCGAGAAAGACGGCTTAATTATTGGCTGCGCGGCGCTATATCCTTACAAAGAAGACAGCATGGCCGAAATGGCGTGTGTTGCGATTCATCCCGAATATCGTGACGGTGACCGTGGCGTGCTGCTGCTTAATCACATGAAGCAACAGTCGAAAGTACAAGGCATTGGCCGTATTTTTGTGCTCACCACTCACAGCCTGCATTGGTTTAGAGAACAGGGTTTTACTGAGATTGGCGTCGACGGTTTACCGATGAAAAAACAAAGTTTGTACAACTATCAACGCAAATCGAAAATTCTCACCCTAAAGGTGTAAGGTTAAAATTAATACTAATACTCTTGCATAATCAGGAAGTTAGTTTGGTTAAAAAATCACCTTTTATTTGTGATCTAGATCATATAAACTAAGCGACTGATTCCTAGGGAATATAGAGCAAAAACTCAGGTTGAGTTGGCTAGAACTGCAAGGATTGCTTTAAGCGATAACACATCACTAAGAGCAACGAATAAATGAAAACCATTATTTGTAATTCAATACAAAGTTTTTGGGACATGGCTGATAACGAACTTTTAAACGGGCAACATGTTCACTGTGTTTTTCCGGTTACCGATACTTTGAGAAGCTTCATTCTCAACTATCAAACCAAATACAGCATCGAAAAAATCTCATTTAGCAGCTTATTCAACACGGTCGGTTAATCCGACCGTGGGTCGTTTTGGCCACTGTAATTTTAACTTAGTCTATCGACCAATCCACTGGCACGCTCAGTACGAATTTTCACTCCGCGCTTCATCAACTGAATATCGGCATAAATCGCCAAGCGTTTTTTCGCTCGAGTAATGCCCGTATAGATAAGCTCTCGCGTCACCAGCGGCGTAAAGTCCGGCGGTAAAATCATCAAGGTAAAATCAAACTCACTGCCTTGTGATTTATGAATCGTCATCGCAAATGCAGTTTCATGTTCTGGCACTCGACTTGGCAACACAGACTTGATCGAACCATCCGACTGCTCGAAATACACTTTCAGTCTGCCGCCCTCACCGGGCTCGCGAATGCAAATGCCAATATCACCGTTGTACAACCCCAGACCATGATCATTACGAGTGACCATAATGGGTCTACCGTGATACCAAAGTTCATCTTGAGTGTGGATTAAACGCCGCGCAGCAAGCGCTTTCTCGATGCGCAGATTTAGCCCGCTCACACCAAAATCCCCTTCACGAATGGCGCACAATAAACGGCACTGGTTAAACCGATTCAACGCCTGTTTAGCGGCGTTTTCCAAACCGAGCTGCCCATTGTCTACACCAATAATTGGTAATTGTTCTGGCTTAAGGCATTCAAGATAGCGGCGATACTCCCCCACCAAAGTTTGAATCATTTGATTGTAATGCTGGCTATTGAGCGCGAAGTGCTCGATATCACTAAAGTCTTGCTGATAGACCGCATCAATTTTCGCACCGTCACCGGCATTCACCGCTTTGGCTAATTGGCCGATACCCGAACGTGCGTCAAAGCGATAACTTTTTTGCAGCACACATAAGCTATCGGCGATATGACTCGCGCCGCCTTGCTGGTAAGTTAAGCTTTGATAACCGGTCAGCTTAGCCAGACGTTCTCCTTGCTCTGCACTATAGCCAAGGGCGTGGAACGAACAAATGTCACCCAGTACCGCGCCCGCTTCTACAGAGGAGAGCTGATCTTTATCACCGAGCAGAATCAAGCGCCCGTGTTTAGGCAGCGCGTCGACCACTTTATACATCATCGACAAATCCACCATTGAGGCTTCGTCAATCACTAAAATATCCAAATGCAGCGGATTGTAATGATGATGACGAAACTCTGCGCTGCCGGGAATCACGCCCAACAAGCGGTGTAAAGTGCTCGATTCGGTCGGAATTTGCTGCTTGAGTTCAGGGCTGATTGGCAACGACTCCACCGCTTTACCAATCGATTCGGTCAACCTTGCTGCCGCTTTCCCCGTTGGCGCCACCAACTTAATGCTTGGCGTATCACCCATTTGCCGTGACTGCTCCACCAGCGCCGCCAGCAGTTTCGCCACCGTGGTGGTTTTGCCTGTCCCCGGCCCACCAGAAATCACCGCAAAACGTCGAGTCAGCGCCATAGCGGCCGCCACTTTTTGCCAGTTAACACAAACAGATGCAGGCACAAGTTGCTCAAGCGCCGTTAAGTCTTGGGCGCGCTGCGCGCTGGTGAGCACTTGATCAATCGCTTGCCAGTCCAGTTGATCACTGGCAACAACATCGAGCATATCGCACACCTTTTGCTGGCGAACAACCTGAGTATCCTTACCATCAACTTGGCCCTGTTTAAGGGCGCTAAACAGAAATGAGTAGTCGCGGGCAAACAGATGGTCGAGCAGTTCTGAAAGCTTTTGGACATCAGTAGGCTTTAAGCTCACAGGTGTCCCAAAGCTTAATAATCGCTCGGAAAGATGCAGTTCATAATGCCAATAACGATTTAAATACAATCGGTTACCATCAAACACCAAAGGCAGCGCTTGGTTACCATCCGCCGACACTAATGGCGACTGTTGCAGCTCTGCTGGCCAATCCTGTGTCAGCCAGGCGCTGCGTAATTCCAGCGCGGCATCAGCATACAACCCCAGCTTTTGCGCCGCATCGATAGCCTGCCCTTGTGAATCATGCAGTGGCAAACAGATATGCCCTTTGCCAAGCTCAGAGCTCAATAGCGCGGCAATAAACGCCAGCGGTTCACTCGCGCCCTGCTCAAGCATCCAACGCGCAAACTGGTAATCGAGTTGGCGTAAATTGCCCTTATCAGCCAATGTTTGTAAGCATTTTGACCAACCAAAATCACTCATAGTCCCAGCTCCATTTGGCCATTGGCGTTACTTTGCGGCGCGACTTCTTGGCCATCAATCAACTTATCCATTTCCGTTAAAAATGCCTCACTCGGTTTGGCGTTAAAAATACCGTGCTCGCTTTGCCCATCAATACCACGCAAAAACAGGTAATAGACACCGCCGAAATGGCGCTGGTAATCGTAATCGGCCAAACGGCTGCGCAGAAAACGGTGCAAGGCTAACGCGTAGATTTGGTACTGCAGATCGTAACGGTGCTCAGCCATCGCCGCGTTAAGCGCTTCGCCATGATAATGCTTAACGTCGTCGCCAAGATGATTCGACTTCCAATCCAGAACGTAATATTTGCCTTGATGAACAAAAACTAAGTCGATGAAACCTTTGAGCATCCCTTGCACAGTGTGAAAACCAAGGTCACCCGCTTTCGCCGATAAACTATCATGACGCTGCACCACGCGATTCAGCGCGCTACTTGTAAGTACTTGGATCGGCAGGAGAAACTCCATTTCAACCAACTTGTCTTGCGGCCCTTTTTGATTCAAACATAGCGATTGACCATCAAGTGGCGTGCTGAGCACGGTATCGACTAACGCTTCAAGAACCGCGAGCCAGTCGGCTTCTAACTGCTCTTGCTCAAGCAATTTGATTAAGATTTCACGGTTGGCAGGGCTTGAGGCAGGCTCTGTGAATTCGACCTGCTCAAACACGGTATGTAAAAAAGTGCCGGGACGAGCGCCTTTAGGAAAAGTAAAAATGCTTTTTTGCGGCTCAACAAGCTCAGCCTCGCCATGCTCGTCAGCAGAATCAATATCAAAGCCGCCAATTTCTAGGCTGGCATCATACTCATTATGATGGCCTTGTTTAATCAAACCGGAGTAACTGGTAATGCGCCAAAAACGGTCAATGCTGCTACTGAGCTCTTTCGCGATGAGCGCCTGTTGTGAATCCACTGGCGGCTGATATTTTTCATCGCTTAATGTCGGTGGTTCAACCTCGTCAACACAGTCAAGCTTTTCAGTGTGCTTACTTACCGAAGCCGCCAAATCCGCAATGCTCCCCTGCTGGCCGTTTTGCAATAAATAGCCCATCGCACTTAAATGCACACCAGTGGGTTCTTTACTTGAGCGCCCCAAACGAATCGGCGCTAAACCGATATAACAGCCATAAACGGCGCGAGTCAGCGCCACATAAATCAAGCGCAAATCTTCGGCTAAACGCTCTTTATCGGCTTGTTGTAACGAGGTGGAATCTGCCGCTAAATCCAAAACAATTCGATCGCTCGTTGGGTCGTAATATTTGGCTTCGCTCGCCTCGCGATAAGCGCATACGAACGGCAAAAACACCAAGTCATATTCCAAGCCCTTAGATTTGTGAATCGTGACGATTTGCACCAAATTTCGCTCCGATTCAAGGCGCTGAATTTCCTCATCGCTACCCCCTAAACCGTTTTGTGCATCGCTTAGCGATTGGGCAAGCCAGCGCAGCAAACCGTGGTCGCTTTCCAGTTCGGTACTGGCTTGCTGCAATAATTCGCCAAGATGCATAAAGTCGGTCAGTTGACGCTCGCTCTCTTCGGCCAGCCAACGTTCGGCGATATGGCGTTTGCTCAGCACGCTGCGCAGCATAGGTAGCACGCCGCGTGCTACCCACAGCTTGCGATACTCTTTAAACTCATCAACCGCATTTTCCCAGGCGTTTTCATCATTGTTGAGCGCATCCAACTGCTGAGCATTGAGAGCAAACAGTTCAGAAGCCAAACACGCACGCAGGGCGCGATCTTGCTCTGGGGTTAACACCGCTTGCAGTAAGCGCTGTACATCCTGAGCGATCGGACTTAAAAACACACTGTCTCGGTTGGACAAATACACGCTGGCAATGCCTTGCTCGGCAAGCGCCTGCTTCACCATGCGCCCTTCACTGCCGGTACGCACCAGCACAGCAATATCGCCAGCCTCAATGGGCTGACGCTTTTCGCCACTGCATAGCTGCGCCTTGCCTTGCAGTGAGGACGTTAAAATGTGTTGAATTTGGCTAGCGGTGGCTTGAGCCATCACTGTGGTGTATTCACCTTTGCCAAGCGGTTTTTCGACGTCAGTGGGCAGCCAATAAGTCAGCGCAGGTTGCTTTTGGTCACCGATGATCCAAAAGCGCTGGTCGGCATTGGGGCTCGCATTGACAGGATGAAAAGGAATGTCGTCATCATAAATAAATGGGCTGTCAGCCTTTTCGAATACCTGGTTCACCGCCGCGACCATCTCGGCACTTGAACGCCAGTTGGTGTCCAAGGTGTAATGGTCAACCACCTGATTACGCGCTTTGATGTAGGTAAAAATATCCGCGCCGCGAAATGCGTAAATCGCCTGCTTTGGGTCGCCGATCATAAATAGACCAGACTGCGGCGAATCGAGATACACGCGGCTAAAAATCGAATATTGCAGTGGATCGGTGTCTTGGAATTCGTCGATCATCGCCACCGGATACAGCTCGCGAATTCGGTTTACTAATTGCTGCTCTTGATCCATATCGATGGCGGCGGACAATTGCGACAACAGGTCATCAAACGATAGCCATTGCTTTTGCTGCTTAGCTCGCGCCAGCATACCGCGACACTCTTCAATCGCATGTGCCATCAACGGATTTTTCAGCGAGACTGGCTGATTGATAAATTGATCGATCTGTTCAAATACCGGATGTGTAGGCGCATCGCCGCTCGGCGTTTTATCGTTTAATACACTTTGGGCGAATTTTTGCAACGCATCAGGAATTTGGTAATCACGGGTTTCGCTTTGCGCCCAAAGATCAACGCTTTCCAGCCAATTCGGCAGCGATTTTTTACTGTAGCTGCGTTTATTGACATTCGACTGGGAAATCAGCGCCAGAAAATCACTGCTGTGCTGCTTCCAACTGTCTTTAAGGGTTTGAATTTGAGTGAGGTTGTCTTGATGTTGCTGATCAAGAGAGGTTTGCAAGGCTGGCGTTGATAAATGCAGCGGCGCACCGGTTAAGTAGCGGCCAATATCTTGTAGCAGCGCCTGCGGCGAAGACCATATTTGGCGGACTTCTGCGGCTAAATTGAGGCCAAGCGGATAAAAATGACGGCGCCAGTAATCGGCCACCACTTGCGATTTAAGATGGCTTTCATCAGTGACAAACTCGTTGTTAAAACGGCTGCCTGACTCAAACGCATTTTGCGTTAGCATGCGCTGACAAAAACCGTGAATGGTGTAGACCGCCGCTTCATCCATCTGCCGTTCCGCTTGCAGCAGAATCGAAGCCGCTTGAGCGTGATCGGTCACTTGTTCAAGCAGTGGTTTAATCACCGGATCGCGACTTTCGCCGCGAGCAAACGCTAAACGCGCATCGTGAATACGCGCGCGAATGCGATCTCTAAGCTCGGCGGTAGCCGCCTCAGTAAAGGTCACCACTAAAATTTGGTCTACCGTGAGTGGCACAGCATGGCGCTGCCCCTCTGCACCATGACCAAGCAACAGCCGCAGATACAATCCGGCAATGGTGAAGGTTTTCCCCGTTCCCGCCGACGCTTCGATTAAACGTGCGCCGTGAAGTGGAAATGTCATCATATTCAAGGCACTAGGCTTAGCCTGAGCTGTCATATCATTGAGACCTTTTTGTTGCGATACACTGTACGTATTGTGAGTTAGATCTGATTATTGAATAACTCATTACGTACTGAGATTGAATTTACCAAGTAGTGAGATCTGACTCACGGACGATTTTGGTGCAAGGCCTTACTATCCCCGCATCTTCGGTGGGCAAACAACCACCAACCCCGAATTATGGTCCCTCTGACCTATGGCCGCACAGCAAACGCCCTACACACAATAATGATTTTCTGGCGGCCATCATTCCCTTACGACTCATGACTACTTTGCACACCAGCGCCTTGTGCATAATCTTCAGCGGTTTTCATCGCCAATCGCGGCGTCTGCAATACTTGAGCAGCAAGTAAATGAACCCGCTGGGCAAGCTGTTCATCCCAACTCGGCCAAATACGCTGAATGTAGCTGTTGTTTCCTTCACCCGCGAATAGGTAACTGTCGTTAAACGTCTCCGCCATTTTCTTGAGCGATTTGTCTTTATCCTCAACCCACTTGCCACGACTAAAGCCCGCATCAATCGATGCAAGTGCGGTTTTAGGAAAATATTCCAGCGGCGTGGTCATGCCAGCAAAAAACAGACGCAACAACTCAGTGAGTAAAGAGTGGGCTTGCTGGGTATTGCCGAGCGGCGGATAGACAAAGTGTTCCACACCCTCTTTACGTGAATAGCCAAGCATGTGCGTCGGTTTATGCACTCCGCTCGCTGCCATACACAGATGATCAATCCATGCAGCCAACAGATCTTGCGCCCGCAATGAACCGGTGCGATAGCGAACCAACCCGGATTGATAATGTTGCGTCAGCCAACCGACCAATTGCACTGGTTTGCCATCGCCCTGCTGACTGTCATTAAGGAAATCAAATTGCAGGTTAACATCGATATCATCCAGAGGCGTCGCGGTGACAAAACTGAGTTCTTGCAGTAAATCGTGGGTTTGCACTTGGTTAGCGGCAAATTCGATTTCGCCAAACGCACCAAACGGCAACTTACCCTCGGCGCGTTGCTGTTCAACATAGTTTTTGGCAATGGCATCTAAGGCCTCTTGGCTGTGATCGCGACTGTGCAAAAATGCCTCAAGCAGGCCATCGCGTAGCTGGTAACTTTCTAATCCGCCCAGCGCAAACGGCTCATCGTCTTGCATCACAGGAAGTGGCGGTTCAAACACCACTTTCAAGCGGCGGTTGAAGAAATACTGCACCGGCAAGCGCCAAAATCGCTGTAGTTCAACCAAATCGAGCTCAACAGGAAAGCTGACATCACGCAGAAAATCATCAAGTGGCTGAGCAAATTCGCCACTTTTCATGCCGGCGCGATTGGCAGCGGGCAACCACTCTTTCGCATAACTCGGCTGCGGCAAGAGAAACGCATTCGGGCTAAATGGCGTCATCGCATGATGAGTCGTCAACACATCGAGAAGACGCTGGCCGGAATCATCGACTGCCAGAGCGTCATCCCCTTCTAAGCAGTAATTTTGCTGACAGTATTCCATCAGCTCAGTCACCAGCACCGACGGTACGCGCGGCGTATTGTCTTGAATCGAACGTCCCACGTAGCTGATGTAGAGCGACTGCTGCGCTGAGAGCAGCGCTTCCAAAAACAGGTAACGGTCATCATCTCGACGTGAGCGATCGCCAGGGCGAGTGCGTCCGGTCATCAAATCAAAACTTTCTGGCGGCATTGAACGCGGATAGACGCCATCGTTCATTCCCAGCAGACAAACCACTTTAAACGGAATCGAGCGCATCGGCATCAGAGTACAAAAATTGACTTGTCCGGCGAGAAAACGCTGACTTACTCGCGTACCGGAGAGTTTATTTTGCAGATACTGAGTGATGATCTCTGGAGAAATCGGCGCCTTAAAACCGGCATCATCAAGCTGCTCTTTTAGCTGAGTCAGAGTATCCACAATCGACTTCAGTGCCATTTCACCTTCAAGTTCGACAGCGAAGAAATCATCCAACAATCCGAGTAATAACTCGCGCCATTGCTCAATTTCTTGAGTGTTGGCAAACGCTCGGTGATAAAACGCCACTTTATCGATGAAACTGGCGAGCTTGCCAGCGAGCTCTGCGCCAAGCCCTTGCACTTCGTTATATGGGGCAATGTAGTCCCCTTGCTGGCGCTGAAACAGCCCGGCATCATTTGGCATCGCGTAGCCAAGTAGCATGCGCTCAATACCAAATTGCCAAGTGTTATGACGGTTGGCTGGCAGGTCAAATTCGGTGGCGGTGTGCTCATTCAGCCCCCAGCGAATCCCCGACTCTTCAACCCATTGCTTAGCCAGTAAAAACTCGCTGTCATCCAGTTCAAAGCGTTTCATGACCGCCGGAATTTCCAACAGCTCCAGTAACTCTGATGCCAAGCAGCGGCTTTGTGGCAGTGCCACCAACTGAAGAAAAGCGTTGAGAATCGGGCTTTCTTGCGCGGCGCTGCGATCGGAAATCGAATAAGGAATAAAACGTTCACCCGGGGCATTACCAAACACCGCCTGAATCGCTGGACTATAAGCGTTGATGTCCGCCACCATGACGATGATGTCACGCGGCTTTAACTCGGGGTCACGGTCAAACATCGCCAGCAATTGGTCGTGCAACACTTCCACTTCTCGCATTGGCGAGTGGCAAGCATGCAGAGTTAACGAGCGATCTGGCGCTGCGATCATCGGTTTGTGCTGACTTGATAACAGCTGATTATCGTTTTGGTGCTCTTCCAACGCCAAAATATCGGCTTGCAGATGATGCAGCAGGCTGTCGCGGTCGATATCAACAAACGCTTCGATTTCGCTTGATTCCAACTGCGACAATAAATACATGTTGTCGCGTCCAAGTTTGCCCATCGACGCCAGTAAGCTATTGCCTACCACATCGGTGTGCAGCTCATCACTGAGGTTATCTTCAACACTGCCTTTAAGCTGCTCGCTGTGACCATCAAACTCAGAGTGATTGTTTTGCCACACCAAATGCTGGCGATGTTTGGCGGCTAAGCGCGCCAAATATTTACGGTCGCGCACCTCGCCCCAGTAATAACGGCATGGGTTGGTAAACATTAGATGCACATCAACATGCTCGCCGATGGCTTTAAGTGCGTCCATATAACGTGGCGGCAGCGATGAAATACCAAACACGAACAAACGTTTAGGAAAATGCTCAGCTTGATCGATTCCGCTTTGTAACGCATCGATAAAGTGTTCGTACAAATTGGCGCGATGATACGGTGACTGGCCAAGCGCGACCGTGTGATCATACAGCGCTTGCCATAAAATCGGCTGCCATGGATGTTCATCACCAAGCTCGGCGACAGGCTGGCCACTTTCCCAACTGGCAATCCATTCCGGGCGATACACCAAATAGCCATCAAAAATATCCGCTATTTTCTCAGCTAACTGAAAAAGCTTGGCACTATGATTGTCGTCGGCGAGGTAACGCTCAAGAGGGGCAAATTCCGCACGCGGCAGCAAATCAGGGAGCACCTGCATCAACTTCCAAGTCATCGCCTCTTTGTTAAACGCGCTGCGGGTTGGCACATCGGGCAGAACTTGAGTAAACATCTGCCAAATGAAGGTGGCAGGTAACGGAAACTCAATATTGGCGGCAACGCCGAACTCTTTGGCTAACTCCATTTTTAGCCACTGTGACATTCCCGGGCTTTGCACCAGAATCTGCTCAGCTTCAAACGGGTTTTGCAATGGATTGAGACGAATCAATTCCACCAGCAGAGATTTGAGGATGTCGACTTGATTTGAGTGATAAACCGTAAACACAGTAGCCCAATGTCCATTTGCCAAAAGTAGCTCAAGGTTAGCATAGTGGCCGCCGTTTCCGGAGCAAAAACAGCGGTCTAATGTGTCAAAAGGTTAAGCAGCGCGCAGGGGTTTGGGCTATAAAATGAAACAGTACAAATAGCGTACGGTTACTTTTAAACACGACGCTGCATTTTCCAAGCTCCAACCTAAACTTGCGATACCAAGCACCGGCCCAGCCATTGGTGTGGAAGCCAAATTACGCTTGCATCATGTTCTTAAATATCTAATTATTCAGAACAATCGTTAAGTAAAGTTGAACACTATGGCCAGTAATATTTCGTTAAAGCAGCTCAATGTCTTTATGGCGATCACACAAAATAATACCTTAACCGCAGCGGCTGAAACTTTGTTTTTATCCAAAGCCGCGGTCAGTATGGCGCTGGGCGAACTGGAAAAGCAGATTGGTCATGCGCTGTTTGATCGAGTCAATAACCGTTTGATCCTCAATCAAGAAGGACAAAAACTGCTGCCACTTGCCGATGAGTTACTGCAACGCAGCGATGATATTCGCCATCTGTTTGATGAACAGCAAGGCTTGTCTGGGCAGCTGCATGTTGGTGCCAGTGACACCATAGGTAATCAAGTCGCGCCCTATTTGCTGAGTGACTTTCGCCGCCAAACCCTGCATTTATCGCAAAGCCTGTTTATTTCCAACTCTGCGCTGATCTGTCAAAAGCTGGTCGACTACGAGCTGGATATCGCTCTTATTGAAGGGAAAACGCTGCATCCCGAGCTGATTTCAACCCAGTTCAGCAGTGATGAAATGTGCATCGTCTGTAGCCCAAGTCACCCGCTCGCTCAGCAATCCTCGGTTTCGATTGGCGCGCTGGAACAGAGCCAATGGATACTACGCGAACCCGGCTCTGGCACTCGGGAATTTTTCCTTCGCACCGTTGCGCCGCGACTTGAACACTGGCATGAAGCGTTTGAGCTCAACACCACCGAAGCGATCATCAATAGCGTCAGTGCCGGACTTGGGCTGGCGTGTTTATCCCAATTAGCGGCGCAAGCGGCGCTCAATGATGGGCGCTTAACTCAACTGCATTTTCCCCTTGATATGAAGCGTCGCTATTGGTTACTGGTGCATAAAGAAAAATATCAAAGTCCACTGCTCAAACAGTTTATTCAGTTTTGCCACCAATGGCAGCGCACAGATTGAGCATTCGACGTCAGACGGTTCTCATAATTCAGACTTCAACTGGACAGCGGCCTGCGAAAACTGTATAAAAAGACAGTGATTAACGTAACGAATTCAAACACAGAGGATGCACCATGGCTGTAATCGTCAAGTACGTGGTAGAACGTAACGGAGAAGAAAAAATGACTTTTACCTCAAAAGCGGAAGCAGATGCTTACGATAAGATGCTGGATATGGCAGATGAGCTTTTTGGCTTGTTAGGTAAAAGCGAACTGATCGAAGACGAAGCTAAGCAAGAAGATTTGGCCATGTTCCTCGCTCAAAATAAAGAAGAATTGTTGTTCGCACTCGGCGCTAAACGTCGCCCAGCGCCAAAGAAAGCGAAGAAAGTTGCTGCGGTTGAAGACGCTGAGCAACAAGAAGACGCGGCGTAACTCGCACTGCCGCGTGATGATATTAAGCCCTCAAATGAGGGCTTTTTTATTGCGCATTTTTAACTTTTTATTGCGCATTTTTAACTTTGCTAAGCGCTATGATAAGCAAGATATCCCCCTCCACAATCGGCTACAATGATGCGAATCCAATCCAAGGTGCAAAGCATGAATTATCAAATTGAAGTCTGTATTGATAACTTAGAATCGCTGTATTTGGCGATCGCAGGCGGCGCAACTCGCATCGAACTGTGCTCATCACTGACACTGGGTGGTTTAACGCCAAGTTTTGGCATGATGCAACAAGCGGCCAAGCAATCGAGCGTACCGATTTACGCCATGATTCGCCCGCGCCAAGGCGATTTTCTCTATGACGACGACGATATTGCAATGATGGCAAGTGACATCCAAGCCGCAGCAACAGCAAACTTACAAGGCGTGGTGTTAGGGCTGTTAACCGCCGATGGCGAAATTGACGTCGTGCGTGCCAAGCCATTGATTGATTTGGCTCATCAACTGGGTCTTGGTGTCACGTTTCATCGCGCGATTGATCAAAGCCGTGATGCGCTTAAGTCTTTAGAGCAAGTGATTGAACTGGGTTGTGAGCGAGTACTGACTTCGGGCTTAGCCGCGGATGTCGTCTCTGGGATTGAGACGCTTAAGCAGATGCAAAGCTTGGCGGCTGGGCGAATCACCATTATGGCGGGCGCTGGACTTAACGCGCAAAACGTTGCGCAAATTGTCACTCAATGCGCTATTCGCGAGGTACATTTATCGGGGAAAACCTCTCGCCCTTCTTTGATGAACAAGGCGGCAAACCAAGCCCATATGGGCAGCAAAAACGTCAATGATTTCGTCGTCCCTATCACCAGCAGCGCAGCAATTCAGTCTGTGGTCGATGCGCTTCAAGCGCTAAAATAGCATCCATCAAAAACGCCGAGCAAGCTCGGCGTTGGGTGTTTATTCACTCATCATCGATGTGTGTGTCATCAGGATTTTAATGCATCATCAATCGTTTGATGGCCACTTAAATGGCGAACATCTTTACCCTTCACAAAGTAAATAATGTATTCACAGATGTTCTGACAGCGATCGCCAACCCGCTCTATGGCACGTGCAGACCACATCACTTGCAAAATATGTGGAATATTTTTCGGGTCATCGGCCATAAAGGACATTAGCTGGCGAATCACCGCTTCATATTCGGCGTCGATTTTATCATCCAGCTTATACACATGAGCGGCAGCATCGACATCCATACGCGCAAACGCATCGAGAACTTGATGCAACATGCTGATGGCTTGGCGGCACAAAGGTTCGAGCGAAATATTAAATTCACGGTCTTGGGTCGCAGGGCTTTCAATCGCAACGTAGGCGATTTTGGTTGCTACATCGCCGATGCGCTCGAGGTCAGTAATGGTTTTGATGATCGCGATAATAAGGCGCAAATCTTTGGCGGTCGGCTGGCGCTTAGCGATAATTCGCGTACAGGCTTCATCAATCGACACTTCCATGCTGTTGACTTTATGATCATCACGCACCACTTTTCTGGCCAGCTCGACATCGTCTTTGTGCAGAGCTTGCATGGCAAACGACAATTGCTGTTCGACCAACCCACCCATGGTCAATACATGGGTACGAATCGATTCCAATTCGACGTTAAATTGTCCAGAAATGTGACGACCAAAATTCATTCTACTTCGCGACTCCTTCGGTATATGACTTGCGTTTGGCTAACCTTATCCTTGATCAACCATACCGCCCTGTAATGTAGTCTTCTGTCTGTTTTTTCAATGGCGAGGTGAAAATTGAGTCAGTATCTGAGTACTCGATCAACTTTCCCATATGAATAAAGGCGGTGTGGTCACTGACTCGCGCCGCTTGTTGCATGTTGTGAGTAACGATCACCACGGTGTATTTGGTTTTAAGATCGTTGATCAACTCTTCAATGGTCAAGGTTGATATCGGATCCAGCGCCGATGTCGGTTCATCGAGCAGCAGCACCTCTGGCTCAATCGCAATCGCTCTGGCTATCACCAAACGTTGCTGCTGACCACCCGATAAACCAAACGCATTTTCATGCAGACGGTCTTTCACTTCGTCCCAAAGCGCCGCTGCGCGCAGCGAACGTTCCACCGCATCATCAAGCGCTCGGCTGTTCTTTATTCCTTGTAAGCGTAAGCCATAAACTACGTTTTCGTAGATCGATTTAGGAAATGGATTCGGTCTTTGGAATACCATACCCACTCGACGTCTTAAGGTGGCGACATCGACCGTCGGATCATAAACATTTTTGCCGTGCAGTTTGACTTCACCCTCGACATGACACCCTTCAACCAAATCGTTCATGCGATTAATACAGCGCAGCAAGGTCGATTTACCACAACCTGACGGACCGATAAACGCCGTCACTTGGCCTTTAGGAATGCGCATGGAGATATCCGTCAGTGCCCGACTGCTTTTGTAAAACAGATTCAAATGCTCAATCGCAATCGCGGTCTGGTCATCAGTTAAATTATTAACGTCTAATAGGGCGCCGTAGCCCAATGCTTGATTGACAGAAAACATGGTTAATCTTGCCCTAAAGTTCGGTATTTCTCGCGCAAGTTATTGCGAATACTAATGGCGGTTAGGTTAAGGCTAATAATCACCGTCACCAGCAAAAACGAGGTGGCGTAAACCAGCGGTCTCGCCGCTTCAATATTAGTGGTTTGAAAGCCAACATCGTAAATATGAAAACCTAAATGCATGAATTTACGTTCTAAATGCAAATATGGAAATTGCCCATCCACGGGTAAGTTCGACGCCAATTTCACTACCCCTACCAGCATTAATGGAGCCACTTCTCCAGCGGCGCGTGCCACCGCAAGAATCAACCCGGTAATGATCGCCGGACTTGCCATCGGCAACACAATTCGCCACATGGTTTCAAACTGGGTCGCACCGAGCGCAAGTGATCCATGGCGTACCGACGACGGAATGCGAGTTAAACCCTCTTCGGTTGAAACAATAACCACTGGCAATGTCAGCACTGCCAGTGTCAATGCTGACCAAAGTAGCCCTGGCGTACCGAAGGTCGGCGCAGGTAAACGCTCGGCGTAAAAAATCTGATCGATACTGCTTCCTAAGGTATAGACGAAAAAGCCCAGACCAAACACGCCGTAGACAATCGATGGCACACCTGCAAGGTTGATGACCGCAACGCGAATAATGCGTGTCAGCAGCGTATTACGCGCGTATTCATGCAGATAAATCGCAGCGATCACGCCAAGCGGCATCACGATGATCGACATGATCAGCACTAGCAGCACAGTGCCAAACATCGCCGGAAAAACACCGCCTTCGGAGTTGGATTCACGCGGCGCGTCAGATAAGAATTTCCACACCTGTTTGCCCCAATGGGCGAACTTATCCATGGTCGACATTTGGTTGGGAAACCAGATATCGAGAATGTTTTCCAGCGTAATCTCAACTCGCTGCCCAGACATGTCTTTGACCACCAGAACCTGATTTTGCAGTTGGTGACGTAATCCATCGACCTGCGCTTCGACTTTAATCAACTGCTCAGTCTGAGTTGAAAACTCTTTCTGATAGCGAGTCAAAAACGCCTCATCGAGCTTATTGTTGAGTTCGCGGCGACGTTTTTCTAAACGCAAATTTTCCAGCTTGTTACTAACAACTTCAATATCTTCAGTGATCAATCGGTCGATTTCACTGCGCACCACCTCGGCATACGCCAAGCCGGAAGTCATCGCTTGACGAATGTCTTTTTCGACATTGCCGTTGGCATCACGATATTCAATCGGCTGGCCGTAAAAATCGCCGTCTCGATTACGCTCAATCACCGCCCAATTGGCTGGCGTAGTGACTTGATGAACTTGAAACTCCAGCAGCGAAATGAAATCCGAAGTATAGAGCTCACGGTTGGCAACTTTAATACTTAAACGGCTGACCAAGCCTTTGTCTTCAACATCTTGCGGCAATTTGACTTTCATCTCGCGCAGATGGCTTATCGGCACATCTTCTTTGGCGTACAGCTGACCAATCAAAATGTCACCATCTTGTGTTTGCCACTGGTAAAGAGGTGCAGGCCAGAAGAAAGACAATCCCTTCCAGCCTATCAGCAGAATCAACCCCATGACCGATAGCAAACTAATGCTGACGGCACCACCTGTCAGCCAGATCCAAGGCGCGCCGGATTTCAACCAATTAGACACAATAACGCGCTCCAACATTCAAAGAGAGTTCACTACAACGCACGGTATTTCTCTCTCAATCGTTGCCGAACCCACTCCGCCAATGAGTTAACGGCAAAGGTAAACATCAACAATAACAGTGCGGCAAAAAACAGAATGCGAAAATGCGAACTGCCAACTTCAGACTCGGGCATTTCGACCGCAATCGTGGCGGACAGCGTGCGCATACCTTCCAAAATATTCCAGTCCATGATTGGCGTATTGCCGGTGGCCATTAACACGATCATGGTTTCACCAACCGCGCGGCCAAGCCCCATCATAATCGCCGAAAAAATACCTGGACTTGCGGTAAGAAGAACCACCCGAGTTAGCGTTTGCCATGGCGTGGCGCCAAGAGCTAAAGAGCCATCAGAGAGATGTTTCGGCACCGAAAAAATCGCATCTTCAGCAATGGTAAAAATGGTTGGAATGACCGCAAACCCCATGGCAAACCCGACCACCAGCGCATTACGCTGATCAAAGTTGATGCCGTGCTCAGCCAAAAATACCCGCACATCACCGCTGAAAAACGCGTACTCAATATCGCCACTATGAATCACAATCAAAGCGGTCATGATTAAAATGACTGGCATCAACACCGCTGCATGCCAACCTCTGGGTAAACGGTTTAACCACGCGTTAGGCAGCAAGCGCCAAATACCACCGATGACGATGGTTGAAAGTGGCAGTAGCAACAACAAAGCCACCACCGCAGAGAGGTGGTTTTCAACAAAAGGCGCAAACCATAATCCGGCCAGAAAACCGATGATCACCGTTGGCAACGCTTCCATCAGCTCAATCGATGGCTTAACCACGCGGCGCATTTTCGGGTTCATAAAATACGCGGTATATATCGCGCCAAGCACCGCAATAGGAACCGCAAACAACATCGCAAACAGCGCAGCTTTAAAGGTACCAAAGGCGATTGGCACAATACTAAATTTGGCTTCAAACTGTTCGCTCGCCGATGAGGTCTGCCACACGTATTCTGGCTCTGGATAACCTTCATACCAGACTTTTTGCCACAACGACGACAACGACACTTCCGGGAACGGATTATCAATGTAGGCAACGTTCAGTTTGCTGTCGGAGAACGTCAGCAAATACTCTTCATTGCTCGACATCGCCGCGATGTCCGGTGCTTTTTGGTAAGCACGTTTGAATATCACCAACTTTTCACTGGTGGTGTAATGACTTTGTACCGTGCCGTTGGAATAAAAAGTGTAAAAACCTTTGCGATAGGTATCTGGCAACAGCAATTGAATGTTGGAAGCCAAAGAAAACTCGCGAATCTGAGTAAGCTTACGCTCACCGTGCTTAAGCACATCAAACCATTGTGCAACCAAACCATCGCTGTACGTCACCAAAAGTGAATACGCCCCAGCAAGCAAGCTGATATTGCTAACGTTGTGCTCGCCATTTCCGCGGCTCAAATCAACAACTTCGCGCACTTGGTAACGGTCGGCGACACGTTTGGCGACAACCAGATCGCTGCCTGATAGCGCGTATAAGGTTAAGCCATCCGGCGTGATTAATAGCTGCTTAAGAAGCGCGATTGGCGATTCAAAACTAAAGCTGTGAAAGTCTTGAGATTGATCTTGCCACTTAAGCCGCACACGCTGATCGTCATACCAAGCGGCAAATGTCAGTTGGCCGTTATTGAGTGCAAACACGAACTTCTCAAGCGTGCGCCCAGCCACCTGCATCGACATCGCTTGTGGCGGCGTAAGCTGCTCAACACTTGGCGAAAACTGCCGAGATTGCTGATGAATCACGCTGCTTAAGCGTGGATGAAACAGCTGCACATCCCCCTGTTTGGATGCAAAACCATACCAACCTTGCGCGGCTGGCGTTTGACTGAATAAGTCATGACTGCCAGGGATCTGCTGGGTTTTTAACGGTGTGCTGGCAACGCCAGTTAAAGGCCAAAATTGCACTTCGCCTTGCGGTGAAATGACGAACGCGTTTTCACCATAATCGTCAACGCCGATAGCAACAGGCGCAGACGTTGAAATCGCTCGCTTAGCTTGGCTGGGCGTCAATGACGCATCGCCAAACAGCGGAAGTACCATGATGATGAGATAGATGAAGATCAGCAGCAGCGCACCTAGCACACCGACTCCGCCCATAGACACAGCAATTCGCACCAGCCGATCTTTGATTAACCGCTTGCGATCTTTTTCCTGCAAAGAAAAGTTGGCTTGTGCCATGAAACTGCGTTACCTCAACAATACTGTAAGAATGCACACCCTGTCTTATACCTGAGATTCAATAAACCTGAGACAGACAAGGTGAAAAACTGCCTAGAATATATTATGTCGGTTAAATGACAAATATATTACAGATAACAATAACCGACTGAAACTAGTGACATAATTTTGAAATATATTTGTCATACATTGCTCTTAATTTGATATCTCTATTCCAAAAAATTTATAAAACCCTGGAGGGCAATCCTCCTTGACAGCGGTAGGCAAGGAACGGCATGAACACTGAAAAACTCTATGTAGAAAAAGAGCTTAGCTGGCTATCATTTAACGAACGTGTCTTGCAAGAGGCGGCAGACAAAACTGTCCCTCTTATTGAGCGTATTCGTTTTCTTGGTATTTTCTCCAGCAATCTCGACGAATTCTATAAAGTTCGTTTTGCCGATGTGAAACGCCGCATCATGATTAGCCAAGAAAGTGGTGGCAGTAATAGCGCCAAGCATTTGCTGGGAAAAATGCAGTCAAAGGCATTTAAACTCAACGAACGCTTCGATGAACTTTATGCCGAACTGATTCGTGAAATGGCGCGGCGGCGAATTTTTTTAGTCAACGAAACCCAAATCAACGACTACCAACAAGAGTGGATTCGTAATTATTTTCGCCACGAAGTGATTCCTCACATCACGCCATTACTGCTCAACAAAGACACTGATGTACTGCAGTTTTTAAAAGACGAATACGCCTATATCGCCGTCGATATGAAGCAGCAAGACACGTCCAAATACGCGCTGGTCGAAATTCCAACCGATCACCTACCCCGTTTTGTAATGGTGCCAGAGCCGAAAGGCAAACGGCGTAAAACCATTATTTTGCTCGATAACATCATTCGCTACTGCTTAGACGAACTATTTAGCGGCTTTTTTGATTATCAAGAGCTCAACGGTTACGCGATCAAAATGACGCGCGACGCAGAGTACGATTTAAGTAATGAGGTGGAGCACAGTCTGCTCGAGCAGATGTCGGAAGGCCTTAGTCAGCGCTTAACTGCGATGCCGGTGCGCTTTATTTACGAACGCGAAATGCCCAGCGAAATGCTTAACTTTCTGTGCGAGAAACTGCAGATCTCTCACTACGACAGTTTGATCCCCGGCGGCCGTTACCACAACTTTAAAGACTTCATTGGCTTTCCCAATGTGGGTCGCGACTATTTGGAAAACCGACCATTGATTCCACTGCGCTGCAGTGATTTTGTCGGTTACGCCAACACTTTTGACGCCATAAAAGCGCGTGATATTTTGCTCCACTACCCGTACCACACCTTTGAGCACATTACCGAGCTCGTGCGTCAGGCCTCATTTGACCCTAAAGTGCTCGGTATCAAGATTAACATCTATCGCGTCGCCAAAGATTCACGCTTGATGAACTCGCTGATTGATGCGGCGCACAATGGTAAAAAAGTCACCGTAGTGGTTGAGCTGCAAGCGCGTTTTGATGAAGAAGCCAATATTGAGTGGTCACGGATTTTAACCGAAGCGGGTGTGCACGTTATCTTTGGCGCGCCGGGACTGAAAATTCACTCCAAACTGCTGCTGATAAGCCGCCGCGAGGATGAACAAATTAGGCGTTATGCCCATATCGGCACCGGTAACTTTCATGAAAAAACCGCGCGTATTTATACCGATTTTTCATTGCTGACCGCTAACCATGAAATCACCACCGAAGTGCGCAATGTGTTTAACTACATTGAAAACCCCTACCAACCGGTGCATTTCAATCATTTAATCGTCTCGCCGCGTAACTCACGCACTCAACTGTATCATTTAATTGATGCCGAAACCTCCAATGCTCAAGCCGGTAAAAAAGCCGCTATCACCTTGAAAGTGAATAACTTGGTCGATAAAGGGCTGATCAACAAGCTCTATCGCGCCAGCAGCGCGGGAGTGAAAATAAAAATGGTGGTTCGCGGCATGTGTTCGTTGGTGCCGGGCATTGAAGGCATCAGCGAAAATATCAAGATCATCAGTATTGTCGACCGCTTCCTTGAGCATCCACGCGTATTTATTGCTCACAATAATGGCGATCCGATCGTATATATCTCATCGGCTGACTGGATGACGCGTAACATTGATTATCGAATCGAAGTCGCAGCTCCGATACGCGACCCGCTTCTAAAGCAGCGTATTATTGATATCATCAACTTACACTTTATTGATACCGTCAAAGCTCGCTATATCGATAAAGAGATGAGCAACCAATACGTTCCTCGCGGTAACCGAAAGAAAGTACGCTCACAAATGGCCATCTACGACTATCTTAAACAGGTAGAGAAACAAACCTTAAAACTCAGAGAGCAATCCGCAGCGCATGACATCTGAATCTGAACCTCGTGATATCGCCGCCATTGATTTGGGATCAAACAGTTTCCATATGGTGGTCGCCCGCATTGTTGGTCAAGACCTGCAACTGATCAGTCGCCACAAACAGCGAGTTCGCCTCGCTTCCGGTCTTGATGCACAAAATAATCTCGATAACGCCTCGATGGAGCGCGGCCTTGAATGCCTAGCGATGTTCGCGGAACGGCTTCAAGGCTTTGACCCGGAGAACGTGCGTATTGCCGCGACTCACACTCTGCGCCAAGCCAACAACACGCATATTTTCTTGCAGCGAGCCCAAGAAGTCTTGCCGTTTGCCATTGAGATCATTCCTGGCGTCGAAGAAGGACGGCTTATCTATTCCGGAGTGGCGCATACTCAGCCAGAATCGGATTCCAAACTGGTGATTGATATCGGCGGCGGCAGCACCGAAATCGTCATCGGCAGCGGGTTTGAAGCAGAGATCGTCAACAGCAAACAGATGGGTTGCGTCAGTTATACCAACCGCTTTTTTGCCAATGAAAAGCTATCCAAGAAAAACTTTGCCAAAGCATCACTCGCCGCTGAGCAAAAACTCGAACCGCTGGCTCAACAATATCGCAAGCGCGGCTGGGACATCGCATTTGGTTCTTCCGGTACCGCCAAAGCAATTCGTGATGTAATGATAGGGCTTGGTCATGACGATGGCTTAATTACCGCCAAACGCCTTGATGAGTTAGTCGATAAACTGTGCGAATGGTCGACCATCGATGAGATCAATCTCGACGGTCTCACCGACGACAGAAAACCGGTGTTTGCCGCTGGCGTTGCGATTTTGCAAGCCATCTTTAGCCGCTTAAAAATCGATACCCTGCACTTTTCAGAAGGGGCGCTGCGCGAAGGTTTACTGTATGAAATGGAGGACCGCTTTAAGCGCACCGACATTCGTATGCGCACCACTGAAGCGCTGGCGAATAAACACTTTGTCGACCTAGAACACGCCGCCAAAATCAAAGGCCAAGCGCGCGAGTTCTTTGAACAAGTGCATAAGAAAATTGGCATCGGCAAAAAGAACGAACTGTCTGCCCTTCTAGAATGGAGCGCGCTGCTACACGAAGTCGGCCTAAGTATTAGCTTCCAAGCGTTCCATCGCCACTCAGCGTATATTTTGCAGCATACCAATATGCCGGGCTTTAACCGTGAGCAGCAACGAGTGCTTTCAACTCTGGTACGTTTTCAGCGCAAATCATTGAAACTCAAAGAGATGGAAGATTTCTCTCTGTACAAGAAGAAAGACATCATCAATTTGATTCGCATTTTACGCTTAGCGATTTTGCTCAACGGCCAACGCAATGACGATCCACTTCCTGAGCTGAGTTTAGATGTTGATGGCGATAAGTGGAGCTTGAGCTGCCCTGATGAACATTGGTTGGAAAACAACAAGCTGTTAGCGGCTGACTTACAAACCGAGCAAGAGTATTGGTGCAGCGCCGATTGGCAACTGAAATTCTAATTTAACAGTCAATTTCATTTAACAATCAGTCCAATTTAGTAATCAGTCCAATTTAACAATCAGTTTAATTTTACAATCAGTTAAAGTCGGCTATTCAATGCCGACTTTGGCCAATTCCTCGCGAGCAAAATCCCCAGATACCGAGACATAACCGTCTTTTTCCACCAGCTTTTGTCCCTGCTGGGAAAAAATAAAGCGAATAAATTCCCGTTGAATCGGCATCAATGGCTGGTTGGGATGTTTGTTAACGTACACGTATAAATAACGCGCCAGCGGATAACGCCCAGAAAGAATATTGCTCCGCGTCGCTTGCACATAATCGTTGCCCGACTGAGCAATCGGCAATAATTTCACGCCAGTGACTTTATAGCCAACCCCTGAATAGCCAATGCTATTGATCGAAGACGCCACCGACTGAACCACAGACGCCGACCCCGGCTGCTCATTGACGTTGGCTTTAAAATCGCCGCCACATAGAGCGTGTTTTTTAAAATAGCCATACGTACCGGACACCGAGTTACGACCAAACATTTGAATGCTGCGTTTTGCCCACTGATGTTCAACGCCAAGCTGTGACCAACGCGTAATCGAGTGCGTCGCGCCGCAGCGCAAAGTTGAAGAAAACAGGCTATCGAGCTGTGAGAAATTGAGCCCTTGTATCGGATTATCGCGATGCACAAACACGCCAATTGCATCAATTGCCACTCGCAGCGCCACTGGCTTGTAGCCATGTTCGCGCTCAAAAGATTCAATTTCGCGATGCTTCATTGGCCGACTCATCGGCCCAAACTGGGCAGTCCCTTCGGTAAGCGCTGGCGGCGCAGTGGAAGAACCGGAGGCTTGAACTTGACCATTAACACTTGGGTAGAGACGTTGAAACTCTTCCACCCACAGAGTCGTCATACCGGCTAGAGTATCTGAACCCACACTGGTTAAACTGCCAGAAATACCTGGCACCTTTTGATAAATCGGCAACAATTTGGCTTGCGCAACATGAGGCAACACTGCACCGAGCATCCAACTGACTGCCAATGTTTTCCACCTCATGCTACTCACCTTTGGAAATCAAGCGTGCGGGTAACACAAAAGAGAATTGGCTGCCAACCCCCACTTCACTGTGGATTTCCAGATGCGAATCATGGTGTGAAAGCGCATGTTTGACGATCGCCAGTCCAAGACCACTGCCACCAGTATCGCGAGAGCGGGCTTTGTCGACGCGATAAAAACGCTCGGTGAGACGATGAATGTGCTGCGGTTCGATTCCCTCGCCGCTGTCTTGTACTTCCAGACACGCACCTTGAGGGGATCTAAACCAACGCACATCCACTTTCGCGCCAGGCGGGGTGTATTTCACCGCGTTGTACACCAAGTTGGAAATGGCACTGCGCAATTGATCTTCATCAGCCAACACTTTGAGTGAGTCATCGACTTCAAAATGAATTTGATGCTTATCGTCGCCACTTAAACTGAGCGCTTCTTTTTCCAACACCTCCAGCATGCTTGGTACATCAACCACCTCTTCAAGCTCATGCATTGGCGCCGCTTCAATCTTAGATAGCGTCAGCAATTGATTGACTAGGCTATTCATACGGTTGAGCTGCTCGGTCATCACGCCATGAGCTTTTGACCACATCGGCCCGACGACCATATCCGGATCTTCGGTCATTTCCAGATAGCCTTGCAGCACCGTCATCGGTGTGCGCAGTTCATGAGAGACGTTGGCGAAGAAGTTACGTCGCATGCCTTCAAGCTGTTTAACCTGAGTGACATCGCGCACCACCATCAAGTGTTCACCTTCGGTGTAAGGCACAATTCGCAATTCCAGCGAACGCTCAACATTAAGTGGCGAGCGCATTTCAAGCGGCTGAGAATAATCTTGTTTGCGAATGTACTTAATAAAGTCTGGAGTACGAATTAAGTTTGAAATCGGTTGCCCCGCATCGTCGGGCCAACGAAAACCAAGTAGATGCTGCGCCAAGCGGTTACACCACACGATGTTGCCTTCGCTACGAAACACCACCACCGCATCGGGAAGCGATTCCGCACCGTTACGGAAACGGCGAATCAGATTGGTGAGTTCTTTACGTTTGCGACGTTGGCGCTGCTGCAGGCGATAAATGCCGTTGAACAAATGTTCCCAATTACCGCTGCCAGAAGGTGGTGTAAGACGTTTTTCATCCCACAACCAAGCCGACAATCGTACTTGATTACTTAAGTGCCAAACGAGTTGGATCACCGTTGCGGCCAACAATAGCCACGGCATATAACCAAATAACCAACCGACGATTACCCAAGGGGTGTAAAAAAAAGCCAGCTCCCAGGCCAGCCTTTTCCAAGTTAACCTTTCAACCACTTACCTCTCCATTGATGGTTAAGCTTTTGTCGAGAAACGATAGCCTGCACCGCGTACTGTTTGAATCAGTTTATGATGCCCAGCGGACTCTAACGCTTTACGCAGGCGACGAATATGTACATCGACGGTGCGATCTTCAACGTAGACATTGGTGCCCCACACATTGTTCAGCAGTTGCTCGCGGCTATACACGCGCTCTTGGTGAGTCATAAAGAAGTGCAGCATTTTGAATTCGGTTGGCCCCATATCTAACGGCGTATCATTGGCTGTGACGCGGTGAGAAACCGGGTCAAGCTTTAAGCCTTGTACGTCAATCACATCTTCAAGGGCGGTTGGCGTGACGCGACGAATGACGGCTTTGAGACGGGCGACCAATTCTTTGGGTGAAAAAGGTTTGGTGATGTAGTCATCCGCGCCCACTTCAAGGCCGCGAACTTTATCTTCTTCTTCACCACGAGCAGTAAGCATCACAACCGGAATGTTGCGAGTCAGCTCTTCACGTTTCATGTGTTTAATAAAGTTGATACCGCTGCCACCTGGCAACATCCAATCAAGCAAAACCAAATCAGGGAAAGGTTCAGCAAGTTTCGTCACAGCCGTATCGTAATCTTCCGCTTCAACGGCGTGATAACCTTTCTGTTCAAGAACAAAGCAAAGCATCTCGCGAATTGGCGCTTCATCTTCAACGACCAGAATCCTTCTAGACATAATTGGGGAACCTTTTTAAGTTACGTTTTCTGACTTTGTTATCAGATATAAGCCTTTATTAACACTACGCATTATTACTAGTGATTATGACACTTTTGTGACCTTTGCAAACAAATTTTCATATAACTTTCGCCTTTTATGCCATTAAATTTCATATCGGCAGATGCTTTGTCTGCGAACCTTTTTAGCCCACCAACAAGTTTGAGTGTTGAGCCCAGAATTTGAAATTCCATTAACACTTAAGCGGCAAAATTGCCTATGATTGCGCATTCGTATTTCGCAATGAGAAGAATTATGTGGTTTAAGAATTGTCTGGTTTATCGTTTTAACCGTGAAATTGAATTCAACGCTGAGCAACTAGAAACCCAGTTGCAAGAGTTTCGCTTTACCCCGTGCGGTAGCCAAGACAAACAAAAATTCGGCTGGGTAACTGCCATGGGCAAACATGGCGATATGATGACGCACGTTTCAGAAAACCGCATCCTTATCTGCGCTAAGAAAGAAGAAAAAATGCTTCCGGCTCAAGTCATTAAAGAGTCTCTAGCCAGCAAAGTCGATGCGATGGAAGAGCAGGAAGGTCGTCCGCTGAAAAAAACCGAAAAAGACAACCTCAAAGAAGACATCATCATGGATTTGCTGCCACGCGCATTTAGCCGCAGCAGCCACAGCTATGTGCTGATCATGCCTGAGCAAGGCTTCATTTTGGTTGACGCTGGCAGCTTTAAAAAGGCCGAGGAAGTGTTGGCGCTACTGCGTAAAACTATGGGTAGCTTGCCAGTTGTCCCTGCCATTCCTGAAATTGCGATTGAAACGACGCTAACGCAATGGATCAAAACCGGTAATACTGCAACCGGCTTTACCATGCTCGATGAAGCCGAATTGAAATCTGTGCTTGAAGATGGCGGCGTTATTCGTTGTAAGAAGCAAGAGCTGACCGCTGACGAGATCATCAGCCACATTGATGCTGACAAAGTCGTGACTAAGCTGGCGCTGAGCTGGGAAGAGCGTTTAGAGTTTATGATCACTGAAGATGGCAGCATCAAGCGTCTGAAATTCTCTGATGACCTACGCGATCAAAACGAAGACATTCCACGTGAAGATCAAGCTGCGCGCTTTGACGCTGACTTCTCGTTGATGTGCGGTGAATTTAGCGCATTTCTACCAAGTTTGTATGAAGCGCTCGGTGGTTTACCGGCACAAAGTGAGTAATCGCTTACCATTACCAAAGCCCGCGATTGCGGGCTTTTTTACGCCTGTCGCTTGCCATTCGCTATTCCCATAAAAAGACTAAGCGTTTATTTCTAGTCACCGCTCACATTTTCGCGTAAAATTTGCGCCCTTCTAATCCCATAAGGTGGGGTTAGCCTGACTTGTGATCAGATTAAGAGAAACAGCAATGACAACCAATACTCCTTTTGTGCCTGAGCTTTTATCTCCGGCAGGTAGCCTTAAAAACATGCGTTACGCTTTCGCCTACGGTGCGGATGCAGTTTACGCCGGTCAACCTCGTTACAGCCTGCGCGTACGTAACAACGAATTCAATCACGAAAACCTGCAAATCGGTATCGATGAAGCCCATGCGCTGGGTAAGAAATTCTACGTTGTGTGCAACATTCAGCCACACAACTCAAAGCTCAAAACCTTCATCCGCGACCTCAAACCTGTGGTCGATATGGGCCCTGATGCGCTGATCATGTCAGATCCAGGCCTTATCATGATGGTTCGTGAAGCCTTCCCTGATATGTCGATTCACCTGTCAGTGCAAGCGAACGCTGTCAACTGGGCGACGGTAAAATTCTGGGCCGCTAATGGCGTTGAACGCGTGATCGTCTCACGTGAATTATCACTCGAAGAGATCGAAGAAATTCGCGAGCACTGCCCTGAAACAGAACTGGAAGTGTTCGTACACGGCGCACTATGCATGGCTTACTCAGGCCGTTGCCTGCTGTCTGGCTACATCAACAAACGTGACCCGAACCAAGGCACTTGTACCAACGCGTGCCGCTGGGAATACAAAGTTGAAAAAGGCAAAGAAGACGACGCGGGTCAAATCGTTGAACAGTTTGATCCGGCAGCAGCTCAAGCGATTGAAGTGCAAGAAGAACGTCCAGATAACACTATCGGCCTTGGCAAGCCAAGCGACGAAGTGGTGTTGCTGTCTGAAAGCCACCGCCCAGAAGAAAAAATGGCGGCGTTTGAAGACGAACACGGTACTTACATTATGAACTCCAAAGATCTGCGTGCCATCCAACACGTTGATCGTTTGACCAAAATGGGCGTGCACTCACTGAAAATCGAAGGTCGTACTAAGTCGTTCTACTACTGTGCACGTACTGCGCAAGTTTATCGCCAAGCGATCGATGATGCTGTGGCGGGTAAACCGTTTGACGAGAGCTTGATGACCACACTTGAGAGCCTGGCTCACCGCGGTTATACCGAAGGTTTCTTGCGTCGTCACACTCACGATAGTTACCAGAACTACGACTACGGTTATTCCGTGTCTGACGCGCAGCAATTTGTCGGTGAATTTACCGGCAAACGCCGTGGCGATTTAGCCGAAGTTGAAGTGAAGAACAAGTTTGTGCTCGGCGACAGCCTTGAGCTTATGACGCCAAAAGGCAATGTTGTCTTCACTCTTGAAGCGATGGAGAACCGCAAATCACAGCCAGTTGACGATGCCAAAGGCAACGGTCACTTTGTGTTTATTCCTGTGCCACAAGAGATGGATTTAAGCTACGCGCTACTGATGCGTAACCTAAACTCAGGCCAAGACACGCGTAACCCAACAGGCAAATAATTATGGCGTTGTTGATTACCGATAAGTGTACTAACTGCGATATGTGCGATCCGGAATGCCCAAACGGCGCGATTTCAATGGGAGACTCCATTTTTGAAATCGACCCTAACCTGTGTACTGAGTGCAAAGGGCATTACGAAAAGCCGACCTGTCAGTCGGTGTGCCCAATCAGTAAATGCATTATCACTGACCCAAATCACATTGAAACCGAAGAGCAACTTCTGGAAAAATTTGTGATTATTCAAGGCCTCGCCTAATGGTCAATCAGCAAAGCTGAATACGTAAAAAGCGCCGCAAGGCGCTTTTTTTATGCTCGTGATTAAGTTCGCTATGCCATCAATCAGCCGTGCACGCGATCCAGCAGCGCTTGACACATTGATGGCAATACTGGCTCCGTTTTTTTCGGTTGTTCTACCGCTTTTGGTTGCTCAGACTCAGGTTTCGGTCGCCAACTGGCAAGCTCAGAGCCGCAACCGTCCCCTCTTGGTGGCGGCGCTTGATCATGACACAAAAAGTCACCTTTCGGGCAGGTTAAACGAACGTGAAAGTGATAATTATGCCCCCACCACGGGCGCACTTTTCGCAGCCATAAACGCGCTTTACCGCGACTGCGCTCTTCCATACACAACTGCTCTTTAATCACTGGGTGAACAAAAATTCGCGCCACTTCAGGTGAGCTCGCCGCCATCTTAATCAATTCAAAATGACGATTGTCCCAACGCTCCGAGCGCATTTGATAGCCTTGCATATCAACAACGCTATACGGCGTCGGTAACTTAAGTTGATCGTCACTAAGCGGAGTATTGGCAAGACGCAGCCAAATATCGACATCGAGCCCCGATTGATGGCTAGCATGGCCGGAGGAAAAACGTCCGCCTTGCGGTAGCGCCATATCACCGATCAGCAATTGAGTACCACGTTCACTCTGCATCTGCTTGGCAAGGCGTTCAACAAATGCCACCGTATTAGGATGGCCGTAATAGCGATGATTTTGCGGGCGCAAAACTTGATAACCGTCGCCGTCAAGTGGCAATGCGACTCCGCCAGCAAGGCAACCATTGGCGTAGCCGCCAATGGCTTGCGGCGCATCGTCGGAAGGCGATGTCATGTGCTCCCACGGCGTATCCGCTGCCTGAGCGCTAAAGATACCTCCGCTCATACTTAATAAAAAGGACCCTAATACCAAACCGATGTGTCGCGCCCTTTTCATTCACCCTTCCTTCTTGCTAGTAGTGTTGGCCGTTATCGTAGTAATCGTTCGGTTGCAGCGCAGTAAAAATCACCGCAACGTCAGTGTCTGCACCAATCGCGCTTCGCACTTGGCGAGTAATGATTTCAGCCACCGCATCTTTGGTTTCTTGGCCGCGATCAAACCACAACACTTCAACAAACGGATAGGCTTGAGTGACCTCGCCTTCATGGTAGAAAGTAGTGTAGAGATATTCAAAGGTGAAGTCTTCCCGAGGGCACTGCATATGTCCTTCAAGCTCATCAATGAGAGGCTTGGACAACATTTGAACCAGCTGCGGCTCAACAGCGCGAAAACGAAGATGTGGCATGGTCGGCTTCCTTTATGTTTTTGAGTTTTATCGCTGGCAACGCGATAGCTAAGGCAAATAGTAACAATCACGTATTGACGCGAGAAGAGGCAATAAAAAATAAGGCTCTAAAAACAGAGCCTTATTACAAATATCTATGTATCACCAAACTTAGTCACTGCTGGCTTGCAGCAAGATATGCGATTTGTATTTAAATAGATTTTGCTGCGCTGAGTGATCTTTAAAACTACTTAGCATTGGAATTGCATCCTGAAATGACGAAACGGATGGTTCCAAACGAGCATTTAGATCTTGATGGTTGTATAAAAACGCATCATTCAGTGTTGAGCCATTTTGAGCGAGTAGAGAAAGATAAATCTTTTGCGTCGAACCACTAACTAAAATACTCGAAACTTCCTCATTACTACCATCAAATGAGAAGATTGGCACCTGATCGCTATAATCGGAATAAATAACCTGATTAACCGAACCACTATCAGGTTTATTTGAGATTTCGACACGTTGTATTGCCTTGCTAAAATCGGGAGCATCTGTCGCGATATCAATGCAACTGCCATAAGCCGATAAACTACATGAGGCGATACTCAAAGTCACTGAATCCGAAGTGACTACATCACTGATTGTACTCGTAGCGTCTTCTTCAATTCCTGGATTTGACATGACATCTGCATAACTAAAGCTCCAGTCACCATATGTCCCTTCAAGATTAAGGTAATAGTTACTGTCGCCAACTGCCGTTGCATAACCATACGTACCATCGGCACTTGTCGTAAGCGGTTGCCACAATACTGCTCCTGTCGTTGATTTATACACGTGGATATTGGCTTGACTTAATGTGACGGTTGAAGTGTCAGGAAGAGTCCAATCTAACGTGTCGTCTACATCAGTAAGTTCGACCGATGTTGTGGCTGATATGTCTGATAATGATAGGAACTTGTATCCCACCAAGCTATCAATATCATCACCATTTTTACTATATTCAACACCCAATACAGCCTTATCTTGTGGTGCGTAGAATGAGATACCGCCATCAGCCACATAGTAAAGGCTGCTGTAATAATTAGTCAGATCATCCAGATCCTGTCCATAAGTATTAAAACCGTATAAATCACTGGTTCCTATAGGAAGGAAATTACCGCTTTCACTGCCGTAAGTAGTATTGCCGCCAGTGATACAGCTAGTTGATGCGCTGCTATAGTTACCACCGGTATAAGATCCACCAGCGTACATCGAAAAAGTATCTGGCAATAAGTCTTTACTGTACGTTGATATTTGATAACTGTTGCCGTCAGTCTTTACTACAAAGCTCACGTAGCCGCCTGAAGGAACCTCAGATTGTTTGATGCGGTAAAAGTTTGCCGTTCCCCAGTCACTCTTTGTGTAGGTTGATACCACAGAACCATCACTGTCATGGACCACGATCGAATATCCCGTAAGTGGACTTGCCGTGTACCCAATAACTTTATATGTCGGAATTTCTGGCGTTTCAGATTCTGAATCGTAGTCATAGTCATAAACTCGACAGTTACCCTTACCGTTTTGGTCTTTAGCAACAGAATCTAGGTATACAAAGTTAGCTTTAAAGTAAGAAACAGAAGGTGTGCTGCCACCACCGCCTCCACCGCCGCCGCCACAACCGGTCAACACTAAGGCAACGGTACTCGCCAATAAAGTCGGTTTGATCATCATAAGCCTCAAATTAAATGCATGTTCAAAAAGTTTAACCGTATGACTTATAGCAATTTCGGCGCCAACAATTTAACTTTGGTTCCAGTTTCATGAAAAATGAGAACTAATCCTTAATTCGATATCGCTATCTGTCGTATAGCAGATACAAAAAAGCCGCGGTAATCACCGCGGCTTTGGGAATGAATGCTGACCAGTGCCTATGGCATTTCGTCAAATTCAGCGCCTTCTTTTTCCACTTGAGGTGGCATCAGGTGCTCTTTGGTAATACCCAGTTTCAATGCCAATGCTGATGCAACATAGATAGATGAGTAAGTACCGACTGTGATACCTAGAAGCAAGGCAGTTGCGAAACCGTGAATCATAGCGCCGCCTTGAGCGAACAGCGCGATAACCACAAACAAAGTCGTACCTGAAGTAATCAAAGTACGGCTCAGCGTTTGGGTAATCGAGTTGTTCATGATCTCAGCCGGCTCACCTTTACGCATTTTGCGGAAGTTTTCACGAATCCGGTCAAACACCACTATGGTATCGTTGAGCGAGTAACCGACTACCGTCAGCAGCGCCGCAACGATCGTGAGGTCAACTTCAATTTGCATGAAAGAGAATACGCCCAAGGTAATGATAACGTCGTGCGCCAGTGCCAATACCGCACCTGCTGCCAAACGCCATTCAAAACGCATTGAAACATAAATCAAAATACACAAAAGCGAGACCAGAATCGCTAAGCCGCCAGCTTCCGTAAGCTCGTCACCAACGTTTGGACCGACGAACTCAATACGACGCATCTCAACGCTTTTACCTGTGCCTTCTTTAATCGCACCAATGATTTGGTTGCCAAGCTTTTCGCCTTCCACATTTTCACGTGGACGCAGACGAACCATAACATCGCGCGCAGAACCGAAGTTCTGTACCGTTGCATCGCCAAAGCCTTTAGCGCCAAGTGCGCCGCGGATATCTTCTAGCTGCGCCGGTTGATCAAAGCGAACTTCAATCAGAGTACCGCCCGTGAAATCCAAACCCCAGTTCAACCATTTGGTCGAAAGAGTGAAAATCGAGGCAGCGATCATCAACAAAGAGAAGATGAAAGCAAACTTAGACCAACGCATGAAGTCGATCATTTTGCCCGGTTTTAGAATCTGAAACATAATAATTCCTAGCCTTAGATCGACAGTTTATCGATGCGTTTGCCACCGTAAATGAGGTTCACCACACAACGGGTGCCCACAATCGCGGTAAACATCGAAGTTAAGATACCGATAGACAGCGTGACTGCGAAACCTTTGATCGCGCCAGTACCGACAGCAAACAGGATGATCGCAGTAATCAATGTCGTAATGTTCGCATCCGCAATGGTGCTGAATGCGTTCGCATAACCTTGGTGAATCGCTTGTTGTGGGTTACGCCCCTCACGCAGCTCTTCACGAATACGCTCGAAGATCAGTACGTTCGCATCGACCGCCATACCTACGGTTAATACGATACCGGCGATACCTGGCAGCGTCATGGTCGCACCTGGAATCATCGACATCACACCAATGATCAACACTAAGTTCGCCATCAATGCCATGTTGGCAATCAGGCCAAACTTGCGGTAGTAAAGCAGAGTAAACAGCATAACCGCCACCATACCCCATACACAGGCTTGAATACCCATATCGATGTTTTGTTGCCCCATTGATGGACCAATGGTGCGTTCTTCAACAATCGAGATTGGCGCAATCAAAGCACCGGCACGAAGTAGCAATGCAAGGTTGTGCGCTTCAGAAACAGAGTCGATACCTGTGATACGGAAGCTGCGACCAAGAGCAGACTGAATGGTCGCTTGGTTGATCACTTCTTCGTGTTTCGACAGAATCACTTTGCCTTCTTTGTTGCGCTTGCCGCTGTCTTTGTATTCCGCAAACACCGTCGCCATTAGCTTACCGATGTTCTTTTTCGAAAACGCGGCCATCTTGTTACCACCTTCACTATCGAGCGAGATGTTAACTTGTGGACGACCGTATTCATCAGTGCTTGAGCTAGCATCGGTAATGCTTGAACCACCAAGAATAACGCGTTTTTTCAGCACAACAGGGCGACCATCGCGGTCTTGCTTGATTTCGCTCCCCGCAGGCGCATGGCCGTTAACCGCAGCAGAAAGGTCGGCTTTCGAGTCAACTTCACGGAATTCAAGCGTTGCCGTTGCGCCCAAAATTTCTTTCGCACGCGCAGTGTCTTGAACACCTGGCAGTTCAACCACGATGCGGCTTGCACCTTGGCGCTGAACCAGTGGCTCAGCCACACCCAGTTCGTTCACACGGTTACGCAAAATAGTAATGTTTTGCTCAACGGCGTAGTTACGGATTTCTTGTAGGCGCTGCTCAGTAAAGTGGGCAATCAAACCAACGCGACCTGAGGTAGAAACTTCTTCAAACGTCATGTCTGCGTGTTTCTTGACCAGAATCGCTTTGGCTTCTTCAAGTTGTTTTTTATCACGTAGCACCACTTCGACAGCATCGCTGCCAGAAGGACGAATCGCACGGTAGCGAATACGCTCATCACGTAGTTCACTTCTAAAGGCTTCTTCTTGCTGGCTGACCAGTTTTTCCATCGCGGCGTCCATATCCACTTCCATTAAGAAGTGAACACCACCACGTAGGTCAAGACCGAGTTTCATCGGCGCAGCGCCAATGGCTTCAAGCCAGTTTGGAGTAGAAGGTGCTAGGTTGAGTGCCACAATGGTGTTTTCACCAAGGGCTTCGCTAATCACATCACGGGCACTGATTTGAGTGTCGGTGTCAGTAAAGCGAATCAGAATCGATCCATTTTCAAGAGCAATGGATTTATGAGAAAGGCTCTTTTCATCAAGAGCTTTGGTGACAGCATCCAGCGTTGACATATCTACAGAGGCGCCACGCGCCCCTGTAACTTGAATTGCCGGATCTTCACCGTAGAGATTTGGAAGTGCATATAATGCGGCAATAGCGATGGCAAACACCACCATCAAATACTTCCACAACGGATAACGGTTTAGCACAGCGAGGATCCTCTAGCTGTTTTATAGAGATTTAAGCGTACCTTTAGGTAACACTGCAGTAACGAAGTCTTTTTTGATTACAACTGCATTGTTAGCGTTTAGCTCAATCGTTAGGTAATCGTTGTCTTCTGCGATTTTAGTGATTTTACCCACTAGACCGCCAGTGGTGAGAACTTCATCGCCTTTAGACATGGAAGCCATCAGGTTTTTGTGTTCTTTAACGCGCTTAGCTTGTGGACGGTAAATCATGAAGTAGAAGATCACGGCAAACATACCTAGCATGATCAACATTTCAAAACCACCACCTGGTGCAGCACCCTCAGCCGCTGCATGAGCTTGAGAAATAAACATTAAAACATCCTCTATTATTTATTGATAATCCAACAAGTTGGGGGTTAGCGCGTTAGTTTCAATCTCAAATATGAGTAATAGAGATCGAACTCTCAAAAATAACGCGCTATCGGTTAATTATTTGCCTAACGGCGACACTTCTCGGCCACGGCGTTCATAGAACTCAGTGACAAAATCATCGAAGCGATCTTCATCAATGGCCTGACGAATACTTTCCATCAAACGCTGGTAGTAGCGCAGGTTATGAATCGTATTGAGGCGAGCCCCTAGAATCTCATTACAGCGATCTAGATGGTGCAGATATGACTTAGAGTAATTTTTGCAAGTGTAACAGTCACAGTGCGGATCCAGTGGAGAAGTATCGGTTTTATGTACCGCATTACGGATCTTGATCACACCGCCAGTCACGAATAGGTGACCATTACGCGCGTTACGAGTTGGCATTACGCAGTCAAACATGTCGATACCGCGGCGCACACCTTCAACTAAGTCTTCTGGTTTGCCTACGCCCATCAAGTAACGAGGCTTGTCTTCTGGTAATTGCGGGCAAGTGTGTTCAAGAATACGGTGCATGTCTTCTTTCGGCTCACCAACCGCCAAACCACCAACGGCATAGCCATCAAAGCCAATTTCAGTCAGGCCTTTTACCGACACGTCACGTAAGTCTTCGTAAACGCCGCCTTGGACAATACCAAACAAGTTATTTGGGTTTTCCAATTTATCGAAATGATCACGTGAACGCTGAGCCCAACGCAGTGACATTTCCATCGATTTTTTCGCTTCATCGTGTGTCGCTGGGTACGGCGTACACTCATCGAAAATCATGACGATGTCAGAACCTAAATCTTTTTGAATCTCCATGGATTTTTCAGCATCCATAAAGATTTTATCGCCGTTGACTGGGTTGCGGAAATGCACCCCTTCTTCGGTAATTTTACGAATATCACCCAAGCTAAATACTTGGAAGCCGCCTGAATCGGTCAGAATCGGACCTTGCCAGTTCATAAAGTCGTGTAGGTCGCCGTGCATTTTCATCACTTCTTGACCTGGGCGTAGCCACAGGTGGAAAGTGTTGCCAAGCAGGATTTCTGCACCCGTCGCTTTGACTTCTTCTGGCGTCATACCTTTGACTGTACCGTAGGTACCCACTGGCATAAACGCAGGCGTTTGCACTGTGCCACGCTCAAACGTCAGTTGGCCGCGGCGCGCATTGCCATTCTTTTTATTCAGGTTAAATTGTAACTTCACGAAGCCTCCAATGTCAGAGAAACAGTCTGACAGTCAATTTTGTGAGCCTATCGGCTTATGGCCAATGGCTCGATGGAGAGCGGTCGCATACTCCTTGCGAAGAAAGGCAATGCCTCTCCCTAGCCTACTGCTAGCACTCGTAATAATTTGATCCAGTAAAACGCTTAGCTAATGCGCCTAGTTAGTGCGCTTAGTAATAAACATCGCATCGCCGTAACTAAAGAAGCGATACTTCTGCTCTACCGCGTGATGGTACGCCGCCATGGTGTGATCGTAACCTGCAAACGCACTCACTAGCATTATCAGTGTTGATTCTGGCAAGTGAAAGTTGGTGATCAAGCAATCAACCAGCTGGTACTCATAACCCGGGTAGATGAAAATTTCTGTGTCATCAAAAAATGGCACCAGTTCCGTCCCATTTTTCAGCGCGTTTTGCGCCGCGCTCTCTAGCGAACGAACCGACGTGGTACCAACAGCAATAATGCGTCCGCCGCGCGCTTTGGTGGCGTTAATCGCATCCACTACTTCTTGTGGTACTTCCACATATTCCGCATGCATGTGGTGATCGTTGATATTCTCAACGCGAACCGGTTGGAACGTACCAGCACCAACGTGCAGGGTCACGTACGCAAATTCGACACCTTTGGCTTTAATTTGTTCAAGCAATGCATCATCAAAATGCAGCCCTGCGGTTGGCGCCGCAACTGCGCCTGGCTTTTGGTTATAAACCGTTTGATAGCGCTCTTTATCGGCATCTTCATCAGGGCGGTCGATGTATGGCGGCAAAGGCATGTGGCCAACATGATTAAGAATGTCGAGCACCGGTTTATCGCTGCTAAAACGCAGCTCAAACAGCGCATCGTGGCGCGCGACCATTTCGGCCTGATATTCGTCATTTTCGCCAATCAGAATCATCGAACCCGGTTTTGGCGATTTAGAGCAGCGCACGTGAGCAAGAATTGAGTGCTCATCAAGCATGCGTTCAACCAACACTTCCAACTTACCGCCAGACGCTTTACGACCAAACAAGCGCGCAGGAATCACGCGAGTGTTGTTAAATACCATCAAATCGCCAGGCTGAACTTGGTCCAACACATCTTTAAACGTCCCGTCGACCAGTTGGCCGCTATTGCCATTCAATTGCAGTAAACGGCTCGCAGTACGTTCAGGTTGAGGGTAACGAGCAATCAGCTCATCAGGGAGTTCAAAGTGGAAATCTGAAACTTGCATTGTTATTAATCTTGTTTGGTTACGATAAGTGGGTCTGACAAAAGCGCCAGACAAGGTTGAGCGATACTTTTTCGCAGCCGACTAGTATAGGCGTGCCGCTTACAATAGCAAGAATCCACTGCAGATTTATTGTCAGCCAAATGGAAAATTGACCCACCTCAATCAAGGCGGATTTTCACTGCCTAATTGGCAGCAAAAAAGAACCAAGTCCCATTCTTACTCCCACTTCACGGCTATATTAAAGAAAAACAAAGAAGCACGTAGGAGTCTGCCATGATCAAAGTCGAAGACATGATGACCCGTAATCCACACACGTTATTACGCTCTCATACTTTAGAAGACGCCAAGCACAAAATGCACGACTTGGAAATTCGTCATATCCCCATTATTGATGCCGATAGAAAACTGCTCGGAATTGTGACCCATCGTGATGTGTTGGCTGCGCAAGAATCGAGCTTACACAAACTGCCACAAAGCCAGTCCTACACGTTGAGCACGCCGCTTGGTGAAGTAATGCGCAGCAAACTGATGACGGTCACACCGCAAGCGGGGCTCAAAGAGAGCGCCGTGTATATGCAAAAACATAAAATCGGCTGCTTGCCGGTGGTCGAGAACGGCGAATTAGTCGGCATCATTACTGACAGCGATTTTGTCGCCATTGCGATTAACTTATTGGAATTACAAGAAGAAGTGGAACCTGAAGAGGATACGTTAGATTTCTAATCACGCGGCTGCCGTGGTGCAGCCCGTGCAATTGCTTGTCAGTTAATTGCCATTCCCCTATCGGATATCTCTGAAGGTATACTCAGATGCGCCGTTAATTACGCGCCCTCAATACCTACACAAATAAAACCTTTAAAATCAAAATCTTAAATCACAAACAAAAACCCATCTTTTTGGTCACTCAAGCCGAACACGATAAAATTCCAGCCCATATTCAAACACTCATTTTTCAACCTTGATGGATGGCTATCGTGCTATGTTAAACAGAATTCCCAAAGTCTCGTATAAGATCTACCTGATCATCTTCGTGGCGACTCTTTCCACTTTGACCATTTCCGCGATCGCTTGGTTTGGTATCCAATCGATTCAGCGCAACTTTGAGCACTTTCAAGCCGTCAATCTTGACGCGTTGAGTGCTTCAGACATTCAAGAGAGCTTACTCAACTCTCGCATTCAAGCACTGACCTTTCGCTCCACATCACTTGAGAGCGATTACGATATCTCGCAAACCTCTTTAGATGAGACACATCAACGTCTGGTCGACCTTATCGACTCAAGTCAAAACCCTTCGCTTAAAGCCATCTTTACTCGAGTCGATCAAGATATTACGTCTTATAAAAATAAACTGGCTGAAGTTCACTCCTTAATGATTGAACGTAACCGATTGGTTGACCAGCAAAATCAATTAACGAATAACATCGACAACACCATTCAAAGCTTGGCGGATATCGTCGAAGACAGCACTCAGCAACACATCGATTATGTCGTGAAAGTTCGAGCCCTGTTTAACAACACGATACAAGAAGCAACCCTGTACTTGGTGCAAAATTCAGAAAAAAACTATCAAGATTTTCAGGTCAATGTCCAAACGCTCACTCGACATCTCAGCAATTCCAGTAACCAAGACTGGAGCTTTAAACGCAATCTCAATCAGCTTACGGAATATGTGAAAACGCTGGTTGGCGTAGTCGATGGAATTCACAGCACGATTGCGGCGCGCAATGTTATCTGGAATTCAGACTTAGCCGGGCTTGGCACCTCGATTACCGATCAGTTGCAGAGTATTAAAGCCGATTCATTTACAACCCAACATCGCCTAGAGGCGCAGGTGGCTTCAATTGCCGACAGCGCACTGCTAACAGTACTGATTGCCTGGGCCGTATCGCTGCCAGTCATTTTGCTACTGTGCCACTTTATTACCAAGAACATCACCACGCCGCTGTCGCAAGCCAAAGATAAAATTGAAAGCATGGCACGTGGTGAGTTGACCCAACAAAACCTCGATATTCATGGCAAGGATGAAGTCGCACAGATGCAGAGCTCCTTAGCGCAAATGGAGTTAAAGTTCTCGGCCACCATTCAGGAAATTGCCCAGTGCAGCGACCTGCTCGCTTCGGCTTCTGAAGAGCTTTCTTCAATTAATAACGAAGTGCTGCGCGGCGCGATGAATCAA
This sequence comes from Vibrio xiamenensis, assembly GCF_900100015.1. GTDB lineage: Bacteria > Pseudomonadota > Gammaproteobacteria > Enterobacterales > Vibrionaceae > Vibrio > Vibrio xiamenensis. The sequence goes on along the minus strand of NZ_FNDD01000001.1, from coordinate 174,485 downwards.
CAGCAAGAGACAGACCAAGTGGCCACCGCCATGAATGAAATGTCTGCCGCTATCAGCGAAGTGGCGCAAGGTGCCAATACCGCCTCTCTGGAAACCGAATCTGCCACTCAAGATGCTGCGCAAGGCAACGATGTGATGCAAAACGCCATGGAGAAAATCAGCGCACTGGCCACTCAAATGGGCGACTTAAGCTCTGAGATTTCAACCTTGCGTACCGGCACCGAACAAGTCAGCGAAGTGATGAATGTGATTCAAAAAATTGCCGAGCAAACCAACTTACTGGCGCTCAATGCCGCCATTGAAGCCGCGCGCGCTGGTGAGCAAGGACGTGGCTTTGCCGTGGTTGCTGATGAAGTACGCCAACTGGCGCAGCAAACCCAAAAAGCGGTCGAGCAGATTGCAGGGCAAATTACCACGCTGCAAACCAACACCATTCAAGTTGTGGAATCGATCGACGCCAGCCAAATTATTTTGCAGCAAACTGTCGAGCAATCCGATTCGGCGCGCACCGCATTCGCCACCATTAATGACAGCGTATCGAAAACCAACAATCTCAATACTCAAATTGCCACCGCGACCGAAGAGCAAAGTTCCACTGCCGAGATGATCAGCGAAAGCATCACAACCGTTCGAGATAACGTTGACCAAACCGTGGCGATGATTACCGACAGCAATCAAGCCTCACAAGAGTTAGCCAGAATGTCGACCACATTGGCAGAACAAGTGAGCTTCTTTAAAGTGAGCTAATCTAAATCATGCCTTGGCTCTTGGGTGCTAGGCATGATTCAAACGACAAAAAGGCAGCCAATTGGCTGCCTTTGCTATAACGAGTAAACCCGATTTAACTCAGTTGGTGCAACATTAAACTGCCTAAAACCACCTTAAACTCAGTAGACCCATGAACTCAAAGCGTGAACGATGATATTGATTAAGAGTTCGCATCAAGTGTTCCATGCACTCGTACTGATTTAAATCCCGCACCGCCCTCGCCTTTACGCTGACCTTTTTCTTCATAGAGCTGCTCGTCTGCTCTAAGTAACGCTGACTTAATGCTTTCTGAATCGCGCTTTTCAACCACCCCGGTGCTGATACTAACGCTGACTTGATAAGGGTGAATCACATTATCGGCGATCAGGTTCTTCAAGTTTTCAGCCAAAACATTTGCGCGTTGCAGTTGGCAGCCTGGCAAAACCACCACAAATTCATCCCCACCACTGCGAATCAAGAAATCGGAACTGCGGAAGGTCTTTTTCATGCCATTGGCAATATGTTGAATCGCCAAATCTCCCACCGCATGGCCGTGAGTATCATTGATCTCTTTAAGGCGATTGCCATCAATCACAATGACGCTCGCGCCTTTTTCTGCCACCTCATTGAGAAACGCTTCATCTTTGAAGATCTTACGATTATACAGCGATGTTAATTCATCGCGATTGGCCGCAATCATCGCTTGCTGAAGTTTTAAGTGGCGCAGTTTGGATTCTTCCCATTTCCAAACAATTAAGCTAATAAGTAAGAAAATGACCCCAAACAGCCAACAGTTATGCAGAAATACACGAATAAAAGAGAGCCTTAAAATGAATTTACTTCGGTTATCTGCCACATACTCTTTAGAGTAAGCAAAATTTTTAAATGGGTAGTTAATATCTTCTAATACGTTGTTTTTGTAACTGCCAGAGCGGTAAGTCAGCATGCTTTTGCTTGCCACCAAACTGTCAGGCAGATGAACGTCAACCACAAAATCGCCAATGATTTTGCCTTCGTTGTACACCGGACTGACAATCGAAATTGTCGGTCTTCCGGTGTACAGATCGTCATAAATCGGCGAAATGATCAGTCGATCTCTCAGTTGATAGTCTTTTGAATAAATAGAGCACGACTCATGTAATAAGCAGCGCTCTTTAGATAGGATATTCGAGGAAGCCGGAAAGTTAGGCAGATCCTCGCCAGAAATAATACTGCCGCCCAAATACGAGCGATAGTACATAAACACTTCATCGGATGAAAACAGGGATGGAATGTATTTTTGCGATATCTTCATTAAATCAGCAATGATATTATCGCTGTGAGACGCGACGTACCCGTCGTTATCGGTATAAGTAAACACATCGTAACTCGACACATTTTCATGCACCGTCATCACTGGCAGTTCCGTCTCGGATTCAGCAAGCATCGCCATCATCAATATTTTTTGCTTATTGAGTTCAATAACCCGTGTGAGCGAGTCAAAATCTCTCGATAACATCGAAATACTGCGTTCTGTCGAAGACGTGCTGTAAACGTAGTAAAGAAACATGCTTAAAAATAACGATTTCAATACCACTTTGGACACCTTGTAAAAGGTGCTCAAGTTGCAGCGATTTTTAGATAAAAACATCAATCAATCCAACTCAATTTGATTTAAAACCTCAACCGACACAGGTTTACCTGTGAAGTATCCTTGGCAAACATCAACGCCATAGCTCTGCATTAATGCCCATGTATCGCTATCTTCGACCCCTTCAGAAACCAACTTAACATCCATACTTTTTGATAACGTACACATCGATTTAATAATCGATTTCTTCTTTTCGTTTTGATAACAGTTCGATACAAAGCGTCGATCAATCTTAATTTCGGTAAACGGCAACTGAGACAGCTTCAAATAAGAGGAATTGCCGGTACCAAAATCATCAATTGCAAGACCAACCCCATTGATCCTTAAACGCGATATATTGGTCACTAGCTCGACCGAGTCGGTATAAATACCGGTTTCAGTGAGCTCAATGGTCAACATTTTCGGTTCAACGCCAAACTCACGGCACAGTTGCAGCAGTTCATCGGTAAACCCTTGTTGCTCTAGCTCTTTTTGCGTGACGTTGATTGACACCTTGCAGCTAATTAAACCTTTCGACAGATCGTAAAGCGCATTACGCAGCACCACGCGATACAGTTCATACTCGAGCTCAGCTTCAAGCATCATAGGAAGAAAAGCATTGGGATACAAAATGCCAAGCTTAGGGTGAATCCAACGAGCAAGCGCTTCCACACCACTCATCTGATTGGTGGCATAATCAATTTGCGGCTGATAGTGATTTTTTATCTCACCGTTTTTCAGTGCGAATTTAAAATCATCTAGCGTGACATGTTTCTGTTTATCGCTATTTAATATTTTTTCGTAGATAGACTTATCATCGAGTATCTTTTGAATACTCTCATGACTGGCTGGCTTTTTTATTTCATAAACATGAGAAAAACCAAGCTTTAAACTCATGTGCTTCACTGTTGAAATTAAATTCTCATCAGCGCCACTTAAAATAACCAGTACGCCTTTATATTGATATTTAGATAAATTTTTTATTAATTCCACACCATCCATATCTGGCATGATTAAATCACAAAAAATAATATCGACATGTCGATTATTAATTGCTTCCACCGCGTCCTTGCCACTCATACAACTAATCAGGTTGGTAATACCAAGATGTTTTAATTGGACGCCCATCGCTGCTAGTTGCAGTTGATGATCGTCGACAATCATAATAGTTAAATTTTGCATCAGCTTCTGTATTGTTGTTTGCGGTCATTAAAATCAATTGGAGTAAGCTCTAATTATGTACGGATAAATTCGACATGTAGAGTAATAACTCTAAAATTAAAGTCAAATAAAACCGTGGTGACCAATTTATAATATCTTGAGAAAAATAAGCTTGATGACTTCTTAGACAAACCTTTAGCCTATATTAGACTTTTCTTACGTGTTGAGAGATAAGCCCCTACTCATTTAATAAAATATTGTCGATCTAATAAAATAAAGCGGCTTACGCCGCTTTATTTGGTTACGTTTTTTGACAATTTAATTGGTTATCAAAATTGCTCTTCTTCGGTGGAACCGGTTAATGCAGTCACCGATGACTGCCCACCTTGAATGGTATTGGTCATTTTGTCGAAATACCCCGTTCCCACCTCTTGTTGGTGAGCGACAAAGGTGTAACCTTTTTCGGCAGCGGCAAATTCTGGGCGCTGAACTTTTTCAACATAGTGACGCATCCCCTCACCTTGTGCATAAGCGTGGGCAAGTTCAAACATGTTGAACCACATGTTGTGAATGCCCGCCAGAGTGATGAATTGGTATTTATAACCCATATCTGCAAGCTCTTGTTGGAACTTAGCGATGGTGTCGGCATCGAGGTTTTTTTCCCAGTTAAAGGATGGCGAGCAGTTATACGCGAGCAGTTGCTCTGGATACTCGGCATGAATTGCCTCGGCAAATTTACGCGCTTCTTCCAAGCACGGTTTTGCCGTTTCACACCACACCAAATCCGCATACGGTGCATAAGCAAGTCCGCGGGCGATGGCTTGATCTATCCCTGCGCGTACACGATAGAAACCTTCTGCGGTACGTTCGCCAACAATAAAGTCTTTATCGTACGGATCGCAATCAGACGTTAGCAAGTCTGCAGCATTGGCATCAGTACGTGCAATCACTAGGGTTGTGGTACCGGCCACATCTGCGGCTAAACGCGCGGCAATCAGTTTTTGTACCGCTTCTTGGGTTGGCACCAACACCTTGCCACCCATATGGCCACACTTTTTCACCGAGGCCAGTTGGTCTTCAAAATGTACCCCAGCCGCGCCCGATTCAATCATCGATTTCATCAGCTCATAGGCGTTGAGTACACCGCCAAATCCGGCTTCCGCATCGGCGACAATCGGTAGAAAATAATCGATGCCATTTTCATCTTGCGGAGTCACTCCCGCAGCCCACTGAATCTGGTCAGCGCGACGAAAGGCGTTGTTAATACGTTTGACCACCGAAGGCACCGAATCAACCGGGTACAACGACTGATCCGGATACATAGTGGAGGCAGTATTGTTGTCGGCCGCGACTTGCCATCCCGAAAGGTAAATAGCTTCAATCCCCGCTTTGGCTTGCTGCACCGCTTGCCCGCCGGTTAAAGCGCCCAAACAGTTGACGTAGCCTTTTTTGGCCTGGCCGTTGACTAAGCTCCAAAGCTTGTCAGCGCCTTTTTGGGCGATGGTATTGGCTGGAATCATCGAGCCACGCAGCTCAACGACTTCTTCAGCGCCATAGGTGCGCTTGACGTTTTTCCAGCGTGGATTGGTCGCCCAATCTTTCTCTAAAGCTTCAATTTGTTGACGGCGAGTTAAGGTCATGGTCAATCCCTCTTATTATGTGCGCGTGCGCAGTTTCTTCCTTTGATAGGCAGTACTTCCCTCTCCGCCTAGCAAACGTTCACGTTATTAATGGATGTATATGGATTAAGTAATCGATATTGATAAGTTAAAATTGTTGGTCTGCTACAGGGCTTTCTTCTGTGCTATACAAGGTAGTCATAACCTGGAATCGTAAGAAAATCGCATAATTGGTCGCTTGTGGTCAGTTCGCTCATCAGCTTGGCCGCTTGATCAAAGCGTCCTGCGTTAAATCGTGCCGCGCCCAACTCTTGCTTCACCACTTGAATTTCTTCATCTAAATACTGCTGAAATAGTGCTTTAGTGACGACCGCGCCGTTATCTAGCGTTTTACAATGTTGAATCCATTGCCAGATGGAAGCGCGAGAGATCTCTGCGGTTGCGGCATCTTCCATCAAACCGTAGATCGGTACACAGCCATTGCCACCAATCCAGGCTTCGATGTATTGCAGCGCGACGCGAATGTTATGACGCATGCCTTGTTCGGTTCTTGCGCCGCCGCAGGGTTCGAGCAGTTGCGCAGCTGATATCGGCTCATCCTGCTGACGACTGACATCCAACTGATGAGTTCGCGCCCCTAATACTTGGTCAAATACCGCTTTGGCTGTATCAGCAAGCCCAGGGTGAGCAACCCAAGTTCCATCGTGGCCGTTAGTCGCTTCAAGCAGTTTGTCGTGATGAATTTTGTCGAGCACTTGCTGATTTTGCTCAGGATCTTTAGCTGGAATAAACGCCGCCATGCCCCCCATCGCAAATGCACCGCGGCGATGACAGGTTTTGATAAGCAGCCGAGAATAAGCGCTAAGAAACGGCTTATCCATGGTCACAATCTGGCGATCAGGCAACACGCGATCAGGATGTTTTTTCAACGTTTTGATATAACTGAAAATGTAATCCCAGCGCCCGCAATTGAGCCCAACAATGTGCTCTTTAAGTGCAAATAGAATTTCATCCATTTCAAACACAGCAGGCAGAGTTTCAATCAATACCGTGGCTTTGATGGTTCCGGTATCGAGGCCAAAATAGTCTTCAGTAAAGTGAAACACGTCGCTCCACCACTGAGCCTCACGGTGTGATTGCAATTTGGGTAGGTAAAAATATGGACCGCTGCCTTTCTTTAGCAAGGCGTCGTAGTTATTGAAAAAGTACAACGCAAAATCAAACAGCGAACCGGGAATGGCTTGCTTGGCAAACGTCACATGTTTCTCTTTAAGGTGCAAGCCGCGAACTCGGCAAATAAGCACCGCAGGATCGGGATTCAAGCGGTAGACTTTGCCATTTTCAGGATTGGTATACTCGATATCACCATTCACCGCATCACGAAGGTTGATTTGCCCGTCCAGCACTTGATTCCAGCCCGGCGACATCGAATCTTCAAAGTCCGCCATAAAGACTTTCACGTTAGCATTCAGCGCATTAATCACCATTTTGCGATCCGTTGGGCCAGTAATTTCTACTCTTCGATCAAGCAGGTCGTCAGGAATACCGAGAATCTTCCAACTGCCCTCACGAATCTCGCGAGTGTGAGGGAGAAAATCCGGAAGCTGACCGCTGTCGATGCGTTGCTGCTGACCTTCTCGAGCACCAAGCAATGCATCCAATGCAGGGGAAAATTGTTCGCATAATTTGGCTAAAAAGCGCTGTGCTGCGAGAGGAAAAATGGCACTTTGAGCCGTGCTCATCGGATGGGTAATGTGTAGCAATTCTACAGCATCACTGGGTGAGTTGCGTCGAATTGGCGTAACAGTTTCATTGAGTGGTGCAAGCATAACTCTTCTTCCTTGACGGTATCTCGGAGAAGGTTTAGAGCATCAAAGTTACATTTGTAACTATAAAACCACATAACAACTTTAAAATATGTGTTGGCCCTAGCCTCTCTATTAATTAAATTTCGCAGATATTATTATTGGCAGTTCAATTAAGTAATTATCAAAAAGCCTTTAAATAACATATACCAGCGAAATTAAATTCGAAATAGAAAAACCGCAATAACACTAAATTCAAAGTTTTATTCGGCAGTAAAATTACACTTAACCCTCAACCTTAAGATGTAAGTATTTACGTAATTTAATTACAGTAAAATTTGCAATGTCGAAATAATAAAAACCAGATCAACATCGTTCCCTTGCCAATCAAAGTTTATATACATCAATAAGATAAAAATAAAAAAGCCCACACTTAATGCGCAGGCTATTCGCTTCGATTGTAAAATTAACATTGTGAAGTTTTACTATTTAATGAAAGCTTCACCCAAATATGTTGTGTAAAATTTTACAAGTCAAAAAACACCAACAGTGTAATTATCTATACAACAGCAGAGAAATTGCTAAAAATTAGAATAATTCACTAGTCAGTAGTCATAAGCAGGCTTCACAACAGTTCGGCAACCAAATCTGCAAGCTGTTGGAAGGTGTTTAAACGTGAGGAACTTGGTCGCCAAACCAAGCCAATATTGCGATAGGCTTTTTGCCCTGGCGGCTCTACCACCAGCAAATTCTGGTTATCAAGTAAGCCGTGCTCAATCGCCATTTGCGGAATAAAAGTCGTACCGAGACCATTCGCCACCATTTGAACTAAGGTATGTAAACTGGTCGCGGTAAACGGGTTGATTTTTTCTTTACCAGTTAATTCACAAGCCGAGACGGCATGTTCAGTCAAGCAGTGTTCACGTTCGAGCAGAAATACCGACTCATCGGGCAGATCATCGTATTTGATGGGGACACGAATACCATCAGCTTGATGACGACTGATCACCATTTTAAATGGATCACGCCCCACAATGCAGCTTTCCATGCCATCGATATCCACCGGTAGCGCCAGAATCAACACATCGAGTTCGCCATGACGTAGCGCACTCAGTAGATTGGTCGTGGTGTCTTCACGCAGCAATAAATGCAGTGCTGGAAAACGAATATTGACCTCTTGAACCAAATCGCAAAGCAGAAAGGGAGCGATGGTTGGTATACACCCGACTTTTAACTGCCCTTCCATTTGATTAGCCTGGCAGGTGCGACCCAGTTCAACCAGATCTTGCCCCATCGCCAGAAGATGCCTACCTTGCTGAACGACTTTTTCGCCGGTTAAAGTAAATACCAGAGGACTTTTCTTATCTTTTTTCTCATAAAGAGGACAGCCAATCAGCGCTTCTAAGGTCTGAATACCTTTACTTAATGTGGACTGACTCACATAACAGCGAGCGGCTGCTTCATTAAAGTGGCGGGTTTCGTGCAAGGTAACTAAGTAGTGTAACTGCTTCAAACTAGGCCACTTATTCATAATATTCCATTCATTTCTTAGGGTTTTATAACTCGCACCGAACAAAATTCACTCATCGCTTTATTCGATTAAGTTAATCTATTTATTTCGCTTTTTTCTATACTAACGCCTGTAATATAGTTTGTCTCGTATCAACACGGACCGGGCTCAATTTTGGATTGGAGCCTGACTAATTACTATTGATTTAGGAGCAATAAAAAATGGTACTAGTAGGTCGTCAAGCCCCTGATTTCACTTCTGGAGCAGTTCTAGGTAACGGTGAAATCGTCGATAACTTCAACCTAAAAGAGTTTACTAAAGGTAAGAAAGCCGTTGTATTTTTCTACCCACTAGACTTCACATTCGTTTGCCCATCAGAAATCATTGCCTTTGATGAGCGTCTAGCTGACTTCCAAGCGAAAGGTGCTGAAGTAATCGGTATTTCTATCGACTCAGTTTTCTCTCACAATGCATGGCGTAACACTGCAATCGAAAACGGCGGTATCGGTCAAGTTAAATACCCATTGGTTGCAGATACTACTCACGACATCGTTAAAGCATACGACGTTGTTGATCCAAACGGCCCTGGCATCGCGCTACGTGGTTCGTTCCTAATTGACGAAGAAGGTGTTGTTCGTCACCAAGTGATCAACGATGGCCCTCTTGGTCGTAACATCGACGAAATGCTACGCATGGTTGACGCACTAAACTTCCACCAAACTCACGGTGAAGTGTGTCCAGCGCAATGGGAAGAAGGTAAAGCAGGTATGAAAGCGTCTCCAGACGGCGTTGCTGCATTCCTATCTGAGCACTCAGCTGACCTAGCGAAAAAATAAACCACTTTCCACCTCGCTCAACAGGTGAATGGTTGGATATAACATAAAGCGTATAAACGCATCGCCAATCAGTTGAAAGTAAAGTATTCAAAGCCCAAGACTGCGGTCTTGGGCTTTTTTATTGGCTCGATGGTGCGTTATTTCTGTATTTCTGAATAGAAAAATATATCTCTTAAAAGACAAAACATATCGTCTTACAGACTTTCTGCTCATTTGCTCTTTTATCTCAAACACCCTGTCATTATGATGGCTCTCAACATAAAGAATATCCGCCGCGCGGCGGCTCATGCCCAATTTAAATGGAGATAGAATATGGCTTACTTTTCTTTGGCCTTTGGTAGCGCAACTAAAAACCGTGATGGCAAAATCATCGAAGCGTTTTTCCCAACCCCAATCCTCAATCCAAGCGATGAGTTGGTAAAAGCGCTTGCTGAAGTGGTTGATTACCAACAAGGTAACCAAGCTATTGAAGTGCAAGCCGCGCAAAGCGCCGCACTAAGCGAAGTTTTTGCCGCTCATCAACAACCAGCAAGCGCATCATTCGCTGCTAAGGCCGCCAATTCGGCGCAGCCGCTAGTCCTTGTGATTCTTGAAAATGACGAGCAACCTCAATCTGTTGCGGAAGGCTTTCTGAAGTTACAACTGATTTCTAACCGCCTCGTTAAACCTCACGGTACGGTACTTGATGGCATCTTTGGTCTACTGCACAACATCGCATGGACCAACGAAGGCCCAATCGATCTACCAGAACTGGCCGATCGTCAAATCGAAGCTCGTCTTGCTGGCCGTGCACTGAGTGTCGATTGCGTGGACAAATTCCCTAAAATGGTTGACTACGTGGTGCCAACTGGCGTGCGTATCGCCGACACGTCTCGCGTGCGTCTTGGTGCTCACGTAGGTGAAGGCACAACAGTTATGCACGAAGGCTTTATCAACTTTAACGCCGGCACCACTGGCGTCAGCATGGTTGAAGGTCGTATTTCAGCGGGCGTGATGGTCGGTGATGGTTCAGATATCGGTGGCGGTGCGTCGATCATGGGTACGCTATCTGGCGGCGGTAAAGTCGTTATCTCTATCGGTGAAAACTCACTACTTGGTGCAAATGCTGGTCTTGGCTTCCCACTTGGTGACCGCTGCACGGTTGAATCAGGCTTATATGTGACGGCAGGTACTAAGGTTCGCATGCTGGATTCTGATGGCAACGAAGTTGAAATCATCAAAGCCCGCGATCTTGCCGGTGTTTCTGACCTACTGTTCCGCCGCAACTCGGTAACTGGTCAAATTGAATGCCTAGCGAACAAAACGGCGGTTGAGCTTAACAGTGAATTGCACAGCAACAACTAATACGCTCTACGCATAGCCATTAAAGCCTCAACTTCGGTTGAGGCTTTTTGGTTCTAGCGATAGATGAAAGGTTATAACGCTGCACTTTTCTTTTGTGTCAAAAGCGATTAGTTTGAGATGAAACAGGTAGGGAGAACCCAATGACGACTTACATCTTTGGCTATGGAAGCCTAATGAATTCTGCATCTAGACAACTTACAGGCCAAACGGCAGCAGCGATTCCCGCCAATGTAAAAGGCTTAGTACGCTATTGGAGTAAAATCGACGACTCTTATACCCTTTCACCACTGGTTGTCACCCAAGGTGATGGCGAAGTCAACGGAGTGTTGCTCGCGATTGATGATTCTGCGCTGGCCGATTTTGATTATCGCGAACGCGGCTATCACCGCATTGAAGTCGCGCTTGAACATATCGACTGCCAAACTCCTCTTGATGAACAAGATTGTGTCTGGGTCTACGTCAAAGATGCCCCGGAGCCACCATGCAGTTTAGCCCCGATCATGCAAACTTACGTCGATACGGTTCTTTCCGGTTGCCTTGAAGTTTCCGAGCAATTTGCCCGTCAATTTGTTGAGCAAACCATCGGCTGGCATTTTCCGCGCGAAAATGATCGCCACGCGCCAAAATATGGCAATTTTGCCGGGGTTGAATCAAGTCATCAACATCAAGTCGATAACCTGCTCGCCTTCATCAAGGCCTGAGGATTCCTAGCGGCTAGTTCGGCGCAATGACCTTATGTATCAAGTCTCGAATCCAAATGTTGCGCAAATCTTGGCGTTGTGACTTGAGGTAAAACATCTGAATATCGAAATCTTCGATCATCACTGGGGTCGGCAGCGCTTTTAACCCCTGGGTAAATTCAGGATGACGGGCAAAACGTTTCGGCAGAGTACAAATCAGTTTTCTGCCTTTAATCAAACGCCAAATCGTGAGGAAATTACGCGAGACCACGCTGACTCGCCGAATTGCCCCTAATGCTTCCAAGCTATCATCAAGTTGAGTCTGCAGCGCGCCATCCGGGCTCACCACCGCGTGCTCGACACTGACAAACTGCTTTAAGGTAATGGAAGTCGTGAAAGGCAACTGTTGCGGGTCGAACAAACTCAAATGCTGCTCGGTATAAAGCTTGTCGTATTGAAAACGGACGTTCGGCACCTTTATGCTGCCAATCAACACATCCAGCTGTTCGTTCTCGGTCAGTTCAACATAATTACTGCGATTTACGTGATAAAAACTGATTTGCGACTCCGGAGATGAGCGCTTTATCTGGTCATAAAGTTCAGGAGCAAACAGTTGCTCGGCATAATCGGTTAACCCAATTCGCCATACACCATCGTACAGCTCGGCAGAGAATGCTCTTTTGGAGAGAAGTTCGGTTCTCACTGTGGCAAGAATGCTATCCACCCAACCCGCCATTTCTTGCGCGCGCTGAGTCGGCTCCATACGCGCACCAACCCGTTCAAACAGAGGGTCGCCAAATAATCCGCGCATTCTTTGCAGCGTATGACTCATCGCAGATTGACTGACACTGCATGCTTGAGCCGCCATACTGACACTACGAGTACGATATAAGGCTTGAAATGCGACCAGCAAATTGAGGTCGACGTTTTTCCAGTTAAATGCATTCATGCTGACCTACCTTATTCATACTTAGTATTAATACTATTAATTTGAATAATAGATAATCATTGCATAGAGTATTCCTGCCACTTTATTCCATACGATAACCTAATCATGTTTTCCATCTTTAAGATTTTCTTTGCTTTGGGCTGGGTCAGTTTTGGTGGACCCGCTGCGCACATTGGTTACTTTCGCCACTATTTTGTTGAAAACAAACAATGGCTCAGCGAAAAAGAGTACGCGGATTTTGTCGCATTAAGTCAATTTCTACCTGGACCTGGGTCTAGTCAGGTGGGGTTTGCGATCGGTTATCATCGCGGTGGATTAGTTGGTGCAGTCAGTGCTTTTTTAGGCTTTACCCTTCCTTCGGTGATCTTAATGCTAGTGTTGGCCGCATTGAGTCATCATTTTATCGATGCTCCACTATTCGACAAATTGGTTCACGGACTCAAACTGCTTGCGGTGGTCGTGGTTGCTGATGCCGCGCTTGGCATGTATAAAAATTTTTGCCGTTCCAATATCACCATCATGTTATGTGTTATCAGTGCGGTCTTACTGCTTATCTTCCCATCTATGACGATGCAAATAACGGTATTAATCGGCGCAGCGATAACCGGAATTCAGTTTATCGCGTCCAAGGAACCTCAAGCCAAATTGCGCTTTAAGCCTAACTATTTCGCCTTAGTGATATTTATTCTGTTACTTATCCTTCCGGTCATTTTCGCGCCCCATTTCGTTGCCGCGCAAATATTCAATGATTTCTACCAGACAGGCAGTTTGGTGTTTGGTGGCGGACATGTCGTGCTGCCACTACTGCAAAATACATTAGGTGAACAATTAAGCGGCGATGCGTTCATTACTGGCTATTCAGCAGCGCAGGCTGTGCCTGGCCCCATGTTTAGCCTAGCGACATTTTTGGGCTACCAGTTATCCTCTCAATCGCCATTACTAGGCGCCTTAACCGCAACTGTAGCGGTTTTTCTGCCGGGATTTTTACTGTTGTTAGTGGTGCTGAAAGATTGGGCGTCACTGGCTCAGCACAACAAAGTCTCGGGAGCACTACAAGGGGTCAACGCCGCCGTGGTTGGGCTGTTAATCGCAGCGCTTTATCAGCCGATATTTGTTAGTGCTGTCTCTACCCCTCTAGACATGGCGCTAATAGTGATAGGTTGGTATTTACTCAAACACCTCAAGTTACCGATCTTAGCCTTGGTGACGTTTTACTTAGTCTCTGGTTTGGTATTACTGTGACAACATTGAATGAAAACAGGGGAGCTATGCTCCCCTGTTTTTATGCGTTTATCTGGTCACTTACTGCCCCGGCTCTTCTTTGACGAGTGCCAGCGCGCGTTCCAAATTCTCATTGGCCACTTTATAGTAGCTTGGCTTCATATTGATCGCTTGCTGCAAATAGGGAATCGCTTGATCCGGTTTTCCCTGAATCATCAATATATAACCGACATTATTGAGTGCCTCTGGAGTATCCATCTGCTTTTTGAATACGCCTAGACCACGTCTTACTTCACCTTTGGCTAAATAAATCAGAGCCAAATTGTTTAAGGCTTTACTGTTGTCTGGTGATTTGTCTAATGCTGCCAAAGTGAAACGCTGAGCGGTGGTGTAATCCCCGGACATGTAGTAGGAATAGCCCAAATTCATCAATGTCTTGACGGAGTCACCATCGACCATCAAAGCCTTGCTATACCATGCTTGAGCAACATCGTGTTGAGTCGCCACATCCTCTAATACTCCAAGCGCCATTAACGCTTCTGCTGGTGATTGATTATCAACCAATAACGCCAATACCTGCTCTTTGTTCTGTGAATCACTGGCTTGCAACCTAATTTTACTGTTCAACCTCACTTGATCGGCATTAACAGCACGTAACATATATTCTCGACCTTGCTGAGTGTTACCGGCCTTGCTGTATTCCACACCTAGTTGCGTTAATACCTGGATGTTGTTGGGGTTGTAATCCAACGCCAATAAATAAGCTTTTTCAGCAAGGGCGATATTACCCCGCGATTGGTGAATACGGCCGATGTTATACAGAGACTTATCTTGAAAGCGCGCGGTCGGAAATGAAAGAGAACGTATGTATTCATACAGTGCCAGATCATAATTATTATTTCGAAGCGCAACATCACCTCGTGAAATCGCTTCGGTTTCATTGAGAGGAGGCACATCACTAGACAGAGTATCAATCGGTCGCCCTTCATATAGACTGGCATCAAAAGTGTTTTGCACGGGCTCTGAACTCGAACACCCGCCTAGTCCAATCATTCCACAAAACAGAACGGTTTTAAGATAATGATGCATAGCAAATTCCTTATTTTCCGAGCGTTGCAGAAAGGCTCAGCATGGCGGGTCCAATGGCAACGATAAAGAAGCATGGCCAAATAAAAATCAGCAAAGGAAAAATCATTTTGGTCGGAATTTTGGCGGCTATTTCTTCTACTTCTTGATTACGTTTATCACGAAAATCTTCGGTATATTCGCGAAGTGTTTGTGACAAGCTCCCACCAATTCGCGATGCGTGGGCGAGCATACTCACGAGTCCTTTAATCTCAACCACACCTGTCCTTTTGATCAAATCATCAAACGCATCCGACATATCAATGCCGGCTTTGATTTTGGCGCACACAGTATCGAGTTCATCCGCAAAGTCAGGATGAGAAATGGTCAGCTCATCCGCAACGCGGCGCAGTGCGGCACTAAAACCAAGCCCTGATTCGGTACAAACGACAAGCAAATCGAGCGCATCTGGCACCCCACCTCGAATACGAGATTGACGTTTCGCGATGATTTTACGCAGTAGGATATTAGGTAGGAATAGTCCAGCGGCAATCGCCCCCACAATCAATAGCGGGATTTTTCCCTCAATCGATGGGTTTAAGAAATAGACGGTCGCACCAATCGCCACACCTAACGCCAATGAACAACCTTTCAGGGCATAAAATGTCGTCAACGCACTCGCATCATGATATCCCGCATGCATTAATTGATGACGAATACTTTCCCGCTCTTTAACATTTTTCGGCGTCATCACCGGCGCTAACGATTCTAGCGTATGATCTAAGCGCTTAGATTTCCTGATTTGAGCTGGTTCTTGGCTAGTTTTGATTTGCTCTAATTTCACTTTAAGTGGCGAACGACGTCCAAACACTAATAGCACAACGGCTAACAACATGAGAGTGCTTGAAATAAGGATCATCCCCAAGAACACCATTCGACCGTCGAGTTGCAAGCTGTCTAGCCAATTTAGCAATATGTCCATATCACACCTCGAAATTGATAATTTTTCGAATCCAAAGCGACCCAATAAATAAAGAAACTATGCCGCCGGCGACTAAATTGGGGCCACGTGGATCGGTATATAAATTTGCCGCGTATTTTTCATTCGTCATCCAGATAAAGAAAAACAGCACAAATGGAGAAAGAACAAGAATCCAAGCCGACAAGCGACTTTCGGCGGAAATCGACTTAATCTTGCGCTGCAATTTAAATCGTGAGCGAAGAATTCGAGACACTTTTTCCAGGTTTTCGGAAAGATTACCGCCGGTTTCTTTTTGCAATAATACTGCACTCGAGAACGCCAGCATCGCCACCGTCGGCGTACGTTCCGCCATCTGCATGATCGCTAAACGCATGTCATAACCGTAATTAAGCAAGTTAAAGGTATTTTTGAATTCAACACCTATTGGGTCTGGCATTTCATCCCCGACTTCCTTAAAAGCCTGAGTAATCGGCTGACCGGCTTGCAACATACGGCGCATAATATCTAGCGCGTCGGGAAGCTGCTCTTCAAATTGAGCTAAACGACCAGAAATACGTTGCTGAAGCCAGAAATGGACTGAAACCCAAATACACACGAATGCGATAATCGGCAAATAGAAAGGCTGCCCTAAAATAATTAATATCACCGCCACTGAAGAACTGATGATTAAAGTCAGCGTGAGCATTTGCGACAATGTCCAATCGAGCCCAGACAGTTCAATGGTTTTTTTCAATGATGAAAACCATTTAATTTTCACCAAACGCCTATCCATTGGAGAAAGACTTTTCAGGTAATGCTCATTAAGAAGGGAGCGAGCTTCTTCATCTAAATTGGTTTGCGTCTCTTTTAGTCGTTCAGACAACTGTTTATGTTTCGCCTTGCTCCCCGCGGCAGGTAAAATCAGCGCTTGTGAAATAAACACCACCGCAAAAAATAGCAGTACAAAAAACAGTGTGGCATCTTGCGGCATAACGAATCTCCTTACTGGTAGGTTTCGTTAAAAATATCGAAGGGCAAGTGCATCCCGCGCTTACTCAATTGGTCATGACAGGCAGGAATAACGCCCGTCGCCGTGTAATAGCCAATAACATTGCCGTCTTCATCCATCCCTTGACGTTGAAAGCGAAAAATTTCTGACATGGTAATGATCTCTCCTTCCATGCCGTTAATCTCGGAAATGCTGACCATACGGCGCTTACCATCTTCTTGGCGATCCATCTGAACCACAAGATGAATCGCAGAGGCTATTTGCGCTCTCAGGTTTTTGGTCGACATATTCCAACCAGCCATTGCGAACATATTCTCGACACGGCTCAGCGCATCACGTGGCGTATTAGCGTGAATGGTTGCCAACGAACCATCATGGCCGGTATTCATTGCCGCTAACATATCCACCGCTTCACTACCACGAACCTCCCCCAGCACAATTCTGTCAGGGCGCATACGCAGTGAGTTTTTAACCAAATCGCGCTGAGTGATTTCCCCTTTTCCTTCTAAGTTTGCAGGGCGCGTTTCCAAGCGAACAACATGGGGTTGCTGAAGCTGAAGCTCCGCGGAATCTTCGATGGTAATAATGCGATCATCGGACGGAATAAAACCGGAGAAAATATTTAGCGTGGTGGTTTTTCCAGAACCGGTACCACCAGCAATAAGAATATTGAGCTCACCTTTTACCGCGGCTTCTACAAATTGCGCCATCTGAGGAGACAAGGAGTTGTAGCCCAATAGATTTTCCATGGTGAGCTTGTCGACAGCAAAGCGACGTATCGACACCGATGCGCCATCAAGCGCTAAAGGTGGAATGATCGCATTCACACGAGAACCGTCAGCCAAGCGAGCATCAACCATGGGTGACGCTTCATCAATACGACGGCCAACCTGGCTAACAATACGATCAATAATATTTCTAAGATGGCGACCATCTAAAAAAGTGTAAGGTGTTCGTTCTAATTTTCCTCGGCGTTCAACGTAAACGCTTTTAGGACCATTCACCAGAATATCGGACACGGTAGGATCGTGAAGTAACGGCTCAAGTGGACCAAGGCCAAATACTTCGTCTTCGATTTGTTGGATCACTCGGCGGCGACCTTCCGCACTTAGCGCATGAGCTTGATCTTCGGCCATCAACTGGACTATCGCATCGTGAAGATCTTTCTTAGCGCGATCTTTCTCTAAACTCGCTAAAAGCCCTAAATCCAAGGTTTCAAGCAAGCGCTGATGGTAATAGTGTTTAGTCGCAAGTTCCTGCTCGAGTTGTTTCCTCGCTTCATCAACCGCTTTTTCTTTCGCATCAGATTCCATTCGCTTACGTTGCTGGACAGCTTGGATATCCGCCTGAGGATCTCTAGCCGGATGACTCTCAACATCACTGACAGCAACTTTTTGCTCTCTTTGAGTCGCTTCATCAACCTTTTCCTGCAATTCAGGATTGATATTTTTTCGTTTAAATAGCATGACTCCTGATCCTTGTTATTAGGTGAATAGGCGTTTTAGCCAACTCGATTTTTCTTCAGCTTCAGGAATAAGCGCATGAGTAAAATCAATGACAGCTTTTGCCAGCGGACCACTTTTTTTCGCCTCTACAAACGGGCGACCGAGGTTGGCACTTTCAACTGCGGCTTTAAAATCGTTAGGAATCATGTGGAGCACAAGACCTGGCAAGGTTTCTTCGATATCTTTGAGTTTGATGGACTGACGCTTTTCGTAACGATTGACCACCATTTCCATTTGTTCTTTTGCAAGACCAAATTCAAAGGTCAACAACTTCACGAGCCGAGAGGTATTTTTGATTGCGACTAAGTTTTGTTGAGTCACTAAAAAAACTTTGCTCGCCGGACTGATTACAGAGGTAAACATGCGATCTAAACCTCTTGATAAATCAACAACAACGTAAGGGTAGTAATCACGCAAAATGGGCAAGAGCTTGCTGAATTTATGCGCTTTTTCGTAATTATCGTAACTGTTTTCCGGTTTAAAACTCAGCATGTGCAAGCCAGATTTATGTTTGGTGACATACCCTCCGAGCGACATTTCATCGAGGTCAGCGACATTAGCTATCGCATCCGCGATACCATATGCAGAGTTGGTATTAAGATAATCGTTGATGACACCAAACTGTAAGTCTAAATCTAAAAGCAACACTTTCTCAGGGTGCACTTTTGCCAATTCCATTGCCGTATTTACCGCGAGCATTGAAGCCCCGGCTCCACCTTTGGTGTTCAAAAATACGTACAACTCACCAATGCTGCGGTTAGCCAATTTCTCTTCAACCACATTCTTGAACATCGGTATCAGCTCCGATAATTCAACTTTGTCTGAAATGAAATCCGCAGCACCGATTTTCAGCGCAATTTTAAGTGCACCATTGTCGTTTTCATTGCCAAAGACAATTAAAGAAGCCTCATGGGCATCTTGATCCGAAGGCGCCTCATAGTGTTGAAGCTCCATCACTTTTTGCGCCCAGTTCGGCCCTGTTTCCACAAATATCAGATCTGGAGGAGTGAAATGTGTAAGGTTTGCAACCACTAAACTATGGAATGAAATAGTTTCAAAACTGATATTGGGGCACTTTGCCAACTCTTGGCTAATATGCAGATGAAAGCGATCACTGGAGTAAAATACCCAGATAGTTAAATTGGTTTTTAAACGAAAACCGCCGCTGTCATTTCTGGTTAGTTTTACCGCTTCACCCATTTCTTCTCCTTAGCATTCTGTATAGTCAGAGGTTGTATCGTCACCATCAGCTCTTAGATAACCAAGGTTCTCTCGAGGTCTTACCGTTTCATAATTAGGTATTGATACCCCTTCTCCTAAAAAGCTTAGAACACCAGAAAATTGATAGACAAAATTAGTGACTCTTGCTCTCACATAATAAATTTTAGAATACGTATCCTTTTCTGCGTCATCTGAAGACACATCAATATCAACAACAGCTCCGTTTTGGTCTAAATAGTCGATGCTAAGATTGCTGGAACTAAAACCTCCAGCCAGTGGCGTAGGTACTACCAACGCTGGAATGTTGTCGCGTTCTTTTACTCGACATACCACGCCAAGCCTTGCAGCAATTCGTGTTGCTTCATTGATCAATTGCAGCGAATACATATAGCGCCCTACTTCAAACACACCAAAGATGATCATCAGTAACACCGTTGACACTAAAGTAAATTCAATAATGCTAAGACCTGCCTGGTGTTTCGATGCATTTCTCATGGCAGAGTCCTCATCACGGCGGAAGTATCGAGCGGGAAATAGAGATCTAAACTGGTCGGTAAAAAAGAAGAAATCGGCGAATAACTGTAATCCACGCTCACAGTGACGTAGCCACTACTATGAGCGACCGAAACATCATCAACCGATAGGCCTTCCACAAGGACACTATCGCCATCAGTAGGAGCGGATTTGCCATACACAACAATGTTTTTAATTTTGCTCACATCAGCGATTTGGTCATAACTGGACGTACCCTGAATATCGCTAGTTGCGTAACGAACGCCATTGTGCACAAGTTTATTCAAGGTATTAAAGGTAATAAATGCCTGACCAAACTCAGTCACTGCTAATAAAATAGTCAGCAACAAAGGCAACACAATCAAAAATTCGACTGCAGCAATCCCCCTTTGAGATGACAAAACTTTCATCATGAATCCTCCGAGTAAGGGTCTTCATATAGAACGATTTTGTATGGACCATCGCTATTAGGATTGTTACCAGAAAGCCCTCCTGTTACTTCACACTCTTCGACAAACTCGCCATAAACAGCAGATTGCCCACTATTATTAGTCGGCGCTTGTTGCAACATAAAAAAACATCCCACCGCCACAATCTCATAGCTATTCGTTCCACCACTGACATCATCACAATCTAAGATAGGAATAGGTAACATTCGCCGATTAGGTTGACCATTTAACGGGCAATCGGTACTGCCTTTAGTACACGGCAGGGAAGCCAAATAATCGGCATAACGCCAATCATCATCTCCATAAACGACGTTACCATCTGCATCTAGGCTTGCGGGTGTGTCTGGCTCTTTGGTGTATTCATCTGGTGGGTAATCATCGGCGCTTACGCCACCACCGCTATAGTCACCAAAACGTGTATTTAAACCTTGACCAACTGGGCCTGCGCTGACCCCAGGTTTTGTGTCAACAGACTCTCCTATGGTCACTGGATACTCATAACTCCCCGCTAATGCAGAACGTACCGTATCAGCGCCAGAGCCAAAGTCGAGCAATTGATAATTACCCGGCCCCATTTCAGACAAGCTGCCATCACCAAGTTTTAACGCATAGATTTGCTCTTTATTGTAACCATAGAGATCCCCCTCACTTCCTTTGCATACCGCCATAGGTACAACATTGGAAAACACAA
The DNA here is from genome assembly GCF_900100015.1 of Vibrio xiamenensis. Lineage (GTDB taxonomy): Bacteria > Pseudomonadota > Gammaproteobacteria > Enterobacterales > Vibrionaceae > Vibrio > Vibrio xiamenensis. The sequence goes on along the minus strand of NZ_FNDD01000001.1, from coordinate 153,590 downwards.
TACCCGGACTTGGGCCCGCGACGGCACTCGCCTTTAACACCTTATTGATGCCGAACAAATCAATAAAAAAGTCTTCGAGTGCGTAATTAGTCACTGATACACGTGCGTAAGAGTCTTTGCTGCTGTCGTAACTCGCATCAGGGAATACTTTCGGGTTATTGGAGATTTGAACGGTAATCGTCGCACTAGAAAAATCGAGTTTGCTATTACCACTGGCGTTCGACATTTGGGTAATCGTCTCAATCGCTGCCGCTTCAGCATCCGCCGCGCTGCCCTCATCATCTAAAACAATGGCGGCCGCTAACGCTGCCGAGTCGACAGAGTTCTGCAGCCGAGTTTTGTTCATCAAAGCATGGTTAACGTCGATTGCGAGTGCTGTGATACCGATCAGTGACAGCATTGACATCGTCACTAAGACTAAAACTAAACCTGCTTGGCGGCGGACCGTCTTGGGTTGGTTTGGATTGAAGCCCATACCATATCCTTAGATTTACTCAGTAAACCCTTCTAAGAATTGACTATCAGTGCCAGAGAGATCTTTGCTCTGTTTTCCGGTATAGATCTGATAGGCACCTTCCATTCGTTCACCGCTCCCTGTTGGGATATATCCTATATTTTCTTGCGTTGCATTTGGGTTGAAGGTTTGCTCTGCTCTCAACTCAGCGTTATACATACCCAAGCGATGTTGATTCGATGCGCAAGCCGATAGCCCTAGAACCAAGCACACAAAAACTAGTGGTTTAAGTAAATAACTCATCTGTCTGCTCCTATAAGCTATGACCAAAAGTGCCTTCAGTTCCGCCTTTACTGCCACTCAGGTACTGGCTCTCTTCGCGCATTGGTTTTTGCTTGGGATGCGGAGCCAAATAGGCACCGCGTCCTAACAAGTAATATTCAAGATCGTTGGGTTCAACAAAAGCATCGGTTGGAAGGTTAATACGACGACGGTCGATAGGCTTAGCCAACCTAGGAGTGACTAAAATCACCAGTTCCGTCTCTCCAGACACATACTCTTGGCTATTAAATAGTTGGCCGATAATAGGGATATCGCTAAAACCAGGCATTTCAGCTATCACATCACGAACATTTTCACTTAATAGCCCTGCGATACCAATAGTTTGCCCATCAGCCAGTTCTAACGTTGACGAAGCGCTACGACGAGTAATGGGCGGAATAACATAGGTGCTGTTGGTTGTACTCGGCGTTAAAGTTAACGAACTACTATTGGCGATTTCGCTGACGTCTACTGCTAAGTTGAGATTGATTTTTTTGTCACTCAGGACGGTGGGAATAAACTTAAGCCCCACCCCATATTCTTTATACTCAATGGTGATGCCATCTTTATCAGGCACAGGAATAGGAAATTCACCACCAGCCAAGAACTCGGCTTTTGCACCACTAATCGCAGTTAGATTGGGTTCTGCCAAGACTTTTGCAGTGCCGTTTTGTTTGGCAATATCGAGCGCAAAGCCAAATAAGGTGTCGCTGTCGATAAAAGAGCCAAGAATCCCAGTATTCGAAACGCTGGATGTATCAAATATCGGCGTGACAATTCCTAACGCTGTATCTATAGAAGCTCCCGAAGACGATCCGCCCCAAGAGAAACTACCGTTCTGTTCAAAAAAGTGAAAGTTGGCGTCAAACTTTCTCACTAAACTGCGTTGCACCTCTGCAACCGTAACTTCTAGCATTACTTGCTGCGCGCCACCTATCGTCATAAGGTTAATAACCCCGGTTTGCCCAACCTGCTCACTTAGCGATTCGGTTTGCTTGTCTGCTGCTTGCCCCGATGCATAAGTCTCCGCGACACGCAGGGCAATGTTCATTGCTGACTGACTGCTGATTTGCCCACTTAAAATCAATCGCTGTTGAGCGCTGTGAACCTTGATGACTTCATCAGGTAAAAACTCATACAGTTTGGCTTTGAGACTATTCAAATCGTGGGTTACTTGAATATTAATTGATTCGATCAAACGTCCGTTACGATCCCATGCCATTAGATTCGTCGAACCAAGCTTCTTACCGATTAAAAACAGTTCATCGGATTTCAGCATCACAATATCTAACACACTTGGATCACCCAAAGAGACTCGTTTAGCTTTCCCCACCAAGGTTACATGAGTCGATTTATGATGCGGTACAGTAACGATTTTTCCTGTCTGAGTAGCGGCAACACTGGGTAATGACAAGATAAACAAAGCAGACATTAGAATAATTATTTTCTTCATGTTTCACCTCAATCCGAGACTCGAATACTGGAAGATTCAGTACCTTTAATGATGGTGACACTTGGAGCCACATATCTACGCACTACAGGTTGTGGCTTTTCATGAGGGTTACGCAGGGTAAGTTGGATTTCACCGCGACTGCGTGCAGACAATAATTTCTCCGCATCAGTTGGCGACACTTCCAAAGTGACAGCGCGAACGATAATCGGCTTGTTTTCATCGGTTTTTGCTGTTTGGTCAACGGCAAGTACCTTAATGTCTTTGAGTACGGTTCGAGTCGACGCCGATGTTTTACTGTATTGAATCGTATTGAGTACATCGACACGGTTACCCGGCAATAAAAAACCGGCAACGCCTATGACGTCATTAACACGTATCGTCACAGCCCGCTTATTCTCAGGAATCAACGCCGCTAACGTTGCCCCTTCACCAGGCTGAGTCACACGATTGATAGTGATGATGTCGTCTGGAAAGATGGTATTTTCCGCTATAAGACCTAATACATCATCTTCACTGGTGAACTGAGTCTCCGTCCTCCAGTCTTTCTCTAGCAACTTACTTTTTAAATGCTGTGCTTCGATCACCGTTCCTGCGACAATTTCTCGCGCGGCAACAATCACCGGCTCTCGCTCGACAACTTCAACTTCAACTTGTGGTTGAACTTGGTTGTCCATCCATTTCTTGGCAAAAAAAACCGCCCCTAAGCCAAAAATTATCGATAGAAAAAACAGCAAAATGACTTGGTTACGACTCATCGTTCACCTCCGCCTTTACCGTCAGCAGTGAAATACACTTCCCAAGAACGATTGAGGACTTCAGGCGTGATAACCGGTTCGGATTGCTCGAAAGCAATAATATCGCGACTGATACCAACAATATCTTTAGGTAAACAAGGGTAAAAACCGACACTGTGTTGACGATGTAATGAAAATAATGCGTCAAATGTATTTGGCGCTATTTGTAACTGACGCCCCTGAGAAAGTTTTTCCCACAGAGCTCTATATTCAGATTCAAGTAACGGTTGAAATTGAATTTTGTAACCAAGCCGACGTAAAAAAGCCGGATCACTAATTTTTTCAGGATTTAAGTTAGTAGAAAAAGCCAGAGTTAAAATAAATGGAATCGTAATTTGCTGACCATTTGGCAGTGATAAGTGATCAAAAAAATACTCCATTGGCACTATCCAGCGGTTTAATAGCGTTGCGACAGGCATAGGTTGACGACCAAGGTCATCAATGATGAAAATTCCGTTATTTGCCATCATTTGCAGTGGTGCCATCCAAACACGATTATGCTCAGAGTGGTTGACTTCTAACATATCCATGGTGAGTTCACCCCCAACCTGAATACTTGGTCGCTCGCACAGTACCCAACGTTTGTCATATTGAGACTTAAACGCCAAACTCTGAGATTCTTGCTCAGCGACTTTTTTATGATGTTGCCCCGAAAAGACCTTGATGATATTGCCTGCGGCATACACAGAGTAAGGAACGTAAACGGAAGTATTTAATGAATTAAGCAGCCTTGTCGCCACAAAGGTTTTGCCTGTACCCGCATCGCCGTAAAGAAGTAGAGCCCGGCCAGAATTGATCGCCGGCCCTAGCACAGAAATTAAACGCTCAGCGCCGTAAACGTCGTTAAGTGCAACCGTCACATCATTTCGAGTGACCAATTTGGCTCTCACATCCTGCGCCTTGACCATGGCATCATAATCAGTAAGCGAAACAGGCACTGGCCCTAAATAAGCGTCTTTAACAAAAGCATTATCGGCTTCTTGCATGCCTTGTTCTGACAGCGCGTAAACAATATTACCTGATGTCTGTCCAAAAGCACCTGACTCGGCTTGGAACACTTCAACAAGGGATTTCTTGCGTAGCGTTGCGATAATATCTTCGACCAAGTGGCTGTTAATACACATCAGCTTAGTCAACTGGAGTAAACTGGATTTAGGGTAAGCCGCAATCTGCTTAATCAAAAGATTTTCAACCACGGCCCTTGGAACCCCTAAATGTTCAAAAGAGGTCGGGACTTGAGGAGCCTGCGCTTGAGGAGTCAAAAGTTCTCTATGTCGGCTATCAGTTGGGGCAGAAACCATTGAGAACTCCTTGTTAAACTTGATTAAAATACTGGTGTAAAGCCAAACCGATGACGACAATAGGTGCAAATGGCATCGTAAGCTTGCCGCAAGTACTGTTTCCCAAAACACCAGAAGCAGAAAAGTGAAAAGTAGATAAATAAGACATAGGTGTAATAAAACCTTTAACTTGCGAGCGACCAGCTACGTTTAAAAAATAATAAAAAAAGCCAACAACCACTGCAGATAAAAATATGAACTGAACTGTAACAAATGCATTGTTCCACCCACACCATAAGCCAACGACCCCCATCAACTTTACATCTCCTGGAGACATGACATTCATAAAATAAAGAAGAAGGAAAAAGAAAAAGAACAAAAAACAACCCAAAAACAAATCAATTACATAAAAAAAATCATGTTCTGAAACAAACTTTTCAAACAATACAGTGATAATCAAAGTGATCAAAAATTGATTGGGAATTCGGTGTTCCCTTGCATCGATAACGGCAATAAAGAACAAGATTGACCAAAACATATAGTCTAGGGTAACCAAAATCATAATGTTCTCGCCAAAATATGAATAATTGTATGTCCCTCCTTTTACAAACACCATAAAAGGAGGGTTCTAGTCAGGCTCGGCCAAAAATAAGTTTTGATGCTAACTCAGCACCGCTTCAAGCTTCGTTTGTAAAAGCGTTCCCCAATTAGTAAACAATACGCCCAAGGCAATAACTAGAAGCCCTGCGCCCACAACGTACTCAACTACAGTTAGCCCTTCTTCATCCTTCATAAAGGATTGAATTGAATTGATTAATTTATTCATGATAACTCTCCTTAACCAGCAATAACTCACATCGCCTTTCTCAAATCTATAACTAAAAAGGACTAACGGTTAGTATTCTTTTATCCAGAAATGGTACTTTTTTGTTGTATTTTTTTAGAAAAAAAAACGCTTAATAATGTTTTAAACATTAAAAAATAAAATATCAGTGGTTTTATAAATAACTTAATCACTGTTATTAATTAGCTTTTTAGAAAATTTGCGTACGACAACTTTCGTTACGGCGGATAAATACTTAGTATCACTTTTAATACTTGACTTTTTTTGACACACATATTGATTTGAAGTGACTCACAAGTTACCCATCAACTAATGACAATACAGTTATTTGCGCAAATGATAATTAAACTCAATAACAAGTTGAAATAGTGTGAACTTGTTCTAACCTTTCGATCATGAACTTTAGTGTGACGGAAATACGATGAACGTCTTGCATCAAGGATACTGGATAGGTCAATCTCTCTCTTATGTCCCAAAAGACACCCTTTTTCATATCGAACATTACTTTCAAATCAAAGAGTTTGGATTTGATGTTTCGGTACTTAGCGACCCGGAGATCCAGTTCTGCTTTTTCTTCCATGAAAGTGAGCATGAAAACGCACTGCTCAATACATCGATCAAAATCTGTGACCACTTAAGAAAAAAACTCATCATTCTGCATAACGGTTTCGTAGAAGAAAAAAACTTAGTTAGCGACTCAGTACTCAACAGTTATAACCTTAAGCAAGGGGATATTCTGACTTGGATAGAAAAACTCAGTACTCAGCTGTTTTATCATTTCAGCCATTTCGCTAATCAAGAATCTCCTCTAACCCAGCAAAACAGGCAGGAATATGCATTAGCCGAAGAGCTGAATTCTGATTTGGTTGAAATACTCGGGTATATAGAAAAAAACTTATCCAGAACGATAAGAGAAGAAGATGTCGCAGAGTACTGCCATTACTCAGTCAGTTATTTTTCTAAAGTATTTCACAATGCCATTGGCATGACATTTCGAGATTACGTCATTCAAAAACGTATTGGTCTCGCAAAGCAACTTTTAAAAGAAGATAAAAAGACCAAAGTGGCATTCATCGCATTTCAATGTGGCTATAAAGATGTCTCTTACTTCACGCGCATCTTCAAAAAGAAAACCGGCGTCACTCCAGCCAATTATCGTCATTCAACCTAACCTCGTTTACCTCTCTCTTTTCGTAATCGGTTCTTTCCTAAGCAATTACATGCATGTTAGAGTTAACAATAAATTAACAAATAAACAATAAATATAACAAGTGGAGCGCCTTATGATTTTGCCAAATGAAAACCATAAAGTTTCGTGTACTCTTCCCCCGCCTAACGAATTGATCCTTAAGTGGGCAAAAGAAAAGCCAAATGACGTCTATCTAAAACAAAGCGTTAACGGTGAATTTGTTGAGTGGACTTTTTCTGATGTGGCAGACAGTGCGCTTCGTTTGGTCAGTGCCTTGCGTTCTTTAGGCTTACAGCCTGGAGACAAAGTAGCGCTCATATCAAAGAACTGCGCAGAGTGGTTTGTTACTGATCTCGCATTGATGTTGGGTGATTATGTCAGCGTGCCAATTTTCCCAACAGCGAGCGATGAAACCATTGATTACTGTCTGAAACACAGTGCGAGTAAAGCTATTATTGTCGGTAAACTGGATAGTATCGACGCCACTCAAAGCGCGCTGAAAAGCAATTCAGACATTTTGTCTATTGGCTATTCTTACGATTCAGCGCCCAAGGCTCAATATAACTTTGATCAACTGATCTCCGAGCACTCACCTAGCCAAGAACGCCCACAACACAGCGACAATAAAATTATGTCTCTGGTATATACCTCTGGAACCTCAGGTAAACCCAAAGGCGCCATGTTAAGCTACGGTGCTTTCTCGTGGTCGGTGCAACAACTTGTCAGCCTTATTGGCCTAAAAGATGATGACCGCTTGTTCTCCTACCTTCCCCTTGCTCACATCACTGAGCGAGTCTACGTCTTTGGTACTTCAATTACCGGCGCTGTTCCAACTGCATTTTCTGAGTCATTGGAAACGTTTCTTGAGGACGTTAAGAGGCATCAACCAACGTTCTTTATCTCTGTGCCTAGGTTATGGACTCTATTTCAACAACGTATTCAAGACAAATTGCCGCAGCGAAAACTGAATATTTTACTCAAACTGCCAATCATCAATCGCATCGTGAAGAAGAAGATTGCCGAAGGTCTTGGACTTACTCGAGCCAGAATTTTAGGTTGTGGCTCTGCGCCAGTTTCTCCAGCGTTACTCAAATGGTACCACTCGGTTGGCCTTAATATTACCGAGGCTTGGGGAATGACGGAATCTTACGCTTACAGCACCATTAATTACCCTTTTAACCCGAACAAAATCGGTACCGTCGGAAACGCGGGGCCTGGCGTCAATATTAAAATCGCTGCAGATGGCGAGATTTTAGTGAACAGCAAAGGCGTCTTTTCCGGTTACTATCATAACGATGAAGCCACCAAAGAATCCTTTAACAATGAAGGTTGGCTTCATACTGGCGATATAGGTTCACTCGATCAAGATGGATATCTGACCATTCAAGGACGTAAAAAAGACACCTTTAAAACTGCGAAAGGAAAATTTGTCTCGCCAGTGCCGATTGAGAAAAAACTGTTTGAGTACAGTCGTGTCGAGATGATGTGCCTTATTGGCCTAGGCTTACCTGCCCCTATTCTTCTCGTTGTCCCGCACCAGTTCAAAAACTTTGATCGCGTTCGTTATGAGAAAACCACACGTAAAATCATTAATCGTATGAACTCCGAACTGGAATCTCATGAACAGATCAAAGGGGTTTTGATGATCAAAGAGCCGTGGAGCATTGAGAATGGCATTTTGACTCCAACACTCAAAATCAAGCGTCATGTTCTCGAGCAAAAATACCATCAAATCGGACAAGAGTGGCCGAAAGGTCAATTGGTGGTGTGGGAAGATTAATCGCTGGTTTCGATTGTTAACCGTTAAGGAGTGCTCAGCACTCCTTTTTTATTAGCTGAAATTATAAAAACTCGGAGTAATGTTTGCTCTTTACACGCCCCTCATCGACTCCTAAATCTCGCGCCATATGCTGACTAACATTGGTCAAATCACTTCGCCCCAACAAGCATAAGCTTTTAAATTTTATATTTAATTTACTGACATACACCCTAATATGGTGAATAAATGACATTCGTAATACCTTGAATCTAAATCCGATATCGCTATTATCAAAACAACGCCTACAGGTTACGAACGACCTTTTATTACACATACTATAAGCTCAAGTTATGGACAATCGCTTACGACACCTCTCTGCACTACGCTATTTTGAATCTGCAGCTCGGCATAAAAGTTACAGTAAAGCAGCTGAAGAGCTTTTCATTACTCAAGCCGCCATAAGTCAAAAGCTCCGCCAACTTGAGAATCATATCGGCTGTAAATTGTTTGTGCGTCGCGGTAGAGAAATGCATCTTACCGATAAAGGACAGATGCTTTATCAGCATATCGATGATGGATTCAGACATATTATTACCGGTCTAAATCGCATTCAAAATGAGCCTCTTGAAGGCTTACTCAACCTCAGTGCACCACGCTCGTTTTCGACACGATGGTTAATGCCAAGACTGTGGAAATTCACCATGGAATACCCGCATATTCCGATTCGTATGACCACCGTTCGCAATATAGATATTCGCCATACCGAAACAGATATTTTGATCTGGCAGGGACAAGAGAATGTTACTGAACTGGGGCTCGAGCAAGAGCTGTTGTTTGAAGAAGCGATTTATCCTTACTGCTCTCCCCAGCTTGCTGAATCAATCCAATTCACCCATCCAGAGCAGTTACTACGTTGCTGGCTGATTGACTTCCATTCTGCTGCATTTAGCTGGGAGCAATGGTTTCAGAGTGCCAATGTCAAAACTGCAAGGGATAACATTCAATGGATGGAAGTGGGAACCTTTGATATGGCCATTAATGCGGTGGTGGCAGGTCACGGAGCTTGCTTAGCGACAGAAAGCATATCTGCCGATTTCGTCGAACGCGGCTTATTGGTGAAACCGTTTGATATAGGGCTACAACCGGGTATTCGCTACTCATTAATAAGCGATCCTAATTCTTCCCGAGCCCTTAGAATTGAGGCATTTAAAGCATGGTTAAACCGAGAACTGCATAATCAATAGCGTTCTATCTCAACCTAGTACTATTATTGCCAGAACCATTTCTTTGCTTCTTGTTTAGCGATATTCGATTCGATACCAATATCACGCAACTGTTGTACGGAAAGTTGGGATAATTGGTGACGTGTTCTTGAGTTTTGACGCCACTGTTTAAGTTTAGCTAAACTAACCTTAATAACTCGATTAAATACATTGTGTAATTGATGACCTTGTCTTAGTACTAATTCAGCCATGATTTTCTCCTATACCTGTCTCGTTCTCAGGGCAATAATCAACCAACACCACCTATTCGACAAACGATAGATTCTATTCTTCAGTTAAGGAAAACTAATGTGAGCCAACGTCTTCCACCATTACAAGGTGTGTATTACTTTTATATGGCCGCGCAGCAAGGAAGCTTTAAGCTCGCCGCCCACAAACTGTTCGTGACACCCGCCGCTGTGAGTCAACAGATACGTCAATTGGAAGAGTGGTTAGGGGTCGATCTTTTCACCCGCCATCATAGAGAGATCCGACTCACTCATGAAGGTCAAACACTGTATCGACAAGCAGAAAAAGGCTTTTCCTACATTCAGGATGGGATACGACTCATCAACCAAGATCCAACACCGAACCAGCTATCTATCTCTACGGTCCCCTCATTCGCCCAGCACTGGTTGGTACCGAGAATCCGTCAGTTTCGTCAGCAATACCCTGATCTCGCAATGCTCATCGAGCCAAGCGATGACATTGTTACGTTTCAAAACTCCAGCATTGATTTGTGTATTCGCTACGGACGCGGTGACTACGAAAACCTTGAGTCGGTGTGGTTGATGGATGAAGTGCTCTATCCGGTTTGTCACCCGCTATACCAAAAAGAAAAGCAAATTTATCAATTGGAAGATCTCAATAAAGCGGAGCTGTTAGAAGATATTTGGCCGGACCTCGACTGGCATATTTGGCTAGATAACGTTGGTATCGTGCATAACAACCCTTCAACTATGCGCTATAACGGCTCTCTGTATGTTCTCGAAGGCGCTCTATCGCTACAAGGTGTGGCCTTGGTCAAGCACTCGATTGTGCAGCGTTATTTGAGCGAGGGAAAGCTGGTAAGGATTGGAGATATGGCGATTAAGCCCAACTATAGCTACTACGCTTGCGCGCCGAAAGGTTACTTACAACGTGAAAAAGTGGTGAAATTTATTGAGTGGCTAAAAGGAGAAATAGCGCAGTTTCAAAGTGTTGTCCCACAAGAATTTACCATTTTGGACGCAAAATATGCGAGCAAAACCTGTAGCCAGACCCCATAAAAAAAGCCCCACATTGTGGGGCTTTTTATCAAGCTTTGTCTAACAACTACATTACTTCTTAGCGTTACGCTCTTTAACTTCAGCGATAACTTGTTCAGCAACGTTTGCTGGACATGGTGAGTAGTGCGCGAACTCCATAGAGAACTGACCACGACCTGAAGTGATAGTACGTAGGTGACCGATGTAGCCAAACATTTCTGATAGAGGAACGTCAGCTTTAATACGAACACCAGTAGCACCAGCTTGTTGGTCTTTGATCATACCACGACGACGGTTAAGGTCACCGATTACGTCACCAACGTTGTCATCTGGAGTGAACACGTCAACTTTCATGATAGGCTCAAGAAGTTGTGCACCCGCTTTAGGCATAGATTGGCGGAATGCGCCTTTCGCTGCGATTTCGTAAGCGATTGCTGAAGAGTCAACTGCGTGGAAGCCACCGTCGAACAGTTCAACTTCAACGTCAAGCGTTGGGAATCCAGCAAGAACACCGTGATCCATCATGCTTGCGAAGCCTTTTTCTACTGCAGGCCAGAATTCTTTAGGTACGTTACCACCAACAACGGTTGATTTGAACGTGAAGCCAGAGTTTGGCTCACCTGGTTTGATGCGGTAATCGATCTTACCGAACTGACCAGAACCACCAGACTGTTTCTTGTGCGTGTAGCTGTCTTCAACTGCTTGAGTGATAGTTTCACGGTAAGCAACTTGAGGAGCACCTACTTCTAGTTCAACACCGTAAGTACGTTTTAGGATGTCAACTTTGATGTCTAGGTGAAGTTCGCCCATACCTTTAAGGATGGTTTCGCCTGAATCTTCGTCGGTTTCAACTTGGAAAGATGGATCTTCTGCAACCATTTTACCGATCGCGATACCCATTTTCTCAGTAGAACCTTTATCTTTAGGCGCAACAGCGATTGAGATTACTGGTTCTGGGAAGATCATTGGTTCTAGAGTACATTCGTGCTTTGGATCACATAGAGTGTGACCAGTTTGAACGTTCTTCATACCAACAACAGCGATGATGTCGCCCGCTTGAGCTTCAGTGATCTCGTTACGGTCGTCAGCCTGCATTTCACACATACGGCCAATACGCTCAGTTTTACCTGTCGCAGAGTTAAGGATGGTGTCACCCTTCTTCAGACGACCAGAGTAAATACGGATGAAGGTTAGTGCACCGAAACGGTCATCCATGATCTTAAACGCAAGCGCTTTAAGTGGTTGATCTGCATCAACGATTGCTTTTTCGCCAGTTGGTTCACCAGTCGCAGGATCAGTCAGATCTTGTGGGTCAACTTCTGTTGGAGAAGGTAGGTAATCTACAACAGCGTCTAGTACTAGTTGAACACCTTTGTTCTTAAACGCAGAACCACAGAAGGTTGGGAAGAATGCTAGATCACGAGTACCTTTACGGATACAACGTTTTAGGTCTTCAATAGAAGGCTCTTCGCCGTCCATGTAAGCCATCATTAGATCGTCATCTTGCTCAACTGCAGTTTCGATTAGCATCTCACGGTATTCTTCTACCTGATCAGCCATGTCTGCTGGAACTTCTTTGATTTCGTAGTTTTCTGGAAGACCAGAGTCATCCCATACGTAAGCTTGACGAGTTAGTACGTCAACAACACCTACGAAGTCGTCTTCACGACCGATTGGTAGAGTCATTACTAGTGGGTTAGCAGCTAGTACGTTCTTCACTTGATCAACAACGTTGAAGAAGTCAGCACCCATACGGTCTAGTTTGTTAACGAAAATGATACGAGAAACTTCAGATTCGTTCGCGTAACGCCAGTTAGTTTCTGACTGAGGTTCAACACCGCCAGAACCACAGAATACACCGATACCGCCATCAAGAACTTTCAGAGAACGGTATACTTCTACTGTAAAGTCAACGTGTCCAGGAGTATCGATAACGTTTAGACGGTGGTTTTTCCACTCACATGTAACAGCAGCTGACTGGATAGTAATACCGCGCTCAGCTTCTTGTTCCATAAAGTCAGTTGTAGACTCACCATCATGTACTTCACCGGTTTTGTGGATTTTACCAGTAAGCTTTAGAATACGCTCAGTGGTAGTGGTCTTACCCGCGTCAACGTGCGCGAAAATACCAATGTTTCTGTATTTCGATAAATCTGCCATTGTCTTACTCTGTTTATAAGGTATAAATTGCGCGCAGAGTATATCACAATCTAAAAAGACTGATACCCTTGCGAGCTGTTCGTATAAAAAATATTTAGGGACAACGCCCCACCCCCAGAAAATCATAGTCGATATCAGGGTTGAGCGTTTAATTACCTAAGCTTAGGCTCTATTGTGACACACTTTGATGGCGAATATTACAATTCGTCAAATATTACAACTTTTACAACTCATCAAAGGCTTCAATCGCTTCCGACAGTTTTTTAACCCCATGAATCTGCATTCCTGCAATTCCACCTTTGGGCATATTCGCTATCGGTACGATGGCTTTTTTAAAGCCGTGTTTAAACGCTTCGTTTAACCGTTCTTGTCCACTTGGAACCGGGCGAATCTCCCCAGCAAGGCCAACTTCGCCGAACACCACCACATCTTTGGGGAGTGGGCGGTCGCGAAAACTCGACAATAACGCCATCAACAATGCCAAATCGACACTGGTCTCGGTGACTTTCACCCCGCCGACCACGTTAACAAACACATCTTGGTCGGCCATTTGTAAACCGCCATGTTTATGCAGCACGGCTAATAATAGTGATAAACGGTTTTGCTCAAGTCCGACGGCAACACGACGCGGGTTAGCCAGTTGCGAATAATCCACTAACGCTTGAATTTCCACCAGCAAAGGACGCGTACCTTCCCACACCACCATCACCGAACTGCCCGACGTGTCTTCTTCGCCACGGGACAAGAAAATCGCCGATGGATTACTGACTTCTCTAAGCCCTTGGCCTGTCATTGCGAACACACCAAGTTCATTCACTGCGCCGAAGCGGTTTTTGTGGCTACGCAAAGTGCGAAAACGGCTGTCGGTTCCGCCATCAAGCAATACTGAGCAGTCGATAATGTGTTCCAGCACTTTAGGGCCAGCAAGTGTGCCATCTTTAGTGACGTGACCAACGATAAATACCGCGACATTATTTTGTTTGGCATAACGAGTTAGCGCGGTTGCCGCTTCACGAACTTGCGCCACACTACCTGGCGAAGACTGAACATCCGACACGTGCATCACCTGAATCGAGTCGATGACCATAATGCGTGGCTGCTCTTTTTCAGCAATTTGGCAGATGCGGTCAACATTGGTTTCAGAGAGCATCTTTAAATGATCTTTTGGCAATCCCAAACGCGAGGCGCGCATCGCAACCTGCTGCAATGATTCCTCACCCGTGACATACAGCGTCGGCATTTGTGACGAGAGCAAACACATGGTTTGCAGCAGCAAAGTAGATTTACCCGCGCCCGGATTACCGCCAATCAAAATCGCTGCGCCCGGCACAATCCCGCCACCGAGTACGCGGTCAAGCTCTTTAAAACCACTGCTAAAGCGCGGCACTTCCTGCAAATCGATTTCAGCCAAAGTCTGCACTTTGGTCTCAGTACTGTTACCGGCGTACCCCGTCAAACGCTCATTGCGTGCGACCGTTGGTGATGCAGCAATTCGCACCTCAGTAATGGTATTCCACGCACCACACGCGTTACATTGACCTTGCCAACGCGGAAAATCTGCCCCGCAATCATTACACACATATGCCCGCTTTGCCTTTGCCATACTACCTCGATTAAGTTCCACTCTGTGACGGCGCTATCTTTTTATAAGGAATTTAAAGTTGATCACGCGTTCCAAATAACTAAAGATTATCGCATCCTAGTCGATAACCCAGTTGGTGATGTTAACGCGATTTTTGTTCATCAACCCTAATAAATGAGAGTGAGTACTCTACCAGAAAATATGCAGCAATCCGAAATACTCTCCTTAGCCGAACGACTGATTCCCGCCTATCGCTCAGAAGATTTTAACTATCTTCTTAACCAGCTAACGGACGGTGAGCCTCCATCGCTTAAAATTTTGTTAAAGATGGAGTTAAACCGCATCATGGCGCCTTGCCAGAAAACCATCGACCTTCGTGGTCGAGTACAAGGCGAATGCCGAGAATACGAACTCGATGGTTTAAAACACTGGCTTGATGACGTGGCATTCAATGCCTACCACAAAAACACCCGCAAATTCGGCGGCTATACCGAAGGTGTTTGGGAAGCGCTGTCAAACACGCGCAATAATTTTCGTGTCATGCAAAAGCGTGGCAAGCCTATCGGCCAAGAAGTGGTCGCCAAAGATAACCAGTACCATGTTGAACCCATTGTGCTGGGCTACGATTTAAAACGTAAAGAAAACCGCCTCAAGGTCAGCTCGCAAGTCGATATCACTCTTCCTCGTTCCCAATTTGTTCACGGCTTGACGCTCGACATTTCGCCTTCCGGCGCAAAAATCAAAGTGCCGAGTGCGTTTGACTATAAGCTCGGCGATGCCATTACGGTACGTTTTAGCGAACTGGCTAAAACCTCTGAAGTTACCGGCCTGCAATCTGCATTGGAATACCGCATTTTGGCGGTGGATGATTCTTATGATAATGATGCAGTTAAATTTCTGCGCTTACTTAAGCTTGGTGATGACACCGTCATTGACCAACTGATCCAAGAATCACTGCGCAATGAGAATCAACGAACCAAACACGATAACCAAGACAAAGTAATTCGTGCCCGCACCCGTGGCTTTGAGCATATTTTTCTTAAGCACACGTGTAACCTGCCGCTATTTTTCAGTGGTGGTGAGCTCAAATTAGCGCTGATGACCGAAAACAATCAGCCGATCTGGCAATATTGGCATGATGAGCGTAATCAACAGTCGCTGACCAACTTGTTGCATCCCAAACGCATGTCGCTGCTCACCAAACCGGGGATGACAACATCAAACAACGTGATTTATGCCTTTACTCACGATCATCAAGAGAAGACGCTGTTCTTTTCTATGTTGATGCCTGAAGCGACCCGTGAGCAGCGCCAGCTGTTTTGGCATATCGGGGCGAAAAAGCCGAGCTGGAAAGCGTTTCGTTTACACGTGTTTGAACTCAAAAAAGACGAATGCGCCGAGCTTGCTAAACATGGTCAAGAGCTGGGAATCGACACTTCAACGCTAACCCATTGCGGTATTTTGCAAGAGATCACCGATGACACCAGCGCGCGTGACTACTTATTAAGTGAGAAACCTAAGCTTGCCAGTAGCGAACTCAATGCATTTCGCCACCCTCGTAACGCCACTCATGCGCCAAGGTGCCTGTATTTTGATGCTAAGTCGCGGCGCAAAGAGCCACGCTATCCGCTGCAAACACCTATCGAACTCAACTTCGGCGGTAAAACCATTGCTGGTAAAAGTTTGGACTTTTCCAAACGCGGGTTAAACCTGAACTTAGACGAGCCGTGCCAGCTAAAAAGCGGCGACGAGTGCCAAATCGATTTCCTAGAGCTCAAGCTGTACGACAAAAGACTGCCACTCGATGAAGTGCCTTATCGGGTGATACGTGTCGGTCCAAATGGTAAACAGCTGCAACTGGTCATGATTGAAGACAGTAAAACCATGAAGACCATTGGTTTTTTCAACACTTTACTGGAGCGCAATCAAGCCAAGCTCAAACCCAAGCAAGAGATTTTACCCAGCAACACTTTGCTTGAAGGCTTACACAATTTGCTACTCGACAAAATGGTTTGTGCGCCACTGTTTGTTGATAAACCGGGCGCCAATTTGAATCCAAAAGTGATTGGCGTTAACTACCCGTTATTGCCACATTTAGCGCTATTTGCGCAATTGGGCGGTGATGACAAACTGTCGTTGAATCCGATATATAAAGGTCACACCAATACGCTACTCGCCAAACCGATGAAACGGATTGATGGCGCCGAGCCTCAATACTTCGAAATCTACATTTGCGCGTATAAGTTCGGTAAACGAGTGCAATCGGTGGATGCGAAGTTGCGTGAAGAGTTTGGTCATATCAAAGAGCGTATTGAGTTTATCAAGAACGCCTTATCGGTTGGCGATTTCTTTGCACTGCGGATCTGCAGTACTCCAGTCTTTGACCCGATGACGGCGCTGATTCGCAAAGATATGGAAGAGTTGGCTTTGATTAGCTTGCCGCAAGCAACCAAAGTGGAAAAAGAGCTCAGCACCATTGCCGGTTACAGCGAAATCACCGACATCACGGAAGAAGTCTTGATTCGACTTGAGCTGACCCGTTAGTCAGCAGTAGAAATAAAAAAGAGCGAGAAATCTCGCTCTTTTTATTCGTTGATACGCTTATTTAGGCTTATGTTGCCAGCTTAGTTTCTGGTGTTTGGCTAACATGGCGGACAAAATACACACAACCCCACCTAACCCAACATGGTTAATCGCAACCTGAGCCTCGGCTTCTACTTTTGGCTTAGCGCGGTAAGCAATGCCAAGCCCTGCCGCTTTCATCATGACTAGATCATTGGCACCGTCGCCAATTGCGATGGTGTTATGAATTTCAATATCATGTTGCTCAGCCAAAGCCTGCAGAATGTCGGCCTTGATCTGCGCAGTCACAACCTCACCATTCACTTTACCGGTGAGTTTACCATCGACAATGTCCAACTGATTAGATTGAGCAAAATCGAGCTTCAAAGTGTCTTTCAAATAATCAGAGAAATAGGTAAACCCGCCTGAAGCAATCGCGGTCTTCCAACCAAATTGCTGCAAGGTTGCGATCATCACTTCAAGGTCTGGCATAAAAGGCAGCACTTCACGTACCGTTTCTAAAATAGACTCATCGGCGCCTGCCAACTTACCGACCCGTTGACGCAAACTCTGCTCAAAATCGAGCTCGCCTTGCATAGCACGTTCAGTTACGGCAGCGACTTCTTCACCCACTCCAGCAAGTTTGGCGATCTCGTCGATACATTCGATCTGAATCGCGGTTGAATCCATATCCATCACGATCAAGCCAGGTTTAGACAGATCCGGCACTTCTGTCAAACGCGCATAATCGAGCTGTAAATTTTTTAGTATCTCTTCATGTTGCGGCGTAAGCTCTCCCGCCATCAAAGCCACTTCATAGCCCCCAACTTTCCAGCTATCGACGATGGGATTGAAATATCCTAAGAAAAAGTCGATATCTTCAAAGTAACGTGGCGATAAATACTCCCCATATACGATCCAATTGGCATTTTTTCGTTGATGTTGAGTCGAAGTTAGTATTTCAGGCAGACGTGATAAAAGAGTTGTATGTCGGCGTATTGGTAACGTCTTTAACTTATCCATGTTGTTATCCTCACAAAATCCCTCACACGTTACCCTATTGCAATTTAGTTAGGCAAGTCTCAATATGGGCGATGTCTCAATAAGCTTGAAATTAGGTTACCGTATGAACACCTCTTTGTTTTCTTTTCGCGTTGTTTTACGAATTATCGTGACGTTATTACTGCTCGCTATGGTTGTGGTTATCGGTATTAACAGCGTGAAGATCACTAAAGGTAATGAAGAGATTCAAGCCAACCAGCTCGAGACACTAACCAAAGTCTTGATCTCTCAAGCATCGCTATCAGCCAGTGAAATGATCGCTCAGCAAGATCAAGAGCGGTTACTTAAGCTCACCAACCAATTAGCCGAAGATAACCTAGTATTTGATGCTGCAATTTATGATGCTGAGGGTGTGCGTCTTGCTTCAAGCGATAACGCCAAATCGGTACGTGAAATTCTTGGCTTAGATACCCCACTAGAAACCGCGCGCATTGGTAAACAGCAGTTGGTCGAGCCTGTGATGTACGATGGCAATATCATCGGTTATGTACGAATTACCTTTGAGACGGGTCGCCTGACCGCATTCTCTGATCACTACTATCGTAAGAGTGACCGTTATATGTACACCATGGTTGGAATGAGCTTTATCGGTGGCGTGCTATTAATGTTGATCATTCGCCGCCGCCCGAAACAGAGTGGACCAAACCTACTGCTGCAAAATGTTGCCGAAGTGGAGTAACAAGCAGAGAAGCAGAGTAACAAGCAGACTTGGTAGAGAAAACGAACATAAAAAAACCTCAGCATCGGCTGAGGTTTTTTGTTTTTGGTGGCTTACTTGTCGTCAAGCAGCACAGAATCAAGGGCGATTTCAATCATGTCGTTGAAGGTGTTTTGACGCTCTTCCGACGTAGTTTGCTCACCGGTTTTGATGTGGTCAGATACAGTACAAATGGTTAGTGCTTTCGCGCCGTATTCAGCAGCCACACCGTAGATACCTGCCGCTTCCATTTCCACACCGACGATGCCGTATTTGTCCATAACATCGAACATTTCAGGATCTGGCGTGTAGAACAGCTCAGCAGAGAACAAGTTACCTACTTTGACGTTGATGCCACGTGCCGTTGCCGCTTCTTCCGCTGCTTTCACCATTTTGTAATCCGCGATCGCGGCAAAGTCGTGACCTTTAAAACGAATGCGGTTCACTTTTGAATCGGTACAAGCGCCCATACCAATCACAACATCACGAACTTTGATATCTTCGCTCACAGCACCACAGCTACCAACACGGATGATTTTCTTCACCCCGTAGTCTTTAATAAGCTCAGTCGCGTAGATTGAACATGATGGAATACCCATACCGTGGCCCATAACGGAAATTTTGCGACCTTTATAAGTACCAGTGAAACCGAACATATTGCGAACGTCACAAACTTTTACCACATTCTCAAGGAAAGTTTCTGCGATGTACTGAGCGCGTAGTGGGTCACCTGGCATCAGAACTACATCAGCAAATGCACCCGCTTCGGCGTTAATGTGTGGAGTGGCCATTATTTATTTCCTTCTCATAACTTAGGCTAAAAATGGACCTGAAATCAGGCCCCAACCAGAATCTTTAATTATAGAAAACTCTTACCGTAATCCATTGGCGATATCGCGAAATAACTTGCGAGGCTCTGACCAATGTCGGCAAAGGTGTCGCGGCGACCGAGTGACCCAGCGGGGACTTGGTGGCCATAAACTAAAATCGGGATATGCTCGCGAGTATGATCGCTGCCCGGCCAAGTTGGATCGCAGCCGTGATCCGCGGTTAGGATCAGCACATCATCGTGTTCCATGATCTCAAGTAGCTCAGGTAGACGCTGGTCAAAATACTCCAGTGCGGCTGCATAACCCGCCACATCGCGGCGATGGCCGTACGCGGAATCAAAATCAACGAAGTTAGTAAACACAATCGTGTTGTCACCGGCCGCTTTCACCTGTTCAAGGGTGGCATCAAACAGCGCTTCTATCCCGTTCGCTTTGACTTTATCGGTAATTCCGCAATGGGCGTAAATATCCGCAATTTTGCCAATCGACACCACTTTGCCTTGTTTTTCTTCAACCAATTTTTGCAATACCGTTGCCGATGGCGGCTCAACCGACAGATCACGGCGGTTACCGGTACGCTCAAATTCCCCGGCTTTTGCACCGATGAATGGACGAGCAATGACGCGGCCAATATTGTAGTCGGCGAGCTCTTCACGAGCAATTTGGCACAGTTCAAGTAAGCGGTCTAAACCAAACGTCTCTTCATGACAGGCAATTTGGAAGACCGAATCTGCTGAAGTGTAAAAGATCGGTTTGCCGGTCTCCATATGCAACTCACCGAGATCGTCCAAAACTTGTGTGCCTGAAGCATGGCAGTTGCCCAGAAAGCCGTCCAAGCCAGCGCGAGCTAAAATGCGGTCAGTCAGCTCGGTTGGAAAGCTATTTTGTTTATCGGTGAAATAGCCCCAATCAAATAGCACAGGCACACCAGCGATTTCCCAGTGACCTGACGGGGTGTCTTTGCCCGATGACAGCTCAGCGGCATGCGCGTAAGCCCCCATAATCTCCGCTTCTTCGCTTAAGCCGTCAGCCAGCCTGCCCGTCGACTCTTTATGCGCCATAGCTAAACCTAACTTAGACAGGTTCGGCAAGCGCAGCGCGCCTTGGCGCTTATCGTTGTCTGCTAAACCCTGAGCGCAGCGCTGGGCGATATGGCCTAACGTATCTGCGCCGACATCACCAAATTGCTCTGCGTCTTGTGTTGCCCCGATCCCAAACGAGTCGAGGACTAAAATAAATGCTCTTTTCATTGCCTGTTCCCAGTTAGGCCAGCACTGCAGTACTGACCAAATCTTTATGCTTATAAATCTTCAATGCGAATTTTACGGTAAACGTTCGGTGTTGGTTGATAATGTTCACCAATTTCAATTGCGCTCAGCAGTTCATCTGCTGCTTGTTGCCACTGCTGCTCGCTACGGGCATGAATCATCGCCAGTGGCTTAGTGTCATCGGCGCGTTCACCAAGACGAATAAATTGATCGAAGCCAACCGCATGATCAATCGGGTCCGAAGCATTGCGACGTCCGCCGCCCATGCCAACAACGGCCATGCCAATAGCACGCGTATCCATCGCACATACCACACCACTTTGGTTGGCAAAAACGGGCTTAATTAGTGGCGCGTTTTCTAAATAGGTTGAATAGTTTTCGACAAAGTCCGCCGGCCCGCCTAGCCCTGCGACCATCAAACCAAAATGTTTCGCCGCAGCGCCGTTGTCGAGAACGGTTTGCAGCTTAACTCGCGCGTCTTGTTCATCACTAGCAAGCTTGCCGAGCACCAACATTTCAGCACACAGCGCCATGGTGACTTCAAACAAACGTGGGTTGCGATATTCACCGGTTAGAAACTGCACCGCTTCACGCACTTCAAGCGCGTTACCTGCAGACGATGCCAACACTTGGTTCATGTCGGTTAAGATTGCCGTGGTATTGGTGCCCGCGCCATTGGCAACAGCGACAATGGATTTGGCTAACTGCTCTGATTGTTCATAAGTGGGTAAGAAGGCGCCGGAGCCAACTTTGACGTCCATAACTAAGGACTCAAGGCCTGCAGCGAGCTTCTTGGATAAAATGGAAGACGTAATCAGAGAGAGATTGTCGACGGTCGCGGTAATATCACGCACCGCATAAACGCGTTTGTCGGCTGGTGCCAAATTGCCAGTTTGACCAATAATAGCCACCCCTGCTTGTTTGGTCACTTCACCAAAGGTCTGGTTGTCTGGTGCCACATTGTAACCCGGAATCGATTCCAGTTTATCGAGTGTGCCGCCTGTGTGACCAAGCCCGCGCCCTGAAATCATAGGAACAAAACCGCCGCACGCCGCTACCATAGGGCCAAGCATCAATGAGGTGACATCCCCCACTCCACCAGTCGAGTGTTTGTCAACAATCGGGCCGCCAAAGTTCATCTCGCTCCAGTCGATCACAATGCCTGAATCACGCATGGCGCAAGTTAACGCGATGCGCTCGTCCATTGAAAGTTCGTGGAAACAAATGGTCATAGCAAACGCCGCAATTTGGCTGTCGGTAATCGATTCATCGGCTACGCCTTGAATGAAGAATTGAATTTCTTCTGCGCTCAGTGCCTGCCCTTCGCGTTTTTTACGGATAATTTCCTGTGGTAAAAACATAACTGCCCCCCAAGCGTCATCACGCCATGGTAGAAAACAAAAAAGGAAAAGCGGGGAACGCGGAATGCGCCCCCGATAAATCGATTAGTACGCGCTTGGATCTGCGACTTGATCTGACACTTCGAGCGTGTTCAGAAGATTGGTCAATAGGCTTGACGCACCAAAGCGGTAATGACGCGCATCCACCCAGTTGTCACCGAGAATTTCATCCGCCATCGCAAGGTATTGCGCTGCGTCTTCAGCCGTGCGAACACCACCTGCAGGCTTAAAGCCAACTTTATCAGCAACGTTTAGGTCGCGAATGACTTCAAGCATCATACGTGCGCATTCAGGTGTCGCGTTGACAGGCACTTTACCCGTTGAGGTTTTGATAAAGTCAGCACCGGCTTCAATCGCAATTTGTGAAGCTTTCTTGATAAGCGCTTGTTCTTTCAGTTCGCCCGTTTCGATAATTACTTTAAGCAGGATATCACCACAGGCCTGTTTGCACTGTTTAACCAGCTCAAAACCCACTTTGTCATCACCTGCAATCAACGCGCGATATGGGAAAACCACATCCACTTCATCCGCGCCGTAAGCGACTGCGGCTTTGGTTTCAGCCACGGCAATCTCGATATCGTCATTACCGTGAGGGAAGTTAGTTACTGTAGCAATACGTACGTCTGGCGTACCTTGCTCACGCAAAGTCTTCTTAGCAATAGGAATAAAGCGAGGGTAAATACAGATAGCTGCGGTATTGCCAACGGCGGTTTTCGCATCGTGGCACAGTTGAATCACTTTCGCGTCAGTGTCATCGTCATTTAACGTGGTTAAATCCATCAATTTCAATGCGCGTAACGCAGCTGCTTTTAAATCGCTCATTTCTCTCTCCGATCAATATTCAAAAAATAACAGCTTAGCCTCAAAGCTAAGCGGTGTTTTTGAACGGACTTGGTTCCTTGAAGACTCGATACATGCAGCAAACCATGTATCAATTGCTATCCTTGTCACCGCACAGTACCAGTTTGGTCTATGGCACAACAATCTGTGATTGCGGCGTTTAAGGTGGCGAGATCGCCACTGTTGCGTCGCTTTCTACTCCATGTATCAAGGCAACGACTTTCGAAATTAGCTCAGTCTCGATTTCGTTTCTATAGAGTATAGGTTTTTAGCGAAAACCGATCATTGGCTATAGAGCGCAAACGGTTTGGATCTCAAAAAATATTCACTCAGTGAACACCCATTAGAAATTCAGTGAATAATTCGGCCAACTCCAGCATTTCTCTTGGCCTTAAAGCATTTCCATAGGCTCTAAAACAAAAATGCCCCGCAGCAGAAAATGCTACGGGGCAATGTAAATTACGTGGCGTCTATACGCAAGCAGTCCTAATTACAGAGCTGATAAGCTTAGACAGAAGCCAGCAATGGTCGCTGCCATCAAGTTAGATAGCGTACCAGCAACAACGGCTTTGATACCCATGCGAGCGATATCGTGACGACGTGTTGGTGCCAAGCTCCCTAGGCCGCCAAGTAGAATTGCGATTGAAGATAGGTTCGCAAAACCACACAGAGCAAACGAGATGATTGCCACTGTCTTCTCAGACATCACTTGACCAGTGCTTGCGATAACTTGCGCATTGTCACCGATGTATGGCGTGAAGTTTAGGTAAGCAACAAATTCGTTAACAACGATCTTCTGACCGATGAATGAACCTGCTGTGGTCGCTTCAGCCCACGGCACACCAATCAGGAATGCAAGTGGTGAGAAGATCCAACCTAGAATCATTTCTAGCGTTAGCTCAGGCATACCGAACCAGTCGCCCACACCGCCAAGAATACCGTTGATTAAAGCAATCAGACCGATAAAGGCGATAAGCATTGCGCCCACGTTTAGCGCAAGTTGCAGACCAGAAGCCGCACCGCCTGCCGCTGCGTCAATAACGTTAGCTGGTTTGTCATCACCACCGTCCAACGCTTCAGCGATGTCTTCATGTGGTTTATCCGTTTCTGGATAAAGGATTTTAGCAAACAGTAGACCACCAGGTGCTGCCATAAATGACGCTGCAACCAAGTATTCTAGAGGCACACCCATAGAGGCATAACCTGCTAGCACGCCACCAGCAACTGAAGCAAGACCACCACACATCACAGCGAACAGCTCAGATTGTGTCATGCGAGGAACAAACGGACGAACCACAAGAGGTGCTTCTGTTTGACCTACGAAAATGTTAGCTGCTGCAGACATAGATTCCGCACGTGATGTACCAAGAGCTTTTTGCAGGCCGCCACCAAGAATCTTGATAACCCACTGCATGATGCCAAGGTAGTAAAGCACAGAAATCAGTGATGAGAAGAAGATCAGTGTTGGAAGAACACGGAATGCGAAGATGAAACCGCCGCCGCCGAACACTTCAAACATCTTGCCAGAAACAAGACCACCGAATAGGAAAGATGCACCGTCGTTACCGTAGTTGATAACGTTAGAAACACCATTCGAGACACCGTTCAATAGGTCACGGCCCCAAGGTACGTAAAGTACAAATGCACCGAGAATGAATTGGATGGCGAATGCGCCACCTACGGTTCTAAAATTAATAGCTTTGCGGTTTGAAGAAAGTGCGTATGCGATAGCAAGCAACACAATCATACCGACTAGGCTCATAAACAGGCTCATAGTTTATGATTTCCTTATAGTTGTTTGTTGGCGTGTAAAACACTGGTTTATTAAAGCGGGGCGATTATACGTATTCGATACATAAAAAGTAATGACCGCATCACGAATTACTAAGCAATATATAGTTGATTCATTTCTAATTGAGAATTTCGTCACAATTAATGCCTTGAAAGGCTAATTTTTTAACAAAACAAAAATCAAAAACAAACAAATAAAAAACATTTCATTTTTAACTAAGCAAACGTTTACGTACAACATAATGTAAATACGAAAACGTTTTTTACCGACACGTTCATGACATTTACCCCATTTATTGTTCTAAATCATGAATTATAGATTGAATACACCTTGAGCGTTTGGTCACATTTCGAACAGGGTAAAATGCAACGCCAAAACCACGCTTTTGATAAGAGAGTAATAAACACTTTATAATGATCCCGGCAAATCAAACCTAAGTCACATTAATTAATAAAAGCCTCTTAGGTGAGGTGAAATTGTTATGCATATAGATGTTTAGTTTTTATTTATTTTCAGAAAAACTAAAGAAATGGATCACATTTCTACCATTTGCAAATTTGACAAAAACCACAAAATAGAGCAAAAATTCGACAAATTTTGCATTTAGTCACCTGCAAACCTGTAAAAATGTGATTTGATGTGAAGTGCTCGATTTTTTTTTAACCAGTAATCGATAAACTGAACCGTTATTTAATTGTTAATCGCCTAATCTGTTCAGACGATTAACGTTCTTAGTCACACATTATTAAAAGGATTTAAATGTGAAAAAATTCCTTATTAAACTCTCTGCGTTAACCCTTGCTATGTCTTCAGCTGCTGTATTTGCTGAGACAAAACCAGCCGTTATCTACGATACCGCGGGTAAGTTCGACAAATCATTTAACGAAGCCGTTTACCAAAACGGTGTTAAGTCGATGGAAGCAGATGGCTACAAAGTTCGTGAATTTGAACCACAAAACGAAGCTCAACGTGAGCAAGGCTTACGTCGTTTAGCAAGCCGTGGGTTTAGCCCAATTGTTGCCGTTGGCTTTAATATGGCGTCAGCGGTTGAGAAAGTCGCAACCGAATACCCAGATATCCACTTCACCATTCTTGATATGGTGGTTGATAAGCCAAACGTTCAGTCTATTGTGTTTAAAGAGCAAGAAGGTTCATTCTTGGTCGGCGCACTTGCTGCGAAAGCATCAAAGACTGGCACCATCGGTTTCGTTGGCGGCATGGACATTCCTCTAATTCGTAAATTTGAATGTGGCTACGAGCAAGGCGCGAAATACGCAAACTCCAACATCACTGTTCTACAAAACATGACTGGTTCAACACCAGCAGCGTTTGCTGATCCAGCAAAAGGCTCTGAGCTTGCAAAATCTCAGTTCTCTAAAGGCGCAGACGTAATCTACGCAGCAGCAGGCGGTACAGGTCTTGGTGTTTACCAAGCTGCTAAAGATGCGGGCAAATACGCGATCGGTGTGGATTCAAACCAAAACCACCTTCAACCAGGCACTATGCTAACTTCAATGGTGAAACTGGTCGGTAAAGCGGCAAAAGAATCTTGGATGGCAGACATGAACGGCACTTGGAAACCAGGTGTTAAAGCACTAGGCCTAAAAGAGAACGCAGTTGACTGGGCACTGGATGACAACAACAAGTCTCTGATCAGCGCGGATATGAAGTCTTACATGGATACCATCAAGGCAGACATCATCTCTGGCAAGATCAAAGTTCACGACTACATGTCTGATAACACTTGTAACTACTAATACTGTACTTTCTGCGTCATTGTTACTTGAGCTCAAAATTGTTACTTGAACTCAAAATTGTAACTTGAGCTCAAAGACGCAGATTTCACGGTTCGATATCGCGATAACTCTTTTCTCTGATGGTGCTGGTTTCTTCGAAGGAACTAAGTTCTGTCGGACTGGATTGTCGCGATATAACCC
This sequence comes from Vibrio xiamenensis, assembly GCF_900100015.1. Taxonomy (GTDB): domain Bacteria; phylum Pseudomonadota; class Gammaproteobacteria; order Enterobacterales; family Vibrionaceae; genus Vibrio; species Vibrio xiamenensis. The sequence continues at coordinate 126,857 of NZ_FNDD01000001.1, read as the reverse complement.
TCTCGTCCGTCTAAGTAAGTTTAGGAAGTATTCACGTGACCGAACGTCAAGACTACGCCATCGAACTTAACAAGATCGATAAGCGTTTTGGGGCTGTTCACGCCAACAACGCAATTGATCTTCAAGTTCCCAAAGGCACTATTCACGGAATTATTGGCGAAAACGGCGCTGGTAAATCCACTCTTATGAGCATCATTTATGGCTTCTACCAACCCGACTCCGGTAGCATGCTGGTCAATGGTCAAAGCTACAACCCCAATAACTCCCAAGATGCGATTCGCAGCGGCATTGGCATGGTGCATCAACACTTTATGCTGGTCGACACTTTTACCGTGCTTGAAAACATTATCCTTGGCGCCGAAAAAGAGTGGAAACTCGACAACAGCTTAGCCGAGGCTCGCCGCCGACTACTGCAAATCGAACAAGATTATGGTTTGGAAGTCCCGTTGGATGCCCTTGTTGGCGATCTGCCGGTTGGACTTCAGCAACGTGTTGAAATCCTTAAAGCTTTGTATCGCAATGCTAATATTCTGATCCTTGATGAACCCACCGGAGTTCTGACTCCGCAGGAGGCGGATCACCTATTTGCGATTCTGGATAAACTGCGCGCCCAAGGCACGACAGTAATGATCATCACTCACAAACTTCGTGAAGTGTTAGCGATCACCGACAATATTTCCGTCATGCGTCAAGGCCAAATGGTCGAACACCTTCCGACCGCTAATGCCACCAAAGAACAGTTGGCTGAATTGATGGTTGGCCGTAAAGTTCGCCTAAAAGTCGATAAGCAAGAGGCGACACCGAGCCAAGAACGCATTCGCGTCGAAAACCTCAGCTACGTCGATGAGAGCGGCGTGAAACGAGTGAAAGACATCAGCTTTAGTGTACGCGCCGGTGAATTGGTAGCGATCGCTGGAGTTTCAGGTAACGGTCAGTCGGAAATTCTCAGCTTGCTTTCTGGCATCTTGCCGCCAAGTTCTGGCAGCATCGATCTCAACGGTCATACTATTTCTGCGCAGCAGACCACCAATCCACGAGCAGTCCGTGCAATGGGTGTAGGTCACATTCCAGAAGACCGCCATAAGCAAGGCCTGATCAACAAATTCCAAGCCAAAGAAGCCTACATTCTTGGCTATCACCATTTAGACAAATACAACAAAGGCGTACTGCAAAATCATCAAGCGATCGACGAACTGTGTCAATCGAGCATGGATAAGTGGGACGTACGCCCAAATGATATTCATCTTAAAACAGCGAATTTCTCGGGTGGTAACCAGCAAAAACTGGTCATTGCACGAGAGATGGAAGAAGACCCTGATGTGCTATTGATTGGACAACCGACTCGCGGCGTCGATATCGGGGCCATCGAGTACATCCACCAGCAAATCATCGCCAGCCGCGATGCCGGCAAAGCGGTACTGCTGGTTTCCGTGGAACTGGATGAAATCCTCACCCTTGCAGATCGTATTATCGTGGTCTTTGATGGCGCGATCGTCGGTGAACTCGATGCTTCTCAAGCCGATGAGCGAACACTTGGCCTGATGATGGCTAACATCGTTCCCGATCATATTAAGCAAGCGACCACTCAAGGAGATGTGGCATGAGTCAGGCAAAAGTGCCCGCGTGGGTAACGATCGGGCTGCTTCCAGCCATTAACGTAATGGTTGCGTTTTTGGTTTCAGGGCTGCTGTTTCTGTATATCGAAATCAATCCACTTGATGCTATTGAAGTCATGTGGTCCGGCGCTTTTGGCTATGCTGAAGGCTTTGGCTATACCCTTTACTACACCACAGGTTTTATCTTTACTGGTTTGGCGGTCGCGGTCGCATACCACGCAGGCCTGTTTAATATCGGGGTGGAAGGACAATCCTATATTGGCGGTTTAGGCGTTGGCTTAATCTGTTTAACCTTAGGCGAATACGCACCTTGGTACGTGGTGTTCCCTATCGCGGTCATCGTTGGCGGTTTGTTTGGCTCTGCGTGGGCATTTATTCCTGCCTATCTGCAAGCTAAACGCGGCTCGCATATCGTGATCACCACCATCATGTTCAACTTTATTGCCGCATCATTAATGGCGTATTTGCTGGTCGATATCCTCAAACCAGAAAATACCATGGCGACAGAGAGTCGAGTGTTTGCCGCTGGCAGCTGGCTGCCAAAAATGGATGAAATCCTGGCGCTGTTTGGTATACAGATTGCGCCAAGCCCACTTAACCTAAGCTTTATCTTCGCGCTATTGTGCTGCGTGTTTGTCTGGCTATTTATTTGGAAATCACGCTGGGGCTATGAAATTCGCGCGATTGGCGCCAACCCATCGGCGGCCTCTTATGCCGGTATCAACTACGTTAAAATCATCATTTTGACCATGGTCCTTTCAGGTATGTTGGCTGGATTCTTTGGCATCAACGTGCTGCAAGGTGAACTGCATCAAATCAAGCTCAACTTTGTCGAAGGCTTTGGCTTTACTGGTATTGCGGTTGCGCTGATGGGTCGTAACCATCCAGTTGGCGTGCTGTTAGCCAGCTTGCTGTTTGGTTTCCTCTACCAAGGTGGAGCGGAGTTGAGTTTTGAATATGGCGTTGACCGCAACATCGTTGTGGTACTACAAGGCTTAGTGATTCTGTTCTCTGGCGCACTGGAGCACATGTTTAGACCGCGTCTTGAGCAGCTCTACCTCAAGTTATTTGCCAGCAAGCCAAAAGCACAAGGAGTGGCTTAAGATGTTTGAAACCATAATTTTGATGCTTGATGCGACCGTGCGTATGTCGACGCCGCTGATTTTAGCCGCACTTGCGGGCATGTTCAGTGAGCGCTCTGGTGTGGTCAACATTGCTTTGGAAGGCAAATTGCTATCGGCAGCATTCGCTGGCGCCGCAACCGCTCACATAACGGGTTCGGCCTGGATGGGTGTTCTGGCTGGCTGCGCGGTGTCAGTGCTACTCGCCCTGCTCCACGGGTTTGCATCGATCACTCACCGCGGTGACCAAGTGGTCAGCGGTATGGCGATCAACATTCTCGCAGCAGGTTTGACCATCACGCTGGGCCGTTACTGGTTCCATCAAGGTGGCCAAACACCAGCACTAAGCGGCGCAGCGCGCTTTGCACCGATTAACTTACCTGGCGCAGAAGCGGTGCAAGACATACCTGTGATTGGCCTGCTCTACTCAGAACTTATCAGCGGACACTCAGTAATTGAGTATCTGGCATTTTTTATAGTGCCTTTAGCTTGGTATGTTCTGTTTAAAACTCGCTTCGGTTTGCGTTTACGCGCAGTGGGTGAATCGCCAGCGGCAGTCGATACTGCGGGGATTTCAGTGGTCGGCATGCGCTACAGCGCGATGGTGATCTGTGGGCTACTCGTTGGTCTGGGCGGCGTGTATTTGTCGGTTGGTCAAACGGCGCAGTTCATTCCTAATATGAGCGCGGGTAAAGGTTATATGGCACTGGCAGCGCTTATCTTTGGTAAGTGGCGACCATTTACCGCTATGGCGGCGTGTCTGCTGTTTGGTTTCTTGGATGCGCTCGCCATTCGTCTGCAAGGTGTTAGCATCGGTGATGTGGCAATTCCAGTTCAAGCAATTGAAGCCTTGCCATACCTGCTAACGGTATTCTTGCTCGCCGGATTCATCGGCAAAGCCATAGCTCCGAAAGCGATTGGTGTACCTTACACCAAAGAGCGCGAATAATAATTTCGTGATTCAGTATCGTTAATTAAAAACCAAGGCGGCCAATGGCCGCCTTTATTTTTTGTCCCGAGCACGGTTTAGTTATTATCATCCAGCGCAAATAACTGATGGCTATTATGCCACAGCTGCTCAGCGAGCAATTCTGGTGGTGAATTACGAAGCGTTGCCAACTCATGCAACACACGCGGTAAATATTTGCTGTGGTTGGGCTGGCCTTGTAAGCCATGCATCGGCATATCTGGAGCATCGGTTTCAAGCACGAGACTGCTGGCAGGTAAAGCAGCAACGGCGCGGCGAGTTTTATTGGCTCTTGAGTAAGTAATCACCCCACCGACACCGATTTTAAACCCCGCATCAATAAAGGCTTTAGCTTGCTGTTCACTGCCGGAAAAACCGTGCCAAACCCCGCCTTGCGTAAAGCGAGCCTGCTTGAGCAGTTTGATGATTTGACTGTCTGATTTGCGGCTATGCAGAATCAGCGGCAACTGATACGCCTGCGCCAATTCAATCTGCTTAAGAAACATTTGCTGCTGCAGGTTTTTATCAACCTCAATCGCCCAATCCAAACCGGTTTCACCCACCGCGACACAGCGCGGACTGCGCTTATCGAGAAGATCAATTAGCAAATTTAAACTCGCAGCCGACTCTGAGCGTAAAAAATACGGATGAAAACCGAGTGCGTAATACACACCGGAGTAATCACTGAGCGATGCTAGGCGCGACCAATTTTCAGGGCCAATGGCTGGAATGACAAAGCGCTCAACACCTTGCTGCAACGCAGCTTGATGATGAGCGCTAAATTCTGCCGCAAAGACTGAAAAGTCAAAGTGACAGTGAGTATCAAACAGCCGCACTTAATCTTGGCTCTTGTCGCACGGCGGATCTTGCCGATACGGAACACAACTGCGTTTTTGCCCTGGCGCCAAGCCCATCGACTGACACCAAGCATCATAACGAGCTAGCCAAGATTTCAGCCGTTGCCACATGTTAGGCTTGCTCTTCACGTTTAAACACCAAATCGGTTGGCGTGGATTCCGCTTCACAGAAGTAATAACCCGCAGTATCAAACTTGGTTAAATCAGCCACACTTTGAATGCGATTTTCGATAATGTAACGCGCCATCATGCCGCGCGCTTTCTTAGCGTAAAAACTGATGACTTTATACTGGCCATTCTTGCAGTCTTTAAAAATCGGCGTGATGATCTGTGCATCCAAGCTTTTCGGCTTGACCGCTTTAAAATATTCATTCGATGCAAGGTTAACCAGCACGTTATCGCCTTGCTCTTCGATGGCTTGATTAAGCTTATCGGTGATGATGTTGCCCCAAAATTGGTAGAGGTTGCTCCCTTTTGGGTTGCCAAGCTTAGTTCCCATCTCCAAACGATACGGTTGCATTAGGTCAAGTGGCTTAAGTAGCCCATAAAGCCCAGACAACATACGCAGATGTTTTTGCGCGTAGTCGAAATCTTGTTCGGACAATGTTTCAGCATCTAAACCGGTATAGACATCACCTTTAAACGCCAAGATGGCCTGACGCGCGTTGTCGGGTGTAAAGGTTTCACTCCACTGCTCAAATCGAGCCACATTGAGCGCAGCAATCTTGTCGCTCACTTTCATGAGCGATGAAATATCGGCAGGTGTCAGTTGACGACACACCTCAATCAGCTCTTTTGAGTATTGAGTCAACTCAGGCTGGGTGTATTTTTCAATCGCTAGTGGCGATTCGTAGTCGAGCGTCTTCGCAGGTGATACAACAATCAGCATGATGGTTTCTCTTCACTTTATCCTTTAATCGTTATGTTGTTAGAGTACAAAAAAAGCCATGCATTGTCTGCATGGCTTTGATAATCATGTCGATAGATTCAAGCTATGAGTGGCTATTTTTATCCCAAATGCCCTCTTCGAGCTGTGATTTCAGCTCAGGGAATTTTTCTGGGTCAAAGGTTGGCAACTTACCGGCTTTCAGTTGCTGGTTGTAATCTTTTGCCAGCTTAATCACAATTCCGGAGAGCAGCAGTATTGCCACCAGATTGACAATCGCCATCAAGCCCATCGATACATCGGCCAAAGACCAAACCACAGGCAAAGACGCCATAGCGCCAAACATCACCATACCGAGGAACACCAAGCGAAATAGCTTAATGCCAGCTTTATGGTTGTGCTCAAGGAACACTAAGTTGGTTTCGGCATATGAGTAGTTGGCGATGATCGAAGTAAATGCGAAGAAGAAAATCGCGACGGCAACAAACACACCACCCCAATCGCCAACCTGTGAACTCAGTGCCGCTTGAGTCAGTTCTATCCCGGTAACTTCACCGTGAGGCACGTATTCGCCCGACATCAGAATGATCGCGACCGTTGATGAACAGATCACTATGGTATCCATAAATACGCCCAGCATCTGCACGTAACCTTGCGAAGCAGGGTGCGGCGGATACGGCGTTGCAGACGCAGCAGCGTTTGGCGCAGAACCCATACCGGCTTCGTTTGAGAACAGACCTCGTTTCACACCATTGATCATCGCCTGAGCTACTGCGTAGCCAAGGCCGCCCGCAGCCGCTTCTTGGAAACCAAACGCGCTTTTGAAAATCAATGCTAATACCGCAGGGAGTTTTTCAATGTTGGCAAACAGAATCACCAGAGCCAATACCAAGTAAGCCAACGCCATGATAGGAACAATCAGCTCAGCGGTTTTGGCAATACGCTTAATACCACCAAAGATAACCACAGCCGAAAGCAAGACCACACAAATACCAACGTAGTGTTGCTCCCAACCAAATGCGTTGTGCATCGCGTTGGCAATTGAGTTCGCTTGCACAGCATTGAATACTAGACCAAACGCAATGATCAGTAATACCGAGAACAACATCCCCATCCAGCGCATGCCAAGACCTTTCTCGATGTAGTATGCAGGCCCACCGCGGTAGTTACCTTCATCATCTTTGGTCTTATACAACTGTGCCAAGGTACTTTCTGCAAACGACGTCGACATACCAAGCATGGCAATCATCCACATCCAAAAGATGGCACCAGGGCCACCAGCCGTCAGCGCCACAGCAACGCCCGCCATGTTCCCGGTACCGACGCGCGCAGCAAGACTGGTACAAAGGGCTTGAAAAGAAGAGATTCCAGAGTTGTCAGCTTTACGACTATTTTTCAGCACTTTAAACATATGAGTGAAGTGGCGAAACTGAATAAACCCTAAACGGCAGGTGAAGTAAATCCCAACGCCCACCAGTAGATAAACCAGAATAGAGCCCCAAAGTAGGCTATTCATTAAGTTGATAATATCTGTCATAAGATCCTCGTAGTGAGTTTATCCCGACCTTTGCGTCCTAGCCGTCCCTCAAACTGCGCCACTAAGTGTCAATCAGGCTTAGTCGTTATTATTGAATATTTTGGCAATTTGAATATGTAAAACATCGCTTCATGCGTCCATTTTACGTATCGGTGATTTTTGACCGGCGCGATAATGCAGTGCCTAACCATAAAAATCAATATGCATCATATTGCTATAAAGCATTATTTTTCACTAATAAATCACCTTAAATTAACAGATTAAATCACAAACAAGCTACATAAATAGCACGTTAATACAACAGTGACGTTAAACACTTTTACTCGAGTAATGAAAACCAAAGGTTGAGTGCCAAGCCTTAAGCTGATTAGTTCAGCAACAAGTTCACCTAACCTGAGATTTCGCGCTTTTAATGAGTGACATTAAACCCAAATCGATCTCAAGAAATCGAGAATTTCTCCTCTTTCTTACCACAGAGTATTAACATCACAAATTCCTTCAATTCGAACTTTCGTTGAGCTGAGTGGTGTTTTTTTGTTCGTTCACATGAACATCTGAGTGAAGCGGTACACGTTTTGCATAAAAACTTCATGGAAATGCAACAAATGAGAAATCAATCAAGGATACGATTTTCGTAGAGTGGTATTTAACAATTCCCTGCGGGGAGTGACGAAATAACAAGAGGTGGCTTATGGAAGGCTTAAATTTTGATGAAATCATGGATACGGAATTTCCAAGACTGCGTTCAACTCGTTCTAAACCTGTAAAACGAAAATGGCGTGAGATAGAGGCCATTAAAGACCGCCAACGATTACAAAAGGAGCTAATGGATATGGATATTGGCTTTGAAGATATCGACAAGCTAGAGTTTTAATAATAAAAGGCGCCCGATATTATCGCGGCGCCTTTTATTTTTTAGTAACTCTTTATTTTACAGCGAATTAGCTCGATATTTTTCGTGCTTAAACGCACTCATCTTCAGTTTGGCGAACACGCTCAGCAAGCTGTTTGTAATGCTCAGCAATGGTATCACCAAACACCGGGTCGTCTTCACTGACGTTCCACAATCCTTCCACAACTTGCCAATCTGATGCGTTAAATACTCGTTCTATTAACGGCAAAATTGACTGTTCTTCCATGTCAAGATGTTGCTTTTGTGCGGTAATGAAGGTCTCTAGCTGCTCCATAAACACATGTTGCGGCACCACCGCATCTTGCAAAATCATATCAAGAGTATTGAGAAAGCCATGGGTTTTAGTCGAAAGATGTTGATGCTCTAACTCTAAGTTTTCTATGTCGCTTTCCCGACCATAATTTTCTAAATAGTACAAATAGAGAATGTCTTCTTTAGGGTGATGAACCCGTTCTGAGTGATGCGCTAAATAGTCGACAATGTCGTGAACCAAACTATAGTTGATGGGCATTTCTTGCTTTAATAAGTTAAGTTTACGGCGCAGAATCGCTAATAAGCGAACCATGTAGCCGTGCTCTCTGCGAATACGCTCGATCATCATAGTGCCTCTCCTTAAACACCTTACTTTAAGTAAGTGTATATGAGAGTCATGACTCTTGCTTAAGACGTGAGTAAAAATTCATCACCTTCTGATTTAGGTCAATTAATGACCTGTGGCAGATGCCAATCAATTGCCGCTTTTCCTTGATTTAGAAGTAACTGATTAGTTTGAGAAAAGTGACGACATCCAAGAAAACCGCGATGCGCCGACAGTGGCGATGGATGAGGTGCGGTCAATACATGATGCTTGTTACGGTCAATAAACTGACCTTTCTTCTGAGCATGAGAACCCCAAAGAAGAAACACCACACCTTGCTGATGCTGGTTTAGCGCTTCGATCACTTTATCCGTAAAGGTTTCCCAGCCGGTTTTAGCATGAGAATGCGCTTTGCCCTGCTCAACGGTTAATACCGTATTGAGCATTAGAACACCTTGCTCTGCCCAGTGCTGAAGGTAGCCATGACTTGGAATCGTAAAACCTTCAATATCCTGAGCGAGCTCTTTATAGATATTGACTAAAGAAGGCGGCGTTTTGATTCCAGGTAATACCGAGAAGCACAACCCATGCGCTTGAGACGGCCCATGATATGGGTCTTGCCCAAGGATCACGACTTTGACTTGATGAAATTCCGTGGCGCGAAAAGCGTTAAACACATCTTTTTCCGGCGGAAAGATCACCTTGCCAGCTTGTCTTTGTGATTCAACAAATGTCAGAGTGTCGACAAAGTAACTTTGTCGCTTTTCTTCCCCAATAACGTCATGCCATGTCAGTGTCTGTTCCATTGCTACTACCCTTTCAATTTGAATCAGAGTATTTTCGCAAAAACACACAATAGAACAAGTCGTTTAATTGCTAAACTGGCAAACGCTTAGTCTTGTTGAAACAAGTAGATAAACGCTGGAATCAAAAGCAGTTCTGGTTAGCGAGTCTGAGGCGTTCGGTGATGCCCTCGGCCATTAATTGGACGGTTAGGGACAGGGAAACGTGCAGTTCTTACGCTATTGATGACTTGAGTATTTAACATGGCATCCTCCTTTCACAACCTACTTCTCGATGCTCATTAAATGCTATGAAAGAAAGATGCCAACTTATCTAATCTGTGAGATTTTTGCAGTGTGTTGTTCTTATTCTGGCGATCTCATCAGGCCATATTTCTGGGTTAATGGTCTCTAAAATCAATGGAATATTGTCAAAACGGGGATCTTTAGCAATATATTCGAAGCATGCCCAACCGATCTCACCCTCACCCAGAGAGTGGTGACGATCAATACGTGATCCAACGCCACCTTTTGAATCATTTACATGCATTGCACGTAAATAGTGCATACCGACCACACGATCGAATTCTTCAAATACCTCTTCACAGCTTTGTTCAGTGCGAAGGTCATAGCCAGCGGCAAAGGTATGGCAAGTATCAAGACACACACCAACACGCTGTTTATCCTCAACTTGGTCGATGATCTCCGCCAAATGTTCAAAGCGCCAGCCAAGGTTAGTGCCTTGTCCTGCAGTGTTTTCAATCACCGCAATCACATCTGGCACTCTTTGATGCGCTAAGTTGATCGATTCAGCGATCCTTGCTAAGCACTCTTGCTCGGGAATCTGTTTGAGATGACTGCCCGGATGAAAATTCAGCAGCGTCAGCCCTAATTGAAAACAGCGCTCAAATTCATCAATAAATGCGGCTCGGGATTTTTGTAGTTTTTCTTCATCTGGAGCACCTAAATTGATCAAGTAAGAGTCATGGGGAAGGATATGTTCGGTGCGAAAGCCATATTTCTTACAGTTGTGTTTGAAACGCTGGATTACATCAGGATCAAGAGGTTTAGCAACCCACTGGCGCTGATTCTTAGTGAACAGAGCAAATGCGTTAGCGCCGATTTCATGAGCACGAATTGGAGCTTGATCCACCCCACCAGCGGCAGAAACATGAGCACCAATATACTTATTGCCAACATTTGTCTGGTTACCCAAAGTGGATGGCGGGCTTAAATTCGCTGAAGTTGAATTCATTTTTCCTCTAAATTTGTCACATAACCTTAATAAACAAGGTCAATTAATTACTCAATCTTGTTGTAATTTTACTACAAAAGTTTAATTAAAATATTTTTTAATTCATAAAATAAAGTTTAAGTTGCTATTTTTAAAAGAAAAAATACCATTACAAATCAAAATAACCTTAAAAATAAAAATGTTTTAAGTTGTCTTTTGACTCAAATCAATATTAAAATAGTGGTTATTCGCTACACGCTCAAACGTGTGGTTACAATTCCAAAAAGTTAACACCAATAACACCACTCTGTGGTCTAGGAGATTGTGATGATCCAAGGTATTCAAATTACTAAAGCAGCTAACGATGATCTACTCAACACTATTTGGCTACTTGACAACGAAGCTAACGAAGCGCGTTGCGTTGCCGCTACTAAAGGTTTTGAGACTGATCAAGTGATTTCAATTAGTGATCTTGGCGACTACGAAAGCCGTTCAGTTAACATTGAAACCCAGCCGTTAATCGAAGGTGGTCAACACCTAAACGTTAACGTATTAAAACGTGAAACTCTGGAAGATGCAGTAGCAAACCCAGAAAAATACCCACAACTGACTATTCGTGTATCAGGTTATGCGGTGCGTTTTAACTCACTGACTCCAGAGCAACAACGTGATGTTATCGCTCGTACTTTTACCGAGTCGCTATAACGGTTAAGCCTTTCTCTGACAAGCAATTTGTCATTCGGCTACAGCCTAAAAACAGTTCTTTAAACGGCGCGTTCAGCGCCGTTTTTTTATTGCCAAACGACCCTGACCCACACCATTTAAGCCTGCGCATTTTTACTGTTTTATCACATTAAATAAAGTTTTTTATTTACTTAAATAGAAAACTCGCTAAGTTAATAAACAAATAACTTTATTTAATCAGAATAACCATGACACAACTTCGCCCTCATACTTTGCAATTGCTCTCCCAAAGTCAGCACTTTGCGCCTCAATATCAGCATGGTTTAACCAACCACCTTTCAATGACATTGGTGGCTTTAGAGTATTGCCAAGCTTCAGAGCAACAGCTCAGCGAATTTTATCAGCACTACACGGCGCGCCTTGAATCCCTAGACGATAATTCGATTCGTCATACTCAGAGACGCTATCTTGAAGCTCAAGCACAATATTTAGCCGAACTAGAAGAGCAAGGCACTGACGCAGCATTGAAACGCCATATCAGCGAACTTATTCGCGGTATTTCCGCGGCTGGCTTTCACGGCATCATTCGTCTCGCTTACGCTGTTTTATCACAGCAGCATGAGCAAATCGCCGCGGCTCTGGCGTACTGGCAGTGTGAATATCAGTCTCTAGGGCCGCTAGAAAGCATCTCAAATTACCGCGCCGAGCAACATATCGCCAAGATTGAGGAGGCATTTTCAGCCCAACCAGAAATCGAAGGCCTCATCGCGGACGCAATGTTGGAGACATACCAGTCTGAGCCGTACGCTCCGTTTCGCGCGCTACCAGATACCCTGACTTTTGAGCAAGTGGCGCAAATCACACTTGAGCACTACGCTCGTAGCGACGATTTTAATCTGCTTCATGGTGTCACGGGGTTACATGCGTTGACGCTATTGCTGCCTTATATCAGCGATCATCAGCAAGCGCTTAACTACTTCTGGCAGGCATACTGCGCCGTGTTCGCTAGCAGTGACTTGGCTCAACAGCAAAACTGTAAGCCAACCACCAAAACTTGGCCTGAGCTATTGCAACAAGCCAGTCAAAGTCACAACGACCACACCATCAAACTTGCACTGAGTTGCAGGGATCTCGATACCATTTTTGCCAATCCACTGTATAAACACGCACTGGCCACTCGCCTAGCTAAGGAAAGCGCATGAACGCCTACGTTGAACACGCCAATATTACCGTCAAGAACCTTGATGCAACGGTGAAATTTCTCTCCACTGCAATCCCTGAATTCCAAGTTCGGCATCGAGGATTTAATACCAAACGTTGGTGCCACATCGGCACCCAGCAAAGCTATATCGCCGTGCAAGAAATTGAACCTAAACCGCTGCAGCATGTATCACGAACGCCTTATTTTGATCTTGGCGTCAACCATGTCGGTTTAGTGGTTGAGGACGTTGCCCAAATTGAGCAGCGGTTAACGGCAGCCGGTTATCGCAAAAACATGTATGAAGACGAAGGCTATCGTAAACGCCTGTATTTTTTTGATGGCGATGGCTTGGAATGGGAATTTATCGAGTATTTAACCACGAACTTAGAGGAGAGAAACCGTTATGGGCACTAAACAGATTGGCGTGGTGTTTTACTCCAAAACTGGCGCAACCCGGTTATTGGCGCAGCACATTAGCGAGGGAATCCAAAGCGTTGGCGCCAACGCTCAAATATTTGAAATTGAGAGCCAGAGTATTATTGCTGGGCGTTATCAAAATACCCCACTTTTTGAACAATTAACCAAGTGCGACGCATTAATTTTTGGTTGTCCAACCTACATGGGCTCACCCGCCGCTCAGTTCAAAGCCTTTATGGATGCCAGTAGCGACTGTTACGTACAAAAAGCATGGCAGAATAAACTCGCCGCGGGCTTCACTAGTGGTGGTAGTCAAAACGGCGAACAGCAACAAACCCTATTGGCAATGTTCGCCTTAGCGTGTCAGCACGGCATGCTTTGGGCCGGCCTTGACGTATCACAGTTCAGCGATGATCTAGGCTTAAACCGCACAGGTTCAAGCTTAGGCTTGGTTGCCAGCCCTGAGCCGGGCGACCCACAGCTAGTCGCGACCAATGACTTACAGACTGCTTTCTATTTCGGCCAGCGAATCGCAAAATTAGCTGGTTAAGCGGATGACTGAATAAATAACGCTGGTCAAGCGATGAAAGATCGCGATACTTACTATATTGTTTCCCAACTTTCACGGATGACCCTATGCTACTTGAAGGCTTAGAAACGCTATTAGTTTTAAGCAAAGAAAAAACCATGAGTCGCACCGGTAGCGTGTTATACATTAGCCCTTCAGCGGTGAGTAAACGTATTGCGAATTTGGAAAGGCGACTTGGAAAGCGCTTGATTGAACCCAGTGGCAGACATGTCAAACTCACCGCTGCGGGTTCTCAGCTGATTGATAATATCGCCCCAAGCTTTAATGAGTTACAGGGGCTGATATTTGATCAACAAGCCCTGCTTGATCATACGCCAATTCGTATCGACTGCTCAGAGACTCTAGTGGCCGGATATTTGAGCCATGCGTTTAGTGATTACGCCAAACGCGATCCTTATATCAAGATCACCACCAACCATACACCGAGAATTGTTGAGCATGTGCAATCTGGCCAAGCGACACTTGGGGTTTGCGCCGGTCATATTCCCGCGCATCATGGCCTGAAAGCGATACATCTGTTAGATGAACCCTTTTATGTCGTAAGTCGAAATGCACTTGATGCCCTGCCCGAGCATGTCATCACCAACGATCTGAACAATTCCTCCAACACCTATCAGCTGACTGTGCTCAATCAACTTGGTATCGAACCACTGATGGAGATGGACTCATATGCAGCAGCGGCGCAACTTGCCTTAGCGGGTGTCGCACCCGCTATCGTGCCGCTCTCGATGGTCAACACCCTCAACATTCCAGCTCAGCACTGCTTTGAATTTGCTGAGCTGCATGGTCTATTTCGGCCAATTCATATCTGTTTACGCCCGAATGCTTATCAAAATCCGCGTATCAGAGCATTGATAACAGCCATTGAGAGTGCTGTTCCCAAAGAAGCTTTAACGCCATCGACATCGACATAACAATCACTAACGGGCGAATCCATTTTTGCCCTTTCGTCACCACTACCCGCGCGCCAAATCTTGCGCCAATAAAGCCGCCAACCGCCATGATTAATCCCAGTTTCCAGATCGGCAATCCAGCTAAAATAAACGATAACAGCGCAGCGATATTTGAGGTGAAGTTGAGAATTTTGGTCTTGGCGGTTGCCTCGACGAGAGTCAATTGTGCAATTGCGACAAAACATAGCGCGAAAATGGAGCCAGTACCCGGACCTAAAAAGCCATCGTAAAAACCCACACCACCACCGACACACAAAGCAAACATTGCATCAGGTAGCGATGCTTTTCCTTTGACATCTTTCGCCGCGGGCATCAATAGAAAGTAAATCGAAATCGCCACCAGCAGCAGAGGAATCAAGCTGGTTAAAATATTGGTATCGATGTACTGCACCGATTTAGCACCAGCTGCTGAGCCAATAAAGGTACACGCGATAGCAAGCTTCATTTCGCTGAGTTTCACGACTCCGCGACGCACGAAATACCAGCTGGCAGAAAAACTGCCAAACGAACTTTGTAATTTATTGGTGGCCAGCGCTTGCGTTGGTGGAATGCCCGCCGCCAACAGTGCTGGAAGGGTAATTAAGCCACCACCACCCGCCATAGCATCGATAAATCCAGCAATCCCAGCCACCGCAAACAGCAGCAGTAAAATATCAAAAGAGAGTTCCATAACCTTCCTACATCCAAATGGCTCTGAATCGAAAATACCACCGTTACTTGAAAGCGGTTAACGAAAGCTAAGACAGCAACCTTTTCCATATTTTCATCAATGAGAACAAATGACTACATGCATAAAAAAACCCGCTCAAAGAGCGGGTAATGAGGTTGTCAGATAAGCTTCTCGCTTACTGTCGTTATTGACCAATCATTTTGCTTGGTCTTGTTGTACTTTTGCGTGTAGCTCTTGTACTGAAGTGACACTCGCCGTCGCATCTGAAGTGTGCGCCATACACGTAGCGAACGCTGCATTAAGCGTGGTGGTGTAGTTCACTTTCTCAGCCAAAGCGCCGCGACGCAGAACTTTCGAATCTTCAATCGCTTGACGGCCTGCCGCCGTATTCACGATGTAGGTATATTCGTTGTTCTTGATACGGTCAAGAATGTGCGGACGACCTTCGTGTACTTTGTTAACCAAGCGAGGGTTAATACCCGCTTCGCCTAGAATCACAGCAGTACCATGGGTCGCATCCAGTTGGTAACCCAGTTTCACCAGTTTAGAAGCTAGGTCAACCACTCGCTCTTTATCGCCTTCGCGCACAGAAAGCAGTGCACGACCACCTTCAGGATATACCGCGCCGCAACCAAGTTCTGCTTTCGCATACGCTTCAGCAAAGGTTGCCCCTACGCCCATCACTTCGCCGGTTGAGCGCATTTCAGGACCAAGTAGAGGGTCAACACCTGGGAACTTGTTAAACGGTAGCACCACTTCTTTAACTGAGTAGTAAGGAGGAATAATCTCTTTAGTAAAGCCTTGTGACTCTAGAGATTGACCCGCCATTACACGCGCAGCGATCTTAGCCAGCGGCGCGCCAGTTGCTTTTGATACAAACGGTACTGTACGTGCAGCGCGAGGGTTTACTTCGATGAGGTAAACTTCGTTGTCTTTGACCGCAAACTGAGTATTCATCAGGCCGCGAACACCCAATTCAAATGCCAGTTTCTCAACTTGCTCACGCATCTTGTCTTGGATTTCCTGGCTTAGCGTGTAAGCCGGAAGCGAACATGCTGAGTCACCTGAGTGAACACCGGCTTGCTCGATGTGCTCCATGATACCGCCGATAACCACGCGCTCACCGTCACAGATAGCATCGATATCCACTTCAGTTGCGTCATCAAGGAAGCGATCAAGTAGTACTGGTGATTCGTTCGATACGCTAACGGCTTCGTTAAAGTAACGGCGCAGGTCTTGTTCGTCATAGACGATTTCCATCGCACGGCCGCCCAATACATAAGATGGACGCACAACCAATGGGAAACCAATTTCTTTTGATTTCTCAATTGCTTGTTCCATCGCTGTCACGGTTGCGTTTTGCGGTTGCAAAAGACCTAGACGCTCAACCGCTGCTTGGAAACGCTCACGGTCTTCCGCGCGGTCAATCGCATCAGGGCTAGTACCAATGATTGGCACACCCGCCGCTTCCAATGCACGCGCTAGTTTCAATGGTGTTTGACCACCGTATTGAACGATAACGCCTTTTGGCTTTTCAACGCGTACGATAGACAACACATCTTCAAGCGTAACCGGTTCAAAGTACAAACGGTCTGAAGTGTCGTAGTCGGTTGAAACGGTTTCTGGGTTACAGTTCACCATGATGGTTTCGTAACCGTCTTCGCGCAGTGCTAGTGACGCGTGTACACAGCAGTAGTCGAACTCGATACCTTGACCAATACGGTTTGGACCACCGCCCAATACCATGATTTTGTCTTTATCGGTTGGGTTTGCTTCACACTCGTCATCGTAAGATGAGTACATGTAAGCGGTATCCGATGAGAATTCAGCCGCACAGGTATCTACGCGTTTGTAGACTGGGTGAATACCGAATTGGTCACGTAGACGACGAATTTCGTTTTCAGACACGCCAAGCAGTTTAGACAGACGTGCATCCGCAAAACCTTTGCGCTTCATTTTACGCAGCACATCTTCGCTCAAACCAGCGAAACCACCCGCTTTCACTTCCTCTTCCAACTTCACCAATTCTTCGATTTGCACCAAGAACCAGCGGTCGATATTGGTTAGGTTAAAGATACCGTCAACAGACAGACCAGCACGGAAAGCATCAGCGATATACCAAATACGCTCTGCGCCCGCTTCTTTTAGTTCGTAGCGGATTTTCGATAGCGCGTCTGGAGATTCCAGATCCACCATCTCATCCAAACCGCTCGCACCCACTTCAAGGCCGCGTAGCGCTTTTTGTAATGATTCTTGTTGGTTACGACCAATTGCCATTACCTCACCGACAGATTTCATCTGAGTAGTAAGACGATCGTTAGCACCAGCAAATTTTTCAAAGTTAAAGCGTGGAATCTTAGTCACGACGTAGTCGATGGTTGGCTCAAATGACGCTGGAGTCGCGCCGCCAGTGATGTCGTTCATCAACTCATCAAGAGTGAAACCAACCGCCAATTTCGCCGCAACTTTTGCAATCGGGAAACCCGTTGCTTTCGATGCCAAGGCAGAAGAGCGTGATACGCGCGGGTTCATTTCGATGATAACCATACGGCCATCTTTCGGGTTGATACCAAACTGCACGTTCGAACCACCGGTTTCAACACCGATTTCACGCAGTACCGCAAGCGATGCGTTACGCATCAGTTGGTACTCTTTGTCGGTCAGCGTTTGCGCTGGCGCAACAGTGATAGAGTCACCAGTGTGAATCCCCATTGGGTCGAAGTTTTCAATTGCACACACGATAATACAGTTATCGTTTTTGTCGCGAACCACTTCCATTTCGTACTCTTTCCAACCAATCAACGACTCATCGATAAGCAGTTCATTGGTTGGTGATAGGTCAAGACCACGAGTACAAATTTCATCGAACTCTTCCTTGTTATACGCGATACCACCACCGGTACCACCCATAGTGAAAGAAGGGCGAATAATACATGGGAAGCCAACCATATCGAGGACTTTGTACGCCTCTTCCATGGTTTTTGCCGTGTCAGCACGCGGACACTCAAGACCGATAGACTTCATCGCTTTATCAAAACGAGAACGGTCTTCGGCCTTATCGATAGCGTCAGCTGTTGCGCCAATCATCTCAACGCCAAACTCAGCAAGCACGCCGTGTTTTTCTAAATCAAGCGCACAGTTAAGCGCAGTTTGACCACCCATGGTCGGCAAAATTGCGTCTGGACGCTCTTTTTCAATGATGTTGCGTACCACTTGCCAGTTAATTGGCTCGATGTACGTGGCATCCGCCATCTCTGGGTCAGTCATGATGGTGGCTGGATTAGAGTTAACCAGAATAACGCGGTAACCCTCTTCACGCAGCGCTTTACACGCTTGAGCACCTGAGTAGTCAAACTCACAGGCCTGACCGATAACGATAGGTCCAGCACCTAAGATAAGAATGCTTTTAATGTCATTACGTTTTGGCATTGCTACTACTCCGGAATTAAGCGCTGTGTTGTTTAATCAAGTCAATAAAGTGGTCAAAAAGCGGCGCAGCATCGTGTGGACCTGGGCTGGCTTCTGGGTGACCTTGGAAGCTGAATGCTGGTTTGTCTGTACGGTGAATGCCTTGCAGTGACCCATCAAACAGCGATACGTGTGTCGCGCGTAGATTGTCTGGCAAAGTCGCTTCATCCGCAGCAAAACCGTGGTTTTGTGACGTAATCATCACCACACCGCGGTCGAGATCTTTGACTGGGTGGTTAGCTCCGTGGTGACCAAACTTCATCTTCACTGTTTGTGCACCGGACGCCAAAGCCAAAATTTGGTGGCCAAGACAGATACCAAATACCGGAATATTTTTATCTAGGAAGGTTTTGGTCGCTTCAATCGCGTAAGTACATGGTTCTGGGTCACCAGGGCCATTTGACAAGAAAATGCCATCTGGGTTTAGTGCCAACACCTCTTCTGCTGAAGTTTGAGCTGGAACGACAGTCAAGCGGCAGCCACGGTCAACCAACATACGTAGGATGTTGCGTTTGGCGCCAAAGTCGTAAGCAACAACATGGTAAGGGAGTTCGGCAGCGGTTTTCGCTTCGGGTAAGCCACCTTCTAGCGTCCATGAACCTTGTTGCCATTGATAAGTTTCTTGAGTGGTCACTTCTTTCGCCAGGTCCATACCTTTTAGGCCTGGGAATTCTTGCGCTTTAGTCAGTGCGAGCGCTTGGTCTAAGTTATCGCCAGCCATAATGCAGCCGTTCTGAGCACCTTTTTCACGCAGAATACGCGTTAGCTTGCGGGTATCGATATCCGCGATACCGACGATATTTTGCGATTGAAGGTAACTAGAAAGGGTTTGTTCACTACGGAAGTTAGAAGCGATAAGAGGAAGATCGCGAATCACAAGGCCTTGGGCGTGGATTGAAGAGGATTCTTCATCTTCGGTATTAGTACCGGTATTGCCAATGTGAGGATAAGTAAGAGTGACGATTTGTTGGGAATAGGAAGGATCAGTGAGGATTTCTTGGTACCCCGTCATCGAGGTATTAAAAACAACTTCACCAACGGATATACCATCTGCTCCAATGGAAACACCGTGGAACACTGTCCCATCTTCTAGGACTAACAGTGCTGATTTACTCAAGACAACCTCCAGAATAAAAATGCATAAAATATAAATTAAATTGCAAACTTGCCTTCCTTAACACGAACACTGCTCGAATTCATGGGGTGTAGACAAATTGGCGGTATTCTAATGACGCCATTACAAACTGTCAACATGGTTCAAAAAATAAATTTACCTTTTAAATAGCTAAAGAACTGATTAATCGCATAAGGCTTAAAAAACCAACTTTACTTACGATAAAAGGTCAAAAATTAGCACCTTTAATCTTTAAGGGGTTAATTTTGCCTTCTAGCACGACGTTTTATATCTTGCTGGTCAAGCAAACGTTACGCACTCGCCTTTATTATGTTCTTTTACCCACTTTGAGTGATTTTTTATTTATAACACTCAAAATAGATAGCCAAATTGTACCAAAAGGTAAAAACAGACCAATTAGAAACCCGTTCCCCATTTTACCGTAAAAAAAAAGCGCCGAGCAAGCTCGACGCATAATTATCCATTTACAGTTCATTCAGCCCGAGCACATCGGTCATGGTATAAAAACCGCTCGAATGGCCATCTAACCACACCGCAGCTTTCACCGCGCCATTGGCAAATGTCATCCTATCAGTGGCTTTATGCGTGATTTCCACACGCTCGCCAATATCGGCAAACATTGCGGTGTGTTCACCGACGATGTCACCCGCTCGAATCGTCGCAAAGCCGATCTCTTCACGTTTACGTTCGCCAGTAATGCCTTCACGTGCATAAACAGCCACATCACTCAATTTATTACCCATGGCCCCAGCGATCGCTTCGCCCATACCGATAGCAGTACCTGACGGAGCATCAACTTTATGGCGGTGATGGGCTTCAATCACTTCGATATCGCAGTAGTCACCCATCACTTTAGCGGCTTTCTCTAGCAGCTTGAAGACAAGATTGACGCCAACACTGTAGTTAGGCGCCATTACCACAGCAACACTTTGCGCATATTCATCGATACGTTGACGCTCTTGCTCACTAAAGCCTGTCGTGCCAATCACAATTTTCTTTTGGTACTTTTTGCACAGTTCAAGATTGGCAAGCGTACTTGCTGGCGCGGTAAAGTCGATGATCACATCGTAATCGTCAACATGTTTTTCAAGGTCATCAACCACAGCAATGCTAAGCTTTCGTTCACCACATAGTTCGCCAATATCAACGCCTACCAGTGATGACTCAGGGCGTTCAGAGCCCGCACCTAATTCGGCTTGAGGATGATGCAACGTCGCCTTAACTAGGTTACGCCCCATTCGTCCTGCTGCTCCTGCAATCGCAATTCTAACCATTGCTGTATCTCCATCTTTTGCAATGAAATTTTCACTGCATTTTGTCTCATTGATTCCAATAAATTAACAATATTCGGCTCGAACCACCAGCATTTAAGCGAACTCAGTCACAACCCGCTCAAGGATCGGCACATTAGCTTCGGGAAACGCGTACTCAGGGAGTTGTTTAATATCAACCCAGCATCCTTGTTGTCCTTCGCGACCATACGGTTCACCTGAAAATTCGGTTACTAACATAAAATCAAATGTCAGCGATTTATCTGGGTAGTCGTATTCAAGATGTTCAAAGCTTTGCTGTTGGAGAACTTCAATCCCCACTTCCTCATTTAGCTCACGCGCCATCGCTTGCTCGATGCTCTCCCCAGATTCCACTTTGCCGCCAGGAAATTCCCAGTAGCCGCCTTTGTGTTTATCATCCGGGCGTTTGGTTATATAAACTTGAGACTGCTGGGGATTAAAAATAATCGCTGCTACGATGTGAATACGCTTCATTGATTTCACCTTGTTGGTATCGCTCGAGTGGAACAGATTCGAATGTAAAAAAAGAGTCGCGACTGCGACTCTTTTTGTTTTCAACCTTACCATTTAATCACGAGATCTGACCATGGCAATTTTTGTATTTTTTACCACTACCACATGGGCAAGGCTCGTTGCGACCGACTTTACGTTCTTCACGCACCATAGGCTGGTGATCGTCGCCTTGATTGTCGTCGTCACCCAAACCATCTGCCGAAGCATGTTGTGCTTGCGCAAGGCGAGCGGCGGCTTCAGCTTGAGCTTGACGCTCGGCTTCCATACGCTCAACTTCTTCTTGTTGCTGAACACGAACTTTCGACAGAATAGTAATCACATCGGTCTTCAGTGCATCAAGCATACCTTCAAACAGTTCAAACGACTCACGCTTGTATTCCTGTTTCGGATTCTTCTGTGCGTAGCCGCGTAAGTGGATACCTTGGCGAAGATGATCCATTGCCGCTAGGTGCTCTTTCCACAAAGTATCAAGCGTTTGCAACATCACCGATTTCTCGAAGTTACGTAGCACTTCGCTACCAACCACTTCTTCTTTGGCTTTGTAAACTTCAACCGCAGCATCAATCACTTTTTCACGCAGCGCTTCTTCGTAAAGCTTGTCGTCTTCTTTTAGCCATTGCTGAACCGGTAGATCGAGGTCGAAGTCGTTTTTCAAACGCTCTTCAAGACCTTCAACATCCCACATATCTTCAAGCGATTGCGGTGGAATGTATTCGTCAATAACTGCAGTCAGAACATCAACGCGGTTTTGCTCAAGCATTTCGCTGATATCGTCAACGTTCATCAACTCATCACGCAATTCGTAAACCACTTTACGTTGATCGTTCGCCACGTCATCGTATTCCAATAGCTGCTTACGAATATCAAAGTTACGACCTTCGACTTTACGTTGCGCTTTCTCAATTGAGCGCGAAAGCATCTTCGATTCAATCGCTTCACCTTCATCCATACCGCTTTGAATCAAGCTCGCCATACGATCAGAAGTGAAGATACGTAATAGCGTATCTTCCATAGAAAGATAGAAACGTGAAGAACCGGCATCACCTTGACGACCAGAACGACCACGTAACTGGTTATCGATACGACGTGACTCATGACGTTCAGTACCAATAATGTGTAGACCGCCAGACTCAAGCACTTGATCGTGGATTTGACGCCACTCAGCTTTGATCGCATCAATCTGTTCTTGAGTTGGGTTGTCCATTGACTCAACTTTGCTCTGCCAGCTACCACCAAGCACAATATCGGTACCACGACCTGCCATGTTGGTTGCAATAGTTACCGCACCAGGCATACCCGCTTCCGCAACGATTTCCGCTTCTTTTTCGTGGAATTTTGCGTTCAGTACATTGTGCTTAACTTTGGCTTTCTTCAGGGCGTTCGATAGCAGCTCTGATTTTTCAATCGAGACCGTACCAACCAGCACGGGTTGACCTTTTTCTACGCGCTCTTTGATGTCTTCAATGATTGCAGCAAATTTCTCTGCTTCAGTGCGGTACACCACATCTGGCATATCATTACGAACCATAGGACGGTTGGTTGGAATAACCACGGTTTCCAAGCCGTAAATTTGCTGGAATTCGAAAGCTTCAGTATCCGCAGTACCTGTCATGCCCGACAGTTTTTCGTACAAACGGAAGAAGTTTTGGAAAGTGATCGAAGCTAAAGTTTGGTTTTCGTTTTGAATCTTAACGCCTTCTTTAGCTTCAACCGCTTGGTGTAAACCTTCTGACCAACGACGACCATGCATTGTACGACCAGTGTGTTCATCAACGATCACGACTTCGCCGTCGTCAGTAACAATGTAATCAACGTTACGTTCAAACAGTACATGAGCACGTAGCGCTGCATTTACATGGTGAAGCAAACTGATATTGGCTGGCGAGTAAAGTGTATCGCCCTCTTCCATCAAACCATTTTTAATTAAGAGTTCTTCAACAAACTCTTGACCATTTTCGGTGAGGTAGACTTGTTTTGATTTCTCATCAACCGTGTAGTGGCCGTCGCCACGGTACTCTTCAGAATCTTCTTTATCTTGCTTTTCAAGGTTAGGGATCAGAGTGTTGATACGAGTATAAAGATCAGAACTGTCTTCGGCTGGGCCAGAGATGATAAGCGGAGTACGAGCTTCATCGATCAAAATCGAGTCAACTTCATCGACCACAGCAAAGAAGCGAGCGCGCTGAACACGGTCTTCAGCACGAAACGCCATGTTGTCTCTTAGATAGTCAAAACCAAATTCGTTGTTGGTTCCGTATAAGATGTCAGCTAAATAGGCTTGTTTCTTTTCCTGAGGCGGCATATTTGGCACGTTAACGCCAACGGTCATACCTAGGAATTCAAATAATGGGCGGTTGGTCTCGGCATCACGAGCAGCCAAGTAATCGTTCACGGTAACGACGTGAACACCTTTACCAGGAAGTGCATTCAAGTAAGCAGGAAGCGTTGCGGTAAGGGTTTTACCTTCACCTGTGCGCATCTCTGCGATTTGACCAGCGTTCAATACCATGCCGCCAATCAACTGCACATCAAAGTGACGCATGCCATACACACGTTTTGATGCTTCGCGTACTGTCGCAAACGCTTCAGGAAGAAGTTGGTCTAAAGTTTCACCTTGCTCTAGGCGTTGGCGGAATTCAACTGTCTTCGCTTTTAGCTCTTCATCTGAAAGCGCTTCGAAGGTTGGCTCGTAATTATTTATTTCTTTAACAATTTTTCTAAGGCGGCGTAATGTACGATCATTGCGACTGCCAATTACTTTTGTCAGTAGCTTAGCTATCATTTGTTATGAATCTCTCTTTACTACGATCGGTTGCGATCTGATCTCAATGCCTTCAGTCTCTACCAGTTTTTAACTAAGAATACTGAGTTAAGTCATTTATCGATGTGATATGGTGACGATAACTTTCATTTTCAAGGCTTCAGGTTATAAGTGGGCATTAGTGTAAGGAATTTTTACACGAACGACCAACAACAAAGTCATTTGTTTGAACCACTTTTAATTTTTTTTATCAATAATTGGTGTGCTAGGGATAATCTGTCGTTGCTCGCCATGATCAGTTACACTAATCAAAACAGTGCACTAAGGTTTTTCATGAGAGATCATCGCCCGACATTAGGCAACGATATTATTTCACAATCGCGATTTGCCGAACTGCAACAGCAGGCTTCAGAGATCTTAAAATTAAATCAAGATCTGCGGAAGATCTTGCCACGCGGAACGGAAGATCATTGCCGGGCGGCGAATATTCGCGACGGCCAATTGATTTTAGAAACCGCCAGCGCCGCGATCAAAATGAAGATCGACTACGATCGTCTGCATATCTTAAATCAGTTGAGAACGCTCGGTTATGCACGCTTGATTGCCGTCACTGTGGTGATCAACCCCAGACTCTATGAACAGAAGAAGTCAAAAGACCAGCAGTCAGCTCCGCGCCGCGACCCAATTTCACAAAATGCTGCCGACTATTTGACGATGATCGCCGAGAACGCCTCACCGAAAGTTAAGAAACGTCTTGAACAACTCGCCAAATTGGCGCAACCAAAGGACAACTAAAGTGCACAAAAAAACCAGGCCTAAGCCTGGTTTTTAGTCATTCTAGCGTTTATGCAAGAACCATCGTTGGATCTGCAAATGCAACTGGAGACGTCGCGTCTTCTTCGAAGGTTGCCCATTCCCAAGCGTCTTGCGTCGCAAGGACTTTACGCAGCAACTGGTTGTTTAGACCGTGACCAGATTTAAATGCGCGGAACTCACCTAAAATCGGGTGACCACACATGTATAAATCACCGATAGCATCCAACACTTTGTGAGTCACAAACTCGTTTTCAAAGCGTAGACCTTCTTCATTAAGAATTCGGTAATCATCCAGTACGATAGCATTATCGAAACTACCACCTAATACAAGATTCTGTGATTGTAAGTATTCGATATCACGCATAAAACCGAATGTACGTGCACGTGAAATCTCTTTAACAAAACCTTGCGTAGAGAAGTCAAAGCGCAAGTGTTGCTCATCCGCTTCAATTGCAGGGTGGTTAAATTCGATTTCAAAATCCATACGGAAACCGTTGTATGGTACGAACTCAGCCCATTTATCGCCATCTTCAAAACGAACGGGTTTCTTGATACGAATAAAACGCTTAAGTGCATTTTGCTCTTCAATACCCGCTTGTTGCAGTAAGAAAACGAATGGACTTGCGCTGCCGTCCATAATTGGAATTTCAGGCGCATCCACCTCGATGATCACGTTATCTACACCCATACCTGACAGCGCAGAGCTCAAGTGCTCAACAGTCGAGATACGGATACCGTCATCATTGACCAATGCAGTACATAGCATTGTATCTCGAACAGCGGCCGGGTCAGCTGGAAAATCAACTGGCGGGTTCATGTCTGTACGACGATAAATGATACCAGTATTTGCAGCAGCAGGGCGAAGAGTCAGCGTGACTTTACGACCAGAGTGGAGACCCACACCAGTTGTTTTCACTATTTCTTTCAGAGTTCTTTGTCTGATCATCTGCTTGCCTCTTATTTAGTGCTACAAATCACGGTCAACGAGATTCATTGACCGCGGATCGTACCACAAATTTGAACCTTGTCAAATTCTGATGAAATTTTAGTCAGCTTGACGGCGCAAAAATGCAGGAATATCTAAATAGCCACTCTCTTTGTCAGCTTTAGGGGCTGCACTCTGATTTCCTGCTGAACCTGACGCCGTCGAAGTCGATGGCGAAGATTGAGCCGTCGTCTGAGTTCTTTCTTGCAAAGGTTGTGCCACTTTCTCTTCAACTTTTACCGTCGCTGCTGGCTGCTGTACCGCTGCAGTTTGCTGTACTGGCGCAACTTTCGATTTGCCACCAGCAACCAAAGTGATATCCGGTTTTCTCTCGTTGCCAATACCTGTAGCAACGACAGTTACGCGAATTTCATCAGCCATATCTGGATCGAGCGATGTACCAATAACCACAGTCGCGTTATCGGAAGCAAAGGCTTTAACGGTATTACCAACGGTTTCAAACTCGTCAAGACGCATGTCTAAACCAGCGGTAATATTAACTAACACGCCGCGCGCACCAGCTAAATCGATATCTTCCAAAAGTGGACTCGAGATCGCCATTTCAGCCGCTTCTTCTGCACGGTCCTCACCTTTCGCAACACCGCTACCCATCATTGCATGACCCATCTCTGACATCACGGTACGTACGTCCGCAAAGTCGACGTTGATCATGCCAGGGCGAGTGATGAGTTCAGCGATACCTTGCACCGCATTTTTCAGCACATCGTTTGCGCTCGCAAATGCTTCCAGTAAGGTAATGCCACGTCCTAGAACTTTGAGTAGCTTTTCGTTCGGGATAGTGATCAGAGAGTCAACATGCTTAGACAGCTCTTCAATACCTTGTTCAGCAAACGCTAAACGCTTCTTTCCTTCGAAGCTGAACGGTTTAGTGACAACAGCAACAGTTAAAACGCCAAGCTCTTTAGCGACTTCTGCAATCACTGGAGCGGCACCTGTACCTGTACCACCACCCATACCAGCTGCGATAAATACCATATCGGCACCGGTGAGATATTCTTTAATGCGATCTTTATCTTCAAGAGCGGCATCACGGCCAACTTGTGGATTCGCACCAGCTCCTAAGCCTTTAGTGATGTCACCACCAATTTGAATGACACTACTAACGCTGGTTTTGCGTAACGCTTGCGCGTCGGTGTTGACGCTGATGAATTCCACACCTTCGATGGATTCACGCACCATGTGTTCTACGGCGTTACCGCCACCGCCACCTACTCCAACGACTTTAATTACTGCATCGTCAGACATTTCCATCATCGGTTCAAACATGTGTTATCTCCGTTTTTCCTGCTGCTCAGGTTAAAACTCTTTTTGTATCCAGTTACGTAAGCGTTCGAACCAATTCGACGTTGCGAGACGTTTTGGTTCGCTATATTCAGTCTCATCATTGATCTGACTGTCTCTTGCGTAATGAAGTAAACCAACTGCCGTAGAATGATACGGCTCTTTAACGTAATCTGTTAGCCCGCTCACCTCGAGAGGCTTGCCGACTCGAACTTGATTGCGGAAAACGCGTTCCGCACACTCAACCAAACCTTCAATCTGAGCAGCGCCTCCAGTGAGGACTACACCTGCTGCAAGATGGTGTTTAATACCCTCTTCACGCAGTTTCTCTTGAACAGTATCGATAGTTTGGTTAACTAAACCCATTAACTCAGTGTAGCGAGGTTCAATCACCTCCGACAAGGTTTGTCTTTGCAAACTTCTCGAAGGGCGGCCTCCAACACTAGGGACATTAACAGTATCGTCCTTGCTAACTAACTCACTCAGCGCGCAACCGTATTTGACTTTAATCTCTTCGGCGTCGCTAAGGGGTGTACCGAATGCAAATGCAATGTCACTAGTAACCGCATTTCCCGCATAAGAAAACACTTCTGTATGACGCAGTGCGCCGCCGGTCCAAATGGCAACATCCATTGTACCAGCACCGATATCAACAACACATACGCCCAGTTCACGCTCATCTTCGGTGATAACCGCATTACTTGCCGCTAAACCGGAATAGACCAGTTGATCCACACGAAGACCGCAGCGCTCAACTGCTTTAATAATGTTTCTCGCCATATCGTTATGGCAAGAAATAAGATGCACGCTGACTTCCATGCGCACACCTGATAAACCTAGCGGATTTTTAATCCCTTCTTGGTAATCGATGGTAAATTCTTGCGGAATAACATGCAGAATTCGCTGTTCATCACCAATTTTAATTGATTTCGCGGTATGAATCGCGCGATCCATGTCTTCTTGTGAGACCTCCTCATCAGAGATAGTTCCCATCCCTTTTTCAATTCGACTGGCAATATGTTTACCAGAAAGGGAAATAAAGACTTGGCTGATCTGGCACTCTGCCATCAACTCTGCTTGGTCAATGGCGCGCTGAACCGATTTTACGACCGACTCTAAATCATTAACACCGCCCTTATCCATACCACGAGAAGGACTAGTACCGGCACCAATAATATTGATTTGTCCATCTGGTAATATTTCACCTACTAACGCTGAAACGCTCGCAGTACCTATATCAAGGCCGACTATAATGTTGTCATCAGCGGTCTTAGTCATCAGAATTCTCTTGTTCTAACTCTTGCTCTGGAAACCAACCCACCGCGGCTCCCGTGTCATACCTAAGGTCAATATAACTGACTTTTTCGGTGTCATTACCTAAACGACGATATAAAGCAAAAAATCGCGCAATACGCTCATTGAGTGACTCTTTGCCTAATTCTAAGCGAATGCCATTATCTAATATAATTTGCCAAGCGCGGCGTTCATTTAGCACTAAAGAGGTTATTTTTAATCCAATCTGCTTAAATTGCGGCGTCATCTCTCGCCACACAGAAAGCACCTGCTTACTGGTGCCTTTTGGACCGTATAGTTTAACGTAGTCGCCTTTAAGTCGACCAATATCACCGTTAAACACTACCCCTTTGTCATTTATTAATTCATTGCCATTCCAAATTGCAGCCGCGTGATATTCGGTTAAAAATATTTTTATTGTATCCGGCCACTGTTTGCGAATCGACGCATGTTCAACCCAAGGTACTTGCTGTACTGCATTCTGCAGCACATTAATATCTTGGGACATAAATGTACCAATATGATCAAGCCGCCCGATAACCTTTTGAATATCTTGGGCAGCTACATAATCTAGTTCGCCTTGTAACACGATCTTCGATAATGGAAGACGTTGGTCATCCCACATCCAAGAAAGTGTTGAATAGATGATAGAGCCAATCAATACTGCCACTATCAGCAAAAACGTTCCGCCAATAGCGTGCTCTTTCACCACCGGAGAGTCCGAGATTCGACGACCTTCATTTAAAGCACTTTTAATCAAAGTCCGTTATTCCTACACTCCACGGGCAATTTTGTTTCACTTCTATTTAATCGCAATAGAGGAAAAAATACTTGCTTTAACCTTCGGATTATACTGAGGTCAATAAAAGTATCAAATATTGAAAGTGAGAAATGTCTCCGTAAGTTAAATAAAGAATTTGAGCAACCGCTCACTTACGCTTTCTCACTCTTTAGCATTTGTTCAATATTCAATTTTAGACTGGCCAGATGCTTGGCTACTTTGCCAACATCGCCAGCCCCTTGAGTAAGTACTAAGTCACCGTCTTGTAAAACATTTGCCAAGACTGACGGCAGAGCACTGCCATCTGGGACAAATATCGGATCGATTTTACCACGACCACGAATAGTACGACATAACGCACGCCCATCCGCCCCCGCAATCGGCTTCTCTCCCGCAGGATAGACGTCCAACATCAGCAAAACGTCGACTTGTTCTAAAACATTGGCAAAGTCATCATAAAGATCACGCGTTCGACTATAGCGGTGAGGCTGGAAAATCATCACCAAACGCTTTTCAGACCAACCATTACGTGCCGCTTTAATCGTGACATCCACTTCCGTTGGGTGATGACCATAGTCATCCACCAGCATGGCTTTGCCTTTACCAGTTTCAAATTCACCAAGGTGGTCAAATCGGCGACCTGTGCCTTGAGTTGCTGCCATCGCGGCTAAAATCGCGTCATCGCTAATGTCATCTTCTGTTGCAACAGCGATTGCCGCAGAAGCATTTAATGCGTTATGGCGACCAGGAATATTCAGCGTAATATCGAGATTCGAACGGCCACTGCGCACGACAGTAAACTGACCTTGCTGGCCGATTTGACGGTAGTTCTCAATCCGCACATCTGCATCTTCAGAAAAACCGTATGTAATCACCTGGCGGCTAACTTTCGGAATTAATTCACGAACCACAGGATCATCGATACACAAAATAGCCTGACCATAAAATGGCAGGTTATGGAGAAAATCGATAAACGTCTGTTTCAGAGTATCGAAGTCGCCGCCATACGTGTCCATATGGTCGGCTTCAATGTTAGTGACGATGCTGACCATAGGTTGCAGGTATAAAAACGACGCATCGCTTTCATCGGCTTCGGCAATCAAAATGCGACTCGAGCCTAGGCGCGCGTTAGTGCCAGCGCTCTTCACCAAACCGCCGTTAACAAACGTCGGATCTAAGCCTGCCTCAGAATAAATTTGCGTGACCAACGCGGTCGTGGTGGTTTTACCATGAGTCCCCGCAACGGCAATACCGTGGCGAAAACGCATTAATTCCGCCAACATTTCAGCGCGGCGAACCACAGGAATTCGCGCGCGTCGCGCGGCAATGATTTCCGGGTTTTCTTCGTTAATCGCGGTAGACACCACCACCACACTAGCGTTTTTAACGTTTTGTTCTTGGTGGCCAAGATAAATTTGCGCGCCTTTTTCAGCTAAACGCTCGGTTACTGGGTTGGCAGCCAGATCTGAACCTGAAATTTGATAGCCTTCATTTAGCAACACTTCGGCAATTCCGCTCATGCCTGCGCCGCCAATACCAATAAAATGGATTGATTTAACGCGGCGCATCTCAGGCACCATGGCGCGAATTTGAGTTAAGTTCTGTTTGTGTTCAATGGTCATCAAATTTTCTCATTTATTGCTGATCGCGACGATAGCGTCAGCGACAACTTTATCGGCGTTTAACTTCGCGGCGTGTCTTGCGTTCATCGCCATGGTCATCAGTTCGCTGCGGGTTAAGCCCAAGAGTTGCTCAGCGAGCTTTTTCGCGCTGAGATCAGGTTGCTCAATCATTAATGCGGCGCCACATTCTACCAGATGATCTGCATTGAGTGCTTGTTGGCGATCTTTATGCATAAACGGGACAAAGATCGCGCCAACACCGGCTGCAGCTACCTCTGAAACCGTCAATGCCCCAGAGCGGCAAACCAGAATATCAGCCCACGCATAAGCGTCAGCAACATCATTAATGAATTCAACCACATCTACGTGATTGACGTTTGCACTTTGGTATTCTGCATTAACGGATTGAGCGTTATTTTTACCCGCTTGATGGCGAATTTCAAAACCATCACCCAGCAGCGCTGCGGTTTGTGGCAAAGTCTGATTGAGGATTCGCGCTCCTTGGCTGCCCCCCATAACCAGAATGCGAATTGGCCCTTCTCGGCCAGCCATACGCACTTGCGGCTCTTCCAAGTTCACCACATCTGAACGCACTGGGTTGCCGACCACTTCAGCATGCTGAAATGCGCCAGGAAAGGCTTGAAAGACTTTGTTGGCAATTTTGGCAAGCCAGCGATTGGTTAACCCTGCAACCGCATTTTGCTCATGCAGCACCACAGGAATGCCTAAAGTCCAAGCGGCGATGCCGCCAGGGCCACTGACATAACCGCCCATACCGAGAACCGCATCAGGCTGCCACGTTTTGAGATGTTTGCGCGCTTGGCTAATGGCGTTAATAATTTGAAATGGCGCTTTAACCAGCTTCATCAAGCTCTGACCACGAAGTCCTTTAACGCGGATAAAATCGATCTCAATACCGTGCTGCGGTACAAGATCCGCTTCCATACGATCTTCAGTGCCCAGCCAGCGAATCTCCCAACCTTGGGATTGCAATTGTTTGGCGACCGCAAGCCCCGGGAAAACGTGTCCGCCGGTCCCGCCTGCCATCACCATTAAACGTTTATTGTTTTTCGTCATTCAGTTCTGTCGTTATTTGTGTTTGTTCTGGAATGTTTTGCTCGGCGATATCAAGTGCATTGGCTTCGCCGTGAAGCTGTTTCAGTCGGCATTCATGGTCAATACGCAGCAAGATTGACACCGCCACCGACATAATAATCAAACTGGAGCCACCGTAACTAATCAGCGGCAATGTCAAACCTTTGGTCGGAACAATACCCGCAGCAGCGCCCACATTAACTAAGGTCTGGAACGCAAACCAGATGCCAATCCCAAAAGCGAGATAACCACCGAAATTCAAGCCGTTCTCAAACGCCTTTTTACCGATCAAAATCGCTTTCAACACTAAGCTGAAAATCAGCACCAGCACCAAGGTTACCCCGACGAATCCGAGCTCTTCAGCCACAACCGCGAACACAAAGTCAGTGTGCGCTTCCGGTAAGTATTCCAATTTCTGAATCGAGTTGCCAAGCCCTTGACCAAACCACTCACCACGGCCAAATGCCATCAGCGATTGAGTCAGCTGATAACCGCTACCAAATGGGTCTTCCCATGGGTCAAGGAACGAGGTAACGCGGCGCATACGATAGGGCTCAATTAAAATCAGTCCGACCACTGCGGCGATACCAGCCACCATTAACGCCAAGAATTGAGTCAATTTAGCGCCAGCAATAAACAGCATGCCAAACAGAGTCACCAGCATTACGATCACTGTGCCCAAGTCGGGCTGCATCAGTAATAAACCCGCTAAAGTGGCAAACACCATGATCGGTTTGATAAAGCCGCCAAAGAAAGTTTGTCGCACTTCATCATTTTTACGCACCAGATAACCGGACATAAAAATAAACAGTGACAGTTTGGCTACCTCAGCAGGCTGTAAGTTAAACAGCCCGAGTGGAATCCAACGCGAAGCACCATTCACCGAGTGCCCACCGACTAACACCACCACCAACAAAACCACAGAAACACCAAGCATGGCGGTACTGTATTTCATCCAGCGATTGAGCGGCACTTGCAAAATCACCCCGGATGCTGCCAGCGCTAAAGTTAAGAAAATCGCATGGCGAAACATAAAGTGAAACGGTTGATGAGTCAGCCGCGAACTGATTGGAAACGAGGCGGAAGTCACCATCACCAAACCAATCAGCATCAAACCAAGGGAAATCCACACTAACTGGCGGTCAAACAACACCTGAGGTGAGGGTCGAGTCACCCAAGATTTAAAGTGAGTGATGGAATCACGAACGGCCATTCAAACTACCTAATCAAGCTAAAATGCGTACTGCTGCGCGAGCGCTGCAAACGCATCGCCTCGAGCCATAAAATTACTGAACTGGTCAAAACTGGCACATGCTGGCGAGAGCATCACCATATCTCCGGATTTGAGTCGCGGCGCAATATCGGCGATCACGTCTTGCATGGTGTCATAGTGCTTGGCTGATGGATGAAGCGGCATAAATTGCTCTGCATCGCGACCAAAGCAGCACAGTTCAACCGGTAACGGCGCAAGTGCTGGTTTTAGATCAGAAAAATCGGCGCCTT
The DNA here is from genome assembly GCF_900100015.1 of Vibrio xiamenensis. Lineage (GTDB taxonomy): Bacteria > Pseudomonadota > Gammaproteobacteria > Enterobacterales > Vibrionaceae > Vibrio > Vibrio xiamenensis. The sequence continues at coordinate 93,287 of NZ_FNDD01000001.1, read as the reverse complement.
TACCCACACCACCCACCAGCAAATACAAACTGCCGCCACACTCAAGCCCATACAATGCAGCTAGCGTGCTCGCAACATTGGTTGCTTTGGAATCATTGATCCATTTAATACCTTGATTATCAGCAACAACTTGGCAGCGATGTGTCAGTCCACTGTAATTTCTTAGCGTGGTCAGCGCTTTTTTGTAATCAATCCCGGCGCTGTCCAATAACGCTAATACCACCAGCACATTGGCTAGGTTATGACGGCCAACCAAAGTCAGCTCAGAACTTGGCATGATCGGCGTATTACGCTGGGCTAACCATTCCGCGCCTTGATGAGTCACCAACCCAAAATCGGCCTTAGGATCGAGGCCAAATGACACCAAAACTTTACCGACTTGGTCTGGATAAGTCGCCTCATCTTGCAAGTTCACGACGCAGTATTTGGCGTTGTCAAAGATCCGCAGCTTGGCTTGGCGATAATCTTCCATGCCGTGATAGCGGTCCATATGGTCTTCAGATAAGTTCAAAAATGCCGCAGCCACCAGTTCCAGACTTGATGTGGTTTCAAGCTGAAAACTCGACAGTTCCAACACATAAAGATCATTGTCTTGGTCGATTAGCTCAAGTGCTGGTACACCAATGTTACCGCCGACTCCGACCTTTAACCCGCAGGCTTTGGCCATTTCGCCAGTTAAATCAGTCACGGTACTTTTGCCATTCGAGCCGGTAATCGCAATCACTGGCTTTTCAACATGCCAAGCAAACAGCTCAATATCACCAACCACCGGAACACCCGCTTCGATAGCCAATTGCAGCTCTGGTGTTGCAAGCGCAATACCGGGGTTAACCACGATGAGATCGGCGTCATTCAGCCAAGCTTGTTGCCAGCCGCCGCAATGCAGCTGAACATCATTTGGCAGCTTTTCCGCACCTGGCGGCGTACTGCGAGTATCAATAACCTTGATTGACGTCGAGGGCTGATGACGCTTGAGGTAATTCACGACCGATAGCCCCGTAATGCCCAATCCGACTACAACAACTTGATGTATGTGTTGCCAACCCTTCGCAGTCATCGAAAACTCCTAAAATGATCAGAGCCGAGTCATAGACTCGGCCGAAAAATAAAACTGTGTACTGTTCAAGACTTAGCGGACTTTGAGCGTCGCTAAACCAAATAGCACCAACACAATGGAGATAATCCAGAAACGCACGATAACCCGTGGCTCTGGCCAGCCTTTCAATTCGTAGTGATGGTGAATTGGCGCCATTCTGAAGATACGTTGACCACGCAGTTTGTATGAGCCAACTTGCAGAATCACCGACAGCGTTTCCATGACAAACACACCGCCCATGATCACCAATACGAATTCTTGGCGAACCAATACCGCGATAGTGCCAAGCGCGCCGCCCAATGCTAAGGAGCCAACATCGCCCATAAACACTTGAGCTGGATAGGTGTTAAACCACAAGAATCCAAGCCCAGCACCGACCATTGCCGTACAGAACACCACTAACTCAGAGGTGTATGGAATATATGGAATGTGCAAATAGTTGGCGAAGTTAACGTTACCGGTTGCCCAAGCAATCGCCGCAAACCCCGCAGAAACCAACACAGTTGGCATGATAGCCAAACCATCCAAACCGTCGGTAAGGTTAACCGCGTTACTGGTACCCACAATCACAAAATAGGTCAGCACAATATACATCAAGCCCAGTTGCGGCATGATGTCTTTGAAAAATGGCACCACCAGTTGTGTCGCGGCGGTATCTTTGCCGTGAACGTACAAAGCAAACGCGACGACCAAAGCAATCGCCGACTGCCAGAAGTATTTCCAGCGCGCGATCAAGCCATCGGTGTTCTTACGCACGACTTTACGATAGTCATCGACAAAACCCACCACGCCATAGCCAAGTAATACTGCAAGCACAGCCCAGACATAAGGGTTAGAAAGATCGGTCCACAGCAATACCGTGATTGCGATCGAGGCGAGAATCATGATTCCGCCCATGGTCGGGGTTCCGCGTTTGCTATAGTGGGATTCTGGCCCATCGTTACGCACGACTTGGCCAATTTGCAAAAGTTGTAAACGCTTAATTAGGCGAGGTCCCATCCACAAAGAGAGTGCGAGTGCGGTGAGAATGCTGAGAATGGCTCGAAAAGACAAATACTCAAACAATCGAAAGAAAGAAAAGTATGGCTGTAGCAGTTCGGCAAGCCAAATAATCATTAATAGTTCTCCTTAAGCGCAGCGACGACTTTACTCATTCCCGCACTGTTTGCGCCTTTTACGAGCAAAGTGTGCTGAGTATCTTGAGATTCGTTTAATTGCTGCAGAATAAAATCCACCATGCTTTGGTGGTTATTAAAATGCGTTCCTTGGCATGCATCGCAGATCGCTCGCGCGTCTTCGCCGTAGGTCAATACATGCTCGAAATGGAATGGGGCAGCATGTTCCCCGACTTGACGGTGAAGTGCAAGACTTTCCTCGCCAAGCTCGGCCATATTGCCCAAAACCAACCAACGTTGCCCCTGATAATTCGCCAACAAGTCTATGGCTGCTTTCATGGCTGGTACGCTGGCATTATAACTGTCATCGATAAGAGTGATGCTATCGCTAAGCTTCACCACTTCAACGCGCCCTTTTACGTTCTGCAATTGACCAAGACCGTTTTTGACCATGTCGAGGCTAGCGCCCATCTCTAGCGCCAGTGCCGTTGCGGCCAATGCATTAGCCACATTGTGTTTACCTGCGATGGCTAGTTGAATCGACACTTCGCCAATAGGGGTGTGCAGCACAAAGAACGCCTCACCTTGCGCGTTGAGCACAACATCCGACGCGAAATAATCGGCATTCACATCGGCAAGGGAAAAGGTTTTCACTCGCTTATCGGCTAACACATCACTCCAATAAGAGCCGCCATTGCTTTGCGAATTGACGACGGCGACAGAGCCAGGTTCCAGCCCTTGGTAGATTTCACCTTTGGCTTGCTTAACGCCATCAATACTGCCAAAACCTTCTAAATGTGCAGCGGCGACATTATTCACTAGCGCCACTTGCGGCTTAACCAGTTTAGTCGTGTAGGCAATCTCACCAATATGGTTAGCGCCTAATTCCAGTACCGCAAAACTATCTTGCGGCGTAGAACGCAACAGCGTAAGCGGCACACCAATATCATTATTGAAGTTGCCAGCGGTATACAGCACTTGGCCTTGGGCCGACAAAATACTGGCAACCATCTCTTTGACTGTGGTTTTGCCACAGCTACCGGTAATCGCCACCGTCGGTGTTTGACAGCGCTGATGAACATAAGCGCCTATTTGTCCAAGCGCCAACTTGGTATCTTCAACGAGGATTTGCGGCGCAGTAACATCGTTAAGGATTCGACTCACCAGCAGCACTTTGGCGCCAGCTTCTAGAGCCGTTGCTGCCATATCATGACCGTCAAAGCGCTCACCGATAAGCGCAACAAACAGCGCGCCGACTTCTAGGGTTCGAGTATCGGTTGATACCGAATCAATTTCTTCATCTTGGCCAATTAATTGGCCCTCAACAACCGAGGCAATCTCACTCAGTTTTAATGTGATCACAACGCTACCTCCAACAGCTGAGCAGCACTCTCGCGATCAGAGTAGTGCACGGTTTGACTTCCAATTACTTGATAATCCTCGTGACCTTTCCCTGCAAGTAAAACAATGTCGTTTTCTGACGCTTGTTCAAGAGCAAAAGCCAATGCGCGAAATCTGTCGTGCTCAACCGCCGCTTTTTGCGGCGAGGTCAAGCCGTTTTGCATATCGGTAATGATGGTGTTTGGGTCTTCACTGCGCGGGTTGTCATCGGTCAAAATCACTTGGTCGGCCAGACGTTCCGCGATTTGTGCCATCATCGGGCGTTTACCCGCATCGCGATCGCCGCCACAGCCGAAAATCGCCCATAGTTGCCCTTGGCAATGCACGCGCAATGCTGACAACGCTTTTTCAAGCGCATCTGGCGTATGTGCGTAGTCAACCACGACTTTGGCTTTGCCCGTTTGTTGGAATAATTCCATTCGTCCAATCACAGGTTTTAATTGACCAGCACAATCAATCAGGTCGGATTTATTGAACCCCAAGGCCAGTAAAGTCGTCAATGCTAATAATAAATTACTAGCGTTAAATTGACCTATGAGCGGTGCGGTCAACTTCCCGTCACCAAATCGACCAGAAAATGACAAACTGATGCCCTGCTCACTGTAGGTCACATCCGTTGCATAAACGTGCTTTGCAGAGTCGGATTGCGGCTGCAGCGACACACCAATCGCTTGAGGTAATTGGCTAATCCATTGCGCGCCAACTTGATCGTCGATGTTTAATACCGCTTGCTGGCAATCATGCTCAGTAAACAAGCTCATCTTGGCTTTGGCATACTCTTGCATCGTGCCGTGATAATCCAAGTGGTCGCGACTTAAATTGGAAAAAATGCCAACTTGAAACGGTAAGTTACGAACTCGCCCTTGAACCAGACCATGAGAAGAGACTTCAAGTGCAGTGAACTGTGCACCTTGCTGCTCTAGTTCGCTTAAAGTCTGCTGAATTTCAATCGCATTCCCGGTGGTATTGGCGGCTTGCTGGAGATTGGCTAAAAAGCCATTACCCGTGGTTCCCATAACCGCGGCGCGGCGCCCAAGTAATTCAAGCCATTGAGCAATCAATTGGCTGATGGTGGTTTTACCGTTGGTGCCGGTCACGGCAATCAGTTGATTAGACGCCAGCGGATACAGACGCATCGCTAGCGCTGAAAGATGTTGATTGAGGTCGTTGAGATAGAGAATCGGTACATCACTTGGCTGGTGCATTATGATATCGCCATGGGCGTGCTGCTCATCGGCTTGAGCAATCACCGCGCTGGCACCAGACTGGGTCGCAGCGGAAATAAACTGACGTCCATCCATCGCATGGCCTTGAATGGCAACAAAAACCGTGCCCGGAGTGACTTTTCGACTGTCGAGTTGTAACTCGCGAACGGGTAATTGAGCGACCGCATGGGCGGAAATATCACACCAAGGTGAGACGAGCTCACCTAGGGTCATCACTTGAGCTTGTGTCATGTCTCTATCTCTTAATTAAAGCGGTTCTCATCAGGGGCAACGTTGAGAATTTGGAGCGTGCCTTTCATAATTTCAGAGAACACTGGGCCGGCAACCGAACCGCCGTAGTACAAGTCACCTTGCGGCTCATTCACCACCACCACCAAAGCAACCCGTGGGTCACTGACCGGCGCGAGACCTGCGGTCAGCGCGACGTATTCATCACTGTAGCCACCCGCATCGGCTTTGCGCGATGTACCAGTTTTAGCCGCAATACGATAGCCTGGCACCGCAGCTTGAGTAGCGGTACCACCTGGCTGAGTAACGGTTTCCAACATTTTCAATACTTTTTCCGCGTTATCATGGTTAAACACCTGGCGCGATAAGTCTTCTTTGTTGTTTTCAATAATGTGAATCGGTTGATATTTACCTAAGTTGCCCAAGGTTGCGTAAGCGTGCACTAACTGAAGCGGCGTTACCGAAATACCGTAACCAAATGCCAAAGTTGCAATTTCAAACTTAGACCAGCGGCGGCGATTAGGGAAAATACCCGTAGTTTCACCGACTAAGTTCAAACCCGACACTTCGCCAAATCCGACCGAGCTGTACATTCCGAGTAATGAATCAAGCGGCATCCCTAACGCGAGATGAGCCACGCCGATGTTACTGGATTTCTTAAGAATTTTAGTTAATGACGCCTTTCCGACAACAGAGGAATCACGCACCGTACTACCACCAATACGCATGCGGCCATTACCGGTATCGATAATGGTATTTTCATCGGCGGTCCCATTATCAAGAGCGGCTTGCACCACAAAAGGTTTGATGGTTGAACCAGGTTCGATTGCGTCAGTAATGACTCGGTTACGCATCTTAAACGATTGTAAATCTGAGCGATTATTCGGGTTATAAGACGGCGCATTCACCATGGCTAACACCGCGCCAGTTTTGACATCTAAAATGACCGCCGAACCCGAGGTAGCACGATAATCCGCAACCGCTTGTTTGATAGCGCGGTAGGCGATGGCTTGAATGCGCTGATCAATCGTCAGCTCAAGCGGCTTACCCTCTTCACGCTCTTCAAGTGAGATGTTTTCCACCACCCGTCCGTAACGGTCTTTACGAATAATGCGTTTGCCCGCTTCACCTGTGAGCCATTTGTCGTAGCTGCGCTCAACGCCTTCTAAACCGTGACCGTCTATCCCGGTCACGCCCACAAGGTGAGCACTGACTTCTCCCGCAGGATAGTAACGCTTAGATTCGGATTTCAGCCCAATCCCCGGCAATTTTAGTTCGCGAATGTAATTCGACATCGCAGCACTAACCTGACGCTGCAAATAAATAAAACGCCGCGATTTGTTTTCACGAATTTTATTAATCAAATCATCACGTTTGAGGCCAAGCACATCAGCCAGTGCGTGCCAGCGATCGATATCGTCAAGGCCGCCCTGTTTGAAAATCGTCGCAGGATCTGCCCATACCGCATCGACCGGCACACTGACCGCGAGTGGTTCGCCGTTACGATCGGAAATGATGCCGCGTGCTGAATGCAATGTTTTGGCGCGCACTGAGCGCAAGTCGCCCTGTTTAATCAGGTTGTCGGGTTGGATAATTTGGATGTAGGCAATTCGGCCAATCAGCAGAGCAAAGGCGCTGAACACGAAGAGTAAAATCAGATAAAAGCGCCACTGAATAAGGATGGGTGCCGCGGTATTTGACTTGCTTGAATGGGTCGATTTAGTCGATTTGGAATTCGGTTTGGGCGTTTTTTTCTTGGTTGTCATTTGAGCGTAATCACCACTTCTTTGTCCGCATCAGGACGTTTCATCTCCAGCTCATCTTTGGCAATATTTTGCACGCGACTATGCTCTGACAGTGCGGTTTCTTCTAATAACAAGTTGCGCCATTCACCATCCAAGCGGTCCCGTTCGCTTAATGCTTGATCTTTTTCAGACACCGCATCGCGAGTATGGTGCGTCATAAACACCACTCCCATCGCCGATGCAAAAATCAAAACCAGCAAAATCAGAGGAATACGACCTGCAGTAAACAGATCGCGAACGATTAACTTAGCGAGATTGGGGCTTGGTTGGCTCATAAATCAGAGTTTTTCAGCGATACGTAATACCGAGCTGCGAGAACGAGGGTTCATCTCAATTTCTTGATCAGTCGGTTTGATAGCTTTACCTATGGTGGTTAAATTCGCACTACCTAGCGCTTGAATTTGCGCTTCGGTCATCGGAATACCATGGGGCACTTGTGGCCCTTTGCTTTCTTTGCGCATAAAACGCTTCACCATACGATCTTCCAGTGAATGGAAGCTGATCACCGACAAACGGCCTTCAGGCGCGAGCACTCCCGCAGCGCCAACTAGGGCTTTATCGATCTCTTCAAGTTCACTGTTGATGTAAATGCGAAACGCTTGAAATGAGCGTGTCGCTGGATGTTTTTTCTCTTTAAAACTTTTTGGCGCTGCATCTGAAATCAGCTTTGCCAGTTGCGAGGTGCGAGTCAGTGGCTCGTTTTCTTCGTTGGCGCAATATTCACTAATAGCGCGCGCGATACGCCTTGCGTGTTTGTCTTCGCCAAATTCGCGAATCACCCAAGTAATATCATCGATATCCGCTTTTGCCAGCCACTCAGAAACCGGAATCCCTGAGGTTGGATCCATGCGCATATCCAGTGGGCCGTCTTTCATAAAGCTAAATCCACGCTCAGCGTCATCAAGCTGTGGCGACGAGACACCTAAATCAAACAGCACGCCATCGACTTTACCTTCGAGCTGATACTGTTTGGCATATTCTGCGATACCAGAAAAAGGCCCGTGAATAATGGTGAAACGAGGGTCAGTAATTTTCTTCGCTTCTTCAATCGCTTGCGGATCTCTATCGATGCTATAGAGACGACCATTTTCACCCAATTTCGACAAAATCGTTCGGCTGTGTCCACCTCGGCCAAAAGTACCATCAATGTATACGCCGTCGGGTTTGATGTTTAATCCGTCAATCGATTCATTGAGCAGGACCGATATGTGTTTGAATGATTCAGTCATTGAGTATCTCGTCTAAACTATCGCTGCAAGCGCTCGATCACATCAGTGTACCGATTTGTCGTATAATCGCCACCTCTAGCGACTAGTAACACGTGATATTGCGCTAAGTTTATTGCTTACAAAAATATTTACGTCAGTAAAAAGCAAAAAACCCATCATAACGGCTTGTTACGATGGGAGAGTTAACTATTAACCATATGCAAAGCTATAACAGAATAAAAACACAACTTAGAGTGATTAGAACCTGTGTGCCTCGATTTGGATAGTAGGAGATTTTACATAATTAACTGCATACTTTAAATCATAAAAGCAAATATAAGCATCACCCACTATCCGACCACCAAACCTAAAAACATATTTGGGTTTCGATGCTTAATGACATAAACAAAATACAATCATTTACCTCCCATGCATTTACGCAACGAATAACTACATAATTACTTACAAAACATAAAGATACCAAGCAAAACTAAAGTCACAATCAGCACAAAAAAATCTGAACTTATTTCGTATAAATAGAAAATATCCTCATTACACACTAATGAGGAAAACAATGAACAACATTTCTACCGCCGTAATATTAACTAGTGCTCTACTTTCTACCGGCGCATACGCAAACTCTGATACTCTCAAAGAAGTTAAAAAATATTCTATATCAGGAGCATATGCCCAAAGTACACTATCAATGTACGGCGAAGATGCAGATGAAAATCCGTCTGGTATTAATATCAAATTCAGAGCACGAGCAAACGAAACTTTCGGTTTCATAGGCTCATTCACGTATACCAATCTCTCAGAATCAGCTTATTCTGGATATGAAAGTGCAAATATTGAACTTGATTACACATCCTACTTATTTGGTCCTACATATAGAGCAAATAAATACTTCAGTGCATACGCTTTAATTGGCTTTGCTTCTGGGACCGCAAATGTCCGTTACTCAGGATACGGCTATAACCTTAGTGGTTCTGAAAGTGATTCAAACATTGCTGTAGGTGCAGGTGTACAATTTGATATCACAGATAGATTTGCGTTAGATGCGTCATATGAATATACCGAGTTTAATGATTTAGAAGTTGCAACTTTGTCTTTGGGTGCTGCATATCGCTTCTAGATATCGAGCTTAAAAAACAAAAAACCGCCTTAAGGCGGTTTTTTGTTTTTTAAATTGGAGGAGCCGACCTGTAAGCCGGGTTCTGTTCCGCTTGCACGGCGGTAGCCATTCCTCTAGGCCAGCAATCGCTCACTGGCTCCAGCAACCTACCCGCCTCCTTACGCGAGCAACGCAATGTGGAGGCCTATTTGGTCTTGCTCCGGGTGGAGTTTACCTTGCTACGCACTGTTACCAGACGCACGGTGCGCTCTTACCGCACCCTTTCACCCTTACCTGTGCCCCTTTCGAAAAAGATAGGCCATCGGCGGTTTTCTCTCTGCTGCACTTGTCGTAGGCTTGCGCCCCCCAGGCGTTACCTGGCACCCTGCTCTATGGAGCCCGGACTTTCCTCCCCCTTATCAGTCTCCCAAAGGACATCAATAAGGCAGCGACTACCCGGTCAGCTCCGTGGCGGATTGTATAGATAAGCGCTGGCAGTGTCTAGGCAGTTTCGGCATTCCCACGTAATTTGACGCCATCTGGTTAAACTATAAGCACTCAAGATAAGAAAGCTGCGACTGAGAGCTTAAAAATCGGCGAAAGCTGGCTTAATCGAGATTGTCGAGACCCCATTTGTACAGCGCATTTTTCTTAAGGTTGTAGATTTCAGCGGTAAGTGCAGCGGCTTTTTTAAGCGGCAATTCTTTGACAATAATGCCTAAAGTGCGAATGGCCTCATCTGGCAAAGTGTCGGCTTCGGAAGAACGGTGGCCGTGAACCAGTAAAACCATTTCACCGCGCTGTTGGTTGTCGTCGCTGTTGACCCACTCGATTAACTCGCCCAAAGGCAGAGATTGAATCGTCTCAAAGGTTTTAGTTAACTCACGAGCCAACACCACTTGACGATCTGCGCCTAAAATATCCAGCATATCTTGCAATGAATCGGTAATCCGGTGTGGCGACTCGTAGAAAATACAGGTACGCTCTACTTTCGCAATTTCGAGAAACTTATCTTTGCGTCCTTTGCTTTTGGGCGGTAAAAAGCCTTCAAAGCTGAAGCTGTCTGACGGAAGTCCTGAGGCACTTAATGCGGTGATCACCGCACACGCACCAGGTAATGGCACAACTTTGACGCCCGCATGACGACATTGGCTGACTAAATGGTACCCTGGATCACTGATCAGCGGCGTGCCAGCATCGGAAACCAATGCAATGGACGCGCCCTGAAGAAGTTTTTCCACCAAAACTTGTGCCTTTTGCTGCTCGTTGTGATCATGCAAAGCGAAGGTTTTGGTCTGAATATTGAAGTGAGAAAGCAGTTTGCCAGTATGGCGAGTGTCCTCAGCGGCAATCATGTCGACATTAGACAACACTTCCAAGGCGCGTTGGGTAATATCCCCCAAATTGCCAATTGGTGTCGGAACAATGTACAAAGTTGGAACCTCGGCAGGCAATGTTTTGTTATCTGTCATTTGTTTAGCTTCACTTCAACGATTAATATAGAAACAATTTTACACTTAATAGCGAAAAGAACTCATGGCCATGAAACACCATAAGAGACTCAGTGTACCACGCATCTTAACGCCTGTAGCATTAGCGATCACCTTAGCCGCTTGTTCAACCGGGCCATCAACCCCAACCTCGGTTGATATCACTCTTGAACCAACACAAACGGCAGAAAGCTACCTAATGCAAGCCGATAGCAGCGAAGGCGCGCTTCAAGTGGATTGGTTGATCATGGCGTACAAAGCGTCTGTCGAGGCCAATGACTTTACTCAAGCCGACAATCTATCGCGTCGCTTATCGCGTACTCAGATGACTCAACGTCAACAAGCGCAGTGGCAATTAATTCGCGCGCAGCAATATATCAATCAAGGTAACGATGCCCAAGCGCTTAGCTCGTTAAATTTTGATAGCAACTGGTCATTGGAAAATGCGCAATGGCAAGAGTATTACCAACTTCGCGCCACGCTATACGCGAAGAGTGAAAACTACTTTGAGGTTGCTCGCCAATTATCTGGACTGCAGACGTTCGCGCCCGTTGCCGAGCGCCAATCACTTTCAGAAAATATCTGGAAAAATCTCAACCAGTACGATGAAACTCAACTTAGTTCGCTAAGATCAAACAGCGATGATGCCGTGTTTGACGGTTGGGTACAGCTTGCGATGTACAATAAGTCATTGGCGAGCGATATTCCGCAATTGCGTAATTCGTTTAAAAACTGGCTCGATGAAAATCCGCAGCACCCAGCGGCTTTATACACACCCAAATCGATCGACGAAATTCTGCAGTTGAAAATCGTTAAGCCAGTGAACACCGCACTCTTACTGCCGCTGTCTGGCAAGTTTGCACCGCAGGCAAAATTGATTCGTGACGGCTTTGTACTGGAAATGATGAACGATCACGACCGTGACGAAAACGCCACCTTGACCGTTATCGATACCAACGCATCGACTGCGCAGGATATTGAAAACACTATCCTTGAAAAGAACATCGATTTTATCGTTGGCCCACTTATCAAAGAAAATGTTGAGAAACTGCAAGCAGCTCAATCGCACTTCAGCACGCCAATTCCGACTCTGGCTCTGAATATTCCAGAGGAGCTCGAGGCCGGTATCAACACTTGCTATCTTGCGCTATCACCAGAGCAAGAAGTTGCTCAAGCGGCCATTCACTTGTATGACAAAGGCTATCGCTACCCACTGATTTTGGCGCCAAACGGTCACTTAGGTAACCGTGTCGTTGAAGCGTTTGAAAAAGAGTGGAAAGAGCATAGCGATAATAAGGTGGCGGTAAGCCTATTTGGTGACAAACGTCAGCTGCAACGTAACATCAATAACATTTTTGGCCTACAAGACAGCCAGCAGCACATTGCCCAAATGCAATCGCTGCTTAATATTCCGCTAGAAACCCAGCCGCGTAGCCGCCGTGATATTGACTCGGTCTACATTGTGGCAAACAGTGCTGAACTAACGCTGATCAAACCGTTTATTGAAGTAGCAATTAACCCAGATACTAAGCCACCGAAACTGTTCTCTAACTCACGTAGCAACACCGGACAAACTCAATATGAAGATTTGTCTGGCGTGGCATACAGTGATCTACCGATTCTGATCAATCCAGATCCAGAATTGGCAGCGCAAATGAAAGAGTTGTGGCCAAAAGACTCAAACGCAGAGAAACGCCTGCAAGCTTTGGGGATGGATGCTTACCGCTTAATGGATGAATTGCCACAGATGAAAGTCGTGGCTGGCTATACCGTAAAAGGCGAAACCGGTGTGCTGAGCATTGATGACAACTGTGTGATCAATCGCGAGCTCAGCTGGACGGAGCATGAAGCTCTTTAATCGCCGAGCAACCGGACAAGCATACGAAGCCGCAGCCGAAAAGTATTTACAAGGTTGCGGCTTAGTCATAATTGAGAGAAACTTTCAGGTTCGAGGGGGAGAACTCGACTTAATCATGCGCGACGGCGAAACCATCGTCTTCGTCGAAGTCAGATATCGTCAAAGCCAGCGTTATGGACATGCGGCTGAAACAGTCACTCCCTCCAAAATGAACAAACTCGTTAAAGCAGCCAATCTCTGGCTGATGAAGCAAGGACTTTCCGTCTATTCCACGGATTTTCGATTCGATCTGGTTGCAATCCATCAACAAGGCGAGCAGATTGAATGGATAAAAAATGTGATTACTCAAGGATAACCGATGCTCGAAAGCATTAAAGACAGTTTTAAAGAAAGTATTCAAATTCAAATCGCCGCTGCTGAAGCGCTTCCAGATGCGATTACCCATGCCGCTCAAGCCATGGTCAGTAGCTTACTCAAAGGCAATAAAATTCTCTGCTGTGGTAACGGTGGATCATCTTCCAATGCACAGCAATACGTTTCTTGCCTGTTGAACCGCTTTGAAACCGAACGCCCTAGCCTGCCCGCCATGGCGTTGACCGCGGACATCACCACGTTAACCGCGGTGGCTAACGACTACCACTATCAAGAAATTTTCTCTAAGCAAGTGCGTGCGTTTGGTCAACCAGGCGATATTTTACTGGCGATTTCGACCAGTGGTAATAGCAAAAACATCATCAAAGCCATGGAAGCTGCGGTAACTCGTGACATGACCATCATCGCTCTGACCGGTAAAGATGGCGGTGAAATGGCTGGATTGCTGGGTGAAAATGATGTTGAGATTCGTATTCCATCGCACCGCACAGCCAGAATCCATGAGGTTCATATGGTCACATTGCACTGCTTGTGCGATTTGATTGATCAGGTTTTATTTCCAACTCACGAAGAGTAACGCTATGAAACTCGCTAAAATTCTACTGATTTTATGTTCTCCATTACTGCTTGGCGGCTGTGCTGGAGTCTTGTTCGCAGGCGCAGCTACTACCGCAAACATAGTAACCGATCCGCGAACGACTCAAGAGATTTGGGACGATAACAACATTGAATTGCAAATAGCGGGAATCGCCAATAAGGCTCCTTTTGCCGAGAAAACTCGCATTACTGCCAGCTCCTATAACGGTGTCGTGATTTTAATCGGCCAATCCTCTGAGCAAGATTTACTCAGCGAATTCGAACAAAAAGCTCGTAAAGTCAAAGGGGTGAAAAAGGTTTATAACGAAGTACATATCAAAGAGCCCATCTCTTTGGGGGAAATTAGCCATGACAGCTGGTTAACCACTAAAGTGAAATCGTCTTTACTGGCCAACTCAGAGCTGACTGGCATCAAAATCAAAGTGATCACTGAAGATAGCGAAGTGTTCTTGCTCGGTTATGTATCTCATAAGCATGCCGATATGGCCGCCGATATTGCGCGGAATATTTCCGGTGTTAAGCGAGTAGTCAAAGCCTTTCAATATGGTGACGAGTAACCACACCATTAAATGGTAAACACAAAAAAAGCAGCGTTAACGCTGCTTTTTTATTAATGCTATTTAACCACTCGAAGGCTAGGTTTGCCTTTAGGTCGCGGTGGGTCTTCTGGTTCAGAAGTTTCACTGGTTACGTCAGAATCTTGCGCAATTTCGCTATCTGAAGTCTGCTCAACTTCCTGTTCTTCAAACACACCTTGGTAAGCTTCTTCTGGCTCAAACATCGTACCCGCACCATTTTCACGCGCGTAAATCGCTTGGACAGCGTAAAGCGGTACGATAACTGAGTGTGGGCGTCCACCAAAGCGAGCGTTAAAGCTCACGGCTTCGTTGCCCAATTCTAAATTACCAACAGCACGTGGCACGATATTTAGAATGATTTGCCCATCTTGAACAAACTCGAGTGGAACGCGTACTCCCGGAAGAGTCGCATCCACAACCAGATGAGGTGTTAAATCGTTATCCACCAACCACTCGTAAAATGCGCGCAGCATATACGGACGGCGTGGCGTCATTTGGGATATATCCATGGAACTCGTCAAATCAATCTTAACGAACTAAACGCATTTCACGCTCAGCTTCAGTTAACGAAGCAAGGAATGAATCACGTTCAAATACACGGTTCATATATACTTTCAGTTCTTTTGAACCAGGACCAATCAGTTCGATACCTAATACAGGTAGACGCCATAATAGCGGCGCTAAGTAACAATCGATTAGGCTGAATTCTTCACTCATGAAGTATTCGTATTCAGCAAAAACTGGCCCAAGAGTCAGAAGATCATTGCGCAACTTGTTACGTGCTGATTCCGCTTCATCTGGCGTACCTTTAACAATTTTATCTGCTAAAGAATACCAGTTAGTTTCAATACGATAGATCATCAGACGGCTATTACCACGCGCAACCGGATACACAGGCATCAAGGGTGGATGTGGGAAACGCTCATCAAGGTATTCCATGATGATCTTAGAATCGTAAAGCGCGAGCTCGCGATCAACAAGCGTTGGTACTGTCTTGTAAGGGTTAAGCTCAACTAATTCAGTTGGCAGGTTAGACTCATCTACGAGCTCAACTTCAACACTTACACCTTTCTCAGCCAGAACAATACGAACCTGATGGCTATACATATCAGATGCACTTGAAAATAGAGTCATCACAGAACGTTTATTGGCAGCTACAGCCATGGAGCCCTCCAGCACACTTACAGATAAAAAAACAATGGAGGCTAAGCCTCCATTGTCTAAATAGATTTAGGAAATTAGCACGGTATAATAGCACAATTAGTGCACATCACGCCAATATTCTTTCTTAAGAAACACCACCACTACAGTGAAAATCACTAGGAAGGCCATTACCCACCATCCTAGAGCATGACGCTCTAACTTCACTGGATCACCAGAATACTCTAGGAAGTTAACCAGATCGCGAACCGCATTATCGTACTCTTCACGGTTAAGTTCCCCGCGGCCATTGGTCTCGGTGCGAACAACCACTTTGTGCTCTTCACCATCGACAATTTTTGTTTCGTACACTGGGTGAGGAATGCCTTGCAGTTCTTCTAATACGTGCGGCATACCTACGCTTGGGAAAATAATGTTATTCACCCCAAATGGACGCGAAGGATCGGCATAAAAAGAACGTAAATAGGTATACAACCAATCGACACCGCGCACACGAGCCACCAAGGTCAAATCAGGTGGCGGAGCACCAAACCACTTAGCGGCAGACTTATCAGGAATCGCATTTTCCATCAAGCTGCCAACCTTAGCTTTAGGATCAAAGATCAAATTCTCTTTCATCAGATCTAGGGGAATTCCAAGATCGTTGGCAACACGTTCATAACGTTGATATTGGGTTGAATGGCAACCAAAACAGTAATTCATAAACAGTTTGGCGCCATTTTGCAGTGAGGCTTTATCGGACAAATCATTATTGGCTTGGTCCAAATGTACCTTCGCACCTGCCGCCATCACCAGTGATGGTAACAGAGCAAATAAGATTACAATCCATTTCTTCATTTGAATGTCACCCTCTCCGGCAATGGCTTAGTTTTTTCGTTTTTACTGTAGAAGAACAATAAAACGAAGAACATGAAATAACCCAAACTGAAAATCCGCGCCAACAAGGTGTAAGTTGGTGTCGCAGGTAACGCACCCAATATTCCAAGTGCAATAAAGCAGATGGTGAACTGGATGATATTGAATAAATGGAACTTACTGCGGTAACGATAAGAACGAACCTTACAGCGATCAAGCCAAGGAAGAACGAACAGTACCGCGATGGAAAGCCCCATGGCGATAACACCAATCAGCTTATCAGGTACTGCGCGTAGAATGGCGTAAAATGGCGTGAAGTACCAAACAGGCGCAATATGCTCAGGAGTTTTTAGGGGATTAGCCGCTTCAAAGTTTGGCGGCTCTAAGAAGTACCCGCCCATTTCTGGATTAAAGAACAGCACGTAGCAGAACAAGAATAAGAAACCCGCGACACCGACCAAATCTTTCACCGTTCCATAAGGATGGAAAGGAATCGAATCGATAATGTCATATTTCTTGGTGTAGTAGTCGTGGAACTTGAACTGAGGTTGATACCCCTCGCCTTTGCTACCTTTGGGTAATTTCGTCTCAATACCGTCTGGGTTATTTGACCCTACCTCATGCAGCGCTAAAACATGCAGCACAATTAACAGTAACAATACGATCGGCAGAGCAATAACGTGTAATGCAAAGAAGCGGTTTAGCGTCGCGCCAGAAATTACGTAATCACCACGGATCCACAGCGTAAGATCATCTCCAATCACCGGAATCGCGCCAAACAAAGAGATGATAACTTGAGCACCCCAGTAAGACATTTGCCCCCAAGGTAATAGATACCCCATGAAAGCTTCTGCCATCAATACGAGGAAAATCAGCATCCCAAATATCCACAGCAGCTCGCGAGGCTTTTGATAAGAACCATAGATTAGGCCGCGGAACATATGTAGATAGACGACAATGAAAAACGCCGAAGCGCCAGTCGAGTGCATATAGCGCAGCAGCCAGCCATACTCAACATCACGCATGATATATTCGACAGAAGCGAATGCCCCTTCACCAGAAGGAACGTAGTTCATCGTTAACCAGATACCAGTAAGCAACTGATTAACTAAAACCAGCATCGCCAATGAACCAAATAGATACCAAAAATTAAAGTTTTTCGGCATTGGGTATTCAGAGAGGTGCTTTTTGTAGGCATTCATTGCCGGTAGGCGTTTTTCAACCCAATCAAGTAGCGCTTGCATTATGCTTCTCCCTCTTCATCAACACCGATAATGATTCGCGAATCACTCAAGTACATGTGCTTAGGAATGACGAGATTTAATGGTGCGGGAACGCCTTGAAATACCCGACCTGCCATATCAAATTTTGAACCATGACACGGACAGAAGAATCCGGATTTCACACCTTGAACTTGCTCACTGAAACTGTCGGGTAAATAAGTAGGAGAACAACCAAGATGGGTACAAATACCAACGGCAACAAAATATTCAGGTTTGATTGAGCGGTAGCCGTTTTGAGCATAGTCAGGCTGTTGGGCTTCTTGTGAGGAGGGGTCGCGAAGTTGATCGCTGATGGAACCGAGGCCATCGAGAATAGCTTGAGGTCGGCGGACAATCCAAACTGGCTTACCTCGCCATTCAACTCGAATCAGTTGACCTTCTTCCAGTTTACCAATATCCACTTCGACCGGCGCACCAGCGGCTTTGGCTCTCGCACTTGGATTCCAAGATTTTATAAAGGGTACGGCGACCGCGGCTGCTCCCAAGCCACCAACAACCGCAGTTGTGGCGGTCAAGAAACGTCTGCGACCGTTATTTAAAGGCGCATTGCTCATCCAAACATTCTCCCATCTGCCTTTATCGAAACGTCCAATTTTCGCTTAAAGACATGGCTACAAAATTGCGGATTTAATTGTATTTATTTGATTAAAGAGCATAAATAAAACCCTACTTTTTGACAAGATAAAGCTACTTTTTAATAACATTTGTAGGGTAAAGCGCCTATGTCGTCACAAAAGGTATAAAAGTAAAAATTAACCCAATACGTAACCGACATGAGAGATGTGATCGAGGAGACAAAAACAAAAAAGCCTGGCATGAAGCCAGGCTTTGGAACCACAAAAGTTGTTCTGAAAACAGAAACAAACTTCGCGAATTTTCTCGAAAGAAAATTAACGCTTAGAGAATTGTGGACGACGACGTGCTTTACGTAGACCAACTTTCTTACGTTCAACGCGACGAGCGTCACGAGTAACGTAGCCAGCTGCACGTAGAGCAGGACGTAGAGATTCATCGTATTCCATTAGAGCACGAGTGATACCGTGACGGATTGCACCCGCTTGACCAGAGATACCACCACCTTTAACAGTGATGTATAGGTCTAGTTTCTCAACCATCTCAACTAGCTCTAGAGGTTGTTTAACAACCATACGAGAAGTTGGACGACCGAAGTACTCATCAAGGCTACGCTTGTTGATTACGATGTTGCCGCTGCCTGGTTTGATGAAAACACGTGCAGCTGAGCTTTTGCGACGGCCAGTGCCGTAGTATTGATTCTCTGCCATTTTCGAAATCCTCGATTAGATGTCTAGTACTTGTGGTTGTTGAGCAGCATGGTTGTGCTCAGCGCCAGCGTAAACTTTAAGCTTACGGTACATAGCACGGCCTAGAGGACCACGTGGAAGCATACCTTTAACCGCTAGTTCAAGAACCATTTCAGGTTTACGATCGATCAACTTTTCAAAAGTGATAGATTTTAGACCACCAGGGAACTCTGAGTGACGGTAGTAAACTTTGTTTTTAGCTTTGTTACCAGTTACAGCAACTTTCTCCGCGTTTACAACGATGATGTAATCACCAGTGTCAACGTGTGGAGTGTATTCAGCTTTATGTTTGCCACGTAGGCGAGATGCAATTTCACTTGCTAGACGGCCAAGAGTTTTACCTTCAGCGTCTACAACGTACCAGTCGCGTTTTACAGTTTCTGGTTTAGCAACGAAAGTTTTCATGCTAATAATAACCCGTTAATATTTGAATTTACACTTAAGGAGCATAACGCTCCCACTGACTAAGAGCCCCAGACATCACCCCTTCGAGTGGATGGCACTCTCGACCTAAATTTCCGAAGAAACCGGTCTGCAGTAACGGTGGGTCGCAGGATTATAGAGAAGTCGGATCAAAAAATCACCCCTTTTTGCGCCAAATCACAAACTTTTTTGTATTTTTTTTCACCGCCACAGCGAGCCTCAGCCTAAATGTTCACGGGCCAAATATTCACGGCTCTGCATTTCTATCAAACGCGACTGACAACGTTGAAATTCAAAGCTTAACTGCCCTTCCGTATAAAGCTCTTCTAGTGCCACTTGCGCTGAGATAATTAAAGTCACGTGACGTTCGTAAAATTCATCGACCAAAGCAATAAAGCGTCTTGCCGCATCATCGGTTAAGCGGCCCATTTGCTGAACTTCTGCCAACAAGACCGTGTGATATAAACGCGACATCTCGATGTAATCGTTTTGACTGCGAGCCGTTTGGCATAACTGAGCAAACGTCGCATACAACAAACCATCAACGGATTTGATGACGGGGATGTGACGATGATTAATCTCAATACTATCAAACTCTGGTTTGCCCACATCGGCGAGTTGCTGGTAGTAATGAGTTAAATTTTCGCTCGCTTGTTCATCAAGTGGATAATGATAGATTTCCGCTTGCTCAAGAGTTCTCAGGCGATAATCAATGCCACTGTCGACATTGATTACCTGACAGTTTTTCTCTATCAACTCGATCGCGGGTAGAAAACGGCTGCGCTGCAAACCATTACGATACAGCTCTTGCGGCGGAATGTTCGAGGTCGCAACTAAAATCACCCCTCTTTTAAACAGCGCTTGAAACAAGGTGCCCAGAATCATTGCATCGGTAATGTCAGAGACAAAAAATTCATCAAAGCAAATGATATCGGCTTCCGCTTTAAACGTATCAGCAATCGACTCTAAGGGATCACTCACGTCTGATAATTGCTTCAACTCGCTATGAACTCGGTACATAAAACGATGAAAGTGGACGCGCATTTTTTTCTCAAGCGGTAGCGCATCAAAAAAGCAGTCCATCAAATAGGTTTTACCGCGCCCCACTCCGCCCCAAAAGTACAAGCCTTGTGGAGGAGGCGTTGTGGCCTCCGGTTTAGTAAACCATTTTTTCCAGCGACTCACAGATGCAACAGGCTGTTGTGTATACTCAATACATTGATGATAGAGACGCTCTAATGCTTCGACAGCACGTTGTTGCGCATTATCCTTTTGAAAACCGGGCAATTTTAAGTCCGATTGGTATTTTTCTAATGGCGTCATGACTTACATACCTACAGTAGATAAAGAAAAATATGCTAGCGACAGCACGTCTATTTTTCTTTATTGGCTATGGTTGTCATAGTACCATGTGAACTCAACATGTGTAACCAATTGGTAAAAAACATGTTAAATAACAATGATAAGGAGCAACTATGCCTTGGATTTATGCAGTTTTAGGTTTAGTGATTGGAGCGATTTTGGGCATTGTGATCTCTCGTCTCACAACACCAAACTATAAAAAGCAGAAGAGTACCCAGAAAGAGTTGGATAGCACTAAATTCCAGTTAGAGCAGCAACGACAAGAGCTGGCGGACCATTTTGCTCAGACAGCAGAATTACTAGACACACTTGGTAAGGACTACACCAAACTTTACCAACACATGGTTAAAACTTCCGGTGAGTTGCTTCCTGAACAACCGGAACAAGATAACCCGTTCTCGAAAAAAATCGCCGAATACACTGTGCCTTCTGAAGAAAAATCAGAGTACTTAGATGAGGTGCTTGATGAAGCGCCAAAAGATTATGCCAATGGCTCTACAGGACTACTCAAAGAGCAAGAAAAGCAAATCCTCCACTCTGATGAAGTTGTCACAGCTAAAGCGTCCTAAAAAACGAACTTAAGATTTAACGTGAACTTTGCAAAGGTTTTTGAGTCATAACTTTCGTCGGTGCTTATTGAATTCTAATTTTCTGAGCAAATATTAGAAACAAAGCATTAACTGTATAGGAGTTATCAGATGAAAAAACCTTTGCTTGCTTTAACCGTCCTATCCCTAAGCTTAAGTTCTATTCTTGCCCCTCTTCCAGCGTCAGCGGCTCTTCCGCTTACCGTTAATGGAGAGCAGGTGCCGAGCTTAGCGCCAATGCTAGAAAAAGTGACTCCCGCGGTCGTCAGCATTGCTGTTGAAGGTACGCAAGTCTCAAAACGCCAAATTCCAGAACAATTCCGTTTCTTCTTTGGCCCAGATTTCCCGACAGAACAACTGCAAGAACGCCCATTCAAAGGGTTAGGTTCTGGTGTGGTGATTAACGCCGATAAAGGCTACGTAGTCACCAACTACCACGTTATTAACGGTGCAGAAAAAATTCGCGTCCAGCTCCACGATGGTCGTGAATACAAAGCCGAGCTTATCGGTGGCGATCAAATGTCAGACATCGCCTTGCTAAAACTCGAAAAAGCAGAAAACCTCACTCAAATTAAGATTGCCGATTCGGACAAATTACGTGTGGGTGATTTTGCCGTGGCTATCGGTAACCCATTTGGTCTCGGCCAAACCGTGACCTCAGGGATTGTGTCTGCGCTTGGTCGTAGTGGCCTGAATATCGAAAACTTCGAAAACTTCATTCAAACTGATGCGGCGATTAACAGCGGTAACTCAGGTGGCGCGCTGGTAAACCTAAATGGCGAACTGGTCGGTATTAACACCGCGATCTTAGGCCCAAATGGCGGTAACATCGGCATCGGCTTTGCGATTCCATCCAACATGATGAAAAACTTAACCGAACAAATTATTGAGTTTGGTGAAGTGAAACGCGGCATGCTAGGCGTTCAAGGTAGTGAAATCACTAACGAACTTGCCCAAGCGATGAATTACAAGTCGAGCAAAGGTGCGTTTGTTAGCCAAGTTATGCCTGATAGCGCAGCCGATAAAGCAGGCTTAAAAGCCGGCGATATTATCGTATCGGTCAATGGAAAGAGCATTGATACCTTTGGCGAACTGCGAGCGAAAGTCGCCACCCTAGGTGCAGGTAAAAAAGTCAAACTTGGTGTGATTCGCGATGGCGATAACAAAGAGTTTGAAGTCACCCTTGGTGAACAAACCGATGTTAAGACCACTGCAGATAAACTTCATGAAGGGTTAGCGGGCGCTGAGCTCACCAATACCACAGCAAGTGATCGCATTGAAGGTGTCAAAGTTGCCTCGGTAGAAAAAGGCTCAATGGCTGAATCCTACCAACTTAAAAAAGGCGACATCATTATTGGTCTAAACCGCCAACGCGTGAAAAACCTCGCTGAACTGCGCAAGATGTTAGAGAAAAAACCAAGCATTTTGGCACTGAATATTCAACGTGGAGACAGAACCATTTATCTGGTTGTTCGTTAATCACCTACGGACTAAATTCAGTAAAATAAAGTTCTGAATAAAGGGCAGCGTAATATTTCGCTGTCCTTTTGTTATTTTTGAATCTAATGCTATTCTTCAGCATTCATTAAATCATCCGTATTATTTGAGGAAGGTATGTTTAATTTTCTTCTGCGATCTGTGTTACTAGGCTTGGCCACCGCAGCCGTATTACTGTTATCTGTACCTTCCCTTCGCTCCCATATTATGCCGTCGGCAGTATCTAGTAGTGGGAAAGATTACGACTCGCTGCAGATATCCTTTAATACCGCTGTGCGCCGAGCGTCGCCTGCTGTGGTTAACATCTATAGCCGCAAATACACTGAAAATGACCGCACTGAGCTCAAAACTCAAGGCTTGGGTTCTGGTGTTATTGTCAGCGACAAAGGCTATATCATTACTAACTATCACGTTGTCGCTCAAGCGGATCAAATTATCGTTGCGCTACAAGATGGTCGAGCGGCGGCTGCGCACCTTGTAGGTAAAGATCGCCGCACCGACATCGCAGTGCTGCGCGTTGAAGGCACCAATCTGCCGGTCATTCCACTCAACCCCAATTACAACCCTAAAGTCGGCGATGTGGTGCTGGCGATTGGTAACCCATACAACCTTGGGCAAACCACCACTTTTGGTATTATTTCCGCAACTGGCCGCTCTTCCATCAGCGCGGATGGTCGCCAAGCTTTCATTCAAACAGATGCGGCGATCAACGAAGGTAACTCTGGCGGAGCCCTAGTCAATACACGCGGAGAATTGGTCGGTATCAATACCGCTTCATTCCAACAAGCGACCGAACTTGAAACTTACGGCATTTCGTTTGCGATTCCATTTAAGCTAGCGAATAAAATCATGGAAAAAATCATTGCCGATGGTCGCGTAATACGCGGTTATATAGGTATTGATGGCCAAGATATCAGCGCCATGGCGGAACGTATTTTAGGTAATGAACATCTAGGCGGCATTGAAGTTATGGGCGTTGATCCTAATGGCCCGGCGGCAAAAGCAGGATTCCAAGAGAAAGACATCATTCTAAAAATTGATGGTGAAAAAGTGCATGGTCGCCAAAGCGTGATGGATTTGGTCACCGATTTACGCCCAGGCACCACGGTTGATGTTCTCGTGCTGCGTAAAGGCAAACAGATCACTCTCACCGTGACGGTTGGTGAAGATCCTAGAAATTAACGCCAACATTTAAATGGTCTGAATTTCAAATATAAAAAAGCCCCTAAGTTAGGGGCTTTTTTGCATCACAACGATTCTGTAATCAGTGTATTACTATTCTTGCTCGTCAGAACTTGAGTTCGGTAATTCCACTTCAATATTGGTCACACGCTGTAAGCCTCTTGGTAGCAAACTACCGCGACGGCCACGCTCACCACGGAAGTTATCTAGATCCGATGGTTTAAGCCCAAGCTTACGTTTACCCGCATACAAGGTCACGGAACTGCCTTGCGGCAAAGCAAGCAGATGCGACACAACTTCTTCGCGTTCTTTCGCTTTTGCGGCAGGAATGTTAATGATCTTATTACCCTTACCTTTACCTAATTGGGGTAAATCTTTCAGCGGGAACAGCAACATACGGCCTTGGTTAGTGATTGCCAGAATCTCGTCTTGGTCGATATTCGCAATCGGATTTGGCGTCATCACTTCTGAGTTTTGTGGCAGAGTCACTAGCGCTTTACCGCTACGGTTTTTCGACAACAGATCGCTACCTTTACACACAAAACCGTAACCCGCATCTGAACCAACTAACCACAGTTGATCTTCTTCACCCATGACCACGTGGCGAATCGAACTGCCTTCATTAAGGTTCAAACGGCCAGTGATTGGCTCACCTTGACTACGCGCCGATGGTAAAGAGTGTGACTCTAGTGAGTAACTACGACCGTCACTGCCCAAGAATACCGCAGGCAAGTTGCTCTTACCTCGCGCATGGCAAAGGTACTGGTCACCGGATTTATAACTCAGGCTAGTTGGGTCAACATCGTAACCTTTGGCGTGGCGAATCCAGCCTTTTTCAGACAACACAACCGTGATTGGTTCACTTGGAATCAGGTCACGTTCAGTCATCGCTTTGGCTTCTTCACGCTCAACCAAAGGTGAGCGGCGATCGTCGCCGAATTTCTCAGCGTCCGCTTTGATCTCTTTCTTGAGCAGAGTATTGAGGCGTTTTTCAGAGCCAAGCAGCTGCTCAAGTTTCGCACGCTCTTTTTCCAGTTCGTCTTGCTCGCCGCGGATTTTCATCTCTTCAAGTTTGGCCAAGTTACGCAAACGCGTATCCAAAATGGCATCAGCTTGAATGTCAGTAATACCAAAGCGCGCCATTAATACCGCTTTTGGCTCGTCTTCATTACGAATGATTTCAATCACTTCATCCAGGTTAAGGTAAGCCACCAGCAAACCTTCCAAGATGTGTAAACGCGCCAGTACTTTATCAAGACGATATTGCAAACGGCGACGAACCGTTGCACGGCGAAACTCAATCCACTCGCTTAGGATCTGAACTAAACCTTTAACTTGAGGTCGATTATCCAGACCAATCATGTTGAGGTTAACGCGGTAGTTACGCTCGAGCTCAGTTGATGCAAACAAGTGATTCATCAACAAGTCACAATCAACACGGTTAGAGCGTGCAACGATAACGATACGAGTTGGGTTTTCGTGGTCAGACTCATCACGTAAGTCTTCAACCATAGGCAGCTTTTTCGCGCGCATTTGTGCAGCGATCTGCTCAAGTAGCTTCGCGCCTGACACTTGATGCGGCAATGCAGTAATCACCACATCGTTGCCTTCTTTATGCCAAACTGCACGCATTTTCACGCTACCGCGACCAGTGCGATAAATTTTCTCTAAATCACTTTGCGGCGAAATAATCTCAGCTTCTGTTGGGTAATCTGGCCCTTTCACAAAACCCATGATTTCGCCAAGTTCCGCTTTAGGATTATCAATCAAATGCACAGTAGCATCGGCCACTTCACGCACGTTGTGTGGCGGAATATCGGTCGCCATACCCACAGCAATACCGGTCACGCCGTTAAGCAAAATGTGTGGTAAGCGTGATGGCAACATTTGTGGCTCTTTCATCGTGCCATCAAAGTTAGGTTGCCATTCCACCGTACCTTGACCGAGCTCCCCGAGAAGAACTTCAGCAAATTTAGATAATTTTGCTTCGGTATAACGCATTGCAGCGAACGATTTCGGATCGTCCGGAGCCCCCCAGTTCCCTTGACCATCTACCAGCGGATAACGATATGAGAACGGCTGCGCCATTAGTACCATAGCTTCATAACAAGCCGAATCACCATGTGGGTGATATTTACCTAGCACGTCACCAACGGTACGTGCGGATTTTTTGTATTTCGCGGCCGCCGAAAGACCCAGCTCCGACATCGCATAAATAATACGTCGCTGAACCGGTTTTAAGCCATCACCAATATATGGCAAGGCACGGTCCATAATGACGTACATGGAATAATTTAAATAAGCGTCTTCCGTAAACTTGCGCAGTGGTAACTGCTCAACGCCGTCGTAGACTATCTCGTTTGACATCTATTGTACCTCTGCCATATCACCGTACTGTTGTAGCCAGTTACGGCGGTCATCCGCGCGTTTTTTACCTAGTAGCATGTCCATCATTTCGTTGGTGGCTTCATCGTCATCGATGGTTAATTGCACCAAACGACGGGTATTCGGATCCATGGTGGTTTCACGCAATTGAAGCGGATTCATCTCACCCAGACCTTTGAATCGCTGCACGTTGATTTTGGCTTTTTTCTTGCTCAAACGTTCGATAATGCCCTCTTTCTCGCCATCATCAAGCGCATAAAACACCTCTTTACCACAATCGATACGATACAAAGGCGGCATCGCCACGTGAACGTGACCAGCCGCAACAAGCGCTGGGAAATGACGGGTAAATAGCGCACACAGCAACGTCGCGATGTGCAAACCATCCGAGTCCGCATCGGCAAGAATACACACTTTACCGTAGCGCAAACCGCTCAGATCGTCGCTGTCAGGGTCAATCCCCAAAGCAATAGAAATGTTATGTACTTCTTGAGATGCGAGCACTTGGTCTGCCGAAACTTCCCAAGTGTTTAGAATTTTACCACGCAGCGGCATGATGGCTTGAAACTCGCGATCGCGGGCCTGTTTCGCACTACCACCTGCCGAATCACCTTCCACTAAGAAAAGTTCGGTGCGGCTAAGATCTTGTTGTGAACAGTCGGTCAATTTACCCGGCAGTGCTGGGCCTGATGCAATTTTCTTACGCACCACTTTCTTGGCCGCACGCATACGGCGGTGAGCGTTAGAAATACACACTTCCGCCAGTAACTCGGCCAGTTGTGGTTTTTCATTGAGCCACAAACTGAACGCATCTTTAACCACACCGGAAACAAACGCCGCCGCTTGACGCGAAGACAGACGTTCCTTGGTTTGACCGGCAAACTGCGGATCTTGCATTTTCACTGACAGAACGTAAGAACAGCGGTCAAAGACGTCATCACCAGTTAATTTCACCCCGCGAGGAAGTAGATTACGGAACTCACAGAATTCACGCATCGCATCCAAGAGGCCTTGACGTAAGCCGTTCACATGCGTACCGCCTTGTGCGGTCGGAATCAAGTTAACATAGCTTTCAGTGATCATATCGCCGCCTTCTGGCTGCCAGATCACTGCCCAAGTCACAGCTTCCGTTTCAGCCAAGAATTCGCCAGTAAACGGCTCATCCGGTAATACCGGAAACTCTTTCACACCTTCAATCAGATAGTCTTTCAGACCATCTTCATAAAACCAGCGGTGCTCTTTACCGTTGACTCTATCGCTAAAGGTAATTTCAAGGCCAGGACACAATACCGCTTTGGCGCGTAAATTGTTGGCTAGGCGAGTCACAGAGAAATTCGCCGAGTCGAAATATTTGGCCTCAGGCCAGAAATGGACACTGGTACCACGATTACGACGACCACAGGTGCCTGTTACGGTAAGGTCAGAAACTTTGTCGCCATGCTCAAAAGCAATATCGTAAATCTGACCATCACGGCGAACAGTGACTTCAACGCGTTTAGACAGCGCGTTTACAACTGAGATCCCCACACCGTGCAGACCGCCTGAAAATTGATAGTTCTTGTTGGAGAACTTACCCCCTGCGTGCAACTTACACAGAATAAGCTCCACCCCAGACACTTTCTCTTCTGGGTGAATATCGACAGGCATGCCTCGACCGTCATCTATTACTTCAAGAGACTGGTCTTCATGCAGGATTACTTGCACCTTACTTGCATGACCGGCTAGCGCTTCATCGACGCTGTTATCGATGACTTCTTGACCTAAGTGGTTAGGTCGCGCGGTATCCGTGTACATACCAGGACGGCGGCGTACTGGTTCTAAGCCATTAAGAACCTCAATGGCTCCAGCATTATATTGTTCAGTCATAATACGGATTATCGTCGTAGAAACAAAAATGGTTACTTTGCAGGTCGTTTATGAAGTTTTTTTAGGTATCGCTTAAAAAATGACACAAAAGTGCTGAGTCTTTCAGCATTGCCCGCTGCGAAAGTATAGGTGAAACATAGTCTGGAAGAGACTGGCTGATGTCAAGAGAGAGACGCGAGTAACTCACAAAATTATGACTTTTCCCTCAAGGCTCTTCAAAGTTGGAGGAATTGAATAATGGATTGCGGATAGCGTTCGAAATCGACAAAACTGTGGTCGCCTCCCGCTTCCACGGTTTGTTTCGCGTCACATAATTTCTCAACCGCTTGGCGGTAATCCAGTACCTCATCGTCTTGCTGTTGCAGTAGCCACAGACTTTGCGGATGAGTAATTTGCGCGACATCCAGCGCTTTCAATTCGTCCATGTGCTCAATTTTGAGCTCATAGTGTTCGTTGGTATATGGATTTACTTGCGACCCAAGATAATCAACTAATAAATCATAAGGTCGAATTGCCGGATTCACCACCACCGCAGGAACTGCAAATAGGTGATTCAACCAAATGGACATATATCCGCCCAAGGAGCTACCGACTAATCCAATTCGGTAATCCTGCTGGTGCTCTAAAATCAATTGCTTCAATTGCTGAGCAGCGGCGGCTGGATAAGGGGCAAGCGTTGGTACCATCACTTTAATATCTGGGCGGTGCTGAGCACAATATTGTGCCATTACCTGCGCCTTGTGCGACTTGGCAGAGCTATTAAAGCCGTGGACATAAATCAGTAACGATGGCTTCACGCTTAGTAGCCTGCGGAAGTAAAGTCAGGTTGAAAACAGCCAGATTCCAAACGATTCACTTCGGTTGCTAAGCTGCCGTCATCAAACAGTTCAAGTTCGCGCCAACCCGGAGATTGCGGATCTAACGCAAAATCGTTTGAATTAGGTTTAAATTGCACGCAGGTTGAAGGCGTCGCCATCACTCGCACACCATGGTGCAGTTTGTCCATATCTTGATGAACGTGACCACATAAAATCGCTTTGACATTGCTGTGCTTTTCGACAACCTGCCAAAAGTCTTGCGCATCTTTGAGCGTATGTTGATCGAGCCATTGGCTACCCACTAAAAGCGGGTGGTGATGCAACAGTACTAAAGTGTGCTTTTGCGGATGTGCACTGAGTTTGTCGTCAAGCAGCGCCAGTTGCTGATCACTTAAACGACCATGCGGCACACCGACGACTTGAGAGTCCAGCAGCACCATCTGCCAATGCTCGCCAAGTAACACATGTTCTACTGGCTGAATTTGCTTAGAAGGTAGCACCGAGCCCATATTAGGCTTGTAATCATGGTTACCAGGCAGCCAGAAACACGGCTTCTCCAACGGAGCGATGCCTTGCTCGAATTTCTGATACGACGCTTCGCTGTGATCTTGTGAGATATCACCGGTGGCCAAAATGGCATCAAATGCAACGTTTCTGTCCATGATAGCCGAGACCACAGAGAGAAAACTGTCATGAGTATTGACGCTAAGCAGGCTGCCATCAGCGGGTGCAAAAAGATGGGTATCCGTGATTTGCAACAGCTTGATACTGCGATTTTCTGTTGAGCTTGACGATACTTTCAAAACTAAAACCTGACTAAATACCTAAAGATGTTCGGCTGATGCCGTGTCTTAAACAAAAGGAAAGCCAATCGCCGAGAAATCGATTTAATTGAGCTTTTTCGTCTTTTTGAACCATTTTATCGTTTGGATATTCGTAACGAGCTTGAACTCGCTTAAGGTGTTCACTACTGCACACTTCCGCCACTCGAGCATCGTGATAGAGCCTGACAGACATTTTCGGCAATGGAAAGACAGCAACGTCATCACTTTGACAAATATCCACCAAAGTTGTGTACTTTGTGACCTCTCCCACTTCTAGCTGATAAGCCATATTTGCCGCTTGGTAGCAGCGCACATCACCAACACTAGGCTGGTTTGGCAGCAACGCACGTAATTTGGCATAGTTGGTTTCGTATGTACGCATAAGCTCTGCGAAATCAACGTGATATGGTTTTTTAAATGCTACTTCAGCCATTGTGTTCTCAGTCGCTCGTAGTTGAGTTGTAACCATTGCAAAGCAATAATCGACGCCCCGTTTTCAAATGTGCCATCCAGCACCCATTGGTAAGCCTGCTCACGACTTACCACATGAACTCGAATGTCTTCCCCTTCATAGTCTAACCCATGAATACCACTTGCAAGGCTAGCGTCTACCTCACCGACAAAAACATCCAGTTGCTCAGAGCAGCCCCCCGAAGAAGGATAGTAAGAAGTAATGTTCTCAACCTGCCCTACTTGTATGCCTGCTTCTTCCATCGCTTCGCGGCGAACCACTTGCTCTGGGGATTCTTGAGTATCAATAATGCCCGCAACGATCTCCATTTGCCAAGGATTACGATGTTCAAGTGCTCCAATTCGAATCTGCTCGATGATAACCACTTGATCGCGAACGGCATCATAAGGCAGTAGCGCTGCAGCATGGCCGCGTACGAAAAGCTCTCGTTCAACTTCTTGGCTCCAACCTCCGGCGAAAAGCTTATGCTTAAAGCGGTACTTGACCATCTTAAAGAAGCCACTAAACACTGTCTCTTTTGAGATAATTTCAACATCTTGCGACGTAAACTTCTCTGCTTGCGGGTCGGACGGTTGCATTTGATACCTCACTGAGTGAATCTTACAGTCTACTTAGATACACGCTTGACTGCCAAGGATTCGCTCAACTTTTTATATATTTTTTATAAGAATATTTAAATTCATCACAATAATTTTATCTATTTGACTGAGAAATATATTGTACAACTGGTCAACTAAATGTAAAAATTTACAAAGTTTTGAGTAAATTCACAGCGATTTGAGTTAAACTCTCGACAAACCGACAACTTATAAGCATTAGGCAGGAATAGGACCTATGAAAAAACTGCTTCCTCTCGTGATTAGCGCTGCAATTAGCGGCCTTTGCACGACTTCAGCATTTGCAGATACGCTCGCCGAAATCTATAGCCAAGCAAAAGATAATGATCCTACGCTCCTTAACGCAGCCGCACAGCGCGATTCTGCTTTTGAAGCGATCAATTCGAGCCGCAGCACTTTGTTGCCTCAAATTAACTTAACTGCCAGCTATGATTACACTGGTGCCAATTACGAAAATGCGCTTGGCAACCACACTATGGACAGCAACCGTTTAACTGCAGGCGTCGGCTTTTCACAAGAATTATATAATCGCGCTAGTTGGATAAGTTTAGACACTGCTGAAAAAACCGCACGCCGCGCTGATTCAGCTTACGCCGCAAACCAGCAAGAATTGATTCTACGCGTCTCACAAGCATACTTTGATGTACTGAAGTCCAAAGAAAGTCTTGAATTTGTGCGCGCAGAGAAGAAAGCCGTTGCCCGTCAGTTAGAACAAACTAAACAACGTTTTGAAGTTGGTCTGTCTGCCATTACCGACGTTCATGACGCACAAGCACAATATGACACCGTACTCGCTGATGAAGTCCTAGCAGAAAACGAACTCGCCAACAGCTACGAAGGACTGCGTGAAATTACAGGTCGTTCACACGCAAACTTAAGTGAATTGGATACCAAACGCTTCTCAGCAAGCCGTCCGGATGAAACCGTACAACGCTTAGTTGATCAAGCTCAGCAAAAGAACTTGTCTCTACTGACTGCGCGTATTGAGCAAGACATCGCACGCGACAATATTTCTCTTGCCAGTTCTGGTCACCTGCCAACTTTGACTTTAGACGGCGGTTACAGCTACTTCCAAGAACATAACGACGAAAACTCATACCACAACGAAGATATCGGCAGCCTTAATCTGGGTATTAACTTGTCAGTACCTTTGTATACCGGTGGCAAAATCACCTCGCTAACCAAACAAGCTGAGTATGACTATGTTGCAGCGAGCCAAGATTTAGAGAAAACCTACCGCACTGTGGTAAAAGATGTTCGCGCCTACAACAACAATATCGTCGCTTCGATTGGTGCGATTCGTGCTTATGAACAAACCGTGGTTTCAGCTAAATCAGCGCTAGAAGCAACCGAAGCTGGTTTTGATGTTGGTACGCGTACCATCGTTGACGTACTGGATTCAACTCGTCGTCTTTATGATGCAAACCGTAGCTTAGCTAATGCGCGCTACGACTACATCATCAGTGTACTGCAACTGCGCCAAGCCGTTGGTACCTTAAGCGAGCAAGACATTTTAGATATCAGTGCCAGCTTAAAACCAGTGACCAACTCATAAATTTGGCGTGAATTTCTGGTTTCGTTAATAAAAAACCGCTGTTATAAAACAGCGGTTTTTTTGTGGCTTGGGCTTAGTAATGTTTAATCATTACCCTTTGCCGCCTTTAATCGCATTGATGATTTCTGAGGTAGAACAGCCATCTTCAAAGTTAAGCACTTTGACTTCACCGCCATTGGCGATGACCTCTTTACCACCCGCGATTTGATCTGGGGTGTAATCGCCACCTTTGACCAACAAATCCGGCAGTACCGCAGCAATCAAACGTTGCGGAGTATCTTCGCCAAATGGTACAACCCAATCAACAGCGCCAAGCCCAGCCAAGACTGCCATGCGGCGATCGGTTGGATTCACAGGGCGGCCCGGGCCTTTTAAACGCTTGACGGATTCATCAGTATTCACCGCGACAATCAAGCGATCGCCAAGTTGAGCGGCGTGATTTAAGTAAGAGACATGACCGGCGTGCAGAATGTCGAAACAACCATTGGTCATCACTACTTTCTCGCCTTTGGCCTGAGCTTGTTTTACCGCTTCAATCAGTTTGTTTTCGCTGATGACACCAAAATCGGTATCGCGACTACCGTGCACCGCTTCCGCCAGTTCAATCGCTGATAGAGTTGATGTACCCAACTTACCGACCACCACACCTGCAGCGGCGTTCGCCAAAGCACACGCTTCTTCAAGCGGCTTTCCTGCCGAAACCGAAGCTGCAAGCACCGAAATGACGGTATCGCCAGCACCAGTCACGTCGAAAACTTCTTTCGCCAACGTAGGTAAGTTAAACGGCTTTTGGCCTTTGCGCAGCAGCGTCATACCGTGTTCACTGCGAGTCACCAATAGTGCTTCAAAATCGTATTGCTCAATCAGAGCGAGCCCTTTCTCAACCAGTTCTTGCTCTGATTTGACGCGCCCAACCACCAGTTCAAATTCAGCCATGTTTGGCGTCAATAACGTCGCTCCGCGATAGCGCTCGAAATCGGCCCCTTTCGGGTCAATAAATACCGGCACTTTCGCTGCGCGCGCACGCTGAATATACTGTTGAACGTGCTCAAGAGCCCCTTTACCGTAATCCGATAACACCACGGCACGCACATTTGGCAATGCACTGTCCATGCGGCTAAGAATCAGCTCAGGGTCGGTGTTTTCAAATTCG
Source organism: Vibrio xiamenensis (assembly GCF_900100015.1). Classification (GTDB taxonomy): domain Bacteria; phylum Pseudomonadota; class Gammaproteobacteria; order Enterobacterales; family Vibrionaceae; genus Vibrio; species Vibrio xiamenensis. Next base: position 59,837 of record NZ_FNDD01000001.1, on the reverse strand, counting down.
TCTTCAAAATCCAGACGAATTAACTGCTGACCACGGCTCAAGACGCGGAGTTTGGTAATGGTTGGATAATCACTCAGACCGACGAAATCACAATGAACGCCAAGTGATGACAAGGTTTCGTTCAACACTGCGGCAGGTTCGTCTACCCCAGTCAAACCAACAATGTGTGCATGCCCACCAAGAGAAGCGATATTCATAGCCACGTTAGCAGCACCGCCCGGACGTTCATCATTGTGTTCTACTTTAACTACAGGAACCGGCGCTTCAGGTGAAATACGGCCCGTTGGACCATACCAATAGCGATCAAGCATAACATCGCCGACAATAAGGACACCTGAGTCACTGTAATCAGGTAGAATTGGTTTCATTGTGGATCTCCAAATTATTGTTCTGCGCGAAGTTTAGCACAGCCAATAAGAAGCCAAAACTCCCCAAAACCACCGTCACAGCGTTATTCGAGCCACTGTTGCCAAAGTTTTGTCACCAGATCACGTTCTGCCACCAACTTCTCTTCATCGACATCCGCTTCTAAGTTCAGCAGATTGCGGTGATGGATTTGATCTCGAATTGTCGTATAGGCATCGGTGATCCCTTTCGCCTCTTCTGGAGTCAGAATCTTCTCATTCATCAAAGACTCAAAGATTCGCACATTATCTGACCAACGAGTGAGCTTGGGTTTGTCATGGCTAAACATCAACACCAAATACTGAGCTAAGAACTCAATGTCGGTAATGCCCCCAGCATCTTGTTTAAGCATGAAACGACCGGCTTTTTTACCGCCTAGATGCTGCTGCATCTTAAGCCGCATATCGACCACTTCTTTTTTCAGTTCCTCTTGGTCGCGTGCCATGGTCAAAACCTTATGACGAGTGGCTTGGAAACTGTCAAACAGCGGCTGATCGCCATAAATAATTCGTGCTCGCACCAGCGCTTGATGCTCCCAAGTCCAGGCTTCTTCCATCTGATATTCATCAAACGCATCCGCGGGGCTGACCAGTAGTCCTGATGCCCCTGATGGGCGTAGTCGGGTATCCGCTTCGTAAAGAATGCCGGAGGTAGTTCGCGTTGAGAAAATATGAATAATGCGCTGGGCCAGACGCAGATAGAATTGGCGACCATCAATGACTTTGAGGCCATCGGTCATCACATCTACCGGGCAATCGTGCATGAACACCAAATCCAAATCAGAATTGTAGCCAAGCTCCCAACCACCGAGTTTCCCGTAGCCAATCACCGCAAAACCACGACCGCCACGATCTTTAAGGTGCGTCGGCTCGCCGTATTTTTCACTCAGCTGATTCCACGCCATACTGACCACCGCATCGACGGTCACTTCAGCCAAACGAGTCAAGTGGTCACTCACTTTCATTACCGGAAGCGCCCCAGCAATATCAGCCGCAGCAATACGCAGCATCGCGATTTGCTTGAATTGCCTCAAGCCCTCCATCTGCTGCTCCATATCATCTTCTGGAATACGAGCTAGGTAGTCACGAAGCTCAACTTGATAGTCGTCAAGTTGAGTTGGGTTGTATAGATGCTGGGGATCGATCAACTCATCGAGCAAAATTGGGAAACGTGCCAATTGCTCTGAAATCATGGGGCTGGCAATACACAAGCGTACTAGTTGCGCCAACGCGCCGCGGTGCTCATCGAGCAGTTCCAAATAAGTGGTACGCGTGGCAATTTGATAAATCAAATTCAGTACACGCGGCAAACCAAACACCGCATCTTTGTGCTCAAAGACCGCTTTAAATATCTTGGGCATTAAGCGATTGAGCACTTCACGACCACGTGGTCCGAGAGTTTTTTTGGCTAAGTCGCGCTTAAAGTTACGAATAATTTCGGCGCAGCGCACTGGCTCTTGAACATGCATATCAACCAAAATGACTTCGATAACTTCCTCTTTCTGCGCCATATCCCACAGCTCATGAAAGTGGATTTCGACATCGTGGGCATCTTCTTCGTCATCGCCGATCAAGCCATTAAAAATATCGTGTACCGCTTGCATTTGCTTTTGAATTTCCGCCACCAGCTCTGGCCAAGATTCGTAACGCATCGCCAAAGCGAGTTGCTGCTGTTCGAGTTCGTTGTCAGGTAAAGTTTGCGTCTGTTTATCTGCCATCGCTTGCAACAAGTTTTCTACTTGACGCAGGAAACAGTAAGAGCTGCGCAATTGCGACACTTCACTAAACGGCAATAAATTCAAATCGCGAATGGCTTTAAGCACTTCGAGCAAGCTTTTGCGTCTTAGACTGGGTTCGCGACCACCACGAATCAACTGGAAAGATTGGGCGATAAATTCGATTTCACGAATGCCGCCAGCTCCCAGTTTGATGTTGTTGGTCAAACCACGGCGACGCAGTTCACTGCTGATCATCGACTTCATGCGGCGCAGCGATTGAATAGCACTGAAATCGATATAACGACGGAAAATAAACGGCAATAATAGACGGCGTAATTCATCGTACTGGGCGTACATTTCACTGCCCATAACGCGCGCTTTGATCATCGCATAGCGCTCCCAATCACGCCCTTGCTCTTGGTAGTAATCTTCTAGAGCAGCATAGCTCATCACCAGCGGACCACTGTCTCCGAATGGGCGCAAGCGCATATCGACGCGATAACAAAAGCCATCAAAGGTTTGCAGATCGAGCGCTTTAATAATGCGCTGTCCTAAACGAGTAAAAAACTGCGCATTGGACAAGCTACGACGAGCGCCTTGAGTTTCACCATTCTCCGGGTAGGTGAAAATCAAATCGATATCCGACGAAAAATTCAGCTCGCCACCACCCAGCTTGCCCATACCGATGATCAGCATCGGCTGCGCAATACCTTGACTGTTACACGGCGTTCCGAACTCACGGCAGCAAAGATCATATTGCCAAGAATAGGCTTCAAAAATCAGCGCCTCTGCCAACTCAGAGAGATGCTTTAGACTCTCTTCCAAACTCCAACTGTGCATAAAATCGCGCCATGCAATATAGACCATTTCGCGATTACGAAATTGTCTTAGCGCCTGCATGCCTTCCTGCTCGTTCTTACAATTTTTGAGCTGGTTTTTGATTTGAATTCGATACTCTTCCCAACGACGTTGAAACTCAAGCATATGAGGTAGACGCTGGCGAAGTAAACTGTCTCTTTCTAGTGTGGCGGTGACAAACTGGCTCATACCGGCGATAAAACGCAGCTCATCTAAACGATTAGATGGCCAATGCAGCATCTCTTCACATTGAAGAATCGGTTCTAGTGCCGATTCGGAGACTTGAGCTAATGAAGCAGGCAATTGCATGTGGATTCCTTGTGCTGACACAACATGTTGACAATAGAATTACTCTATACAAAGTTGCAGAAATAAAAAACGCCCACTTGGCATTTGTGGGCGTTGATATAAAGAGTTAGACACTTTTATCAAAAGCTATACGCCTTTGAACATTAATCAACCTTAAACGAGGTGATTTTCTTGTCTAATGCCTCTGCGTTAATTTGCATAGTTTGTGACGTTTCAAGTAACTCCCCCACCACGCTAACAGATGCTTCCACCAACTCACGCACATTGGTGAGGTTCTGGTTCATCTCTTCAGCGACACTGCTTTGTTGCCCAGCAGCCGAAGCAATTTGGAAATTCATGTCATTAATTTGATTCACTTGGCTCACGATACCCTGCAGTTCGTTGCCTGCGTTAGTCACTAAATCAACGCCATCCGCCGCTTCGACAACGCTTTTTTCCATCAGTTGTACGGCTGAGCCAGCGCTGGTCTGTAAGTGTGAGATCATATCTTGGATTTCGATGGTCGCTTCTTGAGTACGTTGAGCAAGATTACGCACTTCATCTGCCACCACCGCAAAACCGCGGCCAGCCTCGCCGGCGCGCGCAGCTTCAATCGCAGCGTTCAGTGCCAGCAAATTGGTTTGCTCAGAGATACCTTGAATGGTGCCAACAACACTGCCAATCGACTCAACTCGCTCTTCGACTTGATTTACCGCTTCTGCTGATGCAGCAATATCGGCTGATAGCTCGCGAATTTTCGCAACCGTATCAAGCACGAAGCGCTGGCCGCTTTCTGCTTGACCCGAAGCATTCTCCGTTAAAGAGGAAGCATTTTGTGCATGTTCAGCAACGGTTTGTACCGTCGAAGACATTTCGCTCATCGCGGTCGCCAGTAGATCGATCTCTTTAAATTCTTCCTGCGCCGACTCTTTGGTTTCCGACATGCTGATGGTCATTACTTCGGTCAACTCAAATAATTCTTGCGAGGCACTGACTTGCATTTTGATCATGTCGCTGAGCTGGCGACGAGTCTTTTCCAGCTCACGAGCAACATCGCCATATTCATCTTTACACAGCATTTCAATCGGTACAGAAAGATCGCGCTGAGCCATGGTTTTGATCGAGTCGCTGATATAATTGGTTTGGCGCAGCATAATCCGCGCAGTAAAGAGCAACAGCACCACAAACACCACGATTAAAATCGCGGTTTGCCACACCACTTGAACCAAGTAAGCGTCGTAATGTTGCTGAGCAACTTCGGTATTTTGCGTTGCGGCTAGGAGAGACTTATAAAAGGTATTCGCGTCCCACAGCTGCTTTGCCACGATAAGCAGTGTGCTGAACACCATAAGTAGAATCATTTTCGGGACCAAGCGAATGTCGGTAATCACTTTCTCCCATGGCTTAAACGACATGACTGCCATTATTCGTTCTCCCTTTGTTCGGATTGACTTGCTTTATAATTATTAAAATGGGTAATTCTAAAGTAACAGACGAAGTGTTGAGCTTCTAATCTCAAAGATAATATCAGCAATTTCAAGTCACTAATGCGCGCTCAATCACCAGTCAAAGATTTACAAACCAAGAATCATTCGCAGTTGCTGGCGTGATACTGATATGAACCTAGGTTATCGACCAAATAGAGATGAACTGAAGTAAGATCACGACAATTATTTCGCCGCATGCCGAAGAAACAAAAAAGAAGCCCAAGGGCTTCTTTTTTAAGATGATATTGAGATGCAGCGTGTCACTATTCACGCCAATATGGCTGCGCCTCAACACTGATTTGGCGAGTTTGCTCCATCGCGTGAAGAATCGAGGTTTCTTGGCGGGTTAACCAGCGCTCAAGCTGCTCTTTCTCGCCATCTTCCAACTGCTCTTTTAAGTTTTCAAGCGGTTTGAGCATCAGTAACTCTTCAATCCCTTCGAGCAAATCCGCCCACGGCAAACGAAAACCGTTGCGCTCATCGAGATTGTATAAGCTGGCAAAACTGATCCCAGTGTAGAGATTTCTCATCAAACGATATTGCTGATCGATATACTCTTGGCTGTTGAGCACTTTTTCAGGCGGAAACGCTTCGATCAATTCAGCCCAAGTGCGATCCAGTTGTTTGGCCGCAAAATGTTGTACATTCAGCGCCATTTTTTCACGCGCTTTATCGTCTAAAAATGGCTGCCAACCGCGAGTGAGCACCCAACGGCTAAGATCCAACAACACGCCCGCGTAACGAGCGGAAGTGAGAAAAGCGATGATCTCTTCACGATCCGGTAATTCTTGCTGTAGTTCAGTTAATTGCGCGATCAAGAATTTCTTGGCATCAAGTTTACGCAATGCATGGCCTTTGTCTTCCAGCAGATCGTCAAGGTGATCGTAATCATGCAGCCACTCTAGCTCTTGCTCCAACCACTTGAGTTCTTGGCGCAAAATTGCGCTAGCGCGGCGTGGTACCACACTGCCGTACACCGCTAGAATTTGGCGTACAAAGCTGATGGCGTTACTGATTTGATGCAAAGCGAGAATGTTCTCTTGCTCAACATACAACTGCTCGTGGTATTGCCAATGATTAAGAGCATGTTCCAGAGAGTTGATAAAACAGGATTCTACCGAGTCGTCTTTACTGGTTTTCACCAGCGGTAGCTTTTTCACCTGATCCGCTTCAAGCTTCATTGCCAGGCGGTAACCGCGCGCCGCTTTACTCAAGTTCCCTAGGCGCATACCGCCTTGATCACACAGAGTGCGCGCCAATGAAAACAGCGCATCAGTTTGACCCGATTTGAGCTCAAGCTCCACTTCGCAAATCGGCTCCGCGTCTTCTCCAGCGACAACTGCACCTTGGTCAAAAGCGACTTCAATTTGGCTGCCATCTGGCATGCCAACCAGCCATTGCTCGCGGGTGAAATTGGTTGAAAATAGTGGGCTAAGTTCAGATTGCAGTTCCTCAAGAGACTTGCCTTCCGGCCAAATGTCTTCAGGGTGCAATGCGATGTTTGGCTCATTACAGGTGTGTTCAGCGTTGTATTCCGGACGTTGATGCAAGCCCGCAACCACGCGACCTGCCGTTTTCACCGTCTGAACAAACACATCATCAAAACGACGAATGCGCAGCCCAATATCGTGCTGACGCAACCAGTTGTCGGGCGTATCAAAGTAGGTATTTCCTAGCTCGCGACAACTGTGCTGAAGTACTTTTGCTTCGGCTATCTTGCTTAGCAAAGTTTCTGAAAAATCGGGAGAAACAAAAAACTTCAGTTCTATTTCGGTTTCCATAGTTTTACCTTTAAACACAGATACCCACAGGATATTGCCTAATCCTAAAGTCAGCAAGAAAGAAATCCCAACATTTATACACTGAGTTGTAGCTTCACGACGCTAAGTGTGTCACTTTCGCGTCAGATCGCTCAAAAAACATCTGCGCTCTGTTACGATTTGTTATCCCGTTACCGCCTAACTATGATTCAAGGGCGAAACACGCTTTGCCGTGACCTCAAATGAAATCACTAATTGTGACGACAAAGTTAATGAGAGGTCGCCCACAAATACAACTTGGCTATATCTGCACTAAAAAAGTTTTAATCGGCGATTTTATGCGTTACCATGCGCGCCTTTATAGCCAGTGTTCAACATTTCACCATGAGTGGTGACTGTTTTTTTAGGGTTATATTAATTAGGTTGAATTACCATGCCAGTAAATACAATCATGGGGTTATTTGCAAAGTCCCCGATTAAGCCTTTGCAACGCCACGTAGTGTGCGTAAATGAATGCTGCTCTCACCTGATTAACTTCTTTGAAGTGTGTGCTCAGGGCGATTGGGAAAAAGCATCGGAAATTCGTGCGCAAATTTCTCATCTAGAGAAAGAAGCGGACGTATTAAAACGAGAAATTCGTCTTAAACTTCCTCGTGGTCTATTTATGCCCGTTGACCGCAGTGACATGTTGGAGCTGCTGACTCAACAAGATAAATTGGCCAACCTTGCCAAAGACATCGCTGGTCGTGTCTATGGTCGTCAACTGACCATTCCTGAGTCTCTTCAAGAAAACTTTATTGCTTACGTGAAACGTTGCCTTGATGCAGCGAACCAAGCTCAAAAAGTCATTAATGAACTGGATGAACTTCTGGAAACCGGATTTAAAGGTCGCGAAGTAACACTTGTGGCTGAAATGATTCATCAATTAGATGTCATCGAAGATGATACGGATGCACTGCAAATTCGACTACGCCAACAACTGATGGCTATTGAAGCGCATATGAATCCAATCGATGTGATGTTTTTGTACAAAATTTTTGAGTGGGTTGGCGGAATCGCTGATCAAGCGCAACGAGTCGGTGCTCGACTTGAATTAATGTTGTCACGCTCATAATTCAGTTAATCAAATAACGAAGAGCAATTATCGGCTGCCCGATTTAAGCGTCAACACATTCATACGCTTTGGGCAGTTTCGTGTCTAAATATTTGCTCCGCTGGTTATCAACAACTAGGTATTACGATGGATGTCCTCGCTAATTACGGCACTGTCCTGATCATTATTGCGGCCCTTTTTGGATTTTTAATGGCGATCGGTATCGGTGCCAACGACGTAGCTAACGCTATGGGTACCTCAGTCGGCTCAAAAGCCATTACGGTCAAACAAGCAATCATTATTGCAATGATTTTTGAGTTTGCTGGGGCCTACTTGGCAGGCGGTGAAGTAACCGACACAATCCGTAAAGGGGTAATTGAAACCTCTCTGTTCACATCTCAACCTGATGTACTGGTTTATGGCATGATGTCAGCGCTGCTTGCAGCGGGCACCTGGTTGCTACTAGCTTCATACATGGGTTGGCCAGTTTCCACGACTCACTCAATCATCGGCGCTATCATCGGTTTCGCTTGTGTTTCTGTGGGTACCGAAGCCGTGGACTGGGGCAGCGTAAAAGGCATCGTCGGAAGCTGGATTATCACCCCGGTGATTTCAGGTTTCTTTGCCTACCTAATTTTTGTCAGCGCCCAACGCCTGATATTTGATACCGAAAATCCACTGACTAACGCTAAGCGTTTTGTACCGGTATACATGTTCATCACCACTATGGTCATCGCCCTAGTAACCATCAAGAAAGGCCTTAGCCACGTTGGTTTACACTTGACCAGTGGCGAAGCTTGGATGTGGTCAGTAGCGGTATCTGCATTAGTCATGATTGGCGGCTACATCTACATTCAAAAACGCTTTACTGCTCGGGAAGACGACCACAGTTTTGCTGGCGTAGAGAGCATTTTCAGCGTACTAATGGTGATTACTGCGTGTGCGATGGCATTTGCTCACGGCTCGAACGACGTTGCTAACGCGATCGGTCCACTGTCTGCTGTGGTTTCTAGTGTTAGCCACATGGGTCAAATCGCTGAGAAGAGTGAAATCGCTTGGTGGATCTTGCCACTTGGTGGCTTTGGTATCGTCGTTGGTCTTGCCACTATGGGTCATAAAGTAATGGCAACCGTAGGTACTGGTATTACAGAACTGACACCAAGCCGTGGCTTTGCCGCTCAGTTGGCAACTGCATCAACGGTAGTATTGGCATCAGGTACTGGCCTGCCAATTTCAACCACCCAAACTCTGGTTGGTGCCGTGCTAGGTGTCGGTTTTGCGCGTGGTATCGCTGCGCTTAACCTAGGTGTTGTACGTAACATTGTGGCATCTTGGATTGTAACTTTACCGGCAGGTGCCCTGCTTGCGGTTGTGTTCTTCTACGCAATCCAAGGTATTTTTGCCTAATAAAACAGTCAGTACTGTGTTAGCACACTGTTATTATTGACTCAAAAACACAGAAAGGGAGGCTTAGCCTCCCTTCTTAGTTGCAGACAGCTCAGAAAGTTCTTAGTATTTGTTTCACACAAAAGAAATGGTTCATAACTACAAAACTGTTAAAGGATTTACCGTGAAAAAACTGTTTTGCATGGTTCTCGTCTCTATGCTGGCTATGCCTGCCGCATTTGCTCAAGACCGCTATATCGCAGACAAATTGTTTACTTACATGCACTCTGGCCCTAGCAACAAATACCGAATCATCGGTAGCGTGGACGCAGGTGAAAAAGTAAACCTACTTGAAAGCAATAAAGAAACGGGCTTTAGCCACATCGTTGATGCGAAAGGTCGCCAAGGTTGGGTGCAGACTGAATTTGTCACCTCACAAGAAAGCATGGCGCTGCGTTTACCACGCTTGGAAAAAGAGCTAGCAGATGTGAAAAACAAGCTAGCCAACGCTCGTTCAACCTCAGACAGCGAAAAAGCTGGTATGGCTGAATCATTGGAAATGCGCAATAAGCAGATCTCTGAGCTAGAGCAGAACTACTCAGAAATCAGTAATCAGCTGACCGATTCTCAAGAAGAAGTGCGTAAATTGCGTGCCAAGCTGGATACTCAAAAAGACGACCTACTGCTGAAATACTTTATGTACGGTGGTGGTGTTGCGGGTGGCGGTTTGCTATTTGGTTTGATTCTTCCTTCAATCATGCCGCGCCGTAAGCGTAAAAACTCAGGTTGGGCGTAATCCTTTACTTGAATAAACGATTCGCTTGAAACGAATAGAAAAAGGCCACCGAATTCGGTGGCCTTTCGTTTATCCATCACAAAGACTTAACCTTTCCAGTCATATAACGCAGGCACAAAAATCATCTCGTCTCGAAAACGAATCAGACTGCCTTTCGCCCGTATTTCCACCAGCTTAACGCCCGCAGCGATCTCCTCGCCCGGCTTGTATTCAGTGCCATTCACTTTCACCCAGCGCTTTTTCTCGTTGTTTGAATACACGTGAGTCTGAAAATTCATTGCCGGTAAACGCCCCTCTAACTCATCAGCATGCTTAGCGAGATTAATCCAGTCGCGGCGCTCCAATGAATTGGAAGATGACTCAAGACTCGAATCATCTTGGTTAAGTGCCGAATGGACTTTGCGCGCTAAGTCCGGCGGTAGAGCCGATAAATCCACGCCTTCTAACATACCTTGCTCTTTATCCGAAAGTTCTTCAATTGATGACTTAGGCTTAGCAGCGTCTTCAGCGCCACTTGGCTGCGCTTTAGTGGATGTTTTGACCACTTCCGCTGCGGCAACCTCTGGTTCAGACACTTCATCACTTGCTGACATCACAGGTTGTAGCAGACCAAAGTTCGGCGCCGGGCGAATTTGGTATTCGATTGGCTGCTCAACCACAGGCGCCGGTTGTTCGCTGAGTGCTTGCTGCACCTTTATCGCATGCTGCCATGTGCTTACGCCTTGCCATGCGGCTACCGCGAGAGCAGGAAGCGCGATTACGCCGATCCAAACCATATTCGATCGAGCGCTATTCACCTGCTGCGGTGATGAGGCGAGCGGTTTAAAGGTACTCATTTGATAGCCGTGCTCGGACTTCTCAAGAGCCTTGAGAACATTCGACATGATGACCTTCTCCTCGTGGTAATAACAGTGGCGCATCCACTTGCGTCATAAGCGATAAGCGTTCGAGTGTACGCTGCCCAGCAATGCCATCCACATACAGCTTTTGCCAACGCTGAAACAGTTCCACTTTGTGCTTAACTTGCTGATCATAGTGATCAGAATTGGTTGATGGCTCACCAAGAATGGTCGAAAGACATTGGTCAAGTTCTGCAACATCCGCACTGACCATGCCAGGCTTGAGCATTTTTGGCCAATGGCTGCGCCAGATGTAGTAATACTCGCCTTGCCAAAACTGCTCTAGAGACTCACGGTCGAGTTCGACACGCTGCTGATCAAACAGCAGCTCAACTTTGTCGCCATCTAAACGGTATAACACCGCATATTCAGGTTGGCCGTTCACTTCCAACGCCAGCAGCGCCGGAATATTGAGATTTTTTAGCTGGTTTAAGTCACCGTCACTTTGGTGGTCACAGTGAAATTCACTCTCGGAATCCTGATGGCAAAAGCTGTCCATCACCGAGGCATCATAGCCCCACACTTTGTATAGCTCGCTAATCCCCTGCTCAAGAAGGCGTCCTGAACTCATAATATTGAGCAGCTCTTTGGGCACTTTAGTCACTTCAACCGCAGGTTTTTGCTGCTGCGGATAGTGCTGCTCAGCGTATTGCTTGGCATAAGGCTCTACAGCACTTGGAGTCCAAACATACGCCGCAAAGGCAAGTCCAGTGCCAAGCAGTATGCTCAACGCGCCAATCCAGCGTCTGTCTAACTGAGTCTTCTGAGTATTAGGCGTCAGGTTAAAACTGGTTTGAAATGACATCACGTGTTGGCACGCCGCGATAACAGTATCATGCGAAGGCTTCTGTTCACCTTTTGCGTATGCATCGTTAAAGGTTGCATCGCAAACTAGGTTGACCAAACGCGGAATACCTTGAGTCTGCTGCGCGATGTACTTCATTGATTTTGCAGAAAGTAAGCCAACGTCACCGCCCGCACGTTCAAGACGAAACTCAATGTATTTAATCGTGTCATCGACGCTGAGCGGCAATAAATGATAACGACCGGTAATGCGCTGAGCTAACTGGCGCAGCTGAGGCATCTGCAACTTCTGCTGCAGTTCAGGCTGGCCGATAAGCAGAACTTTGAGTAGCTTGCGACTGTCGGTTTCAAGGTTAGTCAGTAGTCTTAACTGTTCAAGAACTTCAGCAGCCAGATGCTGAGCTTCGTCGATCACCAGCAGCGTCTGCAAACCTCGAGTATGGTTATCAAGCAAGAATTGATACAGAGCATGATTAAGGACTTTAAGCGAATCAGACGCTTGGTATGCGACATTAAATTCATCGCAAATCGCCTGCAGCAATTCGATGGAAGAGAACGTTGGGTTAAGGATTAACCCCGCGCGAGTATTTTCATCCAGCGATTTCAACATGGTACGAGCAATGGTGGTTTTTCCGGTTCCCACTTCACCTGTCAACATGGCAAATCCGCCACCTTCTCCTAGACCAGATTGCAGGTGGCGAATGGCTTCCTGATGGCGAGGGCTAAGATAAAGGTAGCGAGAATTTGGAACGATGGAAAAAGGCAGCTCTACAAAACCAAAAAAATCCTTATACATGCTCTCATCTCTGTCATTACAATGGTATGCAAAGTACCATTCGCGTCACTGAACGCCAATGCCATTTTTGAATTTTAAGGTTGATTCGTGAAAATATATCTCGTTGGTGGCGCGGTTCGCGACCAATTATTGAATTTAGAGGTTTACGACCAAGATTGGGTCGTGGTTGGCAGTACGCCGCAGCAAATGCTCGACGCTGGATTCACTGCGGTGGGAAAAGACTTTCCGGTATTTTTGCATCCCAAAAACAAGCAAGAACATGCGTTAGCTCGCACCGAACGTAAAAGCGGTGTTGGGTACACCGGATTTGACTGCTACTTCGCCCCAGATGTCACTCTAGAAGACGATTTATTACGTCGTGACTTAACCATCAACGCCATGGCGCAAGACGAACAAGGCCATTTGGTTGATCCTTATGGCGGCCAGCAAGATATTGAAAACCGTATTTTGCGCCATGTATCGGCAGCGTTTGTAGAAGATCCACTTCGCGTATTAAGAGTGGCACGCTTTGCCGCTAAACTCGCCCACCTTGGATTCAAAATTGCACCCGAAACCTTAACGCTGATGAAGCAACTAAGTGAATCTGGCGAACTGGCCCATTTAACTGCAGAGCGCGTGTGGCAGGAGTGGCACAAATCCTTATCAACTCAAAACCCACACGTGTTTTTGGATGTTTTGCATCAGTGTGGCGCACTGAGTGTCGTCTTACCTGAAATCGATGCCTTGTTTGGCGTCCCGCAACCAGAAAAATGGCACCCAGAAATCGACACGGGTATTCACACTTTGATGGTCGCCGAGCAAGCCGCCAAACTGTCTAGCTCAATCAGTGTGCGCTTCGCGGCGCAAGTCCATGATTTAGGCAAAGGCATTACCCCAAAAGAGGAGTGGCCTAGCCATAAAATGCATTGCCATACCGGCGTGAAATTGATTCAAAGCTTGTGTGAGCGCGTCAAAGTTCCGAATGAATGTAAAGAATTGGCGCTGCTGGTCTGTGAACAGCACTCAAACGTGCATAGAGCCGCTGAATTGAAACCGGCGACCAAGCTCAAGATACTCAACAAACTTGATGCCTGGCGCAAGCCACAGCGCTTTTTTGACGTGTTATTATGCTGCCAAGCCGACCATGCAGGCCGTCTTGGGCTAGAGCACCAACCTTACCCACAAAAAGCCCTGTTTGAACAAGCGTATCAAGCCGCACTGGAAATCGATGTGCAGCAAGTGATCCAAGATGGTTTTCAAGGCAAAGCCATTCGTGAAGAGCTCGACAGAAGACGCATTCAAGCTATTGCCGCTCTATACTGACCGTCACAAAGATCCTTATCGCACGAGCTCTGAGACACAACAGAGCGCGCTTACCTAGGCTTCCTCGAATAAAAAAATACCCCGCTAAAGCGGGGTATTTAAAAGAACTATAAAGCGAAGCTGATATTAAGCTTGGCCTTTCACTTCTTTAAGACCGTTGAAAGGAGCGCGCTCACCTAGAGCTTCCTCGATACGGATAAGTTGGTTGTACTTAGCAACACGGTCAGAACGGCTCATAGAACCAGTTTTGATTTGGCCTGCAGCAGTACCAACAGCTAGGTCAGCGATAGTTGCATCTTCAGTTTCACCAGAACGGTGAGAGATAACTGCAGTGTAACCCGCGTCTTTAGCCATCTTGATTGCAGCTAGAGTCTCAGTTAGAGAACCGATTTGGTTGAACTTGATAAGGATAGAGTTAGCAACGCCTTTCTCGATACCTTGAGCAAGAATCTTAGTGTTAGTAACGAATAGGTCGTCACCAACTAGCTGAATTTTGCCGCCAAGAAGTTCAGTTTGGTGCTTGAAGCCATCCCAGTCAGATTCGTCAAGACCGTCTTCGATAGATACGATTGGGTATTGAGCAACTAGGCCTTCTAGGTAGTGGTTAAATTCTTCAGAAGTGAAGATTTTACCTTCGCCTTTCATGTTGTAGTTGCCAGCTTCTTTGTCGTAGAACTCAGATGCTGCACAGTCCATAGCTAGAGTTACGTCTTTACCTAGAACGTAGCCAGCTTGCTCAACAGCTTCTTTGATTGCTGCTAGTGCTGCTGCGTTAGACTCAAGGTTAGGAGCGAAACCACCTTCGTCACCAACAGCAGTGTTAAGACCTTTAGCTTTAAGAACTTTAGCTAGGTTGTGGAATACTTCTGCACCGATACGTAGTGCTTCTTTAAGAGTTTTCGCGCCAACTGGTTGGATCATGAACTCTTGGATGTCTACGTTGTTGTCAGCGTGCTCACCACCGTTGATGATGTTCATCATTGGTAGAGGCATAGAGAATTGACCTGGAGTGCCGTTTAGCTCAGCGATGTGCTCGTATAGAGGCATGCCTTTCGCAGCAGCAGCAGCTTTTGCGTTAGCTAGAGAAACAGCAAGGATTGCGTTTGCACCGAATTTAGATTTGTTTTCAGTGCCGTCTAGGTCGATCATAACTTGGTCGATGTCAGCTTGTGCTTTTGCATCTTTGCCAACAAGTGCTTCAGCGATTGCGCCGTTTACAGCTTCAACTGCTTTAAGAACACCTTTACCTAGGAAACGTGATTTGTCACCGTCACGTAGCTCAAGAGCTTCGCGAGAACCAGTAGAAGCGCCAGATGGAGCTGCCGCCATACCTACGAAACCGCCTTCTAGGTGTACTTCAGCTTCAACAGTTGGGTTACCACGTGAGTCGATGATTTCACGACCTAGAACTTTAACGATCTTAGACATTAATGTTTCCTCTCGTTTCAATATAAATGTCAAAATTAAAGGGCAGTAGCACTTCTTAAAGCTACTGCCCGTATCCTTTTATTTCTCTTCGCTGCGTTGGTATTCACCCGCGGCTTTCACAAAGCCAGCAAACAGTGGATGACCGTCACGAGGCGTTGAGGTGAACTCTGGGTGGAACTGAGCCGCCACAAACCATGGATGATCTGGGTTTTCAATCATTTCTACCAGTTTCTTATCTGCTGATAGACCTGAAACCTTCAGACCCGCTTTTTCAATTTGCGGACGAAGCACGTTGTTCACTTCATAACGGTGACGATGACGTTCATGGATCGTATCGCTGCCGTAAAGTTCACGAGCTTTTGTACCTTTCTCTAGGTGACATAATTGCGAACCTAGACGCATTGTACCACCAAGATCTGACGCTTCAGTACGCTCTTCTACGTTACCTTCGCCATCGGTCCACTCTGTAATCAGACCAACAACAGGGTACTTGGTGTCTTTATTAAATTCGGTTGAGTGCGCGCCTTCCATACCCGCGACATTGCGCGCGTATTCAATTAACGCTACTTGCATACCTAAGCAAATACCTAAATATGGAATCTTATTTTCACGTGCGTATTGCGCCGCGCGGATTTTGCCTTCGATACCACGGTCGCCGAAACCACCTGGTACTAGAATAGCATCCACACCTTCTAAAACGTCAATACCTCGCGTTTCTACATCCTGAGAATCGATGTATTTAATGTTGACGCTTAGGCGATTTTTCAAGCCAGCATGCTTGAGAGCTTCGTTGACTGACTTGTATGCATCAGGCAGCTCAATGTATTTACCGACCATACCGATGGTCACTTCACCTGTTGGGTTGGCTTCTTCGTAAATAACCTGTTCCCACTCAGACAAATCCGCTTCCGGTGTGTTAATACCAAAACGAGCACACACAAGATCATCCAAGCCTTGAGAGCGGATAAGTTGCGGAATCTTGTAGATTGAATCGACGTCTTTCATTGAAATAACGGCTTTTTCTGGCACGTTACAGAACAACGCGATTTTCTTACGCTCGTTGGCTGGAATCATACGGTCGCTACGGCAAACCAGAATGTCTGGTTGAATACCGATAGACAGTAACTCTTTCACCGAGTGCTGAGTTGGCTTGGTTTTCACTTCGCCAGCCGCCGCTAGATATGGTACTAAAGTTAAGTGCATAAACATCGCACGTTCACGGCCAAGTTCAACCGCAAGCTGACGAATCGCTTCCATAAATGGTAGTGACTCGATATCCCCCACAGTACCACCAATTTCAACGATCGCGACGTCTTGTCCTTCAGCGCCAGCGATAACACGATCTTTGATCGCATTGGTAATGTGAGGAATAACCTGAATGGTTGCGCCTAAGTAATCGCCACGGCGTTCTTTACGTAGAACGTCCGCATAAACACGACCGGCAGTGAAGTTGTTACGTTTTGACATCTTGGTACGAATGAAACGTTCGTAGTGACCAAGGTCTAGGTCAGTTTCTGCGCCATCTTCTGTGACGAACACTTCACCATGTTGAATTGGGCTCATTGTGCCTGGATCAACGTTGATGTAAGGGTCAAGCTTCATCATGGTAACTTTAAGACCACGAGCTTCTAGAATCGCTGCCAGTGATGCAGCGGCAATACCTTTACCTAGAGAGGATACGACCCCGCCAGTAACAAAAATGTAATTTGTCGTCATGTTTAACCTGAAATTGGTTGAATGAGGGAAATGGATTTCTTCTGGACGGGACGAAATTGTACCAGAAGCCCTTAACCGCCACAACGTGAAATATATCACACCGGTGTATTTCTTTTTTGCTTCAAATCAAAGCCGATACAGAGAGGGCTAAACCTTTGATTGAGGCATTTTTCCACTCCCAAACATTAAGCGACCTATTTGGACGAAAAATGTTTCTCTTGGCGTTTAATTTGTTCCCAAAATGCATCGAGCTCAGCAAGCGAAAAATCGGTTAATGGCCGTTGTTGCAAAGCTGCCAATTGTTCAACACCTTTGAAACGACGCGCAAATTTGGCATTGGCACGCCCAAGTGCGACTTCGGGATTTTTGCCCAGGTGACGGGTCATATTCACAACAGCGAACAGCAAATCTCCGAGCTCGAGCTCTAGAGCATCGTCATCCATCGGGACCATCAACGCTTCTTGTTGGACTTCTTCTATCTCTTCATGCACCTTATCAACCACAGGGCCAAGTGAGTCCCAATCAAAGCCATATTGCGCGCATTTTTTCTGCATTTTGGTGGCTCGCAACAGCGCGGGAAGCGAGTTTGGTATTGAGTCTAGAATACTTTGCTCAGCTTCGCCTCTTAGCGCTTTCTCTGCCGCTTTCTGCTTTTGCCAGTTCTCAACCAGTTGCTGCTCGGTTGAAAAATTTTCATCACCAAAAACATGCGGATGGCGGCGAGTCAGTTTTTCATTGACGGTTTCGACTACGTCTTGAAAATCAAACAACTCTTGCTCTTTGGCGAGCTGACTATAAAAGATCACCTGAAACAGCAGATCGCCAAGCTCTTCTTTGAGGTTTTGCCAATCGCGTTGATGAATGGCGTCGACCACTTCGTAGGTTTCTTCGATGGTATGCGGCACCACAGAATCAAAGGTCTGCTTGATGTCCCACGGGCAACCTGTTTCTGGGTCGCGAAGCTGGCGCATGATTTGCTGTAACTGTTCGATGGGATGGCTCATGGTGCGCAATTCCTTTTAATATTCTTAACCGAATGTAGCGATAAAAATAAAAAGGTGAGCGGCGTAACCACTCACCTTCCCTAATTGTACTGCCGAGTGGCAAAGCTTACGTGAGACGTTTTACTGTCATCACATCACGAATCTGCTCGACGCGTTTGGCGATTCTTGGCAACACTTCGACATTATTCACTTCAAGGTCAAAATCCATGATGGTCATCTGACGACGATAATCGACGCGACTCTTCATGCTGGCGATCTTGATCTTTTCATTGGCCAATAACGTGGTGATGTCTTTAAGCAATCCGCCTCGCTCCATCGCTTCCACGCGCATAGTCAATATATACGAGCCAACGAAACCACTGCCCCACACGGTATCAATGATGCGCTCTGGCGCGTGATGGCGTAATTCATCCAACTGCTCACAATCAACGCGATGCACCGAAATGCCACGACCTTGGGTAATATAACCGCAGATTTCATCACCAGGAATTGGCTGGCAGCAACGAGCAAGATGGGTCATCAGGTTATCAACCCCTTCCACCACAACCGCATCTTTTTTCGGTCGACTGGTAACGCGATGTTCAGATTCTTGAAGTTTTTCCAGCGCTTGCTGATCTTCTTCTTCCGCGGTTGGCTTATTAACTAACGCATTGATATGGTTAATTATCTGGTTAATACGCAGATCACCACTGCCAACCCCGACATACAGCTCATCGGCCGAATTAACGTTAAAGCGTTTTAGCGCGTACTGCTCGGCATCTTTTAAGGTAGCGCCGATTTTTGCCAATTCACTTTCAAGGATTTCACGCCCTGCTTCGAGGTTTTTCTCGCGGCTCTGTTTACGGAACCAAGCGTTGATCTTGGCGCGAGCTCGACCTGAGTGAACAAATCCGAGCGATGGGTTTAACCAATCGCGTGACGGGTTCGGCTCTTTAGAAGTAATGATCTCGACTTGGTCACCCATGTGCAGTTTGTGCGTGAACGGCACAATACGCCCGCCGACTTTGGCACCGATACAGCGGTGACCGACTTCCGAGTGAATGTGATAAGCGAAATCGAGTGGCGTAGCACCCATAGGTAAATCCACCACGTCGCCGCGCGGCGTAAACGCATAAACGCGATCATCAAACACTTGGCTACGCAGTTCATCCAGCATTTCACCGGAATCGGACATCTCTTCTTGCCAATCAAGCAGCTTACGCAGCCAAGTAATTTTCTCATCATAGCCGCTACGACTGCTGGCACCTTCTTTGTATTTCCAGTGCGCAGCAACACCAAGCTCCGATTCTTCATGCATCTGCTTGGTACGAATTTGAATCTCGATGGTTTTGCCTTCCGGGCCAAGGATCACAGTGTGAATCGATTGGTAACCATTGGGTTTGGGGTTAGCTACGTAATCGTCAAACTCGCTCGGTAAGTGTTTAAATTGCGTGTGCACCACACCCAGTGCGGCGTAACAATCTTGCAGTTTGTCGGCAATGATACGCACCGCGCGCACATCAAACAGTTCATCAAACGCCAAGTTTTTCTTCTGCATCTTGCGCCAGATACTGTAGATATGTTTCGGACGTCCGGTCACTTCTGCATTGATGCCGCACTCTTTCATCTCTTTAGACAGTGAATCGACAAAGTCTTTGATGTATTGCTCGCGTACAATGCGGCGCTCAGAAAGCTGCTTGGCTATCTGTTTGTAAGTGTCAGGATGTCGATAACGAAAAGCGTAATCTTCAATTTCCCACTTTAACTGACCGATACCAAGACGGTTCGCCAGTGGCGCGTAGATATTGGCACACTCTTTTGCTGCCGCGCGGCGCACTTCGTCGGGCGCTTTCTTTACTTCGATAAGGTTGCAGATTCGCTCGGCGAGCTTAATCACCACGCAGCGAAAATCATCGACCATAGCGAGCAACATGCGGCGCACGTTATCGACTTGCTCGGAGGCTTCACCGCCCTCTTTGGTCACATTCAATTGACCGATAGCCGCCATCTCTTCGACGCCTTCGATCAATTTCAAAATTTCTTTACTGTATTTTTCTTCTAGCTGATCTTGTGGATACGCACCGGTAGACACCAAAGGAAACAGCAACGCGGCCTCTAGCGTGGCTTTGTCCATCGATAGCGTAATCAGAATTTCGATCATTTCACGTCCACGCCACAACAATAACGTGGCTTGCTCATGACCCTCTAGCACGGTTTCACACTGACGATAGACGTCAGTCAGAGCGCGAGAGATCTTGGCGTCCTGACCAAGACTCGCGATCCATTTTTCCAGCTCAAACTGTTCGTTTTGATTCAAATGTGCGCTTCGTACCGCAACCATTTTTCTATCCTGTTATATTTTTTATGTGTGGACGCACTCGCTCCTGAGCGCAATCACTTTATTTTACAAACAGCGCCATTGATTCCAAATGGCTAGTATGCGGAAACATGTCCAGCATACAGAGGCGCTGTAAACGGAAACCTTGACTCAGCAAACTCTGACTATCTCTAGCTAGGGTAGCAGGATTACATGAAACATAAACCACTCGCGAGGCGCCAAGCGCCGCCAGTTGGTCAACAATGCCCGCCGCGCCGGCGCGAGCTGGGTCAAGTAAGATTTTATTGAACTTCTGCTTCGCCCAAGCTTGAGTAGTCAGCGGCTGCTCAAGGTCGGCGTGATAAAACTGGGCGTTATCCAGTTGATTAAGCTTGGCATTGGCACGCGCTTTAAGCACCATTTCATCGACGCCTTCAACACCCACCACAGCCTCAACTTGCTTGGCCAACGGCAAGGTAAAATTACCAAGCCCACAAAACAGATCCAGCACTTGGTCTTGTTTGGTCAGTGCCAACCAATCTAACGCTTTGCCAACCATATCGCGATTCACACTTTGATTGACCTGAATAAAGTGGGTTGGTTCAAACGCCATTTCAACGCCGGTTTCTTGATAACTTGGCGCATCACCGTGAATACGAACTAATTCATCACTTTGTGGCATTAGATACAAAGTAAGTTGTTGCTCACTGGCTAAGTCTTGCAGTAATTGAGCATCTTTGTTTTTTAGGGGGCGAGTATGCCTGACCAGCAGCACACGTGCGTTGTCCCCCTTCACGATTTCGACATGCCCCAATGAGGTCGGATCTGCAAACTGATTCAAGCAAGCATGAATGTGCGGCAGTAACTGATTTAAAGACGGCTCAAGCACAGGGCAATTCTGCACCGAGACAATTTGCTTACTGGCTTTTTGGCGAAAACCGATTTGCAGTTGCGAGGCTTTTTTGTCAAACCACACACTCAAACGCGCGCGGCGGCGATAGCCAAGCTCTGGGCTGGCGACAAATTCATCCAACTCAATATCTTGCTTGGCAAATTTTGCCATTAGCTGTTTTAGCGCGCGCTGTTTATATTCTCGCTGCGCTTTAAGTTCAAGGTGCTGCATATTACAGCCACCGCACTGGCTAAAATGCGGACAAAATGGCTCAATACGCTGAGCACTGGCATTTACCAGCTTAATCATGCGCCCACGAGCATACTTACTTTTACTTTCAGTAAGTTGAGTAACAACTTGCTCGCTAGGCAGCGCACCTTCGATAAACAGTGGCTTGTTGTCCAAATACGCAATCCCAGCGCCATGATGATCCAGATTTTCAATCGTAACGGATTGATGTTTAGTATTAAGTTGGGTCTTTTTCTTGGGTTGGAAAAAACGCGCCATGCTATTGCCTATCTATGATTACGCTACTATTTGCTGCTTAAGAATCACTATTTCTCTGCGCAGTCGTTGTGTGAGCCGCTCGAGTTGATTATGCTTATTGTTTCGACGGCTTTGGCACCAAAGTTATTACCAACTAGCCGGTGCTAGGGGCTATTTTCCCATATCCACACCGTGATGTTTAGATAATAATGACCAGATATGGCTTACGTGCCCGTGTAATTACTCTGACTTTAGCGCCGACGTTGATCATCGGTTTGTTATTAAGTGCTTTTTTCTCGTTTAATCGTTATCACGATTTAGAGAAGCAAATGATCGATTCCGGCCTCAGTATTATTGAGCCACTGGCGATCGCGAGCGAAAATGGCCTGAAAAACAACAGCCGTGAACAGGTACGCCGCATCATCAGTTATGCACACCGGAAAAATTCCAAGCTAGTGCGCAGTATCGCGGTGTTTGACTACAACCATGAGCTGTTTGTTACCTCCAACTTTCACCCCAATTTTGCCTCGCTGACTTATCCCAAAGACAAGCCGATTCCATTATTGGTCTCATCAGATTTACACGACAACACGCTGATTTTACGTGCCCCAGTGCTGGCTGAGTCCGGCGTTATTGCCACTCCGCAAGGTCAAGCTGCAGGTCAAGCACTCGGCTATATCGCCATTGAAATGGACCTCTCATCACTGCGCTTGCAGCAATACCAAGAGATTTTCTCGGCGTTTTTGGTGCTACTGACGGGTTTGGGTTTGTCGGCGATATTTGCCATGCGCTTGATGCATGATGTCACCCGCCCTATCACCCACATGAAAAACATGGTCGACCGCATTCGCCGCGGACACCTTGATGTGCGAATTGAAGGCAAGATGCATGGCGAGCTGGATTCGCTGAAAAACGGTATCAACGCCATGGCGGTTTCGCTGTCTGAATACCATGTTGAGATGCAGCACAGCATCGACCAAGCGACATCAGATTTGCGTGAAACGCTTGAACAGCTTGAAATCCAAAACGTCGAGTTAGACATCGCCAAAAAACGCGCCCAAGAAGCGGCGCGAGTGAAATCTGAATTCCTCGCCAACATGTCACATGAGCTGCGCACGCCACTTAATGGTGTGATTGGCTTTACTCGCCAAATGCTCAAAACCCAGTTGACCAATAGCCAAACAGATTATCTTCAAACCATTGAAAAATCGGCAAACAACCTGCTCAGCATCATCAACGACATTCTCGATTTCTCCAAACTTGAAGCCGGTAAACTGGCGCTGGAAAACATTCCGTTTGAGTTTGAAGAAACCTTAGAAGAAGTGGTCAGCCTGCAAGCCACCAGCGCCCATGAAAAAGGCCTTGAAATCACCCTCAACATCGACCCAGAAATTCCTACTGGATTGGTCGGTGACCCGCTGCGTATTCAGCAAGTGCTCACCAACTTGGTGGGGAACTCTATCAAATTTACCGAGCGCGGCAATATTGATATCAGTGTCGAACTGCGTTCGCGCAAAGACGACATTGTTGAGCTGCAATTTATGGTGCGCGACACCGGCATCGGTATTTCCGAGCGTCAACAAGCGCAGTTGTTCCAAGCCTTTAGCCAGGCCGACGCCAGCATTTCTCGTCGCTATGGCGGCACAGGTCTTGGCCTCGTCATTACCCAGAAACTGGTCAGCCAAATGGGCGGAGAAATCAGCTTAACCAGCCGTTTACACCAAGGCTCGACGTTCTGGTTAACCTTGAGTCTACACGCGACGCATATGCCGGTCAGCGATCATGTTGATACCGATTTACTCAGCCAGCGCACCATCTTGTTGATTGAATCGAATATGCAAGTGGCGACCATCACTCAAAAAATGTTGCTCAAGGCCGGACTGCAAGTGACTAGCCGTTCAAGCTTGCCTGACAGCGTTGAGAAATTCGACTACGTACTACTCAACTTAGCCGCCAATCGCAGCAATGATCAGCACGAAGTCGAACAGTGGGTTGAACACGCGATGCAGTGCGCGCCGCACGTGGTGGTCGGCACGCCAAGCACCGCGTTAGCGCTCTCTGACCATTTGCTGCAAAAATATCAAGTGCACTGCATTACCAAACCGCTATCGCGTAAAAAGCTGATGCAAACTCTGGTCGCCAACCAAGATCACCTACCGGAATTACCGCCGCTCCCTGTGGTCAGCAGTGAAAAACTGCCGCTTAAAGTCATGGCGGTAGACGACAACCCTGCAAACTTGAAATTAATCAGCGCGCTACTGCATGAACACGTTGAAAGCGTCACCACCTGCACCAACGGTATGGATTCGGTCAACCTTGCTGAGAGCCGCCATTTCGACATTATTTTGATGGACATTCAGATGCCGCATATGGATGGTGTCACCGCGTGTCGTAAGATCAAAAAGACTGAATTAAACGCCAACACACCCGTCATTGCAGTCACCGCGCATGCGCTGGCTGGTGAACGTGACCGTCTGCTTAAAGCCGGCATGGATGATTATCTGACCAAGCCAATTGAAGAACACGTATTGCAACAAGTGTTGATGCATTGGAACCCGTACGCCGACCAAAATGAATTTGGCAAACTCGAGTTGGTGCATCATGAACCAGAGCAAGATACGGCAAATAGCGAGCAAAGTTATCGCAACATCATTATCGATTGGCAAATGGCGCTCAAGCAATCGGCCAACAAACCCGATTTAGCCAAAGAGATGCTGCAGATGCTGGTCGACTATATTCCAGAAGTGAATCAAATTGCCGAGCAAGCTTTAAATGGCGAAAGTAGCCGTGAAGATTTGGTTCATCATGTCCACAAACTGCATGGCAGCAGCTCATATTGCGGTGTCCCGCGCTTGAAGAAAGTGTGTGAAACCCTAGAGAAAGGACTGCGCTCTGATGCCGCTTTAGCGGATTTAGAGCCAGAGCTGTTTGAGCTACAAGATGAAATGGAAAAGGTCACTGCCAGCGCAGTGCCCTATCTGCAAGACGTAACGTCACTGCAAGATCAAGATTCGTAAATCACTGTCGCCACCGCGTAGTGGCGTTCATCGGATATCGATAAATGAATCGCTTGAATCGCGCGAGCTGCTGCCAGCTCGCGCGCTTTGTTTTCTAGCGTCAGTATCGGTTTGCCATGCTCATCATTGGTGATGATAAAATCTTGAAACGTCACGCCTTGAGCAATTCCCGTTCCGAGCGCTTTGGAAGCCGCTTCTTTGGCGGCAAAACGTTTGGCCAGAAAACGCCCTGGCTGTTTACGTTCGCGATATGTCACAAGCTCAGCAGTGGTTAATATACGCTCTGCAAACGCATCGCCGCTGCGAGCGAGCACTTTCTCAATTCGCTCGATTTCAGCAATATCGGTGCCGATACCTACAATTGCCATGTTATTGGCGCGCCGCGACCATCGCTGCTTTCATGTCAGCAACGGCTTTTTCTAATCCATCAAACACCGCGCGGCCAATGATCGAATGGCCAATGTTGAGTTCGTAAATTTCTGGAATTGCAGCAATTGGGGCAACGTTGTGATAAGTCAGACCGTGCCCAGCATTCACGCAAATGCCTAAATCGCTGGCGTAAGTGGCACCCGCGGCGATTTTTTTCAATTCAGCTTGGCGATCTGAGTCGTTTTCAGCATCCGCATAATGCCCTGTATGCAGCTCAATAAAAGGAGCGCCACACGCTTTGGCAGCATCAATTTGCTCGCGGTCAGCATCGATAAACAGCGAAACTTTGATTCCGGCTTGAGTCAGTTTTTCAGTAGCGGCTTTGACTTTGTCTAAATGACCTTTGACATCAAGGCCGCCTTCGGTAGTGAGCTCTTCACGCTTTTCTGGCACTAAACAAACGTACTCAGGCATGGTTTGCAATGCAATTTCAACCATTTCATCGGTCACTGCCATTTCCAAGTTCATACGCGTTTGAATGGTTTCACGCAGAATTCTGACATCGCGATCTTTGATGTGGCGACGATCTTCGCGCAGATGCACAGTGATTCCATCTGCTCCTGCTCGTTCTGCAATTTCTGCCGCATGAACCGGATCAGGGTACTTAGTGCCACGTGCGTTACGCAGCGTCGCGATATGATCGATGTTTACCCCTAAGTAAATTGAGCTCATGTTCCAATACTCCTTGCTCTGGGATTGTTGAGGATAGATACAAACAATTCCCGACTTTTTAATGGTTTGCCGCCAAGATAAGGCTTAAGTGCTATGCGTGTAAAGCGTTTGGCAGCTCTGAGTTGTTCTTTGGTGACAAAGCGCCGCTCACTGATTGCAATCAGCTCATTGCCGTAAAAGGTTAAGTTGTCGTTACGCACCGAAGCGATAAAGCCTTTTTGCTCACGATAACGATAGGTCATATTCGGGTCGACAGGCTCGCCAGTACCAGCGCAGTGAAGAAAATCGACGCCGTAACCCATCGCTGAAAGTAACGCGAGTTCAAAACGGCGCAGCGCCGGCTCTGGGTTATCGCATTGCGCCAGTTCGGTTAAGGCATGCAGATAGTCATGAAACAGCCCCGGCATTGGCACTTCGGCCATCAACACTCGGCCAAGCAATTCGTTGACATACATGCCGGAGTAAAGGGTGATGCCAGCAAGTGGCAAGCCTAAGCTGATGGGCTCAGCTTGGCGCAGCGTTTTCATCGAGCTGTTGCCCGACCATTTGAGTAATAACGGAGTGAACGGCTGCAAAGCACCTTTTAACGACGAACGCTTACTACGCGCGCCTTTAGAGATTAACGTAATGCGGCCATGTTCTTCGCTGAACACATCCAAAATCAAACTTGATTCGCTGTAAGGCCGACGATGCAACACAAAGCATCGCTGTAAACCGTCACTCAATAGCCGATCCTTTCAGATACCAAAAGAGAGAGTTAATACTCTCTCTTTTATGGGTAGAACTCAATTTCTGCTCACCACATGCATGGAAAAATTCATCCGCTGATGTGCGTGATTATAAGTCGTCGATATAACCCAGTGAACGCAATGCTCGCTCATCATCCGCCCAGCCCGATTTCACTTTCACCCAGGTTTCTAAATACACTTTGCGGCCAAACAGCTCTTCCATATCAAGGCGAGCTTCACGACCAATGGTTTTGATCTTATCACCGCCTTTGCCAATCACCATTTTTTTCTGGCCATTGCGTTCAACCAAAATCAGCGCATTGATATGAAAACCGTCGGTTTCTGGGTTGTAATCGAAACGCTCAATTTCCACAGTCACGGAATAAGGCAATTCTTCACCGGTAAAACGCATCAGTTTTTCACGTACGATTTCCGACGCCATAAAACGTTGGGAACGATCAGTCACGTACTCTTCTGGGAAGTGATGCGTTGCCTTTGGCAAGTGCTCACGCACATGCTTACGGATCACATCGATGTTTTTGCCTTGTTTGGCCGAAATCGGCACCACATCGACAAACTCCATCTTCTTCGACAGCTCATGCATGTGAGTCATCACGTCGTTGCGGTCTTTAACGTTGTCGACTTTGTTGACGCACAAAACCACTGGGAAGTTGGATTTTTGTAGCTTGGTCAACACCATTTCATCGTCGTTGGTCCAATGGGTACCATCGACCAGAAACAGCACTAAATTGACATCACTGAGTGAAGAGTTCGCCGCGCGGTTCATCAAACGGTTGATGGCGCGTTTTTCTTCGATGTGCAGCCCCGGAGTATCGACATAAATCGCTTGATAGTCGCCTTCGGTCTCAACACCCATAATACGGTGACGAGTGGTTTGCGGCTTGCGTGAAGTGATGGAAATCTTCTGTCCGAGGATATGGTTAAGCAGCGTTGATTTACCCACGTTCGGACGACCAACAATGGCAATAAAGCCACAGTGTTGGTTCTCTGGAGATGGAGTGTCGCCTTTTGATGCGAAGAACGCATCAATATCAAATTCGTTATCAGCCATTGGATAATTGCTCTAATGCTAGTTCAGCCGCAGCTTGTTCAGCTTTACGACGACTGGTCCCTTTACCAATAACAGGCTTTCCAATTCCTGCCACTTCACACTCAACCGTGAACTCTTGGTTGTGTGCTTCACCTTTAATTTTAGACACTGTGTAGACAGGAAGAGGTTTTCTTCTGCCTTGCAGGAATTCTTGCAGGCGCGTTTTAGGATCTTTCTGTGAGACTCCAGGTTGAATACTCTCAAGACGGGTTTGATACCAACTTAAAATAATGCCACGAACCACTTCGATATCGCTATCTAAGTAGATGGCACCAATAATGGCTTCGACCGCATCAGCGAGAATAGAATCACGGCGAAAACCACCGCTTTTCAGTTCACCTGGACCTAATTTTAAGTGATCTCCTAGTTCGAACTCGCGACCGAGTTCTGCCAGCGTATTACCGCGCACCAGAGTTGCACGCATACGGCTCATGTCCCCTTCATTTACTTTCGGGAAACGATGATAGAGATCGTCAGCAATGACAAAACTTAAAATTGAATCGCCCAGAAATTCAAGACGCTCGTTGTGTTTTCCGTTGGCGCTGCGATGTGTCAGCGCCAAATTGAAAAGATCGATATCTCTAAATTGATAGCCGATCTTTCTTTGCAGTTTTGCTATTAGAGTAGTCATACTCTCTCTTTGTGTTCTTGTCCGCAGCGTTGTTTATACTGCAGATCAGTTAATACCACCGATGCGATTGAATCTCACACCTGTTGGAATCCATGAAGGCAGAATACTACTTGGGTCGCGATCAAATTCAAAACTGATCCAAATCGCCACAGCTTTACCGACAAAGTTCCCTTCTGGCACAAAGCCCCAATAACGACTATCGGCACTGTTGTCACGATTGTCGCCCATCATGAAGTAGTGGCCTTCAGGCACTACCCACTCATTGACACCACCACGAGGTCGATATGCACTCACGCGATCTCGGCGTATCGGGTTGATCAAAATATGGTGTTCTACATCGCCAAGGTGCTCTTGCATCTCAGTCAAAGGAATACCATCTTGGAAAAATTCGCTCTGCTCGACATTTGACAATTTCACTGGCTTACAAGTGTCGGTGCCTTTGGCTTGAACGCAGATTTGTTTGTCGCTGCTGTAACGCACGATATCGCCTGGTAAACCAACCACACGTTTAATGTAGTCAACACTTGGATCAACTGGGTATTTGAATACCGCGATATCACCACGTTGAGGTTTACCGGTTGCCACTAGCTCAGTGCGCCAAACCGGATCTTTAAGACCGTAAGCGTATTTTTCAACTAAGATGAAATCGCCAATCAGCAGCGTCGGCATCATAGAGCCAGACGGAATCTGAAACGGTTCAAAAATAAATGAACGCAAAATCAGTACAAAGGCAATGACAGGGAAAATCGACACACTGTTCTCAACCCACCAAGGCTGAGGCGCAATTTTCGCTTTGGTCGCTTCGTCTAACTCTTGAGTTTGACCGACCATCTCGACAACTTTTTGCTCGCGCTTTTTACGCCAAACCAACTTGTCCAGTACCCAAACGATACCTGTGACAATAGTGACGACGACTAAAATCAGTGAAAATAAGTTTGCCATTAACTTCCCTTACATTAAAAAGTGAAAGAGCCGTAGCTCTTTCACTTAACCTTATTGGTGCTGAAAATACTCAACAACGCTTAGTCTTTACCTACATGAAGAATGGCTAGGAACGCTTCTTGAGGCAGCTCTACGTTACCGATCTGCTTCATACGTTTCTTACCTTCTTTCTGTTTCTTCAACAGTTTCTTCTTACGGCTAACGTCACCGCCGTAACATTTCGCGATTACGTTCTTACGTAACTGCTTCACGGTTGAACGTGCGATGATGTGGTTGCCGATCGCAGCTTGAATCGCGATATCAAACATTTGGCGAGGAATGAATTCTTTCATCTTCTCAACCAACAAACGACCACGAGATTGAGCGTGATCTTTATGCGTGATCAGCGCCAAGGCATCAACGCGATCGCCGTTAAGCAATACATCAACACGTACCATGTCAGAAGCTTCAAAGCGTTGGAAGTTGTAATCCAACGACGCGTAGCCACGTGAGGTTGATTTCAAACGGTCAAAGAAGTCGAGAACCACTTCCGCCATTGGAATATCGTAAGTGACGGCAACTTGGTTACCGTGGTAAACCATATCCACCTGCACACCGCGTTTTTCAACACACAGTGTAATCACGTTACCAAGGTATTCAGATGGCACCAAAATATTACAACGTGCGATTGGCTCACGAATTTCTTCGATATCATTGATGGCAGGCAGTTTGGCCGGGCTATCAACGTACATCACGCTGCTGTCGGTTTTTTCAACTTCGTAAACAACCGTTGGCGCCGTGGTGATCAAATCAAGGTCGTATTCACGTTCTAAACGCTCTTGAATGATTTCCATGTGCAGCATACCAAGGAAGCCACAACGGAAACCAAAACCCAGTGCCGCAGAGGTTTCTGGTTCGTAAAATAACGACGCATCGTTAAGGCTTAACTTGCCTAACGCATCACGGAAGTTTTCGTAATCATCTGATGATACTGGGAATAGACCGGCATACACTTGCGGCTTCACTTTTTGGAAACCAGGTAACGGTTTTTCACAACCATTTTTCGCCATGGTCAAGGTATCGCCAACTGGTGCGCCAAGGATATCTTTGATACCACACACTACCCAGCCCACTTCACCGGTATTCAAACCGTTGGTGTCGACTTGTTTCGGGGTAAAGATACCAATGCGGTCTACGCCCCAAACTTGACCAGTGCTCATGACTTTGATCTTGTCGTTTTTCTTTAGCGAACCATTTTTGATTCGCACCAAAGAGACCACGCCAAGGTAATTATCAAACCAAGAGTCGATGATCAGCGCTTGCAGCGGTGCGTCTGGATCGCCTTCTGGGGCTGGAATTGATGCAACAATGTTCTCTAGTACATCATCAACGCCTAAGCCAGTCTTGGCTGAGCAGCGCGTTGCTTCCATCGCATCGATACCGACGATCTCTTCGATCTCTTCAGCAACTCGCTCTGGGTCTGCCGCAGGTAAGTCGATTTTGTTTAGAATTGGAACCACTTCCAAATCCATTTCAATAGCGGTGTAACAGTTGGCCAGCGTTTGCGCCTCAACACCTTGACCAGCATCGACCACCAGCAGCGCACCTTCACAGGCAGCAAGCGAGCGAGACACTTCGTATGAGAAGTCAACGTGTCCTGGAGTGTCGATAAAGTTTAATTGATAGGTTTCACCGTCTTTAGCCGTGTAGTTGAGTGTCACACTCTGGGCTTTGATAGTGATGCCACGCTCACGCTCAAGATCCATGGAGTCAAGAACTTGCTGCTCCATTTCACGATCGGATAAACCACCACAAACTTGGATAAGGCGATCAGATAAGGTTGATTTACCGTGGTCGATGTGGGCGATAATCGAAAAGTTACGAATGTGCTTCATAGATTTGGGGTGACTAAACTCTTGTTAACGAGGAATAAGAATGCCGTCTAAAATGACGGCAGACAATTAAGTTGGCAGATTCTACCCAATTTCTGACCAGTTCGCACTAGCTAATTGGCTCTCCCAAGACTCTCACTAATACGACATCCTGACCAGATTGCGCTTCGAGTGTGCGTGCTAATCGCTTCGCTACCATCATACCCAAACCAACAAACAGTGCTGAGCTAGCAATAATCACGCCTTCACCACCAGAAAATAGCGGCGCTAACCACCATTGACCAATCACCGCACCGAGAATCATCGCCACCAGCGGCACGATGTACACCACCATAGCGGATAAAATTAAGCTGCGTTCTGGAAAGCCAATTTCAACAATTTGGCCAATTTTGACCAGTTTATTGGTTTGCAAAGTCCAGTTTAGAGCTTTGCTACCTACTGCTTTAGAGACAATGCCAGTGCCGCAGCTTTTCTGCGAGGCGCAGCTACTGCAACTGGTTTTCTGTTCACAACTGAGCTCGACTTCAAAGCCGTCGGATTGTGTGGTGACCGCTGACACGGTCGCTAAAGCTGTCATCATTGTTGCGCTTCCTGTGCGGTAAAGGTCACCGACTGAGCAATACGCTTAGCTGTCGCCGGTGGAATATCGCCAACAACAGAGATCTCATTCTGACCTTTGATAAAGCTATGGAAAGTACGACGGCCTTGACGTGCAATCTGGCCGACGGAGTCATCGTCCTTATTAGAGACATAAACTGAGAAGTTAAACAAGCCATCGGTGTACATTTGGCTTTCAACCAGTCGGTCTGTTACGGCCATACGATAACGGTTGAGTTCTAATGCCTCAAAGCCTTTTGGAATCCAACCGACATGCCAAAAGGTCGATTCTAAGTTCCCTTTCGGCAGAGACAATACTTCAGGCAGACGAACTTTCTTCAGCGCACTTAGTACTTCCGCTACACGTTGACTCACTGAGTATGAGACTGTGCGGTACTGTTCGAGAATTTCACCATCGCGATCGAGTAAATCAGCGCGCAGTGGCAATTTGGTTTTCTCATCAACCCACAGCACATACGAATAACGTAAGCCATCTTTGGGTACTACACGCAGTACCTGACAAGCACTGCCCGCTTCTCGAGCACGCCCAACGCGGATGAAGTCGTAATATTTGCCTAACTCTTTCACATCAGAGTTCAACAGCGGAATGGTTGGCGCAACCATAAAGCCCGATTCGATGGTAAAGGGTTCAACGCTAGGCTCGATATAACTGACTTCTTTGCCGCGGCGGATCACTTCTCGCACCGGGCCGCTTAAATAGACCAAGTGAGCGAGTTGCTCTTTTTGATCGTCAATGGCGTGTCGATACAGTATTGGTTCAATACTGTTTTTCTTGATAAGGATGTAAGAGAGTTCATAACTGAGTTGCTGACTTGCATCATGCATTTGAAGCAACAAAGCCTCTGCAGGCACTTCGTCTGCAAAGGCTACTGTTGTATTCAAACTGAGCAGTGTCAGCACACCGATCAGAAACTTTTTCATTCAACTACCGCTTCGGGGTCAACCATTTGATGCTCAGTGTCGCCACTGTTTAATCTCAATTGCAGTTCGTAATCTTGCAACATCGCACTAATGCGGCGGCGCTGCTCTTGAACATTGACTTCATTTACCTGACGCTCAACCGACTCACGAGTCAAACTCACAGGCTCAGCACTGCCGGCAAAAGGAACGGTTTGCAGAACAGGCAGCTTATCATTGCTACCGTCAGGCGCCGTGCCGTCACCACCATATTGCTGAACGCCCACAATCACAGCCAAAGTGACACAAGCAGCGACTGCTACTTGACCAAACTGGGTCAGCCACGTCGGCAATTGACGACGCGCTTTTTGCGGCTCTGGTTGTGATTCCGTGATGGCATCACGCAGATGAGTGACATTGGCGCGATCAACCAAGCTATGAGCAGGTTCATTCTCCAGTGCCAATGCGACACTTTCAGCGATATTCCACTCCAGATTTGCTGGAGCTTCACCGCGCATAACATCACCAATTAAATGGTAATCTTTCCAAACCTGCAGACTTTCTTGGTCTTGTGATAGCTCTGAAATTAAAGCTTTATCGACCAACTCTCCATCCATGAGTGCTGAAAGTTTTTCTTTGTCAGCCATTATTTTCACCATAGTTATTACCGGTTTTAGCGTTGCATCAAGGGTTGAATCTTCTTTTCAACCGCTTCACGAGCGCGGAAGATACGCGAACGTACCGTTCCAACAGGGCAATCCATCACCGCTGCTATTTCCTCGTAACTCAAGCCATCAAGCTCGCGCAACGTCATTGCGGTTTTTAAATCATCAGGCAGTGCTTCGATGGCACTGAAAACTACACGTTTCAATTCTTTGGACAACGTTAAGTTCTCAGGGTTCGAAATTTCTTTCAGTGCACTGCCTGTTTCGTAATATTCAGCATCTTCTGCGTCTACATCACTCGCAGGCGGCCTACGACTTTGTGCAACAAGATGATTTTTAGCGGTGTTCACAGCAATTCGATATAACCAAGTATAGAATGCACTCTCTCCACGAAAACTCGGGATCGCTCGGTACGCTTTAATAAAGGCTTCCTGTGCCACATCTGGCACGTCACCTGGATTATTCACGTATCGAGAAATGAGGTTGCAAACTTTGTTTTGATAGCGCAAAACCAAAAGATTAAACGCTTGTTTATCGCCGCCCTGAACTCGCTCAATTAATACCTGATCGGTCAACTGCTCGTTCATTCGAGCGTATACTCCTATCGTTATAAACCCCTATCTTCTCAGATATGGGTATTCATTATGCAAAATGTAGTATTGACACCACTGCTTACTTGAGCACTATTGTGACAAAACAATACGGATAAAGTTCAATCATTCTTGCTAACTTTTAAAAGAATATTTGCAAGAAATTTCAAAATAAAATGACAAAGTGATGTAACTCATACTTCTCTGTCTCGATTTTGGGGACGAAAGTAGTGAAAAGCAATGTTATTTACTAAGAATTGCAAATTCAGCGATGCTATGATTGAGCAAATTGAATGGGATAAGAGTACTCAAACTCTACTTTAGTTCGGGAATTTAAAAGTTTTATGAACGCAAACCGAGAACATCAATGCGATGTGTTAGTAATTGGTAGTGGCGCTGCAGGTTTAACCTTAGCATTACGAGTAGCCAACCACTGTGATGTGATTGTGCTCAGTAAAGGTCCACGTAGCGAAGGCGCAACTTACTATGCACAGGGAGGAATTGCTGCCGTTTTCGACGAATCAGACAGCATTGAATCTCACGTCCAAGATACCCTGATTGCCGGCGCAGGGATTTGTGAGCGAGACACCGTGGAATACATTGCTCAAAACGCCAAGGAGTGCGTGCAATGGCTCATCGATGGCGGTGTACCTTTTGACCGCGAAGAAAATGATGACGACGAACATCCACGTTACCATTTGACGCGCGAAGGTGGACACAGCCATCGCCGCATTCTGCACGCAGCCGATGCCACTGGCATGGCCATGCAAACTTCGCTGCAAGATAACGTTCATAATCACCCGAACATAAAAATGTTTGAGCGCTACAACGCTCTGGATTTAATTACCGAAGACAAAATTGGCGGCGATCGCAAGAAAGTCATCGGTGCTTATATTTGGAACCGCAATGACGAGCACGTCGAAGCGGTACGCGCCAAATTTGTTATCGTTGCCACTGGCGGCGCGTCAAAAGTGTATCAATACACGTCTAACCCTGACGTGTCTTCAGGCGATGGTATTGCCATGTCGTGGCGTGCCGGTTGCCGCGTGGCAAACCTAGAATTTAACCAATTCCATCCGACTTGTTTGTATCACCCAGAAGCGCGTAACTTTCTTCTGACAGAAGCTCTGCGCGGTGAAGGTGCGTATTTACTGCGCCCAGACGGTTCACGCTTTATGTTGGATTTTGACCAGCGCGCCGAACTTGCGCCGCGAGACATCGTCGCTCGTGCTATCGATTATGAGATGAAACGCCTAGGCGCCGATTGCATGTATCTCGATATCAGCCATAAACCGGCAGATTTTATCGAAAAACATTTTCCAACCATTCACTCTCGCTTGATGGAGCTTGGCATTGACATGACCAAAGAGCCAATTCCGATCGTACCCGCCGCGCACTATACCTGCGGCGGTGTGATGGTGAATCGCCACGGTCAAACCGATCTAGAGCAGTTGTATGCCATCGGTGAAGTGAGCTACACCGGTTTGCACGGCGCGAACCGTATGGCTTCGAACTCATTACTCGAGTGCGTGGTATACGCATGGGCGGCGGCCAAAGACATTCTGGCCAAGTTGGATTCAGCCACATTGCCATCAGAACTGCCGGCTTGGGACGAAAGCCAAGTCAGCAGCTCAGACGAAGAAGTGATCATTCAACATAACTGGCACGAACTGCGCCTATTTATGTGGGATTACATGGGTATCGTGCGTACTGACAAACGCCTAGAGCGCGCGCTGCGTCGTATTCAATTGCTGCAGCAAGAAACTCATGAATATTACAGTAACTTCCGCGTTTCAAATAACTTACTGGAACTGCGTAATCTGCTCCAAGTCGCCGAACTGATGGTGCGCTGCGCGATGCAACGCAAAGAAAGCCGTGGCTTGCACTACACTTTGGATTATCCGAATTTGCTCGAAAACAGCGGCCCAACCATATTGACGCCAGAACAGTTCTAATTCGAGCCTCAACAGACAAACGCCCTCAACGACCAGCCATCGTTGAGGGCGTTTTTTGTGTGCGTAGCATCACTAAAAGATGGCGATAATCGGCGTCACAAACACTATCTCGCCAGATACACACTTTCTCTCCAGACTTGAGCTCAAAGATAACTAACCAGGTATGAAAACTGACATCACAGCGCTGATAATAATATTGATGTTTGCCGATTCGAAATTGGTTTGAATCCAAGTCAATCACGCCGTGAAGTGGCGTCGGTAAAAGCTTGCGCTGAAATAAAACGGAAATAAACAAACAAAGTAAGCAGACACTTACAATCAGAGGAAAACCATTAATAGTGAGAACACTGATTGCCAATTGCAGAATCACCCATTGTACAATCAGTGCTTGAAAGGAAGGTGTCGCGTATAAATTAACGGACCTTGCTGAGGTTGTGCGCGACAATTTTATCGACCATAGCAGCGTGGCTGAGGTTTTCACTGCGACCATGGCCCATGATCCAAGTGAACAAGTCAGGGTCATCGCACTCAAGCAAAGAAACAAAATGCTGCTGCTCCGCTTCTGTCAGCGAATCAAAGCACTCTTCATAAAATGGCATAATCACCACATCCAATTCCAACATTCCTCGGCGACATGCCCATTTGATGCGCGCTTTCTCTTCCGCGGTGTACATTATTGTTATCCCTCACCTGTAGGTTGTTTCGCCGCAGTGTAACAAGCAAAATACCTGTCAGCCACTATCTCAGTCACACTAACGAGCAAGCTAACAAAATTACGTGTAACAACTTAGGCTTGTTTATTTCCATCGTTAACCATTAACATAGTCTGATAAGCACAACAACGACTCGGTAACTCAATATGAATTGGTCGAACACGTTTTCTCCTCTGTCACTTTCATCATCAGCCCCATTACCAAAACTGATGCTCACTCACCTTGAATCGTGGGCAGTAATCAGCGCAGTGGGCGATGACAAAATCTCTTATCTACAAGGTCAGCTCACTTGCGATCTGGTTTCTCTCGATAAACAACAAGCGACATTTGGCGCCCACTGTGATGCAAAAGGGAAAGTGTGGAGTGCGTTTCGCGCCTTCTATCATCGTGACGGTTTAGCCATGTTTCAGCCCAAATCAGCGCTGGAAAAAGAGCTTGCTGAGCTTAAAAAATATGCCATTTTCTCAAAAGTAACACTCGAAGCTAGCCAAGATATTGCGCTGGGCGTGATCGGCGAACAAGCTAGCGAATTCATCGCCGAGTTTGCCAACCCCGATCAGCAAGTCAGCGCTTTTGAACATGGCACTGCGGTCAAAATTGATTCGCAGCGCTGGTTACTTTTAGTGTCTGGCGAATTCGCCAACAGCTTAGTCAACGACAGCCAAGCTGAGTTGGTCAGCGAAAGTATTTGGACACGTTTAGATATTGAAAATGCTGTGCCGATTGTTCATGAAAAACAGCAAAATGAGCACATTCCTCAGGCATTGAACCTGCAAGCTTTGGGAGGTATTTGCTTTACCAAAGGCTGCTACACCGGGCAAGAAACCGTAGCCAGAGCAAAATATCGTGGCATTAACAAACGAGCGCTGTTCAGTTTGGCAGGTAATACACTAGAAAATATCGACAATTTTTGTGAGCAGGAACTTGAACGCTCCGTGGGTGAAAATTGGCGCAGTGCAGGCACAATTATGGCTGGATATCAGTTTAACGATGGGCATGCTATCGCGTTGGCGGTATTGCCAAATAATCTCGAACCAGACACTCAGTTTCGGTTAAAAGCGCAACCTGAAACTCAATGGTCAATTCAGCCACTACCCTATTCCTTGGACGATGAATAATCCCTTCTCAACACCGCTAACTGAATATTTAGACCAACAGCAGGTGGCTTACCGCCTGCTGCCCCATCAAACTCCAGCGACCACAATTGAAGATGCGGCCATGCAAAGGGGCATTCAAGCTCAGCAAATGGTCAAATCGATTTTGCTTCGTGACATGGGCGATCTGTACGCGCTCGCGTGCGTGCCTGGCAACCAATCGGTTGATCCTAAGAAAGCCCGTGCAGTTTTAAACTGTCGCCGTATGACTTGCGTAAACTTGGCGGATGTTCCCACCATTACTGGCTATCAAATCGGCTGCGTCGCACCACTTCTTTTACTTAAATCCATGCCGATTTTGATGGACCCAGAGCTGACCACTCACGACGAAGTGACTATCAGCAGCGGCAGCAACATGGCTGGAATCGCACTAAAGCCCAGCGATTTAATCCAATTATGCCAACCCATTTTGGTGGATCTGTGTAAATCCTGAGAATGCGTTACATCACATTACATAATTAATGAGATATTGCACTCATTAACCAAACAAATTATTGTAAATTTTTATTCATATTAAAAGCATAAGTAGTCACGTGAATGTTTTTGCTTTATGCTGGCGGTGTTGGTTAAAGTTCAAACAAATAAAGTTGTATTGTTTAATGTGTCGACGCGTGCTGAACATGATCTTAGCCGCCAAGCGATACGGTTCCTTCTCCAACAGAAAAGTGAATCCACTGATTGTTTCAGGACATCCACTTTTTGTGTAATGCATCTGTGACTATTCGCCCGCCACTGTGCGGGCTTTTTTTATCACGGACATGACAGCTGACTGTCACAATAAAAAAAACTTCGACTATTCTTAAAACGGTAACAAAAGTTCGGCTAAATAAGCTCGGCAACAGAGTTATGGCGAACAAAATTAGAATAAAAATGAGGAAAGAGTCACATGAAGTTGGATATTTGACTGCTTTTTTGCACACAGCAGCAAAAATATCCAAACGGAACACCATTTACTGCATATTACCCCACTAGTGTCACACCTTTTCGATATGGGGCTCTATATAATGTGCAGCGCTTGAAAAAATAAGGATAAAAATATGAGACTGTTTAAGCGCTATACGCCAAGTATGATTGCTAAACACGTAAGTCGACTGTTTAAAGGTAGAATTTACATCTACGGCATTGGCAAATTTGAATTCGATAACGGTAAACTGATCCTCCCTGAGCAAGCTGAAAAGCGTCACTATCAGGCAGTGAAAGAGGTCAACCAAGAAATTATGAAGTTACGCTGCGCTTATGCGTAACCTCGGTCAGCTTTAGCATCTGGTCGGTTTGGCAACGCGATTAGTGATGAAGCTTGATAAATTTAGCAACACAATCGGCTTAAAAAAAAGGTTGGCGTTAAGCCAACCTTTTTTTATCTGTGTTTTTATCATTCCTGAGCTAAACCTGCGCTGCCGACGATTGTTTAGCCAAGTCAGGCAGTTCGCCCTTTAAGCCAAGTGCGCGCTTCATGATTTCATCTTTCGCCCCAGGCAATTGCCCCACCAGCTTCATTCCAATCCCTCGAAACAGTTTCTTAGCCGGATTGTTGCCGTCAAAAAGATCTTTAAATCCTTGCATCGCCGCAATCATTTTCGCCGCTTCCGATTTGCGCCAACGCTCATAACTGCGTAAATGACGACGAGCACCGATATCTTCGCCATGTTGCCATAATCTCATGACTTCTTGGGCGAGGCTCGCTGCATCAAGTAAACCAAGGTTAACCCCTTGGCCTGCCAAAGGATGAATGGTGTGCGCCGCATCGCCAACTAAGGCGATTCGCTCTTGAACAAAATCACGCGCATAGCGCATCTTAAGCGGATACGCTTGGCGCTCTCCGACCACTTCACAAATACCAAGACGAGTATCAAACTCAGCCGCCAGCACTTTATTAAATTCAGCCTCAGCCAATGCTGTTAAACGCTCAGCTCGATTTGGTGATGTCGACCAAACGATAGAACTGAGATGTGAATCTTCCAGTGGCAAAAATGCCAGCGGCCCTTGAGATGTAAAAATTTGCCGTGCGATTTTGTCGTGTGGTTCTTGAGTGCGAACCGTTGCGACCACAGCGCTATGGCCGTAATCCCAATGAGTGAGAGGAATATCAAGCTGACGTCTGACCCAAGAGTTTGCGCCATCAGCACCAACCACCAATTTGGCAGTAAGCGATTGTCCATTATCGAGCGTTAACCAAGCTTCGCTCTCCCCCAGCGCCAAGGTTTGGCACTGGGCCGGGATATACAGATTCACATTGGCTTGTTTTTCCACTTGCTCAAGCAAAGCGAGCTGAATCACGCGATTTTCAACGATGTGGCCTAAATCAGGTTGCGCCAATTGATGGGCATTGAATTCAATACGAGCAAAGCTATCTTGCTCCCACACTTCCATTGCCGAGTAAGGCGCAGCACGACGTTGAATCACGCCATTCCAAGCACCTAAATTACGCAAAATGGTTTCACTTGAGCGACTCAGCGCTGAGACTCGAACATCGGGAATGACGCCCAAATCAGAATCAGGGACATGCGCTTCAATAACCGCAATGCGCAAATCTGTGTCTTTAAATGCCGCAGCCAGAGCAAGGCCGACCATGCCGCCACCAACAATCGCGATATCAACGCTTTGCATCATGATGATTGTTCCTAATGGTATTAACGCTCAACCAGGCCAAGCGTTCGTTGTAAAAGCGGCGCTTTAACGGCAGAAATGCCATTCATCGCCATTAATCCTAAATTTCGCCCAATACGCAGCGATAAGTAATCGTTGGAAAACACATGTACCAGAGCCGACGTTAATGTGATAGTGGCTTGGCGATCTTGTTCTCTGCGCAAGCGAAAACGGTTCAACATCACGTAGCTGCCCGGGTCACCTTGAGAGTCGGCAATTTCCTGCGCCAAACTCGCCACATCACGAATACCCAGATTAAACCCTTGCCCTGCGATCGGGTGTAAAGTCTGCGCCGCATTACCCACTATCGCGAAACGGTGCGAAATGTTTTGTGGTCGATAACGTAAGATTAATGGATAACTGGCTCGCTGCCCTACTTTTTCAATCTTACCTAACCGCCAGCCAAAACGTTGCTGTAAGTGCTCAATAAATTGTTCATCTGGCATCGACTTAACAGCTTTCGCTTGCTCTGGAGGTAAACACCACACCAAAGACATGCGTCCTTCACTCATCGGCAATAACGCAATCGGGCCTTGCTCGGTGAAGCGCTCATAAGCGCGACCTTGATGAGGCTTGTCAGTCACCACATTTGAAATCACCGCAACCTGTTCAAAATCGTGCTCATGCATCTCCAAGCCGATTTTCTCACAGCAAGTTGAAACAGCGCCATCGGCCGCGACAAGCAAACTCGAACCAATTTGGCGACCACTTTGCAATCGAATGGTTACTTCATCCTGACTACGCTCGATATCTGCCACGCTATCAGGGCAAATCAATTCAATGTTGGCAGACTGCGCAATTTTTTGCGCAAATATGCGCCCAACATCGGCAAGCTCTACCACATATCCCAGCGCCAACACGCCCACTTCTGCAGCGCTAATCTCAGTAATCCCAAGGTGGGAACGATCTGAAACATGAATGTCGTTAATCGGCGTCGCTACAGGCGCAATGTCTTGCCATAAATCGAAATTTTTCAGCAGTTGTACGGTGCCATAAGAGAGTGCGATCGAACGCGAATCAAACCCAGGATGAGCTTGATGGTTGGTTTCAAACGGTTCAACAATAGCAATCGACAGCGACGTTTGACAGCGATGTTGAATCGCCAAAGCTAACGTCATTCCTGCCATTGCGCCGCCAGCGATTACGATATCGAACTTATCCATGGGCAGCGCTCTTTAATGAATCGTCGGAGGTGTAGTTTGCTCTGGGCGCAGACCAAATTCAGCATGAATCGTTAACACACACGCTTTAACGTGCTCAACAACTTGCAGCAACAAATCACCTTGTTCCTCTAAGTCATCGTCTTCATCGATGCCGAGCTTGGTAATTTCTTCTAAATCGGCGAGCGCTTCTTTGCTCTCTTTCGAGGCTTTTTTGACATCAGCGCCAATCAAACCAAGCCCTGAAATAAAATGATTAACCCAATCCGATACAGCGTCTGCTTGAACAAAAATATCGCTATCTTCATCTGGCAATAACAATGACAGCTCAAAATCATCTGCGTTTAACTCTTTGGCGCTGAAGGTCAACATGGTTTGTGCCAGTTGCTTAGCCGCTTGCGGCCAAGCCATACCATCATTGGTGTAGTCAAACAGAACTGGCTGCCAGGATGATTCTTTAATATTCAACCCTCCACTGAGCATGCCACTAAGTAAGCCATGCAGCTCGGCAGGTGTCACCGCCAAACTTGCGCTTTTGAGTGTCGTCTCTACATCTTGGTAATCGGGAAGTGTGGTTTCGCTCATCACTGTATCCATTTAACAAAAAGATAGCTAATTCTAACACTTCGCTTCGCAAGCGGAAATGTTCGCTCGCCCGATGTTGCACAGCTTTTAATCAAATTGTCCAATTACTGGTTCATTACTAATGGTTTTATACAGAACGCGGGTGAAAAGCTTGAATCTTAAAGTGGCTTTTCCTATAGTTTCCACCTCGGTGTTCATCCATCTTGATCACCCAAATTAGGTGTTGAGAATTCTTATGAGCAATCAAGCGGTAGAAGTCGAAATTTTAGGAAAATTAACGCGCGTCAATTGCCCTGCTGGGCAAGAAGAGTCGTTAATTAAAGCAGCCCAAGATTTAAACTCCCGTATTGAAGAAATGACGGCTAAGACTAAAGTTACCAATGAAGTCCAACTGTTAACGATTGCCGCTTTGAACGTCTGTTATGAGTTGCAGTCGCGCTCTCAAGAAGTACAGCAAAAGCAAGATAACTTAACCGAAAAAATGGAACAGCTTAGTGCGTCACTTGATGATATACTCACTCAAGTAGCACAAAGAAAATCATAACTTTCGCGACAAGATTCAAAATTTACCCTGGAGTGTTCGCCAGAGGATTACGTCCCTGAGCCGATAAGCAATACCAAAGGATTAGTAATTGATGGCTATTGAGCAAGCTCGGCTCGTACCGAGAAGCCTA
This sequence comes from Vibrio xiamenensis, assembly GCF_900100015.1. Taxonomy (GTDB): domain Bacteria; phylum Pseudomonadota; class Gammaproteobacteria; order Enterobacterales; family Vibrionaceae; genus Vibrio; species Vibrio xiamenensis. Next base: position 17,366 of record NZ_FNDD01000001.1, on the reverse strand, counting down.
CGGTTGTCTTGCCAATCCGCCCTGAACCAGCTGGTTCATGGGTCAAAATTCCTCAACGGCACTCTGGGGTATCTCTCATTCGATACCCAATCCAACGGGCTTTACTATGGCTCAAACCAGACGACAGTTCCGCCAAACCATTCGCCAGCTTCGTCAGCAGCTATCTGATGAAGAACAACGTCAAGCTGCCGAGCAGTTGATCCAGCAATGCCAATCCTTACCTGAAATCGCCGCCAGTCAGCACATTGCGTTATATCTTGCCAATGACGGTGAAATTGACACCATGCCTTTGATCTCATGGCTATGGCAACAAGGTAAACAAGTCTATTTGCCAGTGTTACACCCGTTTTCTGAGGGGCATCTGCTGTTTTTGCACTTCGATGCCAACACGCCAATGACGGCGAATAAATTTCGCATTCAAGAACCCAAACTGGACCAAACCAAAGTCAAACCCGTTAATCAACTCGATTTGGTGTTTACACCGCTGGTTGGGTTTGATTCCCAAGGTCATCGCCTTGGTATGGGCGGGGGCTATTATGATCGTACCTTTGCCAACTGGTTTGCAACGGGTATCGGTCCGACACCGATTGGCCTGGCGCACAACTGCCAGCATGTTGAACAACTGCCAACCGAGAACTGGGATGTTCCGCTGCCGAAAATAGTGACACCACAGCGCATATGGCAATGGGAATTACTCAACTAACTCGCTATAATTCGCGCCAATTATTGTTGCAAGTAGTGTGTCAATTCAGGAGATGAGCATGACTCAAGATGAAATGAAAAAAGAAGCTGGCTGGGCAGCCCTTAAATACGTTGAAAAAGACAGCATTGTCGGCGTCGGCACCGGTTCCACTGTTAATCACTTCATCGATGCTCTTGGCACTATGAAAGATGAAATCAAAGGCGCAGTCTCAAGTTCTGACGCTTCGACCGAAAAACTGCAAGGTTTAGGTATTGAAGTATTTAGCTGTAACGATGTGATGTCGCTAGATATTTATGTCGATGGCGCTGATGAAATAAACCCAGCACGCGAAATGATCAAAGGTGGCGGCGCTGCATTAACTCGCGAAAAAATCGTCGCGGCCATTTCGAAAAAATTCATCTGCATTGTTGATGACACCAAAGCCGTTGACGTACTCGGCCAATTCCCTCTTCCAGTCGAAGTGATTCCAATGGCACGCTCTTACGTCGCACGTGAACTAGTGAAGCTTGGTGGCGACCCCGCTTACCGTGAAGGCGTAGTCACCGACAACGGCAACGTGATTTTAGATGTGCATAACCTCAGCATCACAGAACCGAAAAAACTTGAGCAACAAATCAATGCTATCGCCGGCGTTGTCACTGTCGGCCTGTTTGCCGAACGCGGTGCGGATGTCGTTATCACTGGTACACCTAATGGTGCAAAAATCGAGGAATAATCTCGATTAAATATCGACATTTTTGTTACTTCATTACAACTGGCGCCAATAGGCGCCATTTTTTATTTTCTTCCGTGGAAAAATTATGCCTTATTCCGTAATTTTCTTACCCAAACTAAAAAATTTTTGATAAGTTATTGGTCAGAAGACGCACAAGGAAAACGTTTGCGTAACCATTCTGCTTGGGTTTAACTTAGCTTTATCCGCAGTTTTTCTCAATGTGCGCCAAACAAGCCCATATTTCCATTTTAAGGACGAACATAATGGCCAAAGTTTCACTGGAAAAAGATAAGATTAAGATTCTGCTTCTTGAAGGCCTTCACCCTTCATCAGTTGAAGTTCTTCAAGCTGCCGGCTACACCAACATCGAATACCACAAAGGCTCACTTGCCGAAGACGAGCTTTTAGAAGCGGTAAAAGATGTTCACTTCATCGGTATTCGCTCCCGCACGAATTTGACCGAAGAAGTATTTGAAGCCGCAAATAAATTGGTCGCAGTGGGCTGTTTCTGTATTGGTACCAACCAAGTCGACTTAAACGCAGCAACCAAACGTGGTATTCCAGTCTTCAACGCACCCTTTTCTAACACTCGTAGTGTGGCAGAGTTGGTACTTGGCCAAATTCTTCTATTGCTACGTGGTGTTCCTGAAAAGAATGCTCTTGCTCACCGTGGTATTTGGAAAAAAAGTGCCGACCACTCATTTGAAGCTCGCGGTAAGAGCCTAGGTATCATAGGTTATGGTCACATCGGTACTCAGTTGAGCATCATTGCTGAAAACTTGGGGATGCGCGTTTACTACTACGATATCGAAAACAAGCTTTCATTAGGTAATGCACAGCAAGTTCATACTATGAGTGAACTGCTCAACAAATGTGACGTCATTTCGCTGCACGTGCCTGAAACCGCTGAAACGAAAAACATGATGGGCGAAGCAGAATTTGCGCGCATGAAACCAGGGTCAATCTTCATTAACGCCGCGCGCGGTACCGTAGTTGATATTCCAGCACTTTGTCACGCATTGGAGTCAGGACATCTTTCTGGCGCAGCCATTGACGTGTTCCCAGTCGAGCCGAAAACTAACGCTGACCCGTTTGAATCACCACTGATCAAATTTGATAACGTAATTCTGACTCCGCACGTCGGCGGTTCAACTCAAGAAGCGCAAGAAAACATCGGTATTGAAGTCGCTGGCAAACTGGCGAAATACTCAGATAATGGCTCAACCCTATCTAGCGTCAATTTCCCTGAAGTATCGCTACCACAACATCGTGAATGCTCTCGTCTACTGCATATTCACGAAAACCGTCCGGGCATACTAAACAAGATCAACACGATTTTCGCCGAAGATCATATCAACATCGCCGCTCAATACCTGCAAACTTCACCAGAAATTGGTTATGTTGTCATTGATGTTGAAACCGAACGCTCTCATGAAGCGCTTAAGAAATTGAAAGGCATCGAAGGCACATTGCGTGCACGTATCCTGCACTAAGCTTTGATTTTCACAAGCACAAAAAAGCCACCGATTCGGTGGCTTTTTTATATCTCAGCGTTAAGGCTATTTACGCTTTAAGCGCCCGTTCACCACGAGCGATACCGACAATCCCGCTGCGCGCGACTTCAATCACTTCGGTGATATCCGATAAAGTGGTGATGAACGCATCGAGTTTATCACTGGTTCCGGCAATTTGAATGGTGTACTGCGACGCCGTGACGTCAACGATCTGGCCACGGAAAATATCCGACATTCGCGCGACTTCTGCGCGCGCATAACCGCTGGCTTTCAGCTTCACCAGCATCAGTTCGCGTTCGATGTAATCGCTTTCGGTGACTTCTTGAACTTTCAGCACATCAATCAGTTTATGCAATTGCTTTTGAATCTGTTCAAGTTGCATCTCATCACTGGTTGTCGTGACATTCAAACGCGAGAGCGTATCGTCATCGGTCGGAGATACATTAAGCGACTCGATGTTGTAACCGCGCTGGGAGAACAAGCCAACAACGCGAGACAAGGCACCGGGTTGGTTTTCCATTAACAACGAAATAATGTGTCTCATCTTAAGTTCTCTCCGTTTTGCTTAGCCACATTTTATCCATACCCTCGCCTTTGATCTGCATTGGGTACACATGCTCAGTTTCATCCACATTGATATCGACAAACACTAAGCGGTCTTTCATGTCTAACGCCTTTTGCAGGCCCGCTTCCAGCTCATTTGGTGAGGAAATTCGAATTCCCACATGCCCATAAGCTTCAGCAATCGCTGCAAAATCCGGTACAGAACTCATGTATGAGTTTGAGTGTCGGCCTTGGTAAATAATGTCTTGCCACTGTTTTACCATGCCTAAGAAACGGTTGTTTAAGTTAATGATTTTCACTGGAATATCGTACTGAAGTGCAGTCGATAGTTCCTGAATATTCATCTGAATACTGCCATCGCCGGTCACGACGATCACTTCTTCCTGTGGCTTAGCGAATTTCACCCCCATGCCAGCAGGCAAACCAAAGCCCATGGTGCCAAGACCACCGGAGTTAATCCAACGGCGCGGTTTGTTGAATGGATAGTACAGTGCTGCAAACATTTGATGCTGACCCACATCGGACGCGACATAGGCATCGCCATTGGTCAACTTATGCAGCATTTGAATCACTTGCTGTGGCTTGATGCGCTCTTCAGAAGTTTCGAAAGCCAAGCATTGACGATCACGCCACACTTGAATGTCTTGCCACCATTGCTGTATTGCTTGCTCATCATTATTACCGCCCTGCTCCACCAGCAATTTCAGCATGCTATCCAGCACTTTTTCAGCAGAGCCAACAATCGGCAGATCAACGCGAACGTTTTTGGAAATCGAAGAGGGATCGATATCGATGTGCATCACTTTGGCATTCGGACAATACTTTTCAAGGTTATTGGTGGTACGGTCATCAAAACGCACCCCAATACCAAAAATCAGATCCGCGTTATGCATGGCCATATTGGCTTCGTAAGTACCATGCATACCAAGCATGCCTAACGCATTTTTATGTGTGCCAGGAAAAGCGCCCAGCCCCATCAAAGTGCTGACAACCGGCAAATTCAAGGTTTCGGCAAGCTTAGTCACTTGCTGATCCGCTTCTGAAATTACCGCACCGCCACCGATGTACAATACTGGCTTCTTGGCGTCCAGCAGTGCGCGTAGCGCTTTCTTAATCTGCCCCTTATGACCACTTGTGGTCGGCTTATAAGAGCGCATAGAAATAGTTTGCGGGTAGCTAAACGGCAATTTAATTTGTGGGTTAAGAACATCCTTAGGCAAATCAATCACCACCGGACCAGGTCGCCCAGTCGTCGCGATGTAGAACGCTTTTTTGATAGTTTCAGGAATATCTTCAGCTCTCTTGACTAAAAAGCTGTGTTTAACCACCGGGCGAGAAACGCCGACGATATCGCACTCTTGGAACGCATCATTACCGATGAGGTTGTTTGGCACGTTACCCGAGATAACAATCATCGGAATCGAATCCATATACGCCGTCGCGATACCAGTAATGGTATTGGTCGCGCCAGGACCTGAACACACCAGCACCACACCCGGTTTTCCGGTCGCGCGGGCGTAGCCATCGGCCATATGCGTTGCGGCTTGTTCATGACGAACGAGGACGTGTTTGATGTGGTCGGTTTTGGCATGAAGTGCATCATAAATATCTAATACCGAACCACCGGGATAACCAAAGATTTGCTCTACGCTTTCTTCGATCAAAGACTGGACTACCATTTCGGCGCCAGACAACATTGCTGCCATATTGTTCTCCTTGCCAATCACGAAAAGTAAGGTCAACTTCCCGCTGGCTATACATAGTTAGGGCTTATTCGTAGCCTAATTCGAAATGATTCATTTCGGCTCTATGTCTTAAGCGAAGTCGTAACTGCGCATAAGTGCATGGGCACAATGTAACGCGGAACTTACCAGTGATCCATTGGGATCTCGATCACCTTTTTAACAAGATGCTATTTTGAGGGGCAAACACAGAGGATATGACTGTTCAAAAACATTAATTTAGCGATAAACCAAGATATATGGACAAAAAAAAGCCAAAAAATATGATAAAAATTCCACTGAACAATGCATTCGTGGTTGAGCATGCTGTTTTTGAATCAATCAAAAACACAAACAGCCACAACAAAGGTTTGTTATGGCTGTTTCGCTAATAACGCTGTGAGCAATGTATGACGTTATTGCGACTTCTTGTCGCTATCGTCATACATCTCTTCTATTTCATCCTGATACTTATCGTTGATGACTTTACGTCTGAGTTTCAATGTTGGCGTCAGTTCACCATCATCCATCGAGAACGCTTTCGGCAACAATTTGAATTTTTTGACTTGCTCAAACTTCGCCAATTCTTTTTGCAGATTAGCCACACGTTGTTCAAACATTTCAACAACTTGATGGTTTTTAATCAGCTCTAGGCGATCGTGATATTTAATGTTCAACTCTTTGGCATACTCTTCCAAACTGTCGAAACATGGCACGATCAGCGCCGAAACAAACTTACGGGTATCGGCAATGACCGCCACCTGTTCGATGAAGTGATCTTTACCAATCGCCCCTTCAATCATCTGCGGAGCAATGTATTTGCCACCGGATGTTTTCATCAGTTCTTTGATGCGATCAGTAATGAACAGGTTGCCATTTTCATCAATATGCCCTGCATCGCCAGTTTTCAAGAAGCCATGCGCATCAAACGCCTGCGCGGATTCTTCAGGCATTTTGTAGTAGCCACGCATCACCATAGGTCCACGAACTAAAATCTCATTGCCTTCACCGATTTTAACCTGGGCCCCCGGCATCGACATACCAATTGAGTCCGGATCGAAGCACTTATCGTCCCAGCAAGAAACCGTTGCTGTGGTTTCTGTCATGCCGTAGCCGAGCTTAACGTTGACGCCAATGGCATGGAAAAAACGCCCTATGGTTTCGTCAAGTTTGGCACCGCCACATGGCATAAAGTTGATACGCCCACCAAGCAACGCACGCATCTTCGACAGCACCAATTTATTGGCTAACTTGTAGCTGCGTTTAAGCAACCAAGACGGTTTTTGCTGAGCTTGATGACACGCCGCCATTTTGGCGCCCATGTTCACCGCCCAAGTAAACAACACTTTTTTATGCAATGGCGACTTAGCGACCCGCTCATGGATTGCCGAGAAAATCTTCTCATAGAAACGCGGAACTGCCGACATCACCGTCGGACGCACTTCAGTTAGCGCTTCACGCACCTGACGAGTATCTTGCAAGTAACTGATACTGGCACCGCGATACAGCACGTAAAAGCTCCATGCGCGCTCAAATACATGGGAAAGCGGTAGGAAACACAAAGACATATCGTCCGGCGTTACGGTTAGACGCTGATCATGGCCCTGTAACTGCGCCGCAATGTTGGCGTAATCGAGCATCACACCTTTTGGCTGACCTGTGGTTCCCGAGGTATAGATCAGGGTAAATAAGTCATCTAGGTTGACCGCTTCAATCAAGGTGTCGAGCTGCTGGGAAGGCACATCTCTTCCCTTGGCAATAAAGTCTTCCCAGTAAATCGCATGTTCGGCAGCGCCTAGATCAATTTCTGGTGACATCGCCACCAGCCATTCAAGATCTGGGCACTGGTCAAAAATCTTCAACGCAGCATCAAACTGTGCCTGCTCACCAACGAACAGCACTTTGACGTCGGCATTTTGCAGAATATAAGCAGATTGATCGGCAGTATTGGTTGGATAGATAGGAACGGTGATTGCTCGAACCTGCATAGCGGCAAAATCGGCAATCGACCAACGCGGCATATTATGCGAAAAAATGCCGATTTTATCTTGAACATTAATGCCGTGAGCGAGCAGCGCTAACGACGCGGCATCGATTTGTTGACCAAATTCTTGCCAGCTAATGCCTTGCCAGTTATCACCAACTTTGTGTTGTAGCGCAATGCGGTTACCGCCTTTGGCGACCTGTTCGCGAATTTTACTGACAATATGAAAATCTAAATGAGCCATCTCTTTTACCTTTAGGCTTACATCTGTAAGCTATTTGAGCGCACAAGTGTACCTTCAAGCAAACAAAAGGCAACTGACGGGCGTCAAAGTTGAGGAAAAATGAGTAATAAAAAACCTTGAATAGCGACCACTATCCAAGGTTTCATCTTGCAGCTAGAGTTTGCGATTAGTGCTGTGCAACCACTTCGCCACAAATCATCATCAACTGGTCGCGTAGCCAGATGTGACCTTTGTCTTTTTCACTTGATTCATGCCAGCTCAAGTAGCCGCTGATTTTCGCATTGGTATAAGGCAGTGGCAGAATTTGTAGCTGCTCTTTGTTAACTGCATTTTCGACCATCCAACGTGGCGCAATCGTCACAAGTTCAGATTGGCTCACAACGTACAGCACGTTGCTTAGGCTGGTACCTTCATAGTAGCTCTTAACGTCAAGGTCGCGGTACGCCAATTCTGAGAATGAACGCTGACCGTGAACATGTGACAATTTAGCATGACGCTCTTCAACCAGATCAGGAGCAGTAATGCTGCCTTGAATGCGTGGGTGAGATTTCGCTGCAACCACAACAAGCTCATCTTGGAAGATTTCAGTGCTTGAGTAACCTTGCTCATCAAAACGCGCGTAATCGATCACAAAGTCGATTTCTTGGTAACGTAAACGCTCAGCTAGGTTGCGTGAGAATTCTGCATCAAGATGCAGCTGAACGTTTGGTGCAACACTGTGAATCGTTGACATGATGCGCGGTGCAAAACGCATATCACAAGGGCTGCAGATCGCCATTTTAAATAGACGCGTTGAAGTGTCTGGCGTAAAGATAGAACTTGGCAGCTCATTACGGATCAGTTGCAGTGCTTGACGCACAGGTCCGAATAATTGACGAGCGCGCTGGGTTGGCTGAATACCACGACCTTGACGCATAAATAACTCGTCGTTAAACATTACTTTCAAACGAGCAACTGCATTACTAACTGCTGGTTGAGACATACCTAGATTGTGTGCCGCACGAGTGATGTTTTGCTCCTGCATTACAGCATCAAATACGGTTAGTAGATTCAAATCTACACCACGTAATGTACTCTCCATTCGATAGCTAGAAATCGCACTCATCGATTCTTTTTTGTCTAACATTGATAAAACGCCTCTGTATTCGTCAAACCTAATAAGGATAATTTTTAAAAAATAGGAATAGATAACCGGAGATTCTTATATTTGTGTTTTAGATGAATCTTGGAACAGCGCTACTATCTGCGAATCAATAAGCCCTTATCAATAGCATTGATATTTAATCAGTATTTTTTACCCCCATTTCGAGAAAAGTCCTACAAAACAAACTGTTAATTCGAATATAAAAAACTCTAAAAACATTTAACCCCACTTTCTGTCATGTTTATTGAGAACAATGAAAGCGATTTATGGGAAATTTCCTACACATTCATCAGACGAATGAATTTTCACTTGTGAATGCATTACCTCACAAGTGAATACAAAATCCTATCTGTGAGGTAATGAATCGTGGGGAAATGATTGGTGAGAAAGTTAGGAGAAAGAGACGTACTCAGGAAAATGGACTTTATCCCAAAGACGGTGACAAAGGTCTTTTGAGCAATGCCATTCACCACTCAAAATCCAGTCGACAATCGCTTCAGCCACGTTGGGATAATGCACCTTTTCGGCATGTTTTTCGTCGAGCCAACTGCGCACTGCGGCAGCATCGAGATACTCCATCGAACTCGCCAATCCAAGATGTTCAAGCGTAGCGACATTGGTCAGCTGTTCAAACTGACCGGTAAGAGGCTTGAGCAGCAATTTTTTACCCAGCGTCAGCGCCTCAGAAGGCAGCTCAAAACCGCCATTGCCAATAACGCCACTGCAACTGGCAAGATGGCGTTGAAACTCAGACTGGCTAAGCGGGCGAAACTCAATATTGTTGTCACTATATACTTGCTCAACATCCGGGTGATAGCAGATAAACGCTTGGCTGGTAAAACGCAGCAGCAAATCGGCGATGGCATCGAGCGGCTCAAAAGGCAGATACACCAATACAAATGGCTCATAGCGAATATTGTTGGCGTCGGTATGAATGATTGGCGGAAGCAAGGGTTGGTCAAAATGGTACCAATGCAGCCCAATCGAATGCTGTGTCGGCGCAAAATACTGCAACACTTGTTTATCCAACCAATTGGCTCCTTTAATTGGAATCGGGTAGCGGAAAGCATTTTGGTGGCTGATTCCGATGGTTGGTACGCCCTGCCGCTTGGCCGCCCAAGCGCTCACCGGTTCAAAATCGTTTAACACTAAGTCATATTGACTAAGATCGAGCTCAGAGATTTCACGGCGAAAACTCAACAAATTATTATTAAAGGCAGTTTGTAAGTAGTTCACTTTGCCTTTATTGACGCAAAACGTCAGACCACGACGAGTATGGTATTGACCAAATGGCTCCATCGAAAAATATCGATCAGCCCGGCGACCTGAGAACAGAAACTCCACATCAACTTGCTTATTACTTAGCACCGATTGCATTGCGCGCGCTCGTGCTATATGTCCATTTCCCGTTCCTTGAACGCCGTACAATATCTTCAAATGTTATGCTCCCATAATCGCAATCGCCGAAGTGGCGCAGCTCATTCCCAGCAGCGCACCAATCAACACATCAGTAAAAAAATGCACGCCAAGAAGAATTCTCGCCGTTGCAATTAAACTCGCCCAGCTCAAAGCCAAAATTTGGGTATCGGGATAAAAATGCCCTAACAAGTTTGCCATTAAGAAAGCGGCGGCGGTGTGACCAGAAGGCAGGCTGTAGCGGTCAGAAGGGGTAATAAAAGAAGGCAATAATTCCGATAGCTCTTGCGGACGGCGACGTTTAAACAGGTTTTTACTCGCCCAATACAGTGGCAGCTCAAGTGCAAAGCTTAATAACCCGGTAAGCAAAAACATCAGCCCCAAGGTGTCATCAATAAGCCAAGCCAGCAGGCCTATCACCGCATAAAGATGACCATCTCCGGTGTGGGATATGGCTTGGCTAACCCTGGCAAAGGGCAGACTAAATCTATGGCGCAAACAAAACTGTGAAAAAGCAAAATCAAACTTAGCAATAGGTTCTATAGTACGCATCACCGACTCCTTTTCTGACGGATTAAGCTTCACGTTAAAGAGCCAAAATGACAGTTCGGTGAAGTTTTATTGGTGAATTGATGAAGATCCCAGCAGTTTGAACTGCACCCAAATGCAGCATACAGAAAGGCCAATCTGATCAAGGCATGGAGAGTGTCGGAACCGTCTATCGCGATCCGCGCAGCGGCAAACTGATTTTGATTGGTCAATAAACGTGTGCTCATTCGAGATGCTGAATGGTAAATTGTCTGTTCAAACACGCTTCAAGAACGAAGTTGCCTCTATTTGAATAAAAAATCGACTTTAGGGTTGACCTCAACCATAGAGTGCGGTACTAATCTGTTAACTTAATTTTGTGGAAAGCTTAACAATGACAGCTCGTTTTTCTCTCCTGCTCAGCCTCCTCCTTATCGTGAAAACATCGCGCGGGTAGGTTGTGGAAGAAAAATAAACCACACAAGAATTTTAAAGCCCGCACTTGATGCGGGCTTTTTTGTATCTCAGCAAACACAACATGACATAACACGCACCACACAACATCTAAAAAGGAAGCCAACATGAACGACCAAGTCATTATATTCGACACCACATTGCGGGATGGCGAACAGGCATTGCCAGCAAGCTTGACGGTTAAAGAAAAACTGCAAATTGCCTATGCCTTAGAAAGACTGGGCGTTGATGTGATTGAAGCGGGCTTTCCGGTTTCTTCGCCAGGCGACTTCCAATCCGTGCAAACCATTGCCAAAAACATTAAAAATAGCCGTGTGTGTGCCCTTTCACGAGCCGTTGTGAAAGACATTGATGCCGCCGCCGAAGCGTTAAAAGTTGCTGACCAGTTCCGAATTCACACCTTCCTTGCCACGTCTACGATTCACGTCGAAGACAAGTTACGTCGCAGCTACGATGATGTGGTTGAAATGGCGGTCAGAGCGGTGAAACATGCACGTAACTACACCGACGATGTTGAGTTTTCATGTGAAGATGCTGGCCGTACACCGATTGACAATTTGTGCCGTATGGTTGAAGCGGCCATTAACGCGGGTGCAACCACGATCAACATTCCTGACACAGTTGGCTACACCATTCCTAGTGAATTTGGTGGCATCATTCAAACCCTGTTCAACCGCGTACCTAACATCGATAAAGCGATCATTTCCGTTCACTGTCATGACGACTTGGGTATGTCGGTCGCCAACTCCATGGCTGCCGTTCAAGCCGGTGCTCGCCAGGTAGAAGGTACCATCAATGGTATTGGCGAACGTGCGGGTAACTGTTCGTTAGAAGAAATCGCCATGATCATCAAAACGCGCGAAGAGTTCTTGGGCGTCCACACTGGCATTAAGCATGATGAAATTCATCGCACCAGTAAATTGGTCAGCCAGCTATGTAACATGCCGATTCAAAGCAACAAAGCGATTGTCGGCGCTAACGCATTTAGCCACTCATCAGGCATTCACCAAGATGGTATGTTGAAAAACAAGAATACCTACGAAATCATGACACCTGAGTCGATCGGTCTTAAAAATCAAGCCTTGAATCTAACCAGCCGTAGTGGCCGCGCCGCGGTTAAAAATCACATGACTACCATGGGTTATAAGGAAGAAGAGTACAACTTAGACGCTTTGTACGAAGACTTCCTAAAATTGGCCGACCGCAAAGGTCAAGTGTTTGATTATGACTTAGAAGCCTTGATGCACTTCTCAAACTTGCGCGAAGAAGATGATTTCTACAAATTGAACTACTTAAGCGTACAATCTGGTAGCGTCATGGCGACCACCAGTATTAAGCTACAGTGCGGCGAAGAAGAGCGCAGCGAAGCGGCAGTCGGTAACGGTCCTGTTGATGCGCTATACCAATGCATCTACCGCGTGACAGGCTATGACATCGTGCTGGATAAATTCGACCTAACTGCTAAGGGCGAAGGTGAAGACGGTTTAGGTCAAGCCGATATCATTGCCAACTACAAAGGACGTAAATATCATGGCACTGGCATGTCGACAGACATTGTTGAAGCATCAGGCCAAGCGTTACTTCACGTGATCAATAGCATCCACCGCGCGGATCAAATCGAAGCCATTAAACAAAAGAAAATCGCTGCGGTTTAAATAAGAATATTGTCCTCGAGCAACGCCTCGAGGACACAATTAGAATCGAGTAACACAACACTCTCAAAAAAATTAAAGGAAGAACATGACAGACAAGACGTACAAGATCGCGGTATTGCCCGGCGACGGAATTGGCCCAGAGGTCATGGCACAAGCCCATAAAGTATTGGATGCGATCGAAACCAAACACCAGTTGAGCTTTAGCCGAGAAGAGCACGATGTGGGTGGCATTGCGATTGATAATCATGGCACGCCACTTCCACAGAGCACAGTCAAAGCATGTGAAGAATCCGATGCAGTATTGTTTGGCTCGGTAGGCGGTCCGAAATGGGAACATCTTCCACCCAATGACCAACCAGAGCGCGGCGCGCTACTTCCTCTTCGTAAACACTTCCAACTGTTTTGTAACCTACGTCCTGCACAGATCCACCAAGGCCTAGAAGCTTTCTCTCCTCTGCGTGCAGATATTTCAGAGCGCGGTTTTGATATCGTCGTTGTTCGTGAGCTGACTGGTGGCATTTACTTTGGTCAACCAAAAGGTCGTGAAGGCGAAGGCGCTAACGAAAAAGCGTTTGATACTGAGGTTTATCACCGTTTCGAGATTGAACGCATTGCCAAAATCGCATTTGAATCGGCACGTTTACGCCGCAAGAAAGTCTGCTCTATTGATAAGGCTAACGTTCTGCAAAGCTCAATTTTATGGCGTGAAGTGGTTGAAGAAATTGCTAAAGGCTACCCAGATGTTGAACTAACACACATGTACATCGATAACGCAACCATGCAGCTCATCAAAGATCCTGCCCAGTTTGATGTTATGTTGTGCTCCAACATCTTTGGCGACATCATCTCGGATGAATGCGCAATGATCACGGGCTCAATGGGCATGCTACCTTCAGCTTCGCTCAATGAAAGCAAGTTCGGTCTATACGAGCCTGCGGGCGGTAGCGCACCGGATATCGCCGGCAAAAATATCGCCAACCCAGTCGCGCAAATTCTCTCTGCAGCTCTAATGCTACGTTACAGCTTAGGTGAAGAAGCGGCGGCGCAAGATATTGAAAATGCAGTATCCAAAGCTTTATCCGCTGGCGAGCTTACCGGTGACTTAGCTGGTGATAAAACGCCACTTAGCACTTCAGAAATGGGCGATAAGATCGCCGCGTATATTCTAAATTCATAATAAATTTAATCCGCTCTTTGTTGTAAGCATCAATGGCAGTGTCCGTTCCACCATCGAAAGTAAAGCAGCAAAGAGCTGGAATACAGGAAGCAAACATGGGCAAAACATTATATGAAAAGGTCTACGACGCGCACGTCGCAGTCGCTGCCGAAGGTGAAAACCCAATTCTATATATCGACCGTCACTTGGTGCATGAAGTAACGTCACCGCAAGCATTTGATGGTCTGCGTGAAAAAGGCCGTAAAGTGCGTCAAGTGGGCAAAACGTTCGCGACCATGGACCACAACGTGTCGACCACCACCAAGGACATTAACGCCTCGGGTGAAATGGCGCGTATTCAAATGGAAACGCTGAAACAAAACTGTGAAGAATTTGGCGTCACGCTTTACGACATCAACCATAAATATCAAGGTATTGTCCACGTAATGGGCCCAGAGCTTGGTATTACCCTACCGGGCATGACGATTGTTTGTGGTGACTCACACACCGCCACTCACGGCGCATTTGGTTCGCTTGCATTTGGTATCGGTACTTCCGAAGTTGAGCACGTTCTCGCGACACAAACGCTAAAACAAGCTCGTGCCAAAACCATGAAAATTGAAGTCAAAGGCAAAGTGGCACCTGGCATCACCGCGAAAGACATCGTGCTAGCCATCATTGGTAAAACCACGGCCGCTGGCGGTACTGGCTATGTGGTAGAGTTCTGCGGCGAAGCAATTCGAGACCTTTCCATGGAAGGCCGTATGACTGTGTGTAACATGGCAATCGAATTGGGCGCTAAAGCGGGCTTAATCGCCCCTGATGAAACCACATTTGAATACATCAAAGGCCGTAAATTCTCACCAACTGGCGCAGATTTTGACGCTGCGGTTGAGTACTGGAAAACCCTACGCACCGATGACGATGCGCAGTTTGATGCGGTAGTGACTCTAGAAGCCAGCGAAATCAAACCGCAAGTCACTTGGGGGACAAACCCGGGCCAAGTGATTGCCGTTGACGCACCAATTCCATCGCCAGAAAGCTTTAACGATCCGGTTGAGAAAGCCTCTGCACAAAAAGCCTTAGCTTATATGGGATTAGAAGCTGGAAAATCCCTTTCTGAATACAACGTCGATAAAGTGTTTGTCGGTTCATGTACTAACTCACGTATTGAAGATATGCGCGCAGCAGCAGCTGTAGCAAAAGGTCGCAAAGTGGCCTCACACGTTCAAGCGCTGATTGTTCCAGGTTCTGAGCAAGTAAAAGCGCAAGCTGAAGCTGAAGGCTTGGACATCATCTTTAAAGAAGCCGGATTCGAATGGCGTTTGCCAGGTTGTTCGATGTGTTTGGCAATGAACAACGACCGCTTAGGTCCTCACGAGCGCTGCGCATCCACTTCAAACCGCAACTTTGAAGGCCGCCAAGGTCGTGATGGTCGTACCCACTTAGTAAGCCCTGCAATGGCAGCCGCAGCAGCGATTGCTGGCCACTTTGTCGATATTCGTGAATTGGATTAAGGAGAACGAAAATGTCAGGTTTTAAACAACATAAAGGCTTAGTCGTTCCTTTAGATGCTGCAAACGTTGATACCGATGCAATCATTCCTAAGCAGTTTCTACAAAAAGTATCTCGCTTGGGTTTTGGTAAGCACCTTTTCCACGATTGGCGCTTTCTTGACGATGCAGGCCAGCAACCAAACCCAGAGTTCGTGCTTAATGCACCTCGCTATAAAGGCGCATCAATTTTACTTGCGCGTGAAAACTTTGGCTGTGGTTCATCACGTGAGCACGCACCTTGGGCGCTTGCCGATTACGGCATCAAAGCGATGATCGCACCGAGTTTCGCGGATATTTTCTATGGCAACTCGATCAACAACCAAATGGTCCCTGTTCGTTTAACGGAACAAGAAGTCGATGAGATTTTTCAGTTTGTCGAAGCCAATCAAGGCGCAGAGGTTGAAGTCGATTTAGAAGCGATGAAAGTCCGTGCAAACGGTAAAGAGTATGGATTTGAAATCGATGAATTCCGTCGCCACTGTTTGCTTAACGGATTAGATAACATCGGTTTAACGCTGCAACACGAAGATAAAATTGCCGACTACGAAGCAAACATTCCTTCGTTTTTAGCTTAATCAGTCGATAAACATCGAATATTAGAGGTTGGCATAATGCCAACCTTTTTTTATGTTTACATCTTGCGCTATCATCAAATCTCAGCGAAAAGGATTTCGACATGCAAAAAACGCTTTTCATTAGCTTAGCGCTACTGAGCTCAACCGCCTTCGCCGCGCCCAAATCCGAGCTTTGGTCTTATTGGCAACAAAGTGATGAACAAAACCCGCAGATGTTATCTCATGAGCTTTGGCAACAAGTGCTAAGCCATAATCTCTCTATCTCAGGGCAAAACACACTCTTCGACTATAAAAACATCTCGCCTCAAGATCGAAATACTCTAACTCGCTATATTCAAAACCAGATAGCCATTGATCCGAGAAACTACAACCAAGCCGAGCAATTTTCGTATTGGGTCAATTTGTATAACGCGTTGACGGTCGAACTTATTCTGGAAAACTATCCAGTCAAGTCGATCACTAAATTAGGCAGTTGGTTCAGTTTTGGTCCGTGGGATGAAACCATTACCACTATCAACGGTAAGGCGTTGACGCTCAATGATATTGAACACAGAATCTTGCGCCCAATATGGCAAGATGTTCGAATTCACTACGCGGTGAATTGCGCAAGTCTTGGCTGCCCAAATCTTCAACCTTTTGCCTACACCAGTGAAAACACTCAAGCCATGTTAGAACATGCGGCTAGCGAGTTTATCAATAGTGATAAGGGTGTTGACGTCAAAGCAGACCAACTACAATTGTCATCTATCTATGATTGGTATCGCGAAGATTTTGGTAACGAACAACAATTATTAGAACACCTCAGCAGCTATCGCCCCCAGTTGAAAAACTTCAAAGGTACAATCCACTACCAATATGACTGGAGCCTAAACCAAAAATAACGAGTGCATCTTAAGCTTCACGCGAAATAAGGTACCCACTCTTTCTTTACCATATTCCAGATACGAAAAAGCCCCGACTTTTCAGTCGAGGCCTTAGAAATTAAGCCTAGCGATGTTCTACTCTCACATGGGGAAGCCCCACACTACCATCGACGCTATTTCGTTTCACTTCTGAGTTCGGCATGGAATCAGGTGGGTCCAAAACGCTATGGTCGCTAAGCAAATTTTGTGTGTTACTCAAAGAGTAACTGGTGCTGATACCCAGACTCGAACTGGGGACCTCATCCTTACCAAGGATGCGCTCTACCACCTGAGCTATATCAGCAAACTAATCGGTGGACTAAAAAAAGCCCGCGGTCTAAACGGGCTCTTTTTATTTGGTTTTTAGACAATTTATCTAAAATCCGAAAATTAAAGCCTGGCGATGTCCTACTCTCACATGGGGAAACCCCACACTACCATCGGCGCTAATTCGTTTCACTTCTGAGTTCGGCATGGAATCAGGTGGGTCCAAATCGCTATGGTCGCCAAGCAAA